>NZ_SAUZ01000025.1 GCF_004022215.1 Paenirhodobacter populi
AGAACGCTCATCCGCTGTTGCGCAACCTTGCTGGCCGCGTCACGTGGCAACTTCATGGTCTTCGATGATACATCCATGGCGGCTTCCTCCTTCCCGAAAATAGCACGGAAAGAAGGTTAAGAGGACAGCCTTTCCCCGTTGGGTTCCTGCCATGCGCTCGATCTCGGCGGTGCCGAACGTATTGAAGCGATTCATGACTGAGCAGGTGAACGGTTTAGGGCCGGGGCTACCCTTGTAAAAAATGCCAGAAGCCGGAATCCCGTAGGAGTTCCGGCCCGAAGGCGTTGGAACCAGGTCAGAGGGACTACCGACTGACATGAATGGTCTGACGATTAACGGAATTTCTCACCTTCAGCTTCGCAATGCTGGCGCACCTGATCGATCCAACGATCGAACCAAACCCAATTCCCATAGTCACCGACGCACCCGAAACCCTTGCCCGGGTTTTTCGCGCCAAGCTGCTTCCATAGCTGCGTATGGTCATGCAGGCGGAGTTTTCGGGAAACCTGCCGCCTGCATCTTCTCCACCACTTTGTTGGGTGGATACCGATCCTTGTTCACCTCCTTGAGGATGATCTTGCTGATCTCTCCCGCTTCATCGCTGCCGCTGGCGACGATATGAACTGCGGTGTCGGCTGCGCCGGGCCTCTTCGCCACCATCGGCACGAAGCCGTAGGAGATGCGGTAGGCCGGATCCTTCATCTCCTCTTCGGTCAGACCATGCTCGAACGCATCAATCGCCGCCTCTATATGCTTCGGAAGGCCAGATGCCTTCTTCAGGGCAGCCCGCTGTTCCACGCCGAAAGAAACGAACTGCAACGCAAGTGGCAGGCGCTTCTCCAACCCATACTGGACCCCGAACTCCTTCTTCAGCAGATCGTTGAAATTCAGTGCGCAGGACTGCAACTTGGCGCCGAGCGCATCGTCAATCCGGTTGGTCGAGCGGTGTTCGATCTCATGGCGGATCTCGATCAGAAACCCGAGGTTCCTGGCGGCCCCGCCTTTCACCGGGCATTTCGGCTGCTTGAGGCAGTGACCGAGTTCCCAGAATTTTTCAGCACCTTCCTTGGTGGCTTGTCCTGGATACCGGTAATCGATCCCTTCCCGTCGGAACCAGGCGTGTAGCAGATATGTCCAGGCGATGATCGCTGTAACGATGAACAGTTCGGCTCGGAAGGTCAGCCCGGCGGAGTTGAAGGTCTGGACCCCGGCGATCATCGCTTCTCGCGCCTTGATGAGCAGTTCATCGCCGCGAATGCTCAAGCCGGTCGCATGATCGATGTCCGGCCATGTCGACAGAAAGGCGTCCAGGTCGTCTTCAGTCGCCGACTTTATAGCTTTATGCTTGGCTTCCGTGCGTATTTCCCCAATGAGCCGGTGATTGACGGTTCGTGTCGGCCGCGTGAAATAGGCCAGAATGTCCTGATCATTTGTGAATACCCCACCACGGGTGATCATCGCCTTAACCAGCGCGACCTCCCAGTTCTCGAGGGTGTTTCCCCGACGCCGCTTGATTTTCTTGGGGCCATTGCCCTGGTCCGTCATCCTGAACCTTCCTGAGCATGAACGGCAGCCGACCTACCGAACATGCAGACCACTATTTCGAGGGACGGTTTCACTGGCAAGCCCGAGCGCGATCTGGCGCTCACCTTAGAAGGGTTAGATGATCATGGCGGCTTCTCCGCCTGAGGCTACAGGATGGACATGGTCCTTACCGTCGAATCGGGTCCGAGATGTGGCGCCGATGATGTAATCATGGCCAGGCGCGCCCCTGAAATAATCCAGACATCGGGGTGTTTCGGAGGTCTTTGCACCGCTTACACAGGACCTTCATCGTCAGACAAAACGGGATCGCGCTCGCCGGAAAACAGTCCAATGGACTGTTTTCCGATCCTCCTCACCGCTGAACACCGGCGGCCGACCATTGCGACCGGCCTTGGGCGCGAGCCGCACCATGTCCCTGTCCAGCCAGAGCAGCAGGGAACCGCGTCGCTTCAGCGCCTCATTGTAACTCTTCCAGTTCGTCGTGCGGTAGCGGGCAGGGGCAGGTCCCGTCACCTCAGATCATTAAACCAATGGTTCCCCATGTGAAGCCCGCTGCACGGGGATTCCTGCAGCAACGCCCAATGAACGACGTCATAAGACCAGACGTGTTCAGGCCGCAACCGGACGCAGGATCCGTCATGCAACCACAGTCGGCCCTTCTTCGGTTGCTTGATCGGCAATTTCAGCCCCTCCCGCCGCCACAGGCTGTCGTTCACCTGCCATCCGGCATCCCGCAACAGGGCGGCGTTCCGGCGATAGCCATGGCGGCCATATTGTCGGGCCAACCCGATCATGTCGGCGACCAAGCGGTCCTCGTCCGCTCGACCTCTCGGCAGCTTGCGCTGTGTCGACCTGGCAAACCCGACGCTCGGAAACGCCCAACTCACCACGGACATGATCCATACAGGCCCGGCGGCGAGCGGGGCTCAGAAGTTTCCCGAGCCGCCTCATCCAGAATGAGCTTGTCCAGCGTCAGATCGCCTGAGCCGCTCGTTCTCCTGCTGAAGACGCTTCAGTTCCTTCAACTGATCCACGCCCATCCCCCCATATTGCTCGCGCCAGCGGTAATAAATCCGTTCGACAACACCGATCCGCCTGATCGCATCAAGACGGGACAGGCCTTGCCCCATCAGAACCTCAACCTGCCGTAACCTCGACACAATCTCTTCCGGCTTCGGTCGCTTGTTTGCCAGTCTCGATCCTCCATTCGGCCCGCGCCGTCAGCGAGGCGCGCAGGCTGGCGCCCGATGCCGCGGTGCAACTGGTCCATGCCATCGACATTCCGCTGACCTTCCGGCAGGCGTTGCTGCGCGCCGGAACCTCGCAGGGCGAGATGGAGCGATACCGCGCGGACCGCACCGACCGGGCGCAGCAAGAGCTTGCGGTCTTCCGGCGCGACACCCCCGGGGCCGGGGCGCTTCCGGTCCGCTTCCTCGACGGCGAACCGGGGGCCGCGCTGGTGCGGTTCTCGAAACGCGGGCGCATCGACCTGCTGGCCCTTGGGGCGCACGGGCGCGGCGCTGTCGCGCAAACCCTTCTGGGCAGCGTCGCGCGCCGCGTGCTGGCCGGGGCCGCCTGCGACGTTCTGGTCATCACCCGCCGGCAATGACCGGACGATCCGTCCGTCAGAGCGGGCTGCGCAGGATCGCGGCCAGCGATTGCCCGCCGGGAACGTCGTCCTTGCGCACGCCAAGCACCCTCCCGCCCGACCGCAGCGCGCGGCCGGCGATCTCGTCCACGACGCCGTAGTTGTGGGCGTCGCCCTCCGCGTCGAAGGTCACGGCGCCGGTTTCCTCGTCCACCGTGCCGTTCACCACATTGTCGATATCCACCAGAAGCTGGTCGATATTGCCGAACGTCGCCGCCCGCGCGGCGACCGCGATATCGGTCGTGGCGCGGCCCTGACCTTCGCGGGTGCTGAACAGGGTGCGGAAATCCTCGATCTGCTTTGCGTAATGCGCATCGAGGATCGGTCGCGCGGCGGCGGCCAGATCGGCATCCGTCGTCCGGTCGTGGCTGCCCGATATGGCCTGCGGCAGCACGCCGATCGCGCTGACGGAGCGGAAGATGGCCTCGACCGGCTGCGTTGCGGCAAGGATCACCGGAATGTCGCTGCCGGCAAGGATCGGCCGCAGCGCCGCATCGACCTTGCGCACATATTGCGCCAGCCGGGTCTTCTGCCCCTCGCTGCCCTGCAGGCGGCCGCTGGGCGAACGGTCGTTGATGGTGGACTTGCCCACGGCGCTGGCCGCGTCCTTCGGCAGGTCTGGCACCCGCACCGTCGCCGCCGGCAGATCGGCCGATACCTCCACCAGCCGCACCGCATTTTCCGAAATCGCCAGCACATAGGCCGCATGCGGGAAGGTGATGGCGCGGATCAGCGGCTTGAGGTGGAAGCGGTCCGACACCTCCACGATCTCGCCCAGATTGTTGGCCAGCCGGTAGGTGCGCAGCGAATCCGGCGTGGCAAAGACGGCAAGGCTGTGCGCCTGAAACCGCCAGAATTCATCGTCATCGGCCAGGTCGTCCAGATTTTCCTGCAACGCCGCCAGCCGCCGCTTGTCCGTTCCCGCGTCCTCAAGCTGGCGGATCGCCTCTTTCGCAAGGTTGGAAAAAGTGATCCGCGCCGTCTGGATGTCCTGGGTGATCGGCGTGGTCGGCAGGTAGATCGACACGCAGACCTCCGCACGCAGCTCATTCAGGGACGCAAGATCACGCGATGTCGGGGTGTCGAGATACAGCATTGGTTCCTCCTTCGGCGGCAAGCGATGATCGCTGGCCGGATCCTATACGAAAATACGCCGGAAAGCCAAAACCGGGTCACCGGGCAGAAACCGGGCGCGAAATGCAAGGCTCCCGAGCGCAGCCCAAGACCACCCCGGCGAACCCTTCTTCCCATCATTCTTCCATAAATATCCCGGGGGAGCCCGGAACGGGCGGGGGCAGCGCCCCCTGCGCCCTCTCCACCCAGGCCCCGTTCTGAAATGCGCGCCGGACCGCTCAGGCCGGAAACAGGCCGGAACGTTCTGCCCGCGCGGGCGTTGTCCCTCCATGTAGCATAACAGGAGGAGTAACGATCATGGACCATACCCTGCATACCCCCTTGAACGAGGTGGAACTGACCGACGACGTTCTGGACGGCGCCACGATCTACGGGCCGAATGACGAAAAGATCGGCCATGTGTCCGAGGTTCACGGCGCCGGCGCCTCGGCGCAGGTCGTCGTCGACGTGGGCGGCTTCCTTGGCATCGGGGCAAAGCCTGTCGCGATTCCGGCGCGCGATCTGTCCTTCATGCGCGACGATGAAGCGAGGGTGCATGCCGTCACCCGCTGGACCAAGGACGACCTGAAGGCGATGCCCGAACATCGGCACTGATATCGGCACTGATCGTGCCGGAACGGAACAGCGCGCCGCCCCGGCTTCGGGGCGGCCTTACAGGGATGGGGAGGACCGGTGATGAAAACCCTCGCAGAGGCATTCGAACATACCTTGCAGGATATCTACTGGGCAGAGACGGCGCTGGCCAAGGCGCTGCCGAAAATCTCCAGATCGGTCAACAATGCCGAGCTGAAGCTCTTGGTGGATGACCATCTGAAGGAAACCAAAGGCCATATCAAAACGCTGGAGGCGGTGTTCAAATCCGTCGGGCAGGAGGCCAGCGGCGAGAAATGCGACGCGATGGCCGGTCTGCTGAAGGAAGCGGACGGGCTGATCGAAGAGGCGGAGGGTCATGCGCTCGACGTGGCGCTGATCGGCGCGGCGCAGGCGGTCGAGCATTACGAGATCGCCCGCTACGGCACCTTGCGCGAATGGGCGAAGGTCCTGCACCACGACGAGGCGCATGGCCTGCTGACCTCGATCCTCGATGAGGAAAAGGCTGCGGATGCCAAGCTGACGGCTCTGGCCGTGATGGCGATCAACGAGGCCGGAGAAAACGAAGGCAAGCGGAAGAAATAGCCGCCCCGGCGTTCCTGCTGCGCCCGTGTCGCCCGCCCATCGCGACACGGCGCATTTTGCCACCTCGCTATTCGGCGGGGTCGATCAGCGAAAGCTGGTCGAGGAAGGCCACGGCAAAGCTGCCGGTGCCCTTCGCCGCCGAGGCCCGCTCCGCCGCCCGCGCGTAGATCGCATGGGCCGCGACCACGGCGGTCAGCCTGTCCTCCGCCCCCGCAAGCAGGCCCGAGATCAGCGCCCCGAGCGCGCATCCCGCCCCCGTCACCTGTGTCAGCCGCGCATCGCCGCCGCCCACCGAAACCGTCGTCATGCCGTCGGTGATGTAATCGACCGGCCCCGAAACCGCCGCGATCGTGCCCAGCTCGGCCGCGACCTGTTGCAGGAACGGCAGCGCGGTGTCCGAGGTCAGCGTCGTCTCGACCCCCTGACCGCCGCCGACGCCGCCCGCAAGCGCCACCAGTTCCGAGGCATTGCCCCGGATCGCGGCCGGCCTGAATTCCAGCAAACCCTTGACCACGGCATCATATTCCGCCGCACCCGCGCCCACGGCCACCGGGTCGAGCACCCACGGCACCCCGCCTTCATGGGCGGAGCGGGCGGCAAGGCGGATCTGATCGGGGCCGCAGCTCATCAGGCTTGCGGCGTTGATCCAGACGGCATGGGCATGACGGCCAAAGACGCCGGGCCAGTCCATCGCCGTCCCGATCGCCGGGCCTGCGCCCACCGCAAGCAGCACGTTGGCGGACAGGTTCGCCGCCACATAATTGGTCAACCCGTAGCAAAAGGGCTTCAGCGCCTTCAGCCGGGCCAGTTCGGCGCGGATTTCGGCATCATCCCAGGACATCTGTTTCATGAACTCGTCTCCGTTGGATCTGCGCCAGTCTGGATGATCGCCCCGGCCGATGGCGCCTGCGTCGGGGCGAGGGTGTTACATGCGCGGACCGGCGGGCCAGCGGATGGCAAAGCCGCGCGCCTGTTCCAGGCGGCGGGCGAGGCCGAGGACGCCGGCATCGTCGAACCGCTTGCCAGCGATCTGGACGGAAACCGGCACGCCGCCGTCCCCCGGATCAAGGACCGGAACCGTCGCCGCGGGCCAGCCGGTCTGGTTGAACCAGCAGGCGAAGGCCTGATGGCTGGCCATGCCCGAGGCGGGATCGGGGCAGGGCAGTTCAGCCGCGAAGCGGCGCACCGGCAGGGCGGGCGACAGCACATAGTCGAACCGCGCCAGCTGCGCCGCGATCCGCGCGGCGGCGACCAGCAGGCGATGGCGCACCTCGGCCGCGAAGATCGCGCTCTGCCCCAGAAGCGCTTCATACATCGCCCCGACGACGGGATGGATGCGGCCGCGCGCCTCGGGCGGCAGGCCGAAGTAATCCGGCGCGCCGATATGCAGCATGTTCCAGTGGATCGCCTCGTAATCCTCCGCTTCGGCGTGCAGGTCCGCGATCTCGGTGATCGCGGCGCCCATATCGGCCAGAAGCGCGGCGGCCCGGTCCACGGCGGCGCGGGTCGCGGCATCCGGGGCATCGCCCCAGCCCGCGCAACGCCAGAGCGCGACGCGCCGCCCGGCCGGATCGAACCCGGCCGCGGGGCGATAGGCCCCCTCGGCCGAAAAATGATCGCCTTCCGCAAAGCGGCCAAGGGCGGCCAGCGTCAGCTCGACCTCATCGACCGAAGCGGCCATCGGCCCGGCCGAGCGATAGCTGCCCGGCGGGTCATAGGCGATCCGTCCCTGCGTGGGCTTGATCGAGGCCAGACCCGACAGGGCCGCGGGCAAACGCACCGACCCGACCATATCGGTGCCAAGCGCCACACCCGCCACCCCCAGCACCACCGAAGGCCCCGCCCCCGAGGATGATCCGCCGGGGCTGTCCTCGGGGTTCCAGGCGTTGCGGATGATGCCGTGATGTGAACTGAGGCCCGACATCAGCATGGCGAAATCCGGCATCGCGGTCTTGCAGACCGGGATCATCCCGGCGGCCCGGGCGCGCTGAACCGGCAGGGCATCGACCCCGGATCGCAGGCCTGCATGGCAGGCCGTCCCGTGCCAGCGCGGCAGGCCCTTGATGTGAAAGCTGTCCTTGAAGCTGATCGGCACCCCGTCGAGCGGACCCAGCGTGCGGTCTTCGCGCCAGCGGGCGGTGCTGTCGCGGGCGGCGCGCAGCGTCATCTCGCGGTCGAGGCTTGAAAGGCCGTTCAGCTGCGCCAGCGGTCCCTCGGCCCGGTCCAGCGCCGCTTGCGCGACATCGAACGGCGAAAAGCGGCCCGTGCGATAGCCTTCGGTCAGCGCGGCAAGCCCAAGCTGGCGGGGAATGTCAGGCATCGTCCGCCCCCGTTTCCACCGGCAATGCGGGATCGGCCCGCCAGCCGGACATGGAATCGTCATAGATCCGCACATCGCTGACCCCGATCAGGTCGAGCGCCAGCGCGAGGCCCGCGGCATTGATCCCGCCGCCGCAATACAGCACCGGCGCGAACGGCGGCCTGAGCCCCAGACGGTCGAGCGCCGCCCGCAGCCGGTCAGGCTCCAGCCGGCCATCGGCGCCCAGAAGCGACGGGTAGGGCAGGTTCACGCTGGTCGGGATATGGCCCCGGCGCGGATCGCTGCTGCCGTCACCGCGATACTGCTCGGGCCGCAGCCCGCAGATCAGCGGCCGGGCCGGATCGGCCCCGGCCCGCACGCGGGTCAGCACCTCACCCGCCCCGACGAACAGGTCGCCCGGCGCGCGGGGGGTGAAATCGCCGGGCGGGACGTGGGGCGCTGGGCCGGTTTCCACCGCATGGCCCGCCGCCCGCCACGCCTGAAGCCCGCCGTTCAGCACATGCACCCGCGCCAGCCCGTGACCGCGCAGCAGATACCACAGCCGCGCGGCATAGGCCCCGCCCATGGAATCATAGGCGACGACGGTGCTGTCATCCCCGATCCCCACGGCCCGCGCCGCCGCCTGCAGTTGCGCGACCGACGGCGCGGTAAAGGGAAAACGCGCCTCGGGGTCCGAGAAGGCGCGCATCAGATCGGCGAACCGCGCGCCGGGAATATGGCCCGCGGCAAAGACCTCGGGTCCGGGGGCGAAATCCGTCACCCCCGCGCCCCGGTCCACCCGGGTGACCGAGGCATCCAGCACGATCACCCGGTCAAGCCGCCCGGCCAGCCAGTCGACCTCGACCAGAGGGGAAGACGCGCTCATGCCCCGTGCCTTTGCACGCGGTTCATCCATTCGTCGCGCAGGGGGCGCGCGAGGCCCAGATTTTCGCGCGTGGTGCGGCCTTCGTATTCCGTCCGATAGAGGCCGCGGCGTTGCAGCTCGGGCACGACGAGGGCCGCGAATTCCTCGAAGGCGGCGGGCAGATGCGTCGCCTGCACCATGAAGCCGTCCGCCGCGCCCTCGGCCATCCAGCGTTCCATTTCATCGGCGATGGTCCCGGCCGATCCGATCATGTTGCCTTCGGTGCGCGCACCATACCAGCGGCCGATCTCGCGCACCGTCTTGTTGGTGCGGCGGGCGAATTCCACGACCTCTTCGTAATGCCCCTGCACCCCGACCTCTTGCAATGAGGGCAGCGGGCCATCCAGATCGTATTTCGTCAGATCGACGTTGACGTGATAGGCCAGCCGCGACAGGCCCGCCAGCGGATGCACCAGTTCGGCAAATGCCTCATGCTTGGCCATCGCCTCGGCGTCGGTTTCCGCGACCACGACCGTCGCGGCGCACAGGATCCTGATCTGGTCGGGATCCCGCCCGAAACCCGCGGCGCGGCGGCGGATGTCCTGCCGGAACGCCACGGCGGACGACAGCGATTCATTCGACGAAAAGATCACATCGGCCCAACGCGCGGCGAAATCCCGGCCGCGGGGCGAGGCGCCGGCCTGAATCAGCACCGGATAGCCCTGCGGCGGGCGCGGCACCGACAGCGGCCCCTGCGTCGAGACGTATTTGCCCCGGTAATCGACCGACCGGACCTTGTCGGGGTCGCCGAAACGGCCGCTTTCCTTGTCCTGAAACAGCGCGTCGTCATCCCAGCTGTCCCACAGCCGGGTGGTGGCTTCCAGCACCTCCTCGGCGCGGGCATAGCGTTCATCGCGCGGCGGCAGTCTGGCTTCGCCGAAATTCTGCGCCTCGGCATCCTGAAACGAGGTGACGATATTCCAGCCGCTCCGCCCCTCGGTCAGATGGTCGAAGGTGCCCAGTGTCCGCGCCAGATTGTAGGGTTCGTGATAGCCGGTCGACAGCGTGGCCGCGAGGCCCAGATGTTCGGTCACCCCCGCCATCACCCCCAGAACCGTCATCGGATCCAGCCGCGGCGTCCCGGAGCCCCATTCGATCGCCGGGCGGAACGACCCGCCAAGCGAACGCGGCATCGACAGCGCGTCGGGAATGAAGGCCAGATCGAAGCGCGCCGCCTCCAGCACGCGGGCGACGCGCCGGTAATAGGCCGCGCCGAGAAAGCCCGGATCGGCATCCCTGTGGCGCCAGCCGGTGGTCCCCATCGGCCCGGCATTCATGAAGGCGGCAAGATGTATCTGCGTGGTCATGGCTTTCCCCGGCGCTGCGGTGATGCCTTCGGCCGCTGAGACACGGCGGTGCGAGAGGGGCATCAATCACTGGACTTCGCCCGACTATGCGCACAGGTTCCGCCTGCCGCTACAGAAAAGCTTTCGGATCGTGATAACTTTTGGAATAAGGCGATGTGAAAATTTCTTCCAATTCCGGACCGGCAAAGAGAACGTCCTTGCGGATCCCCGGCGCCTGCCGGGGCTATTGCTCGACAGGGGCCGGGATCGCCTCGCGCACGATCTTCAGGAACGCCCGCACCACGGGATTGCGGTCGTCGCGCCGCCAGTAAAGACCCGTCTGCCAGTCCAGCGCCGGCCCCTTCGGCCCGGATGCGATGTCCTGCACGACGATCCGGCTGTGGTCGATGATCCGCGTGACCGAGGATGCATGCATCAGCGCCACGCCAAAGCCCGCCTCGACCATGCGCAGTTGCACGAGGCTTTCGTTCACCCGATGCGTGCTGTGCGGCGAAATCCCCTTCCAGTCCAGAAACCGCTGCACGACGCCCTCGAACCCCGGGGCGATGGCCTGTTTCAGGCGGATGAACGGCTGTTCCCGCAGCGCCGGGCTGTCGGCGGAGGTGATCACCCCGGCCAGTTCGGCGGGATAGACCAGCGCCAGATGATCGCGCGCCACCAGCCGCGAGGCCAGATCGCCCGCCCCGGACCAGCGCGCGAAGGCGATGTCCAGCCGCTTTTCGCGCAGCATCGACAGCTGGGTCTGCGAGGAAATGTCGTCGAAGCTCAGCTCCACCTCCGGATAGGTGTGGCGAAAGGCCAGAAGCGCATGCGTCATCACCTCCAGCGCCGAGAAGGTGAACCCGATCGCCAGCTTGCCGGCATCCCCCGAGGCCATCCGCAGGCCCGGATCCCAGATCCGGTCCGCCTCGTGGATCAGGGGCTGCACCTCGCGCAGATAGGCGCGGCCGAATTCGGTCAGCTCGGTCCCCTGACGGGAACGGAAGAACAGCTGGTGGCCGAGGATATCTTCCAGACGCACGATCTGCTTGGTCAGGGTGGGCTGCGTGACGCCAAGGCTTTCGGCCGCCGCGCGGTAATTGCCGATTTCGCCCAAGGTGACGAAGGCGCGCATGAGGTCGATGCGGGACATGGATGTTCGCTCCGGCAGGTCCGGCCCATCTATCGGCAAAGCGGGCGTGTTCGTCCACCGGAAATGCCGGGCCGGTCGGGCGGCCGCCCGGGGTTCGCCGCGCCTTGCAACCGCGCCCGGTCGGGGTCACCCTCGCGTCCGAAGCCACGCCCCATTACGAGGATCATGGCCGGGGCGAGCCATCCGAGGGCGGGATCGGGTCGTTGGAGGGCTGGGGCTCCAGCCGGAACAGGTCGATGAAATCCTGCGCGGCGGACAGGTCGCCTTCCGCCCGGACAAGCCCGCTGGCGATCAGCGATTGCAGGGGGATCGTTCCGTAGATCGCCACGGCCAGCGTATTGCCGTCGCCGATCAGGACGAAGGGCGCATCGGGGCGCGCCACCGCTGTCGTCGACAGGCGGCCCCCGGCCAGCCGCATCTCGAACGCTTCCCTGCCGAAGTCGAAGCCCGCCAGCGCGGTGCGCCCCCGCGCCCGGTCAGGCATCAGGTTCACCCCCATCGAGATCATCAGCGCCGAAGGGCTGATGAAGCGGGACGGGTCGTGCCCCGGCACCGTCAGCGCCCAACGGCACAGGGCCTCGAGCACCGGCAACAGGCCGCGCCCGGCATCGGTCAGGGCATAGACGCCCAGTCGGGCGTCATGCGCGATCACGCCCGCCTCCTGCAACTGCGCCAGCCGGCCGTTCAGGACACTGGCGGAAATGCCCGGCATGCCGGCGCGCAGCATCTGGAACCGCTTCGGCGCGAACATCAGTTCCCGCACGACCAGCAGCGCCCAACGATCGCCGATCAGATTGAGCGCATGCGCCGCGAGGCAGCCCTCGTCATAGCGGATGCGCGTGATTTCGCCCTGAGTATTCATGTTTTCTTACTATCAGTTGCTTTTTGCTACTACAAGCGTCAGGATGGCACCGGAGGATACGTTCGTCTGAACAGGGGGGAGACATGACCTATTACACTGGCTTCATCGGCGCCGTCCCGACCGCAAACAAGCAGAAATACATCGACCATGTGCGCGCCGCATGGCCGCTGTTCCGCAACCACGGCGCGATCCGCATGGTCGAAAGCTGGGGTGTCGATGTTCCGCGCGGCAAGGTCAACGACCTGTATGGCGCGGTGCTGGCGCGGGACGATGAAACGGTCGTCTATTCGTGGATCGAATGGCCGGACAAGGCCACCGCCGACACCGCCCGGCAGGGCATGGAAAGCGATCCGCTGTGGAAGGACATTCCGGAAATGCCCTTCGACGGCAGCCGGATGATCTATGGCGGGTTCGAGCCGGTCCTTGCGGAAGGGACCGACCGGGGCGCGGGCTATTTTCAGGGCTTCGCGCTGGCCGTGCCGGGCAAGAACAAGGAACCCTATGTCCGGATGGCGGGCGAGGCGTGGGAAAGCGCGTTCCGGCCCCACGGCTGCCTTGGCATCGTCGAGGCCTGGGGCATCGACGTGCCGCATGGCAAGCAGACGGATTTCTACCGCGCCAGCAAGGCCGAGCCGGACGAGGTGCCGATATTCAGCTGGGCGGCATGGCCCGACAAAGCCACCGCCGACGCCGCCGCAAAGGCGATGGAGGCCGGGATGGAGGGGCAGGATTTCCCCGAAACGCCCTTTGACGGCATGCGCATGATGTGGGGCGGGTTCGAGCCGATCTTCGTCTCGGACGGGGCGCGGTGACCGTCGCGCCGGACAGATCCGCCTGAACCGCAACCGAATGGGAGGAGAAGAGGATGAGCTATCAGGGCAATCCGTGCTGGTATGAACTCGGCACCGTCGATCTGGAGGCCGCCGCGGAATTCTACGGCAGGATCTTCGGCTGGCAGATCGCGGACAGCGGGATGGAGGGCTTCGACTACCGTCTCGCCAGCGCGGGGGAGGACATGGTGGCCGGGATGATGTCGAATGCCGAACTGCCGGGGAATCCGCCGTCGAACTGGCTGATCTATTTCGCCGTCGACGATTGCGACAAGACGGCCGCCGCGATCCACGCGGCGGGCGGCCGGATCTACAAGGAACCGGCGGACATCCCCGGAACCGGCCGCTATGCCGTTGTCACCGATCCGCAGGGCGCGGCCTTCGGCCTGCTGCAACCCGACATGAGCCAGATGAGCGAGGCCGATCGCGCCCGCGCCGAAACGGGCGAGGGCGCCTTCAACCAGAAGTGGCCGGGGCACGCGCATTGGAACGAACTCATGTCTTCGGACCCGCAGGCCGGGTTCGCGTTCTATGCGGAACTCTTCGGCTGGACCGAGGGCGAGGCGATGGACATGGGCGATCTGGGCACCTACCAGCTGTTCCGCCACAAAGGGGTCGATATCGGCGCGATGATGGGGCTGGGCGATGCGCCGGTGCCGGTGTGGCTGCCCTATTTCGGCGTCGCGGGGCCGGTTTCCGGCGCCATCGAGACCATCGGCGCGGCGGGCGGCAAGGTGCATCAAGGCCCGCTGGAGGTCCCCGGCCCCGCATGGATCGCCGTGGCGCAGGACCCGCAGGGCGCTTGGTTCGCCATCGTCGGTCCGGAAAAGTGACCGGCCGTTTCCGGCCAGAAGGAACACGCCATGTCCAGAAACAGGATCTGCCTGTGGTATGACAGGGAGGCCGAGGCCGCCGCCCGCTTCTATGCCGAAACCTTTCCCGACAGCGCCGTCACCGCGGTGTTTCGCGCGCCGGCGGACTATCCCTCGGGCAAGGCGGGGGATGTGCTGACGGTCGATTTCTCGGTTCTGGGGATCCCCTGCATCGGCCTGAACGGCGGGCCGGTCTTCACGCATAGCGAGGCGTTCTCGTTCCAGATCATGACCGAGGATCAGGCGGAAACCGATCGCTACTGGAACGCCATCACCGCCAATGGCGGCGCGGAAAGCGAATGCGGCTGGTGCCGGGACCGGTGGGGGATTTCGTGGCAGATCACGCCGCGCGTCCTGATCGAGGCCCTTGCCCTTGGCGGGGACGCGGCGAAGCGGGCCTTCGAGGCGATGATGACGATGAAGAAGATCGACATCGCCGCGATCGAGGCCGCGCGCCGGGGCTGAGCCGAGGTCAGGATTTCTCGTCGGTCGTCTCGATGGTGATATGGCCGTTCGGCTCCAGCCGGGCGTATTTCACCCGGCTGACCTTGTCGCAGCCGGCGGCGCGCATCGCGTCGAGAAAGTCGTCCTCGCTGACCAGCTGGCGGCGCAGCATCCGGTAGTCGATCTTGCCGTGTTCGGCCAGCAGCGTCGGCTTGCCCTCAAAGACCCAGCGGAACTTGCGCCAGCGGGACGAGCCCCAGGCCACCAGCCAGTTCTGCACGAACAGCGTGACGGCCATGATGACGGCGCCGGTCAGCGAATTGTCACCGCCGTTGATGCCGTTCTGCACGGCGTTGCCGATCAGGATCAGCAGGATCATGTCGAACGGGGTGAACTGGCCCATCGCCCGCTTGCCCGAGGCCCGCATGAGCACCGTCACCAGCGCATACATGACGATGCCCCGGATGACGAAATGCCACCAGGGGTCAGACAGACTCCAGAGATCCGACATCCGTCCGCTACCCCCGCATGGTTCCCGCCGCAGGGTAATGCCGCGGGCGGCGGCGGTCCATGGGAAAGGCGCCGGAGTCAGAACTCCTGCGGGCGGTAGTCGGAGGCATCCACCGGCATCACCCCGCGCAGCAGGTCGACCGACTTGCGCAGCCCCTCGAAGGAATTGAGCAGCACGTCCTCATGCTCGACCGACAGCCAGCCGTCATAGCCCGCCATCCGCAGCCGGTAGCAGAAGTTGCGCCACCATTCCTCGCCGTGGCCGAAGCCGAGCGTGATGAACGACCAGCTCCGCGCCGGAATGTCCATCAGCCCGCCGTTTTCCAGAAGGCCGGTGGTGGCCTGCACCGGGGCGTTGAGGAAGGTGTCCTTGGCATGGACGTGGTGGATCGCCTCGCCAAGCGCGCCGGCGGCGATCAGCGGATCCGCCCCCATCCAGAACAGGTGGCTCGGGTCGAGGTTGGCGCCGATCAGCGGGCCGATCAGGCCACGCAGTTTCAGCAGCGTCGGCACGTTGTAGACGCATTGGCTGCCGTGCAGTTCAAGCGCGATCCGTTCCACCCCGCTTTCGCGCGCCAGATCGGCGATTCCGGTCCAGAAGGGCAGCAGCTTTTCTTCCCACTGATAGCGCAGGATGTCCTGCGTTTCGGGGGGCCAGCTTGCGACGACCCAGTTGGGCATCAGGTCGCCCTCACGCCCGGCGGGCAGGCCCGACATGGCGCAGACGGTGCGGATGCCCAGTTCGCCCGCGATGCGGATCGTGTCCTTCAGGCATTCGCCCTGTTCCGGCTGCGCGGGATGCAGCGGGTTGCCGTTGGCGTTGAGGCTGATGATGTCCAGCCCGCGGTCGGCGAAGGCCGCGGCAAAGCGTTTGCGCGCCGCCGCATCGGATTTCATCGCAGCAAGGTCGAAATGCGGCGCCGAGGACCAGCCCCCGGTGTTCACCTCGACCCCCGAGACGCCAAGTTCCGTGGCGCGGTCGAGCACCTCTTCGAACGGCAGATTGCCGAGACTGTCGGAGACGAAGCCGAGTTTCATTCTGCGAATTCCTTGCGCTGGGCGTAGAAGGCGGGTTTTTCGATCATGTCGACGGTGACGCGGGTGCCTTGCCGCAGGGCGCGGGCACCGGCCTCGGCCACCACGGCGGCGGCATAGCCGTCCCAGCAATCCGATCCGTGGGCGGGGAAACGGCCGGTTCGGACGAAATCGAGGAAGGCGCGGTCCTGACGGCGATAGGCCTCGCCGTAGCGGGGGCGCCAGTCGGGGTCGTGGGTGACGCTCTGGCGCAGGTCGGCGTCGAGGCGGCTGTAGCTGGGCGCAATCAGCGATATGGCGCCCCTCTCCCCCACCAGTTCGCCGCGCACGTCATAGCCATAGGCGGCGTTGTTGTTGACCTCGATGTTCACCAGCTGGCCGTCGGCGGTTTCCAGCACCATCAGCACCGGCGCGACGAGCGCATCCGACCGGCGCGCCTGCCATGCCGAGATCGCGGTGAAGTCGGTGTCCAGCACGAAGCGGATCACGTCGAATTCATGCGGGGCGGAATTGGTGATCGCCATCGCGCCGGTGAAATCCGCGACGGGGATTTCCACGTTGCGGTGGATGTTGTGCATCATCAGCGCCCGGCCGAGCGTGCCCGCCCGGAGCGCGGCCCGCATCTCGCCATAGGAACGGTCGTAGCGGCGCATGAAGCCCAGCTGGACGAAGGACCGCCCAGCCTCGCTTTCGGCCTGCATCACCTGAACGCATTCGATGGGCGATTGCGACAGCGGCTTTTCGCACAGCACCGGCTTGCCCGCCGCGATGCAGGCAAGGACCAGCGGCGCATGGGTGAAATCTGGGCTTGCGACGATCACCGCGTCGATGTCGTCGCGCGCGATGGCCGCCGCGGGATCGGTGGTCGCATGCGGCGCGCCATGGGTCTCGGCCACCGCGCGGGCGCGGGGCGCGGAGGGATCGCAGACTAGGCGCAGCTCGGCGCCGGGCAGGTCCTCGGCGACGATCCGGGCGTGATCCGCGCCCATCACGCCCGCGCCGATGATGGCGACTCTGACTGACATGTCCCGCCCCTAGCGCCTGATCGCCCATTGGCGCAGCACCCTGTCGCCAAGCGCGGCCCCGACCACGATCACGCCCAGAAGCAGCATGAACCATTGCGGGCGCACCCCCATCACCACCAGATAGGACTGGATCGAGGACAGCACGAACACCCCGGTCAGCGCGCCCACCAGCGACACCTGCCCCCCGGCCAGAAGACAGCCGCCCAGCACGCAGGAGGCGATCGCCTGCAACTCCATCAGCCGCCCCATCGAGCCGTCGGCAAAGCCGAGCTTGCCCGCCTCCAGCGCGCCGCCGAAGCTCGCCAGCATGCCGCAGATGATGAAGGCCGCAAGCTTCACCCGGTCGACCCGGACCCCGCGGGAATGGGCGCTGGCCGCCGATCCGCCCACCGCCAGCAGCCGGTTGCCGAAACGGGTGGCGCCCAGCACGAGCATCAGGATCACCAGCGCCAGCACCAGCCAGATGATCGCGGTGTTGATCCCCATGATGTCGCCGCCGCCGAACAGCCAGTAGGTGAACTTGCCCCGCGACGCATAGGGGATCGAGAAGGAAAACCCGTCCGTCAGCGCGATCGCCAGCCCGCGAAAGATCATCAGCGTGCCAAGCGTGACGATCAGCGAGGGCGTCCCGGTGCGGGTGATCACCAGACCATTGAACGCCCCGATCAGCGCCCCCACCGCCAGCGCCGCCAGAACGGCGAGCGTCGGGTCCACCCGCAGCGCCAGCCACAGATAGACCAGCGCGCCCATGCCGAAGGTCGAGCCGACGGAAATGTCGATCTCGCCCGTGCCGATCACCAGCGCCACCCCCAGCGTCATCAGGCCAAGCGTCGCCGTCACCTGAAGGATCGTGCCGATGTTGTAGGCATTCGCCCAACGGCCATCCGAACTGGCCGAGAAATAGGCGATCAGCAGCGCCGCGATCAGCAGGATGCCGATTTCCGTATGTCGCCCCACAAGGCGCTTGAATCCTGTCAGCGCCATCAGACCGGCTCCTTTTTCGTGACCTTGCGGCCGCCCTGACGGATGACTTCCTCAAGGGCCTCGGCGCTCATCGTATGGGTCGAGGCATCCTCGATCTTTTCGCCGTTTTCCATGATGACGATCCGGTCGGCGAGCTTATGGACCTGAAAGATGTCATGGGTGATGTAGATCACCAGCAGCCCCTGTTCCTTCAGCGAGACGGCGAGTTCGTTGACATGTTCGCGTTCGCGCACCGACAGGTGGTTGGTCGGTTCGTCCATGATGACGACGCGGTTCTTGAACTCCACCGCGCGGCCGATCTTGACCGACTGGCGTTCGCCGCCCGACAGGCGTTCCACCTCGTCATCGGCGGAAACGTTGTCGCGCAGGCCGAATTCGCGGATCACCTTGGTCGATTTCTCGCGCATCAGCGCGAAATCGAGGATCGGGATGCCGAGGATGCGCTTCACCGGCTCGCGCCCCAGATAGAAGTTGCGGGCGATGGACAGGTTGTCGCACAGGCCCACCGATTGCTGGATCGTCTCGATCCCCTCGTCGATGGCGAGCTTGGGGTGGAACTTCTCGACCTTCCTGCCGTCGAACCAGACTTCGCCGGAGCTGGGCGTGTGGATGCCGCAAAGCACCCGGATCAGCGTGGTCTTGCCCGCGCCGTTGTCGCCGACGAGGCCGATCAGCTCGCCCGCGCGGAAATCGACCGAGACGTCCTTGAGCGCGTGGAAGGCGCCGAAGTAGAGATGCAGGTTCTTGACCTGGATGAGCGGTGTGGTGGTGCTGGCCATGGTCTTGTCCTTTCGCGTCAGACGCTGTGCCCGGCACGGCGGGCGAGATACTGGTTGAAGATCACCGCCACGATCAGGACGATGCCGACGAAGGTGGTGAACCACGACGAGGGCGCGCCGAGCGCGATCAGCTCGTAGCGGAAACTGACGATGATGAAGGCGCCAAGCACCGCGCCCACAAGCGATCCGCGCCCGCCGGTGAGCAGGCAGCCCCCGATGACCGCCGAGGCGATCGCCTCGAGCTCCATCAGGTCGCCGAGCGTCACATGGGTCTGCGGCCGGTCGGCAAGCGTCAGGATGCCGGCGAAACCCGCCAGCAGCGAACACAGCATGAAGGCGAGGATCTTGACGTGATCCGTCCGCACGCCGCGCGATTCCGCCGAATCCAGACTGCCGCCCGTCGCCAGAAGGCGGTTGCCGTAGCGCGTTCCCCACAGCAGGACGTTCAGCACGAGGCAAAGCCCGACCATCCAGAAGATGGCGGCCTCGATCCCGAAGATCTGCCCGCCCAGAAGGCCGGTCAGCCAGTTGTTGCGCGCGGCCTCGGAAAAGTTCTGCACGGTGCCGCCGGTCCAGACATAGATCACGCCCCGCGCGGCAAAGAGCCCGGCCAGCGTGACGATCATCGAGGGCAGCTTGCCGCGCACCACGACCAGCCCCTGAAACGCGCCGATGGCGGCGGCGATCGCCAGCGCGGCGAGGGTCGAGCCCGGCACGCCCAGTTTTGGCTCCAGCGTGATGAAGGCGACGCCGGTCAGCCCGTAGACCGAACCGACGGACAGGTCGATTTCCTTCGTCATGATGACCAGCGCCTGCCCCATCGCCACAAGGCCGAGGATGGCGCTGAACTGCACCACATTCGCCAGCGTCGAACGGTTCCACCAGCCGGAGAAGTCGATCACGGTGAATGCGATCAGCATGACGGTGACGCCGATGACAGCGCCGAAGCTCTGGCTTCGAACGAATTGCTTCATGGGTTTATCCTGCGCAGCATGGATCATGCGGCCGGGGCCGCCGGAAGCCGGGGCGCGCACGCGCATATGGGCCGCGCGCGCGCCCCGGCACGAAACGCCTACCAGGTGTTCTGCTGGTTATAGGCTTCCTCACCGAAGACGCCGCGGACCAGCTCGGCCCAGTGATCGGCGTTGTCCTTGTCGATGATGATCGGACCCGTCAGGATATCCTGCTGCGGCGCGTAGCCGAACTTGATGTTCCAGTAGAGCCATTCCATCGGCGCGTAGCCCTGCAGCCAGAAGCCCTGACTGTTGGTGGCGAGCACATGGCCCTGACGCACGCCCTCGATCGACACGGGGCCTTCGTCGACGGTCAGGACGGTGACGCCCTTGTCGTCCACATCCGGGTCGAGCCCCATGTCGTTCGCCACGCCCCACGCCCAGGGGGCCGACCAGCCCGCCACGGTGAAGATGTAGTTCGTGTCGGGATGCGAGCTGAGATAGGATTGCAGCGTGTTGCGCGCGGTCGCGGGCTCGGCCCCGATGAACAGTTCGTCGAACTGGGCACCGACCTTGGCCATCGCGTCGCGCATCCCGGCGCAGCGTTGCTTCAGCCCTTCATGCGCGGCGTCATGGCTGGCGCAGACCACGCGGGTCGGCTTGGGCACATGGCCGGCCTCGGCCTCGGCGACCGCATATTCCCCGAGCTTCTCGCCCGTCAGATATTCGTCGCCGCCGACATAGGTGACATAGGGGATGCGCTCGCCATCCGGCCGGCCGTCCGGGATGTTGAAGGCGACGACCGGGATCCCCGATTCGATGGCGCGCCGCAGCGGGCCTTCAAAGGCGTCGGAGCTGACGATCGGCACCGCGATGCCATCCGGCCGGGTGGAAATGGCCTGTTCCAGCAGGCGCACATGTTCCTGCACCGAATAGTTGTTGGTGGAAATGTAATCCGTTGTGACGTCTGGATATTTCTCCTGGAATTCCTTGAGCGCCAGGGTCAGCCAGTTCATGTTCGGGTCGTTCGACCCGATATGCGACACCATCACGAAACGGAGCTTTTTGCCGTCCTGCGCCTGCGCCGTCACCGGAAGAACCGTGGCCGCAAGCGCCGTCGCAGCAAGAATCTTGCTTATGAGCTTCATCGTTTTCCTCCTCCTCCAAGGATTCTCTTAGTATCGGGGCAGGAGGCCCGCAGGAGAAGAAGGACGATCATCATTCCTTGAGTGACTTCGCATCATTTTTTGCATTTCATTTGAATCTGCAATATGCGTTCACTTTCGTGCGGGTTTATAGGAAAACCGCCCTGTCGCGATCTGGAAATCATCACTTTCATGCCAAAGAAATTTCACATGACGCACAGGCCGGGCTGGAAGGGGCCCTCGCTGAAAGAGATCGCCCGTCTGGCCGGCGTGGGCACGGCGACGGCCGACCGGGTGCTGAACAACCGCGGCGGCGTGCGGGAAAAGACCCGGACACAGGTTCTGGCGGCGCTGGAAAAGCTGTCGCAGGATACGGTGCGGTCGGATGCGATCCTCGACATCCGGCTGTTCTGTGAATCGGGGGAAACGTTCAACGCCATGCTGGAACAGGCGCAGACCGAGGTGAACCGCAGCCTGCCGGGCGTCCGGATCCACGGCACCTTCGTCACCACCAGTCTGGTCGATCCGATGGTTCTGGCGCGGCAGATGGAACAGGACGGCGCCGTGGCGGATGGGGTGATCGTCGTGGCGCGCGAACATCCAGCCATCAACCGGGCGATCCGCAAGCTGTGTGGCGCGGGCATTCCCGTGGCCTGCCTGACCTCGGACCTACCCAGTTCACGCCGGGGCACCTATGTCGGCAACGATCAATATGCCGCCGGCAGCGTCGCCGCCGTGCTGATCGGAAATGGTCTGCCGCGCGAAAGGAACAACATCCTCATCGTCGTCAGCGCGCCGTTCCGCAGCCAGCAGGAACGCGAGATGGGATGCCGCCGGGTGCTGCGCGCCGATTTCCCCCATCTGAAGATCGAGGAGCGCGTCATCTCCAACGACGATCCCGAGGCCACCCGCGATCAGCTGCTGAAGTATTTCGAGACGAATGGCGTGCCGGCGGCGATCTACAATGTGGCCGGGGCCAATCGCGGCGTGGCGAAGGCGCTGGAAGACGTGGGCAAGCAGCATGAGACGATCTTCATCGGGCATGAACTGTCGCATCATTCGCGCGCGCTGCTGGAATCCGGGCATATGGATTACGTGATCTCCCACGATTTCGCGGCGGAGCTTGCCTCGGCGACGCAGTGGGTCCGGTCGGCGCGGGACGGGGTCAGCGCCCCGCCGGCGCATTCGCAGATCCTTGTGCATACGCGCTACAATTGCGGGTGAGATCCCGGTGGCACGGGTGCAGGTCTTCGGAGCCGGCTCGTCCCGGGTCGTGTGCTTTGGGCGGATAGGGGCAGCCTATTCGACGTCCTTCCACCGGAAGGCCGTCTGATCCGTCTCATCCCCCGGATATTCATGGAAAAACGACGGGCAACAGGCTGCTTGCCGATTTCGAGACGCATTTCCGGAAAGGGCGAAGCCGGAGCGTGTCAGTAACACGATGAACGGGCGCGTGGAGGCCGGAAGGCGTGGAGAATGGGGTCGAAATCAAAAAAGCCCCCGGAACATTCCGGGGGCTTTTTGAAGAATATCCGGTCACAGCCATACTGTGTCTCGCAGCCACACGTCACCTTAACGAATACCTTATGCAACCTATACCATGACTGCTGCGAGGGGCGTTATTTCGAAACCGGGCGGCCGACGTAAAGCCGGTCATCGACGCGAACGATGATACGGCCATTGTCCAGTTGCGCTTCAAAGGTGCCTTGAACCGAAACGCAGGTCCCAACAGTGATGGTGCGAAGCATAAGATATCCTCCAAAATCTTATGCGACCATATAAGCAGAACGTTTACAAAACGCAAATAAAAAAGACACATTTCGGCAACAATTGTTCTGTTCTGCGCCGCAGCGTAAACGATTATTGCGCTGCGGCGCTGATCCAGGCCCGCAGCGGCGGAAGCAGCGGCACATCCGCAGGTGGCATCGGATAGGTGGTCAGCGCCTCGGGATCGGCCCATTCGAGCCGTTGTCCCTCGCGCGGGGCGGGCGTGCCTTCCCATGCGCGGCAGGCGAAAAGCGGCATCAGAAGATGGAAGCTTTCATAGCCGAAAGAGGCGAAGGTCAGCGGCACGAGGTCGCCTTGCCGCGTGGTGATGCCCAGTTCCTCGTGCAGTTCGCGGATCAGCGCGGCTTCGGGCGTTTCGCCCGGCTCGACCTTGCCGCCCGGAAATTCCCACAATCCCGCCAGGGACTTGCCCTCCGGCCGTTGTGCCAGAAGCACGCGGCCGGAGGTGTCGATCAGGGCAACGGCGGAGACCAGAACCATCCGCAGCGGATGCGCGGTCACGAACGGTAATCCGCGTTGATGTCGATGTAGCCATGCGTCAGGTCGCAGGTCCACACCGTCTTTGCGGCGCTGCCAAGGCCCAGATCGACGTCGATTACCAGCTCGCTGTTCTTCATGTAGGCGGAGGCCGCTTCCTCGCTGTAATCAGGCACGCGCCAGCCGTTTTCCGCAAGGACCAGATCGCCGAAGCTGATCCGCAGCCGGTCCCGTTCCGCCTTGGCGCCGGACTTGCCGACGGCCATCACCACGCGGCCCCAGTTCGCGTCCTCGCCCGCGGCGGCGGTCTTGACCAGCGGCGAATTGGCGATGGCGAAGGCCACCTTCTGCGCGTCGGCGGCCGATTCGGCACCCGTCACCCGCACTTCGATGAACTTCGTCGCGCCTTCGCCGTCCCGCACCACCTGTTTCGCAAGGTCGAGCATCACGCCCTTCAGCGCGGCTTCAAACGCGCGGGCGGATTTCGACCGCAGATCCGAGATCTCGGGCGCCGCAGACCGGCCCGTCGCCGCGACGATCAGCGCATCCGAGGTCGAGGTGTCGCTGTCCACCGTGATCGCGTTGAACGTGTCGCCGACCTGCCGCGAGAGGATCTTTTGCAGGTTCGCGGCCGAGATCTTCGCATCGGTGAAGATATAGACCAGCATCGTCGCCATGTTCGGCGCGATCATGCCCGATCCCTTGGCGATGCCGGCGATGCGGATCGTGCCGCCCTCCACCGCCACATCGGCGCAGGCGCCTTTGGGGAAGGTGTCGGTCGTCATGATCGCGCGGGCGGCGGCCTCCATCCCCTTCGGGTCGAGGCCGGATTTCAGCGCGTCGATCGCCTCGACGATCTTTTCATGCGGCAGCGGCTCGCCGATCACGCCGGTCGAGGAGGAAAACACCCGCGACGCCGGGACGCCCAGCTTTTCCGCCACCGCGCCCGTCACCGCATCGACCGAAGCCTGACCGAGCGCGCCGGTGAAGGCATTGGCATTGCCGGAATTCACGATGATCGCCGCGCCCGCATCGGCGGGAACGGCAACGCCCAGCTTGGCCTGACAGTCCAGAACGCAGGCCGCCCGGGTGGAGGACGTGGTGAAGACCCCGGCGATGGCCGCGCCGGGCGCGATCCGCGCCAGCATCACGTCCGTCCGCCCGGCATAGCGCACACCGGCGGCGGCGGCGGCGAACTCGACTCCGTCGATCACCGGCAGCTCGGGGAACGCCTCGGGCGCAAGCGGCGAGACCGGATGTTTGGCCTTCGCCTTCGCCGCGGCCTCCGAGGCCCTTTGCACGACCTCGTCGCGGATCTCTTCCATCAGATCGCCGGCCGTCTCGGTGGCGAGAGCCTTCAGCTCCCGCACCTTTTCCCGCAGCTTTTCGACCTTTTGTTTCAGGTCTTTCTTCTTCGCCATAACGCTATCCCCCGAACGCGCGCCTTATTTGCCGAGAATCGTCGTGTCTTTCAGCACGGCGGGATCAAGGCCATCGGTTTCCTTGACGACCTTGGCCGATTTCAGCGTGTCCGTCACGCGGTCCTGCACGGCGGTCTGGCGCAGTTCGGCGGAGATCTGATCGCGCACCTCATCCAGCGTCGGGGTCTGGGCGGGGCGGCTGTCGAACAGCTTCACCACATGCCAGCCATATTGCGTCTGGATCGGGCCGACGACTTCGTCGGGCTTCATCGTGGCGATGACTTCCGAAAACTCGGGGACCATTTTGTCGAGCGTGAACCAGCCCAGATCGCCGCCGTTCTGCGCGGCGCCGTCCTGCGACTTTTCCTTCGCCTCTTCGGCGAAATCCTTGCCGCCGTCGATGTCGGCCTTGACGGCCTTGGCCTCATCCTCGGTGGGGACGATGATGTGGGCGGCATGATATTCGACGCCCGGCGCGGCGTTGACGTATTTCTCGTCATAGGCCTTCTGGATCGCCGCGTCGCTGGCCGCATCCGTCGCGGTCTTGTCCAGCACGATCCCCGCCAGATAGGCGCGGCGCTCGACCTCAAGCGCGATGTCATCCTTCTTCGTCTTCATGCCCTCGCCGATCTTGCTTAGCGCGGTCTGCTGCACGAGCTGGTCGAGGATGCCGTTGAACAGCACGTCGTCCGGCAGTTGCAGATATTCCGGCGGCAGGCCTTCGCGCACGGTGATCATCTGGCCGAGCGTGACATCCTGCCCGTCCACCGTGGCCACGACCGTATCGGCCTTGAGATCCTTCGTGTCCTGCGCGAAGGCTGCCCCGGCGAGACAGGCCGCAATCGCGACCGAGCCCAGAAGTTTCGTGAGTTTCGGCATGAACGCCTCCGTGATGGGCTGCGGGCCTCCCGCAGCGTTGACACTGTGTCGGGCGGCCCTTACATCGCCAAGGGTCCGGTGAAGGCCCGTCCGCCCATGTTTCGCTAGCCGTTCTAGGCGGGCGCGCAAAAGGCGGCAAGGCCGCAATTCACACGATTTGGTCATACCAGCCCGCGGGGAAAACATGCTCGGCCTCGGAACTATCGCGAAAAAGGTCTTCGGGACGCCGAATGACCGCAAGGTGAAATCGATCCGTCCGCTGGTCGCAAAGATCAACGCCCTGGAGCCCGAATTCCAGAAACTCGACGAGGCCGGGATCAAGGCGAAGACCCGGGAATTGCAGGAGCGCGTGCAGCAAAAGGGCGAAAGCCTCGACAGCGTGTTGCCCGAAGCCTTCGCCAACTGCCGCGAGGCGGCGCGCCGCGCGCTTGGCCTGCGCGCCTTCGACGTGCAGCTGATGGGCGGCATCTTCCTGCATCAGGGCAATATCGCCGAAATGAAGACGGGCGAGGGCAAGACGCTGATGGCGACCTTCCCGGCCTATCTGAACGCGCTGGCGGGCAAGGGCGTCCATGTCGTCACGGTGAACGACTACCTCGCCCGGCGCGACGGCGAATGGATGAGCAAGGTCTACGGCACCCTCGGCCTGACGACCGGCGTTGTCGTGCCGTTCCAGCCCGATGATGAAAAGCGCGTCGCCTATCAGGCCGACATCACCTATGCGACGAATAACGAACTGGGCTTCGACTATCTGCGCGACAACATGAAGGGCTCCGTCGCTGAGATGATGCAGCGCGGGCATTTCTTCGCCATCGTCGACGAGGTGGACTCGATCCTGATCGACGAGGCGCGGACGCCGCTGATCATCTCCGGCCCCTCGCAGGACCGGTCCGAGCTTTACAATGCCGTCGACCAGTATATCCCCGAGCTGAAGCCCGAGCATTACACGATCGACGAAAAGACCCGCAATGCCACCTTCACCGAAGAGGGCAACGAATACATGGAGAACCGCCTGCATGAGGTGGGCCTCCTGCCGGCGGATCAGACGCTGTATGACCCGGAATCGACCACGCTCGTCCACCACATCAATCAGGCGCTGCGGGCGCACAAGCTGTTCCACAAGGATCAGAACTATGTCGTGCAGAACGACGAGGTGGTGCTGATCGACGAATTCACCGGCCGGATGATGAAGGGGCGCCGCCTGTCGGATGGCTTGCATCAGGCGATCGAGGCGAAGGAACACGTCAAGATCCAGCCCGAGAACGTCACGCTGGCCTCGGTGACCTTCCAGAACTATTTCCGGCTGTATGAAAAGCTGTCGGGCATGACCGGCACCGGCATGACCGAGGCCGAGGAATTCGCCGAGATCTACAAGCTCGGCGTGGTCGAGGTGCCGACGAACCGCCCCGTCGCCCGTCTGGACGAACACGACCGCGTCTATCGGACCGCGATGGAAAAATACAAGGCGGTGGTCGAGGCGATCAAGGAAGCCCATGAAAAGGGGCAGCCGACGCTGGTGGGCACCACCTCGATCGAGAAATCGGAACTGCTGTCGCAGATGCTGACGCAGCAAGGCATCCCGCACAACGTGCTGAACGCGCGTCAGCACGAACAGGAAGCCAAGATCGTCGCCGATGCCGGGCGCCTTGGCGCCGTGACCATCGCCACGAACATGGCCGGCCGCGGGACGGACATCCAGCTGGGCGGCAATGTCGAGATGCAGGTGCATGAGGAACTCGCCGCCCATCCCGACGCCAACCCCGACGAGGTGCGCGCCAGCATCGAGGCGAAGCACGACGACGAAAAGAAGAAGGTGCTGGAGGCAGGCGGCCTGTTCGTCCTAGGCACCGAACGGCACGAATCGCGCCGCATCGACAACCAGCTCCGCGGCCGCTCCGGCCGTCAGGGCGACCCGGGCCGGGCGCTGTTCTTCCTGTCGCTGGAAGACGACCTGATGCGGATCTTCGGCTCCAACAAGCTGGACGCGGTGCTGTCGAAGCTGGGCATGAAGGAAGGCGAGGCGATCATCCACCCCTGGGTGAACAAATCGCTCGAACGCGCGCAATCCAAGGTCGAGGCGCGCAACTTCGACATCCGCAAGCAGTTGCTGAAATTCGACGACGTGATGAACGACCAGCGCAAGGCGATCTTCAGCCAGCGCCGCGAGATCATGGAGGCCGAGGATATTTCCGAAATCACCCGCGACATGCGTTTGCAGGTGATCGCCGACATCGTCGACCGCTACATGCCGCCCAAGACCTATGCCGATCAGTGGGATGCCGAGGGGATGCACGCCTCGGTCCTGGAAAACCTGAACATGGACCTGCCCATCGCCGAATGGGCCGAGGAAGACGGCGTCGACCAGCAGGACATCACCCGCCGGCTGGAAGAAAAGACCGACGCCTATATGGCCGAGAAATCCACGGCCTTCGGTCTGGAAACCATGCACCAGATTGAAAAGCAGCTGTTGTTGCAGGCGATCGATACCCGCTGGCGCGAGCATCTGGTGACGCTGGAACATCTGCGCTCGGTCGTGGGCTTCCGCGGCTATGCGCAGCGCGACCCGCTGTCGGAATACAAGACCGAGGGGTTCCAGCTGTTCCAGACGATGCTTGACGGGCTGCGCTTCGACGTGACCAAGCGGCTGGCGCAGATCCGCCCGCTGACCGAGGAAGAGCGCGAGACGATGATCCGGCAGCAGATGGCGCAGATGGGCATCCAGATGGACCCGAACCCGACGCAGCCCACCGCGCCGCAAACGCCCGAGGCCCTGCCGGTCGGAAATCCCGATGCCCGGCCGGGGTTCGACGAGAACGACCCGACGACCTGGGGCAATCCGGGGCGGAACGACCCGTGCCCCTGCGGCTCGGGCGAGAAGTTCAAGCATTGCCACGGCAGGCTTGCCTGAAGCGCAGTCCAGAGCCGGATGCGTGCGCGCGGGCGGAGGGGTGGCAAGGGGGCGCCGCCCCCTCGGGCCTTCGGCCCTCACCCCCGGGATATTTGTGGAAAAACGACGGCAGGAAGGCCGGTTCGGGGAGACCTGCACTGAAGGGCGGGGAGGTTCGTGACCTGTGCCGGTTCCCGCCTCGCGCAGGGCGCCGCGCGCCGCATTCGGTGGGGTATTCGGGGGGGCGTGTCGGCTTGTTACATCTCTTCGCCGAATCGATCCGCGACGAGGGTTTCCAGCGCCTCGGCCAGCGCCTGTTCCTCGGCCCCCTCGGTCGTGACCTCGATCGAGGTGCCGCGCGAGGCGGCCAGCATCAGCAGCCCCATGATGGAATCGCCGGACACTTTCATGCCGTCCTTCTCGACCTCGGCCTCGGCGTCGAACTGTTCGACCACCTCCACGAAACGGGCCGAGGCACGGGCGTGCAGGCCCTTTTCATTGACGATCTTCAGGACTTTGGTGACGCTCACTTCGCGCTTGTTCCGTAAATCGAGTAGCTGTTGATGTATTTCCGCCCGGCATCCAGCGCCGCGGCGACGGCGGCATGGACGCTGAGGCTGCGCGATTTCGCCAGCTTGATCAACAGCGGCAGGTTGGCGCCATAGATGATTTCACGCTCGCAGGCCTCGCAGGCCAGAAGGCTGAGATTGGAGGGCGAGCCGCCGAACATGTCCGTCACCACGACGACGCCATCGCCCGCATCGACGGCATCGACGGCGGCGCGGATCTCGGCCTGTTTGGCGGTGCGGTCGTGGTCATCCTCGATGGTGATGGCGCGGATGCCCTGCTGCGGACCCACGACATGTTCCACCGCGGCGAGATATTCCCGCGCCAACCCCCCATGTGCCACGATCACGATTCCGATCACGCGCCGCTTCCTGTCCTGACCTCTGGCAGGGTCTGCGCCTGCCGTTCCAATTCCCTGTGACGTTTAGACACTTGCCAGCCTGCCTCCGCAAGGGTCTTGGCTATGGTTTCGGTCACCGCGACGGAACGGTGCTGGCCGCCCGTGCAGCCGAAGCCGATGGACAGGTGGCTTTTGCCTTCGGCGACATGGGCGGGCAGAAGAAACAATAGCAGATCCTTGACCTTTGCGATGAATTCCCGGTAGCGCGGGTCGCTGGCGACGTAATCCGCCACCTCGGGCGACAAGCCGGTCAGCGGACGCAGCGCCGGGATCCAGTAAGGATTCGACAGGAACCGGCAGTCGAACATCATGTCGAGCCCGCGCGGCGCGCCCCGCTTGTAGCTGAAACTGTGGATCGACACTACGAGCCGCGCGACATGGCCCATGTCGAACCAGCGCCCGACCTCGGCCCGCAGGTCGTGCGGCGTCATGGCCGAGGTGTCGATCAGAACATCCGCCCGCGCGCGGATCGGGGCGAGCAGGTCGACCTCCTGCCGGATGCCTTCGAGCGGCGCATCCGCCGGCGCCAGCGGGTGCCGCCGGCGGGTTTCCGAATAGCGGCGGACCAGCACATCGGGCTGGGTGTCCAGATACAGCAGTTCCAGTTTCAACGCCGGATTGCGCGTCAGCCGGTCGATCAGCTCGATCATCCGGGCGACGGAAAAATCGCGGTTGCGCACGTCTAGCCCAAGCGCCACCGGCCGGTCGAGCGGCCCGTCTATCAGCCGCGGCACCAGACTGAGCGGCAGGTTGTGGATCGTTTCGTAGCCGAAATCCTCGAGCGCGGCGATCGCCGTGGTGCGGCCGGAGCCGGACGGCCCCATGACAAGAACCACCCGCGTCTGCACGCCGGGGTTGCCCGCATTTCCCTGCACCGTCTCGGACGTCACGCGACTCTCCCACCCTTGAGCCATTGCAGCACCGCCACATCAAGATGGCCGCGATGCAGGCGCAGCACAAGGGGCAGGTTGACGCCAAGGAAATCGCGGCTGCGGCGGGGCGGCAGGCGGTCGGTCTCCTGCTGGCCCAGGTCGACGGCCAAGATGATCCGCGCCTCGGGCAGGGGATCGGCGCCAAGGATGCCGATGCCGCGCATCTCGATCATCCCGGCGAGCGGGGCGGGGCAGGAGGCGATCAGCCGCCCCTCCGCCACCCGCAGATCGACGCGATCGTCGGCCACCAGACGCGCGCCGAAGGCCATCAGCCGCAGCGCCAGCTCGGACTTGCCGGCGCCCGACGGCCCGGTGATCAGCACGCCCCTGTCTGCGTCGAGCGCCACCGCCGTGGCATGGATGTTGTCCATCTGCCCCCTCAAAGCGGTATCCCCACCACGAAACGCGCCCCGCCTGGCGGCGAGCCGGGTTCCGCGTCGGGGGGGCGGATGTTCTCCGCCCAGATCACACCGCCATGAGCCTCGACGATCTGTCTTGAGATCGCAAGGCCGAGGCCGGAATGTTCGCCGAAACTTCCTGCGGGACGTTGCGAGTAGAAACGCTGGAACACCTTCGTCAGCGCCTCGTCGGGGATGCCGGGGCCGGTATCCTCGATCACGATCAGCAGGCGCTTGCCGTGTCGGCGCAGTTGCACCCGGATCGTGCCGCCGGTCGTGGTGAAGCTGAGCGCATTGGCGATCAGGTTGACGAAGACCTGCGCCAGCCGCGGTTCCAGCCCGGTGATGACGACGGGCGTGGCGGGCAGGTCGTCCAGAAGGCGGATGCCGCGGGCCTCGGCCTCGGTCCGGTAATGCGCGCAGAGCTGGGCGAGCAGGCGCGCGAGGTCGAAGCTTTCCTCATCCTCCCGCACCAGATCACGGTCGAGCCGGGAGGCGTTGGAAATGTCGCTGACCAGCCGGTCGAGGCGGCCGACATCTTTGTCGATGATCGCGATCAGTTTTTGCCGCTGGTCCTCGCGCAGGACGCGGGTCAGCGACATGGCGGCCGAGCGCAGCGAGGCGAGGGGGTTCTTGATCTCATGCGCGACATCGGCGGCGAATTGTTCGTTCGCGTCGATCCGGTCATACAGCGCGTCGACCATCTGGCGCATCGCGGTGGACAGGCGGCCGATCTCATCCGGGCGGGAGTCGAAATCGGGGATGCGCACCCGTGCCCGCGCCCGCCTTTGCCCGTGCCGGGTCTGTCCGGCTTCGGCCGCGCGGGCGAGTTCGGCGAGCGGGCTGGAGATCGCGGAGGCCAGCACGAGGCTCAGACCGATCGACACGATGATGGCGATGACGAAGACCTGCAGCACCTGTTCGCGCTGGACCCGCATCAGGCCGTCGATCTCGCCGTCGATTTCGCCGTCGATGATCGTGAGGGACAGGACATGGTTGCCGCCGCCGCTTTCGATCCGTCTGGCGACGCCGAAGACCGGCTGGCCCCGCGCATCATGCGCATTGAGCGTGGCGGTGCCCTGCACGGCGGCTTTCGCGACAAGGGACCGCGCCGCCTCCAGACGGTCGGGCGGCGGGGCGGCGGTGTCGGCAGGCCGAAGGCCGGAGGTCGCCTTCAGGAGGGCCGAAAGAAACCCGCCTTGCCGCTGTTCCGGCGCCGCCGTGGCGGGCCGGGCCGGCGGCATCGTCTCGGCCAGCAGGTTTCCCGCGGAATCGAACAGATGCAGCACGCTGCCCCCGGGCAGGATCATGTTCCGCAGGCTTCCGACGGGCAATGTCCCGTCGCTGTCCAGCTGCGTCGCAAACAGCAGTGCCAGAAGATCGGCTTCGCGCATCAGGGCGTTCTGCTGTTGCACGACCATGCTGTTGCGGAACGGGTTGAGCGAGAGAACCCCCACGACCATCAACAGGATCGCCGTCAGGTTGAAGGCGATGATCTTGCGGGTCAGGGGGGAATGGCCAAGCCGGATCGAGGGGCGCCAGCCCCGGTTCGTCAGGCGGCGCAGCCATGTCGTCCTTGGGACCCCGTTCAGGGTGCCCCGTGCCGGATCAGGCCTCATTGTAGCGATAGCCAATCCCATAGAGCGTTTCGATCGCGAAGAAATCCGGATCGACCGCGCGCATCTTCTTGCGCAGGCGCTTGATGTGGCTGTCGATGGTCCGGTCGTCGACATAGACCTGATCGTCATAGGCGACATCCATCAACTGGTCGCGCGACTTGACGAAGCCCGGACGCTGCGCGAGGGCCTGCAACAGCAGGAATTCCGTGACGGTGAGCGCCACGTCATGGCCCTTCCACGTGACGGCATGGCGCAGCGCGTCCATCGTCAGCTCCCCCCGCGTGATGATGCGGTTTTCCTCGGGCGGGGCGGTGGCGTCGGCGTTCATCGCCTCCTGCCGGCGCATCAGGGCGCGGATGCGTTCCAGCAGCAGCCGCTGACTGAAGGGCTTCTTGACGTAATCGTCCGCCCCCATGCGCAGGCCGAGCACCTCGTCGATCTCATCCTCCTTCGAGGTCAGGAAGATCACCGGCATGGTGGTGCGCTGCCGCAGCCTTTGCAGCAGTTCCATCCCGTCCATCCGCGGCATCTTGATGTCCAGAACCGCGATGTCGGGAAGCTTCCTGCAAAAGGCGTCCAGCGCGGATTGCCCGTCGGTGAATGTCTCGACCTCATATCCCTCGGCCTCAAGCGTCATGGCGACGGAGGTCAGGATGTTTCGATCATCATCGACCAGGGCAATTCGGGACATATCCGGGCATTCCTGTAGTTTGGCCTGCATCGGCACGGCGAGACTGATTAACACGTCGCGCGGGTGCGACGAATCGCCCCGCGTTCGAATCATCTGATGCCCAAAACGCCAATATTTGGCTAATTCCGCCGTATTTCCCGCCTGTTTTCGCCAGCTTGGGCAGCACCTGCGAGACCCGCGCAAGATGGTTGCGCTAAAGATCGCCGTGGTTGCGCTAACGCATGGAAAGCACGCTGTTCCTTCGCCGAAGCGCCATGTTATACGGGCTCATCCCGCGTGGTCCGACTGCGCGGGATCGGTGTCTTCTGTGGCCGAAGATGCCGGGAGGAACCCACAAGACGCCGTATCGGCAGCGGGAGCAACAGATGAACATCGGACGTGTGAACCCGGCGAAGCGCCTGGAAGATCAGGGCATCACTGGTCTGGGAAATGTCTATTACAACCTGCTGGAACCCGCGCTGATCCAGGAAGCGCTCAAGAACGGCGAGGGGACCCTGGGCAAGGGCGGCGCCTTCTACTGCACCACCGGCAAGCACACCGGCCGGTCGCCCAAGGACAAGTTCGTCGTGCGCAGCCCCTCGGTCGAAGACACGATCTGGTGGGAAAACAACGCGCCGATGGAGGCCGAGAAGTTCGACCTTCTCTACGCCGACATGATCGAGCACATGAAGGGCCGGGAGTACTACGTTCAGGACCTGTTCGGCGGCGCGGATCCGGCGCATCGGCTTGACGTGCGCGTGGTGACCGAGCTTGCGTGGCACGGGCTCTTCATCCGCCACCTGCTGCGCCGTCCCGAGCGCGAGGAGCTGGAAACCTTCGAGCCCGAATACACGATCATCAACTGCCCGTCGTTCAAGGCGGATCCGGCGCGGCACGGCTGCCGTTCGGAAACGGTGATCGCGCTGAACTTCGACAAGAAGATCATCCTGATCGCCAACACCCAGTATTCCGGCGAGAACAAGAAATCCGTGTTCACGCTGCTGAACTACATCCTGCCGGGCAAGGGCATCATGGCGATGCACTGCTCCGCCAACCATGCGATCGACCATATCGAGGATACGGCGATCTTCTTCGGCCTGTCGGGCACCGGCAAGACCACGCTGTCGGCGGATCCGTCGCGCATCCTGATCGGCGACGACGAACATGGCTGGTCGAACGAGGGTGTCTTCAACTTTGAAGGTGGCTGCTACGCGAAGACCATCAACCTGTCGCGCGAGGCGGAACCCGAGATCTACGCGACCTGCTCGATGTTCGGCACGGTGGTCGAGAACATGACCTTCGATCCGGAGACGTTCGAGCTGAACTTCACCGACAATTCGATCACCGACAACATGCGGTGCGCCTATCCGCTCGACTACATCTCGAATGCGTCGAAAAGCTCGCTCGGCGGGCAGCCGCGCAATGTCATCATGCTGACCTGCGATGCCTATGGCGTGCTGCCGCCGATCGCGCGGCTGACGCCCGCTCAGGCGATGTATCACTTCCTTTCGGGCTTCACCTCGAAGACGCCGGGGACCGAGGTGGGCGTGATCGAGCCGATCCCGACCTTCTCGACCTGCTTCGGCGCGCCCTTCATGCCGCGCCGGCCCGAGGTTTACGGCAAGCTGCTGCAGGAAAAGATCAAGGCGACGGGCGCGCATTGCTGGCTGGTCAATACCGGCTGGACGGGCGGCGCCTATGGTGTCGGCAAGCGGATGCCGATCCGCGCGACGCGCGGCCTGCTGACCGCGGCGCTGGACGGTTCGCTGAACAACGTCGAATTCCGCAAGGACCCGAATTTCGGCTTCGAGGTTCCGGTCGCGGTTCCGGGGATCGATTCCACCCTGCTCAACCCGCGCGACACCTGGGCCGACAAGGGCGCCTTCGACGCGCAGGCGGCAAAGCTGGTGCGGATGTTCTCGGACAATTTCGCGCAATATGTGCCCTATATCGACGACGACGTGAAAGCCGCCGCGATCGGCTGATCCGGTTCGAGGCTGGCATGACGAAAGGCCCCGGTTTTGCCGGGGCTTTTTCATGTGTGCCGTGGCGATGGCGGATGGGGAAGGAGGGGGCCAGCCCCCTCGCCCGTGCCGGGCTCACCCCCGGGATATTTTCGGAAAGATGATGAGAAGAGAGGCCTTGCCGGGGGCGCGCAGTCTTTGACGGGCCGGGTTGCGGATGGGGCCGCAGGTCTTGGGGTGGACGGAGGGGCTTTCCGGTTTGATGAAGGGGGATGACAGGAGCAATCTGCGTTCTTCGGGGGCGCCAGGGGGCGACCTCACCCCAGATGCCGCGCCTTCGCCGTTGCGGCGGTCAGGGCGGCGGTGATGCTTTCGGTGAAGCCCGCGTCGCGCGCCGCATGGATCCCGGCGGCGGTTGTGCCCTGATAATCGAGATAGGCGGCGATCATTTCGGCCGACTGGCCGACCTGTCCCTTGAGCAGCCGGGCGCCGTCGCAGACCACGGCCTCGGCGGCGCGGATGGCGATGTCTTCGGTGATGCCCCGGTCGCGCAGAAAGCCGATGATCGCCAGCGCGAGCAGGGCCGGATAGGCGGCGCCCGATCCGGGCACGGCGGACATCAGGTCGATCTGCGATTCACCCGTCAGTTCATCCGAGGTTCCGATCACCGAGAGCAGCCGCGTCACCGCCGCACGGTCGGCATCGGTCACGCCCGGCCCGGCGACCCAGGGCGAATAGGAGGCGCCGATTTCCGCCGCCGCATTCGGCATGGCGCGCACGATGCGCGCGCCGCAGGGGGCGAGCCGGTCGATCCCGACGCCGGCCATGAAGGACACCACCAGCCGGTCCGGGGCGTGCAGCTTCAGCGCGGCCCAGTCCTCGGGCCGGATGGACAGGACGATCAGGTCGCTTGCCGCCGCCAGTTCGTCCACGTCCCGCGCCCAGACGACATCCGGGTAGCCGTGGTAATCGGCGCGCGGCCCGCTGCGGTTGAGCAGGATCAGATTGCCCGGCGCATGCCCGGACGCCAGCAGCCGTCCCCCGAGCGCCGAGCCGAGCCAGCCGGTCGCGCCGATGATCCCGATCCTCATGCCTCTGTTCCTTCGGTATAGCCGTGGCGCGCATGGAACCGCGCCATCTCGCGCGGGGCGGGGAATTTGCCGCCGCTGTAGATCGCCACGTAATGCGGGATGCGCGCCATGCGCAAAGCCAGCGATTCGCGCACCTGCATCGAGATGTAGCCGATCTGCGCCAGATAGATGGTGCGGGCGCGGACCTCGGCGTCCTCGGGGTCGTGGCCCCATTTGCGCAAGAGGTCGGAGAGCGCCGCCAGACGCTTCACATCCTCCCCCTGCACCCGGTCCATGATGCCCGCATCCTGCAAGGCCCAGCTCCGCACCGCGAATTCCAGCCGGTCGTCAAAGGTTTCGCCGATGAAGCAGCCGATGACGTTCAGCATCGCCTCGGGCTCACTGTCGGCATATTCCCCCGCCGCGGCGATCAGGGGCAGGGTGGTGCGGCTCACCCATCGGTCGGCGAGGGCGGCGAGCAGCGCCTCGCGGTCGCGGAAATGCCAGTAGAAGCTGGTCCGCGCCAGTTTCAGCCGGGTGGCGAGCGGCATGATCTTGACCGCGTCGATGCCCTTTTCGATCAGCATTTCATAGGCCGCGTCCAGCCAGCCCTCGGGCGAGCCTCGCCAGCCGGTTTCGGGGGCGTCTTCTGTGGCGTCACGATCCTTCATCGCTTTTGGCTACAGGCGCCTTTGGCGTCGTGCAACGAAAATAATCAGATGTGTCGTGGAAATGGCCATATGCGACGGATTAAATGGTCACTGAAGAACCTTTTCTTGACACATATGAACATTTTGCGAAATCTGCCTGTGCATCCCACCCAAAAGGCAGCCCCGATGTCGAACGATCCGCTTTTGCAGCCCTATCAACTGAAGCACCTGACGCTCCGCAACCGTATCATGATCACCAGCCACGAACCGGCTTACCCCGAGGACGGGATGCCGAAGGACCGCTACCGGGCCTATCACGTGGAACGGGCGAAGGCGGGGGTGGCGCTGACGATGACGGCGGGGTCGGCCTCGATCTCGCGCGATAGCCCGCCGGTGTTCAACAACATCCTTGCGTGGAAGGATGAGGTCGTCGGCTGGATGAAGAAGCTGACCGACGAATGCCACGACCACGGCGCGGCGGTGATGATCCAGCTGACGCATCTGGGTCGACGCACCCGTTGGGACAAGGCCGACTGGCTGCCGGTGATCGCGCCGGGCCATGAACGCGAGGCGGCGCACCGCGCCTTTCCCAAGCGTATGGAGGACTGGGACATCACCCGGGTGATCGCCGATTTCGCCGATGCGGCGGAGCGGATGAAGGCGGCGGGCCTCGACGGGATTGAGCTGGAGGCCTACGGCCATCTACTGGAACAGTTCTGGTCGCCGCTGACCAACGATCTGGACGCGCCCTATGGCGGCAGCCTCGACAACCGGCTGCGTTTCACCTTCGACGTGCTCAGGGCGATCCGTGACCGGGTGGGGCCGGATTTCATTGTCGGCCTGCGCTACACCGGCGATCAGGACATGCCCGGGGGCATGGACAAGGCCGAGGGGATGGAGGTCTCGCGCAAGCTGCGCGACAGCGGGCTGGTCGATTTCCTGAATGTGGTGAAGGGGCATATCGACACGGACCCGGGGCTGACCGACCTGATCCCGGTGCAGGGAATGCGCAACGCGCCGCATCTGGATTTCGCGGGCGAGATCCGCGCCGCGACCGGCTTCCCGGTGTTCCATGCGGCCAAGATCCCCGATGTGCCGACCGCGCGCCATGCGATCGCGTCCGGAAAGCTCGACATGGTGGGGATGACGCGCGCCCATATGGCCGACCCGCATCTGGTGCGCAAGGTGATCGAGGGGCGCGAGGATGACATCCGCCCCTGCGTCGGCGCGAACTACTGCCTTGACCGGATCTATCAGGGCGGCATGGCCTTCTGCCTGCACAATCCGGCCACCGGGCGCGAAGAGACGATGCCGCAGACGATCCCGCCCGCTGCGGCGAAGCGGCGCATCACCATCGTCGGCGCCGGTCCCGCGGGGGTCGAAGCCGCCCGCGTCGCTGCCGAGCGGGGCCATGACGTCACCGTCTTCGAGGCCGCCGATCAGCCCGGCGGGCAGATCCGCCTGACCGCCTTGCAGGAACGCCGGCGCGAGATGATCTCGATCATCGCGTGGCGGATGGGGCAATGCGAAAAGCACGGGGTGCAGTTCCATTTCAACACCTTCGCCGATGCCGATACCGTTCTGGCCACCAATCCCGACGAGGTGATCATCGCCACCGGCGGCCTGCCCCATACCGAAGTGTTGACCGAGGGTAACGAGCTTGTCTGTTCGGCCTGGGACATTCTGGCGGGCGATGTGAAGCCCGGGCGCAACGTGCTGATCTTTGACGATGCCGGGGACCATGCGGCCTTGCAGGCGGCCGACGTGATCTCGGAAACCGGCGCGGCGGTGGAGATCGTCACCCCCGACCGCAGCTTTTCGCCCGAGGTGATGGCGATGAATCTGGTGCCCTATATGCGCAACCTGCAAAAGCGCGACACGACCTTCACCGTCACCTGGCGGCTGCTGTCGGTCACGCGCGAGGGCAACCAGCTGCGTGCGGTTCTGGGCAGCGATTACGGCGATTTCACGCGCGAGAGGATCGTCGATCAGGTCGTCGTCAACCACGGCACCCGCCCGCTGGACGAGCTGTATTTCGAGCTGAAGCCGCTGTCCTCCAATCTCGGCGAGGTGGACTACGAGGCGCTTTCGACCGGCGGGCAGCAACAGGTCGAGCGCAATCCCGAAGGGGCGTTCCGCCTGTTCCGCATCGGCGACGCGGTGGCAGCCCGCAATACCCATGCCGCGATCTACGATGCGCTGCGGCTGGTGAAGGACCTCTGACCGGCTGCCATCCTCCGGTCGCCGCCGTCCCGCGCGGTGGCCGGATCGCGGCCTTTCGGGGTCGTGATTCTTTCGCCTGTCCGGGCGGGAACGGGTCTACCGGAATATTTGCCTGAACGCCGCCAGATGCTCGGGCAAAAGGCCGCTTGGCGGGTCGAACGCCGGCAGCGACAATCGGCTGTTCGGATACTGCACCTTATATGCGATGGTGGACAGGCTGGCCCCCAGCACCTGATCCGCTGCGCCGGAATAGGCCGACAGGCTGGCGATGATTTCCTCTAATCTGGCGATGCGTGCCGCCAAGTCTTCAATCTCAGACAAAACGAATCTCCATTTTTCGGGTTAATGATTCAATGATGACCCCGTGTCGGGCGCCACGTCGAGTCTCGCTGTGCCGTTTTCTGCAAGCTGCACTATAAGGCCGGGCAATGCACAATTTTCAGCCTTTGTGTTGACGATGGGAGAACGGGGCATCGCATCGTCCTGCGCAAAGATTGGTCGGTGCGCCCGCGGGACGATCAATCCCCATGCGCGGGCATGTGCCGATCGTTCGGGCGTCATCCGGCGTGTTTTCGCCGTTTTCCTCCTGACGCCACGGAATGGATGAACCTATCATCCGCCGGGGCGTTTCCTTCCCGTGACCTGATCGAGACATAACATGAGGAGGAAACACATGCGTAACAACAGGATGATCACGGCGGTGTTCGCTTCGACGATGCTGGTCGGGGGACCAGGCATGGTTCTGGCACAGACCGAGGCGCCCTCGGATGCCATGCAGCAGGCGCAACAGGATATGGGCAACGAACCCGCCGACATGGCGCCGCAAGGGACACCCGATGCCGCGCCGTCGGTTGCGCCGGGGGCCACCACCAACCCCTCGCCGCTTGAAGGCTATACCGAAACGGCGATCGGGACTGTGACGGTCGACCAGCTCAAGGGCGTCGATCTCTATGATCCGGAGGACCAGAAGGTCGCGACGATCTCGGATCTTGAGGTCGGCACGGACGGCAGCGTCACCCGCATCATCATGGATGTCGGCGGCTTTCTGGGGATCGGCGCAAAGCCCGTCGCCCTGACGCCGGAGCAGGTGACCCTTTACAAGAATGCCGACGACCAGATCCGGGGCTATGTGAGCCTCAGCAAGGATGCGCTCCAGGCCCTGCCGGATTATCAGGCGGCGGATGGCTGAGGCGGATTTCCCCGACAGGGGCACGATCTGCAACAAGACCTGCGGCCGTTCCTTCGGGGGCGGCCGTCGCATATGAGGAGACGGCGATGCCACACCGCCGTCCCCGTCTTTCACCGGCAGTTGCGCCCCGGTCTATTCCTGCACATGAGGATGCAGCGGGACATAGCATGCCGCGATACGTCCATCTTCGCCGAGCACCGGGATGTCGCATACCAGATGGGCTTCGTCGTGAAGATTGCCGTTCTCTTGCAGGTGCCTGACGGGGCGATACGAATGGGTCGCCGCGTTACGCACCGTGACGGTGTGTCGGTCGGTATCCATGGTTTCCTCCTCTAGCGCCGCACAGAGAAGATCTGCAGGCAGAAGATGCTACCATGAAGGAAGGCAGAAGAAATCGCCTCTTCTGGGCGCGGAAAGAGATTGGAGCAGTGGTTTTCCGGGCGATGACGACAGCCGCACACCCCCTGCGTCGCAGAGGCCGCACACCCGCATCGCGATTCCCCACGCCGCCTTCTCCCTTGCCTTTCAGGTGTTTTCACCGCAAAACACTGGCAGCGTGACCTCGTGGCTCAACTGGATAGAGCAGCCCCCTCCTAAGGGGCAGGTTGGTGGTTCGAATCCACTCGGGGTCACCATTTTCCACTCCTGATGCCCGCCGCGTGGCATGGCCACCAAACGAAATACGCCGCCCGAAGGCGGCGTATTCCTGGAATTCTGGATCTTTCGCGGATCAGAAGCGGTAGTTCACACCAAGCTTGATCTGTTGAAGATCGGCTTCGGCCTTGCCGATGCTGGTGTCGAACGAACCCAGATCGGTGTAGGCATATTCCAGATAGGACGACCAGTTCTGGTTGAACTTGTATTCGGCGCCCAGACCGTAGGTGACGCCATCGACGCCCTTCTTCTGGCTCGCGCCGTCGTCGTATTTCGCGTCGGCCCAAGTGTAACCGAGCAGGCCATAGGCCAGCCAGTTGTCGTTGAAGGCGTAACCGGCGCGGGCGAACAGGGTGCCGGCCTTGTCGATTTTCACATCGCCGTCGCTCAGCGCGGCGTAGTTGCCGGTCAGGCTGTCCTTGTATTTGCCGAAGTTGTATTCGGCACCCAGACCGTAGACGCCATTCCCGGATTGCCAGTCATAGCCGGCGCGCAGGGCGCCATTGGTGCCATCGGGTTCCGAGATCTTCTTGCCGAGAGCGTCAGCCAATTCGTCCTTGGCTTCGACTTTGCTCTTTCCCCAGTTGATGTTGGCGCCGATATAGGCGCCATCCCAGCCGGTCGGATAGACCGGAACGACGACCGGGGCTACGGGAGCAGCCTCGACGACGGGGGCAGTATAGCCACCGGCCATTGCGGCGACGGCGGACATGGATGCGACAGAAGCAATTGCAAAGGTCTTGATCATCTTGTTCCTCACTTGGTTACCTACGCCGACTGGCGTGAGCGAGCGTGAAACGTTCACGTCCCTGAGGTAGGTCGGCCCGGGCGGAGGTAAAGAATTTGCGAAAATACGGGTTCAGACAGTTGCAAAAACGTCACATTTTTCCGCGTGACCCGCAAATCCCAGCCTATCAGGCGGGCGTTTCTGCGACGGTCTGGGGCGGCGCAAGCTGATCGAGGTAATCGGCGCACCAGTCGAATACACTGTTTTTGCTAAGTTTTTCTGCGGCGATCGCATGCAGCTCTTGCCGTTTTTCGCGCGGCATGGACACCGCCTGGGCAATGGCGTTGGCAATCGCCTCTTCGTCATAGGGATTCACCAAGAGCGACCCCCGGCCCAGCTCATAGGCCGCCCCGGCAAAGCGCGACAGGATCAGGATGCCGGGATCTTCGGGGTCCTGCGCGGCCACATATTCCTTGGCGACGAGGTTCATCCCGTCGCGCAGGGGCGTGACCAGCGCCACCCGTGCCATGCGGTAGATCCCGGCCAGAACATGATGGCCAAGGGCGCGGTTCATGTAGCGCACCGGGGTCCAGTCGATCTGTCCAAGCGCGCCCGCGGTATGCCCGGCAAGTTCGGCGACCTCGCGTTGCAGCGCATCATATTCCGCCACGCCCGACCGGGACTTGGGCGTGATCTGCAGGAAGGTCACGCGGCCGAGCCAGTTGGGATTGGCCTCGAGGAACCGGCGATAGCCGTTCATCCGCTGCGGCAGGCCCTTGGTGTAATCCAGCCGGTCGACGCCGACGATCAGTTGCTGACCGCCAAGGGATTCGCGGAACTTGCGCATCGCGGGATTGCGCACCGCGTTGCGCGCCGTGCGGGCGAAGGCTTCGGAATCGATGCCGATCGGAAAGGCGCCCACCTTGAAGCGCCTCCCCGAAATCTCTTCGGGCATGCCGTCCGAGACCTGATAGATCCCGTCCTCGCCCGGCACGGGCAGGGCGATCCCGCTGCGCTTCAGGCACAGGCCGAAATTCTCGGCGTCGAACTCGGTCTGAAAACCGATGAGATCGCAGGCCGTCATGGCGCGCAGCAACATCTCGCTGATCGGCAGGGTCAGATAGACATCCGGCGCGGGCCAAGGGATATGCAGGAAAAAGCCGATCCGGTTGCGCAGCCCCATCCGCCGCAGTTCCGAGGCCAGCGGGATCAGGTGATAGTCGTGGATCCAGATCAGGTCGTCGGGCTGAACCAGCGGCGCCAGCCGTTCGGCGAAGATCCGGTTGACCCGGAAATAGCCCCGCGCATCGCGGCGCGCGTAATCGGTCAGGTCGATGCGGTAATGGCACAGCGGCCAGAGCACGCTGTTCGCGAAACCCTGATAATATTCCGACAGGTCTCGGTCGGACAGATCGGTCAGCGCATAGGTGATCGGCCCTTCCTCGCGCCGGACCAGTGGCCCGGGTTCCTCCTCCCCGCAGGACTTCCCCGACCAGCCGAGCCAGATCCCCCCGCGTTCGTTCAGCGCCGCGCGCACCGCCACCGCAAGCCCCCCTGCCGGAGGGCGGTCCGGGTTCGGAACGCGGTTCGACACGACGATCAGGCGGCTCATAGCACTTCCTCCCAGTTGCGGGACAGGGTCATGGCGGCGTTGATCAGCCCGACCATCGAATAGCTTTGCGGGAAGTTGCCCCACAATTCGCCGCTTTCGACATGGACGCCTTCGGACAGCAGCCCCAGATGGTTCCGCCGCGACAGGATGTCGTCGAATATCTGCCGCGCCTCCTCGCGCCGTCCGGTGCGGGTCAGCGCGTCGATCAGCCAGAAGGTGCAGGCGGTGAAGGCGGTTTCCGGGGCGCCGAAATCGTCGGGCCGGCGATAGCGATACAGATGGTTGCCGAAGCGCAGCTCCTTCTCGCAGGCGGCGACGGTGGCCAGAAAACGCGGATCGTCCGGCGCGATGAAGCCGATCCGCGCCATCAGCAGCAGGCTCGCATCCAGCTCGTTGCCGTCGAAAGCCGAGACGAAGGACCGCATCTCCGCGTTCCAGCAATGGTCTAGGATGCCCGACCGGATGCGTTCGGCGCTGGCGGTCCAGCGCGCCTCGGCCTCGGGCAGCGCCAGCCGGTGCGCGATCCGCGCAAGCCTGTCGCACCCCGCCCAGCACATCAGCGCGGAATGGGTATGGACCTCGTTGCGGGTGCGGAATTCCCACAGGCCGGCGTCGGGCTGGTCCCATCGGGCCTCGGCCTCTTCCCCCAGCCGTTCGAGGCGGTGGAACAGCGGCTCGCCCCCCATGTCGGGCAGGCGTTCGTCGAAAAAGCACTGGATCGCCGCAAGGATGACCGAGCCGTAGCCGTCGTTCTGCACCTGCGTCCAGGCGGCATTGCCGCGCCGCACCGGGCCAAGGCCGCGATAACCCGACAGGCTCGGCACGATATGTTCGTCCAGCACCCGTTCCAGCCCCAGCCCGAACAGCGGTTGCAGATAGCCGTCCCGCGCCCCGGCGACGAGGTTCGAGACATAGGCGAGGTAATTCTCCATCGTGCGGGTGGCGTTCAGGCTGTTCAGCGCTTGCACCGTGAAATAGGAATCGCGCAGCCAGCACAGGCGGTAATCCCATGTCCGCCCGCTGGCCCCGTATTCCGGGATCGAGGTGGTCAGCGCCGCGACAATAGCCCCCGTTTCCTCGTTCGAGCACAGCTTCAGCGTGATCGCGGCGCGGATCACCACGCTCTGGAAATCGGCGGGCAGGGCAAGGCCGCGCACCCAGTCGAGCCAGTAGCCCCGGGTCTCGCGCAGGAAATGGCGCGCGATCGACATCGGCGCGGCCGACAGGCTTTCGTCCGGGCCGAGCACAAAGGCGATCGGCCGGTCGAGCAGGAAGGGCGTTTCGTCCAGCACATATTCCACCGGCGCATCGGTGGTCAGCCGCAGCACCTGATCGCCAAGGATGTAGCGCACGTGATTGGTGCCGCGCGTCCGTTCCGGGCGGCTTGCGCCATAGTCGCAGCGCGGGCGCAGCGCCACCTTCAGCCGCGGCGCGCCGGCCACCGGCTCGACGATCCGCACGATGGTGGCACCGCGAAAGACCCGGCCGTTCATGCGGAAGCGCGGCGCGAAGTCGATGATCTTCGCCCGGTTTCCCTCGGCATCCGTCAGCACGGTTTCAAGAACGGCGGTGTTGCGCTGATAGCGCTGCGTCGCCTCGGTCTGGTTCGCGATCGAAAAGCGCCACACCCCGGTTTCGTCATCGCCGGGATCCAGAAGGCCGCAGAACACCGGATCGCCGTCCATGCGGGGAATGCACATCCAGTTCAGCCCGCCCGTCTCATCGATCAGCGCGGCGATGGCCGAATTGCCGATCACGCCAAGGTCGAGGCTTTGTTTCACCGTGGGCTTTTCGGTGAGTTTCGCGGGCACCACGGGGCCGTCGGCTGTCATGCGATTCTCCTCATCCAGGTCCTGAAGTCGGCGGGCGAGGGCAGCTTCGCCATTGCGAGGCTGTCCCGCGTCATCTCCGGTTCGCCGATGCGCAGCGAAAGGCCATTCATCTCGTTGACGACGCGGAACATCGCCTCGTCCGTCACGTCGTCGCCCGCGGCAAAGGGGATGCGCCCGGCGAAAGGCGGTTCGGCCATGAGCCTGCGGATCGCCGTCCCCTTGTCCGCGCCGGCGGGGCACAGCTCGACCACGCATTTTCCGGGGCGCAGCAGGTAGCCGTCGCCCGCGCAGATCAGCGCGCGTTCCATGATCTGCTCGACCTCCGCGCGATGTTCGGGCGCCTGCCTGTAATGCAGGGCGAAGGCGCGGCCCTTGTCCTCGAACAGCACGCCGGGCAGATCCTGCGTGGCGTTGCGCACCAGATCGCGGCCGTGGCGAAAGGCCGCCGTCGGCGCCTCGCCCGCAAATGTTTCGGCAGCGCCCGGGGGGGCGATCCGCTCTCCGGGGCGCAGTTCGGTTCCGTGCAGCCCGGCGACGGTGAAGCGGTATCCGGGAAAGAGGCTGTCGACAAAGGCGACCGGCCGCCCCGTGATCAGCGCGAGCGCCCCCGAGGCGGCGGCTTCGAGCGTTTGCAGCATGTCCTGCGTTCCCTCGCCGGGGCTGACCGCATCCGGCGAAGCGGCCAGATCCAGCAAGGTGCCGTCGAGGTCGATGAAGAACGCCCAGTCCCCGGCCGAGGGCAGGAGCAGGTCGGAGGCGGGCACGGACAGCTCCGCCCCCTCTTGGCGCGGCAGGCTGTCGGCAGCGCGCGACGCGGTTTGTTGTCTGTCATTCATTGGCATGAGTGACAGATAGGCCGGGCTTTCGGCGTTTCAAATCCGTGCCGCCCGAGATGGGCGGGGCTATGCTACCGGCCGCGGACGGAGGGGGTGAAGAAATCCAGAACCGATCCCGTCCCCGGCTTCGCCTGTGTCCAGTCGTCGATCTGGAAATCGACGATCAGCGTGGCGCAGGTCGGATATTTGCGGAAATCCGGGGTGTAGATCGGCCGTGCCGGCAGCGTCGCCGCGAATTCCGCGATGGCGGGATTGTGGCCGACCATCATCACCGTCGGCTGGCTGGCGGTCTTGAGCAGTTCCAGCATGACCTCCGGCCCGCCGTGATAGAGCGCGTCGACGAACCGGACCTTGGGCAGTGATTCGAGCACCGCGCCCTGAACCCCTTCCCACGTTTCGCGGGTGCGGCGGGCGGGGGAACAGATGACTTCCTCGGGCTCCAGCCCGCGCGAGGCAAGGAAATCGCCCAGTTCGTGGGCCGCAAGGCGCCCGCGCGCGTTGAGCGGCCGGTCGAAGTCGGCCATCTGGGGATCATCCCAGCTCGACTTGGCATGGCGGGAGAGGATCAGGCGACGATATCCGGCGGGTGTCATTGTGGAATGCCTCATATGCCATGCGAAGGTCCGCGCAGCCTGCCACAGGCGTGCCCGATGGGGCAAGCGCGACGCGAAAGGGATCGGCGGAAGGTGATCGGTCGGCCTGCGGCGGCCGGCCGGCGGTTCAGCGGCGGCGCGGCCGCACGCGCGGCGTGGTCGATCGGATCATCGAGCCCGCGCCATGTTCGGTGAACAGTTCGAGCAGGCAGGCGTTCGGCACCCGGCCATCCAGAATGACCACGGCGCGCACGCCCTCCTTCACCGCCTGAAGCGCGGTTTCCACCTTGGGAATCATCCCGCCCGAGATGGTGCCGTCCTCGATCAGGGCCATCACCTCGTCGGGGGACATCTGGGTGATGACATCGCCCGCCTTGTTCTTGACCCCCGCCACATCGGTCAGCAGCAGCAGGCGATCCGCCTGAAGCGCCCCGGCAATGGCACCCGCCGCGGTGTCGCCGTTGACGTTGAAGGTCTCGTTGTCCTTCATGCCGGTGGCGACCGGGGCAATGACCGGGATGATCCCGGCGCTGTAAAGGTCGCGGATCACCTGCACGTTCATCTCGACCGGGCGGCCGACGAAACCGAGTTCCGGGTCATCCGCCTCGCACACCATCAGGTCGTCGTCCTTGCCGGAAATGCCGACCGCGCGGCCGCCCTGATCGTTGATCGCCTGCACGATGCGCTTGTTCACGAGGCCCGAGAGGATCATCTCGACCACCTCGACGGTGGCCTTGTCCGTCACCCGCTTGCCGCGCACGAACTGCGACTGGATGCCCAGCTTTTTCAGCATGTCGTTGATCATCGGCCCGCCGCCGTGAACGACAACGGGGTTCATGCCCACCTGTTTCATCAGCACGATGTCGCGGGCGAATTCGGCCATCGCATCGTCGTCGCCCATCGCGTTGCCGCCGAATTTCACGACGACGACGGCATCGGTATAGCGTTGCAGGTAGGGAAGCGCCTCGGACAGCGTCCGGGCGGTGGCGGTCCAGTCACGATCCATCGTCTGCTTTCTCATCATCGGCCCCCGGGAACTTGGCGCAAGTGTTACGGCCAAACCGCAGCCCTGCCAAGGGGCAGCGCCAAAAGCGCCATACCAAAACCATTGCCTTCGCCGCTGACAGGTTTACCCTCCGGCACATCGGATGGGAGAACGTCATGGATGATCGCAAGGTGCTTTTGCTGACCGGGGCGAGCCGCGGCATCGGCCATGCCACGGTGAAGCGTTTCGCCCGCGAGGGGTGGCGGATCCTGACCTGTTCGCGTCAGGCATTCTCCGACAGATGCCCCTGGGGCGGGGCCGAGGACCATATCCAGATCGACCTTGCCGACCCGGAGCAGACGCGCGACGTGATCCAGGACATCCGCGCGCGGCTGGACGGCCGGCTGCACGCGCTGGTCAACAATGCCGGCATCTCGCCCAAGGGGCCGGGCGGATCGCGGTTGAACTCGATCGAGACGGGGCTCGACACCTGGTCACAGGTGTTCAACGTGAATTTCTTCGCGCCGATCGTGTTGGCCCGCGGGTTGCAGGAGGAACTGGCGCGGGCGCAGGGGGCGGTGGTCAACGTCACCTCGATCGCCGGATCGCGGGTGCATCCCTTCGCGGGCGCCGCCTATTCGACCTCGAAAGCCGCGCTGCGGGCGCTGACGCGGGAGATGGCGCTGGATTTCGGGCCGCTCGGCGTCAGGGTCAATGCGATCGCGCCGGGCGAGATCGAGACCTCGATCCTGTCCCCGGGAACCGAGAAGATCGCCGAGGTCCTGCCCCTGCGCCGTCTGGGCCAGCCCGAGGAGGTGGCGGAGGTCATCTGGTTCCTGTGCAACAATACATCGAGCTACGTCACCGGCACCGAGATCGAGGTGAACGGCGGCCAGCACGTCTGAGGGGCGGGCGAACCCTGCGCGGCTGGGGCGCGCTTCGGTGCAGGGCGGGGATGCGGAGAGAGAGGGGGCCAGCCCCCTCTTGGCCTTCGGCCAATTCACCCCCGGGATATTTATGGAAGAATGAAGGCAGGGACGTTCGCGTTTCGTGGGAAACGATGGCGCGGGGGGGGCTATTCCAGCGTGGCGATGATGGTGCGCAGGATCTCGATCCCCTCGCCCTTTTCCGAGGAGGTCAGGACGATTTCCGGATGCGCCGCCGGATGTTTCGACAGCGCTGTCTTGACCTGTTCGACCACCCGGTCGCGGTCCACCCGGCCGATCTTGTCGATCTTGGTCAGCACGACCTGAAAGGTCACGGCGGACCGGTCGAGCAGCGTCAGGATTTCCTCGTCGACTTTCTTCACCCCGTGGCGCGCGTCGATCAGCACGAAGGCGCGGCGCAGGTTCACGCGACCGGACAGATAGGCCTTCAGCAGTTCCTGCCATTTCTTCACGATCGGCAGGGGCGCCTCGGCGAAGCCATAGCCGGGCAGGTCGACCAGATAGGGGCCGCCGGTCGTGGCGAAGAAGTTGATTTCCTGCGTGCGGCCCGGGGTGTTCGAGGCGCGCGCGAGGTTCTTGCGGTTCGTCAGCGCGTTGATCAGCGAGGATTTGCCGACGTTCGAGCGGCCGGCGAAGCAGACCTCCAGCCGGTCGCCCGGCGGCATGCCGGACATGGCGACGACGCCCTTGACGAAATCGACGGGCGCGGCGAACAGCAGCCGCCCGCGTTCGCGGGTGATGTCGTCCGGCTCGGGGGCGAGGATGAACTGCATCTGCATCAGAGGATCTCCACCGGGTCATCGCGGGAAATCTCTCCCGCCTTGGTGACAAGTCCGAACAGGCCGAAGACCATGTCGCCGTGCTGCGCCTTGAGCAGGGCGAGCATGTCGAGGTCTTCGCGTCCGGTTTCGGGATTGCCGCAGGTCGCTCGGCAGCGGATGATCGGGGCGGCGATCCCGATCTCGGCCGTGCCGATGCGCAGGGTGCGGCCGGTCAGATCGCGTTCGGCCCAGGGGGCCCAGCCATCGACCCAGAGGTTGCCGCGGAAGCGGTGCGGCGACAGGTTTTGCCCGGCGGCCTCGGACAGCGCGGCGAGCGAGGCGAGCGACAGGATCGACAAGAACGGTGCCTTGTTGTCGGCCAGCGCCACCCCGGGTTTTTCGATGGCCCGCGGGGCAGGGCGGTTCGCGGGCCAGAGCGGCGCCAGCCACTCGATCAGCTTTTCCTGATCCGCGGGCCGGTCGGGGTCGATCCGCAGGTGCCAGAGATCGGGCTGGGTCAGCTCGATCGTGCCGTCCTCATGCGTCTGCGCGGTGACGGCCATCAGCCCCGGCGCCGCGACACCGCGCACGAAGTTCATCTTCGGCGCCCATGTCTCCAGCGGCGAGGCAAAGCGCGCCTCTTGCGTGGAGATGGCCCAGACCCGGTCGAAAGGCAGACCGCGCCCCTGTGTCAGGGACGCGGTCGGAATTTCCTCATGGCCGATGGACTTGATCGGATGGCGGAAGATATGGCGAAGCCGCGCCGTCATTTCTTGGGCTTGGCGGCTTTCGCCTTGTCCGCGGTCGGCGGCTCGCTCTTCGGCTTGCGCTTGAAGGTCGAGCGGATGTTGCCGAACAGATCTGGTCTCTGCCCGTGCATCGCCATGATCGCATATTGCTGGAAGAAGGTGATCATGTTGTTGGCGATCCAGTAGAGCACGAGGCCCGAGGCGAAGCTGCCCAGCATGAACATGAACACCCACGGCATCCAGGCGAAGATCATCGCCTGACTCGGATCGGTGGGGGCGGGGTTCAGCTTCTGTTGCAGCCACATCGACACGCCCAGCAGGATCGGCAGCACGCCGAGCGACAGCATGAAGAACATCGTATGCGGTTCCGGCGTGCCCCAGGGCAGCAGGCCGAACAGGTTCAGGATCGACGACGGGTCGGGGGCCGAGAGGTCGCGGATCCAGCCGAGCCACGGGGCGTGATACAGCTCGATCGTGACGTAGATGACCTTGTAGAGCGCGAAGAAGATCGGGATCTGCAGGATGATCGGCAGACAGCCCGCGGCCGGGTTGACCTTGTTCTTCTTGTAGAGCTCCATCATCCCCTGCTGCATCTTCGCCCGGTCGCTGCCGGCGATTTCCTTCAGCTTTTCCATCTCGGGCTGAAGTTCCTTCATCTTCGCCATCGAGATGTAGGATTTGCGGGCGAGCGGGAAGACCAGCAGCTTGATGATCAGCGTCAGCGCGACGATCGCCCAGCCCATGTTGCCGATCGCGCCGTGCAGCCAGTGCAGAAGCTGGAACATCGGCTTGGTCAGGAAGAAGAACCAGCCCCAGTCGATGCTGTCGACGAAACGCGAGATGCCCCCCTGATCCTGATAGGATTTGATGACTTCCCATTCCTTCGCGCCGGCGAAGAGGCGGCTTTCGACCGTGGCCGAGGCGCCGGGGGCGACCTCCGTCACCGGCATCCGCACCTCGGCCTGATAGAGATCCGAGGCGGCGGTGTATTTGACGACCGAGGTGAAGGCTCCGTCGGCCGGCACCAGCGTCGCCATCCAGTATTTGTCGGTGAAGCCGATCCAGCCGTTCTCGGTGCCCTTCAGGATTTCCGCCTGACCTTCGCCGGCGACCTGATCGAGCTTGGTGATATTGCTGTATTTGGTTTCCTCGAGCTTGCCATCCGTCATGCGGATCGCGCCCTCGTGCAGAACGTAGACGCGCTGGCTGTCGGGGATCCCGTGGCGCACGACGATGCCGTAGGGGGCAAGGCGGACCGGCGCGTCGGTCGTGTTTTCCACGCTCTGATCGACGGTGAACAGGTAATTCCCGTCGACCGAGATGGTGCGGGTGAAGATCAGCCCCGCGCCATTGTCCCAGGTCAGCGTGACCGGCGTTTCGGGGGTCAGGGTGGCATCGGCGGGCGCGGTCCAGACGGTGTTCGGCCCGGGCACCAGCGCCGGGTCGAGCCCGCCCGCCGGCGACCAGCCGTAGACCGCGTAATAGGGCTTTGCCGCGCCAAGATCGGTGCCGCCGACCGGGGCGAGCAGCCGCACGAGGGGCGAATCCGGCGCCAGCGTCTCGTTGTATTTCTTCAGCGACAGGTCATCGAGCCGCCCGCCCACCAGCGAGATCGAGCCGGTGAGGTTCGGCGTCTCGATCCGGATGCGCGGCGAGGCGGCGACGGCCGCTTCGGTCGCGGCCTCGGTCGTCAGGGCGCCGACCGTTGCCGTTTCGGTCGCCTCGGCGGTCGGGACGGCCGGTTGGCTGCCCGCGACCGTTTCCGTCGGTGCGGGGGGTGTCTGTGGCGGGAAGAAAAACGTCCAGCCGATCAGCACGAGCACCGAAAGCACGGTCGCAATGATGAGGTTCTTGTTCTGGCTTTCCATGAGGATCTTCCGCCTGCCGTCCCGGTTCGGCCCGGTTCAACAGAAGGGGCGGCAAAAGGTCAAGCGGTTTTGCCGTTTTCGGGGGTTGCTGCGGGGGAAGTGATCGCAATCGTGGGCTGCCGTGGGGCCCTAGCCGCCGCGGCGGGTGGGGATGCGCGGGGTGGCGTTCAGTTTCGCATTGTGACGCTCGATCCAGTCGCGCGTTTCGGCGAAGGGCATCGGCGCGGCGATCGCCTCACCCTGAAGATGGCGGCAGCCGAGTTGCGCGAGCATCGCGCTTTCGGACTGGCTGGCGACCCCTTCGGCCAGCGTTTCCATGCGCAGCCCGTCGGCCATGGCGGCAAATGCGGCGACGATCTTCTGCTGCTCCGTTTCCCGGTCGATGCGGGAGACGAGCGATCGCGGCAGGCGCAGGCGCCGGACCGCGGCGCGGCGCATCATCTCGACCGGGATCGGGCCGCCGCCGAGGCCGCTCAGCTCGATCACGCAGCCGATTTCCGCGCAGCGGGTCAGGTTGCGCAGGACCATCCCTTCGTCCGGGTGGGACACCGCATCGCCTTGCAGGACCAGACAGAGCCGCGCCGGTTCCAGATCGAATCCCTCAAGCGCCCATTGCAGCCGGTCGGTCAGCTTCGGATGCGTCAGCACCGCGGGGGGGAACACCACCGACAGGAGGCCCGTGCAAAACCCGTCGCGTTCCCATGTGCGCAGCGATTCCAGCGCCTGACGCAGGATGCCATCCGTCAGCTTCCAGACCAGATCGCCGGGGGGCAGGGCGGCAAGGATCTCCGCCGGGCCGAGCAGGCCGTGGCGGGGATGCTTCCAGTGCGGCATCACCTCCAGCCCGGACACGACGCCGGTATCCATGCTGATCTGCGGCTGAAAACAGGCGAGGATCTGCCCGGCGTCGAGCGCGGCGGGGATCTCGGCGGCCAGCTCCTCCCGCCGCTGCGCTTCGGGCGGCGGCGTGGCGGAAAACATGCGGATCGCGCCGGGGCCATGCGCCTCGGCCTCCAGCGCGGCATCCTCGGCGGCCATCAGCATGGCGGTGCCATTGCGCGCCGGGGCGCGTTCCGACAGGCAGATGCCCAGATGGATCGACACGGCAAGCGACTGCCCCGCGACGGGAAGGGCGACCTCGCAGCTCGCCTGCAACCGCACGGCAAGCTGGATCATGTTCTCGATATCCGGATGCGGGGTCGGCGACAGCAGGATGGCGAAATGCGCGCGGTCGATGCGGACCATCCGGTCCGCGTCGCGCAGGGTGCCGTGCAGGCGCGCGCCGATGCGCCGGATCAGCGCCTCGAAATCATCGTGGCCGAGCCGCAGAAGCAGCGCATTCGCATCATCCGGGCCGACGACCAGACAAGCGGTGCGCAGCCCGCTCCGCCCTCCGTCTTGCAGGAACTGGTCCAGAACCGCCTCCGCCTCCGGCCGGTGGGGGCGGGTTCCCGGCGCGGCGCCCTGCCCGGAGGCGGCGCGCGCCGGGCTGGTCATCCAGGCGACGGACATGACGGTCAGCGACAGCAGGATCATCGCCGGCGCCCCGAACCAGTGACCGGCCAGCGCCACGGCGATCAGGAAGGGCAGAAGCTCCGGCCGCAGAAAGGCCGGACGCAGCCGCGCGCCCTTGCCAAAACCGCCGATCCGCCATCTGGACATGCCCGTTCCCTTCCTTTGCCGGAGATGTGGCCCGGCGACAGGTCTGGCACGGCTGAGTCAGGAACAGGTTAATCGCGATCCCGCAGTTTCGGGACTATTTCGCTAAAATCCTCGCGGTCCGGGGCGGGTTGACGCATCAGCGCGGCGAAATCGAACAGGTCGCTGTCGCACAGATGCGAGGGGCGCACGTTCATCAGCGCGCGGAACATCACCTGCCGGCGGCCCGGATTGCGCGATTCCCACCCGTCCAGCAGCTGTTTCACCTGCATCCGCTGCAACCCCTCCTGCGAGCCGCACAGATCGCAGGGGATGATCGGATAGTTCATCGCGCGGGCGAACCGCTCGCAATCCTGCTCGGCCACAAAGGCAAGGGGGCGGCACACGAACAGATCGCCTTCCTCGTTCAGCAGTTTCGGCGGCATCGCGGCCAGCCGCCCGCCGTGGAACAGGTTCATGAAGAAGGTTTCGAGGATGTCGTCCCGGTGATGGCCCAGAATCACCGCGGAACAGCCTTCCTCCCGCGCGATCCGATACAGGTTCCCGCGCCGCAGCCGCGAGCAGAGCGCGCAATAGGTCCGCCCCTCGGGCACCTTTTCCTTCACGATGGAATAGGTGTCGCGGTATTCGATCCGATGCGGCACGCCCATCCGTTCAAGGAATTCCGGCAGCACCGTGGCCGGAAAGCCCGGCTGCCCCTGATCGAGGTTGCACGCCAGCAGGTCGACCGGCAGCAGTCCGCGCCATTTCAGCTCATGCAGAACGGCAAGCAGGGTATAGCTGTCCTTGCCGCCCGACAGGCAGACGAGCCAGCGCGCGCCACGCTCGATCATGCCGTATTTCTCGATCGCCTCGCGGGTTTCGCGGACGATGCGCTTGCGCAGCTTGCGGAACTCGGTCGAGGAAGGCGCGCCCGCGAACAGCGGATGGATGGGGGAGTCTTCGTCGTCAAGCATCGGGGGCATCCTTGTCGCACTGGCAGTTGCGGCTGGGGCACCGGGCGTCATGGGCGGGATCGGCGCCCGGCACGGGGTCATAGCCATGCCCGCCCCAGGGATGGCACCGGCAGATACGACACAAGGCCATCAAGCCGCCCCGCAGCGCCCCGTGACGTTCCAGCGCCTCGAGCGCATAGGCGGAGCAGGTCGGCTGATACCGGCAGCCATGCCCGACCCAGGGGCTGAGCACCAGCCGGTAGGCCCGCACCGGCAGGGCGAGGATATGGGTCAGCGGGCTCATCCCTTGCCCCGGCGGCGGCCCTTGGGCGTGTCGGCCATGGGGCGGGGACGGGCCTTGGACGAATGGATGTCTGTCAGGGCGCGGCGCAGGTCCTGTTGCAGATCGGCGAAATCGCGGTCGACGGTCGCGCCGGGGCGGCCGATCAGGACGTAATCCCATCCGGGCCGGGCGAGTTCGGGCAGGATCAGCCGCGCGATTTCCCGCAGCCGGCGCTTGGCACGGTTGCGCAGGACGGAATTGCCGACCTTCTTCGAGCAGGTGAAGCCGATGCGGACCAGCCCTTCGGGAACGGGCTCCGCCGCCGCGCGCTGCCGCGCCTGCAACAGAAAGCCGGCCGTTCCCTGACGAAGCGCCGAGGCCGCGCGCAGAAAATCCGCCCGCTTGCGCAGCGTGATCAGGGGTGCGGAACCATCCGCGCAAAAGGAAACCGCCGGGGCGCTTCCCGCACCCCGACCCTTCGGGTCAGTCACGGGAGCCTCCGGCGGTGTCATGGCTGTCGGGCCAGTCGGCCTTACGCCGACAGGACCTTGCGGCCCTTGGCGCGGCGCGCGTTCAGGACCTTGCGGCCACCTTTGGTTGCCATGCGCGCGCGGAAGCCGTGACGGCGGGCGCGCACGAGGTTCGACGGCTGGAAAGTGCGTTTCATCGCGGGTCTACTCCGGGTTCGTTCTACGGTCGGGCAACACAAAACCTGCCGGATTCGGCTGCCGCTCATATTCGAGGACCGGTCTTTAGGGGCAACCGGCGATCAAGTCAATTCATCCGCGCGTCTTTTCGGCATTTTTCGTGCCGCGCGCCGGTTTCGGGGAACAGTTCCCCTTTTCGGATCGTTCACAAAACATCCTGACGATGCGCGTGCTTTCGCCGGTCTTGTCAGGGACCTGTTTATTCGCGGGGATAATTGGTATTTCTGGCGAAGCGGGCAGCACAACCGGCGGGCGAGCGCCGGCCTTTCGGAGGCTTGGCAACAGGACAAGATGACGATCAATACTCTTTCCGGCCGGTTTCTCATCCTGACGACGATTTTCGTCGTGCTGGCGGAAATTCTCATCCTCGTGCCCGCGATCACCAATTTCCGCGAGGATTACCTGCTGACGCGGCTCGAACGGGCGCAGATCGCCTCGCTGGCGCTGCTGACCACCGACCAGATGATCGAGCCGGATCTGGAACAGGAGCTGCTGAACAACGCGGGCGTCTACAACGTCGTGCTGCGGCGCGACGCGGCGCGGCAACTGGTGCTGTCCTCGCCGATTCCCAGCCCGATCGCCGCGACCTTCGATCTGCGCTATTCGACCTTCCCCGGCAGTATCCGCGACGCGATGTCGGAACTCTTCGCCACGCAGAATCAGATCATCCGCGTCGTCGGTGAACCCGTTCAGCGCGGCGGTCAGGTGATCGAGGTCACGCTGGCCACCGGCCCGATGCGGATGCAGATGATCGAATACGGCCTGCGGTTGCTGGCGCTGTCGGCGATGGTTTCGGGCGCGACGGCGGTGCTGCTGTTCCTCGCGGTGCGGCGGCTGATGGTCGTGCCGATGAAGCGCGTCATCGCCCATATCACCGCCTATGCCGAGGCGCCCGACGACGCCCGCCGCATCATCGAGCCCGAGGCCCGCGTGGTCGAACTGCGCGAGGCGGAGGATGCCCTCGCCTCGATGCAACGCCAGCTGACCGCGGCCTTCAAGCAGCGCGAGAGGCTGGCGCAGCTGGGTCAGGCGGTGGCCAAGGTCAGCCACGACCTGCGCAACATCCTGACCACGGCGCAGCTTCTGGCCGACCGGATGGAGGGATCGGACGATCCGGCGGTGAAACGCGCGGCGCCGAAGCTGATCAACTCGATCTCCCGCGCGGTAAACCTGTGCGAAACGACGCTGGCCTTTGGCAAGGCCGAGGAGCCGCCGCCCGTCCTGTCGCGCTTCCCGCTGAACGGGCTGGTGCAGGAGGTCGCGGAAAGCGAACGTCTGGCCGCCGACGCGGCGCAGATCGATTTCGTCACCGACGTGGCGCCGAACATCGTGATTCGGGCCGACCGGGAACAGATGTATCGGGTGCTGTCGAATCTGGTCCGCAACGCCCGGCAGGCGATCGAGGCGACCGGCGGCCCCGGCACGATCGAGATCGGCGCCGGCGAGGAACCCGAGGGCTGGTGGATCCGCGTGCAGGACACCGGCCCCGGCCTGCCCGAGCGGGCGAAGGAAAACCTGTTCCGGCCGTTTTCCGGCGGGGTGAAAAAGGGCGGCACCGGCCTTGGCCTCGCCATCTCGGCGGAACTGGTGCGCGGCCATGGCGGGCGGCTCGAACTGGTCAAAAGCGACGAACACGGGACGGAATTCAAACTGCACCTGCCCGAGGCGCTGGACATCGGCCTGATGGAACGCAGCGCCTAGCGGGCCAAAACCATGGCGCGGGTTGCAAAGCCAAAAGCCGCAGCCGGTCACATGGGCTACCCACCCCGCATCCGGGCACGCAGCCCCTGATCCGCCTCAGCGGGACATTCCGCTTCAAAGCCCTACGGACGGGATTTCTTCCCATCATCTTTCCGAAAATATCCCGGGGGTGAGCCCGGAACGGGCGAGGGGGCTGGCCCCCTTGCTCCCCCTCCGCCCATACCCGGGTTTCAGTTCTGAAACACACCTTCAGGCAACACCCTCCGGCGATCGCCCCGCATATCGGCAAACCGGCTTTTTGCGGGCGCGGACAAAAGAATGTCGCAAAGACCGGATTTCACTCTTGCACCCCCCGCCGACAGAGGCTAAACGCCGTCCTCACAGTGCACCCGTAGCTCAGCTGGATAGAGCATCAGACTACGAATCTGAGGGTCGGGCGTTCGAATCGCTCCGGGTGCACCATTTTCCTTCCATCTGAAATCAGGCCCTTATTGCCGGGGCTGGCCGTTCGAGGCGCTCATGCCGCCATCGACCGGCAGGATGACGCCGGTGATGTAGGAGGCGTCCTCGCTGGCCAGAAAGGCCATTGCGGCGGCCATGTCCTCGGGGGTGCCATAGCGGCGGATGCTCAGGCGGTCCATGAAGGCCTTGGTGATCTCCGGATCCTCGGTGGTGCCTTCGGCCAAGGGCGTTTTCGTCGCCGTCGGGGCGATGGCGTTCACCCGGACGCCGCGGGGGCCGTAATCCATCGCCATGGCGCGGACCAAGTTGCTGACGGCGCCTTTCGAGGCATCATAGGCCAGCATGTTCCAGTCGCCCCCGATTCCCGAAACCGATGACGTCATCACGATCGCGCCGCCGGATTTCAGCAGGAACGGCATCGCGTGTTTCGCCATCAGGAAATAGCCGTCGACATTGACCGCGAAGACCTTGCGGAAGGTCTCGAAATCCGTTGTCTCGACATCGCCCTGCACGGCGATCCCGGCATTGTTGATGAGGATGTCGATGCCACCGAAGGTCCGGGCGGCCGTGTCGATCGCGGCCTTGACGGCGGCTTCGTCGCTCGTATCGCACAACTGCGTGGCGGTGCGCGCCGGGTCGAGCGTTTCGACCGTTTCCTTCAGCCCCGCCTCGTCGATATCCAGCGCCACGACATTGGCCCCTTCCTGCGAGAAGCGATGCACCGCGGCGCGGCCCATGCCCGAGGCGGCTCCGGTGATCACGACGGTTTTCGTTTCAAAACGTTGCATGGCGAATGGGCTCCTTTGTCGTTCAATCCATCTGCGGCGCGACAAGTCACCCCCGTCGCGTCATGCGCGGGATGCCTCGCCACGGGCGAGGGGGCGAAGCCGCACCGACTTCGCAAATCTTTGCTTGCACGGGGAAAACCCGCGGGCCGGGGGGATGGTTCCGCGAAACCCGCCGGGGCGGGGTCAGCGCAGGCCGATCTCGCTCAGCGCGGCCTGAAGCTCGCGGGGCAGGGGTTCTTCGCGCTCACGCCCCCGGCGCAGGTCGGCGGGGGCGTCTTCGGCGGTCAGGTAGCGCCAGCCCTGAAACGGACGGCGGGGCATGGCCTCGGTCCGCACCACGTCGCGGTCGAGGATGATGGCGCAGCGCGATATGCCGTCCGGCCCCGTCGCCTCCTCCAGCGCGAGGATGCGTTGCCGCGCCAGCGTCAGCCCCTTGAAGACCCAGAAGAGCGAGCCGCCGTCCAGCAGCTCCTCCTCGCGCTTCGGCCACATCCGGGTCACATGCCGGGCGGGGCCGGCGCCGTAGTTGAGCCGCTGCCATTCGAGCAGATCCTCGACCCTCTCGGCGCCGACGCAAAGCTTGATAAGGTGAATCATCGCGCTCTCCCGCTGATCGTCCTCACTTAGGCGCTGAGACGGGGGCGGGCAAGCTACTGCGGCAGGGCGGCGCAGAAGCCGCCCGTCACCACCTGACCGGAGCCGAAGGCGAAGGCCGGCGGCGCATGGTAGGGGTTGAGCGGCGTTTCCGCCTGATCGAACAGGATCAGCAGCGCGACAAGGGCCATGCACAGCCCGGCGGTGAAGCGGCGGGTCATGTGCGGGCCTCCAGTCCCAGAACCGGGCGCAGCCGGATGCCGAGGAAGGCGCCCGCGAAGGCCGCGACGAACCAGACCCAGCCATGCAGGCTGCCGGTCGAGACGCCGGAAAAGAACGCCCCCACGTTGCAGCCAAAGGCCAGCCGCGAGGAAAAGCCCAACAGGAACCCTGCGACCACCGTGGCGACCCATGCCCGCGCCGGCAGTTTGGGCAGCGGCTGCGACAGCCCGCCCTGACGCCATGCGGCGACGAGGAAGGCCCCGCCGATCAGGCCCAGGTTGGTCAGGCTGGTGACATCGGTCAGCAGGCTCTGATGCACCAGCGCGGCATTGCTCGGCGCGCTCCAGAAGGCGGAGCTGGACAGGTCCGCGCCCGCCGCCACCGCCGCCTTGGCCACCCAGAGGCCGAGCCCGTAGACCACGCCCCAGGGTTGGCCCGAGATCACCAGATTGGCCACCGCGAAGGCCGCGAGCAGCACCGCCGCCAGCACCAGCCGCCCGGGGATCCTGCGCGTGCCGGGTGTGGCCAGCGCCAGCGCCACGGCGGCGATGACGGCAAGGCCCGCCAGCGTGACGATCAACCCGCCGGTGCCGCTGAGGACAAGGACCGGCAGGGCGCCGAGGCTCGTCCACCAGATCAGCCCGTAGGCGCCGACGAAGCTGCCGATGGCGAAGAAGGGAAGGGCGAGCAGGCTGACCGGATTGCCCGATCCCGCATTGACCAGCGTGCCCGAGCCGCAGCCCAGCACCACCTGCATCGCCGCGCCGAAGACGAAGGCCCCGCCGATCATCGCCCAGCCGATGGGGGCCGCCGCGCCGGACAATTCGCCGGGATGCCCCGCCAGCAGCGGGAAGGCCACGACCGACACCAGCGCGATGGCCAGCAGTTGCGCCAGCAGCCCGGCCGGTTCGCGGCGCAGGATCATCGCCCGCCACGGCCCGGCAAAGCCGAAGCGCAGGCTCTCGAACGTGATGCCGATGCCCAGCCCCACCGCCAGCAGCAGTCCGTAGCGCAGCCCGCCGAACAGCGACAGTGCCGCGATCAGCACCAGCGCGCCGACGACAAGGGCAACACGCTTGGGCACCGCGCCGCGCGTGGCGGCGATCTCCGTCGTCGCGGCGGTCATCAGTTCCCCCCGAGCTGGCGTTTCAGGTTCTGCCAGAGGCCGGGAGTGTTCTGCATCGGCAGGTCGGTCTGGGAATAGCCGACCATCGAATCGGGGTAGAGCTTCACATCCGGCACGCCCGCGAGTTCAGAGAGCGCGAACCAGTCCGTCGCCGCCCAGTGGCCGGTATTGCAGAAGGACACGACCTCTTCGCCCTGTTTCAGGCCGAGCTTGGCCGCGACATCCTTCGCCGTTGTCTCGCCGCCGATGGCGGGCGAACCGCCGACGAAGAACTGCGAATGCGGCACGCTTTCCGCGCCGGGCAGTGTGCCGGGACGGGAAGCGACCTCATGCGCCTGCTTGCCTTCAAAGAAGGGCGTCGGGCGGGCGTCGATCAGTTGCGCGGTTTCCTTGCCCTCGACGATCTTCGCCACGTCATCCGTCGTCGCCAGCCATTCGTCCGAGAAGGTGATGGTCACGTCCGAAGGCACCGGCACGACCTTGTCCGTCTCGACCGGCAGGCCCGCGGCGAGCCAGGCGTTCATTCCGCCGTTCAGGATCGACAGGTCGGTGAAGCCCGAGGATTTCAGCGTCCAGTAGACCCGCGCGGCGGAGCCGAAGTCGCTGTCGTCCTTGCCCTGATGAACAATGACAATGGGCCGGTCTTTCGTCAGGCCGAGCGCGCGCAGCCGCGATTGCAGTTCATCCACCGGCACCAGCGCGCCGGGATTTTCCGCCGGGCCGCGGAACAGCCCGTAGGGGGCGGAAATCGCGCCGGGGATATGGCCCTGCTCATAGGCCGGGCCGCGGGTGTCGAGGATGATCGGCGCTGGCGCGGCGGCCTCGATCTCGGTGGGGGTGACCAGCGGTCCGAAGGTGCGCGCGCCAAGCGGCGAGACGGCTGCGAAAGCGACGGCCAGCGCCAGAAGGATCTGTTTCATCTTGGCCTCCAATGGGGTTTTCTCAGATGTCGCGCCATTTCGCGGGAATCGCAACGGGACTTTGGCGTCGGGGGTGAATTCAGGGGGAGCGCGGGTGGAGGGGGCGGGGGGGGGGGGGGGGGGGGGGGGGGGGGGGGGGGGGGGGGGGGGGGGGGGGGGGGGGGGGGGGGGGGGGGGGGGGGGGGGGGGGGGGGGGGGGGGGGGGGGGGGGGGGGGGGGGGGGGGG
>NZ_SAUZ01000026.1 GCF_004022215.1 Paenirhodobacter populi
GGGGGGGGGGCGCTGGGGGCCAGCCCCCTCTTGGCCTGCGGCCAATTCACCCCCGGGATATTTTTGGAAAGATGATGGGAAAGATGTTGTTTCATGTGACGATGTTGGCCGCTGATTTCATGATTAAAGCGGTTTCATGCAAATAATGCGGTATTTATGCTGAATATCGTCATCCGCACGAGACAGGGATTGAGATGTTCCCCCGCAACGGATTACCTGTGCCGGACAAGCGGGGATGAGCATCATGGCGCGGATGAACTGGAACGATCTTCTGACGGCGCGGCGCGAGAAGGGGAAAGCCGTCGACGAAGGCGGCGCCGCGCGGCCCTTCTATGACCGGAACTACGACCGGATCCTGTTCTCGGCCTCGTTCCGGCGGCTGGCGAACAAGACGCAGGTGCATCCGCTGTATCAGAACGACAACCTGCACCATCGGCTGATCCATAGTGTCGAGGTTGGCTCGGTCGCGCAGACACTGGGCTATGACGTGGGGCTGAAGCTGGCGAAGGCGGGCGAGATCCCGTCGGATCAGGTGGCGAGGATGGCGGGGATCACGCGCGCGGCGGCGCTGGCGCATGATATCGGCAATCCGCCCTTCGGCCATTCGGGCGAAGAGGCGATCGGCGAATGGTTCGCTGTGAAATCGGCGCGTGCGGCGATCCTGTGGGATGGTCTGACCCCGGCGCAGCAGGCGGAATTTCTGGCCTTCGAGGGTAATGCGCAAGGCTTCCGCATCCTGACCCGGAACGAGATCTACCACCCCGATCTGTATGAGAACGGCGAGGGGATGGGGCTGTCGGGCTCCGTCCTTGCGGCCTTCACCAAATATCCGGCGCGGGCGGAGGTGAGCCGCGCGGCGATCGACGCGCTCGGCCCGGATCAGGTCTATTGCGGGCTGAAGAAATACGGGTTGTTCGAGAGTTCATGGCCGTATTTTCAACAGATCGCCGAAACGGTCGGCCTGCAGCGACAAAGCGCTGGCTGGGGGGATTATTACTGCCGCCATCCGCTGGTGTTCCTTGTCGAGGCGGCGGATGACATCTGTTACAACATCATGGATCTGGAGGATGCGCATACGGCGGGTGACCTGCCCTTCGACCGGGTGCGGCATCTGCTGGTACAGGTGGCGGGCGAGGGCAATGATGTCGCCCGGCTGGAGGGGCGCCCGGCGCGGCTCGTCTCGGCGCTGCGGGCGAAGGCGATCGGCAGGGCGGTGCAGGCCTGCGTCGAGGCCTTCTTGACCCATTACGACGCGATCATGGAGGGGCGCTTTTCCGGCGATCTGATCGGCCAGAGCGCCTATGCCGGCGCCTTCGCGGAAATGAAGGAGGTGGCGCGGCGCGAGGTCTTCACCGTGCAGCGCAAGACCGAGCTGGAAATCTACGGGCGCAACCTGATCCACGAAATCCTGAACCAGCTGAGCGATTGCCTGACCGCGCTGGCGCGCTGCGGCTATGACCCGCAGCTTTTCGAGGAAAAGGAACGCTATTCCGCCCGGCTGCTGCGGACGGTGAGCTTCGACCTGCTGGGCGTGCGCGACGCCTATACCGCCTTGCAGGCGATGACGGATTTCGTTTCCGGCATGACCGACCGCTATGCGGTGCATTTCGTGAAGATGACGAAAGGCGGGCTGTGAGCCCGCCCCACTTCAGGCCTGCAGCGGACGGACGCTGATTTCCCCTTCGGAGCGCGACTTCATCGCCGCCACCGCCGCGATCGAGGCTGCCGCCGTGGTGAAATAGGGGATGTGGTCATAGAGCGCGACCGAGCGGATGTCGCGGCTGTCCGAGATCGACTGCGCCCCGTCGGTGGTGTTCATTACCAGCGCGATATCGCCGTTCTTCAGCCGGTCGACGATGTTCGGGCGGCCCTCGTAGACCTTGTTGACGGCCTCCGCCGCGATCCCGTGGGATTTCAGCCAGGCCGCCGTGCCGCGCGTGGCGACCAGCGAAAAGCCCATGTCGATCAGCTCTTTGGCCGCCGCGGCCAGATCGTCCGACTTGTCGGAATCCTTGATCGACAGGAACACCCGGCCTTCCTCGGGCAGCTTCGTGCCCGCACCAAGCTGCGCCTTGAGGAAGGCGCGCGGGAAGTTGCGGTCCCAGCCCATCACCTCGCCGGTCGAGCGCATTTCCGGCCCCAGCAGCGTATCGACACCCGGGAAGCGGGCGAAGGGCAGCACGGCTTCCTTCACCGAATACCAGGGCGTGTTCGGATCGGCGAGCGTCAGCGCATCGGCCAGCGGCAGCGGATCTTCGGGGCCGACGCCTTCGGGATAGTCCGGACGGTGCGGGAAGTTCGACAGCGGCTCCCCCGCCATCAGCCGCGCGGCGATGGAGGCGATGGCCGAATCGGTGGCCTTGGCGACGAAAGGCACGGTGCGGGACGCGCGCGGATTGACCTCGAGTACGTAGATCACGCCGTCCTTGATCGCGAACTGCACGTTCATCAGGCCGACGACATGCAGGCCAAGCGCCATCTTGACCGTCTGTTCCTTCAGCTCGGCCACGATTTCGGGGCTGAGCGAATAGGGCGGCAGCGAACAGGCCGAGTCGCCCGAATGGACGCCCGCTTCCTCGATATGCTGCATGATGCCCGCGACGTGGACATTCTCGCCATCCGAAAGGGCATCGACATCCACCTCGATCGCGCCGGACAGGTAGCTGTCGAGCAACACCGGGCTGTCACCCGAAACGTTGACCGCGGTGGCGATGTAGCGCTTGAGCTGATCCAGATCGCGCACGATTTCCATCGCCCGGCCGCCCAGCACGTAGGACGGGCGGATCACCAGCGGATAGCCGATCCGGCCCGCGATTTCAAAGGCTTCCGCCTCGCTGTGCGCGATGCCGTTGACCGGCTGCTTCAGCCCGAGGTCGTTCAGCAGCTTCTGGAACCGCTCGCGGTCCTCGGCGAGGTCGATGGCGTCGGGCGTGGTGCCAAGGATCGGGATTCCCTCGGCCTCCAGCGCATTGGCCAGTTTCAGCGGCGTCTGCCCGCCGAACTGCACGATCACGCCGTGCAGCGTGCCGTTGTCCTGCTCGACCCGCAGGATTTCCAGCACCGATTCCAGCGTCAGCGGCTCGAAATACAGCCGGTCCGAGGTGTCGTAGTCGGTCGAGACCGTTTCCGGGTTGCAGTTGACCATGATCGTTTCATAGCCCGCATCGGCCAGCGCGAAACAGGCGTGGCAGCAGCAATAGTCGAACTCGATCCCCTGACCGATCCGGTTCGGACCGCCGCCGAGGATGACGACCTTCTTGCGGTCGCTCGGCCGCGCCTCGCATTCCACGTCGCCCATCGCCGGGGCTTCGTAGGTCGAATACATGTAGGGGGTCTGCGCCTCGAATTCGGCGGCGCAGGTGTCGATGCGCTTGAACACCGCCTTGACGCCCAGATTGCGGCGCGCGCGGCGGACCTGCGCCTCGTCCCGGCCGGTCAGCTTCGCCAGACGCTGGTCGGTGAAGCCCATCATCTTCAGCTTGCGCAGGCCTTCCTCGGTGAAGGGCAGGCCGGTCTTGCGGATCTCTGCCTCGGCGTCGATGATCTCGCGGATGCGGGCAAGGAACCACGGGTCGAAGGCGGTGGCGTGCTGGATGTCCTCGTCCGTCAGGCCAAAGCGCATCGCCTGCGCGATGACGCGGATCCGGTCGGGGGTCTTGTCGGACAGCGCCTTGATGATCGAGGCCTTGTCGGGCGCGCCCGGAATCTCGATCTCGTCAAAGCCCGACAGCCCGGTTTCCAGCGAGGCCAGCGCCTTCTGCACCGATTCATGGAAGGTGCGGCCAATCGCCATCGCCTCGCCCACCGATTTCATCGCGGTGGTCAGTTCGGGCTTCGATCCGGGGAATTTCTCGAAGGCGAAGCGCGGGATCTTGGTCACCACATAGTCGATCGTCGGCTCAAAGGAGGCCGGCGTGACCTTGGTGATGTCGTTGTCCAGTTCGTCCAGCGTATAACCGACCGCCAGCTTCGCCGCGATCTTGGCGATGGGGAAGCCCGTGGCCTTGGACGCCAGCGCCGAGGACCGCGACACCCGCGGGTTCATCTCGATCACCACCATCCGGCCATCCGCCGGGTTGATCGCCCATTGCACGTTCGAGCCGCCGGTCTCCACCCCGATCTCGCGCAAGACGGCGATCGAGCCGTTGCGCATGATCTGGTATTCCTTGTCGGTCAGCGTCAGCGCCGGGGCGACGGTGATCGAATCGCCCGTATGCACGCCCATCGGGTCGATGTTCTCGATCGAGCAGACGATGATGGCGTTGTCGGCGCGGTCGCGCACCACCTCCATCTCGAATTCCTTCCAGCCCAGAAGGGATTCGTCGATCAGCACCTGCGCCACGGGCGAGGCATCGAGCCCCGAGCGCACGATCGCCTCGTAGTCGTCACGGTTGTAGGCGACGCCGCCGCCGGTGCCGCCAAGCGTGAAGGCCGGGCGGATGATCGCCGGCAGCCCGATATGTTCCAGATCCACCAGCGCCTGCTGCACGCCGGCGTTGATGTCGTATTTGCCGTTTTCCAGCTTGGGCGCGGCGATGATCGTGGCCTTCGGGTTTTCCAGCCCGATGCGGTCCATCGCTTCGCGGAACAGCTTGCGGTCTTCGGCCATTTCGATGGCGTCGCGGTTGGCGCCGATCAGCTCCACCCCGAACTTGTCCAGCACCCCCATGTCGGCCAACGCCAGCGAGGTGTTCAGCCCCGTCTGCCCGCCCATCGTCGGCAACAGCGCGTCGGGCCGTTCCTTTTCGATGATCTTGGCGACGACCTCGGGGGTGATCGGCTCGATATAGGTGGCATCCGCCATGTGGGGATCGGTCATGATCGTGGCGGGGTTCGAGTTGACCAGGATGACCCGGTAGCCTTCCTCGCGCAGGGCCTTGCAGGCCTGTGCGCCGGAATAGTCGAACTCGCAGGCCTGCCCGATCACGATGGGCCCGGCGCCGATGATGAGGATGGACTTGATGTCGGTTCTCTTCGGCATGACGGATCCCTTGATTCTGGCAGGCGATATGGCAGCGTGCGGCACAGGGCCGGCAGGCCCTGCGCAAATTGATGGGGGTTATAATCAGGAAGCGCCCTAGCGCAAGGGCGAAAGCTGGGCCGCGGCTCGAAAGCCGCAGCACCTATTCCGCGGCAAGCCGCGGCTTGCTCTGATCCTGCGACAGGTAAAGATAGTCGCGGGTCAGGGGGACATCCTCGACCTCGTGGCAGAGCTGATACTGGAACACCACCTGCCCGGCATGGCGGAACGCCATTTCCGAGGCGACCAGATAAAAGCGCCACATCCGGGTGAACCGCGCGTCATACAGGGTCAGCGCCTCGTCCAGATGTTTCTCGAACCGCAGGCGCCAGTGGCGCAGGGTTTCCGCGTAATGGATGCGCCAGACCTCCAGATCCGCGACGACCAGCTTTTCATGCTCCACCGCCGCCGAGGTTTCCGACATCGAGGGGCAGTAGCCGCCCGGGAAGATGTATTTGCGGATCCAGTCCGAGGTGACGCCCGGCGGATCGGCCCTGCCGATGAAATGGATCAGCGCGATGCCCTTGGGCGCCAGCATCTGCCGCACATGGCGGAAATACTGGCGGAAATGCGGCGCGCCGACATGCTCGAACATGCCGACGGACACGATCCGGTCGAAGGTCTCGGTGACCGAGCGGTAATCGCACAGGCGGATGTCGATCCGGTCCTCCAGCCCCGCCGCCCGCACGCGCTCGCGCGCGAGGCTGTGCTGTTCCTTCGACAGCGTCACCCCCACGACCTGCGCGCCGTAATCGCGCGCCAGCGTCAGCGCCATGCCGCCCCAGCCGCAGCCGATGTCCAGCACCCGCATCCCCGGCTTGATCAGCAGCTTGCGGGCGATGTGCTGTTTCTTCGCCTCCTGCGCCTGTTCCAGCGTCATGTCCGGATGCGGGAAGTAGGCGCAGCTGTATTGCCGGTCGGCATCGAGGAACAGATCGTAGAGCTTCCCCGACAGGTCGTAGTGATGCGCGACATTGGCCTGCGCGCGCCCCTTCGGATTGAACTGCGCAAGGCCGCGGCCCAGGTATTTCAGCACGGCCATCGGACGCTCGAACCAGGGCATCCGGTTATGCGCGCTGTTGTCAAGGATCAGCGCCAGAAACCCCGGCAGATCATCGTCGCGCAGGGTATAGGCCTCGTCCATATAGCCCTCGCCGACGCCCAGATCGGGGTTGCGGATGATCTTCCTGGTGATCTCCCTGTCATGGATGATCATCCCGACGGGCTTTCCGGTGCCGTCGCCATAGCGGCGCAACGTCCCGTCGGCATAAGTGATTTCGAAGTTGCCATGTCGCACGATCTTGCGTGCGAGCCGGTCCACAAGCTGATCCCAGACGTTCATCGCATCTATCCCCTTTTGCGTCGCCGCAGCGATGCGGGCACGCTCTGCGGCATCTGGCGATGCACCGGGGCGGAGTGGCGGCTACGAAGCGGCAACGGAATTGTCGCACGTTAACAAAGCTGTGTAGCTTGACCAGCCCTTCGTGAACGGATGCCCGCAAGAGAGCCGCGCAGCCCGCCCGGAAAGGCGATGATGGGCAATTTTCCGCCGATTTCATGGGCATTTTCGCGTTGCAGCAAACCACGCAGGTGATTCCCCCGCCTTCCGCGACATCGCCGGTGCGGCGCGGGACGGGCGTTCCGGCCTTGACTTTCATCCCCCATGCGGGTGTATCGGCGCGAACGGGATCGACCCCAGGAACCCAGGGATACAGCCATGAACGCCTACCGCAGCCATACCTGCGCCGCGCTTTCCGCCCGGAATGCCGGTGAGACCGTCCGCCTTTCGGGATGGGTGCATCGGGTGCGAGATCATGGCGGCGTGCTGTTCATCGACCTGCGCGACCATTACGGCATCACGCAGATCATCTGCGACGCCGACAGCCCGGCCTTCGCCGCGCTGGAAAAGGTGCGCGCCGAATGGGTGATCCGCATCGACGGCACGGTGAAGCTGCGCGACGAAAGCCTGATCAACCCCAAACTCTCCACCGGCGAGATCGAGGTCTATGTCCGCGAGGTCGAGGTTCTGGGCGCGGTCGAGGGCGAACTGCCCCTGCCGGTCTTCGGCGAACAGGACTACCCCGAGGAAACCCGCCTGACCTACCGCTTCCTCGATCTGCGCCGCGAGGGGCTGCACAACAACATGATGCTGCGCTCGAACGTGGTGCGCAGCCTGCGCAACCGGATGTGGGACGCGGGTTTCAACGAATACCAGACGCCGATCATCACCGCGTCGAGCCCCGAGGGCGCGCGCGACTTTCTGGTGCCGTCGCGGCTGCATCCGGGCAAGTTCTACGCCCTGCCGCAGGCGCCGCAGCAGTTCAAACAGCTGATCATGGTGGCGGGCTTCGACCGCTATTTCCAGATCGCGCCCTGCTTCCGCGACGAGGATCCGCGCGCCGACCGCAGCCCGACCGACTTCTACCAGCTCGACGTCGAGATGTCCTTCGTCGAGCAGGAAGACGTCTTCGCCGCCGTTCAGCCGGTGATTCAGGGCCTGTTCGAGGAATTCGGCAAGGGCCGCAAGGTCGATCACGACTGGCCGAAGATCGCCTATCGCGACGCGCTGAAGTGGTATGGCTCGGACAAGCCCGACCTGCGCAACCCGATCCGCATGGCCGATGTGTCTGAACATTTCCGCGGCTCGGGCTTCGGCATCTTTGCGAAGCTTCTGGAAAACGAGGGCACCGAGGTCCGCGCCATTCCCGCGCCCACGGGCGGCTCGCGCAAGTTCTGCGACCGGATGAACGCCTTCGCGCAGGCACAGGGCCTGCCGGGGATGGGCTATATCTTCTGGCGCGCGGGCGAGGCCGGGATGGAAGCCGCCGGACCGATCGCCAAGGCGCTCGGCCCCGAGCGGACCGAGGCGATCCGGGCGCAGCTTGACCTGAACGAAGGCGATGCGGTCTTCTTCCTCGGCGGCAAGCCCGAGCAGTTCGAGGCCGTCGCCGGCAAGGCCCGCAACGAAATCGGCCGCGAGCTGAAGCTGACCGAGGAAGACTCGTTCCGCTTCTGCTGGATCGTCGATTTCCCGATGTATGAGAAGACCGACGAGGGCAAGATCGACTTCTCACACAACCCGTTCTCGATGCCGCAAGGCGGGCTTGCGGCGCTGGACGGCGATCCGCTGCATATCCTCGGTTATCAATACGATCTGGCCTGCAATGGCTACGAGCTGATCTCGGGCGCGATCCGCAACCATGAACCGGCGATCATGTATCGCGCTTTCGAGATCGCGGGCTATCCGCATTCCGAGGTCGACAAGCGTTTCGGCGGCATGGTCAAGGCGTTCAAATACGGCGCGCCGCCCCACGGCGGCTGTGCGATGGGGATCGACCGGGCGGTGATGCTGCTGGCGGATGAGATGAACATCCGCGAGGTCATCATGTTCCCGATGAACCAGCGCGCCGAAGACCTGATGATGAACGCGCCGTCCGAGCCGACGAACGAGCAGCTGCGCGAGTTGCATCTGCGGGTTCTGCCGAAGGACGCCTGATCGCCTGTCTCGCACGCAGGGGGGGCAGCCCCCCTCTTTGCGCTTACGGCCCCGGCGCGGCCACGGGCCGCGCGTTCGCCGGTGCGGCCTTCCACCGGAAGGCCGCTTTTTCCCGGCTCACCCCCCGGGATATTTATGGAAAGCCGAAGAAGGAAGGCGCGCGGTTTTGGCGCGCCTTTTGCATGTCCGGGGGCGTGGTTCAGTCCAGCGCCAGCGACCACAGCACGGCGCTGCTCCACAGACAGAAGAACAGTGTCCCGATGATATAGAGCGATCCCCGCGTGCCGCGAATCGCTATGGGATTGCGGGACAGGCGGATGAAGAAGCGGCGCGTCATGGCTGCCTTCCTGATTGTGGCGACGGTGTGAACATCGGCGCCGATCGTGGCGGATTGCGGAACATTCCGGCGGCGGTTTCGGGGCGATTGCGCGCGATTGCGTGGCAAGCTAGCGTGGGATGACTGGTGCAAGGAAAACCGCCGATGATCGAGAAACGCTTCGGAGATCCCGTTCCCGATTGGGTCGCCCCGCCGCGTCCCGATGGGGCGGCGCTGCAGGGACGCTATGTGCGGCTTGAACGGCTGACGGAGAGCCATGCCCATATGCTCTTCAGGGCCAATGCCGGGGAGGATGCGATCTGGGATTACCTGCCCTACGGGCCCTTCGCCTCCGAAGTGGGTTACATGCGGTGGGTCAAGGATATGGCCGCGCTGTCGGATCCGTTCTTCTATACGGTGATCGACCGGGAAACCGGCCAGCCCGGCGGGGTGATGTCCTATCTGCGGATCACGCCCGAGGTCGGGGTGATCGAGCTTGGCCATATCTGCCTGTCGCCACTGTTGCAGCGCAGCCGGGCCGCGACCGAGGCGATGGTCCTGATGATCGGCTGGGCCTTCGGCGCGGGATACCGTCGGTTCGAATGGAAATGCGACGCCTTCAACCTGCCGTCGCGGCGCGCGGCGCAGCGGCTTGGGCTGAGCTACGAGGGCACCTTCCGTCAGGCGACGATCGTCAAGGGCCGGAACCGGGACACCGCGTGGTTCGCCGCGACCGACAAGGATTGGCCCGGTTTGCAGGCGGCCTACGAGGCATGGCTCTCGCCCGCGAATTTCGGGGCGGACGGGCAGCAGAACGAACGGCTGTCCGATCTCACCCGGCTGGTGCGGGTCAGTTCGGATCCCATCCCGGTCGCCGGCGCCTGACCTAGAAGGACGATCCCGCGGCAAGGCGGGACTGCACCAGATGCGCCGCATGTGTGAGCGCCGCCGGGTTTGGCAGTCCTTCGCGCAAAGCCTGCGCGGCGTGTTCGAGCGGTTCATCCCGCGACAGCCGCGCCACCCCGGACAGGAACTGCGACAGATAGCCTGTCGACGCCGCGTCGGGACGCAGGGCCAGCAGCCGCGCGGCCTCGTTCAGGTCATCGCGCAGGGCGATCGGGTCGGGGTTCAGCGCCTCTTCCGGCAACAGGCGCGGCGGCGGACGGATGGCGGTGGGCATCGCGGCCAGAAGCGCCTGCTGGAACCGCACGAGGCTTTCGAGCGGTTTGGCCAGGAAGCCGTCGGCCCCGGCCTCCATCGCCTCCTCCCTGCGCGACGGATCCCCCGACAGGCCGAGAACAACCGGCGCCTGCCCGTTCGCACCGCGGATCGCCCGGATCAGATCGGCGCCGTCGCCGTCGGGCAGCCCCATGTCCACGATCACCGCGCCGGGCCGGTAGGTTTGCAGATGGCGCTGCGCCGCGCGCAGGCAATCGGCCCGTCGCATCCTTGCGCCGGATCGCTGCGTCATCAGGCGCAGCGCCTCGGACGCGAAACGGCTGTCCTCCACCACAAGCACCGTCAGGCCGAGCAGGGGCCGGTCGGCGGTGGGGGAGCGCTGAATGAAAAGGTCTTCGAGTTTGTCGGTCATGGCATCACCCTGGCAGAGGATTCGCGGATGCCTTCATTAACCGCCGGATTGGCTAACAGGCTCTTAATGACGGTGGCTTTTCGTCGGCGGATGGTGGTGCGTATCGCCCCGGCTCCGGTGCGGAAACCCTTTGCGTCGGGGGAAGTCCCTGCTATGCCTTGGAAAAACCTGTCCGGAGTTGGTGATGAACCGTCTTGCCGCGCTGCTGCTTCCTGCAGCACTTCTGCTGTCCGCCTGCACGCTCGAAGGGTTTCCGTCCTCCGCGCCCCGGGGGCCGGACACCACCACCGCGGGCACCTGCTTCGCCGTGGTCTCGAAGGCCGAGGATGGCAGCTATGCGATTGCCGCCGGGGTGGGGGATGGTTCGCCGCAGCCTTCGGCCGTGTACACGCGCGGGCTGACGGCGCAGCAGGTCGACGCGGCGGTGGAAAAGGAAAAGCAGATCATGACGATCAATCCCGAATGCCTGACCACCTATGTCCATGACCGTGCCGCCGCCGATCCGCAATCCGTGGCCGCCGCGGCGCAGGGCTGATCCGGCGGATGCACCGGCTGTTCACCATCGCGACGCGCGGCCCGGGGCTTTACGAATTCACCGACGCGCTGCGCGACTGGATTGCCGGGGCGCCGGCCGAAGAGGCGGTGCTGACGCTGTTCATCCGCCACACCTCGGCCAGCCTGCTGATCCAGGAGAACGCCGATCCCGATGTCCGCCGTGATCTGACCGAGTTCCTGCATCGTCTGGTGCCGCCTTCCGACAGGCCCGAAATGCGCTGGATGACCCATACATACGAAGGTCCGGACGATATGCCGGCCCATGCCAAGGCCGCGATCCTGCCGGTGAGCTTGCAGATTCCCGTCATTTCCGGGCGTATGGTGCTTGGAACATGGCAGGGAGTTTACCTTTTCGAACATCGGCAGGCTCCGCACCGGCGCGAGGTGATGGCACTGCTGCGCTGAGTCCCGCGCGCCACACTCCGCTGGCCGCTATCTGGTGGCCGCACAAAGATTCTACCCAAGCGGTCGGGGGGGGCCTATAGTCTGGTGGCAAAAGGGGCGCGAGACCCCAGATGAGGCGGAATAACCAGAGAAGGGGGACGGGATGCGCTGTCCGTTTTGCGGCAATGTCGATACGCAGGTGAAGGACAGCCGGCCGGCCGAGGATCACGTTGCCATCAGGCGCCGGCGGTTCTGTCCGGCCTGCGGCGGCCGTTTCACCACCTATGAGCGGGTGCAGTTGCGCGATCTGGTCGTGGTCAAATCCTCGGGCAAGCGGGAGGATTTCGACCGCGACAAGCTGGAACGCTCGATCCGCATCGCCATGCAGAAACGCCCGATCGAGCCGGAGCGCATCGACCAGATGATCTCGGGCATCGTGCGGCGGCTGGAATCGATGGGGGAAACCGACATTCCCTCGCGCACCATCGGCGAGATCGTGATGGAGACGCTGGCCCGGATCGATACCGTCTCCTACGTGCGTTTCGCCAGCGTTTACAAGAACTTCCAGGCGGCGGACGATTTCGACAAATTCGTCTCGGAACTGCGCCCGCAAGCAGGCGAGGCCGAGTGAGCGAGGCCGACCGCCGCTTCATGGCGCTGGCGCTTTCGCTGGCGTCGCGGGGGCTGGGGAATGTCTGGCCGAACCCGGCGGTGGGCTGCGTCATCGTGAACGAAGGCCGGATCGTCGGGCGCGGCTGGACGCAGCCGGGCGGGCGGCCGCATGCGGAACGGCGCGCGCTGGATCAGGCGGGCGGCGCGGCGCGGGGCGCGACGGCCTATGTCTCGCTGGAGCCCTGCGCGCATACCGGCCACACGCCCCCCTGCGCCGCGGGCCTGATCGAGGCCGGTGTCAATCGCGTCGTCAGCGCCTTCGAGGATCCCGATCCCCGCGTGGCGGGCAAGGGTCACGCGATGCTGCGCGCGGCGGGCGTGACGGTCGATGTCGGGGTGATGGAGGCCGAGGCGCGGGCGTTGCAGGCCGGATTTCTCAGTCGGCTCCGTGGACGGCCCTGGGTCGCGCTGAAGCTGGCGACCAGCTTCGACGGCCGGATCGCGTTGGCGAATGGCGAAAGCCAGTGGATCACCTCGGGCCCGGCGCGGGCGCGGGTGCATGCGCTGCGGGCGCGGTTCGATGCGGTTCTGGTGGGCGGCGGCACGGCGCGGGCCGATGATCCGCTGCTGACGGTGCGCAATTTCCGCCCGCTGCGGCAGCCGGTGCGGATCGTCGCCTCGACGCGGCTGGATTTGCCGCGCGGGCGGCTGGCGGCCTCGGTGGGCGAGGCGCCGCTGTGGCTGCTGCACGGCCCCGAGGCGGCGGCGGAGGCGCGCGACTGGTGGCGCGGGACCGGGGCCGAGACGGTCGCGCTGCCGGTGCAGGACGGCGGAATCGCGGTCGCGGCGGCGATGGAGGCCCTTGCCGCGCGCGGGCTGACGCGGGTGTTCTGCGAAGGTGGCGGTGCGTTCGCGGCGGCGCTGATGCGGGCGGGCGTGGTCGATGAGCTGATCGGCTTCACGGCGGGTGCGGTGCTGGGCGGTGACGCGCGGGCGGCGCTCGGGCCGCTTGGACTCACGCAGTTGGCGCAGGCGCCGCGCTACGATCTGCATGACGTGCAGGTGATCGGCGGTGACGTGCTTCACCGCTGGCGGCGCCAGATCCAGGCATAGGCGGCGAAAAGCCCCTGAAGTTTCGCCAGCATCCGGTTGGCGATGCCGGGATGCGGCACGGTGCCCTGCGCCAGACGTTCCACCACCACCTCGGGTGGGCAGGGGCGGCGTGAAACCGGGTCGTAATAGCGCGGACAGGCGATCAGCGCCGCATGGGCCAGTGCCATCAGGTCGGGCCGCGCCTGTCGCCGTTCCGGGACCGGGCCGAGGTCACGGGTCAGCCCCCAGCCCGCGTAGAACGGCGCGCCGGTCACGGTGACGGGCTTGCCGCGCAAAAGCGCCTCGAACCCGATTAGGGAGGTCATCGTCCAGACCTCGTCCACCGCCTCGATCAGCGCGATCGGGTCGGCGTGATTGGCGATGTGGTCGGCGTAACGCAGGGCTTCGCCCGGGGGGAGCCGGCCGGGACGCAAACCGGCCTCAACATCTGGGTGAGGTTTGAAAATGATAATGGAATGCGGATTTTCCGCCCGAACCAGCGTCAATAATGCAAGGTTTGTGCAAGTCCTTCCCGCGCCCAGACGGATCGAGGCATCGTCTTCCACCTGTCCGGGCACCAGAATCCGGTGCCCCCGGGGCAGGTCGGGCAGCGCGCCGCCGAGGTTGTATTTCGACAGCCCCGCAGCGCGGATCGCGGTGACCAGCCGTTCCGTCCGCGCCCGGCCTCCGGGCGGCGGTTCCTGCGCGATCAGGGTTTCGAGGTCCGACGGTCGCGCCGGATCGTAATAGATCCCGCGCGCATCGGCGATCAGCGACAGGGGCGGCACCAGATCGGCCCCCAGCCCGCGCGACCGCAGGAAGCCATCCTCGACCCGCAGGACTGGCGCATCCACCGCCAGATCGCCCCAGACCAGCAGCGACCGGCCCGAGGCCCGGGCGGCGGCCACCGCGCGGGCCGCAGGCTCGACGAAGCGCAGGGGGTGTTCGCGGCCGAAGACCTGTTGCAGGGGGCGGCGTTTCCACAGGCGGATGCCGGTGGCGATGTGTCCGGCGCGATCCATGCGGAAGGCGCGGGTTTCGGCTTCGAGCTGATCGACCGCTTCCTCAAAGCTGCACAGACGGTTGCGGCAGGGATCGAACCATGTGGGCGCGAGGATATGGCTGACGGCGAAAAGCTGCGCGGGGGTCAGGCGCCGGCCACGACGGGGCAGGGGGGCGATGTCGTGGCTGAGGCCCCAGCCCGCATAGAAGGGCTGGCCGAAAAGAACGGGGCGATGACCGGCGAGGATCGCCTCATACCCCATTTGCGAGGTGACGGCATAGACGGCGCTGGCGCCGTCGAGCAGCCGCCAGGGCGAGATCGGATCGGTGCAAAGCACCGTCCGGGCATCGGCGTCATCCGGGCCGAAATGGCCGGGGCGCAGGCCCGCGCGGGTCTCGGGATGGGCGCGGATGACGATGCGCGCGTCCGGATGGTCGCGCCGCGCGGCGGCGAGCATCTGGCGGAAGCTGTCCGCGTTCGCCCCGCCGTGGCGGATCGAGGCATCGCCCCGTGTCTGATCCACCACCAGAACGTAGCCCGGCTCGGGGGCGGGCAGGCGCTCGTCGAAATCGTTGTATTTCGACAGGTCCAGTGCGCGGAGCCGGGCGATCCCCTCTTCCGCGCGGGCAAGCAGCGCGGGATCGTCCAGATCCGCGGTCGCCAGCAGATGTTCCAGAGCCGAGGGGGCCGAGGCATCGTAATGCACGCCGACCGGATCGATGAAGAGGCCAAGCGGGCTGCCGGCGCGACGCGCCCGGCCGGGATGGACCGAGCGGAGGAAGGCATCCTCGATCCGCACGATCCCCACGCCGCGCCAGCGGGCGACCGCCTCGCCCCGCCGGGCATAGGGCGAACGGCCCCAGACCACGATGCGATCCTGCGGGCCGGGCAGGCCGAAATGCAGCGACCAGCCCGCCGCCGCGAGGATCCGGCGCAGCCCCGGATCGCGCAGGAAACCGGCGGTGTAACAGAACAGCCGCCCGCCGGGCGCCTGCATCAGTTGCCGGAGGCCAGACTGTCGATCGAATTGGCCGAGGTGACGGGGCCGGTCAGCGCCGCCAGCGTCTTCATCCAACGGACGTAGGGCGCCTCGGTCACATAGATGGTGTCGCCGTCGCGGATCATGAATTCGCGGGCGACGAACATCCCGTTCGGCTCGGTCAGGTTCAGCACATAGGCGATGCGCTGTGGCCCGGCGATGTCGGCGCGGCCCAGCACCGTCCGCGCGACAGCCGGAGTTTCATCGCGGAAGATGAAGATCCCCTTCGGATCGGCGATATTCGTCTGCAACCCGCCCACCGTCGCCAGCGCCTCGAGCGCGGTCAGCGACTGCGCCTCGAACGGGACGCGGGACTGATGCCCGGTCGCGCCGAGCGCGGTGTAGCTGCGGGTGTCCTTTTCCACCAGAATCACGTCGCCGGGGCGCAGCGCGATATCCATTCGCGGATTGGCATACAGCTCCTTGAGCCAGACGGTGCCGCTGCTCGATCCACGGGTGACGGTGATCTTGGCGACATCCGGCTTGATCGAGACGCCGCCCGCGCGCGCGATCATCGCCGACAGGGTGCGCGTCGGCCGTTCGATCGCATAGACGCCTTGCTGCGCGATGTCGCCCATGACCGAAACCGTCGCGCCATCGCCCGCCGCGCGCGCGACCGCGACCTGCGGGTCCGGGGTCTGGGCGGCCAGACGTTCGGTGATGATGTTGCGCAGCGCCTCGGGCGAATGGCCGGCGGCCTTCAGGCGGCCCGCATAGGGGATGAAGATGTCGCCGTCACCATCCACCTGCACCTCTTGCAACTGCGTCGGCGCCCCGCGCGAGGTGAGTACACCCTGATCGACGTTTTCCCAGATCGAAACGGTCAACGTGTCGCCCGCGCTGATCGTGTCCGATCCGACCCTGCCCGCGCCGGTGAAGGCCGGCCCGAAGCCCAGTCCCGGCCGGATGTTCGTCGCCTGCGCGATGCGGCCATCGACATCGACGACGAAGGTGTTGCTGTTCTCGAAATTGCTGCCGGCGAAGATTTCGCCCCGGCTCGGACCGGAACGGGGGAGGCCGCAGGCGCTGCTCAGCAAGGTCGCGGAGAGCCCGAGGCAGAGCATCCGGCGGTTGGCATTGAAGGTCACGGATAGGCTCCTTTGTGGGTGGACCGGGGCGGAAGGACCGTGTGCAGCACGCTAGGGGAAGGGAAAAGCAAATTACAATCGCGTTACGACGCCGCGATACAATTTCTGCGTTAGTGTAACCTTAACAATTCACCTCGCCACGCGAAGCTGTTGACGCGGGGTCGCGTTGCCGATGCTCAGGGCGTCGTAGGGATCCTCGGGGGACAGCATCATGTCGACGACCTGGCGCAGCAGGATGCGCCGGCCCTTGGTGGAATAGTAGCCGCCGGGCACCTGACTGGTTTCCAGCAGGTAGTGGCGATAGTCGCGATAGGCGCGGGTATCGGGCCGGCGGGGCGCGGCGAAGAAATCCGCGATCGATTGGGGCGAGACGAATTCCGGCTTGCTGTAGACCGCGCGGCCAAAGGCCTTCAGCGGCAGGCCGCGCCACAGCACCTGTTGCGCGGCGGTGGAATTCACCGTCACCGCCGAACGCGCCTGCGCCAGAAGACCCGCAAGCTTGCCGCCGCGGATGTAATGGACCCGGTCCTGAAGCCCGTGGATGCGCGTCGCCCGCTCGATCGCGCGGGTGATGGGGGCGCGGCCATCCTCCAGCGGATGGGCCTTGAACACCAGATGGTGGTGCCGCGGCGCGCCGCGGGCAAAGCCGGCCATCACCCGGTCGATGAATTCCGTCTGCGAGGCGAAGTCGGAATGCGCGCGAAAGCTGGAATCATGTTCGAGCTGCATCAGCACCAGATGGACCGGACAGCCGCTGCTGCGCACCCTGTGCGTGGCGATCGCGCGTTGCAGCCGGTTCCACGGCATCGTCAGAAGCTGATGCAGATAAAGGCGAAATTCCTGTCGCACGGTCAGTTCGCGATGCGGGCGGAAGTTCGGATAGGCGCCGTTGTTCGCCATGACGAGGAAATGATAGAGCGCGCCGTAGAACATGTGATGGCGCATGTCGCCCCAACGCGGCGGGGCATCGGGAAACTCGATCTGGCTGCGGGCGAGGGCGGCGCGCATCTGCGGCACGGTCAGCGACATCAGCCGCGAATTGCCGTTCGATCCGCCGCGTTCATAGGTGATCCAGTAGGGGCGGAGATAGCCCTCCTCGAAGACATGGACCGTCAGGCCCATCTGTCTGGCGACGGCGATGGCCTCGGCATGGATGGGGCGGGTGTCGCCATAGAGGACCAGATCGGTGATCCCGCGCGCGGCGATCAGTTCGGCGATCACTTCGGGCCAATGTTCGGGCTTGTTGGCGTAGGGAATGTAGCTGTCACGGTCGGGCCAGAAGACCTCATCGCCGCGATTGAAGCCGACGCGCAGGATGCCCTGCCCTGCCAGTCGCAGCATCTGTGCGAGCCTGTGGAAAAACGGCCCGTGAGGGCCTTGCAGGAACAGAAATGTTTTTTGATCCAAGAATCTGCGCCATTCAAATGAGCAATTCCTTGTGTTCAGGAATGCGGCGGTTGTCACGCCCGGAGTGGGATCGCGCGCATATTGCGCGGGCATTGTGACGGAATCGGTGCAGTCTCCGGCGAGATGGGTGAAATTCCCGCATGACGTGAATGATTTTACCCGCATGACGGGAAAAGTGCGCCGATGCAGGGCGGCTGTGCTGCCGGCGGGGGCAAGGCGGCCTTGCACGTGCGGGGCGGGGCGGCTAACTGAATAAATCAGTAGAAGGGGATGCCCATGTTCACTGGAATCGTCACCGATGTCGGAGAGGTCCGCAGCCTGACGCAGGCGGGGGATCTGCGGGCGCGGATCGGCTGCCATTACGACATGGCGGGGGTGGATATCGGTGCCTCGATCGCCTGCGAGGGGGTGTGTCTGACCGTCGTCGCCAAGGGCGAGGACTGGTTCGATGCCGAAATCTCGGCCGAGACGGTATCCAAGACCAGTATCGGGCGGAATTCCTGGGCGCCCGGGCGGCGGCTGAACCTCGAACGCGCGCTGAAGGTGGGGGATGAACTGGGCGGCCATATCGTATCCGGCCATGTCGACGGCGTGGCCGAGATCATCGCCATGCACGACGAGGGCGACAGCACCCGCTTCACCTTTCGCGCGCCAGAGGCGCTTGCGCGCTATATCGCGCCCAAGGGTTCGGTCGCGCTGAACGGCACCTCGCTGACGGTCAATGAGGTCGAGGGCAGCACCTTCGGCGTCAACATCATTCCCCATACCAAGGCTGTCACGACTTGGGGCGATGCCCGCCCGGGCGATGCGGTCAATCTCGAAATCGATACGCTCGCGCGCTATGTCGCGCGGTTGCAGGAGTGGCAGCCATGACCAACCAGACCATGCCGAAGCCGGTCGACAAATCCGTCCCCGCCGACAAGCCCGGCCCCGTCGAGCAGACCTTCCGCGATGCGATTTCCTCGATCGAGGAAATCATCGAGGATGCGCGCAACGGCAAGATGTTCATCCTCGTCGATCACGAGGACCGCGAGAACGAAGGCGATCTGGTGATCCCGGCGCAGATGGCGACGCCGAATGCGGTGAACTTCATGGCGACGCACGGGCGCGGGCTGATCTGTCTTGCGCTGACCGGGGATCGGGTCGACGCGCTCGGTCTGCCGCTGATGTCGGCGCATAATTCCTCGCGGCACGAAACCAATTTCACCGTCTCGATCGAGGCGCGCGAAGGCGTTTCCACCGGTATTTCCGCCCATGACCGGGCGCGGACGATTTCGGTGGCGATCGACCCGACGAAAAGCCGGCACGATCTGGCGACGCCGGGCCATGTGTTCCCGCTCCGCGCGCGCGAAGGCGGCGTGCTGGTCCGCGCCGGCCATACCGAGGCCGCGGTCGATGTCGCCCGCCTTGCCGGGCTGACCCCGGCGGGCGTGATCTGCGAGATCATGAACGAGGACGGCACGATGGCGCGCCTGCCCGATCTGGTCGCCATCGCGCAAAAGCACGGGCTGAAGATCGGCACGATTTCCGATCTGATCGCCTATCGCCGCCGCTATGACAATCTGGTGCGCGAAACGGCGCAGAAGCCGGTGACCTCGATTTACGGCGGCGACTGGTCGATGCGGATCTTCACCGACCAGACCGAGGGCGAGGAACATATCGTCCTCACCAAGGGCGACCTGACCACGGATGAGCCGGTGCTGGTGCGCATCCACGTTCTGGAACCGATGAGCGACGTTCTGGGCCTGAACCCGGAACGCTCGGGCGATCTGGGCCGCGCGATGGAGGCGATTGCCGCCAAGGGACGCGGGGCCGTGGTGCTGCTGCGCGACACGTCGATGAAGATGATCGTGCCGGGGCAGGCCTCGCCGCAGACGCTGCGCCAATACGGGCTGGGCGCGCAGATCCTGTCGGCGCTCGGGCTGAAACGACTGGTGTTGCTGAGCAATTCGGCAACGCCGAAGGTGATCGGGATCGAGGGCTACGGGCTCGAGATCGAAGGCTCGCAGGCTTATTGAGGACGGATCATGGCGGGAAACGAACTGCATTACACGCTGCCGCTGCCGGTGTTCGACAAGCCGGTGCGGCTCCTGATCGTGGTGGCGCCCTATTACCGGGACATCGCGGACAACCTGATCGCCGGGGCGCAGGCCGTGGCGGCAAAGGCCGGGGCCATCGCCGATGTGATCGAGGTGCCCGGCGCGCTGGAGGTGCCGACGGCGATCGGCATGGCCTCGCGCATGGCGGATTACGACGGGTTCGTGGCGCTTGGCTGCGTGATCCGGGGCGAGACGACGCATTACGATACCGTGTGCAATGACAGCTCGCGCGGGCTGACGCTGCTGGGATTGCAGGGCATCTGCATCGGCAACGGCATCCTGACGGTGGAAAACCGCACTCAGGCCGAGGTGCGCGCCGACCCGGCCGATCAGAACAAAGGTGGCGGAGCGGCGGCTGCGGCCTTGCATCTTGTCGCGCTCTCGCGCAAATGGGCGGGCCGGACGAAGGGGATCGGTTTCCGCCCGCAGGGTGAGTCGATCCGCCTGGCCGGAGAGCCCGAAGGAAACCGCCAAGCATGACCGAAGCCACCGCCCCCGAAAAGCCGCACAAGCCCACGGCAGAGGAAAAGCGCCGGATGAAATCCGCCGCGCGCCTGTATGCCGTGCAGGCGCTGTTCCAGATGGAGGCCTCCGGTCAGGGGGTGGATCGGATCGTGCGGGAATTCGAAGTCCATCGCTTTGGCCTCGCGCAGGACGAAGAGGGGACCGAACTGGCCGAGGGCGATGCGAACCTGTTCCGCCGTCTGCTGGACGATGCGGTGACCTGGCAGGCCAAGATCGACCAGGCGACGGACCGGGCGCTGGCGGCCAACTGGCCGATCGACCGGATCGACCCGGTGCTGCGCGCGGTCTTCCGCGCGGCCGGTGCGGAACTGGTCAACCCGGACACGCCGCCGAAGGTGGTCATCAACGAATTCGTCGAGGTTGCGCGGGCCTTCTTCCCCGAGGGACGCGAAGTGAAATTCGTCAACGCCGTGCTGGATCACATGGCACGGGCGCTGCGCCCGGATGGATTCTGATCTTTTTCACCGCATTTGGTGTTTTTACCCGCCCGCGGCGCAGTTTTTTGCCGATAACGGGCATTTCCCGGTTTGAATCCCCGAAAGCCGCATTACATTGAACGGAGAATAGGGGAGTTGCCATGACCGGTTTCATTCGTTTTCCGTTGCGCAAGATCGCTTCGACCGGGCTTTCGGGTCTGCGTCGGCTTATGGGGCAGGCGGGGCTTGCCTTGCGGAAAGCGGATGCGCTGCTGACCTTCGCCCCCGCGCCCGAGATGATCCCGATCCGCCTGCGGGTCGAGCCTTCGCGCGATCGGCGCCATCGCCGCTGATCCATTGATGGGAATCATGACAAAGGCCCTCCGTTTCCGGAGGGCCTTTTGCTTGGGTGGCGGAAACCGCAGCGACCGTGTGGGCGTGAATTTCCCGAGAGCCTGATGTAATCAGGTGGGAGCCAGGTAACGAGGCCAGGACCCCGACAGAGCCAGCCCCCTCAGGAATGGTTATCGGCCACTGGAAAAGGGCCCTGCACGAGAAGAGCAGAATCCGCCGTCTCTACAGATAGGGCCTGCGCGGGGTCTCGGCAAGAGGGGAGGCGCTGGACAGTCGTTCCCTTTTCGTTCATGTTTGCGCCATGCTCCGTCCTTCGTCCCTCACCCCCGGTCAGTGGATCGCGCGCGGCACCTGCCGTTGCCTGACCGATCACGGTTTCGCCTGCGTGACGGAACTGGTGCCGCGGGCGGGGCTGCGGGTCGATGTGATGGCACTTGGCCGCAAGGGCGAGATCTGGGTGGTGGAATGCAAGTCCAGCCGGCAGGATTTCACCTCGGACCGGAAATGGCGGGGTTATCTGGACTATGCCGATCGGTTCTTCTGGGCGGTCGATGCGGATTTCCCGGTCGACCTTCTGCCGGAGGAAACCGGCCTGATCCTCGCCGATGGGCATGGCGGAGAAATCCTGCGGTGGGGGGAGGAGCAGAAGCTCGCCCCCGCCCGGCGCAAGGCGGTGACGCAGGGATTCGCGCGCACCGCCGCCTGGCGGCTTCAGGGATGGACCGATCCGGGGCCGGCGGCGGTGGCGGATCCGGCGATCACTTTTTTCCCTTAGGATGCTTGTCCTGACCGCCGCGATGCGGTTTCGCGGGTTTCCCGGCCGCGCGGTCGGCGATCTCGCGCGCGGCTTCGGCGGCGGCAAGAAGTTCCTCGGCGATATCCTCGGCCTCTTCGGGTTCAAAGTCGAAGGGCAGCTCGAACCCGTCCCCCACGACATAGATGCGGACCATGCCAAGGGTGGTCGGCCCGATCTGCAGATCGCCCGTGACTTCGCTTTCCTTGTCGATGCTCATGGCGTGTCTCCGATGATGACGAGCAGATTGGCTAAACGCTCCGCGCCGGCGTGGCAATCGAAAACCCGCATCGTTCAGCCGGCGAGTGCGGAAAGCGCCAGCGAAAACCACAGCGTCGCGGCCAAGGGGATGCCAAAGGGAAAGTCGGCGCGGCGCCAGCTGACCCAATCCGGGGCGCAGTCGCGCAGCGCGGGCAGGGCGCGCGCGGCCCGATGGGTCAGCAGTGCCGCGACGGTCAGCACCGGCAGCAGCAGGAAGATCAGTTGCAGTCCGGGCAGCGATGTGTCGAGGAACGGCGCCGCGGCGGCGGCGAATTTGACGTCCCCCGCGCCGAACCCCGCCCGCAGGTGGAGAAACACCCCGATCGCCAGCACGACCGCGGCATTCATCCAGCGCCAGAGCCAAAGCTCGACCGGCAGGACGACGGGGCCGATCAGGGCGAACACCGCCAGCAATGCCAGAACCGCGGCATTGCGGATCTTCATGTATTTCAGATCGGTGAAGATGACCCAGGCGCAGATCGGCGTGACGGCGATCAGGAACACCAGCGCCTGTCCGGCGGAAGGAAGCGGTGCCATCATCACCCCTGCCGCGCCTCGCCAAGGGCGGCGAGCGCGCGGGCCGCTTCTTCAAAATAGGTGGGCGAGGTGTCGACGGCATCCTGCAGCAGGCTTTGCCCCGTCGCCGTATCGCCCTGCTTGATCGCCGAAAGTCCGGCGGTATAGAGCAGTTGCGCCCGTTCGGTCTGCGTCATCTCGATCACCGGCATGTCGTATTTGCGCTGTGCGGCGCGGGCGAGGACCAGATTGTTCTTGCTGGTAAAGGCGGTGGGATCATAGGTGATCGCTTCGGCGAACAGCTTTTCCGCGCCCTGCGCATCGCCCCGGCTGAGCTTGGAAAAGCCCCAGTTGTTCAGGATGCCCGCAGGGCGCGTGGTCAGGCCCGCCGCCGTATCGTAAAAGGAATCCGCCTTTTTCCAGTTCTTTTCGCTGTCGGCCACCATCGCCTCGATCCGGTAACGATCATAGCTTTCGAAGGTCGGGGGGATCGTGTTCAGCGTGGCGCGCGCGCCCTTCCAGTCGCCGGTGCGCATCTGCGCTTCGGCGCGCGCAACGCGGTCATCGTTCGAGGCATCGGGCGAGGCGGTGACCTTGTCCCAGACCTTCAGCCCCTCGCTCGCCTGTCCGTTGCGGACCAGCGATTTCGCAAGGCCCCGTTGCAGATCGATCCGGTCCGGGTGTTCGGCGCTGGTGCGGGCGAAGTAATTCACCGCCTCCTGCGGTTCGCCGACCGTCAGCATGATTTCCGACATGGTCGCCTGATCGACGGCGTTCATCGACTTCACCGCCCGGTCGGCGCTGGTCTCCGCGCAGGCGGCGATGAGAAATGGCAGAAACATGAGCAGGTTGCGCGTCATACGGCCTCCTTCAGGATTGCGTGAGCAGCAGGTAATCGCCCGCACCGCGCCGGATCAGGCGGAACGGCTGGCCCCCGTCGCCAGAGGACTCGGGCTGCGCCATGCGCGCGCGGGCGAGTTTGAGGTTGTCGCGGATCAGGTCGGATCGGCCGTTGTCGAGCGCATAGGCGGTTTCGAAAACCCGCGCCGCCTCGCCCGTCTTGCCGCGTTCGAACAACACGACGCCGAGGTTGTTCCACGCCGGGACCGAGGTCTGATCCGCCTCGACCGCGCGGCGCAGGACATGCTCGGCCTGATTCAGGCGGCCAAGTTTCAGATTGGCCGAACCGATCGCCGAGAGCACATCGGCGGTCGCACCATGTTCCGCCGCGCCCCGGTAGAAGGCGCGCAGGGCCAGGTCGTATTCGCCCGAGGCCATCAGCCGGTGACCGACGACCAGCCCGTCGACCCCGTCCCCGCGCGACGATCCGGGGGCGAAGGCGTTGGAACGATCCGGCGCGAGCACCGGCGAACAGGCCGCAAGCAGCGCGGTCAGGACAATCAGGCGCAGCATCATGGCCCGCCCATCTGCGCGAAGCTTTCCATCATGCCGTGGACCGAGGGACCGATGAGAATGATCAGCAACGGCGGCACGGTGAACAGCATGGTGCCGAGCGTCATCTTGGTCGGGATCTTGTTCGCGGCTTCCTCGGCGCGCATCACCCGCTTGTCGCGCATGTCGGCGGAATAGAGGCGCAGCGCCTCGGCGATCGAGGTGCCGAATTGCTGGCTCTGGATCATCACGGTGACGAAGGACATCACATCGGGGACGCCGGTGCGGCTGCCGAAGGCGCGCAGGACCACCGCCTTGTCGAGACCGGCCTTGATTTCATTGGCGACGGTATCGAGTTCCTCGGCCAGAACCGGCCCGGAGTCGCGCATCTCGCGCGAGACGCGCAGGATCCCCTGATCCAGCGACTGCCCTGCCTCGACGCAGACCAGAAGCATGTCGAGCGCGTCGGGGAAGCTGTCCTGAATTTCCTGCGTGCGCGCGGCGACGCGGCCATCGACCCAGCGGCGCGGGGCGTAATAGCCCAGCAGGCCCGGCAGAAGCACGGCGAGAATCGTCACGATTTCGGACGGGGGCGCGTCGTCGGAGGCGTTGCGCAGGGCGATGAAGCCGAGCCCCAGCAGCAGGCAGCCGATCCCGCCGATGAATTGCGTGGCGTGGAAATTGCGCACGGCACTCGGGCTGCGATAACCGGCGCGATGCAGCCATTCGCGGGTTTTCGACATTTCCTCCTTGTTCTTCGGTTCCAGAAATCCGGCATAGCGGTCCAGCCGGTCGGACCCGGCCTGCTGGCGCAGGGTCTTTTTCCGCTCGGGCTGCGCGGCGGTCTTGCGCGGTTTGAGTCGGTCCAGAGGATCGCGTTTCGGACGCAAAAGCAGAAACAGGGCCATCCCGGCCAAGGCGACCCCCGCCGAGGCCAGAACGAAGATCAACGCCATGGGAGACAGGATCGGCATGCGTATCAGACCTTGATCGTCGTCATGATCTTCATGAACAGGACATTCGCCCCCAGAAGCACAAAGACGACCAGAGCCGTCGGCATGAAGGCCGGGGTGCCCTTGACCCCGTCATAGAAATCCGGTGCGACGATCTGGATGATCAGCAGCACCACCAGCGGGAAGGCGGAAAGAAAGATACCGGACCAGCGCGGCTCGGCAGTGATGGCGGACACGCGGCGCAGCAGGCGGAAGCGGGCGCGGATCACCTTGGACAGGCCTTCCAGAACCTCGGCCAGATTGCCGCCGGAACTTTGCTGGATCGACACGGCGACGGCGAGAAAGCGCAGGTCCTGCATGTCCAGCCGGTCCGCCAGATCCCGCAGGCTTTCGGAGATATTGCGGCCATAGGAGGCCTCATCCGCGACGATGCCGAATTCCGATCCCAGCGGGTCCGACATTTCCCGCGCCACGCTTTGTATCGCGGAAACAAAGGGATGGCCCACGCGCAGCGCGCGCACGATCAGTTCGACCGCATCGGGAAGCTGTTCCTCGGCCAGTGCGATGCGCTTGGCGGCGCGGCGCGAGATCCAGAACCAGACGCCGCCCACCCCCATGCCGAGCGCCAGCACGATCCGCAGCAGAAGCCCCGTCCTTGTGCCGAAGGTCAGCCCGGCAAAGGCGAACAGGCAGGCCAGTCCCATCACCGCGATCAGCGCCTTGGGGGAATAGGCGATATTGGCCTTCTGCGCCTTGTCAGCCAGCAGCGCATAGAGCGGGATACCGCTTGCGCTGCGATGTCGGGTCGTTTCCTTGCGAAGCTGTTCCAGCACCTCTTCCCGCCGGCCGCCGCGCGACAGCAGCTCCAGCCGCCGGTTCATCTTGCGGTCGAGCGAGATCGACCGGCCGAAAACCAGCAGATAAAGCACGTTCAGCAGCAGCAGCACCGCCGCGAATATCGCCGGATAGATGAGAGGCGCAAGCGAGGCCATCAGGTCAGCCCCCCGCCGGTTCGTAGATGGCCGAGGGCAGATCGTAGCCCCATTGCCGGAACCTGTCGGCGTAATGCGACCGCACCCCCGTTCCGGTGAAACGCCCGATGATCTTGCCGTCCGGGCCGATGCCGAGCCGTTCATAGCGGAACAGTTCCTGCATCGAGATCACTTCGCCCTCCATCCCGGTGATCTCGGTGATCGAAACCATCCGCCGCGAGCCGTCCTGCAACCGGCTGACCTGCACGATCAGGTTGACCGCCGAGGCGATCTGTTGCCTCATCGCCTTGAGCGGCATTTCGATCCCCGCCATCGCCACCATGTTTTCAAGGCGCGAGATCCCGTCGCGCGCCGAATTGGCGTGGATCGTCGTCATCGAGCCGTCGTGGCCGGTGTTCATCGCCTGCAACATGTCGATCACCTCCTCGCCGCGGGTTTCGCCGACGATGATCCGGTCGGGCCGCATCCGCAGCGCGTTGCGCAGACAGTCCCGCTGGGTCACCGCACCGCGCCCCTCGACATTGGCGGGGCGGCTTTCCATCCGGCCCACATGGGTCTGCTGCAATTGCAGTTCCGCCGTATCCTCGATGGTCAGGATGCGCTCGGAATCGTCGATAAAGGATGAAAGGGCATTCAGCGTCGTGGTTTTTCCCGATCCCGTGCCGCCCGAAACGATCACGTTGAGGCGGGTGGCGACGGCGGCCTGCAGATAGGCGCCCATGTCCTCGGAAAAGGCGCCGAACCGGATCAGGTCGGTGATGTTCAGCTTGTCCTTCTTGAACTTGCGGATCGAAACGAGCGCCCCGTCCACCGCAACGGGCGGCACCATGGCGTTGAACCGCGACCCGTCCGCGAGCCGGGCGTCCACATAGGGGGTGGCCTCGTCCACCCGGCGCCCGACCGCCGAGACGATCTTGTCGATGATTCGCAGCAGGTGCTTGTCGTCCTTGAAGGTCGTCTCGCTCAGGCTCAGCTTGCCGTTGCGTTCGATGAAGACCTGATGCGGGCCGTTCACGAGGATGTCGGAAATCGTTTCATCCTTCAGCAGCGGTTCGAGCGGGCCGAGCCCCATCACCTCGTCGTAAAGTTCCTGCACCAGGGATTGCCGCTCCGCCCCGTTCAGCGCGACCGCCATTTCTGCCATCGCCTCGTTCGAGATCGAGGTGATTTCCGCCTTCAGATCGGCTTCGGCCGCATGTTCGAGCGCCGCGAGGTTGAGGTTTTCCAGCAGCCGCCTGTGCAGTTGCAGCTTCAGATCCCCAAGGCGTTCCCGCCGCTTGCGATCCTTGTCGTTCTGCGCAGGCTCCATCTTCGGCGTGGCGGGCAGGGGAAGCGTGGGCGCTGGCGGTTGCGGGCCGGTCTTGCGGTAGCGTGAAAACATGGCCGTTCCTCACTGCTGAAGCGGGACGCGCGCGCGTTCCTGATCGACGAGCGAGGCCGCCAGCTTGCGGATTTCCCGGCGCAGCGCTGCGCGCGGCATGGTCCGCGCCAGCGGCAACGCCTGATCATTGGAGACGGTGACCGGATGGCCGCCATCGGGCAGCAGGATGTCGATCGAGATCCCCAGACTTTCGGCCAGCCGCTTCACCCGCGACCGGCCAGTCAACTCGGTCAGGCCCGGCGCCCGGTTGAGCACAAAGCGGAACCGTTCCACCGGCAGGTTTTCCGCCCGCAACGCGCGCAGGAGCGTCTGGGTATTCTGCGCACTGCGCAGTTCGAGTTCCAGCACCGCGAAATGGATATGCGCGCGGTTCAGGACCGCCTCGCTCCAGCCAGGGACGGCTTTGGGCATGTCGATCAGCACGAAATCGAACCGCGACCGCGCCATGTCGATCAGCCGGCCGACATCCTCCGAGGTGATGAAATCCAGCGGCAGCAGATCGGGCGGCGAGGTCAGGACATGCAGGCGTTCATTGCAGATCTGCAGGGCGGCGCCGAAACTTTCGGCATCCATGTTCGCCGTATCGGACAGAAGTTCGAACACCGCTTCGCGGCGGGGCAGGTCGAGATAGGTCGAGACCGCGCCGAATTGCAGGTCCAGATCGAGCAGGCAGACCCGGGGCGGCTGTTGCAGCATGTCCTTGCGCGAGGTCGCCGGATTGGCCAGTTCCCATGCGAGGTTGACGGCAAGCGTGGTGGCACCGACGCCGCCCGCAAGCCCCTGCACCGCGAGGATCGCGGCATCGCGTTGCGGTGCCGTGCCGAAACGTGGCTGTGGCGCATGGGGAATGGTGTCCCCCGGGGCGGCCAGATCGGCCAGAAGCGGCGGCGCGAGCGGGGCTTCGGGCCGGGGGGCACGCAGCCGGGCGATGGCATCGTGCAGGGCGTTCTCCGGCGGCGGATAGGGGAGGAAATCATCGGCGCCGGCGCGGAGCAGCCGATGCAGGATGGCGGGGCGCACATCCTCGGCGATCAGCAGGACATGTACGCCGCGTGCCTTTGCGACCGAGATGATCCCCGTCGTATCGGCCAGACGGTCTTCGTCCTCATCCGTGGCATCGAGGGTCAGCGCGATGAATTCGAGTGTTTCCGCTTCGGGCTGACGCAGATAGGCGAGGGCGTCCGCGACCCGCAGATGCCCCCAGTTTTCGCCCAGTTCGGTTTCCATATCCTCGACGAGCAGGGCAAAGTCCATCAGGTCATGCGAAACCGTGCAGGCCAGAATGCGGCCCGTTTCGGCGGTCATGCTCGTATCCTTTCCTGCCGGACCCCGACCAAGAGCGGGCGCCGATGCCTGCCTGAAGGCTGCGAACTCGCGGTTCTGGGAGGCGTGATCTTCGCGCGACGCATCAGTTCCCCGGCGATATGGCGATGCCCGCCGACGATTGATTCGCGACGGTGTTCATCGGCTCGGGCGCGGCGCTGTCGAGATAGCCCTGATACACCCGTTGCGCATATTTCCCGTCGAGTTGCGCAGGCGCGCGACGCAGCACGCCGATCACCTCCGTCACCGTGCGGCGGTTCTGTGCGTTCGGCGCCTGGGTAAAAACCAGAGGCTGGGTCTTGCCTTCGGACACCACGGCGTCAATCTGCGCCCGCGACACACCTTGGGCGGTCAGAAACGCAACGACCGCTTGTGCCCGGCGCATCCCCAAAGCCTTGTTGTAGGCGGCCGATCCCACCAGATCGGTATGGCCGTAGACCCGGAAGCGCACCTGCGGATAGTTCCGGATCCAGGCTGCCTGTCGCAGCAGCGCCTGCTGCGCCAGCCCGTCGAGTGCCGAGGAATTGAAGGCGAAATGGACGGTATTCGGCGCCTCCGAGGCGAATTTCTGCGTCAGGTTGATGGCGAAGTCCCGTTCCCCGGTCATCAGTTGGGTATTTTCGGTGATCGACGTGCCGAAGCTGCTGATTTCGGGGTCGCTGCCGACCTCACCCGTGCCGCAACCGGACAGCAACAGGGCCAATGCAAGCCACCGGGATGTCTTCGTGAGGGTCATGGCTTACTCCATCACATAGCCGTAAGAGCCGCTGAAGCCCTGCTTCGCCACTTCCGCCGCGGGCCCCTTCAGCGTCTTGCCCGTGGTTTTGCCATACAGGAACAGCTCGGTTTCCGAGGGCAGACGCACCCGATCCGTCGGCAGGGCCAGCGCCTCGCCCCGCGTCGGGGAAACAAGATGGGGGGTGACGATGATGACGAGTTCGGACTGTCTCCGTTCGTAGGAACTGGACCGGAACAGCGCGCCCAGAACCGGGATATCGCCAAGCCACGGCACCTGACTGTTGAGATCGTTGAAATCGTCCTGAAGCAGACCCGCGATGGCGAAGCTTTCGCCGTCGCGCATCTCCACCGTGGTGGAGGTGTCGCGCCGCTTGAACGCATTGACCGTGAAGCCGCCATTCGTCATCGTCACTGTCGTGTCGATGGCCGAAACCGATGCGGCGATTTCGAGGTTTATCAGGTTGCCGTCGACCACCCGCGGCGTGAAGGCCATTTCCACACCGAAGGGCTTGTATTGCACCGTCACGCCGCTGTCTTCGCCGTTGTAGACGGGGATCGGATATTCGCCGCCGGCAAGGAATTTCGCCTGCTGTCCCGACAGCGCGGTCAGGTTCGGCTCGGCCAGGGTCCGCACCACCCCTTTTGATTCCAGCGCCTCCAGCAGGACGTTGAGCTGCAGATTGCCGGCGGTGAAGCCGATTCCCATGGCCCCGGTCGCCGCTGTGGTCACCGTATTGCCGTTCGACCAGTTGTTGATCTGGTTGATGTTGCCGGTCGCCCCGGCGCTGCGCCAGTTGCCCCCCGCCGTACCGAAGCCGAAAGAGGAAGACAGGCTTTTCGACACCGACCGCTGCATCTCAGCGAAGCGGATCTTCAGCATCACCTGCTGCGTGCCGCCGACGGACATCAGGTTCGAGACCCTTTCCCCGGCGTAGCGCCGCGCCAGATCCAGTGCGCGGTCGAGCTTCGCCGCCGAGGAAATGGTGCCCGACAGCACGATTCCGTCATTGGCCGTCCGCACTTCGATCGTTTCGCCGGGCAGGATCTGGCGCAGGCGTTCCTTGAACTCGGCGATGTCGGGCGTCACCTGCACCTCGACGTTGGAGATCAGCCTGCCATCCTCCCCAAGGATGGTCATCGTCGTGCGGCCCGGCAGCTTGCCCAGCACGTAGATCGTCCGCTCGGTCAGCGTGGTGATGTCGGCGATGCCGGGATTGGCGATCGACACTTCGGTGAAGACCGCATCGCTTTCGACGACCACGGCGCGGTTCATCGGCACGGCCAGCGGGGTGCCCGAGGATCCGGACATCACCCGCAGCGTGTCCGCCTGTGCGGCGGAAATGCCGGTCAGCAGCAGGGCAACCCCCAGCGTGATCCAGCTTCTGATCCTGCTCATGTGAACCAGCCTCTCTGGTTTCCGTCGGCGGAGGGAATCTCGTCCCGTTCCGGCAGAGACTGGGGCAATTCCCTTCCCAATTCGTGAACAGGCGAGGGGCCCGCGACGTTTTTCGGTGCAGCGGCGCATGGGTATCGTCACGGTTGCGGCGGGCAGGGGATGGTGGTTTCCTGCAATTCGGTGCCCTTTCTGGTCCTGATCGTGCAGGTCTGCGGCCCCGCGGCGGCCGGGCGGGCGGCTTGCAGGCCAAGGAACTGGTTCCGGTCGATTTCGACCTCCCCCGGTTCGGCCGTGTCGTTCTGGCCGACCAGCGACAGCGTCAGCTTGCCCGTCGACTGTGCCAGCGTCAGCGCCGCGACCTGCTCGGGCGTGACCTCGGCCGTGACCGTCCGGGCGTTGACGGTTTCGGCGCTGCGATCGGCGTCGGCGCTCTGGTCCACGGCGATTAGCCGCAGACTGTCGATGAGCCGGGTGACCGGTTGGTCGCGGACCGTGCCGGACCAGTAGACATCCACCCGGTCGCCCGGCCGCAGGAATCCCGACACGCCCGATACCCGGTCGACCTGAATGGTGAAGGCGCGCATGTTCGGCTGGAGCGCGGCCATGATCCCGGCATCCATGCCCGGAGAGGTGACCTTGCCCGACAGAAGCACCTCGTTCGCCTCAAAGGACCGGCGCGCGGCGCGGGGGCGGGTTTCGCCTTCGGGGAAGACGGCCTGCCCGGCGGTTTCGCTGTCGGCCTTGGCGGTGATCCTGCGGAAGGTGCCGTCCGGCAGGCGATCCGCCTGAATGCGGATCGTGTCCAGATCGGCGGCGGTGAAGCGTTCGCCATATTTCAGCGCGCGCTTGACGATGACGACGGTGGTCATCGGCGGCAGCCTGGCCTGTTCGACCAGCAGCCTGTCGCGTTCGGCCTCGTATTGGCCGATCTGGCTTTGCGCCATATGGACGGCACCTGCGGCAAGGGCGATGCCGAGGAGAAGGCTAACAACGATGATCAGACGCATCCGGGGCTCCGTGAAGGGGATCAGGGCTGGTCGTTGACGGTCCGCGACCCGACATACTGGCCGACGCGATCAGCGACGGTTTCGGTTTTGCCCCAGATCATCGTGCCGGTAACGAAACCGAGTGAGACGAGAAGGGCAGTCAGCACCACCCAGTCGACGGTAATTGCGCCCTCTTCGGATCGGACTCCGGCGAGGCGCAGTGAAAATCTGTGTCTTTGGGGCATGCGTTTCTCCAGTTGGCCGGAGCGAGGGAACTCTTCTTCGAGATTGGAGGTGACACGAATTGGTGGCGGAAATGGGGCGCGAACGGGACATGATCCGGGTTGTGTTCGGCGAGATAAAAGTAAAGGCCGCACCGAAGTGCGGCCCTGCGGTATTCGTGAGTCGTGATGAGATCAGTCGGTCGTGGTCGTGGATTCGTCCACTTTGACCTTCTCGAGATAGCCACCGATGGTTTCGGAAGCCTTCATCGTTTGCCCACGGATCAGGATCAGTGCGGCGGCGCCGAGGCCGACGACGGCGGCGGTCAGCACGACCCAGTCGACGGTGACGGCGCCGTCTTCTGCGCGGCGGAGGTTGCGGAGCCGGTTGGCGATTCTGAAAAACTTCATGATTATCTCCTGAGTTTGGTTTCCTCCGCGTCGCAGGCGAACTGCCTTGCCATCACGGGATGGGGGCATATGGCCTGCGGAAGGTGGCAGGATTCGGGCGTGCCTTGGGCATTTTCACGATATGTAAACCTGTGGACCGCGACGGTTTTCGCCCGGCCGCATGCCCTATTGCCGCCCGAATCGTCATTTACCGAAATCCTCCGGGGGAATGACGCGGCGGCACTGGAAATCCGGTGCGCGGGCGGCATAAGCTCCGGAGCATTTCGGTGAAGCGGAAGGGATGGATGCGGGGCTCGGTCTGGTTGGGATGTCTGGTTTCCGGTGCGCTGACGCTTGGGCTTTGCCCGGGCGCGCGGGCGGAGATCATGGACGCCACCGAGGAGATCGCGCCGCAGCCCGTCGTCCTGAACCTGTCCCCCAAGCGCGTCGCGCCGCCGGCGGCCGGGGCGAAACGGCTGACGATCCAGATCGACCCCGAGGAACAGCGCCGCGGTCTGGCCGCCGCCGATGCCCTTCGGGCGCCAACGGGGGTGATCCGGGGGGGCGTGATCCACGGCGGCGTCATCCGCGGGCCGGCGTCGGCGGTGCCGGGCGCGGCGCCCTCGGCCTCCTACGCCTGGTTCTGGCAACTGGTGTCGCCGGCGCTTGCCGAACGGGACGGACGATTCGAGCGGGCGGTCGAGGCGCTTGCCGGCAGTCCGCAGGCGCGCGCCCCACGCCTCTCGCATCTGCAGGAAATCGCGCGTCGGCACGGGCGGGATATCCTGAGCGCCTCGATCGGGACGCGGGTGTCGCCGGCGCTGGTGCTGGCGGTGATCTCGACCGAATCGGCGGGGCGGGCGGATGCCGTGTCGCGGGCCGGTGCGGTCGGGCTGATGCAGCTCATCCCCGCGACGGCGACGCGATTCTCCGTGGACGACAGCACCGATCCCGCGAAGAACATCCGGGGCGGAGTCGCCTATCTGGACTGGCTGATGCGCGAATTCGACGGCGATCCGCTGATGGTGATCGCCGCCTACAACGCGGGCGAAAATGCCGTACGGCGGAATGGCGGCGTGCCGCCCTATGCCGAAACCCGCGATTACGTGCCCAAGGTTCTGGCCGCGTGGCAGGTGGCGCGGGGGCTGTGCGCGACGCCGCCGGAGCTGGTGTCCGACGCCTGCGTCTTCGTCGCCGATGCGTTGTGAACAGGGCCGGGATGCCCCGGCCCGTCCGTTCAGTCGATGATCGCGGCCTCGGTCGCGGCGCGCAGGTCAGCCTCGGTCACGCCATCGGCGATCTCGACGATCTTCAGCCCGCCGGGCACCACGTCCAGCACGCCGAGGTTGGTGATGATCCGGTCCACCACGCCCTTGCCGGTCAGCGGCAGGGTGCAGGCCTTCAGCACCTTGGACTCGCCGTGCTTGTTGGTGTGATCCATCACGACCACGACCCGCTTCACCCCGGCGACAAGGTCCATCGCCCCGCCCATGCCCTTCACCAGCTTGCCGGGAATCATCCAGTTCGCCAGATCGCCGTTTTCGGCCACTTCCATCGCGCCAAGGATCGCCATCGCGATCTTGCCGCCGCGAATCATCCCGAAGGAGGTCGCGCTGTCGAAATAGGCGGTGTTCGGCACCTCGGTGATGGTCTGCTTGCCGGCGTTGATCAGGTCCGGGTCTTCCTCGCCCTCATAGGGGAAGGGACCCATGCCCAGCATGCCGTTTTCCGATTGCAGTGTGACCGTCACCCCCTCGGGGATGAAGTTCGGCACCAAGGTCGGAATACCGATGCCGAGGTTCACATAGGTGCCGTTTTCCAGCTCCTGCGCGGCGCGGGCCGCCATCTGGTTCCTGTCCCAGGGCATCAGAGTTCCTCCCCTTTCCCGGCCGTCGCGGCGCGCGGCCGCACGGTGCGCTGTTCGATCCGCTTTTCATGCGGACCCTGGATCAGCCGATGCACATAGATACCGGGCAGATGGATGTGGTCGGGGTCCAGCGATCCGACAGGAACGATCTCCTCGACCTCCATGACGCAGACGCGGCCGCTTTGCGCGGCGGGCGGGTTGAAGTTGCGCGCCGTCTTGCGGAAGATCGCATTGCCGGTCTCGTCCGCCTTCCACGCCTTGACGATTGCAAGGTCGGCAAAGATCCCGCGTTCGAGCAAATAGGTCTCGCCGTCGAAATCCTTCAGCTCCTTGCCCTCGGCGACCACGGTGCCGACGCCGGTTTTCGTGTAAAAGCCCGGGATGCCCGCGCCGCCCGCCCGCATCCGTTCGGCCAGCGTGCCCTGCGGGGTGAATTCAAGCTCAAGTTCCCCCGCCAGATACTGGCGCATGAACTCGGCGTTCTCGCCCACGTAGGAGGAGATCATCTTCTTCACCTGCCGGGTGTTGAGCAGCTTGCCCAGCCCGAAGCCGTCCACACCGGCGTTGTTGGACGCGATGGTCAGATCCTTCACGCCGCTTTCGACCAGACCGTCGATCAGCAGTTCGGGGATCCCGCACAGGCCGAAACCGCCCGCCGAGATCGTCATGCCGTCGAACAGGAGCCCCTCCAGGGCCTCGCTCGCCGAGCCATAGATTTTCGTCATTGAACCCTCCCGGTTGCTGCCCGAATTTGGGTAAAACCGAGGGAACTGTCAATTGCATGCGATGGTGTTCCGCAAAATGCGGGGGCGGTGAACGTTACGTCAGGCGCGGCGGATCATTCCGCCGCATCCGTCTTGGGCGCAGCCCTTTTCGTGGCGGGTTTCTTTGCGGGCTTCTTCGCCGCCGCCTTATTTTTCGCGGGTGCCGCCGCCTTCTTCGCCGCCGGTTTCTTCGCGGCCGGGGCCTTCTTCTTGCCGCCCTTCGAGGCCTTCGCCTCGATCAGCGGCAGGGCGATTTCCAGCGTGACATCCTCGGGTTCGACATCCTTCGGCAGGGTCGCGTTGACCTTGCCCCATTTCACATAAGGCCCGTAGCGGCCGGGCATGACCTGAATCGGGCCGCCGTCCGGATGTTCGCCCAGCTCCTTGATTGGCTTCGCCGCAGCACCACGCCCCGGTCCGCGCGCCGCCTTCTGCGCCAGAACCTCGATCGCGCGGTTCATGCCGACGGTGAAGACCTCCTCGACATCGGGCAGATTCGCATAGGTTGAGCCGTGCTTCACATAGGGGCCAAAGCGGCCGATCCCGGCCTCGACCGCCACGCCATCCTCGGGGTGCAGGCCGATCTCGCGCGGCAGCGACAACAGCGCCAGCGCCTTTTCCAGATCCATCGCTTCGGGCGCCCAGCCCTTGGGCAAGGAGGCGCGCGGCGGCTTCGGCTGTTCCGCCGTCGCCTCGCCCTTCTGCACATAGGGGCCGAAGCGGCCGACGCGGAGCGTGATGTCCAGCCCTTCGTCCACGCCCAGAACCTTGCCGTCGAGCGCCGCCGTCCCCTCGCCGTCCGGGGCCGAAATCGGGCGCGTGTAGCGGCATTCGGGATAGTTGCCGCACCCTACGAAGGCCCCGCCGGAGCGCGCCGTCTTCAGATGCAGGCGGCCCTGATGGCAGACCGGGCAGATGCGCGGATCGGACCCGTCCGGGCGCGGCGGGTAAAGATGAGGCGACAACACCTCGTCGATCTTGTCGAGCACCTCGGTGATCCGCAATTCCGACGTCTCGCCGATCGCGGCGGAAAAGTCGCGCCAGAACCGGGCCAGCACGTCCTTGTAATCGCGGTCGCCCGCCGAGATATCGTCGAGCTGTTCCTCCATATCCGCGGTGAAGTCGTATTCGACATAGCGGCGGAAATAATTGGTCAGGAAGACCGTCACCAGCCGCCCGGTATCCTCGGGGATCAGCCGGTTCTTGTCCTTGCGGACATAGCCGCGGTCGACGATCGTTGTCAGGATCGAGGCATAGGTGGACGGCCGCCCGATGCCCAGTTCCTCCATCCGCTTGACCAGCGTCGCCTCGGTGTAGCGGGGCGGGGGCTGGGTGAAGTGCTGCTCGGGCGTGATCTGGTTCTTCTTCGCCGGTTCGCCCTGCATGATCTGCGGCAGACGGGCGCTGTCATCGTCATCCTCGTCGTCGCGGCCCTGATCGTAGATCTTGAGGAAGCCGTCGAAGGTCAGCACCTGCCCGGTGGCGCGCAGCTCGACCTGACCATCGGCCGAGGCGACATCGACGGTCGTGCGTTCCATCTGCGCGGCGGCCATCTGGCTGGCCAGAGTGCGTTTCCAGATCAGGTCGTAGAGCTTGGCCTGATCGTCGGCGAGCTTCAGCTTCGCCGGATCGGCGCTCATATCCGTCGGGCGGATACATTCGTGCGCTTCCTGCGCGTTCTTGGCCTTGTTCTTGTACATGCGGGGGCTCGACGGCACGTAGCGGTCCCCGAAGCGGCGCTTGATTTCGTCGCGCGCGGCCATGACCGCCTCGGGCGCCATGTCGATGCCGTCGGTCCGCATATAGGTGATGTAGCCCGCCTCATACAGCCGCTGCGCCGCCTGCATCGTCGCCTTGGCGCCCATGCCGTATTTGCGCGACGCCTCCTGCTGCAGGGTCGAGGTCATGAAGGGCGGGTAGGGATTGCGGGTCGCGGGCTTCGCCTCGACCGATTTCACCGTCAGATCGCGGGAAGTGATGGCCTGCACCGCCAGTTCCGCATCGGTTTCCGTGGCAAGGTCGAACTTGTCGAGCTTCTTGCCCCCCAGAACCGTCAGCCGCGCGGTGAATTCCTGCCCGCGCGGCGTTTCCAGAACCGCCGTCACCGTCCAGTATTCGCGGGCTCGGAAGGCCTCGATCTCCATCTCCCGCTCGACGATCAGGCGCAGGCAGACCGATTGCACCCGGCCCGCGGACCGCGCGCCCGGCAGCTTGCGCCACAGCACCGGCGAGAGGTTGAACCCCACGAGGTAGTCCAGCGCGCGGCGCGCCAGATAGGCCTCGACCAGCGCCTGATCGATCTGACGGGGGGATTTCATCGCCTCGGTGATTGCCGATTTGGTGATCGCGTTGAAGGTCACGCGGGAGACCTTCTTCGATTTCAGCTTCGACGCCAGCGCCTGTTCGAGGTGCCAGGAAATCGCCTCCCCCTCGCGGTCGGGGTCGGTGGCGAGGATCAGTTCGTCATCGCCCGCCAGCGCATCGGTGATCGCCTTGATGTGTTTTTTCGAATCGGGAGAAACTTCCCATTTCATCGCGAAATCATGGTCGGTATCGACCGAGCCGTCCTTGGGCGGCAGGTCGCGGACATGCCCGAAAGACGCCAGAACCGTATAGCTGGGACCCAGATATTTGTTGATTGTCTTGGCCTTGGCGGGAGATTCGACGACGACGACGGCCATGACTTCCTCATATTCATACGCGGTGCGTTACTGGGCGGGCAAGATGTGGGTGTCACGGCGGGAATGTCAATGCGGCGCGAAACACCGCGATGGGTTCAGGTGCGGCTCAGCAGGGCCCCGGGCAGGCGCCGCACCCGGCCGTCGAGTTCCAGCAGGAAGACATGCCGGGTGAAGGTCGCGGCGTCGATCGACAGGTCGCGCAGCACCAGATCCTCGGGTGTCGGGCTCGGTCCAAGCGCGGCGAGGATGCGCGCCGCGATATCCTGCGCGGCGGGCTCCGGCGGCGGGGAAGGGGACGGCGCGGCGGGGGCAGGCGCGGCCGCGGGCCCCGGCGCGCCGATCAGTGCGATGACATCCGCCGCGTCGCGGATCAGCACGGCGCCATCGCGGATCAGCATGTTGCAGCCCGTCGCCCGTCCGTCGAGCGGATGCCCCGGCACGGCCATCACCTCGCGCCCGTAGTCCAGCGCCATCCGCGCCGTCAGCAGGCTGCCCGAACGCGCGGCCGCCTCGATCACCAGCGTGGCCTGCGCCATCCCGGCGATGATCCGGTTTCGCTGCGGAAAATGCCGGGCGACCGGCTCCGCCCCCGGCGGCAATTCCGCGAGCCGGAGTCCCTTTTCCGCCATGTTCCGGTAAAGCGCCGCGTTTTCCGCCGGATAGACGACATCTATCCCCCCCGCCTGCACCCCCGCCGTGCCGAGCGGCAGCGCCGCCTCATGCGCGGCGGCGTCGATGCCGCGGGCAAGACCCGACACGATCAGGAAGCCCGCCTCGGACAGCTCCCCCGCCAGCCTGCGCGCCATGCGCAGCCCGAGCGAGGAGGCGTTCCGCGCCCCGATGAGCGCGACCGACGGCCGCGCGGCCAGCGCCGGATCCCCGATCGACCACAGGAAGGGCGGCGCATCGGCAAGGCCCAGAAGCCCCGGCGGATAGTCCTTGCGGCCATACAGCAAGGGCCGCGCGCCAAGCCGCCTGCCGGCCACAAGCTCCTTTAGCGCGACGGCGGCGGGACAGGATTCGTAGCGCTCCATCCCCGAGGCCCGCGCCACCTCGGGCAAGGCGGCAAGGGCCGCTGGGGCGGAGCCATGTTCCGCCATCAGCCGGTGAAAGGTTGTCGGCCCGACCCGGCGGGAGCGAACGAGACGCAGGAAGGACAGTTCATCTTCCTCCGTGGTGGGTGGGGTGTAGGGGGTTTGGCAAGAAAACAACCTGCATTCTCCTTCCCGGTCCCGCTCGCCTTTTCGTTGTGGCACGGCATTGTTAACAGTTGGTTTATTTTGTGGCGCGATTGCGGCGAAGATGTGGCGTGGAGAGGCCAATGAGGCCCGGCCGTCCGCTTTTCGGGCAGCCTCTCCGGGTGGCGCCTCATTTCGCGCCGGGGCGGCGTCACTGGCGTCATTCCGGCATGGCGGCGCGCCGCGGCCGGGTTTTTTGCGCAACAGTCGGGAACCGAAAAACCCCGCAACCCCTTGACCAACCGGGGCTGCATTGGACTTCTGTGCATCGGAACCGGGCAGACCGGACAGAATTCAAACGGACAGGTGACACATTGACGATCATTCCGATGCCGCGACGGGCGATGATTCTCACGGGATTGTCTCTTGTGGCTCTGGCCGGATGCGGTGGCAGCCGGGCGCCGTCGCAGGCGACTCCGGGCCTTATGGTGCCGGCGGTCTACCGGGCGCGGAAGGACGGCGAGCGGACCATCCCGGCCGTCAATCCCGCCTATCTGAACGAACGCAACCGCCGCACCTGGGTTGATTACACCGGGCCGGAAGAGCCCGGCTCGATCGTCGTCGATCCCTATGCGCGGGTGCTGTATCACGTGGTCGAGCCGGGGCGGGCGATGCGCTTTGGCGTGGCCGTGGGCAAGGCCGGGCGCGGCTTTTCCGGCGATGCGGTGGTGCGGCGCAAGGAGGAATATCCCTACTGGGCGCCGACCAAGAACATGATTCGCACCGAACCCGACCTGTATGGGCCGCTGGCGGCGGGGCTGCCGGGCGGGCTCGACAATCCGCTGGGGGCGCGGGCGCTGTATCTCTATCGCAACGGCAGGGACACCTATTACCGCATTCACGGCACCATGGACCCGAGTTCGATCGGCAAGGCGACCTCGGCGGGCTGCATCCGGTTGTTCAACCAAGACATCATCGACCTGTTCGACGAGGCCGAGCTGGGCACCAAGGTGCATGTGCGTTCGCGCAGCGAAAGCCTTGATCTGGAGGGACCGATGGTCGAGCTGCACACCGGCTATGTCGTGCCCGAAAGCGATACCGCCGCGATCGAGGCCGACCGCCGCGCCTGGGAAGCGGGGGAGATCCCCGACCTGTCGGAAGTCGAGGCGGAGCAGTATCAGGCCGCCGTGCAATCCGCCGAGGAACGCGAACGCGAGCTGCGCGGCCTGAACTGACCGCGCCGCCCGTTCGTCGGGTCATTCCGCCCAGTAGACCCCGGTCAGGTCGTTCGCCGGGGTGGGCGCGTTTTCCCACAGACCTTCGAGCTTCGCCTTCGCCACGCCGGTCTTCGCCAGCTGGAACAGGAAGGCGTTGACGTAATCATGGGCGATCATCTCTTCGGCCTGTTTCGTCAGGGCGGAGCGATCCGCCGGATCCACGGCGCGGTCGAGTTCGGCCATCAGCGTGATGAATTCCGGCTTGTCGTAGCCGAAATAATAGTCCGGCCGGGCGTAGATGTTCATGTCGGCGGGCTCGACATGGCTGATGATCGTCAGGTCGAAGTCATGGTTGCCGAACACCTGTTCCAGCCACTGCGCCCATTCGACATTGGTGATCTGCGTGCGGATGCCCACGGCGGCCAGCTGCGCGGCGACGATCTCGCCGCCGCGGCGGGCGTAGGAGGGCGGCGGCAGCGCCAGCCGCAGCGTCAGGTCGGACGCGCCAGCCTCGGCAAGCAGAGCACGGGACTTGTCCGGGTCGTAGGCGGAAAGATCCGTCAGATCGACGTAATCGGGGTTGTGCGGCGGGAAATGCGTGCCGATCGGCGTGCCATAGCCGAACATCGCGCCGTCGATGATTTCCTGCCGGTTGATCGCATGGGCGATGGCCTCGCGCACCCGCACGTCGTTCAGCGGCGGGTTGCGGTTGTTCATGGCGAGGATCGTTTCGCCCTCGGTGGTGCCGACGACGACCTTGAAGCGGGGATCGGCCTCGAACTGGCTCAGGGTTTCGGGGGCGGGATAATTCGGGAAGGCGTCGATATCGCCCGACATCATCGCCGCGAAGGCCGCCGTCGGGTCCGAGATGAAGCGGAAGGTGGCGCGGTTCAGCGCCGGCTTTTCCCCCCAGTAGTCCGGATAGGCGGTCAGGGTGACGCGGTCGCCCTGCACCCATTCCCCGAACTGAAAGGGGCCGGTGCCGACAGGCTTCGTCGCATCGGTCGCGATCGATTCGGGGGCGACGATCACCGCATCCCCCCAGGCCATCTTGAACGGAAAGGCGCCATCGGGCGCCGCAAGCGTGACCTTCACCGTCGCCGGGTCCAGCACCTCGACCGAGGAGATCCCGGTGAACAGCGCCTTCTGCGCGTTGGTGCTGTCCTCGGCCCGCGCACGGTCGAGGCTGAACTTCACGTCCTCGGCGTCGAAGGTGGTGCCGTCGTGGAAGGTCGCGCCGGTGACCAGATGGAAGGTGTAGACGGTGCCGTCCTCGGACACGTCCCAGCTTTGCGCGAGCGCGGGCAGGATCGAACCGTCGGGGGCAAAGCGCGTCAGCCCCTCGAAGACATTGGCGTAGACGACCTCATCGATCGCCGCCGCCGCGCCCGCGGTCGGATCGAGATTGGGCGGCTCCAGCACCATGCCGAGCGTCACCGCATCGGGCGCGGCCAGCGCGGTTGTGGCCCAGAACGTCAGGGCCGCGGCAACAAGCGTCCGTTTCATCAATCCTCCCCCGGGATTTGAATGGTTGCGGGCATCTTTGGCGCGATGCGCGCGGCGATCAAGGGGTTTACGCCGACCGGGGCGCCAGAAGTTCCGCAAGGACAAGCGCCATGACCCGCGCACTGTCCGCCATGTCGGTGATGCCGATCCATTCATCGGGCTGATGCGCCTGCGCCAATTGACCCGGCCCGTAGGCGATGCAGTTCTTCAGCCGGCCGATGCGGTCGATGTGCTTCTGGTCGTAGGTGCCGGGGGAGACGACATAGCCCGCCTCGCGGCCGAGCACCGCCTCGATCGCCGCGGCGGTGGAGCGCACGACCGGCGCGTCACGGTCGGTCATCGTCGGCTGCACCTCGAAAAGCGTGCGGATCTCGTAGCGGAAGCCGGGGCGGCGGGCGCGGATGCGCTCCATCAGGCGGGTGACCTCGGCCTTCACCTCGGCGGGGTCCTCCTCGATCAGGAAGCGGCGGTCGATGGTGATGCGGCAGCGGTCGGCGACGCAGGGCGCGGGCAGGCCGGTGAAGCCGGGGCCACGGTCCGGCTCGCCCCCGTGAATGGAGTTGACGTTGAGGGTCGAGGCCCGCGCGCCTTCGGGGATCACCGGCATCGCGGTGCGCTTGCCCGCCAGCAGGGGGTAGAGCGTCGCCTCCATTTCCTCAAGCACCGCGCCCATGTGGCGGATCGCGCTGTCGCCAAGGAAGGGCATCGAGCCATGGGCGATGCGACCATGCGTCTCGATTTCCGCCCACCAGACGCCACGATGGCCAAGGCAGATCTGATCCTTGTGCAGGGGTTCCGGGATGATGACATGCTGCACCCTTTCGGGCGAGAACCAGCCGCGTTCCGCGAGCCAGGCGACCCCGCCATAGCCGCCCGATTCCTCATCCGCCGTCGCCGAGATCTCGATCGCGCCGCGATGGTCGGGGCAGGCGGCGATGAAGGCTTCGGCCGCGATGACCGAGGCGGCAAGCCCGCCCTTCATGTCGCTCGCCCCCCGGCCGTAAAGGCGGTCGCCCTCGACCGCGCCGCCGAACGGATCGCGGGTCCAGCCCTGTCCGACCTCGACCACGTCGTGATGCGAATTGAAATGCACGCAATCGCCGGGCAGGGCGCCCGCACGCCGCGCGACAAGGTTCCAGCGCGGCCATTCCTCGCAATCGCCGGGGGTGCCGGTGGCGCGCAGCAGCTCGACCGTGAAGCCCGAGGCTGACAGGCGTGCGCCAAGCGCCTCGCACAGGTCGCGGTAGCACTGGCCGGGCGGGTTCAGCGTGGGGATGCGGATCAGATCGCGGGCCAGCGCCACGAGCGCGTCGCGGCGGGCATCCACCTCGGTTCGGATACGGCGGGCCAGGTCCATGCGGTCACGCTAATCCCGCCCGTGTCGCAGGTCAAATGCCGCCGCGACCGCGCGGCCCCTTCCCTTGCACCATCACAAGCAGTTAAGTGGGCGCAAGCGGTTAAGTGGGGCAAAACCGGCAGGAGATTGCGGTGCTGGCATTCTGGAAACTGATCTTCCTTGGGCTGTTCACGCTCACGCTGATCTACTGGCTGCTGCTGGCCTATTGCCGGTCGCTGCAACGCGAGCGGCTGGAAAACCGCTGGGACGCGACGACAGGCAAGGATGGGGCGGGCAAGGATCTGGGTCCGCGCGACAGCTTTGTCAAAGAGGGCATGGCGCGCTATGAAAAAAGCCTGCGGCGCAAGCTCTTGTGGCTGGTCTATGTGGTGCCGGTCTGCGTCATGACGGCGCTGATCGTCGTGATGAACATGCAATGGTGAGGGTGCGATGCGCTATGTGAAACCTACATTCTGGACGCTCGTGCTGCTGTTCGTCGCGGGCTTCCTGTATTACACGCTGCCGCAGCATGACGTGGTGCGGATCGTTGGCACCTATCAGCAGCGGGTGGATCTGACCGGATGGACGCGGGTCTTCTGGTCCGGGTCGAGCAAGACGCAGGTCAATCAGGTGAACCGCGACGTGCAGTTCATCGCCGCGGTCAAGGCGAACGGCAAGGCCATCGTCTATCGCAACGAGGATACCGGCTGGGGCTGGCCGCCCTATTTCAAGTTCGATACCGCTACCCTGCAGGCAAAGGCCGAGGATCTGAAATCCACGCCGGAAACGCCGAAATGGGCGGTGATCACCCGCTATGGCTGGCGGCAGGAGCTGCTGTCCACCTTCCCGAACGCGATCTCGGTGCGGGCCGTTTCCGGGCCGGATGTGCGCATCATCCCTTGGGCCAGCATCGTCATCCTGCTTTTGCTGGCGGCGGTCGCGCTGCTGATCCGGGCGATGTGGCGGCAGTTCCGGCAACGCTCGCTCGACCCGCTGTTCGGCAATGCGGCGAGCCGGATCGACGAGGTGGGCTACCGCGCCGAGGCGGCTGGCGAACGCGCCAAGGGCCGGTGGGCGCTGTTCAAGCAAAGGCTGTTCGGCCGGACGAAATGACAAAGGCCCGGCATCGCGCCGGGCCTTTCCATTTTCGCTGACGGCCGGGGGAATCAGGCGTTGGCGGCGCGGATCTGCTCCGCCTTCGCCTTGTCGAAGGCGATGCCCTTGTCCTCGAACAGCTTGTCGAGTTCGCCCGACAGCGTCATTTCCGTCACGATATCGCAGCCGCCGACGAATTCGCCCTTAACGTAAAGCTGCGGGATCGTCGGCCATTCGGAGAAATCCTTGATCCCCTGCCGGATGTCCGCATCCGCGAGGACGTCGATATCCTTGTAGTCGACGCCCATGAAATTCAGCACCCCGGCCACACGGCTGGAAAAACCGCAGCGCGGCATTTCCTTGGTGCCCTTCATGTAAAGCACCACGTCATTGGTGCCGATGTCGTTCTGGATCTGATCGAGCGCGCTCATCCTGTTCGTCCTTTCCGCGCCTTCCGGCGCCTGCATCCTGATTATTCCGGGGCCTTGGTGGTCAGCGCGAGCGCATGGAGCGGCGCGTTCGGCCCGTCCATCGCACCTTTGAGCGCGGCGAAGACCGCGCGCTGCTGCTGCACCCGGTTGAGCCCCTTGAACGAGGCGTCGATCACCTCTGCCGCCCAGTGATTCCCGTCTCCTGCCAGATCGGTGATGGTGATCACAGCATCGGGGAAGGTTTCGCGGATCAGGGCTTCGATGTCCTGGGCTTCCATAGGCATGGGGAACTCCTCGTCTTTGGAATCAATCTAGGCGCGGAGCGAAGGAGCGGCAAGGGGGCGGCGCATGGCGCGTGCCCGGCATGCCGCTTCTGACGTCAGAGGCCGATCTTTTCGACAAAAGCGGTGCGGTAGAGCCGCGACAGATCGGCAAGCGGCGCGCTGTCGGTGCCGAACGTGACCTGCGTGCCACCGAAGCGGCCGACGCGGGTCAGCGCCACGTCCGAGGTCAGCGCCGCGGCTTCGAGCGCCTTTGCCCCGGCCTCGTCGCAGACGATCAGGTAGCGGGCCTGATCCTCGCCGAAGAGCGTCGGAATATCGCCCGCGTCGAGCGTCACGCCCACGCCGCCGGCTTCGGCCATCTCGAATGCCGCGAGCGCGAGGCCGCCATCGGCGAGGTCGGTCGCGCCCTTCAGCGCCTTGCGATGCGCGCGGAGGAACTCGCCGTTGCGGCGCTCGGCATCCAGATCGACTTCGGGCGCGTCGCCATCCTCGCGGCCGAAGGCCTCAAGGGCAAGCGCCGACTGACCGAGGTGGCCGAAGGTCTCGCCGACAAGGATCGCGATATCGCCTTCGGCCGGCACGCCGGAGATCAGGTCGTCGAGGTTTTCGATCAGCCCCACCGCGCCGATGGTCGGCGTGGGCAGGATGCCCGAACCGTCGGTTTCATTGTAAAGCGACACGTTCCCCGACACGATCGGGAAGTCCAGCGCCCGGCAGGCGGCGTCGATGCCTTTGATCGCGCCGACGAGCTGGCCCATGATCTCGGGCTTTTCCGGGTTGCCGAAGTTCAGGTTGTCGGTGGTGGCCAGCGGCAGCGCGCCGACGGCGATGAGGTTGCGATAGGCTTCGGCCACGGCCTGCTTGCCGCCCTCGAACGGGTTCGCCTTGACGTAGCGTGGCGTCACGTCCGAGGTGAAGGCCACGGCCTTGTCGGTGCCATGCACCCGCACCACGCCCGCGCCAAGGCCCGGACGGCGCACCGTGTCGCCCATGACCTGCGTGTCGTATTGCTCGAACACCCAGTCCTTGGCCGCATAGTTCGGAGACCCGATCAGCGCGCGCAAGGCCGCGATGGGCGCGATCTCCGGCAGCGGCGCCACCGGAGCGGGCTTCGGCGTTTCCACCCAGGGCCGGTCATATTCGGGCGCCGAGGAGGACAGCTTCGACAGCGGCAGATCCGCCATCACCTCATTGCCATGCAGGATGAGGAAGCGGTCCTCTGCGATGGTTTCGCCCACCACGGCAAAGTCCAGATCCCATTTGTCGAAGATGGCGCGGGCCTCGTCCTGCTTTTCGGGCTTCAGGACCATCAGCATGCGTTCCTGCGATTCCGACAGCATCATCTCATAGGCCGTCATGGCGGTTTCGCGCTGCGGCACGTGATCGAGCACCAGCCGGATGCCAAGGCCGCCCTTGTCGCCCATCTCGACCGCCGAACAGGTCAACCCCGCGGCCCCCATGTCCTGAATGGAAATCACCGCGTCCGTCTGCATCAGCTCAAGGCAGGCCTCCATCAGCTTCTTTTCGGTGAAGGGGTCGCCGACCTGCACGGTGGGGCGCTTTTCCTCGATCGTGTCGTCGAATTCGGCCGAGGCCATGGTCGCGCCGCCGACGCCGTCCCGTCCGGTCTTGGCGCCGACATAGACCACCGGCATCCCCACGCCCGAGGCCGCGCAGTAGAAGATGCGATCGGTATCGGCGAGCCCCGCCGCGAAGGCGTTCACCAGACAGTTGCCGTTGTAGGAGGGGTGGAACCGCACCTCGCCCCCCACATTCGGCACGCCGAAGCAGTTGCCGTAATGACCGATGCCCTCGACCACGCCCTTGACCAGATGCGAGGTCTTGGGATGCGCGGGCACGCCGAAGGACAGGCTGTCCATCGCCGCGATCGGCCGCGCGCCCATGGTGAAGACGTCGCGCAGGATGCCGCCCACGCCCGTCGCCGCGCCCTGATGCGGCTCGATGTAGGAGGGGTGGTTGTGGCTCTCCATCTTGAAGATCACCGCCTGCCCGTCGCCGATATCGACGACGCCCGCATTCTCGCCGGGGCCGCAGATCACCTGCGGGCCGGTGGTGTGCAGCGTGCGCAGCCATTTCTTCGAGGATTTGTAGGAGCAATGCTCGTTCCACATCGCCGAGAAGATGCCCAGTTCGGTAAAGCTGGGGTCGCGCCCGATGATCTCGAGGATACGCTGATATTCGTCGGGCTTGAGCCCATGTGCGGCGACGATGTCAGGGGTGATCTGCGGCTCGGTCATCGGATCCTCCGGGGCGGTGCGGCTTTGCGCTTCCCTTATGCCATATGGGGCTGCGGGGAAAGGGGGCAGGCGCCCGCGCGGCAAGGCTGGGGGCGCCGGGATGCCGTCGGGTTCCGGAACGCCGCGCAAAATCCCCGCGCGGCCTTTTCCCCGTCGTTTTTCCATAAATATCCCGGGGGTGAGGCGCTTGCGCCGAGGGGGCAGCGCCCCCTTGCCCGCGCAACACGTGGAAACCCCGCCCGTGGGAAGCGACAAGGCAAAAAAAAGGCCGAGACAAAGCTCGGCCATAGTCCAACAGGGAGGTAGAAGATGATGAGAGTTTCCTCAAACCATCATCTTCTACGCTTGATTTATGTGCAGTTTATGAATCAATCAAGGAGAAACGACATTACGGATTTGCATAGCGGCTATGCGTGCAATCCGGCCCGGCGCGCTGGCGTCACTCGACGCTGTTTTCCGACGATTGCTGGCGGCGATAGGCGGTGATCTCTTCCTGAACGAATTCCCGAAAGGCCGTCACCCGGCGCGACTGGCGCAGTTCCTCGGGATAGGCGAGGAAAACCGGCACCTCGACGGATTCGACCTCGGGCAGGACGCGCTCCAGATCGGGGAAATCGATGGTCAGGTAGTCGGGCAGGACGCCGATGCCGATATGGCTCAGCACCGCCTGCAACACGCCGAAGTAATTGTTCACGTTGAGGGTCGAGCGCACATCCTGCGCGCGGATGCGATGCGTCAGCTGCGCACCGGCCTGCACCTGCGGGGCCAGCGTGTTCTGGCTGACAAGGCGATGGTCGCGCATATCCTCCAGCCGCTCGGGGCGGCCGGCGCGCGCCAGATATTCCTTTGTCGCATAAAGCCGCATGCGGATGTTCAGCAGCCGCTTGCGCACCAGATCGGCCTGCGACGGCTCCTTCATGCGGATCGCCACATCCGCCTCGCGCATCGGCAGGTCGAGCACGCGCTCTTCCAGCATCAGGTCGATCTTCAGGTCGGGATAACGGTCGTAGAGCTTGGACAGCCGCGGGGTCAGCCAGAGCGAGCCGAATCCGACGGTGGTGGTGACCTTCAGCTCGCCAAAGACCTCCTCCTCGGAATCGCGGATCCGGGCGGCGGCGGTGTCGAGCTTTTTCGCCATGGTCGAGGTGGCGTCGAACAGCAATTCCCCCTGTTCGGTCAGGATCAGGCCGCGGGCGTGGCGGTGGAACAGCGTGGTGCCAAGCGCATCTTCCAGTGCGCGGATCTGCCGGCTGACCGCCGATTGCGACAGCCTGAGCGAATCTCCCGCATGGGTGAGGGATCCCGCATCCGCGACCGCGTGAAAGATCCGCAGTTTGTCCCAATCCATTCCCGCCATATGCGTCTGACTCATCCCTGCTTTGCGTTTCCTAACGCATATAGGGGGGAATGCGGCGTTACAAACAGGTGTTGCCGGAAAATTCGCTACAAGTTCAGGAATTGTCGCTAATTTGCCGCGTTTCGGCGCTGTTTTTCCATGCAGCCGGGCGATATGCACGATTTCGTTTCCGGATTGGCACTTTGTGGTCATTTCTTGCGTTTTGCGGGGATGTGTGGGCCGCATCGCGTAATTTCTCCCATTTATTTCCCCCAAGGGTGGGATTAGAAGGTGCCCGCTCCGGCATGCGGGGCATGTGCAGGAGGTTTCGGCATGGCAGTGGGCGTTTTCGACAGCGGGCTTGGTGGTCTGACCGTGCTCAGGGCGGTTTCGGCGCGCCTGCCGGAGGTCGCCTTCGTCTATTACGGCGACAACGCCCATGCGCCCTATGGGGTGCGCAACGCCGATGACATCTTCAACCTGACCTGCAAGGGGGTCGAACGGCTCTGGCAGGAAGGCTGCGATCTGGTGATTCTCGCCTGCAATACCGCCTCGGCGGCGGCGCTGAAGCGGATGCAGGAAACCTGGGTGCCGAAGGACAAGCGGGTGCTGGGCGTTTTCGTGCCGATGATCGAGGCGCTGACCGAACGCAAATGGGGCGACAATTCCCCGCCGCGGCAGGTCGAATTGCAGAATGTCGCCCTGTTCGCCACGCCGGCAACGGTGGCGAGCCGCGCCTTTCAGCGCGAACTGGCGTTCCGCGCGATCGGTGTGGATGTCGAGGCGCAGCCCTGCGGCGGCGTCGTCGATGCGATCGAGGCGGGCGACGAGATCCTCGCCGAGGCGCTGGTGAAATCGCATGTCGAGGCGCTGAAACGCCGGATGCCCCATCCCGAGGCGGCGGTTCTGGGCTGCACGCATTATCCCTTCATGGAAAAGGCGTTTCAGGAGGCGCTTGGCGACGACGTCAAGGTGTTCAGTCAGGCGCGGCTGGTGGCATCGAGCCTCGAAGATTACCTGCACCGGCATCCGGACATGCTTGGGGCGGGCCGGGAGCGGAAATTCCTGACCACGGGGGATCCGGCCTCTGTCTCCGTCCATGCGACGCAATTCCTGCGCCAGCCGGTGACGTTTCAGCCCGCCTGAGGGGCGCGTCACTACGCCGCTGCCCATTTGATCCGCCGCGATGAAAATGTGATCGCGGTGGGGCTTTCGCTTTTCTACGGCGCGACTATATCGCCGCAGCCGCGTGTGAGAGGTTCAGGGGCGGGTCGGGCGAAGAGCCCACAGGGTATTGTCATGAAATACAGAGTTACTACGGCTGTCGCCGCTGCGCTGGCGGCGGCGGGGTTTGCGGGTGCCGTTTCCGCCGCGACGGTCGATCTGGCCGCGACTGAAACGCAGCTCATCACGCTGCACAACGTCAGCAGCGCGGATCTTTCCTTCGCGATTGCCGCGACGGGCAGCAGCTATACGAATTATGGCGGCTACATCAAATGGTCGACCCGTGCCGACGGGCGTCAGGATCAGGATGGCCCTTGGGGCACCTGCTACGAATGCGGCTACGCCGGCGGGTCGTGGGATCTGGCCTACAACCCGTGGAATGTCGCGGGCAGCAATACGGGTGCGGCTGTCTCGCTCGATTTCGGCGGGGTGCTTGACACCATTTATGTCTGGGTCCGGGCGACCTATGGCGCGGGCGTGCTGAGCTATGCCGAGAATGGGGCCGGGAACGAAGCCGGGCGCGGTGTCGCCGGCGGCACGTGGGACATCGCCGATGATGCGGCAGGCATCGCGGATGGTGCGGTGGGGCAGGTGGGCGAGGCCGACCTTCCCGCGGTGCCGCTGCCTGCGGCCGGGCTTTTGCTGGCCTCGGCGCTGGCCGGAATGGCGGCTCTGCGCCGCCGCAAGGCCGCTTGAGGCGCGATTCCGCGCAAGGGCTCTTGCGTCCGGGCCCGTCTGGCCGGAAAAGATGTCCGGGCCATCAGGCCCGGACGTTTTCATATCTGCTGCAAGGATGGGATCCATGACCCAGACTATCGCCGTCCTCGGAGCTTCGGGTTATACCGGAGCCGAGCTTGCCCGGATCATCGCCACCCATCCGTCGATGCGGATCACCGCCCTGTCGGGCGACCGCAAGGCGGGGATGAGCATGGGCGAGGTCTTTCCCCATCTGCGCCATCTCAACCTGCCCGATCTGGTGAAGATCGAGGAGATCGACTTTTCCACGATCGATCTGGCGTTCTGCGCGCTGCCGCATGCGACCTCGCAGGCGGTGATCAAGGACTTGCCGCGCGATCTGAAGGTGGTGGACCTGTCGGCGGATTTCCGGCTGCGCGATCCGGCCGAATATGAAAAGTGGTATGGCAAGCCGCATATCGCGCTCGACCTGCAGCAGGAGGCGGTTTACGGGCTGACCGAGTTCTATCGCGACGAGATCCGCGCTGCGCGGCTGGTCGCCGGAACGGGCTGCAACGCGGCCGCCGGGCAATATGCGCTGCGCCCGCTGATCGAGGCGGGGGTGATCGACCTTGACGAGATCATCATCGACCTGAAGGCGGGTGTCTCGGGCGCGGGGCGTTCGCTGAAGGAAAACCTGCTGCATGCGGAACTGTCTGGCGGCACGATGCCCTATTCGGCGGGCGGCAAGCACCGGCATCTGGGCGAGTTCGATCAGGAATTTTCCAAGATCGCCGGGCGTGAGGTGCGCGTGCAGTTCACCCCGCATCTGATGCCGTTCAATCGCGGGATTCTGGCGACGGTCTATGTGCGCGGCGACGCGCGGGAAGTCTACGACGCTCTGGCCGCGCGCTATGCCGAGGAAGTGTTCCTTGAAGTGCTGCCCTTTGGCGCTCTGCCCTCGACCCGGTCGATCGGCGGGTCCAACTTCGTCCATGTCGGTGTGGTCGGCGACCGGCGTCCGGGGCGGACGCTGGTGATGGTCGCGCTCGACAACCTGTGCAAGGGGTCGTCGGGGCAGGCGATCCAGAACGCCAATCTGATGCTGGGGAACGAGGAAACCGCGGGGCTGATGCTGGCACCCGTCTTCCCGTAACGGAGAGCCGATGCGGAGCCTGAAGAAAAAGCGGCGGATCCAGATCATCGCGTTGGCGGCGGTGGCGCTTGCCGCCTCCACCGCGATGATCGGCTATGCGATGCGCGACGGGATCAGCTTTTTCCGCTCGCCCTCGCAACTGGTCGAGATGCCGCCCGCGCCTGGCGAGACCTTCCGCCTTGGCGGTCTGGTCGAGGATGGTTCGGTGGTGCGCGACGCGGGCGAGACGGTCAGCTTCCGTGTCACGGATGGCGGCGCCTCTGTTCCCGTGCGGTTCACCGGCGTCCTGCCCGATCTGTTCGGCGAGGGGCAGGGCGTCGTCGGCACCGGCCGGATGCAGGGCGACACCTTCATCGCCAGCGAGATCCTTGCCAAGCATGATGAAAACTACATGCCGCGCGAGGTGATCGACGCGCTGAAGGAACAGGGCGTTTACGAGGAGCCGAAGTCCTGAGAGGCGGCACCGGGTAGGGTTCCGGGTTCGGCGTTACGGCCGGGGATCGGGAAAATCCGGATATGGCGTTCCTTTTTCCCGCCCGTTCGGCGAATCCGCCGCGTGGGAAAGGGGGCCTTCTGCCCCCTCTGGGCCTGCGGCCCATTCACCCCCGAGGATATTTAAGGAAAGATGAAAAGGATTTCCGGCGCATGTCTTTTGGGTCGGGACAGCGGCCAACCGATGGATGACGGTCGCGCGAGGGCGGGGCAATGCCCCGCCTTCGCTTAGCTGCGGATGCCAGAGAAGCGCTTTTGCCATTCCTCGCGTTCCTCGTCCGCGATCTTGCGGAAGAGGACGTCCGGCGTCTCGAACGCATGGCCGGCGGGCAGGGTGGTCAGCGCGGTGCGGAGATCGTCGGGCCAGCTGCGGTCCTCGGTCTTCAGCGCGGCCAGCATCGTGGCAGAGGCATCCGGGATGAAGGGCTCCGCCAGCACGGCATAGAGCCGGGTCAGGTTCAGCGCGAGCCGCGTCTGCATCGCGGCCTGCGCGGTGTCGGTCTTGAACACCGTCCAGGGCGCGGCCGATTGCAGGTATTCGTTGCCCGCGACCCAGATCGCGCGGAGTTCGGCGGCGGCCTTGCGGACCTCCTTTTCCTCCATGAAGGCTTCGTAGGCGCGGATGCGGGTGGTCAGTTCGATGACCAGCGCCTCTTCCCGCTCGCCCCAGGTGCCGCCCTCGGGCAGGGCCTCGCCGAATTTGGAGCGGCAGAACTTGGTGATCCGGCTGACGAAATTGCCGAGCACGTCGGCCAGATCCTTGTTCACCGAGGTCTGGAAGTTTTCCCAGGTGAATTCGCTGTCCGCGCTTTCGGGGGCGTGGCTGAGCAGCCACCAGCGCCAGTAATCCGGCGGCAGGATCGACAGCGCCTGATCCATGAACACGCCGCGGCCCTGCGAGGTCGAGAATTGCCCGCCGTCATAGTTGAGGTAGTTGAAGGACTTGATGTAGTCGACCATCTTCCACTGCGCGCCGCCCGCCCGGTTCACGCCGATCAGCGTGGCGGGGAAGGAGAGCGTGTGGAAGGGCACGTTGTCCTTGCCCATGAATTCCGTATAGGTCACGTCGTCGGCGCCCTCGTCGGTGCGCCACCAGCGTTGCCAGTCGGCATCCGTCTTGCCGTTGGCATCGGCCCATTCGGCGGTGGCGGCGATGTATTCGATCGGCGCGTCGAACCAGACGTAGAAGACCTTGCCCTCCATGCCGTGCCAGGGTGCGCCCTCGAATTGCGCCGGAACGCCCCATTTCAGGTCGCGGGTGATGCCGCGGTCCTGCAGCCCGTCGCCGTCATCGAGCCATTTCAGCGCGATCGAGGTGGTCAGCACCGGCCAGTCGGTTTTCGAGGTGATCCAGTTGCGGATATCGTCGCGCAGGGATTTCTGCCGCAGGTAGAGGTGTTTCGTCTCCCGCAGTTCGAGATTGGTCGAACCCGAGATGGCCGAGCGCGGATTGATCAGGTCGGTCGGGTCGAGCTGTTTGGTGCAGTTCTCGCATTGATCGCCGCGGGCGCGTTCGTAACCGCAGTTGGGGCAGGTGCCCTCGATATAGCGGTCGGGCAGGAAGCGGTTGTCGTCGATCGAGAAGAACTGCTTTTCGCTTTTCTCGGCGATCAGCCCCTGTTCGCCGAGCACGCGGGCGAAATATTGCGTCAGCACCCGGTTGCGCGCGCTGGAGGAGCGGCCGAAATGGTCGAAGGACAGCCGGAAGCCACGGGCGATGCCGGCCTGAACCTCGTGCATTTCGGCGCAGTATTCGGCCACCGGCTTGCCCGCCTTGGCGGCGGCAAGCTCGGCCGGGGTGCCGTGTTCGTCGGTCGCGCAGATGAACATCACCTCGTGGCCGCGCGCGCGCAGGTAGCGGGCGAAAAGATCGGCGGGCAGCTGGCTGCCGACGAGGTTGCCCAGATGCTTGATGCCGTTGATATAGGGAATAGCCGAGGTGATGAGATGCCGCGCCATGTCCGTCCTCTGGTCCGTTTCGGGCGGGTTTACAGGGGAATCGGGGCGGAGGCCAGAGCCACGGGAACCCTCGGGCGAAATCCGTGGCGGGGCCGGGGGGAACCCCGGCCCCGTTCGTATCAGTTGGTCAGCGCGCTCATCAGCCCGAGGACCGAGACGATGGCCAGCGTCGTGCGGTCGACCAGCACCAGCCGGTCATTGACGACGCGGTATTCCTGCCCATGCGGCGGCGGCGGGAAGCGGCTGTTGCGGGCCTGCTGGAACGGACGGCCCTGACGGCCGCTGTCGCCGATGCGGGGGGCGGGGCCGTGGGCGGCGGGTCCGCCTTGCGGGCCGCGGTTGGCCTGCTGATGGCCTTGCTGCGGCGGCTGGCCCTGTTGCGGGGGGCGGCCGGCGGGGCCGGACTGTTGCGGCCGCTGGCTGGGGCCGGCGTTCGCCTGCCCGTTCGGGCCGCGATCGGGGCCGGGGCGCTGGCCCTGCTGTTGCTGCTGCGCCTGCGGGCGGCAGTTCTGCGACTGCGCGCCGGGCGGGCACTGTCCCGCGGGGGCGCCCTGCGCCATGACGGCGGGCGCGGCGGTCAGGCTGGTCGCCAGAACGCAGGCGGTGGCCAGAAGATGCTTCGTAACGGACTTCACGGGATGTCCTTTCGTGGCCGTGATGATGGTGCATCAATGAACGGGACTGCCCGATGTTCCCGTCGAGCGATCACGGATTGCTGAACCCCGCTCACGCGACCGCGATCTTTCCGCCACAGTCGGTCGCTCTGTTTACCTTCACCTTTGCTGTTACGGGCAAGCTGTCACATATTTTTTTCGATGTGGGAGGAAACCGCATTGCGACGGGTGCATTTCCCTACTGCGCTGCAAAAGGATGAAGACATGGATCAGCCTGCCGATGCGGAATGCCGCAAGCGCTATCGCAGTCTTTTCGTATCGGATCTGCATCTGGGTGCCTGGGGCAGCCGGGCCGTGCGTTTCCGGGACTTCCTGCGCCATACCGATGCCCAGACGATCTATCTTGTCGGCGATATCTTCGACATCTGGCATGCCGGGCGGCTCCACTGGAGCGAGGTGCATGACGAGATCGTCGAGGATCTGCTGCACCGGGCGCGGTCCGGGGTGCGGGTGGTCTATCTGCCGGGCAACCACGACGACCGGGTGCGGCGGCTGGAAAGTTCGCAATTCGGCGCGTTCGAGCTGTGCGAGACGGCCGTGCACAAGGCGGCGGACGGGACCAGCTGGCTGGTCCTGCATGGCGATCAGTGCGACGCGCGGATCTTCCGGTGGCATGTGATGACCCGGATCGGCAGCCGGGCGAATGCGATCCTGCGGCTGACGGACCTGTGGCTCAAGCAGCGCCTGCATCGGACGACGGAGCGGGGCCTGTTCGAGCTGGCGATCGTCGGGGTCAATGCGCTGATGCTGGTCGGCAACAGGTTCGAGGAACGGTTGACCGCGCTGGCGCGGGACGGTGGCCATGACGGGGTGATCTGCGGCCATTTCCACAAGGCGGCGCTGCATCTGCGCGACGGGATCACCTATGCGAATTGCGGTGACTGGGTGGACAGCCAGACCGCGCTGGTCGAGACGGCGGACGGCGCGCTGCAGATGCTGGAATGGTCGGGCGAGACGCAGAGCGCCGAGGTCTGGACCCCGGCCCCCGCCCGGCACCGGATCTGGTCCCGCATATGATGTCCGTTCTGCTGATCGCCGCCGCGCTGGCGGCTTTCGCGGTGCATCTGGGCACCGCGGGGCTGGTGCTGTGGCGTTATCTGCGACCTGCGGGGGAGGCGGCGGGGGAGCGCCCGTTCGTGTCGATCGTGCGGCCGGTCTGCGGGCTGGACCGCTATGACGCGGAAACGCTGGCCTCGACCTTCGCGCTCGACTGGCCCGATTACGAAATCCTGTTCTGTGCCGCGCGCGCCGAAGATGCCGCGGTGCCGCTTGTCCGCCAGTTGATCGCCGCGCATCCGGACCGGGCCGCGCGGCTGCTGATCGGCGAGGACCGGATCAGCGGCAATCCGAAGCTCAACAACGTGGTCAAGGGCTGGCGCGAAAGCCGGGGCGGGATCGTCGCGATCATCGATTCCAACGTGCTGCTGCCGCGCGATTATCTGGATCAGGTGATGGCGCGGTTCGACAGAGACACCGGCCTTGTCACCAGCCCGCCTGTCGGCATCCGCCCGGACGGGTTCGGGGGCGCGCTGGAATGCGCCTTTCTGAACGGGATGCAGGCGCGGTGGCAGCTGGCGGCGGATCAGCTTGGGCACGGCTTCGCGCAGGGCAAGAACCTTGTCTGGCGGCGCGATGTGCTGGACCGCGCGGGCGGGCCGGCGGCGCTTGGGCGTGATCTGGCCGAGGACGTCGGCTCGACCAAGGTGGTGCGGGGGCAGGGGCTGAAGGTGCGGCTGACGCGGCGCGCCTTTGCCCAGCCGATCGGCGACCGGCGGTTGCGCGCGGTCTGGGACCGGCAGCTGCGCTGGTCGCGGGTGCGGCGGGCGGGCTTTCCGGCGCTGTTCATGGGCGAGATCCTGATCGGCCCCTGGCCGCCGGTGCTGGCGTTGCTGCTGGCAGGCGCGGGGGGCTGGGCGGTGCCGATGTTGCTGCTGTGGTATGCGGCGGAGGTCGCGCTGTGCCGCGTGGCGGGCTGGCCTGCCTCGGCCCGGGACGTGGTGGCGATGATCGTACGGGATGCGCTGCTGGCGCCGCTCTGGGTTGCCACCTTCGCGCGTCGCGGGTTTGAATGGCGCGGCAATGCGATGGGCGAAACGGAGGAGACCAAGGCTTGATCCGTCTGAGCTGTGTGATTCCGGCCTATAACGAGGCGCCCCGGATCGCGGCGGTGCTGCGGTCGGTCATCGGTCATCCGGCGATCGACGAGGTGATCGTGGTGGATGATGGCTCCGCCGACGGCACCGCCGAGATCGTTGCCGGCATCGACGGGGTGCGGTTGATCCGCATGCCGCGCAACGGCGGCAAGAGCCGCGCCGTCGCCGCGGGGATCGAGGCGGCGCTCGGCGATCTGCTGTTGCTGCTGGACAGCGATCTGATGGGGCTGTCGGGGACGGACCTGAACGCGCTGATCGCGCCGGTGCGCGCGGGGCAGGCCGATGTCGCGATCAGCCTGCGCGGCAATGCGCCGGGGCTGTGGCGGGCGATCGGGCTTGACTACATCTCGGGCGAAAGGGTGGTGCCGCGCGCGCTTCTGGGGTCGCCCGAGGCGCTGCGCAGCCTGCCGCGCTTCGGGCTGGAGGTCTACATGAACCGCCGGATTCTGGCGGCGGAGGCGCGGATCGCGGTGGTGCGCTGGCCGGGCGTCGCAAGCCCGTGGAAGGGTGCGAAACGCGGGCGGCTGGCCGGGGTCATGGCGGATGCGAAGATGCTGGCCGACATGTTCCGCACCATCACCCCGGCGCAGGCGGTCTGGCAGATCATGGCGATGCGCCGGCTCAGGACGTGAAAAAGGCGCCCGGGGGCGCCTTTTCCGTGGGTCAGTCCGCCTCGTCCATCGGAGCGGCGTTGAGCAGGGCAAACCCCTGCGCGCCGAGGCGGTCGAACAGGTCGAGCTGGGTTTCGAGGAAGTCGACGTGGCCTTCCTCGTCCTTGATCAGATCCTCGAACAGGTTCTTGGACACGTAATCGCGCACCGATTCACAATAGTCGCGCGCTTCACGATAGAGTGTCAGCGCGTCATGTTCCCCCGCCAGATCGCATTCCAGCGTCTCGCGCGGGCCTTCGCCGATGCGCAGCGGGTCGAGCTTTTGCAGATTCGGATGCCCTTCGAGGAACAGGATCCGCGCGATCAGCTTGTCGGCGTGGTTCATCTCCTCGATGGATTCGGCACGCGACTTCTTGGCCATCTTCATCAGGCCCCAGTCTTCCTGCATGCGGAAGTGGACCCAGTATTGCGAGATGGCGGTGAGTTCGGACCGGAGAGCTGCGTTAAGGTATTCAATTACCTTTGCGTCGCCTTTCATGCATGTTTCCTTTCAGATGAGCGCTTTCGCGAAGCCCGCGCAGTTCCATGGGCACTTCGAGATTAGCATTCTTGCGCATCGTGGAAAGGAAAAGAGGCATGCAGCCGCCGCAATCGGCACGTTTGCCGAGGGCATGGTAGATCTTGCCGGGGGTGATGATCGCGTGCGCGTCGGCGGCGCGCATCCAGTCGATGGCGGCGTGGATGTCGCGGTCGGTGATATGAAGACAGTGGCAGACGATCATCGCGGCTTCCCCTTCGACGGGGCTTATTTGATAAATTTAGTCGGATAAGTCAACCCGATTGTTTTACTCGGGTTAGCCGCCGATGCAGCGTGTTTTCAACCGCGGCCAAACGCGCTACCTATCGCAAAACAACAATCCAGGGCCCGACATGTCCGTTTCGATGCTTTCCACCTTCATCAAGCCGATGCACCGCGAGGGGCGCAAGTTCGTCGCGATCTTCGCCGGCATCACCCTGATCCTGTTCCTGATCTGCACGGTGCTGGGCTGGATCGGCGTCGGGTTGACCGTGTGGTGCTATTATTTCTTCCGCGATCCCGACCGTGTCACGCCGACCCGCACGGGGCTGATGGTGTCGCCCGCCGACGGCGTGGTCTCGCTGCTGGAGCCGGCGGTGCCGCCGGTCGAGCTGGGGCTGGGCGATCGCCCGATGACGCGGGTGTCGGTCTTCATGTCGGTGTTCAACTGCCACGTGAACCGGTTGCCGCTGGCGGGCAAGATCCTGACGGTGGCTTACCGGCCGGGGAAGTTCTTCAACGCCTCGCTCGACAAGGCATCGTCCGACAACGAACGCAACGGCCTTGCGGTCGAGACCGAGGATGGCCGCCGCTATGGGGTGGTGCAGATCGCGGGCCTCGTAGCGCGGCGCATCCTGTGCGAGGTGAAGCCCGGCCAGCAACTGATGACCGGGGAACGTTTCGGCCTGATCCGCTTCGGCTCGCGTCTCGACATCTATCTGCCCGAAGGGGTCTCGCCGCTGGTGTCGATCGGCCAGACGATGGTGGCCGGGGAAACGGTCATCGCCGATCTGACCTCGGATGAGCCCGCACGGCTTGGTGGGGTGCGCTGAGATGGCGGAGGATGACCGCGACCGGATGCCATTCCTGCTCCTGCTGCCGAATCTGGTGACGATCGCCGGGATGTGTCTGGGGCTGACCTCGATTCGCTTCACCATGGTGGGGGAATTCCAGACCGCGGTGATTCTGGTGCTGCTGGCGGGGCTGATCGACGGAATGGACGGGTTGATCGCACGGCGGCTGCGGGCGACCTCGGAATTCGGGGCGGAGCTGGACAGTCTTTCGGACTTCCTGTGCTTCGCGGTCGCGCCCGGCCTGCTGGTCTATCGCTTCGCGTTGGGCGAGGCGCATGCCCTTGGCTGGGTGTTCGTGCTGGTCTTCGCGGCGGCGGGCTGTTTGCGGCTGGCGCGGTTCAACGTGACACGCGGCGAGGATGGGGCGGGCAAGACCCATTTCACCGGCGTGCCGGCCCCGGCGGGGGCGATGCTGGCGCTTCTGCCGGTCTACCTGACGTTGTCGGGGATCTTCGACGTGCGGGATGCGCCGGTGCTGACCGCCGCCTGGCTGGGAATCGCCGGGGTGCTGATGATCTCGCGCGTGCCGACGATCTCGCCCAAGGCGATGCGGGTGCCGAGATGGGGCGTGGGCGCGATGCTGATGGGGACGGTGATCGTCGTCGGTCTGGTGTTCAGCCGGTTCTGGGTGCTGATGGTGGTGCTGGATCTGATCTATGTGGCCACGCTGATCCCGGCGATCTGGAAGGGGCGGCGAAGCCTGCTGCGCTAGGAATCAGGGTCACGGCGGTTTGGGGCCGGGTCGCAGGACCCGGCCTTTTGCATGGGCGCAGGGAACACTACCTGTAGGGGTGGCGTTCGCGCGACGCACAAGTTTTCCTCGGGGATGGCAAGTATGACCAAAAAAAGTGACATTTTTTTAAAATCAGGGTTGCGTGTCGTCTGCGCAGGCCCTAGATAGCCCCTCACCGAAGCGACGCAGGTTGCTGAGGCGGGACGGCGGCGGTGACGCGGTTGGTTCTGGAGATGGTGGATGTTGGCTGGGTCGCCAAGGGATTGGCGGACTGGTTGCTTTTGTTGTCTTGGCTCTTTGACATTGATGGA
>NZ_SAUZ01000027.1 GCF_004022215.1 Paenirhodobacter populi
CACTACACGCGTCACGGCACACCGCAATGTTCCGAGCGTTCAGGCAGAAGCTCCAGGACGCAGGAAAGCCGGTGAAAGCCGCCTTGACAGCGACGGCCAGGAAGCTGCTCAGCATGCTCAACAGCATAATCGCCGCCGGAACCTGCTTCACGGAGGTTCAACCAGCCTGAATACAGTTGCCGGCAAAAGACCATATCGGTTCAGATCGAGCAGCGCCGTGCGCCGGGTCCGCTGAACCTGCTGGTCGACAGCACAGGGATCAAGTTCCTGGGTGAATGAGATGGGACCGTGGCTGCAGTGCAGCCGCGTAAGCCCATCGAATGAATGGTTGGCGCGCAGGCACGGCACACATCGCCGTCGCCAGTATCGGCAGCGGTGCATCTGGCTATGGACACGGCTACCGGTGACATCTTTGCGGTAGAATTCACCTCCAGCGACAAGGGTGACAGTCCCATTCTGCCGCACCTTCTGGATCAGATCCCGCCCGATGAGCAGATCGGCACAGTGACCGGAGACGGTACGTTCGACACGCGCCGCTGCCACACTGCTATCCTGGAGCGCGGTGGCACCGCAGCCATTCCCATCCGCAAGAACGGGCGACGATGGCGGGAAGATTGCCCCGCCGCCACCGCACGTAACGAGATCCTCCGTGCGACTAAACGCTTGGGCCGAACCATCTGGAAGCGATGGAGCGGCTATCAAGTCCGAAGTCGGATCGAGGCGAAAACGCGATGCTTGAAGGCCTTCGGCGAGAGGATCGCATCACGTGACCCGGACCGCCAGACCGCTGAAATCCACATCCGTGTGGCACTGATGAATCTGTTCAATGCGCTCGGCACTGCCGAAATCGAACGCGTGGCATGAGACCAACGGGGAAAGGGGGCTGATCGATCCCGCGCTGACTTCTGCAACAACGCCCATCCGAACCGCACCGGAGGGCGCACATGACGGAAAATTACGCCGCGAACCTGCGCCGCGCCTGCAATACGCGGCCCTCGGTTGCCCTTATTTGCCGCGAGATCGGTATCAACCGGCAACAATTTAATCGCTATCTGTCGGGGCAGACGATACCGTCGCGTCACAACGGGGAACGGATCTCGCAGTATTTCGGGGTGCCGGAACCCGTTTTCCACCTGTCGCCGGAACGGTTCGAGCGCGCCCTGACCGAGCAGCGTCGCCCGGTCACGCAGGGTCTGGTCCTGCGCAACGCCTTTCCGGGCGATTTGCGCCGCCTGCGGGATTACATCGGCTATTACGAACTCTAAAACAAAAGTCTGTCTTGGCCCGGCATGATCGTCCGCAGCTGCGCCCGGATCTGGCAGAACGACGACGTGATGCTTGTGAAATCGGTCGAGAAGATGGCGGATGCACGCGAAGGCATCCGGCAGTTCTCGAAATATCAGGGACAGGTGGCCTATTGGCGCAATCGGCTGTTCATCATCGAATGCGGAATGCACCAGGAATCCTTCATCGCGGAAACGATCCTGATGCCCTTCGCCGAACATCAGCGGAACTATCTTTGCGGGATCACCACCGGGGTTTCATGGCGGAGGGAGAACCTTCCCTACGCGACACGTTCGGTATGGCGCGCGCTCGGCATCGCGCCGGATCTGCGGCGTCTGCTGCGCAACTGCACGGTCTTGCCTGAGAATTCCCCGCAGATCCCCCCCTTTGTGAGGCGTTAAATAAACGGCGGAACAGATTCACAGATGATCAGTGCCGATAGAAAGGGTGCTTCAGGACTCGTCGTCGGCTCTCCAGGAATATCCGGAGTCAGATCGAGCGATTGCGCATGTCCTTCGGAGGGACGCCATAGATCCGGCGAAAGGCCGTAGAGAAATTCGCCACCGTGCCGTAGCCCGCCAGATGGGCGGCCTGATGGACACTGGCCCCTTCCTCGGCAAGGGCGCGATGGGCGCGGGCCATACGTTCGGTCCGCACATAGTCGCGCAGGGTGCAGCCGAAGCTTTTGGTGAAATGGCGTTGAATCGAGCGGCGGTTCAGGCCGAGATCCGACTCCATGCGCGGTAGCGACAGGTCATGGCCAAGATGGCGGTTGAGATAGAGCCGGATCGTCTCGGCCACGGGGTCGGCGGTGGGCGGTGCGCCACAGGGCAGATGATCGGTCAAGCAGCGGCGCAGAATCTCGAGCCCCCGCGACATGCGGAACAGATTGGCCTGCGCCGTTGTCTCGGTGGGCGGAGGGGCGACTATCTGCACCGCGAGACGGGCGATTTCGGTATCGGGCCGCCATGTGACATAGCCGAGAGGGGACTCGAGCAGACCTCGCCGGGTGCCGTCCTCTCCCATGAGCTGGTTGATCCAGTCGCAATCGCAGGCCAGCGCGATCTTGCGGAACGGATCGCCCCAGGACCCGGCATAGCGCAGTGTGCAGGAACGGGTCAGGTGCATCATGACTGCATGTGGCCCTGTTTCGGCGTCAAGTTCGATCCGGTGGTGGTCGAGATGGAACACCTGCCGTCCGGCAAGCAGCACAAGGATCTGGAATTTCGGGTCGAGCCGACACGGCAGGGGATCGCCAACACCGTCTGCGAAGCCATCAAGCACACCGATGCGAAAATTCCCAGGGTAACGGGTCACGGTCATATCGATCTCGTTTTCTTGGGCGGTGTCGTCGCGGCAAAACTTAAAGTCGTTCCTGCCGCACCGCGGCCACTGGAGGGGCGGCTGCATCGCGGTTAAAATAACCACCTAAAATAGTCAAGATAATTGCGGCTTCGGACAGACCGTTCCGGGGCCCGCATATGTGAATTCGAGGGAACATGAGACCGACTCACCACCTGGTGCCGCAGCTTGCCATCCTGCTGGCAAGTACGGCGCTGACCGTTGCCGGAACCGATTCACTTCGGGCCGAAACCCCTATCGAGCTTGATCCGTTGGTGATCAGCGCGACGGCCCCCGCCGATGAAAGGGCCGATGGGCCGGTAAAGGGCTATGTCGCAAAACAATCCGAGTCTGCGGCAAAGATCGACCTGCCGCTCGCAAAGACTCCGGCCTCGGTTTCGGTGGTGACGGCGGATCAGATCACGGATCAGGGCGCGCGGACGGTGGCCGATGCGCTGAACTACACCGCCGGTGTATTCGGCAGTTATCGCGGCTCTTCGAACGTGGCCGAGGAGATCCAGATGCGCGGCTTCGGCGGTCGTACCGCCGTCGCAAAGTTCATCGACGGCATGACCTTCGGGAACACCAATTTCGGCCAGATTGATCCTTGGTATTTTGAGCGGATCGAAGTGGTAAAAGGGCCGAGTTCCGTCGCCTATGGCCAGGTCACCCCGGGCGGCGTGATCAACATGGTTTCCAAACGGCCGACCGAGGCGCAGGACAACCGGGTGGAATTCTCCCTGGGTAATGACAATTTCAAACAGGTCGGGGCGGATCTGCAAGGCGATCTGGATGGCGCGGGTGCGCTGCGCTATCGATTGGTGGCGCTGGCGTGGGACAAGAATCTGCAAGGTGATTTCGATCAGAACAGGGTTCTGGTGGCACCCTCGTTGACCTGGACGATGTCCGATAGGACAGAAGTGACGGTGACCGCCCTTTATCAGCGTGAACCGGATGCGGGACAGCGCGGATTCTTCCCGTGGAAGGGCATCGTGACGCCCACTGCGGATGGCGTGCTGATTGATCCGGATTTCATCTCTTACGCACCGGATTACGACTATATCGACCGCACCACGACCGCCGTCGGCTATGATGTGCGACACCGGTTTGGCAATGGCTGGGAGCTGTCGCACCGGCTGCGCTACACCGACATCGACATGGAACAGAGCCAGATCGGCCTTTGGAGCGCGTCCGACGATGGGGCGGGGAACTATTCGCTCTATCGGTTCCACGACCGGAATTCGATGCAGCAGCTGACGGCGGATGTCTCGCTGCGCGGGGAATGGCAGTCGGGCGGTCTGGATCACAAGACGGCGGTGGGCTTTGACTACCTGCACGCCGATACGGGTGCAGATTACGTCCGGACGGGCGGGATCTTCAACTTCAGTTTCGCGCAAAAGAACTATCCGACGCTGGCCGAGATCGAGGCGGCCCAGATGGATGCCTATACCTCGCATACCACGAAGAAGCTGGAACAGACCGGGATTTACCTGCAGGACCAGATGAACTGGGGCAACTGGGGCTTGCTGGTGGGCGCGCGCTACGACTGGGCAAAGACGAAGATCACCGAGGATTACGTTTCCGGCAGTCGCGCCGGATCGGACAGAGCCACTTACCGCGACGAAGCGGCGACCGGGCGGGCTGCCCTGTCCTATGACTTCGGCAACGGGCTGATGCCCTACCTGTCCTATGCGACGTCCTTTGAACCGGTGAACGAGCTGGACGACAGCGGCAAGGCGAGCTTCAAACCCGAGAAGTCTCGGCAATGGGAACTGGGCGCGAAATGGGTTTCGGCGGATGGCGATATTCTGCTAACCGGCGCATTGTTTGACATCCAGAAGAAGAACATCACCGAATCCGTGACCGAAGAAGGCACGACGACGACACGGCAGATCGGATCTGTCCGCTCCAAGGGGATTGAGCTGGAAGCCCATGCGCAGGTGAGCGACCGGGTGGGGCTGGTGGGCTTCTATTCCTTCACGGATGCCTATTATGAAACCGGCGACAACACCGGGAATCAGTTCAACGCGATCCCGATGCGAATGGCCGGGATCTGGATGAAATACCGGGTTGCGGAAGGGGTCGATGCGAGTCTCGGGCTGCGCCATGTCGGCAGTTCCTGGGCGAACGAGGCGAATACGCTGAAGGTGCCGGGCTACAACCTGATCGACGCCGGGCTTTCGGTGGATCTGAGCCCGCTTGACGCGGGGCTGACGGGGTCGAAGCTGGTGTTCACGGCGCAGAACCTGACCGATGAACGCTATGCCTCATCCTGCGTGAACAGCTATTGCTGGCTCGGCGCGGGGCGGACGATTAGCGCGACCTTCACCCATGAATGGTGATCTGTTGTCGCGGCTGGTGCCGGTGCTCATCCTGAGCGCCGGTTTCGCCTCTGCGCAACCCTTCACGCAGGAGGTGGACCTGCCTGCGGCGGGGCGGGCGGCATGGGGGCTTGAGGCCGATCTGAGCGTCGTGCCCGGAGCATATGTGCAGGGCAGCATCGCGGCGGACGGGCCGGTGACCCTGCACCTGACGGACGAAGCGGGGACGCCAGTGCGCCGGCTGCTGGACCGGGCACAGGGTGGCCAGGAATTCCGTTTCGTCGCGGGGGCGCCGATGGCACGGCTGGTGCTGGAAAACACCGACTCTGTTGAAACGCACGCAAAGCTGCGGCTGGACCGTATCGTGCCGACGGCGGAACAGACCGGCATGCCGAAGCGCTACCTCAGCCCGCGGATCGCCGGATTGGCGGCGGGAGGCGACATCGCGGCCTTCTGGGCGCAGATCGCGCGTGAGGGGGCGCCGATGATCGAACCCGGCACACGGCCCGACACGGTGATCGCGACCTTCCTGTGGCGTGGGGCCTTGCACAATGTGCGGTTGTGGGGGGCGCCTGCATCCGATCACGTCTGGCTCGAACGGCTGGGCGGGAGCGATCTGTGGTTCGCCAGTTTCGAGATTCCGCAAGATACCCGGCTGTCCTATGCGCTTGCGCCCGACGTGCCGCAGTTCGATGCTGGTGCAGGCGAAAACCGCCGGGCGCTTCTGGCGACGGTTCAGGCCGACCCCCTGAACCCGTACACCGAGCCTGTCGATGCGCCCGATCAATGGGCGCGCCGCAGCCTGCTGGAGCTGCCCGATGCGCCGGAACAACCGGGCATGACCGGCGCGGATCCGGCGCGACGCGGGCAGGTCGAGGCACTGGCCTACCGCTCGGCGGTCCTCGGCAACAGCCGCGACGTGAATCTGTATGTCCCGGCGGGGTTTGATCCAGAGGATTCGGATACGGTGCTGCTGATCCTGTTCGATGGGCCGCAATACCAGCGCGAGGAGGCGCCTCTGCCGCGCATCTTCGACCGGCTGATCGCTTCGGGGCGGCTGCCGCCGGTGGTGGTGGCGTTCGTCGATCCGATAGATCCGGAACATCGCGCCGCCGAACTGCCGCCCAATGCCAACTTTGCCGCAGCGATGGCTCAGGAGTTGAAACCGTTGGTCGAGGCGCGGCTGGCGCGAGACTTTGTACCAGAACGGACCGCGGTTGCGGGGTCTTCGTATGGCGGCCTGGCTGCGGCTTGGCTGGGGCTGACGCAGCCGGCCGCCTTCGGCAATGTCATTGCGCTGTCGGGATCGTTCTGGTGGGGGCCCGAGGGGTGGAGCGGGGATGAGATGCCCTTCATGTCTGCCGAATGGGCGCAGGGGGGAAACCGGGATGTGCGGTTCTGGATCTCGGCCGGACAGTTCGAGGACGGAGACGAAAGGTCCATCCTCGACACTTCGCGGCACCTGCGCGACGTGCTGCGGTTGTCCGGACAGCGTCAGGTCTTCTGGCGGAATTATTCGGGCGGGCATGATTACGCAGTCTGGCGCGGCGCGCTGGCCGATGCGATGATCGCGTTGTTCGGGCGCTGATCTGCGAAGCAAACGTGATCGAACACAGGCTGGCCAGACCCAGCCACCCGTGGATGACCGATGTGATCGACAAGAGCTTTTTGAGCGGATTCGCGCTATTCTCATATTGCGCGCGGAAGACCGCGGGCGAAGGGCAGGGTCCGAGGTGAGAGCCCTGCCGCGCAGCCTCTATCGTGGCGCCTAATTTGCAGCATCCGTGCGTGTCTTCTTCGGAGCTCGCGGGCTCCAGCCGACCACGGAGCGGGCATAGCCGTCTTCGGCCTGCTCGAACCAGCGGCGCTCTTCCTCCCGGTGCCTCTTGATGTTGTAGGCGCGGGCGGCTCCCTTCTGGCCCGCGCCCAGGCGTAGCTCTCCCCCTTCGTGAACAATGCCAGATGACGACAGCAGGTTTGCGCGCGGTTGCTATAGCTGCGACATGCTGGCCATGACCGGCTCGCACCCACAGGAAGAGGGCCCGCAACGGTCGGGGCACGCGTGCCGCCGCCCAGGCTGCTTCGACGAGCATGTCCGCGACCCAGTTTGGTGATCCGTCCGTGGCAGGCAGGCGCCGGTCGTGATTGCCTGACGCCCGGATCAGTCCGAGATGGCTTACAAGCTTCTGTGGTTCGTCGAAGCGGGTCACGTCGCCGATTGCCGCTTTCATCGCCAGCGCGCCGGTTATGTCGACGCGCCGCGGCACCTGGCGGCATAGCGCCTGCGTCGGTTCGTCGGGTATCCAAACCTCCAGCAAGAATCCGCTGGCATAGTCGGAGGAGGTGAGCGCCTTGCGGGCAGGCTTGCGCAATGCGAGTAGCCTCCGCATGTGGCGGATCAATGCGTCCGTGCAAAAGCAAGCGCTCCAAGTCGTTTGCAGCTGCGAGGTTGGCGTGATAGAGGCCGCGCAATGCAGAATCTTCAATTTGGCTCATAATTTTCATGAGAATTATGAGCCCGCAAGCATATTGACCCTGCGACCGTTCACGCACATCACTGTGCAAGAAGATCGAGGTGCCGGGGGAAGCTCCGGGTAAAAGGGAATCCGGTCGAAATCCGGAGCTGCCCCCGCAACTGTAGGCGATGAGCCTTGCCCGACATGCCACTGGCGCGCGTCTTGTGCCGGGAAGGCCGGGCAAAGCGATGATCCGCAAGTCAGGAAACCTGCCCCGATCGTTCACCTGTTCCGGCCGCGGAGGGCGCGTCGGGAGCGGAAGATCCGCAAAGGTGGCGTTTCCGGCCCCGTCTTCGGATGGGGCCAGAGTTTCGTTCACTGGCCCTTCGGGCCTTCAGGAAGGCAAGACAGATGACGACACAGACCATTCGCCGACGTGCGCCCCACCGGGCCGATCATGTGGGTTCGCTTTTGCGTCCGGCCACTGTGCAGATGGCGCGCCACGACCATATCCCGGCCGAAGCATTGACAAAGGTCGAGGACGAAGCCGTCCCGGGCCTCGTGAAGCTGCAAAAGGAGGCGGGGCTCAAGGTCTTCACCGATGGGGAAGTGCGCCGCCAGTTCTGGCACTACGATTTCATGGGGATGCTCACAGGTCTCGACATGAAGCCTGCGAAGAAATCTCTGGATTTCAAGGGCGAGTTCAAGACGCCGCAGATCGAGCCGCATCTGACGGGCAAGCTGGATTTCCCCGCAGATCACCCGATGCTGCGTCACTTCACCTTCCTCAAGGACCTGGTGAGACCGGAAGACGGGATCGCCAAGATCTCGATTCCCGGTCCCTCGGCCTGCCATTTCCGCGTCTCGCCCGACAACACGGAATATGAGCCTTATCGTGACCACGATCTGCTGTTCCACGATATCGCCGCGGCCTACAAGAAGGCCGTGCAGGCGTTTTACGATGTCGGCTGCCGGTATCTTCAGCTTGATGACATTTTCTTTGCCTATCTCGGCGACGAGCATCAGCGCGCCCTGCGCCGGGCTATGGGGCAGGATCCGGACAAGCTGATCCAGAGCTACGCCTGGATGCTGGAAGAGGCGATCAGGGACCGCCCCGCCGATATGATCATCGGCATGCATATGTGCCGGGGCAATTTCCGTTCGCAATTCGTAGCCGAGGGCGGCTATGACGCGGCGGCGGATGCGATCTTCAATCATACCTCGGTCGACGTCTATTTCATGGAGTACGACACCGAACGGGCGGGTGGGCTCGAACCCCTGAAGCTGCTGCCGAAGGGCGACAAGCGGGTGATGGCGGGCTTCATCACGACCAAGACCGGGACGCTTGAAAGCCTCGACTGGCTGAAGAAGAAGTTCGACGAAGCGTCGAAATTCGTTGATCTCGACCAGCTTGGCATCGCGCCGCAATGTGGCTTCGCCTCGACCGAACATGGCAATGCGATCACTGAGGATGAGGAAAAGGCAAAGCTCGAACTCGTCGTCAGGACTGCCGAAGCAATCTGGGGCGAAAACTGATCCGTCTTCCTCCGGCGTTCCCTGGCCGGAACGCCGCCCGAAAGGTTTCACATGTCTATACTGAAATGGGGCGCCGTTGCGGCTGCCCTTTCCGTCGCTGTGCCTGCTGCGGCAGAAACCCTGAAATTCGCGCATTTCGTTGCGCCGACGCATACGCTTACAGAGGCGATCGTTACGCCGCTGACCGAGGCCGTCGCGCCCTTGGGGTTGGCGATCGAGACATACCCGGCGGGCAAGCTCGGCGCAGGTCCGGCCGAACAATATGTACGGGTGGTGCAGGGTGTTGCCGATATCGTCTGGGGCCTGCCGGGCTATACCTCTTCGCAGTTTCGGCTCACCATGTTGACAGAGCTTCCGGGCGCTTTGCCGGCTGGCATGACCGGTGCCGATTTTCTCTGGAACGGCTGGGATGCGGGGCTTTTGACGAAAGAGTTTCCGGCGACGGTGCCCTTGGCGCTCTGGACGGCGGAGCCTGCGGTTCTGATCCTGCGCGACAAGGTGGTGCGCGAGCCCGCCGACATGAAGGGTCTGAAGATCCGGGTTTCGAGTTCGATCACTGCGAAGGTCGTTGAGATGCTGGACGCGATCCCGGTGCAGATGCCCGCGGGCGATGTCTATAACGCCCTGCAGACGGGTCTTGTCGATGGCGTCATCACCGGGTCGAGCGCGATCAGTGATTTCAAATTCGATGAGGTGCTGAAGCATGTCACCCTTGGTATTCCACTCGGCAATCAGTCGTTCTTTGTCGTGGCCAATGCAAAGCGGGTGGCGAAACTGCCCGAGGGTCCGCGCGAGGCGCTGTTGAAGGCCGGCGGGCGCGTGCTTTCGCGCCACGCCGAGGCGGCTTGGCACGCGAAAAGCGATACGGCGATTGCGGGTCTTCACGCGCGCGGCCCTGATGTGGTGACCGATCTGACACCCGAGGAGATCGCTGCCTTCGATGCGATCCTGCTGCCCTTCACACAAAAAACCGTCGCGGCGATGAAGGCCGAGGCTGCTTTCAAGACGATGCGGGGGGAGTAAGCCATGCCCGGCGCGTTCGCTACCGGGCTTGGCCTTGTCGACAGATTTTGCGCCCGTGTATCGGGTGCGGCGCTCCTCGGCGTGGCGGGGCTGCTGCTTGCCGATGTGGTGGGGCGCAGCCTCGGGCGTCCGGTGTTCGGCGCGCAGGACATGGCCGAAATGGCGATGGTGGTGGTGATCTTCGGTGCAGTCCCGTTGCTCGAGCAGCGGGGCGGCCAGATCCAGGTGGATCTGTTGCGCCCGTTCATGTCCCGCCGGATCGAGGCTGGGATCGGGCGGCTCTCGCATGCACTTGCCGCCACCCTGTGGTTCACCCTCGCATGGACCTTATGGCAATCAGCGAAACTTTCTTCGATGCTGTCGCTCTCGACCAACATCCTTGGTCTGCCGAAGGCGCCGTTTCAATACCTGCTCGCGGCCTTCGTGATGATTGCAGGGCTTGGAGCAGTACTGCGCACCATCCGCGCCCAGAGGGCCGAACATGTCTGATATTGCAACCGGCACCGCGGGCATCGCCATTCTGCTCATCCTCATCCTTTTGCGGGTGCCTGTAGCGCTTGCGATGTTCGTCGTCGGATTCGGCGGGATCTGCGTACTGTCCGATATGGATTCCGCGATGTCGCTCCTGGCTTCGGAGACTTTCACCCTCGCCTCGAAGTTCGAGCTGGTGGTGATCCCCCTGTTCATCCTGATGGGGAACATCGCCACGCGCACCGGGGTGAGCCGCGCGCTTTACGATGCTGCCTATGCCGCGGTCGGACGGTTTCGCGGCGGGCTCGCCATGGCGACGCTGATGGGCTGCGGTGCGTTTTCTGCGCTTTGCGGCTCGTCGATCGCCTCTGCGCTAACCATGGGCAAGGTCTCGCTCTCCGAAATGGAGCGCTACCGCTATGCGCCGAGGCTGGCCACCGCAACGGTTGCGGCTGGCGGAACGCTCGGTATCCTGATCCCGCCTTCGACGGGCTTCGTGATTTACGCGATCCTGACAGAGCAATCCATTGGTCGGTTGTTTCTGTCTGGCTTCCTGCCGGGGCTGCTCCTGCTGCTTCTTTTCATCGTGACGGTGGCGCTGATCTGCCACTTTCGGCGTGATGCGGGGCCTGCGGGCGTGCCTTTGGCGCCTGCCGCCGCTCGACAGGCGTTTCTTGCGGCGTTGCCCGGGGCGGGGGTGATCTTCATCACCATCGGCGGGCTTTACGCGGGCGTATTTTCACCCGTCGAATCCGCCGCTGTCGGCTCGGGTCTGATGGCGCTCATTGGTCTGATGCGGCGCGAAATCGGCTTTGACGACCTCTGGGATGCAGGGCGCGACAGCGCACAGACGACCGCTTCGGTGATGATGATCCTGATCGCGGCGCACCTGATGAACCCGTTTCTGGCGCTGAACCATGTGCCGCAGTGGATCGGCGACACGCTGACGACGAGTGGCTTGCCGCCCATGGGCATTCTTGCGCTGATCGTTCTGTGCTACCTCATCCTTGGAACGTTCATGGACGGCTTTGCCATGCTGGTGCTGACGCTGCCGATCTTCTACCCGGTCGTGATCGCGCAAGGCTTCGATCCGATCTGGTTCGCGGTGATCGTGATGATCGTTCTGGAAATGGGTCTGCTCTCGCCGCCCGTCGGAATGAATGTCTTCATCGTGCATTCCGTGGTGCCGCATGTCGCGCAATCGACGATCTACCGCGGTATCGTGCCATTCTGGCTGGCGATGATCGGGGCTCTTGTTATCCTGACTGCTTTTCCCGCCATCGCGACCGCGTTGCCCGATTGGGTAATGGGTCCGCAGAGATAGGAGGCTCTCGTGCAACGGGTAGAATGCCCATCGACAGCTAGGCTCCAGACCATTAAACACCTCCCGCAGGACCGCCCAGAAGCCTAGGGCACCGTCGCCGATGGCCAGTTTTGGATCATGCTTCAGGCCGCGCCGCCTCAGGTCAAGCAGCACTTCGCGCCAGCTTTGCATGCTTTCGCGAAAGCCATCGGTCATCGCCAGCAGCTCCTTGTGGGCATATTCGTCGGCTCCGACGGTCTCCAGAACACATTGTTTCTCTTCAGCCATTCGCGGCTTGAAGTAGACGCTGTTGGGCCAGATGTAGAGGAAACGCCGGGCGCCAAGATCGCGTTTGTTCCACGCCTCGTAGAGAAACGCTTGAAAGTTGGTAATGCCCGGAGGGGCGGCATATCATGGCGGTGTTAAGACGCCGTCAATTCTCATGCGAGAAAGGAATATGCCACATGGATGACGATACCATCACCCGACTGACCGATCCATCGGGAATAGTCCCGGATTCGCTGACCGAGGTGATCGGGGCGGGGCGTGCAAGCTGATCGAGGCGCTTCTGGCATCCTTTTCGAAGGATAAGCTCGCAGACGGGCGGTCGCGTCTGGTGCGCCACGGGCATTTGCCGGAACGCGAGGTGCTGACCGGGATCGGGGCGGCTGCCGTCAAGGTGCCGCGCCTGCGCGACCGAGGCCCCGGCGAAGACAAGATCAGCTTCACGCCCATACTCGGGAAGACATCGAAGATGGGTCACCACGCCATGTTCCGCCAGCAGACCCCGCATCTGATTCACGAGCTGCGTCCGATCTGAGATCAACCGCTGCCTGATCCGGTGGACAGCTTGGATCTCCAACTGCTCCGGAGATTTCGGCGGTACGACCTGTGTTCCAAACAAGGTGACGGCCACATCGGACCATTGGCATATACGGGGTGTCCCGAGCCCTTTCTGCACCAGCGGGGCCGGTCGAATACCCGCGATGATGGCCTGTAAACCCGCGCTCCGTTCTGAGCACGCACACCGCATTCGACGGTATATGCAGAGGCCTGTCTGACATGCGGCCGCTTCGGTGTGATCGCGGTCGGTGTGGGCATTTCCGGAACGCCGGATCCCATGCGGAAAGATCCTGACACGCCGGAACAAAACGCCGTATCAATGGTTTACCTCTCCGAAGGGTGACAGACGCCGCTAATTAGGAGAGGAACACCATGCGAAACATGATTGCCGTGACAGCGATTTCTGCAGGTCTTGCAATCGGAGGTGCGGGTATGTTGTCGGCTCAGCCGTCTTTCGTGCCGCCCGCGGGTTACAGCCTCTCTGAGAAGGGCACGGTGACGGGCGATCAGCTCAAGGGTGTCGGCCTCTACAGCTCCTCAGACGAAGAGATCGGGAAGGTCGCAGACGTCGAGCTTGGCGTGGATGGTGCGGCGACCAACATCATCGTGGATGTCGGCGGCTTCCTCGGCATCGGTGCAAAACCCGTCGCGCTGGATCTGAGCGAAATCGCCGTCTATAAGCACGAGAATGGCGACCTGAGGGCCTACACGCACCTCACGAAGGAACAGCTTACTTCGCTGCCGGAATACCACGCACCGAAGTAAGGCGTCGCGATAGCTACGACGACAGGGCTGCTCGGCGAGCAGCCCTTTTGCTTTGCGGGGCAGACCGCCGGAAGCCTTGCCGTCTCAGGCAAGCTGCCTGACAATGCATTTTCAGCACCGGACGCTATGCCCATCTCGACGGGGCGCATACCGGCGCGGCGACGGCTTGGCGGCCAGAATCGCGAGCATGATCGTGATACTGACGGCGCTCTCCGGCGGTCGCACGCACTAAAGACACGCTCCGCGCCCGGACGATGTGTTATATCCGCACCGTCCGGGCGGTCTCGGATCTTTGGAGGCCGCTTGCACATGCTGCGCCCCCCGTCATGCCAGAGAGCTTGAGCCGGACAGATAAATGATATACCTTTATAAGGTGTATATCATGCCTCGGAGGGGAAGATCATGCAGGTTGCCAAATGGGGAAACTCGCTCGCCGTCCGACTGCCCGCAAATCTGGTGCGGGAACTCGGCCTGAAAGAGGGCGACAGGATCGAGCTTGAGAAGGCCGGCGACCACCTCACGGTGCGGCGGCGTCCCTCGGCGGAGGACATTCTGGCCGAACTGCATCGCTTCCGTGGTCGGCTCCCGGCATCGCAGCGCCTGAGCCGCGAAGATGCGAATGCCCGCTGACTTCTTCGATACCAACGTCATCCTCTATCTGCTCGATGACGGCCCCAAAGCAGACCGGGCCGCCAGCTTGCTGGCTTCCGGCGGACTGATCAGCGTTCAGGTCCTGAACGAAGCGTTGGTCAACTGTATCCGGAAGGCGGGGCTGTCCTGGCAGGAGGCTGGCGAATTCCTCGGCGGCATCCGCGAATTGTGCGAAGTGGCGAACCTGACCGCCGGCATCCACGACATCGGCCGAGCCCTTGGCGAGAAGCATGGATTCTCGGTCTACGATTCCATGATCGTGGCGGCGGCTTTGGCGAATGGTTGTGACAGGCTCTATTCGGAGGACATGCAGGATGGTATGCTCGTCGAGCGCAGGCTCCGGATTGTGAATCCCTTCATGGCGTAAGACGGAATCGCATCCGACGTTTTGAGATTCTCTTGTTTCACAAGTACTTAAATCCCAGTCTCAATCCTGCTCCATCCTCTCTCAACGCGCGCCTGGAAACCCGGATTTGGGTGTTTGATCCCCCGGTTTGATGGTGCGATCCTTTCTTTGGAATGGAGGGTTTCTCTATGGGACAAATTCGTCACGGCAGCGCCACGACCATGCACGCTGTCCGAGCCGCAATAATGAGGGCCTGCCCGCCATCGATCCGAGGGCTGGCCCGAATGATCGCACGCTTCGCTCGCGGAGCTGAGCCGGGAGCTGGGCATCAATCCCCAGACCGTAGCGAAGTGGCGCAAGCGCGCGAGGGAGAACATCGCTGTTCCCTATGTGGCGGACCGGAGTGGCCATGCTGCACTGACCTCGTTCACCCGGACGTTCACGCGCCTCTTCGGCAAGATACCGGCGAGGCGCCGGAAAACCGTGCCTTCTGCAAAAAAGATGCCTGTCCTGCCGCCGTTGCTTGGAATGAAAGTTTGATCCCTTTCGCCATTTGAATACGGCAATTCCCGTCTCTCGCTTCTGTGCATAATGGTCCGACTTTCAGTGGGTTAACCCCCCAGCGGAGCATCAGGAGAATATCGTGACCGTCAAATCCCTATCGAGCCTTTTCGGCCTTGTCGTGGCGTTCGCGCTTCCAGCCCAGGCCGGGGCGGCCAACAAGGTCGTCATCGCCTATCAGACGGGTGCCGAGCCTTATTTCGCGGGCATCGCCACCGGCGAGATCGCCCGAAGTTTTGGTCCCGACTGGGAGGTGGAATTCCGCCGCTTCAATTCCGGTGCGGACATTTTCGCGGCGATCAGTTCGGGGTCGGTGCAGATCGGTGCCGTCGGCTCCAGCCCCTATGCTGCGGTGGCGAGCCGTGGGCTTGACGTGAAGGGGATCTATGTCACCGCCGCCGCTGGCGAAAGCGAGGCTCTGGTGGTGCGCAAGGATATTGCCTCTTCCGCGGATCTGGTGGGCAAGAAGCTGTCGGCCGCGCCGGTTTCCACCGATCATTACCAGTTGCTGGCCTATCTGAAACAGGAAGGGCTGAGCGAAAAGGACACGCAGGTCATTGCCATTCCGCAGCCCGAAATCGTCGCGGCGTGGAAAAGGGGCGACATCGACGGGGCCTTCGTCTGGGATCCAGCGCTGGCCGAGCTGAAGAAGGACGGCAAGGTTCTTGTCACCTCGGGCGAGGTTTCGGAACGCGGTGCGCCGGTGTTCACGGCTTTTGTGGCGACCGGCGATTTTATCGGGCAGCACCCCGATTTCCTGAAGAAATTCGTGGGACTGATCGACGGCTATTCGGTCGATTTCGTGCAGCATCCCGAAAACTGGGGCGTCGATTCCGAATACGTCACGGCGATCGCGCGTCTTCAGGGCGGCACGCCCGAGGAAATCGTGGCCTGGAACGCTTCTATCGTGACGGTGCCGCTGGCCGAACAGGGCACGGCCGCGTGGCTTGGCGGTGGCGCGGATGGCGCGGTGGCGCGGACGCTGAAGGATACGGCCGCCTTTCTGAAAGAACAGAAGAAGATCACCGCGGTGCTGGACGATTACAGCCCGTTCGTCGATCCGCAATTTGTCGATGCGCTCAAGGTCACGAACTGAACGCAGTCAGAAGATCATCGGGCATCCCGGGCCGCGCTTGCCGCCCGGGAAATCGTTATCGGGAAATCGCATATGCTTTCGATCCGCAACGCCTCCGTAGTGTTCGATGCCGCCGACGGATCGCGTGTCAACGCGCTGGAAAACGTGTCTTTCGACATTCCGCCGAAATCCATCGTGGTCGCGCTTGGCGCCTCGGGTTGTGGGAAATCGACGCTGTTGAATGCGATCGCCGGGTTTTTGCCGCTGACCTCGGGGGAAATCCTGCTCGATGGGCGGCCCGTCGAGGGGCCGGGCGGCGACCGGGGTGTCGTGTTCCAGAAGGATACGCTGCTGCCATGGGCCACCGTTCTGGACAATGTGGCGCTTGGCCTGCGCTATCGGGGGGTACCCCGGGCGGAACGCCGAGACCATGCGCGGGAATTGCTGGCGCTGGTCGGGTTGCAGGATTTTGCGACGAAACCTCCTTATGAGCTGTCGGGCGGGATGCGGCAACGGGTGGGCATTGCACGCGCTCTTGCGACGGACCCGAAGATCCTGCTGATGGATGAGCCTTTCGGCGCGCTCGACAGCCTGACCCGCGAAACGATGCAGCAGCTTTTGGTCGATGTCTGGTCTCGGACGGGAAAGCAGGTCTTTTTCATCACCCACTCGATTGAAGAGGCGCTGACGCTTGGCACGGAAATCCTTGTCATGTCGCCGCGTCCGGGGCGGGTCATCGCCCGCTACAAGGCAGATTTCGTGCGTGATTTTGCCGCCGCGGGCGATATTGGCGGGGTCCTGAACGATCCCGCCTTTGGTCAGCTGCGCGCCGAGATACGCGCCCTGATCCATCACCCTACCCAGACGCGAACCGCTGCCTGAGCCATCCCGAAGGAGCATGACCGAGATGAGCGCCCTGAGCGAACAAGAACCTCTTTCCGCCGCTGCCCTGCGCGTGAGCCGTCGCTGGACGGATGGGAAGACTGGGGGAACCGCGCTTATCAGCGCGGCGACGCTGCTTGCGATCCTGTTGCTGTGGGTGGCGACGACGCATTGGCACTGGACCTCGCCGTTGTTCCTGCCGTCGCCTTCCGAGGTCGCGACGCAGGCCGTTGCCACGGCGCTGGACGGCTATGCGAACGGCACCTTGCTGGACCATCTTCTGGCAAGTCTGGGTCGGATCGGTCTGGCTTTGACCATCGGCATCGTCCTTGGCGTGCCGGTCGGGTTGCTGATGGGGCTGAACCGGGTGGCGCGCGGCGTTCTGAGCGTGCCGATCGACATCTACTGGGGGCTGCCGCCGCTGGCCTACCTGCCGTTGCTGATCATCTGGCTGGGGATCGGCGAATCTTCTAAAATCCTGTTGCTGAGCCTGTCGGCCTTTGCGCCAATCTGCTTTGCCGCTCAGGCGGGGGTGCGGTCCGTCCCGCAGGAAAGGATCAACGCGGCGCTGTCCCTTGGGGCCGATACCCGGCAGATATTCTTTACCATCATCCTGCCTTCGGCGCTGCCGGAAATCCTGACCGGGCTGCGGATCGCCATCGGCGCCACCCTGTCCACGTTGGTCGCGGCGGAACTTATCGCGGCGCAATCCGGCCTTGGCTATATGATCATGTCGGCCGCGAATTTCCTGGCGACGGATGTGGTGTTCCTTGGGCTGATCGTGATCGCGGTGATCGCTTTCGGCTTCACCGTGCTGATGCGGTTTCTGGAACGCCGGCTGGTGCCGTGGAAGGGCAAGCTCTGATCGGACCGCACAAAGAATGGCTCTGGAGGAGCGGCTCCGGCTGGCATGACCCGACAAAATTATATGGAGGGATACAGAAATGACTCATCCGATCAATGGCATAGACCATGCTTATCTGCTTGTGCACGACCTCGATGCCAGCGCCGAGCAGTTTCGCCGGCTGGGGTTCACCCTGTCGCCCAGAGGGTTGCACAGCCCGGAAAAAGGTACCGGGAACCATACCATCGTCTTCAGGGACGATTATCTTGAACTTTTGGGGATTGTGGCGCCGACTCCGCTGAACGACGCGCAACGACAGCTTCTGGCGTCGGAAGGCGAGGGGCTGCGGGCGATTGCCAATCGTCCCGCGGAAGGGGCGGATGCGGCGCGGCAGCCGCTTGCGGAGCGCGGCTTCACCACATCGGATGTCAGCGCCTTTTCCCGTCCGGTTCCCTTGCCGGGCGGCGGTGAGACGCCCGCCAGCTTTCGCACCCTGTCACTGGCACCGGGCAGCGCGCCTTTGGGTCACTTCTTTCTGTGCGAACATCTGACGCCGGAAGCCGTCTGGCGTGATGAACTGCGAATCCATGCCAACGGGGCGCGTGCGTTGTCCGCCGTTGTCGGGGTTGCCGAAGATCCGCAGGCGGCGTCGCAGGCCTATGCGCGGCTCTATGCCGAGGGGAAGGCCACCGCTATCGGGGACGGATACCGGATCGAAACCGGGATCGCGGGCGGCAAGCCTTCGGCTGCGGTAGAGATCCTGTCTCCCGATAGGGCGGCCGCGCTTTACGGCGATCGGATCGGGCAGACGCCCCGGACGGGCTATGCCGCCCTGCGCCTGCTGGTGGATGATCTGGCACAGACCGCAGAGGCCCTGCGTACCGGTGACGTCAGCTTTGACGAGACGCCGCGCGGGCTGCAGGTGTCGCCCGGGCAGGCGGCGGGCGTGATCCTGGAATTCGTTTCGGCATAGGGGCGACAGACCGGCGATCCAGAGAGAAATATCCTCCGAAGTTTGGATGCGGTGATGGAATTCAACTATTTATCGGGAAATATCGCCAATGGCCCTCTATCGATAAATCCCGACGGAACCGATACCAATACTCCAACGGTCGCGGCAGCGTAAACCGTAGGCCTCGGTGGTCACAGGCCGTTGCAAATCGCACAAACCAGAGGATTCCCGATGGCTACCAGGCAGATCGGTTTCTTTACACGCCTTTTGGACGATGTTCCGGCGGCGGAACGTTACAGGCTGGCTCTTGCGCAGATCCGCGCGGCAGAGGCGGCGGGCTTTCACACGGCCTGGGTTGCGCAGCACCATTTCCATGGCGATGAGGGCGGGTTGCCCTCGCCGTTTCCGTTCCTGTCATATGTGGCGGCCCAGACCTCAGCGATCCGGCTGGCGACCGGGGTGGTGACCCTGACGATGGAGGATCCGATCCGCGTGGCGGAGGATGCGGTGGTGACGGATATCCTGTCGGGCGGGCGGCTCGAGGTCGGTTTCGGGTCCGGGGGAACGGCGCAATCCTATACCGCTTTCGGGCAGAGCTACGACGATCGCCACAGGGTCTTTGCGCAAAATCTGAGCGTTATCAAGGCTGTCTGGGCAGGCGCCGAACTGCCCGGGGGGAACCGGCTTTGGCCCACGGCGGGTGGGCTTGCCGACCGTAGCTGGCAGGCGACTTTTTCGCCGGGCGGTGCCGCGCGCGCGGGGCGGGATGGCGACGGCCTTTTGCTGTCGCGCACCCAGCCCCGGCCAAAGGACCGCCCCGACGCCACCCTTGCGGAAATTCAGCTTCCGGTCGTCGAGGCCTATCTTGCGGCCTTGCCGACGGGCCGGGCGCCGCGCATTCTGGCCTCGCGGTCGGTTTTCGTGGCCGATGACCGGGACGAGGCGCGCCGGTTCGCCCGGATCGGCCTGTCGCGGCAGGCGGCGAAATTCCGGGAAAGCGGCCACACCATAGATGAAACCAGCCTCGATACGCTGATCCGGACCTTCGATGTACATGTGGGCACACCCGATGAGGTGATCCGGTCCCTGTCGCAGGACCGGACGCTGGAACATGCGACGGAAATCGCCATTCAGGTTCATTCCGTCGATCCGCCGCACGCGCATATCCTGCGCTCGATCGAGCTTTTCGCCGCCGAGGTCGCGCCGGCGCTTGGCTGGGGCAATCGCGGGGCAGGGGCCGGCAGGCCGCGCGCCGTGCTGGAAACCATCAGATGACAGGAGCTTCCGTGAGCAACCGAACCCTTATCGAAACGCTGGCGCGCATACCGGAAGGCAGCGCGATCGCCGGGGCCTATGCCCAAAGATCAGATGCAAGGGCGCAGGCGGAACTGAGCTATCGGCTGTTGCTGTCGCCGCAGGACGAAGGCCCGGTCGGTCTAACCGAAAGGTATGCCGTCGCGGCCTTCGTCGCGGCACTTTATGGCGAACCCGCGACGCGGGACCATTATGCCGGGCTGCTGCGAGGCGCCGCTCCGGATCTGGCCGACGGGATCGCCGCCGAGGCGCGATCGGCGGCGGCATCCGGCCCGTGGGGACATTTTCCCGCCGGTCCCCTTTCCGTCGAGGACCAGCCGGGCACCGGCTGGGAGGCCACGCCCGAACGTGTGGCGCAATATGGCGCGCGTCTGGCGGCGGCGCTTGCGCACACGCATCTGCTGGTGCTGCATCCGCGCGATTCCAGCCCCGAGGCGCTGGCCGCGCTTTTGACTGCGGGCTGGGACGAAGACGGGATCGTGGTGCTGTCGCAACTGGTGGCCTTCGTCAGCTTTCAGATCCGGGTCGTTGCGGGCTTTTCCGCCCTCGTGGCGGCGCGTGCCAAGACCCCGGCGTGAGGAGAGACCAATGGGACAGATCATCACCTATCCGGACAATCACGAACCCGACCGTTTCACCACGGCGCAGCTTGACTGGCTGCCGTGGATCGCGCCGCTGGACGAAGCGGCGCTGACCGACAGGCACTATGAGGGGCTGGTGGACAGGTCACGGTCGAAATCCGCCTATTTCCGGCTGCTTGCACGCGATCCGGAGGTGCTTGGCGCGCGGACGCGGACCGACAAGGACATCTTCTATTCCAAGGGCGGGCTGCCCCGCGCGGAACGCGAACTGGCCGCCGCCGCGGTGTCGCGGCTGAATGGCTGTATCTACTGCGCCTCGGTTCACGCGCGCTTTTCGATCCAGTTTTCCAAGGACGACGGCGATGTGACGCGGCTTCTGGAACGGGGCACCGATGCGGTGGACAAGGGGCGCAATGGCGCCGTCGTGCGCACGGCGGTCGCGCTGACGCGCAGTCCGGCGCAGTTCGGTGAAGCCGATATTGCGGCGCTGGACGACGCGGGATTCAAGGATGATGAAATCGTCGATCTGATTCAGGCTGCGGCCTTCTTCAACTGGGCGAACCGGCTGATGCTGTCCCTTGGGGAGCCGCAGGAAAGCTGACCGCATCCCGGTTTTACCAAATGCTTTTCAATCCACGATCCGCCGGCCGGGCCTGCTGTTAGGCCGGTCGGCTTACCGTACAGGTTCAGAACATGAAGAAGATCCTCACCAGCCTTTTCCTGTCCGCCGCCGTGGCGTTCGGGACGATCCCGGCCCATGCCGAGGATGGCGACCTGATCCGCTATGCGATCTGGAGCAATCCGAAGGGCACCTTCCATCCGACACTGTATTTCACAGATTACGACCGGGCGGTGATCTTTTCGGTCTTCAGCCGTCTGGTGACGCTGGATGAAAAGCAGAACCCACAGCCGTCGCTGGCCGAGTCATGGGACTATTCGGAAGACGGGCGGACCCTGACCCTGCATCTGCGCAAGGGGGTGAAATGGCACGATGGCCAGCCCTTCACGGCGGAGGACGTCGCCTATACCTACCAGACCGAGGCCGCGCCGGATTTCCCGCGGGACCGCTCGCCGTTTGTCAAATATCTGGAAGGGTTCGAGGATTACAGCGCCGGAAAATCCGACATATTGCCCGGCATCCGTGTCGTCGACGACGTGACCGTGGCCTTCACCTTCAAGGCCCCCTATGCGGCGGCCTTTTCCCATTTCGCCGACAAGCCCGTTCTTGCGAAACACATCTGGGACAAGATCTCGCTGAAAACCTGGAACGAGGCTTCCGAAGCGCTGCGCAATCCGGTCGGGACGGGGCCTTACAAATTCGTCGAATTCAAGCCGGATCAGTATGTCAGGCTTGAACGGAACGACGATTACTTTGGCGGGCAGCCGCGCACCAAGACCATCATCTTCCGTATTTCCAACACCCAGACCGCGCAAAGCGAGCTGATCAACGGCGAACTGGATATCGCGGAAATCTCGTCCTGGAACGAACGCGATCTGCAGACCTACCGCGACGCGGGGTTGCGTATCGTCGAGCAGCCGGGGACAAGCGGCCAGTATCTGCCCTTCGATACCCGCAATCCGAAACTGTCGGACAAGCGTGTGCGGCAGGCGATCATACATGCGATCAATCGTCAGGCCATCGTCGACCGGCTGCTGTTCGGTCACGGGGCGATCTTCAACACGAACGCCCATCCCGACAGCCCCTATTACCCGGCCGATCTGGACCCCTATGCCTACGATCCGCAAAAGGCGCGGGAACTGCTGGCCGAGGCGGGCTGGAAGGACAGCGACGGCGATGGCATCCTTGACCGGGACGGGCAGAAATTCGTCTTCACGCTGAACTATCCGACGGGCAACCGCACGCGGGAACTGTCGGCGCCGATCATCCAGCAGAACCTGAAAGCCGTGGGGATCGAGACGGAGCTCGTCTCCGCCGATTTCAACACCACGCTGGCCATCCTGCAAGATCCGGAGTGCAGCTTTGACGGGGTGCTGATGGGGGGAACCTTCCGGCCGGGCATCTACGACAACAACTTCTGGTGGGAAAGGTTCACCTCCCCCGACCTGACCGGCTATGCCGATGCATTCAACTCCAGCGTCGATCCCGGGGTTCTGCGCGAGAATATCGGCGCCTGGCTGAAGGGGGTGAATGACGAGGCGATACGTGTCTGGCTGTACATCCCGAACCAGGGATATGTGCTCGGTCCGAAGGTGACGGATTATCAGAGCCATCCCTACGAACCCTTCGCCGGGATCCAAAACTGGGCGGTCAGCCGCTGAATCTCCGCGCGCCTTCCGGGCCGGTCTCGGAAGGCGCCACCAACAGGTGTGGAATGCTGCGTCATCTGCTACGACGAGTCCTGATCGCGATCCCGGTGCTGTTCGGGATTTCTCTGGTCGTGTACCTTCTGGTCAACCTTCAGCCGGGCGACCCCTTTGTCGGCATGGTCGGGCCGGAAACGACGCCCGCGGAAAAGGCCGAGCTGTTGCGGCGCTATGGGTATGACGATCCACTGGTCGTGCAGTATCTGCGCTGGCTGACGCGCGCGCTTGCGGGGGATCTGGGCTATTCGCTGCAACAGGGGCGCCCGGTCACGGCGCTGATCGGCGAACGGCTGGGCAATACCGGGCTTCTCGCGGGGGCGGCGCTTGTCCTGACGCTGGTGGTGGCGCTGCCGCTTGGGTTGTTTGTCGGGCTGCGGCGCAACGGCGGGGTGGATCTGGCAGTTTCGGTGCTGTCCTTCGTGCTTGTGTCCGTGCCTGCGTTCTTTCTGTCCATGTTGCTCATCAAGGTCTTCGCGGTCGATCTGCGCCTGTTGCCGACGGCCGGGGTGACGACTATCGGTGCCGATTATCACGGGTTTGCGCATCTGCGCGATGTCGCATTGCATCTGGTGCTGCCCGCGTCGGTTCTGGCCCTTGGCAACATCGCGGTGCTGAACCGCTACTTGCGGGCCTCGGTCAGCGAACTGGTCGATCAGGATTTTATCCGGGCGCTTTTCGGGCGCGGCATTCCGCGGCGCAGGGTGATTGCGCCGCATCTGCTGCGCAATGCCGCGCGGCCGCTGATCACCATCGTCAGTCTGGAAATTCCCGCGCTGCTGTCCTCGGCGCTGCTGACGGAGACGATCTTCAACTGGCCCGGCATCGGCAGGCTGAGCTTCGAGGCCGTGCAGGGCCGCGATTATCCCCTGCTGATGGGCATCGTGTTGTTTCTGGCGGTGGTCACGCTGGCATGCAACCTGCTGGCGGATGTCCTTTACGCGCTGGTGGATCCTCGGGTGAGGCTGGCGCCATGACCGAAACCCTTTCCCATTCGACCGGGCCGCGGGCCGCGGGCGGATCGTTGCGGCGCCTGCTTCAGGACCCGTTCTTCGTGATCGGCGCGGCGGGTCTGTCCGTGCTGCTGCTGCTGACGCTTCTGGCCCCGTGGATCGCGCCTTTCTCGCCGGACGAAGGGGACCTCTTTTCCATCGAGGCGCCCCCCGGGGACGGGCATCTGCTGGGCACCGACGAAATCGGCCGCGACGTGTTTTCGCGCCTGCTGTACGGTGGGCAGGTGTCGGTGCTTATCGGCCTGTCGGCGGTGGCCGTGCAACTGGTCATCGGGATCAGTCTGGGGGCGATCGCCGGCTATTTCGGCGGTCTTGCCGATGCGATCGTGATGCGGCTGACGGAAATCGTCATGTGCTTTCCCTTTTATGCCATTGCCATCACCCTTGCCGCGATCTTCGGCGCGAGCGTCTGGAACGTCATCCTGATTATCGGCATCCTGCACTGGACGGGGCTGGCGCGGCTGGTGCGCGGCGAATTCCTGTCCCTGCGCGAACGCGATTTCGTGCGTGCCGCACGCAGCATCGGCGTTTCCCGGACACGCATCATCTTTCGCCATCTGTTGCGCAACGCGAGCGGGCCGATCCTTGTCTATGCCACGCTGGCGGTGGCGAATGGCATTCTGGCCGAAGCCGCGCTGAGCTTTCTGGGCCTTGGCGTGCGCCAGCCGCAGGCGTCATGGGGCAACATGCTGTCGGCGGCGCAAAGCATGCGGGTGCTGAGCTATCAGTGGTGGCTCTGGATCCCGCCTGGCGCAGCCATCGTTCTGATGGTGCTGTCGATCAATTTTCTGGGCGAGGCTTTTCAGCGCGTCCTGAACCGCCGGCCTGCCGCGCCAGTGGCGGACCTGGTGTCGCGCCGCGGATGGCGCGCACGGCTTCCTGTTACGAAAGGATCGGAAAATGGCTGATAATCTTGCTGCGTCGTATGTTCCGAAAGAACTGACTGCCGCCGAGCAGGACCTGTTCACCCGCGCAGGCGCCTGGTTCGAGGATCACAGGGCCGAGTTCGTCGCGGATCTGCTTGCCTGGGTGGCGGTTCCCAGCGTCAGCGAGGCATCGCAGGCGCAACCCGGCAAACCTTTCGGGCCGGAGGTCGCCCGTATCTTCGATCTGGTTACCGCCCGCGCGCGGGAACTGGGCTTTCGCACCGAAACGCATGACGGCTACGCAATTTCGGTTCTGTGGGGGGATGCGCTGGAGGAAATCGGGCTGGTGTCGCATCTGGATGTGGTGCCTGCCGGAGAAAACTGGACCTTCGAACCCTATGCCCCCTTTGAGCGCGACGGGTTCGTGGTCGGGCGCGGGGCATCCGACAACAAGGGACCGGCGCTTGTCGATCTTTATCTGCTGCGCGCGCTGCGCGACCTTGGCCTCCGGCCCCGGCGTACGATCCGCATCGTCTATGGTGGCGCCGAGGAAACCGGGATGGAGGATATGGAACATTACGCCCGGCATTACCCGATCCCGGAAGTGTCGATCATCTCGGATGGCGGCTTCCCGGTGAACTATGCGCAGAAGGGCGGGTTGAACCTGTCCCTGCATGTGCCCGCGGGGCCGGTGCTGTCGGGGTTCCGCGCCGGTGTGGCGGAGAATGCGGTGCCGGCCACGGCGGCGATCAGGCTGCCGCAGGCCTATGAAACCGTGCGTCAGGCGCTGGCGCAACTGCCAGCCGATCTGGCCGCCGTGCTGAGCGTCGCCGAGGCCGATGGCGCCACGGTGCTGACGGCCAGGGGACAATCCGGCCACGCGGCCTTTCCCGAGAATACCCGCAATGCGATCCCGCTTTTGCTGCGCGCGCTGATCGGAGCGGGGCTGGTCGAAGGCCGGGATCTGCAGGCGGCGCAGGTGGTGGCGGGCATTCTCGCCGATCCCTGGGGCGAGGGGGCTGGCACCGCGCGCGAGGATGAAACCACCGGCCGCCTGACGCAGAATGGCGGGATCGTGGTTCCGGCGGACGACGGCTTTGATCTGTCGATCGATATCCGCTACCCGATCTCGGCCGATGCGGCGGAGCTTGAGGAGGTTCTGGCGCAGGCGATCCGCCCCGTCGGCGGCAGCGTCCGCGTGACGCGCCATGCCGCGCCCATGCACATCGACCGCGACAGCGATCTGGTGCGGCTGTTGCAGGACACTTTCGATACGCTGGCCCAGACGAAGACCGAGCCTTTCGCCATGGGCGGCGGCACTCATGCGCGGGTCTTTCCCAAATCGGTGACCTTTGGCCCCGGGTTCGGGCGCAATCCGGATCTGTTGTTCCGGGGCGAAAGCGTGACGGTGCATCCCGCCTTCGTGCCCGAAAGGCATGGCGCGGCGCATGGCCCCGATGAATTCGTGTCGCTCGAAAATCTGAAACGTGCGCTTGGGGTCTATGCGGTCACCTTGCCGCGTCTGGACGACTGGCTGGACAGGGGATCGCGCAGTCATGCCTGAGTTGACGCCGTTGATGTGCGTGAAGGATCTGGATATCCGGTTCGCCGGGTCCTCTTCTTCGGCGGTCAGGGGGATTTCCTTCACGGTCGGGCGCGGCGAGATCGTGGCGCTGGTGGGGGAATCCGGATCAGGCAAATCCGCCACGGCACTGGCCCTGACCGGGCTTTTGCCCGGGGATGCGCAGGTCGGGGGCGAAGCCCGTTTCGACGGAACTCCGCTCCTGCCCGGCAACGCGGCGCAGCGGAACGCCTTTCGGGGGCGCAGGGTGGGGATGGTGTTTCAGGATCCAGCGGCGGCGCTGGATCCGGTGTTCACGATCGGCTGGCAACTGGATGAAACTCTGCGCCGCCATCACCCGGCGCTGGATCGCAAGGGCCGCCGCGATCGCGCCATCTCCCTGCTGGAGGCCGTCGGCATTCCCGAACCGGCGGACCGGCTGCGGCGCTTTCCAAATCAGATGTCCGGCGGTCAGTTGCAGCGGGTGGTGATCGCTCTCGCCCTTGCCGGAGAGCCCGACCTGCTGATCGCGGATGAACCGACGACCGCGCTGGACGTAACCGTACAGCAGGGGCTGCTGGATCTGCTGTGGCGACTGAACCGCGACCGGGGCATGGCGATCTTGCTGATCACCCACGACATGGGGGTGGTCGCCGATCTGGCGCAGCGGGTGTTGGTGATGCGCCATGGCGTCATCGTCGAAACGGGGGATGTGCGGGAAATCTTTCAGGCACCGCGGGCTGCCTATACGCGGGCGTTGCTGGCCGCGCTGCCCGGTCGGGCCGGGTCCGCGACCGCGCAGGCGGATATCTCCGCGCCGGTGCTGACGGTCGATGGGTTGCGCATCGCCTATTCGAGCGGCTTCGGGCGCCGGAACGAGGTTGTGCATGGGGTGAGCTTTGACATCCATGCCGGTGAATTCGTGGGACTGGTCGGGGAATCCGGGTCCGGGAAATCCACGATTGGTAGCTGCCTTCTGGGTCTGATCGCGTCGACGGCCGGCCGGATCACCTTCGACGGCAAGGATCTGGGCCGCCGCGCGCCCGGGGATGTCGCAGCGTTGAGACCACAGATCGGTGCGGTGTTCCAGAACCCGATGGGGTCGCTGAACCCCCGCCTGACCATCGCCGAGTCGATCGCCGAGCCGCTGCGCACGCATCGCCGGCTGGACGCCCTTGCCCTGCGCCGCAAGGTGGATCGGCTGATCGGGAATGTGCAGCTTCCCAAGGGCTGGCGCGACCGGCTGCCCGCCGAACTCTCGGGGGGACAGCGCCAGCGCGTCGCCATCGCCCGCGCGCTGGCGCTGGATCCGCTGTTGCTGATTTCGGATGAACCGACATCGGCGCTGGATGTGTCGGTTCAGGCGGAAATTCTGGACCTTCTGCGGCAATTGCAGCAGGAAACGCGGTTTGCGTGCCTGTTCATCAGTCATGATCTGGCGGTGGTGCGTCAGCTTTGCCAACGGGTCGTGGTGCTGCGCGCGGGCGTGGTGGTCGAGGCGGACCGGACCAGCCGTGTCCTTGACGCGCCGCAAGAACCCTATACGCGCAATCTGGTCGCAAGCGCGCCGCTGCCCGATCCGCAGAGACAGGCGGAAAAGCGTGCCGTGAGGCTGGGGCTCCGCAGGGAAGTCTTTGCCTGACAGGGGCCTGACCGCGGGCGATCCGCGGGGCCGGTTTCCCGCCACTGCCCTGAATCGTAAAAGATGCCTGTTGCGCCGGCGCTGTCCGACCCGGATGTGATCGCGGGCGAATCGGCGCGGCTGTCGCGATGGGGAAAATATTCTCCGGGCCGTTTGCGCGGCGCAAGACCACCATTGCCGGGTCCGGAAAAACGCCACGCCCGATCCATCGACTTGACCGGCGGCATGACTAACCTGAGCCGGACAGATCAACGGGACGACATTCACATGAAACGCATATCGCTACCACGGCCAAGCCGTCGCGCTTTTGGGCTTTGGTCTTTGGCACTCGGTCTGGGGCTGGCGACGGCGCCCGCATTTGCGCAGCAGGTGCCGAAGGCCGGAGGCACGCTGATCTATCTGGAACAACAGCCCCATACCGTGCTGTATCCTCCGGCTGGCGGGTTCTATCCCAATGGCGGGGTGCTCAATCAGATCACCGACAAGCTGACCTGGCAGAACCCGGAAACGCTTGAAATCCAGCCGTGGATCGCCGCAAGCTGGGAGGTGAACGCCGAGGCCACCGAATACACCTTTCATCTGCGGCCGGGCGTGACCTTTTCCGATGGCACGCCGCTGGATGCGGCGGCGGTGGCGGCGAACTTCGACGCATTCGGCCAGGGCAGGAAAGACAAGAGCTTCGCCGTTTCCGAGGTTGTCAACAACTACGACCGTTCCGAGGTGATCGATCCGCTGACCGTGCGGTTCCACTTCAAGGCGCCCAGCCCGGGCTTTCTGCAAGGCACCTCGGTCATCGGGTCGGGGCTGGTTTCCCTCTCGACGCTTGACCGCAATTTCGCGGAACTGGGGGATGCGCGGCTCATCATCGGGTCCGGCCCTTTCGTGGTCGAGAACGAGGTGCCGGGCACCGAGCTCGATCTGAAGGCACGGGAGGATTACAACTGGGGTCCCGAGGGTCATCCGCATCAGGGGCGCGCCCTTCTGGATGGCATCAAATATATCGTCGTATCCGAGGATTCGGTGCGGATCGGGGCGTTGCTGTCGCGGCAGGCTGATTTCGTGCGCCAGATTCAGGCCTATGACGAAAGCAAGCTGCGCGATCAGGGCTATGTGCTGTATGCGCCGCCAACGCGCGGGGTGAACAACTCGATCTCGATCCGCCCGGACAATCCGCTGGTGGCCGATCTGCGGGTCCGGCAGGCGCTGCAACATGCCACCAACCGCGAGGAAATCGTCAAAACGCTGTTTTCGGACAATTATCCGGTGGCGACATCGGTGATCGCCTCGACGGCGCAGGGATATGTGAACCTTGCCGATAAGCTGAAGTTCGACCCGGTTCTGGCGGATAAACTGCTGACCGAGGCGGGCTGGGTGCTGAACGCCAGGGGACTGCGCGAAAAAGACGGACAGGTTCTGGAATTCACCACCTATGAATCGCTGCCTCAGCCGCAGAACAAGGCGACGCTGCAACTGGTGGCGCAACAATGGGCCAAGGTCGGGGTGAAGCTCAACGTGCAGGGTGGCGATGCGGGCAGCCGGGTAACGGACAGCCTCGATCCGCTGAAGACGGCTGTCCTGCCCTCGATGGTGGGTCGCGCCGATCCCGATGTCATCAAGAGCCAGTATTATCCCACCAACCGCAACGCTCTGCTGCAAACCGGCGGCGTATCGGACAAGGTGGAATCCTTCCGCGACGACAGGCTGAATGGCCTTCTGGAGGCGATTGCCGCCGAGACCGATGCCGCGCGGCGGATCGAACTGGTGGGGGATGTGCAGAACTACCTGCTGGATCAGGCTTATACCGTGCCGATCTTTGAAGAGCCGCAGGTGTTTGGCGGCGCCCCCTATGTGAAGGATGTGGCCTTTGAGGCGGTCGGTCGTCCGAGCTTTTACGGCACCTGGCTCGACCGCTGACGGAAACGTGGGGGGACGGGATGATCCGGCCCCCGATACCGCGTTCCACGGGAAAGAAAATGGCGACTTCTCTGACATTGAAAAACATCGTCACGAAACTGGGACAGGGCCTGTTCGTGCTCTGGGCCGCGTTCACGATTTCATTCGTATTGCTGCAGATCATGCCGGGGGACGCGATCCTTGTCCGGTTCATGGATGGCGACATGGGGCTGACCCCGGATGCCATCGCCAGTATCCGCACATTCTATGGCGCGGATGAGCCGTTCCTTGTGCAGTATTTCCAGACGATCATGGCGTATCTGACCGGGAATTTCGGCAATTCCGTCATTTCCGGCATGCCGGTGGCGCAGGAAATTATGGTCAACCTGCCCAGAACGGCGCTTTTGGCGGGATTGGGGTTTACCGGCGGGGTTACGCTTGCGCTGATCATAGCCGTGCTTGCGACGTTGCCGGGGTTTCGCTGGATCCGAAATCTGTTTCAGGCGGCGCCGGCGCTGCTTGCCTCGGTGCCGGTGTTCTGGCTGGGGATCTTGCTGATCCAGATCTTTTCTTTCCGGCTGGGGCTGATTTCGGTGATCGCACCGGGTCCATGGGAAAGGCTGATCCTGCCGGTGGCCACGCTGGCCGTGCCGATCGCCGCGCCGATCGCCCAGATCCTGTTGCGCAATATCGATGCCTTTTCCGTTCAGCCCTTCGCCTATGTCGCGCGGGCCAAGGGCGCTTCGCAACGCTACGTGCTGTTGCGCCATGTCGCCCGGAACGCGGTTCTGCCGGTGCTGACGATCGCTGGCGTGACGTTCGGGGAACTGCTGGCGGGGGCCGTGGTGACGGAAACCGTCTTCGGCCTGAATGGTTTGGGGCGTCTGGCCGAACGTTCCGTGCGCAATCAGGATGCGGCGGTGTTGCAGGCCGTGGTCCTGATCGCGGCGTTTGGCTATGTCGTGGTGAATTTCATCGTCGACATGCTTTACCCGCTCATCGATCCGCGCCTGCGCAAACCTCAAGGAGGAAACGCATGAGTAGTTTCAGTGAGCCGGTGATCGCCCCGCGGATCGGGACGGGCCGTGGCCTGCGCCGCCTGTTGCACCCTGTCACGCCGGGGCTTTGGTTGTCGGTGGCGATCCTGATCGTGGTGATCCTGTGGGCCGTGGCACCCGGGCTGTGGACCGGATACAATCCGGTCGAGGGTCAGTCCGGCAACCAGTTGCAGTCCCCCTCCGCCGCCCATTGGCTGGGCACGGATGAGTTGGGGCGCGATCAGCTTGCGCGATTGATCCATGGCGCGCGCTATTCCCTCTCGGGCGCGCTGACGGCGGTTGGCGTCGGCCTGCTGGTCGGTACACTGATCGGTCTGGTTGCCGGGGCGACGGGTGGGCGCACCGATACGGTCATCATGCGGCTGGTGGATGTGCTTCTGGCGATCCCCAGCCTGCTTCTGGCGCTTTCGTTCATCATCATTCTGGGCTTTGGCCATATTCAGGCGGCAATCGCGGTCGGGATCACCTCGATCGCCGCCTTCGCGCGGCTGGCGCGGTCCGAGGTCGTCTCGGTCCGCCGCCGGGAATATGTCGAAGCGGCTTTCGGCAGCGGCGGTACATTCCTTGGCGTGGTCTGGCGCCATGTTCTGCCGAATTCGCTGAATTCCGTGCTGGCCTATGCCGCCGTCCAGTTCGGCTGGGCGATCCTTCAGATATCGACGCTTGGCTTCTTGGGATATGGCGCGCCGCCGCCGACCCCGGAATGGGGCCTGATGATCGCCGAAGGCCGCAACTACATGACCACCTCGTGGTGGCTGACCATCTTCCCGGGGCTTTTCGTCATTGTGGTGGTTCTGGCGGCGAACCGGGTTGGCCGCGCATTGAGAAGGAACTGAGATGAACAAGCCGATTGCAGCCGTTTACGCCGGCCTGTCGCAGGATGTGCCAGTGCTGTCCGTGCGCGGGCTGTCGGTCGCATATGACGGCCGGGAAACCGTGCATGACGTGTCCTTTGACATCGGCCGGGGCGAGGTCGTGGCGCTGGTGGGGGAATCCGGTTCGGGGAAATCCACCACGGCGCAGGCGATCATCGGCCTTCTGCCGGAAAACGGGCGGCTCACGGCCGGGCGGATCGTGCTGAACGGCGAAGACATCTCGGTCTGGAAAGGGCGCCGGCTGGATACGATCCGGGGGACGGTGGTCAGTCTGGTGCCGCAAGACCCGGGATCCTCGCTTAACCCGTTGCGCACCATCGGCAGCCAGTTGACGGAAATCTGGCGGCTCCACGGCCATCGTGACACGGCTGCGATCCGTCAGGAGGCGGTCGAACTGCTGGGGCATGTCGGGTTGTCGCATCCGGAACTGCGCTTTGGGCAATATCCGCATGAACTGTCGGGTGGGATGAAGCAGCGGGTGCTGATCGCCATCGCACTGGCGCTGAAACCGGCGCTGATCATCGCTGACGAGCCGACATCGGCGCTAGATGTGACGGTGCAGAAACGGATTCTGGACCTGATCGACAAGTTGCGGGTGGAAAATGGCACCTCGGTCCTGCTGGTCACGCATGATCTGGCGGTGGCGGGGGACCGGGCGGATCGCATCGTCGTGCTGAAAGGCGGCGCGATCCAGGAAGCCGATGTTTCGTCCAGGGTTCTTGGGTATCCGGCATCGGCCTACACGCGACAGCTTTTGGCGGATATTCCCTCGCGCACGCATTTCGCCCCGCGCCCCGCGATACCCCGGGCCGCCGCGCCGATCATCGAGGTGCGCAATCTGGTTCAGGATTTCGATGCGGCGGGGGGGCCGTTCCGGGCGGTGGACGATGTGTCGTTCTCGGTGCTTGAGGGCACGACCCATGCGCTTGTCGGGGAATCCGGCTCTGGCAAGACGACGACGGCGCGCGCCGTCGCCGGGTTGAGCAAGCCCACGCGCGGGCAGGTTTTCGTCAATGGCCGGGACATCACGGCCCTGCGGGGCGAGCCGCTGCGCCAGTTCCGCCGCGAGGTGCAACTGGTCTATCAAAACCCCTTCGCCTCGCTTGATCCGCGCCAGACCGTGGGCGAGATCATCGCGGAACCGCTGCGCAATTTCGGCAGGCCCGACCGGGCCGAGCGGCACGCCCGCGTGCTGGCCGCGCTGGAACAGGTGCAGCTTGCGCCCGAACTGGCCGAGCGGCGTCCCGCGGCCCTGTCCGGGGGGCAGCGTCAGCGCGTGGCGATCGCGCGGGCGCTGATCCTGTCGCCCCGCCTGTTGGTGCTGGACGAGGCCGTTTCCGCGCTGGATGTCACCGTTCAGGCGCAGATCCTGCGCCTGCTGGACGGTTTGCAGCGCGACCTGAAGCTCACCTATCTGTTCGTCTCGCACGATCTGTCCGTGGTGCGCGGTATTGCCGATACCGTCACCGTGATGCAATCGGGCAAGGCGGTCGAAACCGGAGAGGTGCAGGACGTCTTTGAACACGGACGCGCCGAATATACCCGCGCGCTGATCCGTTCCATTCCGGGCGGGCGTTATCTGGAACGTTAAGGATAGGGTGAATTCCGCATCCGAAACGACGCTGACCCTCGATGCGCGAAAACCCTTGACTGGGACGACCCCGTTACCAAAGTCCTGAGCGTAGTGAAATCCCTATCCGGGATTTACTGAAATACGTGTCTGGGATTTACCGGAAACCTTGTCCGGGAATTTGCGAAACCCGCAATCTGCGAGCAATCGAGATCGAGACACAGATGTGGACCCGCTTCGCTGATCACCATCCCGGCCAGTGGCTTTTGAAAATTGCCGCACATACAGGCCTGACATAAGACCGCACTCGATCACCTGTCCCAAGAGAAGAGGCCTTGCACAATGGGCGGCAACCACAGAAGTTGCTAGGGCCGATGCGGTTCAGGTTGCGCGGATCGAGGCGGCGTTGCCCGCCTTGGTAGTCGCCCGCGCATTTGAACGGCCGGTAGGCGTGGGGATGCTTTGGGCGGCGGCCGTGCCCAATTCGATCGGCATGAAACCGCAAAGTGCGATGATCACGAGTGGTGACGCAAGGAACCGCACGATGCCATATAGCGGGGCGAAAGGCATCGGAGCCCCCGCCGCTGCGGTCAGCAGCCGGGGTATCGTGATTCTGCCGGTTCGGGATTTGCCGCTGATCTGCCCGACTGGCGATCCGCCCAGGGGTCAGGTATTGTTGGACCATGCGTCGCATCCGGGTACTTTCCGTTTCTTTCGCTTGTCTGGGCTTTGGCCTGTCGCCCGGACATGCCCATCCGCATGAGTTCATCGACACTGGCATAACCTTTCGGTTCGACGACAGGGGTCAGCTCGGGGCGATCGGCGTCGTCTGGGCTTGGGACGAACTGACCTCAATGCTGATCGTCGAGGACATGGAAATGGATACGGATGGCGATGGGGAGCTGAACGGCGATGAGTTGCAACGACTGCGCGATCACTTCGGCCGCTGGCCTGACGATTTTGGCGGGGATCTCTATGTGAAACAGGGCGGAAAGGCCGTGACGCTCAGCGGTCCCCTGGATGTGCAGGCGGAATACCGAGGAAATCGGGTGATCATCAGCCATTTGCGGGCCTTGCCGCTGCGCCTAAATCCCGAGACAGCCCCCGTCATCGTGCAGGCGTATGATCCGGCCTATTATGCCTTCTACGATCTGGTGGAAACGCCCGGAATTCGGGGGCGCGAAGGCTGCAGCGTTACGATCCGCGAGGCCGACATCGCTGCCGCCCAGAAGCGTTACGATCAGTTGTTGGGGCAATTGACCGAACAGGAGATAATGGAAGAAGGAAAATATCCGGAGGTCGGCGGTGCCTTCGCGGATGAGGTCAGGATCGAATGCGACAAGCGGGAGTGATCGCAGTTCTCCTCGTGGTGCTGGTCTCGGGGCTGTTCTTTGTCCACGGCATACAGGATTGGTTCGTCCATCATGCCATTCCGTTGCAGCGCGAAGCGCAGAATGCGCTTGCCGGTGCGCTGCGGTCACTGCGGGCAGCGCAGCCGGGGGCGGTTACCGGCTTTCTTTTGCTGTGCTTTTCGCATGGTTTTCTGCATGCTCTCGGCCCCGGACATGGCAAGGCGGTCATCGCGGCCTATGGCGCCGCCGCGCCATCGTCATTGCGTTGGCTTATGGCTCTGGCCGCGTTGTCCAGCCTCGCGCAGGCGACGGTAGCGGTTGCGCTGGTCTATGCGGCGGTCTGGCTGCTTGACGGCGCGCGCGATCGCGTCGAGGGGCTGGCCACGATGATCGAGCCATTCTCCTTCGCGATCATCGCCCTTCTCGGTCTGATGCTGGTTCGCCGCGGGGCGGGGCGCTTGATAGGGATATTCGCGCGGAAGCGCCCGACGGGTCATCACCACCATGTCCATGGGCCGGATTGTGGCTGCGGCCATAGCCATGCGCCAGATCCGGCCGCGCTTGCCGCCGCCCGTGACAGGCGGGAAGCCGTGGCCCTGATCCTTGGCGTCGCCCTGCGTCCATGCACCAGCGCGTTGTTCCTGCTGATCCTGACATGGCGGCTGGATCTGGAACTTCTGGGAATTCTTGGCGCCTTCGTCATGGGGCTGGGGACGATGACGGTCACCGTTTCGGCCGGGCTGGCTGCCGCCCTGCTGCGCCGGGGTATGTTCCTTGCGCTGCCTGAGGGAAGGTCTCTGGCCCCGGCGGTCGCCCTGTCCGAACTGCTGCTCGGGGCGTTGATCGCGGTGCTGGCGGGCGGCATGGTCCTTCGCCTGATCTGACCAAACCGACATCTTCATGCCCGGATCAGCCCCCGTCATGCCTGGGCCCCGCGCAAAGATTATGCCGGGCGAAGCTCTTCCACCGACAGCGTGGTTCCATCAGGGGCGATCTTGTAAACGATCGGAACGCCCGTCGGGATCTCGCGGTTGGTGATGGCTTCCCCGTCCAATTCTTCAAGCTTCATGATCAGGGCCCGAAGCGAATTGCCATGCGCAGCGATCAGCACGGTCTGTCCGGTGAGCAAAAGCGGGGCGACATTGCGCTCATACCACGGCAGGACGCGGTTGGCCGTATCTTTCAAACTCTCCCCGCCCGGTGGCGCGATGTCAAAGGAACGGCGCCAGATATGCACCTGATCATCGCCCCAGCGTTGCCGGGCGTCATCCTTGTTCAGGCCCGAGAGGTCGCCGTAATCGCGTTCGTTGAGCTTTGATGAACGGGTAATCACCAGATCGGTAATGCCCATTTCCTGAAGTGCGAAATCCAGCGTGTGATAGGCGCGCTGGAGGGCCGAGGTGAACCACGCATCCGGGATTATGCCGTGTTCCCGCAGGGCCTTTCCGGCGCGACGCGCCTCTTCGATGCCCCGTTCGGTCAGGTCGGGGTTGGGATGTCGGTAAAGAGGTTCCGTGCGTTCCAGGCGCTCTGGCCATGTCGCAGCAGGATAAGGGCGCGGCTCATCGGAGGTTCCTTCTGTATCGCGGTGGCTATTCTGAAATTCATTAATGCAACTGCAACGCAGTCGCAATAGATATGGGTGCAACGGGGTTGCAACGTTCCCGGGGCGACCTGTATCAGTGCAGGATTCTGACTGTGACGGTAAACATGCTGATGGGAGGCGGGTTCGCATGACGGATGAGGAATTGCTGGCGGGGTTGGCGGCATGCCGGATCGCGCATCACATTCCGGGACGGCTGCGGGTGAAACTGGGCGCAACGTCTTCGCAGGCCATGCCCGGGCTTGCCGAGGCGGCGGCGCTTCTGGATCGCCTGCGCGCCATTCAAGGTGTGAAGGCGGTAACGGTCAACAAGCTCGCCCGGTCATCGACGGTGGAATACGATCCCGCCATTCTTGCGCCCGAAGGTTGGGAAGATGTCATGCAGGGTAGGCAAACCGGGGCGGCTGAAGAACTTCTGGCACGGTTTGGCAAGACCAGATAAGCATGATGGCAAAACTGGAAAGGACCAAGGGATCATGAATCCGATCGTGACACTTGCGGCAGGCATCGTTCTTGGCGCGCTTGGAATCCGTTATGGACAGAAGCGTGGATCGCTCCGCGCGATCCGCCAGAGCGGAGAAACCGGAACGGCGCTGATCCGGGGTGGACTGGACCGTGCTGGCGACCAGTTGCGTGGCGCGGCTGTTTCGGGCCTCGCCGTGGTCGAGAAGCAATCGGGTCAACTGCGGCAGCGACTGGAGGGCGGCCCGGCAGAGCCTGTCCCGGAGCCGCCGAAAAAGGTGAGCCGCGCAAAGCGCAGCCCCCGCAAGACGCCCGCCGCGACCGCGGCGAAAGGGAAGGCCGATTCGTGAAGCAGAAGCAGCGCAAGCGGGTCACGCAGGCGCAGGTCGCGCGGATGGCGTTCACGCGGGGGCTGGTCGCCACGGGTGTGCTGGCCTTTGCCGAAAGCGGTGGTGGGGCGCTGTCGCGGAGCGCTTTGCGCCGCGCGCTCAAGTCCGGCATCGCGGTCGCCAGCGGTACACTGGTGGCCGATTCCCTTGAGCGGGACGAACCCTTGAAAGCGGTGCTGGCGATCGCGGGCGGGATCGTTGGCGCTGCGGCAACCGACCGATTGCTGGCGGTGGCGGATCAGGAACAGGAGCGAGTGAGAGATGGCAAAGAAGAAATCGGCTAAGAAGAAAAAGAACAACAAGATCCGTTACGTGGAAGCCGCCCCCCGGAAGGCGACGGTGCTGGATGGGCTCAAATCCGTTCTGCCGGAAACCGCGTCCGGGCAGCTCCTGCTGGGGGTGCTGATCGGAGGTGCGGTCACCTATGTGATGAGCGACGAAAAACTGCGTGAGAAGATCATCCGTCAGGGTGTGCAGGCGTTCGGCAACGCAGCGGGCGCGCTGGCCGAGTTGAAGGAACAGATCGCCGACATCCAGGCGGAAGTCATGGCGGAGCAATCCGAAGAGGCATGACGCAGGATTTCTTGCTGTCGCGGGCGGAGGCGGTGCATTGCCTGCCCGCCCGCGTGCGGTTTCGGTGTGCCTTCCGCGATGCGGGGCAGGCGGATTGGTCGATGCTGACCGCGCTCGCCCTGGGGATCGACGGGGTCGAAAATGCGCGGGCCAGTGCGCATGCGCGCTCGCTCGTGCTCGGCTTCGATCCTGCCGTGACCGATCCCGCGCGGATTCGTGCGGAGCTGCTCTCCCTCGGGGCGCAGGCCGCGGCGGCGCGGGGGGATTCAGCGCCGGCCCATGCCGCCCGCAATGCGCTGCTCACCAGTGCGGTGGTCCTGTTCGGGATCGGCTGGTTGCCGAGGGCCTTGCAGTTCGGGATTTCAGCGGTCGCCGCCTCTTCGCTGTTTCGCGAGGCGGGCGAGGATCTGGCGCACGAAGGGATCACCTCGCGGGTGCTTGAGGGGCTTGCGGTGGCGATCTCGCTGACGCGGGGGGATTACGCCGTGGCGAATACCACGGGGTTCCTGCTGTCTCTTGGGGAATATCTGAGCGAAACGACGGCAAGACGTTCCGACATGCTGCTGCGCGAATTGCTGCGCCCGGCCCATCCTTCGGTCTGGGTGATGCAGGACGGGCAGGAGGTCGAGATCCCCGCCGACGAGGTGGTCATCGGCGATACGGTGATCGTGGCCGCGGGGTCGGTTCTGCCGGTCGACGGGCGCGTGCTGTCCGGTCTGGCCAGTGTCAACGAGGCGGCCCTGACCGGTGAAGCCACTCTGGTCGAAAAGAAGCGCGGGGCCAAGGTGCTTTCCGGCGCTCTGGTTCAGGAAGGCCGGATCGCGGTCTATGCCGAAAGTGTCGGCGCCGGCACGGTGGCGGCGCGGATCGCGGAATATGTCGAGCGGTCGTTGGCCGCGAAGGGGCGGATGCAGCTGGATTCGGCGCAGCTTGCCGATCAGCTGGTGCCGACGATCCTGCGGGTGGCGACGGCCTCTTTCCTGATCTCGGGCGACTGGCGGCGCCCGGCCTCGGTCCTGCAGGCAGATTATTCCTGCGCGCTGAAACTTGCGACACCGATCGCCTTCCGGTCTGCGATGTACGGGGCCGGGCAATCGGGCATCCTCATCAAAGGCGCGGACGCGCTGGAGCGTCTTGCGGAAGCGGATACCTACGTCTTTGACAAGACCGGAACCCTGACCACCGGTGTTCTTGAGGTCACCGACGCGATTGCCTTCGACGCCGATTTCAGTCCTGAGGATCTGATCTGCCTCGCCGCATCGGTCGAGGAACATTACGCCTTCCACCCGCTGGCGATGGCCGTGGTGGAGGCCGCCCGCGCCACCGGGCACAACAAGCATTTCGACCATCAGGAAGTCGAGTTCATCGTGGCGCATGGCGTTGCGAGCAGCATTGACGGAAAGCGGATCGTCGTCGGTTCCCGGCATTTCGTCGAGGACGATGAGGGGATTGATTGCAGCGCCCATCGGGGCATGATCGATCACCTGTTCGATGAAGGGAAAACCGTACTTTTCGTGGGATTCGGTGGCCGCCTTCTGGGGATCATCGGGCTGGAGGATACGCTGCGCCCCTCGGCTGCGGCAAGCATCGCGCGGCTTCGGGAACTGGGCGGCAAGCGGATTCTGATGCTGACCGGGGACCGTGAGGATCGCGCGCAGGAAATCGCCGCTGAGCTCGGGTTGGACGGCTACCATGCCGATCTGCTGCCCGAGGACAAGGCGCGCATCATCGAGGAGCTTGGCAGGTCCGGCGCGCGCATCGCCTTTGTCGGCGACGGGATCAACGATGCGCCGGCGCTGGCGCGGGCCTATGTCGGGATCGCGATGAACCGCGGCGCCGATATCGCCCGGCTGACAGCAGATATCGTGCTTCTGGAAGATGACATCGCAGGGATCACCGATGCGGTCGAGATCGCCCGCGAGGTGATGGATGTCATTCGTGTCAGCTTCCGCCTGACCATCGGGTTGAACACCACCATTCTTGCCGGTGCCGCACTGGGTCTGCTGTCGCCGCTGGCGACCTCGGTCCTGCACAACGGCAGCACCATCGCCATTCTGCTCAATGTCCTGCGCCGGCATATCGGTCCGGCGCAAAGGCCCGTATTGGCCCCTGTGGGCTGACCCGTCGCCGGGGGCGCAGGGCGGGATCCGCCTCTTGCGCCCCCCGGCCCGCCGTCAGATCTTGCCGACCAGATCGAACGAAGGTGCTAGGGTCTTTTCCCCTTCCCGCCATTTGGCCGGGCATACCTCGCCGGGGTGATTGCGAACATATTGCGCGGCCTTGATCTTGCGCAGAAGATCGGCGGCATCGCGGCCGACGCCCTCTGCCGTGATCTCCAGCGCCTGGATCACGCCATCGGGATCGACGATGAAAGTGGCGCGATCCGCGAGGCCCTGCTCTTCGCGCATGGCGTCGAAGTTGCGGGTGACGGTCCCCACCGGATCGCCAATCATCGTATATCTGATCTTGCCGATCGTATCGGAGCTGTCATGCCATGCCTTGTGGGTGAAATGCGTGTCGGTCGAGACCGAGAACACCTCGACGCCAAGGCTCTGAAGTTCCGCATAATTGTCGGTGATATCGCCAAGCTCGGTCGGACAGACGAAGGTGAAGTCCGCCGGATAGAAGAAGAACACCCCCCATTTCCCCAGGACATCGGCCTCGGTCACGGTTATGAATTTGCCGTCCTTGTAGGCCTGGGATTTGAAGGGGCGGATTTTCGTATTGATCAATGCCATATCGACTCTCTGGTTCTGGTGAAGATCGGCGGGCCGGAGCTTTCGGAGAAGAAGGCACCGGCCCGGTGGAGGTATGGGCGTGGATGCGCCCCGCCTCAGGGACTTTCGCGTTCCCAGATCCGTGTCACGCCGATCTTTTCGGCGGGACGGATCAATCCTTCCTGCGCCATGCGGCGCAGAAGATGCAGGGTGCCGGTTCGGCTCATGCCCAGCCGATCCTGCAATTCCGTCTGGGTTCTCGGACGGCAAAGCTGATCGAGGACGAGCTGGCGTCTGGCGCCGGCCCCGGCATTGCGACGGCCAAGAATTTCCGGGGTCTTTCTGTACATTGTCGTCTCCGCCCGACGCCCGCCCGGCGGGGCCGGTTCAGTGTCGCGCGTTTCATGCTGCGCCCAGTTCGTCCATCTTCTTCCCCGCATCCGGGCCGGAACGCAGTGAAAATATCTCGTCGATGTGGACGAGGATCGCGAATTTCGGCGTCTTCATGCCGTTCTTTCCCGCGAATTCAACGGCATTGTCGAAAGGCGCGCCTTTGTCGAAGATCTCCGGTGTGCCGAGAAAGCGATAGCCGTCAAGCTTTTCACCGTCGATGACGGCGACCGCGATCCTTGATCCGTTGCGCAGATTGGCCAGCGTCTGGCCGCCGGTATTTTCGTTGAAGATCAGGGTATGGTCGTCATAGACACGCAGGCTGCGCTTGGGTCCGAGGTTGGGAATCCCGCCCTCGGTGACTGTCGCCTGGATCGGCGTCTGGGTCGCCAGCATGTCTTTCATCGCATCGGTAAGGGTCTTCATGGTCCTTCTTTCTTTCTGGTGGATAGCGCCGCCCTCCGGTTCACGCCGGGCGGCAGGCGGGTTCAGTTGGTAAGGCGGCAATGGCCACAGCGTCGCGGGTCATCCGCCTGTCCGACATGGGCGGCGGCATGGCTGACGGCGGCAACGGCTTCGCGCAGTCTGTCGGTATAATGCTCGATCGACGGTTCCGGCTCGAACTGTTGCGCCAGATGTCCGGCCAGCTCTGAGAGGGTGTATTTCAGATGCTGGACGCAGGCGATCCGCAACTCGATGGGCGTCGAGGGCTGCCGCGCCGCGTTGATCAGCCTGTCGAAAGCAAGGATCAGAAGACGGCGGCATTCCGGCTCGTTTCCGTCCTGCGCCGCGAGTTGTGCGAGATTGTGGCAGGCGATATTCATGATAGCGGGCAAGGGAACGGCGGTATCCTTGGGGTTCCGCGTCTCGAAGAGCCGCTCGGCTTCCTCGACCGCGCGGGTATAGAGTCTCCGGGCCGGTTCCACCGCGCCATCCTTGAAGGCCTGATTGGCTGCCGAGGTCAGTTCCAGCCAGCGATGGTCACGCAGGATCGGGATGGCCGTGACGGGAGAGAGGTCTTCGGGCAGGGCGCGGGTGTTCATAGGGGCTCCGATATCTCTTGTTGTGGGCATGACGAGACCATGGCGTGGGTTGCACGCATCATTGTCAGGCGGGAATGGAGGGGCGTTTCTCAGTCGCCCATGCGGTCTGGTTTAGCCGGGCGGTGGGGCATGTTCCGGTTCAGCGGACACGAAGGGCCGATGGGTCATCCGGTCTCTCCTTGGTGTTGCGGGGGAGCTGGCTCAAGACGGATCACGACGTCGATATTGGCGATCCGGTAGCCTTGCGGTGGAACCGGCAGGCGTGCGAAGCCGATTTCATCGGGCGGGATGTCGATCATCCGATTGTCTGCCTCGATATGGAAATGGTGGTGATCCCCGGTGCCGATGTCGAACTGCGCCGCGCCGCCTACGGTGGCGAGCCGCCGGATAAGGCCATGCGCCGCGAAGTCGCTGAGCGTATTGTAGACGGTCGCAAGCGACAGACGTTGCCCGGTCTCCATCGCGGCGGCGAAAATCTCGTCAGCGGTGAAGTGATGATAGCTCTTGCCGAACAGGATATCGGCGATGGCCTTGCGCGAGCGGGTGACGCGCAGTCCCGCGGCCTCCAGCAGGTGAACGCCCTTTGTCTTGGGGGCGTTGCGCTCGATCGTGGCTTCCTGAAACATGGGGGTTGGCTTGTCGCTGGGGGTGTCGTCATGAGGAATGGAAGGGCGTGTCTTCACGCCGGATGCGGCACAGGACATCGACGCTGGAAAGCCTGTAACCCTCGGGCGGCGTCGGGAGCGCGGGGAGTCTGCTCATGTCCGGCGGAATATCAAGCAGGCGGTCTTCTTTCTCCACGTAGAAGTGGTGATGATCCCCGCCCAGCAACTCGTAACAGGAGGTATTGCCGTAAACCGGTACCCGACGCAGGAGCCGGCTTGCGCGAAAGTTTTTGAGGCTGCCGCGGATGCAGCTCAGCGGTCCCGGCGCGCCGCGCCTGCGCATCTCGTCATAAAGGCCCCCGGCTGATACATGACGAGGCGGTTGGCCATACAGGATGTCGATGATCGCCAGACGATGCCGGGTGACGCGCATTCTGGCTGTGGCCAGAATGCGACGGGCTTCTTCCGCGGGGATTCGGCCGTTTGGATTCAGCGTCATCGCCTGCCTCCTGTATTGCGATCTACTCGCAACAAAATGACAGCGCGACAGCGCGAGGTCAAGCATTATCGCGAATGATAATCAGTAGCATTTGCGTGCCGTACTCAATCCCCCCCCCCAACGCTGTGCACGGGAACTCGCGCCCATGTCGCGCGCTGCCGGATCAGAGCGGCAAGGAGCGGTTGTGGGCGATCTCCAAGATGGGGAACCGGTCTCTCCGGCGGCTGCTTTACTTGGGTGCCATGGATGTGATCGCCTCCCGCATGCACCATGCCGATGTGGTGATGGAAATGGGCGACACTTTCTTTGAGGCTCAATGCACCGCCGCAAAGTTGAGACTTCTCTGCATCCGGACGAAATTCGAAGCCAATGCGCGGGCACTGGGGTTTTCCGGTGTGAATCTCGTCTGCATGTCTGCGGAAACAGATGAGTAATCCATGCTGGCGGAAGCCGCCCGCCAGTTTGGCAGGAATCCAAGAACGGATCGAAACGCTGAGGCTGAGTGAAGAAGTCGCCTACAAAACATGGGGCTGTTCAGGGCTCGGCACGCAGCACCCCATTGGAGTTCAACTCGCACGCAATCATCGGCACCAAGACCTCTGTGTTGCGCGCTCGAGCTCTCCCTGTTATAAACTGACACTCCTCGGTATCCGCGCTTCGGGCGCATCGCGTGCCGAGCATCATACGATTCCCGCGATCTTCGCGCGGATGCATGGTGAATGGATCACGGTATGCGGTTTCAGCCGCGATTGCCTGCGATCCTTAGTCGATGTGGTCTTTCGTATCGCATCTTTCAGCCGGGTGCCTGCTTGCGGGCAGCCCATTCGGCGCAGCTTTGCTCAATAAGCTTCATGGCATTTTCGGCCATGATGCCTCGTGTTCATAATCAAGGAGAACTAACAGCGTGACAGATCAGGTCGCTGAGGAAGAGAACAAAGTCCGGCTCGCAGAACGGATCGGCGCGGACCTTTACCTGTTGTCGATCGTCCTCACCGTGGCAATCGCCGGTTTCCTGTATGGTTACGATACCGGCATCATTTCCGGTGCGCTCTTGCAGATTACCAGTGAATTCGATCTGAACCATCGCCAGCAGGAACTGGTGACGAGCGTCATCCTCGTGGGGGCGGTGATCGGGGCGCTGAGTTGCGGGAAGATTTCCTCGCTGATCGGACGGCGCTACACCATCATGCTTGTGGCCGCGATCTTTGCCGGGGGCGTCATCGCGGCGGGACTGGCACCGAGCGCCTTCTGGCTGGGGGCCGCGCGGCTTGTTCTGGGTTTTGCCGTTGGCGGCGCTTCGCAGATCGTGCCGGTCTATATCGCTGAACTCGCTCCTGCTGAAAAGCGTGGGAGAATGGTGACTTTCTTCAATATTTCCATCGGGGTGGGAATTCTGGCCGCGGGCCTTGTCGGGGCGTTCCTGCAAAACCTGTGGGATTGGCGGATGATGTTCGCCGTGGCGGCCGTGCCTGCCGTCCTTCTCCTGATCTCCATGCTGCTCCTGCCGGAAAGCCCGCGCTGGCTGGTCGGGCAGGATCGGGTTCCCGAGGCCCGCGCCACACTGGATCTGGTCCGCGAGACGGAAAAGGAAGTCCACCGCGAAATTCGTTCGATCGAGAAGATAAACGATGCGGCCGACGCGCGGAAGGACAACGGCTGGCGCACTCTGGCGCAGCCTTGGATGCGGCCCGCTCTTGTCGCGGGCCTCGGCGTTGCGGCTTTCACACAGCTTTCCGGTATCGAGATGCTGATCTATTACACCCCGACATTGCTGACGAATGCGGGCTTCAGCCATAATGTCGCGCTTCACGCCGCCCTGGGTGTCGCGGTCATCTACCTTGTGATGACGATCGTCGGCAAGCTGCTGGTCGATCACCTCGGGCGTCGGCGCCTTGTGCTCATCATGCTGCCCGGTGCGGTGATCAGTCTTCTTGTAATGGGGGCGCTGTTCCTGATCGGCGGCGAGGTTGCGTCCAATGCCTGGCTCATCGTCGGATGCCTATTCGCCTTCATGGTCTTCAACGCCGGTGGCATTCAGGTGATCGGCTGGCTCATCGGTTCGGAGGTCTATCCGCTTTCCGTTCGGGAAAAGGCCACGAGCCTGCATGCTGCGGTGCTCTGGGGGTCCAACCTGGTGCTCACGGCGACGGCGCTGACGATGGTGCAATGGCTCAGCATCGGCGGAGCGATGTGGTTCTATGCTGCGCTCAACGCACTCGGCTTCATCTTCGTGTATTTCCTCGTGCCGGAAACCAAAGGCAAAAGTCTGGAGGCAATTGAGGGAGAGCTCAGAAACGGGACATTTCGTCCATGAGGACGAGCGGAACCCCGTTCGGAGGGAATCTTCGGCCGGGGTTCCTTGCAGCGGCCACCGAGCTGCCGCACCTCACAACTCAAGCCCAATTGTGGCTATGTGAAGCACAACAGGTATCGCCGGATCGGCGAAGACCGCACCGAGCAGTGGGACATGCTGCCCCACGCAGTTGCGGGCCACCGTGACTAGGAGTGCCTTTTCATGGCATTGAGCATCACCCCCGATTTCGAATACGTGCTCATCAATGCCACGATCTCGGAAGTTCATGCCGATGCAAACTCGCAAAGGAGAGCTTGAAGCTCACCCCACTGGCCCGGCCAGCGGCGGGCTGATGACCAAGCTCCATGTCGAGGTCAATGTGTGCGGTTTGCCGGTCCGGCTCATGATTACGACAGCCCGCAGGCACAGGGGTCAGGCCGATCGGTGACAGGATGAACCGCAGATCACGCTCTTGAGTTACATCCCGAATGGCTGTATCGCGCCTCAGTCCGGGGCATGGTGCGCCGCAAGGATCGCCTCGAACCGTTCCCGCGCCTTCTTGGGCAGGTCGTCGGGCAGGGCCACGTCTTCAGCATCGCCGACCTGGATCAACATCACCATACCCATGGCGATATGGGGCGAACATTTGATCCCGTAATTGCCTGGAACGTCGAATGCGATAGTAAAATCCTCGTTGATTTTCGATTTGAACGGCGCGGCCCCCTCGGGGATCATGGTGTCGATCGTGGCGGCATTGTGGCTTGGTTGGCTGGGAATGAAGCGCACGGAATCCCCCGGAGCGATGTGCAGGAAGGAGGGCTCGTAGATCATCGGGCCGTTTTCCGAGCGGTTGAACATTCCCACCTCATGCACCTCGGCAAAGGCGGGCATGGCGACCAGACAGGCAAGAACGGCGAAGGTGTATTTCATGGGTGATCCTCAAGGCAATGAAAGCGGAACTGGCGCGCGCCATCCGTGGGGTCGGTCAGCGTGCGGGCACCGACGCGGAAGATCGCGGCAAGGCGTTCGTGGGTGAGCACTTCGGACGGCGGGCCACAGGCCGCAAGGCGTCCGCCCTCCATCACGGCCAGCCTGTCGCATCCCATGGCCTGATTGAGGTCATGCAGCGCGATCACCACCGTGACAGGCAGCGTCGAAATCAACCGAAGAAGCGACAGCTGATGATGGATGTCGAGATGGTTTGTCGGCTCGTCCAGCAGCATGATTCGTGGCCGTTGCGCAAGCGCACGGGCGATGTGGACACGCTGGCGTTCGCCCCCGGACAGCGTGGTCCAGGCGCGCTCCGTCATATCCTCCATGCCGACCGCGGCCAGCGCCTCGGCGCAGATCGCCGCGTCATGCGGCCCGAAGGGCGCAAGCGGTGACAGCCACGGCGTGCGGCCAAGCTCGACGGTATCGCGAACTGACAGGGCCTCGGCGGTTTCGGCCTGTTGCTCGACGAAGGCAAGACGGCGGGCCACCTCGCGCCGGGGAAGGCGGCGCAGCGGCATATCGTCAAACCAGACCTCGCCCACCGGACGCGGGGCAATCCCGGCCAGAAGCCGCAGCAGCGTGGATTTGCCCGAACCGTTGGGACCGATCAGGCCGAATGTCTCGCCTGCCGCGATGTCGAGGCTGACCTCCCCGACGATCCGGCGCCCGCGTACGGTCCAACCGAGGTTACGTGCCGCGATCTTCATCCGCGAACCTTCCCCCGGATCAGGATCAGCGCAAAGCCCGGTGCGCCGACAAGGGCCGTCACCACGCCGATCGGCACGACCTGACCGGGGATCAGCATGCGCGAAACCACATCGGCGGCGATCAGGAATATCGCTCCGATCAGCGCGGCCGTGGGGATTAGCCGCCCATGACGCGGCCCGACCAGAAAGCGCGCGGCATGCGGAATCACCAGCCCGACGAAACCGATGGAGCCGACAAGGCTGACCATGGTCGCCGTCATCAGCGTGACCGCCCCGATCAGCACGATCTGCACCCGCCGCACCGCAATGCCAAGCGCCGAGGCCGCATCCGCGCCAAACGAAAACGCGTCCAGCGCCCGCATATGCCACAGGCAGGCCAGAAACCCCGCGATTGCCACCGGCGCGGCCAGCGTCACATCCGGCCAGCGCACGCCCGACAGGTTTCCAAGCAGCCAGAAAATGATCCCGCGCGCCTGTTCCGCATTGGCCGATTTCGCGATGAAAAATGACGTCAGCGCATTGAACAACTGCGATCCGGCGATGCCGGCCAGCACCATCTGCGCCGGGCCTCCGCCCGCGGCGCGCGCAAGCAGCGACACCAGCCCGAAGGCCAGCGCCGCCCCCACAAAGGCACCGCCGGAAATGCCGATGGCACCTGCGCCCAATCCCATGATGGTGACGGCCACCGCCCCGGTCGATGCGCCGGCGGAAACCCCCAGCAGATAGGGATCGGCCAGCGCGTTGCGCACCAGCGCCTGTAAAACGACGCCCGCCAGCGCCAGCCCTGCTCCGCAGGCGGCGGCAACCAGCGTGCGCGGCACCCGATAGGACCAGATGATGCCCTGATCGATCGGATCGACCGGATGCCCGGCATTCCACAGATTGTTGGCCAGCGCCGCCCACACGGTGTCCCAAGGGAGCGGTGTTTCCCCCAGAACCACACCGCCAAGGATGGCTGACAGCAGCACGGCCACCCCCGCCAGCGCCCGAAAACCGACGCGCGGCAACAGCCCGGCGGGGAGGGCCGCCCCGATCATTTCAGATCGAACTTCGGCAGCGCTGCGGCCAGTTCCTCAAGCGCGGCGATGTTGCGGATCGAGGGGTCCATGGCATGGGCGTCGATGATGACGATGCGGTCGTTCTTCACTGCATCCATCTCACGCGTTACCGGGTCGGATTTCAGGAAGGCGAGCTTCTTTTCGTAGTCGTCGGCCTCGAACCGGCGGCGGTCCATGCGGGCGATCACGATCACACCCGGATTGGCCCGGGCGATGGTTTCCCAACTGACCACCGGCCATTCCTCGGGGCTGTTGATCACGTTCTTCAGGCCGAGGGAGGCCATCATCCACGCCGGCGCACCGCCGTTCCCCGCGACATAGGGATCGATGTCCATCTCGGCCGAGGAAAACCAGAACACCGCCGAGGCATCTTGCAGATCAAGCGCCTTTGCTGCCTCGATCGCGGCGGCCTCGCGGGCCTTCAGACCATCGACCAGTTCCGCGCCACGATTCGTCACGTCGAAGATCTGCGCAAGTTCCGTGACACCCTGATAGAGGCTGTCCATCGAATACATCTCGGTCCGGGTGCCATCCGACCCGGCTGTATTGTCCTTGCCGACGCAATCCGCGGGCAAGGTGTAGGTCGGTATGCCCAGATCGGCGAACTGTTCGCGCGTCGCGACGATCCCCTGCGCGCCGATGTGCCATTCATATTGAACGGCAACAAGGCCGGGGCGCTTGGCCACCACGCTTTCAAAGCTGGGATCGTTGTCGGCCAGCCGCTCGACGCCCGCGTTCAGATCCTCAAATTCGGGCAGAACCCCGGTGAACCAGACCGATGTGCCGACGACCTTGTCGCCCAGACCGAGGGAGTAGAGAATCTCGGTCGTGGCCTGACCGACGGTCACCACGGTTTCCGGCGCCTTGTCGAAGGTCAGCGTAACGCCGCAGTTCTGCAACGTCAGCGGATAGCTGGTTCCGGCCAGGGTCGGCGCGCCAAGGCACAGCGACAGCATCGCGGTCGCCGCGCAAAGCCGCAGGGTGGAGGGAAGTCTCATCCGGGGTCTCCGATCATGGATGGGGCGGAGACGGAAGGGAAATGCCCGGACACGGGACACCCCGGCGCGAAACGCGCAGAAGCAGACAGCAGGGATCGCCCGGAGGCACCCTTTCGGTCGTATACATATCTGGCCTCCCCTGGACACCCCGCCCGGGTCAAGTTGGTCGCATAAGTCGGCAGGTCTCCTGACTGGCGGGTCACGGGATCATGCGGCCTTCCCATGGATCGCTCCACAGTGGCTTCGTCGCATGAACCTCGCCGCCTACAGTTGCGGGGGCAGTTCCGGTTCGCTGCGTGCCCGCGGGCGTGACAGCGGCGGATTCCCTTTCAATTCCTCTCGGAAACCGACGTGGCATGGATAACTTGTCGGATGGCGCCGGGCAATAGGCAAAGGAACCCGTCCATATCCGGTAATGGCAGGGTGTCCCGCTCAGTTCGCGGCGGGTTTCTTCCTTGCGCGGATGAAGGAATGCAGGCTGACGATTTCATATCCCAGCCGATCTGCCAGATCCTGCCGTATCCGGTTCAGCTCTTCGCTTGGCAGTTCGATCACCTCGCCGCTGTCGACATCGACAAGGTGGTCATGCTGCGAGGCGGGGGTGATTTCAAAGCGCGCGGGTTCGTTCTCGAAGGTCAGCCGCTGCACGAGGCCCGCCTCCTCCAGCGTCGAAAGCGTGCGGTAGACCGTGGCGAGCGAGACGGAATCGTCGAGCGCCCGCACCCGCACGAAGATTTCCTCGGCATTCGGATGGTCGGTCGATTCCATCAGGATCGCCAGCAACGCGACGCGCTGCTGCGTGACTTTCAGTCCCGCTTCCCGCAGGGCCTGGGCGAATTCGTTGCTGCCATTCGACATGTAGGCTCCGTTTTTTATGTGTTCCTACGCGCTGAGCCGGTTTTTCGCAATCGGTTATGCCCAATTGCGATTAGTTCGCATTCACTCTTGACTTATGCAAATGGTTCGCACTTACATGTGCGCAAAGTCAACCGAGCTGAAGAGGATATGGCATGACACCGACACTGACACGGCTGCTGGGCGCAACGGCGATCATGGCGCTGTGCTCGACGGGTGCGTTTGCGGCCGACAAACTGAAGGTCGTGACGACCTTCACGGTGATCGCGGACATGGCGCAGAATGTGGCGGGTGACGCGGCCGAGGTGGTTTCGATCACCAAGCCGGGGGCCGAGATCCATGGCTACGAACCGACGCCGCAGGACATCGTGCGGGCGCAGGATGCCGATCTGATCCTGTGGAACGGCCTGAACCTCGAACTGTGGTTCAAGCAGTTCCTGTCGAACCTGAAGGACGTGCCCGCCGTGACCGTGACCGACGGGATCGAACCCATCGCCATCAACGGCGGCGAATACAACGGCAAACCGAACCCGCATGCATGGATGGGGCTGTCGAGCGCCGAAATCTACGTCGACAACATCGAAAAGGCGCTTGCCGAACATGATCCGGCGAATGCCGAGATCTACAAAAAGAACGCCGAAGCCTACAAGGTCAAGCTGGCTGAAACGCTCACGCCCCTGAAGGCCGAGATCGCGGAGATCCCCGAGGATCGTCGCTGGCTGGTAAGCTGCGAAGGCGCGTTCAGCTATCTTGCCCGCGACTTCGGCATGCATGAACTTTACCTCTGGCCGATCAACGCCGACCAGATGGGCACGCCGCAACAGGTGCGTCACGTCATCGACGGGGTGCGGAAGAACCATATCCCCGCCGTCTTCTGCGAAAGCACGGTGAATACCGCGCCGGCCCAACAGGTGGCGCGGGAAACCGGGGCGCATTACGGCGGCGTCCTCTATGTGGACAGCCTTTCGGAACCCGATGGTCCGGTGCCGACCTATCTCGACCTGTTGCGGGTCACTTCGGAAACCCTTGCCAAGGGTCTGACCGACGGGGCGAAGTAAGAAACAAGGGCGCATCGGTGCCCGCCTGCCTGCCGCGCACCGATGCGCGGCAGGCGCCATGCGTTTTGGGCGACCGACCCTTCCGGCAGAAAGAGGACATGCAAGACCTGGAACGAAAAATTGCCGCAAGCGACCCGGCGGGTGGCATCATGGCAAGCAACGTCACCGTGACCTACCGGAACGGTCACACGGCATTGTATAATGCGAATTTCGAGACCCCCCGCGGCACGATAACCGCGCTGGTCGGCGTGAATGGCGCGGGAAAATCCACGCTGTTCAAGGCGATCATGGGGTTCGTTCCGCTGGCGAAGGGGCAGATCCGCCTGCTCGGCCTGCCGGTGAAAGAAGCGCTGAAAAGGAACCTCGTCGCCTATGTGCCGCAGTCCGAGGAGGTGGACTGGTCCTTTCCGGTGCTGGTCGAGGATGTGGTGATGATGGGGCGCTTCGGCCACATGGGGTTCCTGCGCCGCCCGGCAAAGGCCGACCACGAGGCCGTCGCGGCGGCGCTGGCCCGCGTCGGCATGTCCGGTTTCCGCAAGCGCCAGATCGGCGAGCTTTCGGGCGGCCAGAAGAAGCGCGTCTTCCTTGCCCGCGCGCTGGCGCAGGACGGACAGCTGATCCTGCTGGACGAGCCCTTCACCGGCGTCGATGTGAAGACCGAGGAGCAGATCATCGCGCTTTTGCGCGAATTGCGCGACGAGGGCCGGGTGATGCTGGTCTCGACGCACAACCTTGGCTCGGTGCCGGAATTCTGCGACCGCTGCGTGCTGGTCAACAGGACCGTGCTGAGCTACGGCCCGATCGAGACCACCTTCACCCGCGAAAACCTCGAGGCCGCCTTCGGAGGCGTGCTGCGGCAGTTCACGCTGAGCGGCGATGTGCTGCATGACGATGACGACGCGCGCCATGTCTCGATTCTGTCGGACGACGAACGCCCGTTTGTCCAATACGGCGATCAGACCCACCGTGCGACGGGCGCCGGGGGGACCGGGGGAACGAAATGAGCACTCTCCTCGAACCTTTCACCTACAACTATATGCTGAATGCGATGTGGGTTTCCGCGCTTGTGGGCGGTGTCTGCGCCTTCCTGTCGGCCTATCTGATGCTCAAGGGCTGGTCGCTGATCGGCGACGCGCTTTCGCATTCGGTCGTGCCGGGGGTGGCCGGCGCCTATATGCTGGGCCTGCCCTTCGCGCTTGGCGCCTTCATCGCCGGAGGTCTGGCGGCGGCGGCGATGCTGTTCCTGTCGGATCGGTCGGGATTGAAGATCGACGTGGTGATCGGGCTGATCTTCACCTCGTTCTTCGGGCTCGGGCTGTTCATGGTGTCGATCAACCCGATGGCGATTTCGGTCCAGACGATCACCATGGGCAATATTCTGGCAATCACGCCCGGCGATACGCTGCAACTGGCGATCATCGGTTTCGTGTCGCTGGCGGTGCTGCTGGCGAAATGGAAGGACCTGATGGTGGTGTTCTTCGACGAAAGCCATGCGCGCACCGTGGGGCTGAACCCCGGGCTGCTGAAGGCGGTGTTCTTCGTCCTCCTGTCGGCCTGCGTGGTGGCGGCGATGCAGACGGTGGGGGCGTTTCTGGTCATCGCCATGGTGGTGACGCCGGGGGCCACGGCCTATCTGCTGTGCGACCGCTTCCCGCGGCTGATCGTCACCTCGGTTTTCATCGGCACGGTGACGAGCTTCCTTGGCGCCTATGCCAGCTATTTCCTCGACGGGGCGACGGGGGGCATCATCGTTTGCCTGCAAACGCTGATCTTCCTGACGGCCTTTGTCCTCGCGCCGAAACATGGGCTTCTGGCCGCGCGCCGCAAGGCGGCCGCGGGCCTTCGTACGGGGGTTGCACAATGATCGACATGCTTCTTTCCCCCTTCCAGTTCGGCTTCATGAGGAACGCCTTCTGGATCGCCGCGATGGTGGCGGTGCCCACGGCGCTGCTGTCCTGCTTTCTGGTGCTGAAGGGCTGGGCGCTGATGGGCGATGCGGTCAGTCACGCCGTCCTGCCGGGCATCGTGCTGGCCTATATCACCGGCATTCCCCTGATCGTCGGGGCCTTCGGTGCGGGCATGGTGACGGCGCTGGCGACCGGCTATCTGGCCGACAACAGTCGGGTCAAGCGCGACACGGTGATGGGTGTCGTCTATTCGGGCATGTTCGGCGCGGGCGTGGTGCTTTACACCTCGATCACCTCGGACGCGCATCTGGACCATATCCTGTTCGGAAATATGCTCGGGGTGGAACCCGATGACCTTTGGACGGCGGGGATCATCTCGCTGTTCGTGACCGTGGCATTGGCGCTGAAATGGAAGGATCTGATGCTTCAGGCCTTCGATCCGGCGCAGGCGCAGGCCTCGGGTCTGCCGGTCGGACTGCTGCATTATGGTCTTCTGGCCATCCTGTCGCTGACGATCGTGGCGACGCTTTCCGCGACGGGGCTGATCCTTGCCGTGGGGCTCTTGATCGCGCCCGGCGCGATCGCCTTTCTGATCACGCGCAGCTTCGGCCATATGCTGGTCGTGGCCTCGGTGGTCTGTCTGATCGCGATGCTGACCGGAGTCTATGTCAGCTTCTTCCTCGACAGCGCGCCCGCCCCCACGATCATCCTGATCCTGACCGCCATCTTCGTCGCGGTCTTCATCCGGAAATCGTATCTCTCGCGCCAGATCGAAGCGCAGATCTGAAACCCACGTGGCGCCGCGCAAGCCCGTAAGATACGCTTGGTTCCGGTGCCCCAAGGGCGCCGGTTAAGGCCAGGAAGCCTGCGATATCGTCGATCGCTTCCTCGCCCCGGTGCGCGCCGACATGAAAGCCTTTGTCGATCCCTTCGCCCAGCCGGACGACCCGGATCGGCAGGCCGGTGCCCTCTTTGCGCAGGATCCGGTCGGACATCGCGACCGCATCAGAGGTCGGATACGTGTCAGCACCCGATAACGCGCTAAACTATTTAGGGCGTGTTAACGCCACCTGACCTACGGCATCCATGCTATCCCTTTGGAATGAATGAGATAAGCGAAGCGCAATACGAGTTGATCCGCCTCTATCTGCCGGTGCAGCGGGGCAATGTGCGGATCTCCAATCTGACGATGATCAACGCGGTGCTCCATATCGCCGAAAACGACTGCAAGTGGCGAGCCTTGCCTCCCCGGTTTGGGAATTGGCGCACGATCTACACCCGCCTGCGTCGTTGGGCCGAGGCCGGCGTGCTTGACCGGCTGTTCGCGGCCCTGCAGGAGCATCGGCTGATCCGGATCCGGGTCGAATGCCTCGGCCTCGACAGCACCTCGGTCAAGGTTCACCCGGATGGCACGGGGGGCGCCGAAAAAAGAGGCTACAAGCCATCGGAAAATCTCGCGGAGGATGGAGCGCCAAGGTTCACCTGGTTGCTGCGGATACTCGAACGGCCCTGACATTCAGCCTTTCCGGCGGGCAGGCCCATGATGCACCGGAAGGGCGGGCCTTGCTTCGGGGCTGGAAAAGGCCGCTGTCCGGCGTGCCCATGCTGATGGATCGCGCCTATGAAGGCGAAGAAACCCGACAGCTTGTTCTCGACCTCGGGTTTGAACCGGTCGCTCCACCCAAAATGAACCGCAAGGAACTCCGGGAATACGACCGCGACCTCTACAAGCGCCGCAACGAGGTCGAAAAGCTGTTCCGCAGACTGAAAGGCTACCGCCGCATCTTTTCACGTTTCGAAAAGCTCGATCTCATGTTCCGGGCCTTCCTGAACTTCGTTCTCATCGCTGACATGCTCAAGCGTTAACACGCCCTAGCTGTTCAGTCCCGGCATCTGGTGGATCGGGTTTGGGATGAATCTGTCTGGCTCTGATGTCCAGATCTTGCAGATGTATTCGTATGGCGTGAGACCGCCGAGGGTCTTGAGCCTTCGAGCGAAGTTGTAGGCCGCCATGAAGTCTGCGAGGTGCGTTTGAAGCTGGGCATGGCTGTCGTAATGGAAGCGCTTGACGGTCGCGTCCTTGATCGTGCGGTTCATCCGTTCGACCTGGCCGTTGGTCCAGGGAAGGTTGGGCCTGGTCAGCCTGTGCTCGATCCCGTTTGCCTCGCAGAGTTGAAGGGGACCGTGGCCCCGGTGGGGCCGCGTAAGCCCCGGAAACGGCGAAGCGCATCGGCCGGGAGTAGATGGTGTTCCGGTGCCGGGGCTGCTCTGCGAACTGGATCCCGTTGTCGGTGAGAATGGTGTGGACCTGGCAAGGCACAGCTTCGAGCATGTATTGCAGGAATTCCCAGGCTGTCTTCCTGTCAGCCTTGTCGGCCAGTTGGGTCACGGCGCACTTGCTCGTCCGGTCAATGCCGGCGAACAAATATAGCTTTCCTTCAGCGGTCTGTACCTTGGCGATGTCGATGTGGAAGAAGCCGATCGGGTAGCGTTTGAACCTCGACCGCTTCGGCTTGTCGCCCTCCACATCAGGCAGGCGCGAGATGCCATGCCGTTGCAGGCACCGGTGCAGTGCGGATCTGGTCAGGTGGGGGATAGACGGTTGCAGTGCGTAAAGGCAGTCTATAGCGCGACGATCAGGGTGAGACGTGCGCGTCAATCAAGATGAGATTCTACGTCGCAGTGAGACCGAGGTTACCATTTTGATTGTCTCTTGCAACCTCGTCGTCGCCTTCTGATTGTCGCGGCGCGTCAATCCCTGGCGTGTTCTTGATTGTCGCGAATGCCGCGGGCCTTCCTCTCTGCCGCTTTGCCTCGATGGCCGATCGCCGCCTGTAGCTTTCAACGTTCATCTCGAAGATGGTGGCATGATGAACCAGCCGGTCAACGGCTGCGAGCGTCATGGCCGGGTCAGGGAAGACCCTGTTCCATTCGCCGAAGGGCTGGTTGGCGGTGATCATAATGGAGCGCCGCTCGTATCGGGCCGAGATGAGCTCGAAGAGAACGCTGGTTTCGGCCTGATCCTTGGTGACATAGGCCAGGTCATCGAGGATCAGCAGGTCGAACTTGTCGAGCTTCGCGATGGCGGCCTCGAGCAGCAGGTCACGCCACTGCTTGATCTGGTTCGGATGCACGTCGAACTCTTGCGTGAGAACGGCGGTGCGAAATTGGTCCACGGAAGCGGCGGCCTGATGCTGCTGCGGGCGGCGTAAAAGTCGTCCAGTTTTCCCTTTCTGCGGTAGCAGGGAGGGCGTGGGGATTTACAGCGTGGAGCT
>NZ_SAUZ01000028.1 GCF_004022215.1 Paenirhodobacter populi
TCAGCCTTTCGCGCATCGCGTCGATCAGATGTTCGTGCTCCCATCGGGTGATGCGGCGTTCCGTCCCGGTGGTGCACCGGCCCTGCAACGGGCAGGTCTGGCATTCGTTGATCCAGTATCGTCGGACTTGAACACCGCGCTCCTCGGTGGTGTAGCGGTAGATTGAGTTCCTCGCCCGCCGGGCAGACATAGACGTCGCGTGCAGCGTCATAGGCGAAATCGGCCTTCATATACATGCCCTTGGCCGCATTGCCCGAGGTGGCTGGGCGCGGCACGGTCGTGGTGATGCCTGCCTCATGGCAGGCGAGGATCCCGGGGCCGCTGAAGTAACCCTTGTCGGCGATGGCATGCAGGTCTTCGCGCCGAAGCGCATCCTTGGCCGCGATCGCCATCGGGCTGAGCTGGTCGCGGTCGAAGCCCTGATTGGTGACCTCGTGCGTGACGATGATATGGCTCCCGGTATCGACGGCGGTCTGCACATTGTAACCGACCATCCCGCTGTGCCGGGCGCTGGTCGCCATGGCGCGGGCGTCCGGATCGGTCAGGGAAATCTGCCCGTCCGGGGTATCCTCCAAGGCCCTGTCCACTGCCTTCAGCCGCGCGATCTCCTGCCGGATACGGCCATATCTGCGGGCCAGGTGCAGCACTTTCCCAATGCGGGCCTCGCCCTCTTCCTGCCGGTCAATGCGCACCATCTCGTTGATATAGCGCTCTACATCGGCCTCCAGATGGGCGAGGCGGCTGGCGATCTTGTTCTTCGTGAAGTTGCGGTCACGGTTGTTCACCGCTTTGAACTTGCTGCCGTCGATGGCGACGCAATCGCCCCGCAGCACGCCGATCCGGCGGCACAGCTCCACGAATTGCGCGCAGGTCCTGCGGATCGCGCGGCCATTCGTGCGGCGGAATTCGGCGATGGTCTTGTGGTCCGGCACCAGCCTGCCGATCAGCCACATCACCTCGACATTGCGCCCCGCCTCGCGTTCCAGCCTGCGGCTCGACGGGATCCGGTTCAGATAGTCATAGATGAACAACTTCAGCAAAATAGCAGGGTGATACCCAGGCCGACCGGTGCGTGCCGAGGTCGAGCGCACGAAACCGATGTCTGCCAGATCAAGCGCATCGACGAACAGATCGACGACGCGAACAAGATCTCCTCGCCGATCCAGTCTTCCAGGCGTTCCGGAAAAAGCACCGTCTGGCTGCGCTGGATGCCCTCGATGAAACCGGCCATGCTGATCTCCCGCTACCGAGAAAGCATAGCATGCCAACGAGTTTTGACACAGCCTCGGCCGCGCCTTCCGCTGCGCCCGCAAGGGCTGCTACATGCTGCGGCCCGCCTGAATGACTCAGATGGGCTCAAGGTAACGCAGTTGGACCTACGGACGCATCAGGAGGTCAGATATTACGCTGTCCTTTGCTGCTCTGCAGGATCATCTGGCGCAGCCGAGGATCGCGCTGACGTCCAGATGCGTCTCGATATGATCGGCGAGGGCGTCGAGTGTGTCTTCGACCAGCGCCGCATGCGCCAGCCCGGACAGGGGCACGCCGAGTGCGGCGAGATAGGCGCAGCGGAAGGTGTCGGCGGTGAAGAGGCCGTGGAGGTAGCTACCCTCGACCCGGCCATCGGGGGAGCGCGCGCCTTCGGGCATGGGGCCGATATGGGCGAAGGGACGGGCGCGGTCCGGGCCTTCGGTCTGGCCGATATGGATCTCGTAGCCTTCCACCGGCTCGCCGGTGGCGGCGTGGGTCGCGCGGGTCCGGGTCAGGCGCTTGTCGGGGGTCATCACCGTGGTCACGTCGAGAAGGCCGAGGCCGGGGCTTTCGCCGGGCGGGCCCTCGATCCCCTCGGGGTCGGCGATGGTGCGGCCGAGCATCTGGTAGCCGCCACAGATGCCCAGCACGCGCTCGCCGCGCCGGTGATGGGCGAGAATGTCGATGTCCCAGCCCTGCGCGCGCAGGAACGCCAGATCGCCGCGCGTCGATTTCGTGCCGGGCAGGATGACCAGCCGCGCATCGCCGGGCAGGGCATGGCCCGGCGGCACCATCACCAGCTCCACCCCCGGCTCCGCCCGCAGCGGGTCGAGATCGTCGAAATTCGCGATCCGCGACAGCATGGGCACGGCGATCTTCGCGCCGCCCGTGCGGGGACCGGAGGCGAGGTCGAGCGCATCCTCGGCCGGCAGCAGATGCGCCTGCGCGAACCACGGCAGGACGCCGAAGCCGCGCCAGCCGGTGCGGGCCTGAATGAAGCGGTAGCCGTCATCGAAGAGCCGCGGATCGCCGCGGAACTTGTTGATCAGGAACCCGGCCACCATCGCGGCATCCTCGGGCGCCAGAACCGCCTGCGTGCCGATCATCTGCGCGATGACGCCGCCCCGGTCGATGTCGCCCGCGAGGATCACCGGCACATGCGCCGCCCGCGCGAAGCCCATGTTGGCGATGTCGCCCGCCCGCAGGTTCACCTCGGCCGGCGATCCCGCGCCTTCGACGATCACCAGATCATGCCGGGCGGCGAGGCGGGCGAAACTCTCCAGAACCGCGCCCATCAGTTGCGGCTTCAGCGCCGCGTAATCGGCGGCGCGGGTGGTGGTCAGCCGCCGCCCCTGCACGATGACCTGCGCGCCGGTCTCGCTTTCCGGTTTCAGCAGCACGGGGTTCATGTCCGTCACGGGCATCAGCCCCGCCGCGCGGGCCTGCAGGGCCTGCGCGCGGCCGATCTCGCCCCCGTCCTCGGTCACGGCGGCGTTGTTCGACATGTTCTGCGGCTTGAACGGCGCGACCGACAGCCCGCGCCGCCGCGCCGCCCGGCACAGCCCCGCGACGAGCAGCGATTTCCCGACGTTCGAGCCGGTGCCCTGGATCATCAGCGCCGTCATGCCGTCCCTTTCCCGATGTTTCCGGAATAGCCGATGACGGCGGAACGGTCCATCGGGCTTGCCCGCCGGGCCGGGGAAAGATACCTCGGGGGAACACAAGCCGCAGGAAGGCGCGATGGGCGGATTCGTCTCCTTTGTATCCTCGGGTCCGGGCGATCCGGAGCTGATCACCCTGAAAGCGGTGGACAGGCTCGCGCGCGCCGATGTGGTGCTGTTCGACGATCTGGCCTCGGGTCCGGTGCTGGGGCATGCGGGGAGGGCGGCGGAGCTGATCGGCGTCGGCAAGCGGGCAGGGCGGCCCTCGGCCAAGCAGGACCATGTGAACGCCCTGCTGGTCGAACATGCCCGCGCCGGGCGACGGGTGGTGCGGCTGAAATCCGGCGATGCCGGGATCTTCGGCCGGCTGGAGGAGGAATTGCACGCCGTCACGGCGGCGGGCATCGCGCATGAGATCGTGCCCGGCGTGCCCTCGGCCTGCGCGGCGGCGGCGGCGGCCGGGATTCCGCTGACGCGGCGGATGACCTCGCGCCGGGTACAGTTCATCACCGGCGCCGATGTGACGGGCGGGCTGCCCGGCGACGTGAACTGGGCGGCGCTCGCCGATCCGGCGGCGACGACCGTGGTCTTCATGGGGCAGCGCACCTTCACCCGGCTGGCGGAGGGGCTGATCGCCCATGGCCTGTCGCCGGAAACCCCCGCGCTGCTGGCCGAGGCGGTGGGCCATCCCGAACAGGCGCTGATCCGCGCGACGATCGCCGGGCTGGCGCGCCGGCTGGATGGTGCGAAGGCCGAACATCCGGCGCTGATCCTCTATGGGGCGCTGGCCTTCGACGGGCTGGCCTGACGATTGGCAAAGCCTTGCCGATGCGCTCAGGGGCATGTGCATCGCCCCGCTTCCCCGTCGGCAAGATCGCGCGTATAGTCCGCCGCAAGAAAACCGAGGTGGGTGGGGACAGATGCGGAAATTCACCGGGGCGATCACCCTGGGGCTGGCCTTTGCGCTGGTCCCGGTCGCGGGGCTAGAGGCGCGGGCAGAGGGACTGGTCCTGTCTGGCGCCTCGAGCAAATCCCGCGCGACGCTGTTTCGCAATCAGACCAAGCTGTTGGATACGCGGTTCGCGCCGCAATACGATGCCTCGAACCGGCTGAAGCCGCCGTCGGACAAGGTCGAGCTTGCGACGGCGGTGCCCGCCGCGCGCTACAGCGGCAAATACAAGGGCAAATACCTTGGCACGGCGAAGACCGCGGCGGCAAAGCATGGCGTGCCCGAGGATCTGTTCCTGCGCCTCGTGCAACAGGAAAGCGGCTGGAATCCGGGCGCGGTCTCGCCCAAGGGCGCGCGGGGCCTTGCGCAGCTCATGCCGGAAACGGCGGCGCTTCTGGGCGTGGATCCCGGCGATCCGCTGCAGAACCTCGAAGGCGGGGCGCGCTACCTGCGGATGATGTATGAACGCTATGGCAACTGGCGGCTGGCGCTGGCGGCCTATAACGCCGGGCCGGGCGCGGTCGATCAGCACAACGGCGTGCCGCCCTATGCCGAGACGGTGAATTACGTGAAGGTCGTTTTCGGCGGCTGAGGGGGCGCTTGGCGCGCCCCCCGGCGCTCAGGGCAGGATGCGGGTGTATTTCGTCCCGGCCAGCGAGGCTCCCGCGATCAGCCCGGATTGCCCGAAGACCAGCGCGATCACCGGCGCCATCGTCGTCGTCGTATCGGTGCCGATCGCGCCACCCCGGTCGGGCAGGGCATAGCGCGCATCGGCGCCCAGTTGCCAGCCATCGGCGCGGCGGAAATCGGCCAGCGCATCGGGCGTCATGAAGAACAGCGCATGCGCATATTGCTGCGCGCCGATCTGGAACCCGATCGAGGCCGAGGCCGCCGAATAGTAATCCACCGTCACGTCGTTGATGCGCAGCGCGCCCTGCCCATAGGCACCGCCGATGCCAAAGCTCGCCTCGGTCATCAGCGGCATGTAAAGCACGCCCGACGCCTTGTTGATCAGATCCTGCGTGCCGGGATAGCGGCTCAGCAGGTAGCTGCGCGTCGCATCGACGCGGGCGTCGATCTGCGCGCCGCGTCCCGATCCAAGGCCGTTGCCGCAGGCCGCAAGACCAAGACCGGCACCGCCCAAGGCAAGAAGGGTTCGTCTGGAAATCTGTGTCATCCGCTCGCTCCGCACTGGGTTCGGGCCTTGTTCCGGCCCGTTACTCTCATCATGATCTATAGGCGGGGTTTTGCCACCTGTCACTTGTTCCCGCCCCACGCCGCGCCGTCGGCGGCGGTCTGCCGCCGATAGGACGCGCCGTCAGCCGAAGTCGCGGGCGATGAGGCGCGCGGCCTCCGGCGCGAAATAGGTCAGCACGCCGTCGCAGCCCGCCCGGCGGAAGGCCATCAGGCTTTCGAGGATCGTCTCCTCGCGCTTCAGCCAGCCGTTGTTGATCGCGCCCGCCAGCATCGCATATTCGCCGGACACCTGATAGGCATAGGTCGGCACGCCGAAGGCGTCCTTCACCCGGCGGCAGACATCCAGATAGGGCAGGCCGGGCTTCACCATCACCATGTCGGCGCCTTCCGAGAGGTCGCGCGCGACCAGACGCAACGCCTCGTCGCTGTTCGCGGGGTTCATCTGATAGGTCTTCTTGTCGCCGACGAGCTTGCCCGAGGCCCCCACCGCATCGCGGAACGGCCCATAGAAGACCGAGGCGTATTTGGCCGAATAGCTCATGATCGTGGTGTTCTGGAAGCCGTCGGTTTCCAGCATGTCGCGCAGCGCGGCGATGCGGCCGTCCATCATGTCGGAAGGCCCGAGGATATCGGCCCCCGCCTCCGCCTGCGCGCGGCCCATCTTCACCAGCGCCTCGACCGTCTCGTCGTTGACGATCACGCCGTCCCGCACCAGCCCGTCATGGCCATTGGCGTTGTAGGGGTCGAGCGCGATATCCGTCATGATCGCCACCTCGGGCACGGCGGCCTTGACGGCGCGGATCACCCGGTTGGTGATGTTGTCGGGGCTCCAGGCCTCGGCGCAATCCTCGGTCCGGCCGGCGGGATCGGTGAAGGGGAACAGGCAGATCGCCGGAATGCCGAGCGTCGCGGCCTCTTCGGCGGCGCGGACGGCGCCCTCGACGGTCTTGCGCACGACGCCGGGCATCGAGGCCACCTCGACATCCGCGCCCGGCACGTCGGTGACGAAGATCGGCCAGATCAGATCCTTGACCGAGAGCCGGTTTTCCTGTGCCAGATCGCGCAATGCCGCGGAGCTGCGCATCCGGCGCAGGCGGGTGACCGGAAAGGACGGGATGATCGGCTGCATGGCATATCTCCTTTGGCTGCCCTTCGATGCCACCGATCGGCACCGCGCTCAACCCTTCAAAATCCCGCGACGCGGCTTCCCCGCCCGCATCCTTCCCCGGATATCCCACCGCGCGCGGGCGGTTTCACCCCGGCGACCGATCGGCTAGGGTGCGCCAAAACGGACCGGGCCATGCTGAATTTCATCCTCGACCTCATCGACATGCGCTCGTTCTCGAGCCTCTGGTACTGGATCGCGGTCGTGGTGACCTGGTCCATGGCCTCGCATCGGGTGCTGGGCGTGCCCTGGGACGCGGTGCTGCGCGCGCGCCGCCGGGGCGGGGCGGCGGCGGATGACTTCGTGGCGCTGACGCGGCTGAACCTGCGCCGGCTCTCGGCGCTCGGGCGCGAGTCGGGCGTCGGGCTGACGGTGGCGGCAAGCGGCCTTGCGACGGCCCTGATCGTGCTGGGCTTCGGCTACGGGTTCGAGCTGGCGCAGGCGCTGGCCTTCCTCGTGCTGCCGAGGATGGCGGTCGCGGGGCTGAGCCTGCGGCGCGCCGCGCGCCTCGAGCGCGTGGCCGAGGCGGGGATCACCCCCTCCGATCTGGTCGCCGCGCTGATGCGGCACCGGCTGCTGGTGCAGGCGATCGGCTTCGTTTCGCTCGCGGTGACGGCGCTGTGGGGGATGGCGCATCTGATCCGTCCCTATCTGTGACGATCGGTCTCTCGCCAAAAACTCCGTTTCTGCCGTCGTTTTTCCCTAAATATCCCGGGGGAGCCCGGAACGGGCGGGGGCAGCGCCCCCTGCCACCCCATCCGCCCGCGCCCCCGGCCCTGAGTTCCGCACCCCAACCCGCCATCGGGGCTTGACAGCGCGGCCGGGCCGGATACCTCGGAACGCATGGATCACTTTCTTCTTTCCGGCGCCCCCGAGGGCTATGATGCGAAACTTCTGGGCAAGGAACTGGCGCGCGGGCGTCCGGTGATCCACATCGCCCGCGACGACCGGCGGCTGGAGGCGATGCGCGCCGCGCTGGCCTTCTTCGCGCCCGAGGCGGTGGTGCTGTCCTTCCCGGCCTGGGACTGCCTGCCCTATGATCGTGTCTCGCCGAACCCCGAGATCGCGGCGACGCGGATGGCGACGCTGGCGGCGCTCACGGCGGGTGTGCCGGGGCCGTTCGTGCTGCTGACCACGCTCAACGCCGCGATGCAGAAGGTGCCCGCCCGCGATGTCGTCGGCGCGTCGAGCTTCACCGCCAAGGTCGGCGGACCGATCCACGAAAAACGCCTGCGCGAGTTTCTGGCGCGGATGGGCTTCTCGCCGGTGTCGACGGTGGCGGAGCCCGGCGATTATGCGGTGCGTGGCGGCATCATCGACATCTATCCGCCGGGAGAGACGGGGCCGGTGCGGCTCGACCTGTTCGGCGACGTGCTGGATGGCGCGCGTCGGTTCGACCCGGAAACGCAGCGCACCACCGAAAAGCTGAAACATGTCGAATTCGCACCCGTCAGCGAGGTGATCCTCGACGAACCCTCGATCACCCGGTTCCGGCAGAATTACCGTATCGAATTCGGCGCGGGCGGGACGGACGATCCCTTGTATGAAGCCGTCTCGGCCGGGCGCAAGCATGCGGGGATGGAACACTGGCTGGGCTTTTTCCACGAACGGCTGGAAACGTTGTTCGATTATCTGCCCGACGCCTCGGTGATGATCGACGATCAGATCGAGCCGCAGCGGATTTCCCGCTGGGAAGGGATCGTCGATCAATACGACACGCGGCGCGAGGCGATGCTGCGCAAGGACCGGGTGGATACGGTCTACAAACCCGCGCCGCCCGGCCTGCTGTATCTGGACGAGGCGGGATGGAAAGCGGCGCTGGCGCCGCATCGGGTGCTGCGGTTGCAGGTCCTGCCAGCCCCCCCGGGCCCGGGTATCCTGAATGCCGAAGCCCGCATCGGCCGCAATTTCGCGCCGGAACGACAGCTTGAGAATGTGAGCCTTTTCGGCGCGTTGAGGGATCATATTCAGAAACGACTTGAACATGGACCGGTGGTGATCGCCAGCTGGTCCGAAGGCGCGCGCGAACGGTTGAAGGGGTTGCTTGAGGACGAAGGCATGACCTCGCCCCGGACGATCCGCGACGCGCGCGAGATCGGCGGGATCGGCCTTGCCATCTGGGCGCTGGACCACGGCTTCGAGGCCGAGGGGCTGACCGTCATTTCCGAACAGGACGTGCTGGGCGACCGGCTGATTTCGCGACCCAAGAAGAAGCGCAAGGCCGACAACTTCCTGACCGAGGCGCAAAGCCTGACCCCCGGCGATCTGGTGGTCCATGTCGATCACGGGGTCGGGCGTTACAAGGGGCTGGAGACGGTCGAGGCGCTTGGCGCGCCGCTCGATTGCGTTTTGTTGGAATATGCGGGCGGCGACCGGCTGTATCTGCCGGTGACGAACATCGAACTCCTCAGCCGTTACGGGCATGAGGAAGGGCTGCTCGACAAGCTTGGTGGCGGGGCGTGGCAGGCGAAGAAGGCGAAGCTGAAGGAACGCATCCGCCTGATCGCCGACAAGCTCATGCGGATCGCCGCCGAACGCCATCTGCGCGCCGCGCCGATCCTTGAGGCGCCGCATCACGAATGGGAATCCTTCGCCGCCCGCTTCCCCTATACGGAAACCGACGATCAGATGTCGGCGATCGAGGATGTGGTGAACGACCTTGCCTCGGGCACGCCGATGGATCGGCTGGTGGTGGGCGACGTGGGGTTCGGCAAGACCGAGGTGGCGATGCGCGCGGCCTTTGTCGCCGCCGTTTCCGGCATGCAGGTGGCGGTGATCGCGCCCACCACGCTGCTGGCGCGGCAGCACTACAAGACCTTCGCCGAACGTTTCCGCGGCACGGCGCTGAACGTGCGGCCGCTGTCGCGCTTCGTCTCGGCCAAGGATGCCGCGAAGACCCGCGAGGGGCTGGCCGACGGCACCGTCGATATCGTCATCGGCACCCATGCGGTGCTGGCGAAGTCGGTGCGGTTCCGCAACCTCGGCCTGCTGGTGATCGACGAGGAGCAGCATTTCGGCGTGAACCACAAGGAGCGGCTGAAGGAACTGCGTTCGGAAATCCACGTCCTCACGCTGACCGCGACGCCGATTCCGCGCACGCTCCAGCTCAGCCTGACCGGGGTGCGCGACCTGTCGATCATCGGCACGCCGCCCGTCGACCGGCTGGCGATCCGCACCTATGTCAGCGAATTCGACGCGGTGACGATCCGCGAGGCCTTGCTGCGCGAACGCTATCGCGGTGGGCAGTCCTTCTACGTCGTGCCGCGCATCACCGATCTGGCCGAGGTGGAGGCGTTCCTCAAAACCCATGTGCCCGAGGTCAGCTATGTCGTCGCCCATGGGCAGATGGCGGCGGGGGAACTCGATGACCGGATGAACGCCTTCTACGACGGCAAATACGATGTGCTGCTGGCCACCAGCATCGTCGAGTCGGGGCTGGATATTCCGACTGCCAACACGATGATCATCCATCGCGCCGATATGTTCGGGCTGAGCCAGCTTTACCAGATCCGGGGGCGCGTGGGCCGGTCCAAGGCGCGGGCCTATTGCTACCTGACGACCAAGCCGCGGATGCCGCTGACCCCGCAGGCGGTCAAGCGGCTGCGGCTTCTGGGCAGCCTCGACAATCTGGGGGCGGGGTTCAGCCTCGCCTCGCAGGATCTGGACCTGCGCGGCGCCGGAAACCTGCTGGGGGAGGAACAGTCGGGCCATATCCGCGAGGTCGGCTACGAACTCTATCAGGCGATGCTGGAAGAAACGATCGCCCGGCTGAGGTCCGGCGACCTGACCGATCTGGCCGAGGATGGCGAATGGTCGCCGCAGATCAACCTTGGCGTGCCGGTGATGATCCCCGAAAGCTATATCGCCGATCTGGATGTGCGGCTTGGCCTCTACCGGCGGCTGTCCGGGCTGGTGACGAAGGTCGAGCTGGAAGGCTTCGCGGCCGAGCTGATCGACCGCTTCGGCCCCTTGCCGAAAGAGGTGAACACCCTGCTGCTGGTGGTGCGGATCAAGGGGATGGCGAAGCGTGCCCATATCGCGCGGCTGGACGCCGGGCCGAAGGGCGCGACGATCCAGTTCCATCTGGACAAATTCCCGAATCCGGCCGGGCTTGTCGAATTCCTGCAGGCGCAGCGCGGGCAGGCGAAGATCAACGGTAACAAGGTCTTCGTCGCGCGCGACTGGGGATCCGATGCGGAACGGATCAAGGGCGCCTTCGCCATCGCCCGGGACCTTGCGGAAAAGGTGATCGAGGCGAAGAAGGCGAAGGCCTGAGGCCTATTCCTCGCCCGGTTGCGTGGTGCGGCCGAGGATCCACCAGGCGATGGTCGAACAGATCAGCGCGGCGACGACCAAAGGCATCGGCGTGCCCCGGAACATCAGCCCGACCGGCGCCGCGATCACCACGGCACCAATCGTCGAGATCGCCGCGATGACCGAGGCGGCCATTCCCGCCAGATGCCCCATCTTCTGCATCGCCATCGCGTTCAGGTTGCCGAAGGTGACCCCGGCCATGAAGAACACCGACACGTTCCACAGGAAGATCAGCCAGAACCAGCCCGGCCCGACGATATGGCCAAGCAGCAGCAGCGCCAGCATCCCGGCCGAGACGACCATCTGCATCAGATAGGCGGCGCGCGAAATCCGGTGCATGCCGAGCCGCATCACGAAGCGCGCGTTGAACGCCGAGGCGGAGCCCGCGAGGATCGCTCCGAAGCCGAACCAGTAGGGGAAGGTGTCCGTCACCCCGAAGGCCGCGAACAGCTGCGGCGCCGAGGACAGCAGCGCGAACATCTGCCCGAAGCCGAGCGCGATCACCAGCGTGTAGAGCACCACATCGCGGTTCGACAGGACCTCGCGCGCGCCGGCCAGAAGCTGCGCCGGGATCAGCGGGCGGCGGCGGGCGTCGGGCAGGGTCTCGGGCTGGCGCAGGCCCATCCAGCTGACCAGCACGATGCCGAACACCACGAAGGCGCCGAACACCCCGCGCCAGCCGAATTGCAGCGCCAGCAGGCCGCCGATCGTCGGCGCGATGGCCGGGATCAGGATGAAGAACATCATCACGAAGGAGGTGATCTTGGCCATGTCCGACCCCGCATACAGATCGCGGATCAGCGCCATGGAAACGATTCGCCCGGCCGAGGCGCCGATGCCCTGAATGAAACGGGCAAGGAGCAGCATCTCGAGGCTCTTCGACCAGACCGCCAGCAGCGCGCCCACGACATAGATCGCCAAGCCCCCGGCCAGCGTCGACTTGCGCCCGATCGCGTCCGAGACGGGACCGGCGAAGAAGGTACCGAGCCCCATCCCCATCATGAAAATGGTCAGCACGAGCTGCGCGCGGTTCACGTCCTGCGGCGAGAGTTCCCGCGCGATCACGGGCAGCGAGGGCAGCATCGCGTCGATGGAAAAGGCGACGAGCGCCATCATGAAAGCCAGAAGCGCCACGAATTCGGGAAGCGGCAGGCGCTTGGCCTCCGGCGGGTAGGTCGGTGGTGTCACGGGGATACAGCCTTCAGAGTTTCGGCGCGAACATATAGCTCCGGCGGCAAAATACCAGCGCCCTTAGCGGGCTTTGGCACACAGGGGGATGTTCACCGTTGCGAAGGATGCCGGGCCGGGGCGGTATCGGCGGGGGCGAAGGGGGGCGCTGCCCCCTCTTTGCGCTGGCGCGCAAATTCACCCCCGGGATATTTATGGAAAGATGATGGGAGAAGCAGTGTCTTGGGAGGGGTGTTCGGAACGCCGACGGGGCCGGGTCAGGGGGCGGGTGTGATGTCCGGTGGGCGCATGGGGGCGCCGCCGGTCCCCGCACCGCGCTGGCCGCGGTCTATATTCGCCGGCTTCTGCCGCAGGCGGGTGCCAGCCTTGCCGAGGCGCGCGAGGGCGCCGCGGAACTTTATGCCCTGACGGACGGGGAAACCGGATGTGCCGGTGTTCAGACCGGACAAGATCGACCCGTCGGCTGGCGGCGGCGCGGTCCGCAGCCATACTGCGGTGCTTGTCCCGGGGCGGATGCGGCGGGTGTCGCGGGATGTGGGAGGCGCTTTTCCCGCATTGGGAAAAGCGCCGTGGCGATGGGATGCGGGAAAGGATTCCGCGCGTTCAGTGCGTTGTCGGGGGCGGGGTTTGTGCCTGTGCTTGTGCCTGCGCCAGATCGTCGATCACCTGGAGCCAGAAATCCGTCGTCTGCGCGCCTTCGACCACATATTGGTTGCCGATGATGAAGGTCGGCACCGCCTTCAACCCGCGCGCGCGGGCATGGGCTTCGCGCTCGGCCACCGTGTCGCGGTCGGCGTCGGAGGCCAGAAGCCGCGCGACCAGCGCCCGGTCCATCCCCTGCGAGGCGCCGATATCGGCCAGAACCTCATGGTCTCCGATGTCGCGGCCTTCGCGCCAATAGGCGCGCAGCAGTGCCGAGACGACGGGGGTCTGCCGCCCCTCCAGCCCCGCCCAGTGGATCAGCCGGTGGGCGTCGAGCGTGTTCGGCATCCGCCGGATCGCGGCGAGGTCGAGCGTCAGCCCGGCGTCCCGCGCCGCCTCGATGACCGGGGCGTGGATGCGGTCGGCCTCGGCGCCGAAGCGGGCCTGCAGGAAGGCCTGCCGATCCATGCCCTCGGGTGGCAGGGTCGGGTTGAGCTGGAACGGATGCCAGGCGAGGACGAAGGGATGGCCGGGGCGCGCCTCAAGCGCGCGGTCGAGCCGCGCCTTGCCGATCAGGCACCAGGGACAGACGGGATCGGCGAAGATGTCGAGGGGTATCATGGGAACCTCCGGGGTCAGGGCGCGGGGACGGGCAGGGGACCGGCGTCCAGGAGCGGGGTGCCGGTCGCCTCGCGCCAGTCCCGGCGCAGGGTTTCGGGGACGGGGCCAAGGCAGACCGCATGGCGCAGCCGCGGCAGCGCCGGTTTCGGATGCGCGGCGAGGATGCGGAGCAGCACCGGGGCCGGCGCGCCAAGGACCGTGGCGTCGAAGCGGCGCAGCAGCAGGGGCAGCGCCTCGGCCGCGACGCCGGGCGCCGGGATCAGCGCCGTGGCCTCGGCGGTCCAGGGGGCAAGGAGCCCTGCCATCAGGGTCAGCGGATCATCGAAGGCGCCGACATGGAGAAGCCGGTCCCCGGGCCCGATCCCGGCATGTTCGCGCCAGTGCTCAAGCGCCGCGAAGGCCTTGTCTGGCGGCGCGGGTGAGGTCATGGGCGGCAGCGTCGCGAAGCCGCGCAGATCGGCGAGGGACAGATCCGCCGCGCCGATCACCGCCTTCACCGCCGGATGCGGTTCCCGGCACAGCACGGGCACCAGCCCGGCCGCCAGCGCGCCCAGCACGGCGACGGGCGTTTCCGGCACATCGCCGGTCGTCACCGCCACCCGGTCGCCAGCCGCCAGCCCCGATCGCAAAAGCCCCGATCGCAAAAGCCCGGTCGCGGTGCCGCCGATCGCCGCGTCGAGCCGCCCATAGGACCAGCGTTCCGCCCCGGTCGGGCGCAGGATCTGTAACGCCGACCGATCCGGATGCGCCCGGGCGACCTGCCCCAGCCGCGTCAGCGGGGCGGAGAGGATTTCGGCAAGATGGTCCATCGGTGGCATGGCCCCTGCTACGATGCGCCGGGGGCGGGCGCAACCCGCCACCCCGGCGCCGCCGGGTCAGCGCCCGAAATCAGCGGTCATCGCCGAACCGGCTGTCGTCGTCATATTCATCCTCGCCGTCGGGCAGGTATTTTTCCGACAGCGCGATCGAATGATTGTCGTGCTCGGGATCCATGACCACGTCCGAGGGCAGTTCGCCCGTCATCCAGTCGCGGACATCGTCGCGCGCATCGCCCGGTTCCTGATCGGTGATTCGGGCGATGTAATCGACGAAGGCACGCTGATCGCCGTCGATCTCGTCGAGTTCATCCTCGTCGGCATTCGGCCAGCGATCGGTGATCGCGTCGTAGAATGCTTTCCAGTTGTCCTGCACATGCTGCCATTTCATCTGACCCTCCTTTGCGGACAGAAGCCGGACGAAAACGTTCGCACGGCCCTTCCGTGGTGGAAAGGCATGAAATCGCGCCGGGTTCCGTGCGGATTTCACCGGCACGGCGTCAGGCGGGTGTCAGAACCAGCTCTGGACGGTCCGCGCCCCCCCGGAAATGTCGTCGCCGACCCCGGCGACGGTGTTGCATGCGCTCAGCGCCGCCGCGATGGCGGTCAGAATGATCAGTTTCTTCATTGCTGCTGCTCTGCCTCATACCACCAGACTTCGGGCTGAAAGCCCGGCCAATCCCCGTATAATGGAAGCCTTTCGGGAAAGTGAAGTTCACGAATATGCGCGATGCGCGAGATCGGCGCATACCAGATCGGAATCACATAGCGCCCCGCCGTCAGGATCCGGTCCAGCGCCTGCACGGCGGCGGTGAAATCCTCGGAGCTTTCGGCCTCCAGCATGGCGCGGATCATCGCTTCGGCGGCGGGCGATGCCATCCCCATCAGGTTGCGCGAGCCGGGTTCCGTCACCCCGCGCGATCCCCAGTAGAGCATCTGTTCGTTGCCCGGCGACAGCGACAGCGACAGCACCATCCATGTCATGCCGAAGTCGTAGCTGTTCTTGCGCATCTGGAACTGTGCGTCGTCGACCGTGGTCACCCGCGGCACGATGCCAAGGCGGCGCAGCGCCTCGGTGTAGATGTCGACGATGGCGCGGGTTTCCGAGGCGCCCTGCGGCAGGACGATCTCGAAGGTCAGGGGCACCCCCGCGCCATTGCGCAGGATGCCCGCGCCATCGACCTGCCAGCCCGCGTCCTCAAGCAGCCGGATCGCCTTGCGGTTGTTCGCGCGGTTGAGCGGGGTGCCGTCCGAGACGGGCAGGGCATAGCCCTCAATCGTGCCGGGGGGCAGCTCGGCGCGGAAAGGGTCCAGCAGCGCGGCGACCCGCCCCTCGGCCGGACCGGGGCGCATGGCGAGGTCGGAGTTCGCGAAGTATGAGGTGATCCGCGGCTCGGCCCCCCCGGTCAGCGTGCGGCTGATGAATTCGAAGTTGAAGGCAAGGGTCATCGCCTCGCGCACGCGCCAGTCCTGAAACACCGGCAGGCGGGTGTTCATGACGAGGCCGGCGATTCCCGAGGGGCGGTGATGGGGAATGTCTTCCTTCACCACGCGGCCATCGCGCACGGCGGGAAAATCATAATCGCGCGCCCATTTCGCCGCGTTGGTTTCGCGGAACGTGTCGATCTCGCCGCCCTTGAAGGCCTCGAACACCACGCCGCCGTCGCCGAAATAATCCCATCGCATGGTGTCGATGTTGTAGCGGCCGACATTGACGGGCAGATCCTTGCCCCACCAGTTTGGATTGCGCTTCAGCTCGATGAAGCGGCCCATGTCGATGCGGCTGACGGTATAGGGGCCGGAGCCAATGGGCACGGTCTGGGTATCGGCGCTGAAATCGCGGCCCTGCCATTGCGCCTTTTCCAGCACCGGCCGCATGCCCATCAGCAGCGCAAGCTCCCGGTCCGGTTCGGTGAAGGTGATGCGCAGACTGCGCGGGCCGGTCTGTTCGATCTTCGCCACCTTGCGCCAGGCGGTCTGGTAGCGCGGATGCCCCTGCGTCCCGAGGGTCTCATAGGACCAGATCACATCCTCGACCGTCACCGGATTGCCGTCCGAGAATCGCGCCCCGGGCCGCAGGGTGAACTCGACCCAGCTGCGCGCGTCATCCGTCTCGATGCTTTCGGCAAGCAGGCCATAGAGGGTGAAAGGCTCGTCGATCGACCGCGCCATGAGCGATTCCGCCACGTAAAGGGCGATTCCCTGCGCCGGGCGGCCGTTCAGGATCCAGGGGTTGAGGGAATCGAAACTGCCTGATTCGCCAAAGCGAATCTGCCCGCCCCTGGGGGCCGAGGGGTTGGCATAGGGCAGGTGGGTGAACCCGGAGGGCAGCGCCGGGTCGCCATACATGGCGATTCCCTGCTGCGGCGCGGCGTGGACGGCAGGGGCCAGAATCGCCGAAAACACCAGTGCGAGCACATGGAATCCGTGTTTCCAGATCGGTGACATGGGCCGCGGGCTCCTTGTTTTCCTCGTATTTTCAGCGTGCAAGCTATCGAGGCTCAGATGGTTAGGCAAACTTTTCCCTTGGACGAAGGCGATAAGCGGCTTATAAAGGGCTCACTGCTCGATAGGTTTCTTGCCTGTATGAAACCTGCCTCATGACTTGACGCCCGCTTCGCGCGGGCGTCTTTTTTTTATCCTGTCCTTTCGCCCCGCCGCAACGCACCGTCATCGCAGATGTGATGTGGACCTTGCCCCCGCGGCAGGTCATCATCCGCACGATCCGGTCCGGGAGGTCAGGGCCGGACGAGCGGAGGAAGACAGAATGAGTTTCTCGATCAATCTGGCCGGCAAGGTGGCGGTCGTCACCGGGTCCAATTCGGGCATCGGCCTTGGCATCGCGCGCGAACTGGCGAAGGCGGGGGCGGATGTCGTCCTCAATTCCTTCACCGACCGCGACGAGGATCACCGGCTGGCCGAGGATCTGGGCCGCGAAACCGGCGTGTCGGCGCGCTATATCAAGGCCGACATGTCGAAAGGCGCGGAATGCCGGGCGCTGATCGAACAGGCGGGCCGGGTGGATATTCTGGTGAACAACGCCGGCATCCAGCATGTCGCGGCGATCGACGAATTTCCGGTCGACAAATGGGATGCGATCATCGCGATCAACCTGTCGTCGGCCTTTCACACCACGGCGGCGGCGCTGCCCGGCATGCGGGCGGCGGGATGGGGGCGGATCATCAACATCGCCTCGGCGCATGGGCTGACCGCCTCGCCGTTCAAATCGGCCTATGTGGCGGCGAAACACGGGATCGTCGGCTTCACCAAGGTGACCGCGCTGGAAACCGCGGAACAGCCGATCACCTGCAACGCCATCTGCCCGGGCTATGTGCTGACGCCGCTGGTCGAGGCGCAGATCCCCGATCAGATGAAGACGCACAACATGGGCCGCGAGGACGTGATCCGCAAGGTCATGCTGGAACGCCAGCCCTCGCGCGAATTCGCCACGGTCGAGGAACTGGGCGGCACGGCGGTGTTCCTGTGCTCGGACGCGGCGGCGCAGATCACCGGGACGACGATTTCGGTGGACGGAGGCTGGACGGCGCTCTGACGGCGGGCGCGCAGGGGGCGCTGCCCCCTCGGCCGCGGGCGCGGCCTCACCCCCGGGATATTTGAGGAAAGATGAAGATCCCTTTCTGCTTTCATTCTTCCATAAATATCCCGGGGTGAATTGGCCGCAAGGCCAAGAGGGGCAGCGCCCCTGCCGCAACGGAAGACAGGGGAGGGACGGAGATGCGCAGGAAACGGATCAATCTGGCCCTTCAGGGCGGCGGGGCGCATGGCGCCTTCACCTGGGGCGTGCTGGAGCGGCTGCTGGACGAGGACTGGCTTGAGATCGCGGCGATTTCCGGCACATCGGCCGGGGCGCTGAACGGCGCGGCGCTGAAGGCGGGGCTGGTGCGGGGCGGCGCGAAGGACGGGCGGCGTCTCGCGCGCGAGAACCTCGGCTGGCTCTGGTCGCAGGTCGAGGAGATCAACGACCTTCAGATCGGCCGCTGGGTCGCGGCGCTGTTTCCCTTCCCCGACCGGATCAACCGCTGGATCGAGATGTTCACCCCCGCCGCCTGGGTCGATCAGGTGACGCGGGTGGTGTCGCCCTACGATTCCGGGCCGTTCTACGTGAATCCCCTCGCGCGGATCGTCGAGCGGTTCGAGTATGATCACGTCTGTTCGGCGCGCGGGCCGGCGTTCTTCGTCGCCGCGACCAATGTGCGAACCGGCAAGGTGCGGGTGTTTTCCGGCAAGGAGATCAACTCGGACGCCATCCTCGCCTCGGCCTGTCTGCCGAACCTGTTCCGCGCGGTGGAGATTTTCGACGAACAGACCGGCAAGGTGGAGGCCTTCTGGGATGGCGGGTTCAGCGGCAACCCGCCGCTGTTTCCGCTCTACCGCGAGGATTTCCCGCGCGACATCGTCATCGTCACCATCAATCCGATGCTGAACGACCATGTGCCGCAATCGCCGGTGGGCATCGCCGAGCGGATCAACGAGATCTCGTTCAACGCCTCGCTCTTGCGGGAATTGCGGGCGATCCAGTTCGTGCGCCGGCTGCTGGCGGACAAGCGCCTGCCCGAGGGGACGATGAAGGACGTGCTGATCCACATGGTCTCGGATGACGAGATCATGAACGAGATGGCGGCGAATTCGAAGATGACGCCAAGCGTCGGCACGCTCGGCCGGCTCAGGACGGCGGGGCAGGCGGCGGCCGACCGCTTCCTGAGCGAGCATGGCGCGAATATCGGCGAGCGCGCCTCGATCGACCTCGGCGCGCTCTTTCAGTAGTCAGGCTTTCGCGATCTCGGTGGCGATCGCGGCGGCGAGCCGGGCGTTGTTCAGCACGAGTGCGATATTGGCTTCGAGCGACCGCCCCTGCGTGATTTCAAAGATCCGCGACAGCAAGAAGGGCGTGACCTCCTTCGCGGAAACATGACCCTCCGCCGCCTCGCGCAGCGCCTGTTCGATCGCGGGGATGATCTCGGCGCGCGGGATCTCGGCCTCCTCGGGGATCGGATTGGCGACGAGCTGGCCGCCCGACAGGCCAAGGCGGGCGCGCATGATCTGAGCCTGCGCGATCTCGGCCGCGCTGTCCATGCGCAGGGGCGCCTTCAGCCCCGAGGAGCGTGACCAGAAGGCGGGGAATTCATCCTGCCCGAAGGCGATCACCGGCACGCCGTCGGTTTCCAGCACCTCCAGCGTCTTCGGAATGTCGAGGATCGCTTTCGCCCCCGCCGCGACCACGGTGACCGGCGTGATGCCCAGCTCGGCCAGATCGGCGGAAATGTCGAAGGAGCTTTCGGCCCCGCGGTGCACGCCGCCGATGCCGCCGGTCGCAAAGACGCGGATCCCCGCCAGATCGGCGCAGATCATCGTCGCGGCGACGGTCGTGGCGCCATAGGCCCCGCGGGCGAGGCAGACGGCCAGATCGGCGCGCGAGACCTTCATCACGCCCTTCGCCTGTGCCAGATCGTCCAGCTCGGCCTCGGTCAGGCCGATGTGGATCTGCCCGCCGATCACCGCGATCGTCGCCGGGGTGGCGCCATGGGCGCGGATCTCGGCCTCGACGCGGCGGGCGGTTTCCACATTCTGCGGGAAGGGCATGCCGTGGGTGATGATCGTCGATTCAAGCGCGACGACGGGCTGGCCCGCGTCCAGCGCTGCGCGGACTTCGGGGGCGAATACGAGAGGGGCGTTCATGTGGCGATATCTCCGGAAACGTGACGCGCGGCGGCGGCCAGCGCGCGGGAAAGGGCGGCGGCGCGGGGGGCGCCTTCGCGCTCCGCGACGATGTGGGCGGCCATGAAGGTGTCGCCCGCGCCGGTGACACGGGTGACCATCACCGGCGGCGGGGCTTCGCACAGGATGTCACCCCCTGCAAGGCCGTCGGCGGCGGCACGGCCGCCATCGGTGACAAGGACGCGGGCGGCGCCGCGGGCAAGCAGCCCCGCAGCCGCGTCGCGGGCGGTGGCGAAGGGGCTCTGGCACAGGATGCCGGCCTCTTCGAGGTTGAGGTAGAGCGTTGCGCCCGGATGGGCCAGGAGCGGCACCAGCCGTTCTGCCTTCCCGGGGCTTGCCGGCGCGACGCAGAGCCGCGCCCGCGCGAACAGCGGCGAAAGCGCGATATCGGCGAGCAGCGCCGTGGTCAGGTTGCCGTCCAGCGCGACCGGCCCCGCCCAGGGGTGATGCACCGATCCGAGCCGCCCGTCCGCAAGCGGGCGCAGGATCTTGTCCCCGGCGGCTTCCAGCGAATGGGCGTCGGCGATCGCGGCGATCAGGCCGTTCGCCCCCTCGACGGCCATGTAGCGGTCGGTCGGCAGGTCGTCCGACAAATAGGCATGGGCGCAATCCACCCCCATCCGTTCCGCCGCGGCGATCAGCTCGACCCCCTGCGGATCGCGCCCGACCGCCGTCAGCACGCCGGGCCGCAGCCCGAAGCGCGCGAAGGTCATGGCGATGTTCATCGCCACGCCCCCGGGGACGCGGGTGATCCGCCCGGGCACGTCCGCGCCGATCAGCATATGCTGCGGCGCGCGTCCGATGATGTCCCAAAGGACGGAGCCGATACAGAGAATGTCGGGTTTCGTGAGCATGGCCACTTGGTGCATGGTTGCACGGGCCCGCGCAAGAGGCTTCAAGCGGGAATTGACCGGATGGTCAGGCAACGCCCGCCGCTTGGTGCTTGCAATCCCCGCGTGAACCGGCTAAAGGGCGCGCACTTCACAGGCGGAGGCGGGCCTTCGGGGGAGACATCCCCGCAGGTCCACCGGTTGGGGGCAACCCCTGGGTCCTCCGCTCAGGCGCAAACCGGAAAAGGATTGGAACATGGCGCTTCCCGAATTCTCGATGCGTCAGCTTCTTGAAGCTGGCGTTCACTACGGCCACCAGACGCAACGCTGGAACCCGCGCATGGCGGAGTTCATCTATGGCGAGCGCAACGGCATCCATATCATCGACCTGACCCAGACCGTGCCGATGCTGGACGCGGCGCTGCAGGTCGTGCGCGACACCGTGGCCCGTGGCGGCCGCGTGCTGTTCGTCGGCACCAAGCGTCAGGCCTCGAAGGCCGTGGCCGAAGCCGCTGAAAAGTCGGCGCAATACTACATGAACCACCGCTGGCTCGGCGGCACGCTGACCAACTGGAAGACCGTGTCGCAGTCGATCGCCCGGCTGAAGAACATCGACGAGGTGCTCGCCTCGGGCGCCGAGGGCCTGACCAAGAAGGAACGGCTCCACATGGAACGCGAACAGGCGAAGCTGCAGGCCTCGCTCGGCGGGATCCGTGAAATGGGCGGCCTGCCGGACCTGCTGTTCGTCATCGACGTCAACAAGGAAGACCTCGCCATCCTCGAAGCGCAGAAGCTGGGCATCCCGGTCGTGGCCGTGGTCGATACCAACTGCTCGCCCAAGGGCGTGGACTACATCATCCCCGGCAACGACGACGCGGCGCGGGCGATCTCGCTCTACTGCGATCTGGCCAGCCGTGCGGCGCTGGACGGCATGACCGCGCAGATGGGCGCGGCGGGCGTCGATCTTGGCGCTCTGGAAGAGACCCCGGTCGAAGAAGCCGTCGAGGCCTGAGGCTTCGACCTGCGGCCCCGCGGCACACGCGGGGCCCAGTCCATGTCATTTGACTGACATCCGGGCGTGATTGAAACGCCCTGACCCCAATTTCGAGGAGGCCGATATGGCGATCACCGCTGCTCTGGTGAAAGAACTGCGCGAACTGACCGGCGCAGGCATGATGGATGCGAAGAAGGCCCTGACCGAAGTCGAAGGCGATATCGAAGCCGCGATCGACTGGCTGCGCACGAAGGGTCTGGCGAAAGCCGCGAAGAAGGCCGACCGCGTTGCGGCCGAAGGTCTGGTCGGTGTGGCGGTGGACGGCGGCAAGGGTGTCGCGGTCGAAGTGAACTCGGAAACCGATTTCGTCGCCAAGAACGCCGATTTCCAGAAGCTGGTCGCGGGCATCGCCAAGGCGGCACTGAACGTCGATGATGTCGAGGCGCTGAAGGCCGCCGATCTGGACGGCAAGTCCGTCGCCGATGCGATCACCAATGCCATCGCCGTGATCGGCGAGAACATGACCCTGCGCCGCATGGCGAAGGTCGAGGGCGATGTCGTCGTCTCCTACGTCCACAACGCCGCCGCGCCCGATATGGGCCGCATCGGCGTTCTGGTCGCGCTGAAGGGCGCGGACAACGGCATCGGCAAGCAGATCGCCATGCACATCGCCGCGACCTCGCCGCTGGCGCTGAATGAAGCGGCGCTGGATCCGGCGGTCGTCGCGCACGAACTGGAAGTGCAGACCGCGAAGGCGCTGGAAGAAAACGCCAATTCGGCGAAGCCGAAGCCCGAGCAGGTGATCCACAACAACATCATCCCGGGTCGGATGCGCAAGTTCCTTGAGGAAGTGACGCTTCTGAACCAGAAGTTCGTCATCAACCCCGACATCACCGTGGAACAGGCCGCGAAGGATGCGGGCGTCGAGGTTCTGGCCTATCAGCGCGTCGCCGTGGGCGAAGGCATCGAGAAGAAGGAAGAGGACTTCGCCGCCGAAGTCGCCAAGACCATGGCCGGCGGAAACTGAGCCATCTTCCTGCGGCTGGCAACGGCCATCGATCGGAATGCCGCCTTCGGGCGGCATTTCCTTTTCCGGGCGTGTGTTTCGCCGCGGCCGGGTATCGTGTTCGGGTTGGGGCACGTTTCAATCGTGGCGCGCATTGGATGGGGCGCAAGGGGCGCTGCCCCTCGGCGCAAGCGCCTCACCCCGGGATATTTGTGGAAAGATGAATGGGAGAAGGTTCGCCGGTGGATCTGATCGTCTGGCGGATCTGAAATGCGCTCTTCCGCGGGCCGCATGAAACGGCCCGGACGGAGGATGAATAACCCCGCCCGGACCGAACCGGAAAACCGGCTGGGCGAGGAACCGTATCAATACTCGGCACTCAACCCTGTTCCTGGCCGAAGCCACCACTCACGGAACGCCCCGAGCTAACTCCATTTACGCAGATTCTGGCAGTATGGTTTTCCTTACCCGAGGAGATGAATCTGCGAAATCAGTCTTCTTTTAACAGGTTCCATGACGTCGGGATGCGATTGCTGAACAATTGTTTCTGTAATGTCGCCTTGACCACGGCCTGGGCGGTGGTTTCGACGTCAAGCGCCTCGCGCGCAAGACGCAGGTGCTTTTCGACGGTGGCATTGGTCAGGCCCATGATCGTGGCGATATCCGCCGTGGTCTTGCCGTCGGCCACCCATTCCAGCACCTGACGCTGGCGGTCGGTCAGCGCGCGGCGCGCGGTCATCACCGGCATGGTCGAGATCCGCAGATGCAGGATCGAGTTCAGCACGATCAGCTCGCGTCCGTGGCGTTCCCACAGCTCGTCGACCTCTTCCTGGCTCAGCCCGCGTTCGGCGCACAGGCCGATGCCGCCCTTGGCGCGCCGGGAACTGTCTGAAAAGGCGATGGAAACACCCGCCTTCACGTCATAGCGCTGGTTCAGCTCCAGCACCTTCAGCTCACCGGGGGTCAGCAGGCCCTTGCGTTTGCGCTCCTGCACCCAGCTCCAGGAACAGGCGCCGACATTGCGGGTCGTCCAGCGCACCATCGGCGCGTGGATGAAGAGGTTGCCCTTGATGAATTCCTTCAGATATTCGGGATCGTGGTTCGACAGCACGAAGGCATCGGCGGGGTCTTCATGGCCCGGGGTGGAGGTGAAGGGCATGAAGCCGTAGATCAGCCGGTCGAAACCATACTGCGCCATCAGATCGCAATGCAGTTCCCAGATCTTTTCGATGTCATCCTGCAACAGGATGTTTTCCAGATATCCAAGCATTTCTTCTCCATGGGAGAGACAATCCGGGCTGACACCCACCCGGATCCCGGGCGGGGCATCCGGCATTCCCGCGGAAATCGGCACGGGCTGTCCGGGTGCAGCCGGAATGCCGTGGGTGAAATTGATCCTCGGCAATCCGGGTGCAAATGAGAGTCATTGCAAAATTCCCGCCTCCGGCGGGCGGAGACGGGAGCGCATAAGATAGAAGTCCTGATTCCTATAACGAAATCAGCGCGTTGTTGCAAGACTTTCGAGCAGCGCGACAAGACCGGAATGATCGTAGCCCGCCCGGGCCGCCAGTTCGACGATCTCGGGAACCGGCCGCGTTTCGGCCTGGCTCAGCGCCCACAGATGCGAGGAGCGCGTTCCCGACCGGCAATAGGCCAGCACCGGCTTTTCCGCGGCGGCATAGGCGGCGTTGAAGGCCTCCGAAAGCTCGGCGGTCAGTTCGCCCGGGGTGTAGGGCAGGTAATGGAAGGCAAGGCCCGCCTCCTCCGCCGCGCGGGCCATGACGGTGCTGTCGAGGTCGGAGCCCGCCTCGCCGTCCGGCCGGTTGTCGATCAGGGTGCGGAAGCCCATTTTCGCCGCGAGCGCGACATCTTCGGGGGTGATCTGCGGGGTGACGGAAAGCTCCGAGGTGATCTGGCGCACGTCCATGGGTTTCTCCTGCGGTCCGGTGGGTGTGTTTCGACGCGGCAGGATGATCCTTCCGCGGCATATGTGCAAGGCGCTCAGCGCGCGTCCCACGGCCAGCCGGCGACGATGCCGGGCAGGACCGCGAAATCGGAAAAGGCCCGCGCATGCGGCAGGGTCTCGACCGGCGTCTTGCGATAGCCTTCGGTGAACAGCACGAAGGGCAGGGCGGCGCGCTGCGCGGTTTCGGCATCCACCTCGCTGTCGCCGATATAGAGCGCGGGACCGCCGCCCAGATCGGCCAGCGCCTGCCGCAGCGGCGCGGGATCCGGCTTGCGCGTGGGCAGGCTGTCGCCGCCGATGACGGTATCGAACAGCGGCGTCAGCCCGAAATTGCCGAGCGTCGAACGCGCGGGACCCATCGGCTTGTTGGTGCAGATCGCCAGCGGATGGCCCGCCGCGCGGAGCGTTTCCAGCGCCGCATGCACGCCGGGAAAGGGCACGGTCAGGGTCACCGCCTCTTCATAGATGCGATTGAAATCGGGGATCATCCGCTCTGCCAGCCCGTCTTTAGGATCCGCGCCCGAGGCCTTTATCAGGCAATCCACCAGATGCGGCACGCCGTGGCCGATGAAGCTGCGCACCTGGTCGAAGCTCAGCGGCGCATATCCGTATTGTTCCAGAACGGCGTTCGAGACGGCATGGATGTCCGGGGCGGAATCCAGCAGCGTGCCGTCCAGGTCGAAGATCAGGGCTGCGGGCTGCATCGGAAACTCCTTTTCATGCCTCGGATTTTGCCGGCACAGTAGTGAAGGGGGCTGGAATGGCAAGTGGCCCCGTGGCGCGGAATGGGGAATGGGCGCGCGGCTGGATGGGGGGCTAGGGGGCCAGCCCCCTCGCGCGTTCCGCGCTCACCCCCGGGATATTTATGGAAACACGAAAAGGGGATGGAACGTTCAGAGGGGGCGGCGATCCGGGGTCAAAGGGCGGCTTCCGCCGCAGTGCGGATCGCGCGGATATTTTCGCCGTAGGGCGCGGGATCGGCGACCGAGCCGCCCTTGAACACCGCCGAGCCCGCGACCAGCACATCCGCCCCGGCGGCGGTCATCAGCGGCGCGGTTTCGGGGGTGATGCCGCCGTCGATCTCGATATGGATCGGGCGGTCGCCGATCATGTCGCGCAGCTGTTTCACCTTGCCGATCTGCGAATGGATGAATTTCTGTCCGCCGAAGCCGGGGTTCACCGTCATCACGCAGACGAGGTCCACCAGATCGAGCAGATAGTCGATCCCGTCGAGCCCGGTGCCCGGATTGATCGCCAGCCCGGCCTTGCAGCCCGCGGCGCGGATCGCCTGAAGCGTGCGGTGGATATGCGGCCCCGCCTCGGGATGGACCGAGATGATGTCGGCCCCGGCGGCGGCGAAGGCCTCGATATAGGGATCGACCGGGGCGATCATCAGATGGACGTCCATGACCGTGGTGATATGCGGCCGGATCGCCTTCACCACCGGCGGGCCGAAGGTCAGGTTCGGCACGAAATGCCCGTCCATCACATCGACATGGACCCAGTCGGCGCCCTGCGCCTCGATCGCGCGGATTTCCTGGCCAAGGTCGGCGAAATCGGCGGAAAGGATGGATGGCGCGATCTTGATCGAGCGGTCGAAGGTCATGGCGGGCTCCTGTCTGGCGCGGCGGATATGGCGGCGGGAGGCCCGGCAGTCAAGCCGCCCGCCGCCGGGCTGTCAGAGCTGGTCGTCCGCTGCCTGCGCAGCGCGCGCGGGATCGGTGAAGTAGAGCGCCACGCGCTTCACCTCGGCCACCGGACCGAAGACGAGCGGCGTGCGTTCGTGCAGCTTCGTCGGCACCTCGTCGAGGATCGGGTTCACCCCATCCGTCGCGGCGCCGCCCGCCTGTTCGATCAGCATCGCGATCGGCGCGCATTCGTAGAGGTGGCGCAGGCGGCCGCGCGCATAGCCCTCGCGGCCGTCGCCGGGATAGAGGAACACGCCGCCGCGATGCAGGATCCGGTAGGTTTCCGCAACCAGCGAGGCGACCCAGCGGGCATTGTAGTTCTTGCCGCGCGGACCGGTCTCGCCTGCCAGAAGATCGTCGATATAGGCCTTGACCGGCGCCGGCCAGTGCCGCGCGTTCGAGGCGTTGATGGCGAATTCCGCCTTGCCCGCGGGGATCTTGCCCAGATCGGCCAGACGCTCGAAGCGGCCGGTATCGGGGTCGAACACCCATTTGTGCACGCCGTCGCCGAAGGAGGCGATCAGCGCGAGCTGCGGCCCGTAGATAATGAAACCGCCGGCGATCTGTTCGCGGCCCTTGCGCAGGAAGCTCGCCTCCGGGGTCGCCGCGGCGGGGAAGACGGAAAAGATCGTGCCGATGGTCACGTTCACGTCGATGTTCGACGATCCGTCCAGCGGGTCGATCGCCAGCGCCAGATTGCCGCCGTCGAAGGTGATGTAGTCGTCATCCTCTTCGGATGCGTAATAGAGCACCGCCGAATCCTTCAGTGCATCCTTGAACGCCTCGTCCGCGATCACGTCGAGCGCCTTTTGTCCGTCGCCGCCGGCGTTCACCCCCTGGGCCGCCGAAAGATCTTCGGTGATTCCGTTGCGGGCGATGATGCGTTGCAGCGTGGTCGCCGTGTCGGTCAGCCTTTGCATCAGATCGGCCAGCTCGGGCGAAAGCGTCAATCCGTCGAGATCAAGTGACATTCCTACCTCCGTCACGCGCCCCGCAGGGCCTTTCGGGTTGATTGCGCGATTCCCCGCGTTGTGGCAATGGAAAACGAACCGGCGGGCAGCAGGGTTGCGGTCCGGCGGGCGTTTCCGGCCCGATTCCGCCGCGCGGGCGACATGCGACGGAAACGCGGCGGCGCGGCGTAAAATCGCCTATACGCACAGGATGCGACAGGCAGAGAGACCGGGGAAGAGATGATGAAACGGAAAACCGCAGCCCTGATCGGGGCGGTGGTCCTGGCGGCCCTCGGCTATTGGGGTTGGCAGACCTACGGCAGGTCCGACCGGACCGCGGCGCCGGCGACGGTGTCCGTTGCCCGCGGCTCTGTGTCGCAGACCGTTCTGGCCACCGGGCAGGTGGAGGCCAAGCAGCTTGTCAGCGTCGGCGGCCGGGTTTCGGGGCAGATCGAGACGCTGGCGGTCGTGCTCGGGCAGGATGTGAAGAAAGACGACCTGATCGTGCAGATCGATTCGAACGACCAGGAAAACGCCGTCGCGCAGGCCCGGGCCAATCTGGCGAATATCGCCGCGCAGATTTCCGCGACCACCGCCAATCTGTCGAAGGCGGAACTGGAATACGCCCGCCAGCAAAAGCTCGCCCGGTCGGATTACAGCTCGCAGCAGACGCTGGAAACCGCCGCCGCCGATGTCGAGGTCTACAAGGCCAATATCGCGGCGCTCGAGGCGCAGAAATCCAGCGCCGAGATCAATGTGAAAACCGCGCAGACCGCGCTGAGCCGCACCACGATCGTGGCGCCGATTTCCGGCACGGTGGTGGCGGTGAACGTGCAGCAGGGCCAGACGGTGAACGCCACGCAAAGCGCGCCGACGATGGTCAAGCTGGCCGATCTGGACACCGTCGTCATCAAGGCCGAGATTTCCGAGGCCGATGTGGTCAGCCTCCGCCCCGGCCAGCATGCGAGCTTCACCATCCTCGGCGCGCCGAACCGGCGTTTCTCCACCACCGTGCGCGAGGTGGAACCCGCGCCCTCGGCGCTGAAGGACAGCGACACGATCTCGACCGACAGCGCGATCTATTACAATGCCATCCTCGAACTGCCGAATGAGGATCGCACCCTCCGGATCGGCATGACCACGCAGGTGACGATCACGCTGGCCGAGGCGAAGGACGTGCTGACCGTTCCCGCGGGCGCGCTGCGCCGCAAGGGGCGGGACTATTTCGTCACCGTCGTCGGGCCGATGGGCGGGTTGACCGAGCAGCAGGTCGAGGTCGGCCTGAACAACAAGGTCACCGCCGAGATCAAGGCCGGCCTGACCGAGGGGCAGCAGGTCGTCTCCGCCGGGCAGGGCGCGATGGGGCTGGGACCGGGCGCCGGACAGGCGGGATCGGCAAGCCGCCGCATCGGCCCGCCGATGGGGTTCTGACATGACCGGGCCCGACACGACCCAACCGCTGATCTCCATCCGCGACGTCACCCGCAGCTTTCAGGCGGGGGAGGAAACGATCACCGTCCTGCATGGCGTGTCGCTCGACATCCGCGCGGGCGAGATGGTGGCGATCATCGGCCAGTCGGGCTCGGGCAAATCGACGCTGATGAACATCCTCGGCTGTCTCGACCGGCCGACCTCGGGCACCTACCGCTTTGCCGGGCGCGACGTCGAGGCGCTGGACCCCGATCAGCTGGCCCAGCTCCGGCGCGAACATTTCGGCTTCATCTTCCAGCGCTATCAGTTGCTGGGCGATCTCGACGCGGTGGAAAACGTCGAGGTGCCGGCGGTCTATGCGGGCGAGGCCGGCCGGGCGCGGCGTCTGCGCGCCGAGGAGCTGCTGCAACAGCTTGGCCTTGGCGAAAGGCTGGACCACCGGCCGAGCGAGCTTTCCGGCGGTCAGCAGCAGCGCGTTTCCGTGGCCCGTGCGCTGATGAACGGCGGCGAGGTAATCCTGGCGGACGAACCGACCGGCGCGCTTGATACCAAAAGCGGCGAGGACCTGATCGCGCTGCTGCTGGAACTGAACCGGCAGGGCCATACGATCATCGTCGTCACCCATGACCCGAAGGTCGCGGCCCATGCCCGCCGGGTGATCGAGATCCGCGACGGCGCCATCCTGTCGGACAAGAGCACCGGCCCCGCCGAACCCGCCCCCGTGGCCTCGGCCACCCCGCGCCGCCGGGCGACGCTGTCGGGCGCCGCCGCGGGGATCCGCCGCTTCACCGAGGCCTTCCATTCCGCGACCAAGGCGATGCTGGCGCACCGGCTGCGCAGCTTCCTGACGATGCTCGGGATCATCATCGGTATCGCCTCGGTCGTGCTGGTGGTGGCGCTTGGCAACGGCACGCAGCAGAAGGTGCTGGACAATATCTCGTCGCTCGGGACCAACACGATCACCGTGCGGGCGGGGTCGGGCTTCGGGCGGCGGGACGCGAACCGGATCCAGACGCTGGTCCCCTCGGATGCCGAAGCGATCGCGGCGCAGGATTATGCCGTCGGCGCCTCGCCCGCGGTAAGCACGTCGAAGACCGTGGTCTCCGCCTCGAACAGCGCCAGCGTGTCGATCAACGGTGTCAGCGGCGATTATTTCGGCGTCCACAACTACGCCACGGTCTACGGCAGCACCTTTGACGAAACGGATGTCGAGGGGCTGGCGCAGGTCGCCGTGCTGGACGAGGATACGCTGTCCACCTTCTTCCCAAGCGGCAATGCCATCGGGCAGGTGCTGATGATCGGACAGGTGCCGGTGCGGGTGATCGGCGTGGTGCGGTCGAGCGGCGCGACCTTCGGGCCGTCCTCGCTGAACCTCTGGGTGCCCTATACCACCGCCATGTCGCGCATCACCGGCCAGACCTACCTGAGCAGCATCGGCGTGCGCGTGGCCGACGACCACGACATGACCGAGGCGCAGGAGCGCATCACCGAACTGCTGACCCTGCGCCACGGCACGCAGGATTTCTGGTTGCAGAACAGCGACACGATCCGCTCGACCATCACCTCGACGACGCAGACGATGACCTGGCTGGTGGCGGCGATCGCGCTGATCTCGCTGGTCGTCGGCGGGATCGGGGTGATGAACATCATGCTGGTGTCGGTGACCGAGCGCACGCGCGAGATCGGCGTGCGGGTGGCTGTCGGCGCACGGCGCAGCGACATCGTCAGCCAGTTCCTGATCGAGGCGGTGCTGGTCTGCCTTGTCGGCGGTGTGCTGGGCATTCTCACGGCGGTCGGGGCGGGGGCGCTGATCTCCTCGCTGTCGGCGGATACGCGGCTGGCCTTTTCGCCGCTGGCGATCGCGCTGGCGTTCTTTTCCTCGACGCTGATCGGGATCACTTTCGGTTTCCTGCCGGCGCGGTCGGCGGCGAAGCTCGACCCGGTGGTGGCGCTGAACCGGGAGTGACCTCGGGTTCAGGGTTGGGTCCATGCGGAGAGGGCGCAGGGGGCCAGCCCCCTCTTTGCGCTGACGCGCAAATTCACCCCCGGGATATTTATGGAAACACGAAGAGGGGATGAGCGGCGGCTTTGGAAGCGTTCTCCCTGCCTGATTTTCGGGCATCCGTCGCGGAACCGGGCGGCGCTTCGGGATTTATCCCGAAACCGGGTGGTGGCGGTCGGCGGGATCAGCGAAAATCCCGCTGAAACCGGAGCAGGTGGGATATGTCGGTCTATTCTCATGTCGTGGCGGGGCAGCGTCATGTGTTCGCGAGCCTCGCCGATCTTCTGGCGAAGGCGAGCCCGGAACGGTCGGGCGACCAGCTTGCCGGGCTTGCCGCAGCCGATGCCGAGGAACGGGTCGCCGCGCAGATGGCGCTGGCCGACCTGCCGCTGTCGGTCTTTCTGCAGGAAGCCATCGTGCCCTATGAGATCGACGAGGTGACGCGGCTGATCCTCGACACCCATGACGCGCGCGCCTTCGCGCCCGTCGCGCATCTGACGGTGGGCGGGTTCCGCGACTGGCTGCTGTCGGATCTGGCGACGGCGGAAACGCTGGCGGCGCTGGCCCCGGGCCTGACGCCCGAGATGGTGGCCGCGGTATCCAAGATCTGCCGCAATCAGGACCTGATCCTGATCGCCTCAAAGGCCCGCGTGGTGACGCGGTTCCGCAATACGATCGGGCTGGCGGGGCGGCTGTCGACGCGGTTGCAGCCGAACCATCCGACCGACGATCCGGCGGGGATCGCGGCCTCGATCCTCGACGGGCTGATGTATGGCAATGGCGATGCGGTGATCGGCATCAATCCCGCGACCGACAGCATTCCCGGCGCGGAAACCCTGCTGCACATGCTGGACGAGGTGATCCGCCGCTATGACATCCCGACCCAGTCCTGCGTGCTGACCCATGTGACGAACACCATCGCGCTGGTCGAACGCGGCGCGCCGGTCGATCTGGTGTTTCAGTCGATCGCCGGGACCGAGGCGGCGAACCGATCCTTCGGCGTCGATCTGAAGCTTTTGGACGAGGGCAGGGAGGCGGGGCTGTCGCTTGGCCGCGGCACGGTGGGCGACAATGTGATGTATTGCGAGACGGGGCAGGGTTCGGCCCTGTCCGCGAATGCGCACCACGGCTGCGATCAGCAGACATTGGAGGCCCGCGCCTATGCCGTCGCGCGGCATCTGAAACCGCTGCTGGTCAATACCGTGGTCGGCTTCATCGGACCGGAATATCTGTATGACGGCAAGCAGATCATCCGCGCGGGGCTTGAGGATCATTTCTGCGGCAAGCTGCTGGGTGTGCCGATGGGCTGCGACATCTGCTACACCAACCACGCCGAGGCCGATCAGAACGACATGGATGATCTGCTAACGCTGCTGGGTGTCGCGGGGATCAATTTCATCATGGGCATTCCGGGGTCGGATGACGTGATGCTGAACTATCAGACCACCTCGTTCCATGATGCTCTCTATTTGCGAAAGGTGCTGGGCCGCCGCCCGGCGCCCGAATTCGAGGACTGGCTGACCCGCATCGGCATTTTCGAGGGCGCCGGGTTGCTGGCCGAGGGCGTGCCCTCTGCCTTCCGCAAGGCGATCGAAGGGGGGGCCGCGGCATGAGCGATCCCCTGACGCCGAACGGCTGGCAACGGCTGCGCGCGCTGACGCCCGCCCGGATCGCGCTTGGCCGCGCCGGGGTGAGCCTGCCCACCGCGCCGCATCTGGAATTCCAGCTCTCGCATGCGCGGGCGCGCAAGGCGGTGCATCACCCGCTGGACGTGGAGGCGCTGGAACGGGGGATCGCGGGGCTGGGGCTGGAAAGCATCGTGCTGGATTCCGCGGCGCCGACGCGGGCGGTCTATCTGCAACGCCCGGATCTGGGGCGCAAGCTGTCCGAGGCATCGCGCCAGCGGCTGGCTGCGCGGGGCGCGCCGGTGCCCTGCGACGTGGCCTTCGTCGTCGCCGACGGGCTTTCGGCTCTGGCGATTGAGGCGAATGCGGTGGGCTTCCTCGGCACGGTGGTGCCGATGCTGCGGGCCTCGGGCTGGACGGTCGGGCCGGTGCCGGTGGTGACGCAGGCGCGGGTGGCGATCGGGGACGAGATCGGCGCGGCGCTGGCGGCCTCGCTGGTCGTGGTGCTGATCGGCGAAAGGCCGGGGCTGTCCTCGCCCGACAGCATGGGGCTTTACCTGACATGGGCGCCGAAGCCCGGCCTGACGGACGAGGCGCGCAACTGCATCTCCAACGTCCGCGCGGCGGGCCTGTCCTACGCGGCTGCGGCGCACAAGCTGATGTTCCTGATGAACGAGGCGCGCCGGCGCAGGCTGACCGGCGTCGCCCTGAAGGACGAGGCCGAGACGCTGGCCGGCCCCGATACCGCGCCGCACCGGAATTTCCTTCTGGGGGACTGATCGGGGCGCAGTTGCCGCCGAGGGGCACCGGCCCTGACCCGTCCCGATGCGGTTGACGGGATCATGGGCGGGCGGGCGGCGCATCTGAATCACCCCGCCCGGAAACGGATATGCCCGGAAGATGGGCTCTGCGCTCAGGGGATGGGAATCGGCCGGATTATCCCCATCGGAACGCCGCAGGGATGACCTGCATCAAAGACATGCAGATCAGACTCATATTATGATCTTTTCATTCAGTGGTGGAATTTCAGTATGAGTTGGCAGCCGCCCGAGGTGAGTGGCGGGCGGCTGCCGTTTCCGGGGAGGCGCGACTCTTCCATCGGATCGGCGCGGGCTTTGCCGCCTGCACCCATCCGCGGTTTGCGGGGAAATGGTCCCGATGCGATCCCTGATCCGGTTGCCCGGGATTTTCATGCAGAAGAACAGATATCGGAATCACATCGCCCAACCGGCGATCAATCCCTTGAAATCAAAAATGGAATTTTGTTTTGGCTGCCCCCCATGGATTCGAACCATAGTTTCCTGAGTCAGAGTCAGGCGTCCTGCCGCTAGACGAGGGGGCATCCGTTGCGCAGCGGGCAAGGCCCGCATCCGCGATGTGTGGCGGGTGTTACCCCAGCGAAGAACGGAGGTCAAGGGCACCAGAGGTGCCGAAAGCGACTTTTCGATCCGCCGCAAAGCGCCGCGAAAGGAACGGGCGCAGGTTGCGCCGGGGCGACGGGCGCCTGCCGTGGATATGCGCCACGATTCCCGCATCCCCATGCGAAATTCCGATCCGATCGCGGATCGCGCGCCGCGAAATGCCGGGATGGCGTCAGTCCCGGGCTCTGCCGGAGGCGCGATCAGGTCTTGCCGACCGGGCCATAGATCCCGCTCATCACCGCGTCGTAGTGCTGCGCGATCACCTCGGAACAGTCGCAGCAGCGCTTTTGCAGGCCCTCGGTGTCGCGCAGCACGATCCGCCCGCGCTGCGTTGCGATCAGGCCCTCGGCCCGCATCGCGCCGACGACGCGGGTGACGAAGGTGCGCCCGACGCCCAGAATCGCGGCAAGCTGTTCTTGCGTCATCGCGATGTCGGGCGCCCCGGTGCGGCTCGATTCCGCCAGCAGCCAGCGCGCGCAGCGTTGCGTGATGGTGTGGCGGGCGTTGCAAGCGGAATTCTGCAAAAGCTGCGCCACCAGGCAATCGGAATAGCGCGACAGCCAGTGGCGCAGCGCGAGCGATTCCATCTTGGCATCCTCGAGCTGCTCGATCCGGATCATCAGGAACCAGCCGGGCGCGCGCACCTCGGCGGTGGCATAGGCGGGGACCCGGCCGTTCGAGACGATGCCCCCGATCGCCCCCTCGCGCCCGATACAGGCGACCTCGACCGGGTTGCCGCCATCCTCGGCCGCGACGCGAAAGCCGCCGCAGGCCGCGCCGCAGGGGAACCACGTGTGCTGAACGTCGTCGCCGCTTTTCTGCAACGTATCACCGGGTTGCATCTGCCGCGCGACAAGATGCCGTGCCAGACGCTGCCTGTCTTCGGGCACAAGCCGCCCCAAAAGCAGGTTGTCCCCGATCAGGTCCGAAGATGCGGCCATTGCGCCTTCCTTTCGTAGGAATTAATTCGTCGCCTGTGTGCAGAAGTGGACAGAAGACCCTCAAGGGGTATGTTACTCGTGAACACAGAGCCCAAGCAGTGCCCTTTCAACTTCAGGATGATCCGCCGGCATGATGTCTATTTCGCACGATGATGGAGCGGCCTTCCGGCATCCGCGCCTGTATCCGGGGATGCGGTCGCATGGATGAGCGTTCGTCCGGCGAGGATCCCTGCGCGCGGGAACCCATCCACATCCCCGGGGCGATCCAGCCCCATGGGGCCATGCTGGTCTGCGATCCTGTCACCTTCTCGATCCTTCACGTTTCGCGCAACTTCGCCGGGATAACGGGTGGCGGGGCCATCCCGTTCCCCGGCCAGCCGGTTTCCGAGGTTCTTGGCCGGCAACACCTGCACGATCTGCGCAACGCCAGCGCCCGGGCCGGGCACCGGGGCGGGGTCGGCATCCTTGCCGGACTGGTCCTGCCGGGGGGCACGCGCCGGTTTGACGCGACGATCCATGTCCATGCCGGGCGCTGCATCATCGAGCTGGAACCTGCGCCGCCGGAGGAACAGACCTCCAGTCAGGCGCTGGAGCTGACCCGGCAACTGATCGCGCGGCTCGACGGCGTGACCGACACGCGCCGGCTGCTGACGGTGGGGGCGCGGCTGGTGCAGGCGCTGCTGGGCTATGACAGGGTGATGATCTACCGTTTCGGCGATGACGGTGCGGGTCAGGTGATGGCCGAGGCCGCCGCGCAGGAGCTGGGCAGTTTCCTTGGCCATCGGTTCCCGGCCAGCGACATTCCCGAACAGGCGCGGCGGCTGTATCTGCAAAACCCGATCCGGATGATCGCCGATTCCGCCTATGAGCCGGTGCCGCTCGACCCGCCGCTGGCACCCGGAGAGGCGCCGGTGGACATGTCGCACGCGCATCTGCGCAGCGTCTCGCCCGTGCATTGCCAGTATCTGCGCAACATGGATGTGGGGGCCTCGCTGTCGATCTCGCTGATCGTGGAGGGGAAGCTCTGGGGGCTGATCCCCTGCCACCACCGCACGGCGCGGGTGACGCCGCTGGCGCTGCGCATGGCGGCGGAGCTGTTCGGCCACTACTTCGCCATGCAGATCGCCGCGACCGAGCGGCGCGAGGCGATGCTGGCCTCTGCCGGCGCGCGGCGCCAGCTCGACCTGATGATCGCCGAGTCGGGAACCGACCAGCCGCTGGATCAGGCGCTGCGCGGGCGGTTGCCGGGGCTGGCGGCGCTGGCGGGCTGTCACGGTGCCGCGCTGCTGAACGGCGAGGACTGGCTTGCGACCGGGGCCGCGCTGTCGCACGAAGACGGCCTGCGCCTGCTGGATCTGCTCTCGCGGGAGGCGACGCGCGGCATCTGGCACACGCAGGCGCTTGGCACCCTGTTGCGGGGGCCGGCGCTGCCGGTCGCGGGGGCGATGGTGCTGCGACTGTCGGACAAGTCGAACATCGCGCTGTTCCTGTTCCGGCGGGAAGAGGCGCATGACCTCAACTGGGCCGGCCCGCCCGAAAAGAGCGTGACCGACACCCCGGACGGCCCGCGCCTGTTCCCGCGCAAGAGCTTCGATCTGTGGCGCGAGCGGGTGCACGGGCGTTGCCTGCCGTGGGACGAGCAGACCCTTGCCATCGCCGAGGCGCTGCGGTCCTGGCTGCGCGACGTGATGTTGTCGCAAAGCGAGGCGGCGGCCGAGGAACGCGCGCGGACCGCGCATCGGCGCAACATCGTCAATCAGGAACTGAACCATCGGGTGAAGAACGTGCTGGCGCTGGTGCGCTCGATCGTCCTTCAGACCGGGGCGAGTGCGACCAGCGTGGATCAGTATACCCAGGCGCTGGAGGGGCGGCTGCATGCGCTGGCGACGGCGCATGACAATTCGCTGCGCGAGGGCAGCGGCAGTCTGGGCGCGCTGATCGAGACCGAGGCGATGCTGTTTCGCGGCGACGACGATCCCGGCCGCGTGACCGCGCAGGGGCCGGAGCTGCGGCTCGACGATACGGCCTTCGGGGTCTTTGCGCTGGTCCTGCATGAAATGATGACCAATGCAGCCAAATACGGTGCCCTTTCGGTGCCGGGCGGGCAATTGTCGATTTCATGGTCCTTCGACGGGATCGAGGGGCTGGTGCTGAACTGGCGCGAAAGCGGCGGGCCGGCGGTCGTGGTGCCGCACGAGTCGGGCTTTGGGTCGCGGCTGATCCGCGGGTCGATGGAATATGACCTGCAGGGCCGGGCCGAGATCGAATTCGCCGCGGGCGGCCTGCTGGCGCGGTTCGTCATTCCGGCCCTGCACGTCACCGATGCCGATACTCAGGAAGTGCTGGCGATCGGCACGGTGCAGGGGACGCTTGACGGCCAGTCGGTCCTGATCGTCGAGGATCAGGCGCTGATCGCGCTCGACACGCAGGAAACGTTGCGCCATCTGGGCGCGGGCGAGATCCGCATCGCGGGCGGTCTGGCGCAGGCGCAGGCGGTGCTGCAGGACTTTTCGCCCGATCTCGCGGTGCTGGATTTTGAGCTGGGGGGCGAGACGTCGGAAAGCCTCGCCCACGCGCTGATCGCGCGGCACTGTCCCGTGGTCTTCGCGACGGGCTATGGCGACAGGCTGATGCTGCCCGAGGGATTGCGCCATGTGCCGGTGGTCAGCAAGCCGATCGGGTCCGCCGCGATCGCGTTGCAGATCGCCGCGGCGCGGGCCGTGGTGACCGCCGCGGAGTGACTGCCCGGGATCGTTCATCCGCGCTGCCATTCGACAGGTTGCGCCCCATCGACAGGCTTTGAGACCGGGATGAGACAGACACGGGCATGAGACAGATCTGGGCATGACGCAGAGCTGGGGAGGCAGTTGGTCGGCGGAAGGCTGGACCGTGCGGCTCTGGGCGCCCGAGGCGCTTTGCGTGGATCTGATCCTTGCCGGGCGCGACCATCCGATGACGGCGCAGGCGGGCGGTTTCTGGGCGGCGACGGTGCCCGCCCGGCCCGGCATGGACTATCGCTTCCGGGTGGACGGCGAGGCCTTCCCCGATCCGGCAAGCCGGTGTCAGGCGGGCGGCGTCCACGATGCCTCGCGCGTGACCGGCCCCGACGATTTCCCCTGGCAGGCCGACTGGCGCGGCCGGGACTGGTCCGGGGCGGTGCTGTATGAGCTTCACCTTGGCGCCTTCACCGGCGAAGGCACCCTGTCCGCCGCGACGGAAAAGCTTGCCGAACTGGCGGAACTCGGGTTCACGGCGGTCGAGTTGATGCCCGTGGGTCAGTGGGCGGGCGCGCGGGGATGGGGATATGACGGCGTGCTGCCCTTCGCGCTGCATCCGGCCTATAGCCAGCCGGACGATCTGCGCCGCTTCGTCGACCGGGCGCATGGGCTTGGTCTGATGGTGATCCTCGATCTGGTGATGAACCATTTCGGCCCGGAGGGCGCCTGCCTGCACCGCATCGCGCCCGCATTCTTCGACCGGGCACGGCATACGCCCTGGGGCGCGGCCTTCGATTTCGCGCAGGCGCCCGTGCGGGATTACTGGATCGAATGCGCCGAATACTGGCTGGGGTCGTTCCGGCTGGACGGACTCAGGCTGGATGCGGTCCATCAGATCGCCGGACCGGGGGCGGAGACATTCCTGCGAAGGCTTGCGCAGCGGGCACGGGCGGTCGATCCGGGCCGCGCCATCCACCTGATCGTCGAGGATGAGCGCAACGAGCCCACCCTGCGCGAGACCGGCTATGACGCCGCATGGAACGACGATTTCCACCATGCCGTCCATTGCCTGCTGACCGGCGAGTCGCATGGCTACTACGCCAGCTTTGCCCGCGATCCGATGGACGATCTGGCGCGGGCGCTACTGCGCGGCCATGTCGAGGAAGGCCAGCCCCGACCCGGCCAGCCTCGTCCCGGCCTGACCCGGCCGCGCGGGCATCCCTGCGCCCATCTGCCGACCACCGCCTTCGTCAATGCGACGCAGACCCACGACCAGATCGGCAACCGCGCCCGGGGCGAGCGGCTGCTGACGCTTGCCGATCCGCAGAGCGTGCGCACGGCCTATGCGCTGCTCCTGCTGGCGCCCTATATCCCGATGGTCTTCATGGGCGAGGAACGGGGCGCCATCACCCCCTTCCTGTTCTTCGCCGATTACGCGGGCGAGCTGGCCGAAGCCGTCCGCAAGGGCCGCGCCGCCGCATTCAGCGAGATCGCCGCCTTGGGCGCCTCGGCGCCGGATCCGCTGGCGGAGGGAAGCTTTGCGCGTTCCCACCTCGATTGGTGCGACAATGCCCGGGCGCGGGACTGGCTGGATCTCACGCGCCGGGCGCTGGCCTTTCGCGCGGCGCGCGTGGTACCGCTTCTGGCCAGCGGTCCGCGCCTTGAGGCGCAGGTCGAGCGGCAGGGCGCCGCCGCGCTTCGCGCCGTCTGGCGCTTCCCTGCCGGCACCCTGCGCCTTGCGCTGAGCATGGGCACGCCGGATCCCGCCCCATGCCCGCCCCGCGGCACGCGGTTCGACCTCGGCCGCCCCGGTATCGACCGGTTCGCCCTGTCCGTGAGCGTGGAGCCGCGCTAGGCGCCGATCAGAAGGTCAGCGCGAAATGCTCGCCCAGATCCGGTTTCTCGCCGGTCAGGCGGGCCTTTGCGATCTGGTAGAGGAAGCCGGGGCCGCCCGTCGTCGTCCAGACCTCGGCCTGTTCGAGCGACAGTTTCAGCAGCCGCACGTCGGGGTCGCGCTCACCGCCCTCGAACCAGGCGGCGGCGACCGCGTTCCAGATCTCGTCGAGCTTGGCGCGATCCTGCGAGAGGTCGAGCTGCCCCTCGATGCGCGCCCAGAGCTTGCCCCCGCCGTCACCGATGACATGCACCGCCTCCACCGGACCGGAGCGGAGCTGATCGACCAGATCGGTCCCCTCCGCCGCGATGAACCACAGCGCATCCCGCGCCGGGTCGGCGTAATGCGACATCGGCACCAGCTTCAGCCGGTCCACCGTGCCGAGCATCCCGGCATTGATGCCTTCAAGCCGCTTCCAGAAGGTTTCGCGCAGATCGGTCATCGTCATTCTCCCTTTCATGGCCTTGCGTGGCCGTCGGGGGATCAACGGCGCCCGGCCGGTGCGGGTTCCGGCAGCGGGGGGAAACCGCCGACGGCTGGACCCGCCGGGAACTGCGCCCGGCGCGGGACGTTGAAAAGGCATGCCACGTCAGATCCAGCAAGACAGGAAACCGCATGGATGACCTGAACCAAGATCCCGTGACCCTGCATGTCGACGACCGGGGCGGCAGCGGCCGTCCGGTCGTGCTGATCCACGGCTGGCCCCTGTCCGGCGAGGCCTGGGCGCATCAGGTGCCGGCGCTGATGGGGGTGGGATACCGCGTGATCACCTACGACCGGCGCGGCTTCGGCCGCTCGGACAAGACCGGCACGCGCTATGACTACGATGTGCTGGCCGATGATCTGGCGGGGATTCTCGACCGGCTCGATCTGCGCGATGTCACCTTGGTGGGCTTTTCGATGGGCGGCGGCGAGGTGGCCCGCTACATCTCGCGCCACGGGCAAGACCGGCTGCGCAGCATCGTCTTCGCCGCCGCGGTGCCGCCCTTCATGCTGCGCACCCCGGACAATCCCGAGGGGCCACTGACGCAGGCGGCCGTGGCCGACATGGAACAGTCCCTGCGCGAGGATCGCACCGCCTTTTTCGAGGAGTTCACCACCGGCTTCTTCAGCACCGACGAAGGCCTGATGGTGGGCGAACAGGACCTGCAGGACGCCGTCGCCCTGTGCCACCAGTCGGATCAGGCGGCGGCGCTTGGCTGCATGAAGGCCTTCGGCACGACCGATTTCCGCGAAGACCTGCCCGGCATCGCGGTGCCGGTGCTGGTGCTGCATGGCAGCGGCGACCGGACCGTGCCGTTCGAGGGCTCCGGCGCGCGCACCCACAGGGCGGTGGCGGGCAGCGAGCTGGTGGTGATCGGCGGGGCGCCGCATGGCCTCAATGTCAGCCATGCGCAGGCATTCAACGCGGCGCTGATCGCCTTTTTGGCGAAATAGGCCCGCATCAGGGGTGCAATGGCGCCCGTAACCGGAAAGGAGAAAACATGAAACTCACAGGCAAGAAAGTGGCCATCCTGATCGCTCCGCGCGGCACCGAGGATTCTGAGTTCACCAAGCCGAAGCAGGCGCTGGAGGCGGCGGGCGCATCTGTCACCGTCGTCGGGCTGCAAAAGGGCCGGGCGCAGACCGTCCGGAACGATCTGGACCCGGTCGCGGAATATGCGGTGGACAAGACGATCACCGAGGTTTCGGCCCGGGATTTCGATGCGCTGGTCATTCCCGGCGGCAGCGTCGGCGCCGACAAGCTGCGGGCGAGCCCCGACACGGTCTCCTTCGTGCGCGCCTTCTTTGAACAGGAAAAGCCCGTGGCCGCGATCTGCCATGCGCCTTGGGTACTGGCCGAGGCCGATGTGATCCGGGGGCGCGACCTGACCTCTTACGCCAGTATCCGCACGGATCTGGTCAATGCCGGGGCCAACTGGACGGATGAGGAGGTCGTGGTCGATCAGGGGCTGGTGACCAGCCGCTCGCCCGACGATCTGCCCGCCTTCAACGCCAAGCTGGTCGAGGAAGTGGCCGAGGGCAAGCATCCGGAACAGGCCGCAAGCGTCTGATATTCCCGCATTCTCCGGCCAAGGCCCGTCGCCCCGCGCGGCGGGCCTTGGCATGTCTGCCTGCGGGAAAGACTCGAATGAACCGCGTCAACCATTTCTAAGGGGAGCCTGCGTAGGTTTGGAAACAACGAGGTCGTTTCGCGGGGAGGGCGGCGATTCCTTCGCCTGACTCGCGGCCCTCCGGTTGAAGCCGGGCGGCCATAACCTTTCCAATGCCGTGAGGGCCGATGATGCGTTTCCGGATATCTGCCGCTGTTGTCTCTCTTTCGGCCGACGAAGACAGAAGATGATCGGGCGTTCCCTCAACGCGCGCGGCAAGGCGGAACTCCGGACGGCCTGGGGGCGGCTCAGGCCGCTGTTCTGGGCGGTGGTGCTGTTCTCGGCCTTCGTCAACCTGCTGATGCTGACCGGCCCGTTGTTCATGATGCAGGTCTATGACCGGGTGCTGGCCAGCGGATCCGAGGCGACGCTGACCGCGCTTTTCGCGCTGGTGGCGTTTCTTTTCGGGGCGATGGCGGTGCTGGACGTGGTGCGCAACCAGATCATGTCGCGCGCGGGCTCGCGGTTTCAGGCGACGATGGACCGACGGGTGTTCGACGCGGCGCTGCGCCGGCAGGCGGTGAAGCCCGACGATCCCGCCGCCGCGGCGGCCGAGCGCGACGTGGATACCATGCGCCAGTTCGCCGCCTCGCCGGTGTTCTTCGCGCTGATCGACCTGCCCTGGGCGCCGGTGTTTCTGGGCGGCATCTTCTTCTTTCACCCGCTGATGGGGGGGCTCGCCATCGCGGGCGGGGGCGTGTTGCTGGCGATGGCGATCCTCAACCAGATGCTGACCGGCCGCATACGGGCCGAGGCGGCGGGTGCGGGGCTGTCCACCGACCGGCTCGGCGCGCAGTTCCGGGCCGAGGCGGGGCCGCTTGCCGCGCTCGGCATGCGCGGCGCGGCACAGGCCCGGTGGGAGGCCGCACGCGGACGCATGCTGGAACGCGCGGTGACGGCGGGGGATCTGGGCTCGGTCTTCGGCTCGGCCACCCGGACCTTTCGGCAGTTCCTGCAATCGGCGATGCTGGCGCTTGGCGCCTGGCTGGCGCTGGAACAGCAGATTTCCGCCGGGGTGATGATCGCCTGTTCGGTGTTGCTTGGCCGGGCGCTTGCGCCGGTCGAGACGCTGGTGGGCCAGTGGTCCTTCCTGCAATCGGCGCGGCTCGCACGCGAACGGCTGGCAACGCTGCTGACCGTCGCGCCGCCTTTGCCGGAGCGCATGCCGCTCGCCCGGCCCGAGGCGCGGTTGCAGGTTGAGGGGCTGGCCGTCGCCCCCCCCGGCGAGCGGCGGCTGACGTTGCAGAAGGTCTCCTTCACGCTGGAACCCGGGCAGGCGGTGGGGGTGATAGGTCCTTCGGCTGCGGGCAAATCCTCGCTCGCGCGCGCGGTATCCGGGATCTGGCCGGTGGTGGCCGGAAGCGTGCGGCTGGGGGGTGTTTCGATCGGGCAATATGGCGAAGACATGCTCGGCCGCCTGATCGGCTACCTGCCGCAGCGGGTGACGCTGTTCGATGGCACCGTGGCCGAAAACATCGCCCGCCTGACCCCCGGTTTCCGCTCCGAGGACGTGCTGCGCGCCGCCGCCCGCGCCGGGGCGCATGAGATGATCCTGAGCCTGCCCGACGGCTACGACACCCGCGTCACGGTCGAGGGCGGCGGGCTGTCGGGCGGACAGGTGCAGCGCATCGGGCTTGCCCGCGCGCTGTACGGTGATCCGGTGCTGCTGGTGCTGGACGAGCCGAACGCGAACCTCGACAACGACGGATTGGCGGCGGTGAATGCGGCGATCCACGCCACCCGCGCGGCGGGTGGCATCGTGATGGTCATGGCGCACCGGCCGGCGGCCTTGCAGGAATGCGACCTGATCCTGATGCTGGACGGCGGGCGGCAGGTGGCCTTCGGCCCGCGCGACGCGGTGCTGCGCGACAGGCTGCGCAACACGGCGCAGGTGCTGCGCACCGCAAGGGCGGGAGGCGGGGCATGACTCACAGCGCGAAAACCCCGATCATCGCAGGGTTCATGACGCTCGCGGTGCTGGTCTTCGGCTTCGGCGGCTGGGGCGCCTTCGCCTCGATCATGGGGGCGGTGATCGCCACCGGCAGGGTCGAGGTGCAGGATCAGCGCCGCATCGTCCAGCACCCCGACGGCGGCGTGGTGGACCGGGTGCTGGTCCGCGAAGGCGACGCCGTGACGGCGGGGCAGGTGATGCTGGTTCTTGACGGCGACAGGCTCCGCGCCGAACTGGCGATGGCCGAGGCGCAATATTACGAAATCCTCGCCCGCAGCGGCAGGCTCGAGGCCGAGCGCGACGGCAGCGCCATCACCTTCCGCCCGGAACTGACGGAGCGCGCGGCACGGGACGCCCCGGTCGCGGCGCTGATGCGCGGGCAGGAGGGGTTGTTCACCGCCCGCGCCGCGACCCTTGCCGGCCAGCGCGCGCAATTGGGCGAACGGATCACCCAGATCGAAAGCCAGATCACCGGCCTTGACGCGCAGATCGCGGCGCTGGAACGGCAATCGGCGCTGATCGCGCAGGAGGTGTCGGACAAGCGCCGGCTGCTGGACCTTGGCCTCGTGCCGAGCGCGACGGTGATGGCGCTGGACCGCGAGGCCGCGCGCCTCGACGGCGAGCGGGGATCGCTGATCGCCGCGCAGGCCGAGGCACGCGGCAGGATCGTCGAGACGCGGCTGGAGATCCTCGCGCTCGACAGCCGGCGGCGCGAGGATGCGACGAAGGAGCTGCGCGACCTCGGCTTGCAGGAGCTGCAACTGACGGAGCAGCGCACCGTGCTGCGCGAGCAGATCTCGCGGCTCGAGGTGCGGGCGCCGGTGGCGGGGCTGGTCCACGGATTGCAGGTGGCGGGGCCGCGGGCGGTGCTGCGGGCGGCGGATACGGTGGCCTATGTCGTGCCGCAGGACCGGCCGCTGATCGTGGCGGCGCGGGTCTCGCCCGGTGACGTCGACAATGTGCATCCGGGGCAGGCGGCAACGCTGCGCTTCACCGCCTTTTCCAGCCGCACCACGCCCGAACTGACCGGGCGGGTGACGCTGGTCTCGGCCGATTCCTTCGAGGATGCCGAAACCCGGCAGAGCTATTTCCGCGCCGAGGTGACGATCGATCCCGAAGAGATGCGCAAGCTCGGTGCGGCGCAGGTCCTGCCCGGGATGCCGGTCGAGGTCATGCTCACCACCGGCGCACGGCCGGCGATGACCTATCTGCTCAAACCCGTCACGGATTATTTCGCCCGCGCCTTTCGCGAAACGTGATGGGCGCCGGGTGCCCGATGCCGCGATCAGTCTCGCCAGCGGAAGAATTCGGTGAAGGCGCGGAACGCCGGACGCATCTGCCGCCGTGACGGATAGTAGCCGTCGAAGGGAGGGCCCCAGTCCCGCCTGACCGCGATCAGGCGACCGGCGCGGGGCGGGACTGCCGCGCAGGTCGCGTTGCTTCAGCCTTTTGCCCGGGCGCTGATGCCGCGCGGTATCCGGTGAACAACTCGGCCCCGGTTCGATCGGGAGGGGTTTCCCCGACTTCCTGCCTGACTTGGCCCAGCATCTTCGTCACCGCGCAGGTGCCTTTGGCCGCGTTGGAACGAGGCAGCCTTGGTCGCGCCGGTTCTGCTTTCGGGCGGGGGCTTCCTACGTCACCGGCAGTCTGATCATGCGGTGATCGCGCGTTGCAAAGGCGAGATCCCTCATACGGCCTCGCACAGCTTCCAGTTGCGATGTCCGGAAACCGGGACTACAGAACAGGGTGTTCTCAGGGCGGGGTGAAATTCCCCACCGGCGGTAAGCGGTCAGCCGCAAGCCCGCGAGCGCCTTCCACCGAAGGGTCAGCAGATCAGGTGCGAGTCCTGAGCCGACGGTCACAGTCCGGATGAAAGAGAACATGCCCCTTCCGCCCCGCAGGCGAAAGGGATCGCATGTGATCGCCTTGGGTGACGTGTCGTTACGAAAGGAGATCACGATGGCACACACCCGTTACGCTTTTATCAAGGCCAACTGGCATTCCGAGATCGTCGACCAGGCTCTGGAAGGGTTCCTTCAGGTCGTTCCCGCCGATCAGGTCGATGTGTTCGATGTTCCTGGCGCCTTTGAACTTCCGCTCATGGCGCGGGATCTGGCGCGCAGCGGGCGGTATGGCGCCGTCGCGGCGGCGGCCTTCGTCGTCGATGGCGGGATCTACCGGCATGAATTCGTCGCGCAGGCAGTGGTCAACGGGCTGATGCAGGCGGGGCTCGAAACCGATGTGCCGGTGCTGTCGGTGTCGCTGACGCCCCATCAGTATCAGGAAACCGGCCATCACAGGGCGATCTACTGCGCGCATTTCATCCAGAAGGGCCGCGAGGCGGGCGAGGCCGCTCTGGCCGTGACAAAGCTGCGGCGCGATCTCGCGGCCTGATGACCACGACGGACGGTCCACGGGCCGTCCGTCAGGCGGAGGCAATATAAAGGGCGTTGGCGCGCTCTTGCCTTTGCGTCACGCTGTTGTGGCGGCCCAGAGAGCTTGCAGGTTGTTCCAATCGAAGATTAGAGGCGCGTCGCCGTGGTGGCGCTTAATATGGTCAACATACTCGGCGCTGTTCCCGCATATTTTGCAGAATGGATGCAGACGCAGAAACTCGGCCAGGAGTTTCCGCCAGCCGCCGTTATAGCCGCGTTGCGAGGATGAAGGCCGGTTGTCGGCATAACGCTTCCGAGCGCGTGTGGCGTCACGCTGGCAAGCGCAGATCTCACCAGCGGGAACGATATTGCCACAACGGCAGAGACGGGGCGGGGGCAGCCATGGGATTGTCTCAGGGCGGTGCCCATAAAAGCGCTGCCGCCAGTCATTGCGGACAGGCCAGTCAAAACCACGTCTGCGATCACCTTGCCGACGTCGCCATCTTTCCGGCCCTTGGTGACGGGAATGATGTAGATCGTCCTCATAGCCAGGTTGAAAGCTGGCATTTCCGTTTCATCGAGCGGCAGTCCGGTCTTGCGGTCATTTCCGACAATGACACGGTGGTGACCATGACGGATCGCATTGAAGAAACGCGGGTACCCACGTTTGAAATCCCCGAAGATGACCGGCGTGGCATCCGCAATGTCGGGCATATCCGCGGCTTCCATGACAGGACGTCCGAGGATGGTCTCCTGCTGCACGGCCTGATAGGACGGCTGTCAGTGGTAATTGGTTGTCTTTAAGGGTGCGGATCATGGCGAGGGTCTTGCCGTTCATCACCCATGTGCCGGTCGCGCGATAGGTGGCGGGCAGGGAATACATTCAGTGCAATCAGTGCATCCGGCGAAAGTGCGGTCTTGCTGCCGTTCGCCGTGGTGGCGATGTTCGCGTCCTCCATGAAGCCCGAGGGTTCCAGCGCGATCGAGCCGTTCACAAAGGCGAGGCTTTCCTTTCGCCCGAAGTCCTGGGCCAGCGCGGTGGTGGCTTCGGAAAGCACGTTGGCGCTGTCCTCGGCCAGTTGGAGCAACAGGTCCACATAGGTCGCCAGTTCCTTCATGGCGATTTCCGCCTGATCGAACGTCGGCCGACTGCCGGTGCGCGCGGTGACTTCGGAACATGCGACCGGAAGGCCCGCAACACCGCGACGGCCTCGGCATCAGTATACCCGCGCTCACGCACCTGCACCTTGCGCGGCTTCGGCTGCCGGACGGTCGCGGCCACGTTCTCAGGAAGCCGTTCGTTCTCATGTGCCCACCCGAACAGCGAGCGCACAGTCGAGAGGTAAATGTCGCTGACGGTCTTGGCGCTAAGCCCATCCATGTTCAGAAGATGGTCGCGCCATTCCAGAAGGTCTTTCTTTGTCACCTTGCGCGCGTCGTGATGCTTGAGGAAGGCGCGCAGATTTTTGATCACCGGAGCCTGACGCTTGCCACCGTCTTTCACAAAACCAATCTGCATCCGGGATGCGAGGTAGTCGTTCCACAGCTTGGACAGGCTGACAGGATCGGCGGCACGTTCAGGGGCAGGCGGCTTGGCCGCCGGGTCGGAGGGTTGGCCGCGATAGTCACCGCCATCGCGCTCAATAGTCCGTTCCAAGGCTTCAATCTCGGCGCTGCATCGTCTTGCTTCGCCAGAACCGCGCGCTCTGGCGTTCCACGCTCTGCGGTCAGGTGCAGCCGGTCGAGATAGGCGTCGATTTCGTGTTCGACCTGATGCGTTTCCCCCGCTGCCAGTTCGCGCTTGAGGGCTTGGAGCCGTGCCCTGCGTGTATGCTGGTCAATAGCGCGCGCTTCCTTGAGCCGAAGGATGTCAAGAGAGGCATCGAGAACCACCAGAGGATCGGTTGTTCTGATTGCCCCGGTCTACGCCTTTTGAACCAGCGTTGTGCGTTCAACCGCCAGTTCGGCTTCGGTCGGATATGCTGCTCGTGCAGCCTCATCCGCGTTGATCGCGCTCGTGTAGCGCTGCCAGACAGCACGCGCAAAATCGGCGGTCGTCAGGGGAAAGCGTTCGTCGACCGGCTCAGAGCCATCGCCCTTTGCCTTATGCGCGGCAACGGCCAGTTCACGTTGCAGCCGTGCGACAGCCGCAGAGTGAAGCCGTATCGCTACACGGCGGTCCCCCGGAGTGCTTCGACCAGTTCAGAGCGGGGTCGGTCAAGGATCGGTCGCAGCTTGGACGGAACCGCGATCCGCGCATGGAATCGACCGTCCTTCTCTTTCCAGTGTCGCAGTTTTCCCGCCATCGCTCACCCCAATTCTGGCACGGCCCCTGGCACGAGAAACGGCACAATCGCCAATGAATCAAGGGTTTTATTTGAGATCTGCCGACACGGCATAAGGCTGCACACCCGAATCGATCGCCTGAATTTTGATCGGTAGACTCAGTTTGAATTCAATGGCTTACCGGCCGCCTTTGCGGGCCGAAAAGCATAAGCATGCACACTTCGGCCCGACAGGGCTTTTCTGTCCTTAGATCTTCCAAATTTTTAGTGGTGAATTTTATTGCCAGTGTAAATTGGCAACAGCCAGCCTTACGTGTTTCGCAGCCACATTTACGGCCTTCGGGTTTCCATTCCCAAAGCCGGCTTCCGCCAACTCTGCAGTGAACTTTTCCGTTTCCAGTCGTTCAAAAATCTGCTTCGTTGACCAATGATCCCAGCCCATTTTACCTGCCACTGGTGCCCAACGATAACCACCCCCTCTCTCACTCATTAACGTATTCTCCAAATCGGAAAGTTCGAACTGATCCAAGTGAGCGAGCGCTGGAAGTATTTCACTTAGGAGATATGCTTCCTTAATGTCTTTCTTTAAGCCTAAGAAGGCTGACGAGTTCGCGCTGAAATAGTCGAAGACGTGATCTGATAATGGAGCGTATCTATGTTCAAATCCTGGAAGGTTCTGCCAAATTTCTTTTTTCGAACCTTTCCAAACTATAGGTAGCATATAGCGGCTCTGTTGTACAAATCCGGTGACGGATTCACCTTGTGAATTCAGCGTGATAGCTGGGTAGCATGAGCAGACCGACACCTCCGCCCTACAAGACCCGGAACTGGCCCAGCTACAACCAAGCGCTGAAGCGC
>NZ_SAUZ01000029.1 GCF_004022215.1 Paenirhodobacter populi
CGAAGCAGCGAATCGAGGCCGTTGCGAAAGGTCATGGATGTTTCCTCCGTTACCATGTGAGCGGGAGTGTCCGCCGGGGGGCCTGCGCCAGAGGGCGACATGGCCTGCACGCAACTTGCCGTTCCCTCTCCCGACGCGATAGTGCCATAGTCAGGCAAGCTGTGTCGCGAAGTGGGGAACACCGGAATGGACATCGAAGATCTGCAGACATTCGTCGCGGTGGCCGATGCCGGGGGCGTATCGGCCGCCGCGCGCCGGCTCGGCGTCTCCAAGTCGATCGTCAGCCGGCGGCTCTTTCGGGTTGAAGCGGAGCTTGGCGTGCAACTGCTGGCACGAACGACCCGGGGCGCCGCGCTCACGGAAGCGGGCATCACCTTCAGGGACCACGCGGCCCGGGCCAGCGCCGAGATCGATACGGCCCGGGAAACGATCCATCCGGGTGGTGAGCTGCGCGGCCGCCTGAGGGTCGCCATGCCGCTGACCTTCGGCCCGACCCACTTCGCCCCCGTGCTCGCGGAAATGGCGCGCCTGCACCCGCAGCTGCACATCCATACCTCCTACAGCGATCGCTTCGTCGATCTCATCGCCGAAGGGTTCGATTGCGCGATACGGGGCGCCTACCTTCAGGATTCAAACCTGATCGCGAAGCGCGTCGGGCCGATCCATGGAAAGCTTGTCGCCAGCCCTGAGTACATCAAGGTGCATGGATCGCCCGAGGCTCCGGACGAACTCCTTGCCCATCAAGCCCTCATGCAGGGAACGGAAGCCTGGCAATTCATGGATGGCAGCAGGATTGTCACGGTCCAGCCGCAGGGCAGGTTCAAGGCCGACAGCGCCACGGCACTTGCCGCGGCGGCGGCGGCAGGTCTCGGCATCGCGTGGCTCCCCGATTGCATCACACATGAATATGTGACCTCCGGCGCGCTGGTTCCGATCATGACAGACTATCCGGTGCCTCCGGGGGCAACGTATGTCGTCCGCCCGCCGGGTCAGCATCCCACGCGGAAAGTGCGGGTGCTGACCGAGATGCTGATCGCATATTTCAAACGGAACCCGGAACTTTGGGGGCTCGACGGCTAGGGCGCGAACGGAGCGAAGCTTCATCAGGAATCTGCGTTCGACCGTGGCATTCCCTCGGGCCCACGTTCCACTTGCCGCGACACAGCATGACCTGTCACGGGGCTGGTTCGGTGGACGGTCGCGCACCAGTTCAGGCATTCCGGCAGCGCAGGAGGATGACGCGCACAAGCTGGAACCCAGCCATCGAACCCCGCTGCCCTGACAGGGCGGGCCATCTGGAAGGAGAAATTCCCATGAAGATTCGCAAGTTCACCATCACCGACGCGGTGCTGGAACGTTCCCCCGGACAGGACGGAGACGTTTTCGTGGGGAATCTGGTCGATCAGCGCCACGGCTCCCCGATCACCATCGGCTACGGGCGCTATGGGCCGAACCAGACGCTCGAAGAGACGATGGCCGTCGATGATGTGGTGGTCGTCCTCGAGGGGCGGCTGTCGGTGTCCGGGACCTCGGGCACCGTCACCGCGGGACCGGGCGAGATCGTCCATATGCCCAAGGGCCAGAAGGTCACGATCCGCTCGCACGAACAGGGCGCTGTCACCGCCTATGTCACCTATCCCAACTGGCAGGAGGCACGGGGTTAGGCGTCCAGACAACCTCGCAGGTTCGACACCGACGTGGATCATGCTCAATCAGGGTCTCCGTTTCCGCTTTCGCTGCGGAAAACAACGGCACCGCTTCAGGGAAGCTTGCGGGCCGTGTGAGACGTAACTGTCTGGCCGCCACCGCTCTCCAGGCTCGGCCCCGCACGCAGATAATCGACCAGAGCCGCGAGCGGTGCGGACTTCTGGTGGCGGCTCGGATAATAGAGGTGATATCCCGACCAAAGCGGGCAGAAGTCCTCGAGACAGGTTTCAAGTCGCCCCGCAGCCAGATGATCTGCCACAAAGGGCTCGAACGTGTAGGCGAGGCCCAGCCCAGCCAAGGCCGCTTCGGTCATCGCCGGCGCATCGTTCAGCGCGATCCGACCGCCGACCGGAACCTGTACGGTCCGTTCGCCTTGCCGGAACAGCCATCGGAAGATGTCGCCGTGGCTGGCCAGCCGGTAGTTGATGCCGTCGTGGCGACCCAGATCTTCGAGGCGTTCGGGCCGCCCGCGCCGGGCGAAATAGGCGGGCGCGGCCACGACCACCGCTCGGACATCGCCGCCGAGCGGCACCGCCACCATGTCCTGCTCCAGATGCGTGGCAAAGCGGATGCCGGCATCGAAACCACCCTGCACGATATCGATCAGCCGGTCGCTGACGTCCAGATCGACCGAAACATCGGGATAACGGTCAAGGAATCCGGCCAGGGCCGGTATCAGAATTGCGCGCGCCGGATATTCTCCCGCCGTCAGCCGCAGCGTACCGGAAACCCGGCCCCGCCCCTGCTGCAGCTCTTCGATCCCCTCTCCGATCTGCCTGAATGCGGGCGACAGGCGGTCAAGCAACCGTTGCCCCGCCTCTGTCGGGCGCAGGCTACGGGTGGTACGGGCCAGAAGCGGCACGCCCAGCCGTCTCTCCAGTTCCGCAAGGGTCTGGCTCAGCCCGGATTGCGCGCGGCCCAATCGGGCTGCCGCCCGGGTAAAGCTGCCCTCTTCGGCAACGGTCTGAAACAACAGCAGGTCGGCAAGGTCACGTCGATCCATACATCATCCACAGTGATAGACCCATTCACATCTATCACAATAGTCTCGGTCTCCCCGCAAAGCTATCTCAGGAAACAAGCAACCGAGGAGTTTCCGAAATGGCCCTTCCGCAAAATCTGCTTCTGGCCGGCACAACAGCGCTGCTGCTGGCTACCCTGCCCGGGCTGGCGAGTGCCGAAACGCCCGAAATCGTTCTGGTGCACGGCGCGAACATGGACGGCAGCGCTTGGCGCGCGGTCTATGACCGGCTAACGACGGACGGATACGAGGTGGCGGTCGTGCAACTGCCGCTGACCTCGGTCGAGGCGGATGTGGCCGCCACCCGGCGCGTGCTTGAAACCGTAACGGGTCCGGTGGTCCTTGTCGGCCATTCCTACGGCGGTTTCGTCATCAGCCAGGCAGGCGTCGATGAGGATGTGAAAGCACTGGTCTATGTCGCCGCTTTCCTGCCGGATCGGGGCGAGACCATCGCCACGCTGAGCGCGACGGCGCCGTCGAAACTGTCACCCGAGGTGATGCGGGTCTTCCCCGACGGACATTATCTGCTCGGGCGCGAAGCCTGGATCGCGGATGTGGCGACGGGCCTGCCGGAAGCCGACGCCCGGTTCACGGCGGATGCGCAGACGGCCTCGAACACGGTGATCTTCAGCTATCAGGCCACGGATGCTGCCTGGCAGACTGTCCCCGCCTGGTCTGTCGTCGCAACAGACGACCGTATCATCTCGCCGGATCTGCAACGCCGCATGTCCGTCCGGGCAGGCGCGACAGTTGTCGAGATGGACGGCGGCCACTTGTTGCCGATGACCAGATCCGCCGAGGTGGCGAAGGTGATTGAAAAGGCCGCGGCATCAATCGAATGAGCCAGACGGATAGCGAAGGTTGTGAGAAACCAGAGTTAATGATCGCTTTCTATGGGCGTTGTTGCAGAAGTTCCTTGGCCGTGGGATTCACACGAGGAATCCATGTGGTTAATGGTCTGAGATGACGAGACCTGACCCTACCCGCTATCGGACGACGAACTGGAAGAGTTACAACGAGGCCCTGAAGCGGCGCGGTTCCCTGCTGATCTGGTTGGACAAGGACATGACGTGGTTTGCGCCGAAGGTCGGAGGCAACGGCCGACCGCCGGTGTTCAGCGATGCAGCTGTCCAGTTTTGTTTGATGGTGAAGGTTCTGTTCGGGCTACCACTTCGCCAGACGACCGGGATGGTGGCAAGCATTCTGTTGATGGCCGGTCTCGACTGGCCGGTGCCGGACTTTTCTACCGTGAGCCGCCGACAGAAGCGGATCACGGTGCAGATATCGAACCGCCGCGCGTCCGGCCCGCTGAACCTGCTTGTGGACAGCACAGGGATCGAGTTCCTCGGGGATGGGGAGTGGCTTGCGCGTAAGCACGGCACGCAGCGCCGACGCCAGTATCGCAAGGTTCATTTGGCGATGGACACGACCACCGGCGACATCCGTGCCGTGGAATTCACCTCGAGCGACAAGGGCGACAGCCCCGTTCTGCCCCATCTGCTGGACCAGATCCCTGTTGACGAACAGATCGGCACCGTGACCGGCGATGGCGCTTTTGACACAAGGCGATGCCATAGCGCGATCCTCGAGCGCGGCGGCACAGCGATCATACCCATCCGCAAGAACGGGCGGCGATGGCGCGAGAACTGTCCCGCCGCGCTCGACATGGTCCTCGGACCAGTGGCGGACAATGTCTCGCCCCGCAACGAGATCCTCAAGGCCACACAACGCCTGGGAAGGGCAGCCTGGAAACGCTGGTCAGGATATCACGTCCGAAGCCGGATTGAGGCCAGGATGAGGTGTCTCAAGTCGTTCGGGGAACGCATTGCATCACGCGACCCGGACCGCCAGACAGCCGAAGTCCACATCCGCGTTGCACTCATGAACCGTTTCAATGCACTCGGCACTGCCGAGATCGAACGCGTGGCCTGAACCCAACGGGAAAGGGGAAAGTCAGGCCATCGAATGACTTCTGCAACAATGCCCATCCACCTTGTCGTCGAAAGTCTGCATCTTGATCCTCATGGGATTGGGACCAGCCCCCTGCCCCACCGTCAGAATGGCGATGCGGGGAACTGGCCTTAAGGAAGGCGGTACCGGCATCCGGTGCAGATAGGCGCCGCGATGCCGTGTAAAGTTCACCCTGCTCAGAACGCCGCGGGCAGGGAGGCCGGCGGGTGCCGGATCAGCTGACCCGGTCGAGCAGTTTCTTCGCCTTGCCTTCGAATTCTAGCCGGGCGTCCTGATGGGGCTTGTCACGTGCAAGCCGGGTGATCCCCTGAACGAAGAAGATGGACTCCGGCGGATGGCCTTCTTCCATGAGGACCTTGTCGATGATCTTCGCAGTCTCCGGCTTGGAAAACCCTCGCTTGCGCAGGAACTCCTGGCGATCCTCATCGGTGCGTGCCACAATCTGCTGCCGTGCCGCCTTGATGCCGTTGATGAAGGGTTGCGGCGAAGAATTGGCGAAGCGGGTCAGCGCCGGCGCGGCCTCGTGCGCGAACCGGGTAGCGGCGTATTTCGAGTGCCGGATGGTGATTTCCTGGAAATCCTCGACGCCCCAGAGCTGCCGGTTCTGGCACACCGCGCGAAGGTAGAAACTCGCGATCCCGAGGGTCTTCGCGCCCACCTCCGAATTCCAGGCGTAGAAGCCACGGAAGAAGAGATCCGGCGACCCATCGGGGAGTTTCCCCGCCTCAATCGGGTTGAAATCGTCGACCAGAAAGACGAACACATCGCGATCGGACGCATAGAGCGTCGTGGTAGCGCGGCTGATACCGACATCGGGATTATACACCCCCGTCGACCAATCGAGGACGCCCGGCACTTTCCACCGCGTATCACCAGTGCCATTGCCTGCAATCTTCTGGATCGCCTCGATCAGTTCGTGATCGTGGATACGGCCATAATCCGACCCTGTCACCGCCCGCAGCTCGACCCGGCCGTCCTCGGTCTCGAAGGTCTTGATCTGTTCGGAACGGCAGGAGGAAAGACCATACTGCAGGTTGATGCCCGCCAGAGGCGCCGGAAGCTGGCGAAGATCGGCGGGCGGCGCGCCGGCCATGGCCGCCAGCTGGCCGAACGCCCAGTGGGTCGGCGCCAACGGAGTCTCCTCCATCGGCAGGTGAATCTGCATCCGCTCGGCATTGTCGCGACTGGCTTCGACATGGATCCGCGCCGCCTCGACGATCCGCGTCCGGCTGCGCTCGGAGCGGTATTTCACCGAAGACCAGAGATCATCGAGCGAGAGATAGCGTTCATCGTCGGGACGGTTGAACCATTCCGACGACACCCGGCCGACCCGTTCACCCCGACCGACATCCCCCTTGTAGCCGCTGCTGCGCCTCGGGCCCGCGAGGTCCAGAATCTCGAACTGTGTCATGGAAATTCTCCGGGCAAGCCCCGGGAGCCTCTCTCCCGGTCGCGACCTGCCGCCCCTCTCTCCCCCATCTCTCACTCTTTTGGGGCTTATACCGGTCAAGAGAGCGCCACGCAGCAACCCTAGACGCCAGGCCGGGTCGTCGAACCACCATTCCGGGGCGATCCTGCTGGTTCGCAGAGAAATCGGCACCCGATTGCGTTAAGCTTCTGCACCCCGTCGCGTGACCTTCGGCACCAACCAACAACCAGAGTAACAGACCTCAACGTTAGCGAAGGCGAGAAGCGCGGAGACCTCAATTATCGCAGCGGTTCTCGCCTTCGCGGTTGTTGTGAGCGGCGGTACCAAAAGGGCGGAGAGCCGACTGATGGCAGTGCAGCGTGGCAGACGCAGAAACCTTGTCAGAGCGGCCGTTCGGACGGACTGCAGCGAAATCTCAGTCGGAACCGCCGCCAGGGGCGGAAAGCGGCCATTTGCCGCGATTGCAGACTTCAAAGGGTAGACCTGCAAAGCGGCCGTTCGGTTAACAGAGTCCCGCTTACATAGTGTCGGACGGTTTCTCCGAGATGTCGCGCGTAACTGCGACCACCATCTTACCGTCAGAAAGGCCATCATTTACTTCCGCACACTTATCTCCCACGAGTGCAGCGAGTCTTGCGAAGTTTACTTCTTCACCCGCGACAGTCTTTCGGAAGGCGCTTCTTTTGACACCCTTAGTTTTCTTGTCCATCACGTCCTCCCTAGGGAGGGACGCATTAACAAGAACATATATGCCGGTGTGAGATGAAGCTTCGAACAAATACTGTTTTGAGAGCTGTTCATCAGGAGTGGCGACCAATTGGTCTCCTTTCCAATGCTCCATATCGGCAAGCTTGATTTCAACTGACACCTTCCCCAAGGCGTCCACCCTCGAATGCAGCCTGAGATCGGGCCGTTTCTCACCAGCGACTTCTTGCTCCCGGATGACCGTGTAGTAGCGCTCCCCCACCTCTCTAAGCCGGGCGGCTAGCCAATTTCTCAAGTCAGCTTCTAATGCCTTGCCACGCCGGAAAAATGCGCTTTCATCATCGTCGGAGGTGTGGAGCCGTTCGAGGAGCGTCGCTAGATGCGATTGGCAAAGCTTCCTGAACTCTTCCACAGTCGCGGGTGCCTTGGACTGATCGTTGAGGAACTGAATTGCTTCATCAGGTGAAAACTCAGTCCGTCTTCCTGCCCCTCGCTTCATCAACTCGATCTGGTACAAAAACGTATCCCGGTAGCCCACAAGCATTTTTGACTTGGCCAGTCGTTCAAATGCGCTGACAACGCTGGCTGTTTGAAAGGCCGCCAACATGCTTGTGTAGTTTCGCCTGTTGCTTTCTGCGTGGTCAGCTTTACCCGGCGAGTACACAGTCTCATGCTTCACATCGTTCTCGGGAGGCCATGCCAAGTAAGATGCTTGAACCAACCACTCTAGAAGAATTGGATCGTGCTTATATTCACCTCTCACAGGGTCCGATCCTTCCCCTAGAGCAGGATTGTTTTTCTCGTGCCCCAAGTATTCGAAAAACAGTGCCCTCTGTCCGGCGCTGTGGAGATCACCAAAGGTCGAGACCAACACGCTTCTAGCGGCGTTTGAGTTCGCGTCCATCAGACCATCAAGCCAAACCCACGCCTCTCTGAAATCAAACCGGGTCAACGCCGCTCGATAGCCTGAGACAAGAAACCTAGAAAGGCGGTTCCGCTCGACAGCAGGGGCGCGTGCCACGACGTCTAGACAGAGCATTCTATCACGGCGGTTCTTTGGAAGATCACGCATCATCATCCGCAGGAGCATCGGCGCCACTAGGCTTCTAGTTCTGACACCCGAGTAAGCAATTTTTCTCACGCAATCAGAAACGTGGTGGTCATCGTCACCTTGCTTAGTGTTGAAGTCTGACAGCAACGCACCTTTGATCTCAGAGACAAATTGGCTTGGAAAATCCTGCGCTAGCTCATCAACCCATTCGGGAAAGCCGTTCAACTCGTGAAACGCGTAGCGAAAAGCCTTGCGGGCAAGGTCTGCATCTCTGGGCATCTCTCCCAATGAGTAATCCAAGTTGATGCCAGCTAAGCCAATGTGGCCGAGGTATGTTCGTCTTTCAGCGTAGCTCGTATCATGGGCCTTCCAGTATTGCCGCATGCCATCGCTGAATAACTGCGCAATACTAGAGCCATATTCTTCTTGGACTGCGCGGATCGTCCCGGTTCCAAGATCATTTGGAGCCTTTTCGAAAAGCCAAACCGCATTGCGCTTATCAAATTCACCAGCAACAATGCTTTTACTATTTCTCGAAATGAATTTCCGATTCCTTCGGGCGGTTCGCCATAAATGAACGGCTTCCTTCCTTCCCTGGAACCACCTCAGAGCATCATAGCGATATTGATGTTGCACGCAAGATTTTGTTCGGAGATACCAGCCGCGGACACCAAATTGTCGCCGCTGATCGTCGTCCCCATAAATTCTCAAATATTTTCTGAACTCACCCAACGCATTCCTATGCTCTTTCCCTCGAAGTTTCTCCAAAATGGTTCCTGACAGGTCAAGCAAGAACGCCCGATCATTTTGATCGGAGATCTTTGATGCGAGTTCGCAAAAGTGAGACACATCGGACTGATCGAAAACGTCTCCATTTTCATCCTTATCATCAAATTCTAAAGGGTGGATCACTCCAAACGGAACGCGATTCCGCTGAACTCGATCAGAAAATAGTGCTATTCGTCGTTGAACGAGAGCGTGCTTGACATCCGGTCGCGCCCGAAGGCCACTCGCGAGTTGCTTTGTCGGCGCTTTGCGGCCAAAAACGTCGATCCTGTGATCCTTGCCCATCGCCATCTCAATGGCATCAAGTAAGTCTTCATCGTCTGGGTGCAACCCCTCATCACCCAATAACTCCGAAGCCAAATAGATAATGGCAGGCACAAACCTTCTATAGCGATCCGAAGCGTCTGGCATTCGGTAGCGGCTCTCGGAACAGCCGGCAAATGCAAAGCGCAGCAATATTGACAGCCACAACTGTTTTTGGGGTCGCGGCAGGCCATCAAGTATTTCGATCAAATACTGAGATGTTGCAGATGAATAGTTGGAGCGTTCTCTGTGAATTCTCGAAAGAATGGCAATCCCGTCGAGCAAGGCAGCTTCGCAGAAGCCGTACTTCAATGCCTTCAACAAGAACATATTCCAGTTAGGAGCAGAATCCGTATCCTCGACATCCGGCGGCGTGGTCGTCAGGGCTTCGAACATGACATCAGCGCGAAATGAATCATCTCCTATTTCATCGAGGGCAGCACACGCTTCCGCTTTGCTGCGATAGCCAATTCCTGAATTTTTGACATAGCCCGCCAGTTTGGATGCAAGCGGCTTCATTCGACCAAATCTAGCGACCTCGATCAAAAAGTCGGTTAACTCGGGAGAACTAGATTTGTCTAGAAGTTCATCGACTACAGGCCATAAGTCAGGGTGTGTGAAGCGCTTGACATCATCATGATAGAACCACTCGCCTCTGAAGCGAAGTTCGTCGTAGAGGCGCGCTTGATGGCGCAACGCGATCACCTTATCGCCTACAGATAGTGATTTTGGGTCTCCAGTCTCGATTAGCAGCGCCGGCCTCACATTCGCCACAGCCGCCTTGGCGGAACTGTTCAAGGCCGCCAACCAGCCCATCACGTGCTCTGTTGACTGTGGAATCGACCGACGCCCTAGACCCTCGGCAAAAAGTGGCGCGATTGTTTCTTCGGAATGTGCTCTTGCTCGCAAGCTTGCGTCGAAATGTTCAGCTGCAAGGAAGTCCCGTATCTCCCGATGGGCGAACCGGATGCGCCCCCCAAAAGATGGCTGAAACAGCCCGCAGGCGAGCAGCTGGCGAACCTCTGTAGGTGTCCAAGCTTCCACATCTGTAGACAGAATATTTGCTGCATTCATGGCATCGCCTGCTGCCAACGGCAGGACAGAAAAATCCTGTTTACCTGACAAAACCACGAAGGCTGCAAGTTTTGCTGCGGCCTTGCTTGCCCGGTGAATGTCAATGTTCAAGCGATCTTTGTTTTCAGAGCGCCCGAACAGCCGCCATGCCACCAAATCGCGCATGACTTGAAGTCTTGATTTGAATACTTCATCGGGGGAGCGGCCTTCATCAATGGCCTTTTCCCAAACATCTAGGAATAGATTCGCATCCAATGGTTGTTGGATTAGGGCCGTGGAAAGATGGGCGTTTACGGCGTGTATGAAATCCGTGGGCTCTACGTCGCGAGAAACAGCAAATTTCTCAATGTCCCCACTCGCCAGCGGTGCTAGGCGATAAATCTTGTGTCTCGGGCCGTCTCTTCCCAAGTCCTGTTTGGCATCGCGTGTCTGCTTTATGAAACGAGTTAGAAGTCTTACATCGCCCTCCCCAAGCCACTCGCTTGGGCGACTGGTGACTAGAACGTGAAGGGGCCCCCGTCGTCGTCCAACTTCACGTGAGACAATGTCTAGGGCTTTTTCTAGCGCACTCTCATTGCGTGAAGACGGCAGGCGCGCCTCGTCGAGCGCGTCAAAAAATAGATACCCACCTTTTCTTGATCGCTTCCATTTTTCAAATCGGTCGCGTTGGTCATCCAATTCGAAATCAAATGAATCCGCCAAAGTTCCATCTTGTAGCGCTTCCAAGCGCATCAGGAATGCGTCTTGCCCATCCTTAACGAGGCGCTTTACATGCTGACGAATTTCAGTTGTTTTGCCTGATCCGGCGGTACCAAGGAGAACAGAAATATCATTTGTAAGAATTTCTTCCCACGTTTTACCCGTTTCGCGGGTCGCGAGAGAAGCCCAAATGCTATCCGGTTCATTGTCAAAGTCTGCCGATTGGATTTCGACAAAGCGTCGTGACAAAGAAATGTACTGGCTGTTGTTCACATGAGTCCCCTATACACCTTAAACGATAGTATCAGCGGTGTGAGCGGTAATCCATCCGAGTTAGTGGCTCAAAGGGACCTACCAAGCAGACTGGTGTGTGGTGCCACAGTTGATCGTCCGGATTGGCGGACTCAGGAGACGCATCGCAGGTGAACTGAACGTCCGCAAAGGGCCGAGGCTGTGTCAAAACTCACCTTTATGACAGTGGCTTAGAATGAAATTCCCTCACGAAGCCACCCTTAGGCCATCTGCGCGCGCCGATGTGAACATAGGTGCCACTGTGGAGAACCGCATTCTCCGGTGCGGCGCCTGAACCGAGTTTTGACACAGCCTCGGCCGGCCTTCTCTGTCCGGGGACTAGGTCGCCCATTTCGGCCAAAGATGCCACTTGCTGTCCCGCGGCATGTTGTTCGGAGCCCATTGCGGTCATTGGCATTCAGATGCGATGCTTCCAACCATGCCCAAGATGACCTTGCATATCATCAACGCCCGCCATCAGCTTACCGGCATAGCTAAATGGCTTTCAGAGCGGCTGGACGATGCTTTTGTGGTGTCTGCTAAGCATTTGCCGCTGCTTGATACGGATGTGATCATGAGGGCCGGCAAAGCCGTCATTCCTGAGAAGGGGCATCTGGGATATGCTCCCGAAAGAGGGCTGATCTACGTTACCGTAGACCCAGAAAACCCTATCTTGCGAACAAACCCATCACAGTCTTTGGAACGGATGCTGGCGCATGAACTGCACCACTCCTCGCGGTGGGACGGTCCAGGGTATGGCAAAACACTCGGTGAGGCGCTTGTTTCAGAGGGGTTGGCTGGGCATTTCGCACAGGAAGTCTATGGCGGCGCGTGCGACCCTTGGGAGCAACTACCGGCCAGCACCTTGCGCCCCTACTTTTTCAAAGCTCAAGCTGATTGGCAAAGCGCCGACTACAACCATGCGGAATGGTTCTTCGGATCACAGGAGTTCCCGGCATGGGTGGGCTACTCCCTCGGGTATGAGATGGTCGGGCGTTATCTGGCCGCGCATGGCGATGCGCGTGCCTCCAATCTGGTCCACGCGGACGCTGCCGATTTTCGCGCATTTCTCGACGCTGTTTGAGCGGCAGCTTCGTCCGCAGAGTGACCGCCGCTGGCCCGCTCCAGCGCGAGGGTGCGGTCAGGTCAGCGGGGGATCGACATGAAGAGCCCATAGCGGACTTTCAGCTGAAACGCTGGACGTCCGCGACAAGCTGCACCGCCTTTGTGAGGCTGTCCCTGATCGTGGCCGACAGCGCGAAAAGCGCGGGCCCGTTGAAAACCTGGTTCATCACCTCAATGCTGGTAGTGCCGCCGTCTCTCGTCAGGCGCTCGGCCTCCACATCAAGATTTCGCAGTTGCGACAGAACCTTATCTACCTCTTCGCTTTCAATCTTCCCGGTGTATCGGATGAGGGATGACGCAATATGGATAGGAGAAAAGTCGAACGCATCTACGCCGCAGCAAGCCGCTTCACAAAGCGTCTCGCAGTGCTTGATCAGCCCAAGCAAAGGGTAGTCCAAGGCAATTTGATGATCTTCCATAGCGCCTATATTACGCGCGGGGTGACCGGCAAGAAAGTCCCGCAGAGTGACCGCCGCTGGCCCGCTCCAGCGCGAGGGTGCGGTCAGGTCGGCGGGATCGACAGGCAAGCCCTTAGCGGACGGTCGGTACCCACCATGTGCCGGTTGTGTTGTCCTCAAAAATCCCATCGACCATTCGCGTGAGCGCTTCTAGAAGTTCCCTCGCTTGCGGCTCTTCAGGGTCAAAAGACGTCCATCCAGCCATGACGAAAATGCCTCTATCCGTTGTGGTGACACTCTCGTCGGAGGCGTCTCCAAAGCTCAGTCGCGCTTCGCAGTTAGACAATCTGCCCCTCAATGCCTCTGGCGCAGATCGTGAAATTTCTTCTGCTTCTTCTACGACCCAACTGTCATCTTCCAACTGCATGAGGAAGTTAGAGGGGTTTGTCACATGCAATTGCGGGACCACATAGCCATCTAAGCGCCATTCTGCGTCTATCACCTCAACACCCATACCCTGAAGGTATTCCTTGCACTGCGTAAGCGTTATCGCTGTGGCGGGCTTCTGGAACCAAATTCGAGCAGATTGCATTTGTTCTACCTTGCAGATTCTGTGCGCGAGATTTTCATAGCTACGACCGCTTCGTCCCGCAGAGTGACCGCCGCTGGCCCGCTCCAGCGCGAGGGTGCGGTCAGGTCGGCGGGATCGACAGTCAGAGCCCTTAGCCGCCAGTCGCTTCCCACTTCTTTTGCCAGAATGTGATCTGGTAGTTGTCGAGTTCCTCGGGGTCGTCAGGCGTTGTGCTGATCACCCGACATGGTCGGTCGGGAAACTGCCACATCAGCTTTGCCTCATGTATTTCACACAACTGCCGTGTCAGGAACGCGACCACCTCACGTGACAGCCCATCGTCGTGGTGCAGGAAATAGTCCGTCAGGTGGATGTGATTCATAACGGCCTCTAAACCACGTGAATCACCAGAAAGACTGTCCTCCCATTCCGCTATCCCCTCTGCGCTCGCACCCTCCCTGAGGATGTATGGGCCGACCAATTTAAACTTCGGCCACAGAAGCGCTGAATAGGACACTGACAAGCGATAGCTGCCTTCGTATTGCGAAAGAACTTCCAACTCCGCGCCGTTTCCGTTGTTCCAGGCGCTCAGCTCAGACGCGACTGGTTCAGGTGCTGAATAAGGCATGCCGCTTCCTTAAATTTTGACGACCGTCCGCTCCGTCCCGCAGAGTGACCGCCGCTGGCCCGCTCCAGCGCGAGGGTGCGGTCAGGTCGGCGGGATCGACAGTCAGAGCCCAAAGCTGCCGGTTATGTTCTCGCGGTGCACCTCCTTAATTCGCGGCGCGGATCGTGCCGTTGCACCGACAAAATGCGGTTGGCCTCGAAAGAGCGCCCAAGGTCAGAAATCACACGAAACGAGCAGCTAAGACAGTCAGGAGCGGTCAACTCAATAGTGAAGCGAGCGTCCTGAATCCACTCGGAGGGCATATTTTTGCTTTCCATCAAAAATTGAAGCGTTTTTGCGAAGCGTTGAGATAGCGGAGAAATTTGAGCTTTCTGGTCGCTGAATCGGTCATCCACCAGCGGTATGACAAGCAGGGCCGCACCCTCATCCTCTATCCAGTTTCTTAACTGACCGAGGGCCCAGTATCCGTTCAAATCGTTATTGCGGCTGATAAAAGCAGCGAGTCCATCATGAACGATACTCTGAAACTCGATGCGTCTTGCCATTCCGTTCCGCCTTCTAATCATTACCTAAGTTCGGCCGACGGTGGTATCCGTCGACGGCAGCTTTGTCCGCATAGCTACCATCCTAGCCGGTCGCTTGCTGCGGAGCAATCCGAACGGCAGCTCTGGGGGGCGCGGCGAAGCAGCATCCTGTCCGGGTGACTGGCCGCTTTGGGCCGGACTGGCGACCGACGACCACCAAGACGGGGACACGGCACCGCCGCAAGGTGGCTTTGCGTCCCCTTGCCGCCATTTGGTTTGGGTCAGTTGGGGCGGATGGAACGTGGGCGTCACGATGATGCATGAGGATAGCGCGGCGCGGTCGAGGTTTCACAAGATTCCGCGCAATGATGCCGAAGCCCTCCATGCGACCGACCGGGATCGGCGTTGCGCGATCACTGTGGAAGCGTCGGCATGATAGGGCAGAGTTGTTGCAGGTTCTGGGAATTTCGCGACAGCAGATTTCTTCGCAGTATCGCGAACGACAGATTCAGAGGCGTTCCCGGTAACCTCAAAGCAGCCGGGCCCCGGGGCCGTCGTTCGCCAGATGATCGTCCGCGTTGACCAAAGGGCAACGTTTCACGCTAAGACATCCGCAGCCGATGCACATTGCCATCTTGTCGCGAAGCGCCGTGAGAATCTCGATCCGCCGCGTCAGATCGTCATGCCAGCTTGCGGCGATGCGCTCCCAATCGTGTGTGTCGGGCGGTGCGTCGCGTGGCAGTTGCGAGAGCGCTTGGGATATCTCGGCAAGCGGGATGCCCGCGCTCTGCGCGACTTTGATGACCGTCACGCGCCTCAGGATTTCACGCCGATAGACCCGATGATTGGCCGAGGTCCTCTCGGATGCAATCAGCCCCCTGCGTTCATAGAAATGGAGCGTGGAGATGGGCAACCCGCTGCGGCGCGAGAGTTCGCCGACGGACAATTCCTTCTTCGCCATTCGGAATCTCCTTGACCTGAACCAATGTTGAGGCCGTAGCAGCCTATCCGTCAAGAGGAGACGGGCATGGCGGACGCGGACACAGAGGCAGGGAAGGACACGGAGACGTTCGTGTCATGGAGGGAGTTTCTTGGAAGCCCTTACGCGGCATCGCTGGCCCTGGTTTGCCTGGCCGTCTGGCTGCACGCGGCCGACAGCCTGATCGTCGCCACCATGCTCCCCTCCATCGTGGCCGAGATCGGTGGAGCCGCTTTGGTGGGCTGGTCTGTCTCGCTCTACGAGATCGGGTCAATCGTCGCGGGAGCGGCCAGCGCATTGCTGATCATACGCTTCGGCCTGCGCGCGCCGATGGGCATGGCCGCCGCCCTGTTCGGGTTCGGCTGCATTCTCAGCGCCGTCAGCCCGGCCATGCCGTTGCTTCTGACGGGACGCGCGTTGCAGGGGCTCGGCGGCGGCGGTCTGGTGGCGATGGGCTTCGTCGCGGTCGGCCTGATCTTCCCGCGCCGCTACATCGCGCGCGCGATGGCGGCCGTTTCGACCCTTTGGGGCGTCTCGGCCTTCGCTGGCCCGCTTGTCGGCGGCTTCTTCGTCGAATATGCGACATGGCGTTGGGGCTTTGTCTTCTTTGCCTGCCAGGCATTCGCACTCGCCCTCTGGATCGTCCTGCGAAGCGATGCGGGCGCGACACGACCCACGGCCGACGCCGCTGCATTCCCTGTCGGGCGTCTGTCCCTGTTGTGTCTCGCTGTCGTTTTGGTCGCCTTTGGCGGCGTCGAGGTCTCGATCCCGCGAACGGTCCCTTCCGTCGCCGCCGGTCTGGTCTGCCTAATCGGCTTTCTGTGGCTGGACGAGCGCGCAGGCGATACCCGGCTTCTTCCGCGTCGTCCGTTCGATCCGCAGCGGACGGCCGGTGCCGCGCTGCTCATGATCCTGTCCATGTCCATGGCGACTATTGCCGTCACGGCGTTCGGGCCGCTCCTGGTCACGGCCATCCACGGCGTATCCGCGCTGACTGCCGGTTACATCGTTGCCTGTTCGTCCATCGGCTGGACGGTCATGGCCGTTCTGGTCAGCGGATTGCCCGAGCGGTTCGATCGGCTGATGATCGCGCTCGGCATGACGGCCGTGGCCCTCAGCATCCTCGGCTTTCTCCAGGCGGTTCCGGAAGGCCCGGTCTGGCTGATCGCCGTCTTCGCAGCCTTGGAGGGCGGCGGCTTCGGGATGGCGTGGACATTCGTTCTCAGGCGAACGGTGGCGCTCGCCGATGCAGGCGAGGTCCAGCGCGTTTCCGGGGCGATCCCCACGATTCAGAGGCTCGGCTACGCTCTCGGCGCGGCCTATGTCGGGATCGTAGCGAATGCCTCGGGCCTGCTGTCCATGGAGACGGCCGCAGACGCCGCGAAGGTTGCCCGATGGGTCTTCCTGTCATGCGTGCCGTTCGCGGCAATCGGGCTGATCGCCATGAGCGCACTGGTGCGGAAGGGGAAATCACGACCGCGATCGAAATAGCCTGAGCGGGAGAAATGCTGATCGGACGACAGCTTCGCCCGCATCGCCGACATCGGCCGACTGATTTTGCTGCGGCACGCACGAATGTCCTGTTTGGGGAACACCGCCTAAAGGTACACGACGAAGCCGAACGGCAACTCTGGGCCGTTCCTGCCGTTGGGTCATAGATGCTACGGAAGATAGCAGGCTCGGTCCGAGCGCCTTACGCGCGAAGTCTTGGTACTTACGCAGGTGCCCACCGGCAATGTCGGAAACGGGGTGGCCGAGTATCATCGGCTTTCGAGCGGGTCAGCCTGGCGGCATATAGGGTCCAGTGGCCGCCATAGCTTCGGCCTCTGTCTGGAGCGGCAGATGATCGCGGGGAATGGGGTTGGGGTTCTGCCAGTCAGTTTCACCAAGTTCCCTGAACCGTCTGATGGCGTCTTCGATCACGGTGCGGTCGATAGTCGGAGAGGCAACGACGATCTCCAGCCCTATGCCATAGCGATACGAGCGGTCGAGCCGGAACGTTTCGTGGATCTCTGGTGGGGTGTCGCGCAGGATCTCAGAGGCGGTCCGTTCCTCATATTCTCTGACGGTCAGGCCCTCAAGCGCGGCATGGCGGCTTGGCTCCGGTCGGGTCACCCGAAAGTATTTCTGCCGCCCGACATGAAACGCAGGGCTGAACTCCCAGCGGAATTCCTCGTCCAACTCTGTCTCGCTCAGGTGTGCGTGTGTCCGTTCGGCAGCGAGGTTCTGAACGCGATCCCAGAATTGCAGGTTTCCGGTAATGATGCTGGCGTTCCAGATGCTGTGGTCATCGAGCCCCAGAAACATAAAATCGAACCACTGCCTGAAAATATCGGGGCGCCCCGGCTCGTTTAACACCAGATCGCTGGTGAACAGCCCACCGTATGTCGGTGCGTCGCCGAGGATCTTCCAGCGCAACTGCACGAAAGCATCACGTTGTCGGTGTTTCGACAAGGCAGTGAACGGGGTGAAGCGGGTATGTTTGCGGCGTCGGATCATCATCTCCTCGTGAGCCTCGGTGACGCCCCGGTCCTACCTGAGCTCCGGCAGCAAAATTCGCTACACTCGCACAGTTCTGCTTGATCTCAATCGGCCGCAAGGCCCTCACCGTCACCATACCCGTGCTTTTCCAAAAGATCTCGCACGAGAACGGGGTATGCCCTGTCCTCTCGCTCCCCTCGGATCATCAACCGTGTCAGATAGCTGAGCGGAACCCTGACCTCCAGCGTACAATCGACGTCATGCTCGGGGTGTGCTTCGAGATGGCGGAGCCAGACTGTCAGGTTCTCCAGCGTTTCTGTCCTCGGAAGCTCGTTCCCCACGCATGTCGCAACCATTTCTACCCTCCTGCCGCATCTTCACGATCCATGCGGACAAGGAACCGCAAAACTGTGACTATAGTCAATAGATACATCGTTGTCCCTTCGCCATTAGCACTGGGATGGAACGGACGAATGCCAAACTCATCAAAGCCTTCGCGAAGGTATTGAAGCGCAGGCGGCGGGCTGCCGGGCTGTCGCAGGAAGAGTTGGCGTTTCGCACCGACCTGTCGCCAAGCTATATCTCGCTTTTGGAAACGGCGAATCGTCAACCGACACTGACCGTTCTTGCTGAGCTATCGGATCGCCTTGGCATTGACCTGCCGGAACTCATAGCAGAGATCACCGCAGAGCAGAACGGGCAGCCCCCCGGACATAGCTGATTGAGAAGATGTGATTATTCAATATGCGTATCGCGGGTTTCTGGCCTGTGACAATCTGTATTTAGATAGATTTATCGCATTAATTACAATAACTTGCAAGTTTGCTCTCGATTTGTCACGTTGTTGGCACGGAGGCAGGCCATGGACGCAAGGCGCGGTCGTCACGAGACAATCAAATACGAGTTGCGGATGAAGGGCACTTCATTCGCCGAGTTGGGCCGCCGTCATGCCGTGCACCCGTCGGTGTTCTCAGCCGTTGCATCCGGCCGCAGGCGTTCACTCCCCACAGCGAAGATCATCGCCGACGCACTGGGCACCGACCCGTCGATCCTATGGCCCGAATTGTACGGAGATACAGATGGCTAAGTAAAAGAAAACCGCCGAAACCGGCGGCTCTCTCCGAGAAGATCTCGTAAGGTTAGGTCCCTTTCCCAGAACTTCCTCGATTGCAGTCGCCAAGTCAAGAACCGGCCACCTGGCCGGACGAATTTCTGCACCCTGCGCGTGGCGCAGGTTCGAGAGGATATTATGAAATCGGATATTCGCAGGATGGCCGAAAGGCTGTTGGACCCGACCCTCAATCACACCGAGGTCGGACGTCTCATTAACCGAAATCGCGACACGATCCGGCGCCTGCGCCGGAGAGCTGTACAGGCAGGTCTCCGGCCTGAGATGTTGGGCGATCTTCCAGATGCGCGCCTGCGCGACATGCTCATGCCGTCTGGTCATCGCAAGGTTAGATGCGTTCAGCCCGACTGGGATGTCATCGTCCGCCATATTCTGGCGACGGGCGACAGCGTGCTGGACACCTATGATGACATCTATCTCAAGCAGCAGTCCACCGATACCGATCTCCCGCCTATGAGCTATGCCAACTTCTGTCGGGAGCTCGCCAAAATCCTGAAGCGACGTGCCCCCGAATACCGACATCATTACCGGCCGGGCGAAGTGATGCAGATCGATTTCGCCGGATTCCAGCCCGTCTGGACTGACCCTCAGAACGAGCGCAGGAAATCGACCCTGCTGATCGCCCATTTCCCGTTCTCGCAGTTCTGCCTGGGGGAGGTGATCCAGAGCCAGAGTCGGGCGGATGTGATCCACGGTCTCACCCGCATCTTCGTTCGCTTGAACGCTGCTCCCCGACAGATCATCCTCGACAACTTCAAGGCTGCGATTGACGTTGCCCGAAGTAAGCGACGAGAAGCCAGGATCAACGCTGAGTTCCAGGCGTTTCTGGATCATTATCGGATCGTGCCGGACCCTGCCCGCGGGAGAGAGCCACGCGACAAGGGGGCTGTCGAGGGGACGGTCAGGCTGAGCCAAAGATTTTATGCGAGGGTTTTGCGGGACCGCACGCCTCGATCAATGGCCGAGCTGAACGAGTTGCTGCAAGCCGCGCTGGAGCATCTGAATGACAAGGTCATGCGGCGCTGGAAAATGTCACGGAACGAACGCTTCCGAACCCGCGAAATGCCCTGTCTACAGCCGCTGCCCAAAACCTCTTATGATTATGGCAGCTGGCACCCCGGTATCAGGATCCAGCGTCACTATCACGTCAACGTCGAAGGGCGGGATTACAGCGTGCCGTCATACCTGATCGGTGAGCTGGTCAGCCTCAAGGTTATGGCCGCGACCATCGAAATCTACCACGATTCGACGCTTGTGGCCGTACATCCTCGTCGCGCTGTCACGCCAACCGATGACGCGCCGATAATCGACCCGACCCATATGCCGGAAAACCATCGCGCAATATGGCAGCAAAGCCCGGATGCCCTCATCGCGCGCGCCACCGACTACAGTCGGTGCCTCGGGCGGTTCGTGTGCAAGCACTTAGATGTCAATTCCAACCCCCGAGCGACATATAGCATGTTGAAGCGGTTGCTCGAAGTCGCGCCGGTCTACGGCAAAACCACGATCGATGCAGCCTGTGCCGAGGCTCTCCGGCGCGATCAGATCAATGCCGATGCGCTGCGGCAGATTCTTAACCGGGGCCCGAAAAAGCTGCCGCGCCCCGAACCGCAGCAGGCCCCGCCACCGTCCGAAAACATCCGCGGTGCGGGCTATTATTCGGAGGACGACGATGCAGCATGAACATGTCGTTGCGCTTGCTCGTGAACTGTCTCTTGCGGGCTTAGCCGATACGCTCGAGCGTCAGGCCAAAGATCCGTTCTTTGCGGACATGGCCTTCGTCGAAAGGCTCGCCGCGCTACTGATCGCAGAGAAGGAGCGGCGCGCGACCAGCCGGCTGACGCGGATGCTGAACGAGGCGAAACTCCCGATCAAGGCGGCCCCCGAGGAGCTGATTGGCGATGAGGCACGGGGCTTCAAGACCGCTGTCATGCGCGAGCTGCTGAAATGCAGCTGGATCCCCTTCGCCTGGAACGTCCTTATCAGTGGCGAAACCGGAACCGGCAAAAGCTGGATCGCCTCCTGCATCGCCACGGCCGCCATTCGCGCCGGACACAAGGCCCGCTATTACAAAGTCTCCGACCTGCTTTATAGCCTGTCGATGACGCTGGAAGACGGCGTTTACCTGCGAGAGCGCGAAAAGCTGTCCAAGTTCAGGCTCCTGATCCTCGACGACTTCGGCAAGGTTGCGATGAGCGAAACCGAGAAATCGATCCTGTTCGACATCATCGAAGACCGAAGCGGGACCCTGTCGACCATCATCGTCGGCCAGCGCCCCTATAATGACTGGCATGGCTTCATCGACAATCCGGTCATCGCTGACGCGATCCTCGACCGCCTGTCGCGCGACCGCCATCACATCAAGCTACGCGGCGAGTCACTGCGCCGTCGCGAGGCCAGTTTCGACGGTCTGTAAACTGCCCCCTTCGGCGCCGAAGTTGACGCAACCCGGCGCCGAAGACTAACGCAATCGGCTGCGGAAACCTGATGCAGTTTGGTGCCAAAAATCATGCGTGCGTGCAATCCGTTCAGGCCCTGTGGCACGGTGCGTGGTGAAGGACATTCGCCGCCAACTGAAGAGGGCGGGGGGGCTGCCGGAGACCGAGGCAAGCGGCTCCGGCGGGAACAGGGTGATCGGGCGCCGGGGGCGGCGCTTTTTCGGGAACGGCTCCGGCCCTGCGTAGGCCACAGGTACGATGAGAAAGCTGCGCTCCGAGATCCGGCTGCTGGCTGGCAGGAAGCGCTGCACCGCCTCGAACCCGAGCCGGTTGCCGAGACGGGAGATCAGATCGGAGAGTTCATCCTCTTCCCTGATCCTGGCATTTCCGACCTGCTCTGGCGCCAGCGGCTCCGTTGTCACCGCGAAGAGCCGCAGTCCGTCGATCCATAACCGCTGTCGACTTCGTCTACCCCTTTGCGGAACAGTACGGAAATCCGGGCCGGATCCCGCATCGGTCGGGCTAGGCCGACCTCGACCACCGCAGCGGACCTGTCGACGCGCTGCAACTCCAGCCGAACCTTCCGTGTCCCCTGCCCCGCCCTCGCCAGCTTGTCGCAAAGCCGGGCCAGGAGTCGGTCGAGCGCCGCCATCACATCCGAGGTCAGCCCGATCGGTTCGGGCAGGGTCATCCTCACCCCGAAATACGGCGCATCCGTTTCCGCAGCCACCGACTCCCCTTGTGTCCCGAGCGCCTGATCCAGACGGCGCAGCAACTCCGGGCCAAACCGGCGGGCGAGCGGTGCCCGCGGGACAGTGGTGAGGTCGGCAATCTTCTTAAGCCCCAGCCGGGCCAGCCCTTCCGAGATCTCCGGCCCGATCCGGAGCGCGCCCACCGGTAGCGGGCCGAGCTTTTCCAGCAGCGCCCCTCCGGGATCACCCCGCCGCCCCGCCGGGCCAGCGCCCAGGCCCTACCCCGCGTCCCGGCGATCGCGCTCTTCGACCCGATCCAGTCGCGCTTCGACATCCGCCAGCAGCTCTGCTTCCCCGCCGAACAGATGCGGCACACCGGAGACGTCGACGATCAGCCCATCGGAGCCATCCTTCGCGGCGTGCGGTCCGTATCGGCTGGCCCACCGGCCGGGTCGAGAGACAAGGTCAGATCGCCCTCGCATCCGCGAGTGGCATGCCGCGATGCAGCCCGGCGTGGCTGGCGGCTTCGTTCAGACAATGCAGCTGCTCGGCGTTCGACGCCCTGAGCGTCAACGCGAAAGGCCCTTCAACGGGACAGCCCCTCAGGCTGACGTCGCTCGCCAGTTGGGGGAGCCAGATGGAAAGCAGCCGTCGCTCCATCCCAACTCACATAATGGGCCCCAGGTGTTCCCTTTTTGTTCTTATTAAGGGCCCGCCGATGCCGAGTCGAGCCCACGGGCCTCGGCATAGGATCACATTTCCAGCGGGTCTCGGCGGCGTTGCTTCCCCCGCCCTCGCGGATCAGCAGGAGCCCGGTTGTCCGACTCGCCTCGGCGGCAAGCTGGAGCCGCCTGCCCGCGGTCAGCGACATCGGTTTCTCGGGCTCGGCGATGACGAGGCCAACCGACCTCTATCGCCCAGATCAGGTCAGTCTCGCTTCGGGCCTCATTGAGATGCAGCCGCTCCGCCACCCCGTCGGGAAGTGATAATGGCATGAGCCGATCGCGATCATGCGCGAGGGTGATCCAGAAGATCGGCCCGCTGAACCTGACCGCCTGAAACAGGGCGAACCCCACCCTCCCCCGGCCCTCGGCCTCATGGACGCGAGCGCTCCGCAGCCGAAGCGAATCGATGGGCTCATCGAGAAGTCGTTCACGCAGGGCCCGCATGTGTCCCCTCCGCTACGATGCGAAGCAGCCCGTCCGGCAGTGGCCGTTGAAGGTTCAGCGCTTCCGGTGTGTCCGCGGTCAACCAGGTTCTCCATTGCTCGGGCCGGGTCAGGATTACCGGCATCGCCCTCTCGTGAACCGGTTCAACCTCGGCGTTCGCCTTGCATGTGAGAAAGCCGAAAAGCTCGGCGGTCACCTCTCCCTCCTTGAGTTTCCGGACCGAGGTCCATTCGGTGCGGATTCCGGTGAAGAACGCGAGCGGTCGATCCTCACTGAGCGAAAACCAGACCGGATTGTTGCGTGGCGCGCTCGGCCGGCTGTCGATCTCGGAGAAGCTGGTGAATGGGACCAGGCAGCGGTGTTCCGTCCCGAGCCAGCGCCGCTAATGTGGGGAGCTGACGTTTCGGATGTTCGTGACGCCCGGATCGGTCCGTTTTCCCTTAAGATAGACCGGGGGGGTTGGCATCCCCCAGCGGGCCACGGTCAGCATCCAGTTCCAGTCTTCGCCGTGTCGGATGATCGGCGCGGGATAGTCCGGATAGGTTCCGGGTGACGATGGCAGGTTGCCGGCGGTGTCGATCAGTTCCTCGCCATCCTCGAGCACGGCATTGGAGACCTGACGCATCGCGTCCTGGCTCTTGGACTGGAAATACAGGTTGCACGTCACACTACCTCGAGAATCGCCGATTGAGAACAATGACAGAACAGCGACGGATTCCCAAGCGCCGCTTTTCGGGGATGCTTTGACGCTTTGACCTGTCAGTTACATGGTCAGACTAGGCCGTCAGGATGGATTGGAGGTAGGCATCCGGACTGCGAATGGTTTCCACTTTCCTTGCGATCTGATCCTCGATCCTTAGAAGTTCCCACAAGCCAAGTTTTGCGGCAGCGCTGGCAAGAAGCGTCTGACTTATTCTCAGCATCTTCCCGAACTCGAAGGCGATGGCTGCGGTATCCTGATGGCATCCCGGCGCATCATAGAAGGCGCTGACCTCGGTTAGGTCGGCCCATCGCGGTTGATGCTCACGGCTGGGTTTTCTTTTTTTTGTATCTGACTCTGGTTCTATGTGGCGGACATTCTGTCCGTCATAGGCGGGCGTTTTGTCGGTGGCAGGTGCTGAGCTTGTGTTGGATCCGGTCGCGGCAGGCTTGTCCGGTTCCACTGCCATGGGAAGAATTATCGCGGCGGTGGAGGGCAAGTCAGGTTCTTGATGTGGGTCGTCGGCCTTGGGATGGCGATCGGTCTTGTGGGTTGCGGAAGCTGGTTCAGAGGGAATGATCGCCATACTGGTGGCCTGGCCAATGACCGTGGTCAGGCGGGCGAGTGCGGCGTGAGCCTCTACGAGGGTCAGCGTCGCACGACGGACGAGATTGCGGAGTCCGTCGACGAATGTCGCGGTGGTCTCATCAAGATGAAGCTCGAGACAGGCTGCCCGCAGACGAAGGATCTGGGCTCGCACACCGCGCAGTTCAGCGGCCTGCTCGCGCCGCTTCAGAGCGAGTGCGAGGAGATCGTCGGCACGAGCGAAGAGAGGTGACAGATCCAGTCCGAAGGCGCCGATCGCTTTGCCGCCCTTCATGATGGGAAACCTTTTGCCGTTGGCGCTGTCGCGCCGGACAAGCAGTCCTGCCTTCTCGAGGGTTTCAATGTGACGGCGAAGTTGGCGGTCAGTTAGGCCCTTCGCGCGGAAGCAGAGCGTCTCGTTGCTTGCATAGACCGTGAGCAAGGTGGCGGGGGTGACCGGGATTTCGCTGCCGTTGGGTCCCTGGCAGGGCAGGCAGCTCAGCAGGGCATCAAGAACGACCACTGCGCCTTGCCGGATACCAAGTTCGCGACTGCAGGTGTTGACCGCGGACATGATCGCGCGGCGTGAGACAGGGCGGAAGCCTGGCTGATGGGGGATCGAACCCATGCCGGAGAGCGAAAACTCCCTGGAGTCGGCACAGATCTTCCGTGCCCCGGCCGTAAGGACCGTGGATGTGATGTGTTTCATGCGATTTCAGACGGCAAACCAGATCCGGTCACCGAAATCGGTGTTGCGCTGATTCGATTTTCGGGCTACGAAATAGGTGTCTAAGCTATCGGAGCCCTCTGGAAGCATCACCGCTTTCGGGGGGTTTCTTTTTGCCTGAAGTCTGCTCCCTTTCCTGCTCGTTTCTAGTTGTAGCCCGTTAACTATGGGCCGCGATTTGTTGACCAGCGGTCAATTTAGGTCACAATCCGGACCCATTTTGACCACTGGTCAACTCAGTCATCCCCGTCACCCCGGAAGTCTGCGAGAAGCTGCTCAAGCCGCTCGTCAAGGAAGGTGGAGAAGGCTCTCATCTCTTCACCGGATGACCGGATGACGATCTTGCCTGGCGCGCTCTCGACCTTCACTCTGCCTTCCGCGAGCACCCGCTTGACGCTGACCGGCGGAGTTGGGCCGGACTTCTGAGTGAGCGCCCGGATCAGGCCGTGCAACCGTTCATTGCTGCTAGCGGCATCAGTCGGGATCAGCGCAACAAGCGCGGGCTGGTCGAGGTCGGTCCTCTCTTTCAGAAGGTCCCGCAACTGCTGCCAAGGGCGGCGGCCAGAGTCGTGAGCAGGGCCGATCCGGTCGATGACGGCGCGCGGCACGTCAGTCACCACGCCAAGCATCCGGCTGATCGTCGTCTTGTCGACTGCGAGCACTTCCATGATATCTTCGCGAGAAAACTCGTGACGCAGAAGTTGCTCCGCGTAGACCGATTGCTCGATAAAGCTGCGCTGGAGACGGGCCGCGTTCTCAAGCCCTTGGGAGATCAGCGCCTCCCGGTCGCTGAGTTCCGCGATATGCGCGAGAACCTGAATGCCGAGCAGTCTACACGCCTCAATCCGCCGCCGGCCGTAGACCACTTCGTAGGGCAGGGGCCCCTGATGGGTGCGGCGGAGTAGGACCGGGAGCTTCTGTCCAGACGTCCTGATCGAGCTGACCAGGTCCTCTAGGCCGTCCTGAACGTCGAACCGGTCCTTGACAGCGCTCTCAGAAATCTGGGCTGGGTCGATCTGACGGGCCGCGCCGGCGCTGAGCTGGTCCAGGCCGCGTTGGACGTCGAGCACCCCGGAAAGCTTCCGGGGCTTCTGCTCCTCCTCGGTCGTTGCGGCCTTGCCATCCCGGACCGCCTTTAGGCTGCTCGCGAGCAGGTTCTTTCGCATCAGATCCTCCCCCAGCTTTGTTGTAGCATCGCGTGAAGCTCTTCGGTCACCTCGTGTATGGACTGGATCGCCCGCTCATAAGTCTTTCGGTTGCGCATCTCGCTGAGCTCGACCTCAAGCACGCTCTGCTGCGAGACCCCGGCTTCGCTGATTGCGGCGGATTTCAGGAAAGCTGATTTCATAACCGCTTCGCCGAACAGGTCTCGAATGAAGGAGGCGAAGTCGACCTGGGTCGCCACGTTCGTGTCGAAGCGACTCAGCAAGAACCGAAAATTATCGAACAGACCGACCCCGGCGCTCTCGTGCAAGACCTCGGTCAACGAGGACGCCATGTTGAGAAATTGGGCCGCCGAGGCGAGGTCGACGCGTTCTGGGATGATCGTCATGACGATATTCTGAGCGGCGCAGATCGCGGACAGAGTCACGTAACCAAGCTGCGGCGGGCAGTCGAGGATGACCACGTCATAGTCATCCTTCACCGTGTGAAGCGCGGAGCGGATCTTGTCGAAAAAGACGGGTAACTCGCCCTTGCTAAGCGCGGCCGGCGTTTCATGCTCGAATTCGGCGACCTGGATGCCGCCGGGCAACAAGTCGAGGTTCGGAAAATAGCTGTGTTTGATCACGTCGGTGATCTGTTTTGGCCCCTCACCCGTCTCCCGGTCCCGGTAGCGGATGACGTCATATAGCGAGCCGCCGTCGAAAAAATCGAGCTCAGGCTGATAGCCGAAGAATGTGGTCAGCGACGCCTGCGGGTCGCAGTCCACAGCGAGCACCCGGTAGCCCCGCATCGCGAGGTCCTGGGCCGCGTGAATAGCGGTTGAGGTCTTCCCGGAGCCGCCCTTGAAGTTGACGAACGCGATGACCTGAGTGAGGTCATCCGAGCCGCGGCGTCCGGGGCGGAACTGGTCCGGGTTCTTGGCGGTCGAAGCCAGCACCCGTCGGATCTCATGAATCTCATCCGCCGAATATTTTCGGCGCCCACCCGGACCCATCTCGACTTCGGGAATCCGGCCTTCGTGATGGGCCTTTCTGAGATATCCGTCCGCGACGCCGAGGTAATAGCTTGCTTCACCGGCCGAAAATTTCCGGAGCGTCTTGACCTCATGGGGCGCAAATGAGTTCTCTGACAGCGCTTTAAGCGCCGTGGTGAGGTCCTTTGCAAAGCCCAAAAGGTGCTCGTGTAGCGCCTGTGTCATCTGTCCGCTCTCGTTTTTCGGTGAGGCCAGGAACGGTAACCGCCCGAATTTTTCGCTTATTGCGTCCAGTCTATGCCGATAGGTCGGTCAAAGCGCAAGAAAAGTTTGCTACCATCGGAACGGAAATACACAGGGAGTAGGGGGTTCAACCGTTCCGGCGTTCACACGCAGGCTGAGATTGGATGTACAACATATTGAAATATATATGTTAATAATATCCACAGTCTTGTCAACAGAGGCTGATTTTCGGGCAAGGGGTGCGGAAGTGTCCCTAATCGGAATTCTGGCGATCGGAACGCCACATCGTGAAGAGTAGGTGGATCGGCGTCTCGTGAGGCCGACTCGGTGCCGAACGATTCACGGTTGCTATAAGAACGTAAATCATTCCTGCTCGACTACAGGCTGGTTGATTGAACTGGCAAGGTCTTTGAAGCAGGACTGAGTTTCTGCCGAGGTAAAAGCCCAGCAGCTTTTGTCAGGTTCACCCTAAACTATTGTGTCTTCGTTGATACCCTGCGGGTCATTTAGGCGTTGGCCGAGTTGCTTCTGCATATGCCGTTCGTCGACCTCGGCCGAGGAGGCGAGCCCGGCGCGGAGGCTATGTTCCGATAAGAGGGCGGGGCGATCTTTCTCAGGTAGATCGGCCCTGTAGCCCGGCGGCCTCACGGTCCTTGAGGAGGAATGGTCCTGGCTCCTTTCCCCACCCGTGATTCGACAGAACAATAGGCCTTGGCTGATGGGGGCCAGTTTCAGCCGCAGCTCTCCAGCGCCTCGACCGGGCAGGTCGCGGGCGAAGACCTGCGGCCGATCTTGACTTGCGTCAGCCAGTTTTGCCGCGCAGGGAGACCAGAGGCCGCCTGGTAGTACCTCTATTAACCCGCGCACATCTTTGGTTTGGTCGTGACCCGGATCCAGTCCGGTGATCTCCGAATGCCGCATCCCGCCGGTGAAACCGATCAGCAGCATGGCGGGGTCACGAAGACCGTGAAGGTCTGCTAGGGTCGCAGGTCTCCAGCATGGCCAAAAGGTCCTCGGGCAGGACCGCTTCCTTTTGCCGAGGTGGTGCAGAATAAGTGTTGCGGATGCCGGCGAGCACGGTGGCGATATGCCGTTCACGTCGATCGAGGCTCAGCCCTCGCGACGTGTAGCCCTAGCCAGCGCTGAGGGGCAACGCTCAATGGTTGAGACGGCATTCTTCCGGTTGCCGGCGGATTTCAGGCCGCTGGCACAGGCGGTGATGTCGAGGCCAACGGCCTGCGGATCGGGCATGAGCGCGTCCAACCCCTTACGGCGATACCCGCCGTGAAATGCTTCCGGTCGGCGGCATAAGCCTTGTGGGTGTTGGCGGAACTCTCCATTTTTCATAGCCGCATGCCTGTCTCGCAAGATCGCGCAGGGCAGGGCGAGGGGAGCTGCTTGTTCATCGTGGTCTGCGGCGGCTCCGATCTGACGCAAGAGCAATGCCGGCAGCAGGGTGGTGTCACCGCGATAGGCCGCGATCGATACGGCGAGCATCGCGTCGGGCGGCACGTCCTCCCAGGTGATCGGATAGTCGGCTCGTTCCGCCAAGTATCGTACATATTCGCGCAGGGTGCGGCCATTACCATCCCTGAATGGATGCGGGACGTTCAACTCACCCATGAGCCAGGCCATGCGCTCAGCAAAGCGCTCGGCCGACAGCCCGGCAAGCCAGTTTTCTCGCCCAAGCTCAACCATCAGCCGCGTGCCCTCCTGGTCGATGAAGCGTCAGTTGGCGAAGCGATTGCCCCCTTTGGAGATGTCCACGTCCCGCACCGTTCCGGCCCAGGGATAGATGTCACCAAACAGGGCGCGATGAATTGCCAACACAGGTAGGAGAAATCCGGCCCCCTGCTGGCTAGGGCAGAGGCGAGTTCTGTATCTAAAAGGTGGCCAGCGCGACGATCGTGGCTTCGACCTGATCGAGTTCTGCCTGATCCGTGATGCCGAGCAGATTGTTGAGTACGCTGCTCTGAGGGTCGAGATGTCGATCGTCGCTATCGTATTTCGCTATACCTCAATCTGTGGCTGAAACTCTGCGGTATCGCTCCAGCAGGCGAACGCGAAGCTCGGTTGGACTGAGGTCGCCAGCTGCGACTTCCCGCAGTTCGGCCAAGGCCAGTGGATCAACGCGCAGGCCCTCGATCTCCTGGCTGGCAATCGCGCTCGCCAGAATCCGTGCGGGCGGCATGGATCTGGTCGGCTTATCGGTCCGGGACTGGGTGGTTTTGATGCGCATCGCGGTATTCCTCTTCTGTCGTATCCTGTCTTAGCAGATACGAGGCGGAGTTGCTTCATCAGCCTTGACGCTTCCTTCGGCTTGGCCGCGGAATTTCCCCGGGCGTTCTCATTCCAGCAGGTCGGTTGCGGGGTTCTGCTCGATTTCCACATCGGCATAGTAACGGCCTGCCTGCTGGACGGAACGATGCAGCGACAGCTTCATCGCCGCTTGCAACGGCGCACCGTCCAGTGCCGCCTGCGTCAGAAAGCCCGATCGCAGCCCGTGCGGCGTGGCGTAATCCTCGGGTAGGCCCGCGGCCTTCAGCCGGGCGCGCAGGATGATGCGGATCGCGTCCGGGGCAAGCGGGCGGGGCAGGGGACGCCCGGCCCGGCTGACGGGGCGGAAGAGGGGGCCGTTGTCGATCCGCGCGGCCTCGATCCAATGCGCCAAGGCACGGGCGGCGCGCCCCTTGACCGGCAGGCGCGGCGCCGCACCCCGCGCCGTGGTCTTGGTTTCCAGAAGCCGCAGCCAGATCAGCCCGCGTTCGGCAAAGTCACTCAGGTCGATGTCGTCGCGCTTCAGCCCGGTGATCTCCGACCGCCGCCGCCCGCCCGAGGCGAAGCCTAGCATCAGCACCGCCCGGTCGCGGATCCCGCGCAGGCTGTCGTCGCAGGTGGCCAGCAGGGTTTCCAGCACGTCGCGGGTGACGGGGCGGGGGGATTTCGGTTTCTCGGGCCGGGCCGCGGCCTTGCGCGCCTTGGCCCGCGCCTGACGCAGGAGCGGCGCCTCAAACGGCGAGGGCAGGTTGCGGATCCGGTGAAACGCCCGCCACGAGGCGATCCGCCGGTCCAGCGTCGACGGGGCAGGGCAGTCGAGCGACCGCCGCAGCCCCGCCGCGATCAGCTCCATCGCTGCGTCATGCGCATTGGTGCCGGGCCGGTCGTTCAGGTCGATGGAATGGTCGAGCACGAACCGCAGCGCGACACGCTCGTCCTCCGGCCAGACGAGCGGCTGCCCGAACACCGCCGCCTTCCATGCGGCGATATAGGCCAGATCGCGTTCCCAGGCCCGAAGCGTGTTCGTGGGCGTGCCGCGACGGTAGAGATCTGTGAGGGTCTGTTCCTCATCCTTCGACAGGCTGGAAAAGCTGATCGGAACCGGCGTGGGCATGGTGGTTTCTCCCGTGGTTTCGGGGAAGGATGGCGGAAGGCCGCCGGATTTTCAACACTCATGATAAGCATGACTTATCGTGAATAACTAAGGAGGTATTAAAGATCATCTATAATCCGCATATAATCCTAATAATACGGTTATACGGAGCGAATTGATGGAAGATGATGATCTTCATAGGATCATGAAGAACTGCCACCACGCAGGACTCTTGGCTTGATCGTATCGCGAGAAGAAGAGTACCCGGCCGTGGGAAAGCCGCGGGTCGGCCATCTTCGCCCGCTGGATGGGCGCCCGATAGCCTGTACCGCAATGACGGCCACAGCTTGATGGTGGAACCGATACAGCCATCCCGCTGGGTAGATCGGGATCAGCGACACCCGGTTCTTCAGGTTTTGCCCCGACGATCTCCTCCCTACTATGGCAATTTGTATTTGCAGCACTAGGGGATGGAGCTCTCTATTCGGTGTGAAGCAGCGATGACGACAGCAGACTCTGACCGGATGTTGAAAACGGACAGGCGCACGCCGCTGGTCAGATGTTTGGCGATCCCACGCACTAGCGGAGCTGGTCGCCAATCGGGCTATGCAACTGGGGATGAATGGAGCGCGGGTCTGTTTTGCGCGAAGAGAGACTTGGCGGTGACAACTTCGATAAGACGGACAGGCGAATGTCTGACGTCGAGAATGCTTTCGGTCGTAGGGGGCAGCAGGGTGGGTAGATGCGTTGCGGGGCTACAGCGCTCAGACTACCGCAGGAGGGGCATTTATCAGATCGCCTCAATATAAAACCGCGCCTGTCCGACATGGGGCAGGCGCGGATATTGTACTCTTTCAACGCTGTTTCAGGTATTCGTCGCGACGCTACCTGCCTTTGCGCTTGTCAGTTTGCGCTTCAGGCTCAGCAGGAACGGCATGACGATGGTGAACAGGGCCAGCAGCAGCAAAACCACCGTGATCGGCCGGGTGTAGAGGAAATCGTAGGAACCGCCCGACATAGACAACGCACGGCGGAAGTTGGCCTCGGCCATCGGTCCCATGATCAGAGCAAGGATGACGGGGGAGGCGGGAAAACCCCACTTCTGCATGAAATATCCGACCCCGCCTGCGATCAGCATCAGATAGACATCGAACATTGAATTGTTCAGTGCATAGGTGCCGACGGTGCACAGGGCAATGATGCCGGGGGTCAGGATGGAGCGGGGCACGCGCACGACGCGGCCCACGACGCGCGAACAGAGCAATCCCATAATTACCATCGCCAGATAGCACAGCAGCATCCCGGCAAAGAGCGTGAAGACCAGATCGGAGTTGTGTTCGAATAGCAAAGGCCCGGGTTGCAGACCCTGAAGCGTCAACGCTCCAAGCATGATTGCCGTCACTGCGTCGCCAGGAATGCCGAGCGTCAGCATCGTCAGGAGTGCCCCGCCGGTACAGGCGCTTGCCGAAGCTTCACACGAGGCAATGACCGCGGGCTCTCCCTTACCGAAGGTTTCGGGCGTCTTGCTGAAGCGTCGGGCTTCGTTATAGGCGACGAAACCCGCGATGTCTGACCCGGCACCCGGCACCATGCCGATGATCGTACCGATCCCGGTGGAACGCAGGATCGAGGTGCTCAATCGCCGCCATAGGCTCATCCCCGGAAACAGCCGCCCCAACTGCATCGCGGTTTCCTTCACGGATCCCTTGCTGTTTTCGAAGGCACGGAAGGCTTCGCTCATCGCGAACAGGCCGATCATCACCGGGATCAGCGGCACCTCGTACAGCTCGCTCATGCCACCGGTGAAACGGGGCATCCCCGCCATCGGATCCAGCCCGACCGTCGCGACGATCAGCCCGAGAATCCCGGCAATGATCCCCTTGACCGGGCTTTCCGCAGAAATGCCCGCGATCACCGACAGGCCGAACACCGCAAGGGCGAAGGTTTCGGCGGCGCTGAAGTTCAGTGCGAAACCAGCAATGACGGGGCCCAGAAAGACCATGACCATCACGCTGATGGTGCCGCCGATGTAGGAAGATATCGCTGCGATCGACAGAGCAATTCCTCCTTCCCCGCGGCGCGCCATTTCATTGCCGTCGATGGTGATCGCGGCGGAGGCGGGCGTGCCGGGTATGCGCAGCAGGATTGAGGTGATGGATCCGCCATACACCCCGCCAAAGAAGATACCGCAGATCAGCAGGATACCAGAAACCGGGTCCATCCCGAAGGTGAAGGGAAGAGCGATCGCCACACCCATCGCGACGCTCAGACCGGGGGTCGCGCCCACAAGGATGCCTAGTGCGACTCCTACGATGGCCAATAGAATGGCCATCGGGTGGGATCCGAGTGTCATGATACCGGCCCCGAGAGACTCAAGTTGTTGCATCTTCGATATCCTCTCTCTCGGCCGTCACTCGAAGAGCGATCCGGTGGGCAGCGGTACAAGCAGCAGCCATGAAAACAGCATGTAAATCGCTCCCGAAAGGCAGGCCGCCAACAATATGGTCAGGATGAAGTCGCGGCGCCCGAGCAGCAGCATCAGGACGATCAGCGCGACGAAAGTGGCCGGAAGGAATCCGATCATCTCGATTCCGACCGCGTAGCCAACGCTGATGGCGAAGCTCAGCACGACGGCAAGATAATCGGGTTTGGTCCTGTCGCCGCTCAAGTTCGCCGCCAGAACCGGCGCGCGCCAGGTTTGGACCGCAAGGAGAACCGACAGGGCAATCAGAATGGCCGAATAGAAAGTGGGGAATGCTGCGGGGCCGACATCATTGCTCATGGCAAACCGCGGAAGCTTCTGTGCAGCGAGAGCGGTGATCACGCCAATCACCATGCAAACGCCCGAAATCATCAGGATTGCGAGCCTGTCATCGCGACGGAGTGACGGGACCTGCTCGCCAGGATTGCTGGCACTGTCCATAAGACTACCTCCCTTTGATCGGACGTGTCCGGCCGGATGGCCGGACACGCGCCGTCAATCAGTTTCCAACAAGATTGATGTTCGAAATCAGATCGCCAAACTGCTGGTCATCCTGCGCGATGGCCTTCGCAAATTCCGGCGCGTCCAGATAGGCTTCGGTCATGTTCATCCGTTTCATCTGGGCTTGGAATTCGGGATTTTCGGCAACCTTGCGGCTGACCTCACGCAGGGTGTTGATCACGTCATCGGGCGTGTTCTTCGGCGCCAGAAGGCCGCGCCAGGTGCCGACCGACACGTCATACCCCAGTTCGCTCATCGTGGGGATTTCCGGGAACAGCGCTGACCGTTCCTTGTCCATCACGCCCAGCAGGCGCAACTGACCGGCTTCGACATACGTGGACACTTCGGCGGGTGAGACGCTGACGGCTTCGATATGGCCGCCGATCAGGGTGGTCACTGCTGGGTTGGCACCCTCGAACGGAACATTGTTGAATTCGGCCCCTGCGGCTTTGCCGAAGGCTACGGCAGCAAGGTGATAGATCGAACCGGTGCCGGAACTGCCGACGCGGATCGTGTTGGGCTTTTCCTTGGCTGCGGCAACGAAGTCCTCGAGCGTTTGCCACGACGAATCCGCACGCACCGTGATCGCCGCGGGTTCGGCGTTGATCCGGGCAATCGGACGGAAATCATCCACCTTGAAAGGGGCGATCCCCAGATGTGGCAGGATCGTGATCTCGACGAAGCCCATGGCGAGCTTGTAGCCGTTGGGACGCGCCCGGGCCACATCCGTCAGACCCACAGCCCCGCCGCCTCCGGGCTTGTTCACGACGCCCATGGGCTTCGCCAAAAGCTTGTTCGCATGATCGACGAAGGACCGGGTCAGAAGGTCGGTACCCCCGCCAGCGGCGGTCGGGACGATCACTTCGATATTGCGTGCCGGGTAGTTCTGTGCGGTGGCGGGCAGGGTGCCAAGAAGCCCCAGCAGCAGTCCAGCAATTGCCTGTTTGAATTTCATGTCTGTATTCCTCCCTACTTAAAGCGCGAATGGCTTGCTCCCGTTCGCTGGTCAGCCGGTGCGCAGCTGGCCAGTTTCGTGATCTCCCTGCGAGGTCAGTCCTGCCGTTGTCGCAAACAGGAATAGTCCTGCGGGGGCGGTATTTCCGTGCAATATCGGTGGCGTACCGCCAATGAAGCGGATGGCGTCCTGATAGCGGCGGCACAACGGACCTTCGCCGACAACGCGGATATCGTCTGCGCCGAATTTGGCGATGCCGGAAATGATTTCCTGTGCGATGACGATGCCCGACAGGTATTCCCCCAGTAGTTCCTGCGGCATATGCCCGAACAGCCCCAGCGTGCGCACCGAAAACAGCTGATGGGCGAAATCCCCGGTGCCGCCGTTGCTCGCAAGGCTCAGCCCCTGCTCAAAGGCCGAGCGACGTTCGTCATCGCTGCAGGTATTCGGTGCCACCAGCAGACGCGACAGGATCGTATGGCGTGACAGCGCGTCATAGATTTCGCCGGTCATGTAGGTGCAGAAGCTCTCCACCTGACCGTCACGGATCCTTGCCCATTTCGAATGGGTTCCGGGCAGCACGATCAACGCATCGTGGCGGGTCTCGGGGGCGATGGCAAAGACCCCTGCGATCTGGATTTCCTCGCCCCGCATGACATCGGGCGCCCCGCCTTCGGGCAGGTATTTCATCCCCGGGGCGATCAGCAGTCTGACCCCCAGCGGCGCCTCAACCGCCGTGGCATGGGCAAGGAGCGTATCCGTACCCGCCGGACAGGCGACATAAGGGGTTTCAACCCAGCCCTGCGCGCTGCCGACCATGCCGCAGGTCACGGCGTTGAGGATCTTGTATTGCGTGACCCAGTCCGCGCACAGGGCAATGAATGCCTGTTCGAACCCCTCTTTGCCCGCGGCCGGCAGGTTCTGGATGCCATGCCGGCTGGCACGGGTTTCCAGAATTTTCCCGCCATTGTCGATCAGGAACCCGCGCAGGCTGCTGGTGCCCCAGTCGATTGCGATAAGGTGAGGCTGCGTCATTATTTTCCCCCCGTCCAGCCCAGATCGCGCGAGATCGCCTCGGCGGTCATTTTCACGGCAGGGCCAAGCGCATACATGCGTTCTTCGCTCATGTAGGGGACGGCGCTGGCGACGCTGATGCCCGCAATCGCCCTGTTGGAAATGTCGTAGATCGGGCTGCCGACGCAGCGGATGCCCAGCTCGTTTTCCTCGAAATCAAGCGAGAAACCGAGATCACGGTAGTTTTCCATCGTGGCGCGGAATTCATCCCAGGGAGCCAGCATCGGACGATGAGCATCGGCCTCGCTATAGGCGAGGGCCTGGTTGAACATCCCCTGCCAGTCGCTTTGCGGCAGCCCCAGCATCAGTCCCTTGCCGACGCCCGTCGATGCGGCGGGCATGCGTTTGCCGACCTGCGAACGCATTTCCAGCCCGCGGCGACCGGGGATCTTGACCAGGTAAAGCAGCATTTCGCCATCCAGCACGGCGAGGTGTGTGGTGTCGCTGGACAGTTCGGCCAGCTTTTCCAGATGCGGCATGGCGATTCCGGTTAGTGGCCGTTGCTGCAGCGCGGCGGCGCCCAGGCGGATCAGTTTGGGGCCAAGAAAATATCCCTGTTGGGGGACATGGTGCAGATAGCCTTCGGCGACCAGCGTGCTAAGCATCCGGTGCATGGTGCTGCGCGGCTTTTCCAGTCGCTCGCTCAGGCGTTTGACGTCATTGATGCCATCCGCCACGCATTCCAGAATCGCGAACCCGCGGCTGAGCGTCTGGGTCCCGGGTGCATTCGCGTTTTCCGGAGGCATATCTGGCAGAGGCTCGTTCACGGGATGGATCCTTGGATAGGCGTGACAACTGGGTTTTCGGCTTATTGCGGAACCCGGGCAGGGATCGGGGCGCCGCTGAAATGGGCTTCAAGATTGGCGAGGAAAAGATTCGACATGGCTGCGCGGGTTTCATGCGTGGCGCTGGCCATATGCGGCGTCAGGACTACGTTCGGCAGTGCCCGCAGGGCTTGCGGGACATTCGGTTCCGTCTCGAACACGTCAAGCGCGGCACCGGCGATCCTGCCGTCTTGCAGGTATTCGATCAGCGTCGCTTCATCGACCACGCTGCCCCGGGCGACATTGATCAGGAAGCCATGCGGACCAAGAGCGTCCAACACATCCGCATTGATAAGATGACGGGTCGACTCTCCGCCGAAGGTGGTCACGATCAGAAAATCCACGGCTTTCGCCAAGGCAATGAAATCATCGTGAAAGAGATAAGGGACTTTGTCGCGTTTCTGCCGGCTGGTGTAGGAAATATCCATGCCGAAGGCTTCGGCTCGCCTGGCGATGGTGACGCCGATCCGTCCAAGACCGACAATACCCAGTCTCGCTCCGGTAACCTTGCGAGTGAACGGGTACCCGCCGTTAGGCCATCTATCGGCGCGCAGGAAACGGTCGGCCTGCGGCACCTGCCGCGCGATCGACAAAAGCAGCGCGATCGCGTGATCGGCAACGTCGTCGGTCAGGACATCGGGCGTGTTCGTCACGATGATTCCCTGTTCCGTCGCGGACGGAACATCGATCCCATCGTAGCCGACGCCAAAGACGGACAGGATTTCGACATTCGGAAAGCGCGCCATGAAGGATCCGGGAACGACGGATTCCCCATTTGCCGCGATCGCCCGGATCGAGGGCGACAGCGATTCCAGTTCCGAGTCTGAAACTTCGCTTAATCGGATGAAATTGTATCGATCCTGCAGACTTTGGTCGAGCAGCGGCGGCAGTTTGGCGACGGACAGCAGATTCACGGTCATGACGGTTTTCCGTTCCAGTATTGGTGCCCGGGCAAAGCCCGCGATTGGGAGCGAGGGATTAAGTCCGCGCCTTGCGGTAGGCAGCGACCAGCGCTTCGGCCCGCGCCCGCAACGTATTGGCGGTCATGCCGGGCTTGTAGATCGCGCTGGAAAATCCGAAGCCCGAGGCCCCGGCTGCCAGAAACGCTTCCATGTTGTCCTCGCCGATCCCGCCGACGGGGAGGATGGCGGCATCCATTGGCAAGACGGCGCGGATATCCTTGATATATCCTGGGCCCAACTGTCCTGCGGGGAAGATCTTCAGCCCCGTGGCGCCCGCCTTCAACGCGGCAAAGCATTCCGTCGGGGTCATGGCACCGGGCATGGACACCATGCCGCGTTCGCGCGCTGCGCCGATCACATCCGGCGCGACATTGGGTGATACCATCAGGCGTCCGCCGACATCATGCAACCGCTGCACATCATCGGCATCCAGCACCGTCCCGGCGCCGATCAGGACAGTATCGGGTAGGATCGATACGAAACGCTCGATTGTCTCAAACGGTTTGGGCGAATTCAGTGGCACTTCGATAAAGCGGAAGCCGGTGCCATGCAGCGATTCGGCGATGCCGTCGGCGTCAGAAGGCCTGATACCGCGCAGGATCGCGACCAATGGCAGATCGTGGAACGCATCTTCGTACAGATCAATACCGGTCACCATTCGGCAATACTCCCGTCCGCATGCCTCCAGACGGGATTGCGCCAGCGGTGGCCTTCCTTCGAACGCTCGATCACCTTTTCCTCATCGATATCGACGCCGAGGCCGGGCTTTTCGAGCAGGTTGAGATAGCCATCCACAATCGAGAGCGGTGCCGTATCGGTAACATAGTCCAGCACGTCATTGCCCTTGTTGTAGTGGATCCCCATCGACTGTTCCTGGATGAACGCGTTATGGGAGATGAAATCGACCTGCAGGCAGGCCGCCAGTGCGACCGGTCCCAACGGGCAATGCGGGGCAAGCGCCACGTCATAGGTTTCGGCAAGGCTGGCGATCTTCATCGCTTCGGTGATCCCGCCACAATGGCTCAGGTCCGGCTGGATGATGTCGACGCAGCGCGCCTCCATGATGGGCCGGAAGTCGAAGCGACTGTACATCCGTTCGCCCGTTGCGATCGGATAGGACAAACCGGAGGCGATCGCGGGCAGGCAGTGAAGCTGTTCCGTCAGAACCGGCTCTTCAACGAACAGCGGGTGCATGCCTTCAAGTTCGCGCAGCAGCACCTTGGCCATAGGGCGGTGGACACGGCCGTGAAAATCGATCGCGATCCCGATGTCCCGTCCGACGGCCTCGCGGGCCTCGAAGGCACGGGCGACAGCATCATCGACCTTGCTGTGGCTGTCGACGATCTGGATTTCGGGGGTGCCATTCATCTTAAATGCGGTAAAACCCTTTTCGGTAACCTCCTTGGCCTGACGCGCGATGTCGCCAGGGCGGTCACCGCCGATCCAGCAATACATTCGCATGCGATCGCGCACCGCGCCGCCCAGAAGTACGTGCACCGGAACACCAAGTGCCTTGCCCTTGATGTCCCACAATGCCTGATCAATTCCAGCGATGGCGCTCATCAGGATTGGGCCGCCGCGGTAAAACCCGCCGCGATACAGCATCTGCCAGATATCCTGGATCCGGCTCGGGTCGAGGCCGATGAGATAGTCCGAAAGTTCGTGTACTGCCGCCTCGACGCTGGAGGCGCGGCCTTCGATGACGGGTTCACCCCAACCGGCTATACCTTCATCCGTCTCGATTTTCAGGAACATCCAGCGTGGCGGTACCTGCCATGTCTTTATCGACCTGATTTTCACGATTCCCCCCTGGACCCTCGTGCTTTCCTCTGGCTGTTTGATACGTTAGCAAATCATCTGTGTCAATATATGGATATATTGTCCAAATAGTGAGACTAATTGGATGAACGCAAGGAGGCTTTGTTGCACTCCCCCGTCGGATTACGGATTCATGTTTGTGAGTCAGCGGGTTAGATTGGCGTCCTGAGCAAGCCTGCCCCTGTCTTCCGGACCACGAATTAGTCCAGTTACAATGCGGCGCTGAAGCGCCGGGGCTCGCTGATGGTCTGGCTGGATCCAGAGATGTCCTGGTTAGCGACACCGAGCGGCAAGCCGGGTCATCCTGAGCGGTTCTCGGCGGCTGCCATTCAGTTCTGCCTCTCAATGAAGATCTTGTTCGGCCTGCCGCTCCGGCAAACGACAGGGTTCGTGGAAAGCTTGCTGGCCCTGTCGGGTCTGGACTGGCAGGTACCCTTCGTCGGGCGATCCTTCCACTGGAAGGATCGCTGATCCTTCTCAGTACACAACGCTCTGCCGTAGGCAGAAGCATCTGAAGGTGCAGATCCCGTATCGGCCTGCATCCGCTCCACCGCACCTGCTGGTGGACAGCACAGGGATCAAGTTCTCGGGCGAAGGCGAATGGCCAATCGCCGGGAAAACAGTCCCCCGGACTGTTTTCTGGCCCGGCTCATATCCGCAAGCACGGGGCCAGTCGCCGCCGGCAGTGGCGCAAAATCCATATCGGGATCGATGCTGATACACTGGAAGTGCGGGCGGTGGAGATGACCAGTAACCGCATCGGGGATGGTGAGCGGGCGAACGCCATTGATGGAGTGGATGGCTCCCTTCATGGGTTCATATGACAGCACCCAATGTGGCACATTGCGATGCCGGGAGCGGGAGCCATCCACTCCATCAATGGCGGGCGGCCCCTCACTACCGCCTCGCCGAAATGCCGGAACCTGGAAGGGACACGATCCGGGACTGCGATCACGCAATGAAGCACTGCGTGCCTGCAAGCGCTTTGGCCGGGCCAACTGGAAGAAATGGTCCGGATACCACCGACGAAGCCTGGTCGAAGCCAAGATGCGATGCGTCAAGCTGCTCGGCGAGCGCATTGGAGGGGGCATGGGAACTGACTCGTGACGGCGCGTGAACCTGCCCTCGCTTGGCGAGGCACCAGCCCAAGTGATGCCCTTCTATGACGACCGGGTAGCGAAGGCGGGAAGCGCGGAGACATCATCTATCGCAGCGCTTCCCGCCTTCGCTTTTGCTGTACATCTGCTGTATATCGACATCTTGGGCGGAAACCGGCGCCGCGCCTAGCACGGCCATCCGTTCTGGGCTGGGCTTTCCCTCTCCGCCCTTATCACGCGGCCCGCTCCCGCAGGGCTTCGTACAGCCGTCCCGGCCCCATGAGTGCCGTCTTCAGTCCGTCCTGGATTGTCTGTGATTCCAATGCCTGACGACTCATCGCCGAATGTGCATCTAACATTACAGTTGCGTTTGTTTCTGACCTCTGAATCACTGTGCTACCATGGTGCAGATGAGGTCACGGATGTCAGGGTTTGCTGTCGAGGATACGCTTGAGCTGTGGGCTTCGTCGCTTCGAGATGTGAAGTCTCGGATACGGGTGCTGTTCACGCAGGACCGTGTTGCGGCGTCTGCCGGTCAGTTTCTCGATGGCTTACTGGGCGATGAACGCCGCAAGACCGGATGGATGCGGGCAGAAGCCGCTGGCGACAAGGGCCCATGGCGGCAGCAGGCGATCCTCGGCCGGGTGCCCTGGGAAGCCGATGCCTTGCGTGACATCGTGCGCGATTATGCGTTGGAGACACTGGCCGATCCCGATGCCGTTCTAGTCATCGATGAGACCGGTTTTCTGAAGCAGGGCCATGCCTCCTGTGGCGTGGCGCGGCAATATACCGGCTCGGCAGGTAAGATCACCAACTGCCAGATCGGGGTCTTCGCCTCCTATGTCTCGCGCCATGGCCACGCTTTTATCGACCGGGCGCTCTATCTGCCGAAGGTCTGGGCCGATGATCTGGAACGGCGCCACAAGGCCCATGTGCCGAAGGATATCGACTTCGCCACAAAACCTGCGCTGGCCTGCGCCATGATAGAACGGGCGCTGGCCGCGGATGTGCCGTTTTCCTGGGTGGCCGCCGACAGCGTCTATGGGGTCGGCGATATCGAACTGGCGCTGCGGCGTGCCGGCAAGGGATATGTGCTTGGGGTCAGCGCAAAGCATACGTTCAACTCCTGGGGCAAGCCTTGTGCCGTTGCCGGAACCGCAAAGGATATCGCCGCGGACTTGCCTCCGGGGGCGTGGCAGCGTCTTTCGGCAGGCATGGGCACCAAGGGAGAGCGCCTTCATGACTGGGCCTATATCGAGTTGGCCGATCTCGATGCCGAAGATTTCAGCGCGGCTTTCAGCGGGATCTGGACGCGGGGCCTGCTGATCCGCCGCAACATCGCTGATGGCGATATTGCCTTCTTCTCGACATGGTCCCCTCAAGGCACCCCTATCGAAACCCTGGTGCGGATCGAGGGTCACCGATGGGCAATCGAAGACAGCTTCGAGACCGCGAAGAACGAGCTTGGCCTCGATCACAACGAGACGCGCTCATGGCACGGCTGGCACCGCCATGTTTCTCTGGTCATGCTGGCCTTCGCCATGATGGCCGTCATCCGCCATCATGCCAATGTCGCACCACCCCCAAAAACAATGCACAGGCCCCATCGCCACACCTGATCCGATGGTCCGCCCAGGAAATCCGCCGCATCGCCAACCGCATGGCACAGCGTCAAATCCAGCCCGCACAGATCATCGCATGGTCGCTCTGGCGACGAGCGCATCAGGCCGTAGCAAGACAGGCCCATATGACACCCTCGGCTCCCGCAGGAACGGCGCTACCAGCCCAGGACGATGTATCAGCCGCCGCAGCTTGACGCCTGCGCGGTCAGCTTTTGGGCGATCAGGCTGGCGATTATCAGATCGAGATGCCCGCCCCCGCCGTTTTTGAACAATGTTACCTCATCGTCCGATCGGCGCGCAGTCGGACCGAGCGGGACGAGATCATAGAGATCGCCCCGCACGTCTTGAGGCCCGATAACGCCAGCAGCGATCGGCTGGGTCAGATCGCCGACCCGATCCACCGTGGTAGCAAGGCAATCAACCCAGATCCCGGACCGCATGATCAGGCTGTCGTCGGCCTCACGCATCTCGGGTTTGAAACCACCGATCAGATCGACATGGGTGCCGGGACGGATCCACTCGCCCTTCAGAATCGGATCCCGCGCCATGGTCGCAGAGGCGACGATATCGGCCGAGCCGAGCGCTGCGGGCAAGTCGGCCACGGGCTGTAGATCGGCACGAATATCCGCAGCCGCTTCGACCAGCGCCAGCGCCTTTTCGGGGTTCCTTGCCCAGACCGAGATACGGTCCAGATCCGGGAACAGCGTGGCATAACCCTGTACCAGATCGCGGGCCACGACCCCCGCCCCGGCGATCACCAGATGGCGCGCATCGGGTCGGGCAAGCAGGCTTGCCCCCAGAAGCGAATCCGCCACCGTCTTGAACTGCGTCACCACGCTGCTTTCGATGATGGCCCGGAGGGTGCCCGTTCTGTCATCGAACAACAGGACCGCCCCCTGCACCGAGGGCACGCCTTGCGCTGCGTTCGCCTCGAAAATCGTCTCTGCCTTGACGGCATAGCCCAGACCATTGATGTGCGCCGCACGATTCAGAAGGCCCACGCTGCCCCCACCCAGGATCAGATCACCAAGCTCCGGACGTGGCAGAAGATGCCCATTGCGAATAGCCTCGACCGCTTCAGGCCATGTTAGAAAGTGACCAGCCTCTTGCCGCGTCAATATTCTGGTAAACATGTGGGATGACGGTCCTTCTGAAGCTGGGGCAATACTGTCCGGAACCGTCAGGCCCAGATATCGCCAATGGTGAAGCCTTCGGTAAAGGGATCGTCATGATCCAGCACGAAGGTGTTGATTCCGAATACCCAACTGCGGCCGGTAATGGTCGGCACCACGCCACGACGTCCGACGATGTCCACCTCTTCAACCAGACGCCCGGTATAGACGTTGCCGATGATGCTCTGATGCCGGAAGTCCTGGCCGATCTTCAGCTCGCCCTTGGCATGCAGCACCGCCATCTTGGCACAGGTGCCCGTTCCGCAGGGGCAACGATCGATAGCTCCGGTCCAGGTCGCCGGATCATCCCAGGAGAAGCTGCCCGAGGACATTGTGACGGCATTCTTCCAGTCAGCATTCAGATCTTCAGTCGGTCCGCCAAGCTGCGCGACCGTGATGCCGATGCCGGGGTAATCCGGGTGGGCGACGGGGAGTTGCTCGCTCGCAGCACGCTTGATCATCTCCGATACGCGGGTGATCTCGCGGCCATGCTCGGGGATCAGTTCCAGCCCTTTGAATTGCCGCACGTCGGCGATGACATAAAACATGCCGCCCCAGCCCACATCAACCCGGACCTTGCCCAGATGCGGCACATCGATTTCCGCATCCAGATGCACCGCAAAGGCAGGCACGTTACGGAAGGTTACACCGGTAACCTTTCCGTTCTTGCAGGCTGCGGTCACGCGGATCAGCCCGGCCGGTGCTTCCAGCGTCAGTTCGGTCACCGGCTCCTTCATCGGCAGGATGCCCATTTCCAGCAGCACTGTCACGACAGAGATCGTGTTGCCGCCGGACATCATCGGATATTCGACCTGCTCCATGATGATATAGCCCGCATCCGCCTTGGGGTGGCTGGGCGGAACGAGCAGGTTGCAGCAATGTGCCGGGTAGCCGCGCGGCTCGCGCAGCATCAGCTTGCGCAGTTGATCGTCGTTTTCCTCAAGCCACCTAGTCTTTTCGTAGACCGAGTTCCCCGGGATATGCGGCACACCGCCCGTGATGACGCGCATCGGCGTTCCGGCATGTGTGTCAACGGCATGGATCATGCGCTTGAAAGTCATTGTCGGGAACTCCTGATTCTATGGGGCATGTTCGGGGTTGGACAACTATTGAACACCAGGACATGTGTGCGTGTGCGGGTTCCCGATGACCCCGTTGCTGCAGTTCGCGCCTGGAGGTTGGAGTAACAGGGATCAGGTCCCGCCGAATAGTGAAACCTAACCGTAAGTGGCCTGCCACCCGCAATCGAGATTTTCATCAAGTGCCGCATTAGCAGAACTATGGCAACCACCTGCCGGATTGAGTCAGCCCGCTTCATGCAGGGACCGCAGGACATGCGGTTAGAGGTGGCTGCGAAAATCTGAACAGCCGGGATGAGTGGATTTTCCGAGCAACATCGGTATTATGCTGCAAGCGAGGAGAAGATGATCGCGCCGGAACCACAGTCCGGCATTCAAGGCGAAAGTGGGTATAGTTGCGATCATGGGCGGTAGAAGGCTATGATCGAGTTGGAGCAGCATCGAAACCGATCAGCAGGCGCAGGCAGTAGCTTAAATCAGCCCCAAGACTTGAACCGCTCCGGGTTTGCCGGAGGCTGATTTGGGTTAGTTACGCGGCCATGTCTTCGGTTTCCAGAGCGGCGTAGAAGTTGGCCTCGGCTTCTGCGGGCGGGATGTTTCCAATAGGC
>NZ_SAUZ01000030.1 GCF_004022215.1 Paenirhodobacter populi
AGGACGATGGATTTCGCCGTCAGCTCCTCGCTGCCCTTGTCGGTTTTCACCGCGACCACGCCCTTTTTCGGCAGGCTCGCCTCGCCCATGATGACGGTGATCTTGTTCTTCTTGAACAGATGCCCGATGCCGCCCGAAAGCTGCTTCGCCACCCCGCGCGAGCGCGCGATGACCGCGTCGAGGTCAAAGCCGATATCCCCCGCCTTCAGCCCGAAATCCTTCGCCCGGTGCATCAGGTGGAACACCTCGGCCGAGCGCAGCAGCGCCTTGGTCGGGATGCAGCCCCAGTTCAGGCAGATGCCGCCCAGATGCTCGCGCTCGACCACGGCCACGTTCAGCCCAAGCTGCGCCCCCCGGATCGCGGCAACATAGCCGCCCGGACCAGAACCGATCACGATCATGTCGAAAGTCTTGGCGGCCATCGCTCTTCCTCCGGATAAAACTGGTTTGGTGTTAAACTATTCGTTTCTACCCCGCAACTGCGGGATAATCGGCCAATGCCGAAGCGTAGCCACCGGAGGCCAGAAAGGCGAGTTCCTCGGCCGTGTCCTGCCGCCCGAGCGCCGCGTTGCGCCACGGAAAGCGGCCGAACCGCGCGATGACGTCGCGGTGCGCGCGGGCATGGCGCAGGTTCTCGCCGGGCATGCGTTCGGCGAAGAGCGCGCAGCAATGGGTCTGCGCGGCGATATTCTCGGCGTGCATCAGCGGCAGGTAGAAGAACTGCCGCAGCGGCGGTTCCACCGTCAGGTCATGCCCGCGCGCGATCGCCTGTTCGGCCAGCCTCAGCGCCTGCGCATCGGTCATGAAGCTTTCGGGCCGGTCGCGGAACATGTTGCGCGGGAACTGATCCAGCACGATCAGCGCCGCCAGCGCCCTTTGCGGGGTGTCGAGCCAGCCCTCGAGCCCGTCTTCCCGCGCCTGCCGCCAGAGCCCCTCGAACCGGGTGCGGATGTCCGTGTCGATGTCCCCGGTGCCCGCATACCAGCCCTCGGGGCCAAGCCCGGTCCAGTAGCGCAGGACTTCTTCGCCTTGATCGGTCATGATGTCGTCCTCCCACCGCGCAGGTTGGCAGCAAGCGGCGGGCGCGGCAAGGGCGGCGCGCGGCCTCGGCGGTCATTCGCGCTGATCGCCATCCGCCGCGCGCAGCGCCTTGTCCACCGCCAGCGCCGAAGCCGAGGGCGAAATGACCGCATAGGCGCCCGGGAACTGCCCCACCCGGTTCGGATAGCGCAGCATGCGATACAGCGCATAGGCCGCGCCCATGCCGAAGTTCAGGGCAAGGAACAGGAAAAAGCCGTCTGTGCCGACCATCTCCATCAGCCAGCCGGTGATCGGCGGGCTGATCATCGCGCCGACGCCATTGACGAACAGCAGCCCGCCCGAGGCCGCCGCCATGTCGTCCTTGTCCAGATAGTCGTTGGTATAGGCGATCAGCAGCGAATAGAGCGGATTGGCCACCCCGCCCGCGATCGCCCCCAGCACCGACAGCATGAAGAACCCCGGCGAAAAGACGAAGGCCGCGAACATCGCCAGCGCGCCCACCACCGACACCGCGAAGATGATCTTGCGCCGGTCCATCCGGTCGGAGGCCCAGCCGATCGGATATTGGGCGACGAGGCCCCCCACATAGATCGCCCCGACGAAGACCGAGATCTGCGGCACCGTCAGCCCCGCCCGCGTCCCCCAGACCGAGGCCATGCCGAACAGCGCCGAGAACACCCCGCCCATCAGGAACATCCCCACCACGCCAAGCGGCGAGACCTCGTAGAGTTTGCGGAAGTTCAGCCGCTTGACCTCGGCGAAGGCAGGCGCCGGCGCGACCGACAGCAGGATCGGCGTGAAGGCCAGCGACACCAGCACCGAGGGGATGACGAACAGCATGTAGCCCGCCGGATCGTCGACGTTGATCAGGATCTGCGCAGTGATGATCCCCACCATCTGCGCGATCATGTAGGCCGACAGCGCCTGCCCCCGCGTCTCGTTCGTCGACGAGGCGTTCAGCCAGCTTTCGGCGGTGATGTAGACACCCGAGAAGCAGAACCCCATGATCATCCGCATCAGCGTCCAGGCCAGCCAGTCGGGGATCGCCGCATAGAGGATCAGGATCGCCGAGATCAGGCTGCCAAGCGCCGCGAACACCCGCACATGGCCGACCCGGCGGATCATGATCGGCGTCATCTGCGACCCGAACAGGAAGCCGACGAAATAGCCCGACATGACGATCGACATCTGAAAGGTCGAGAAGCCCTCGATCCCGCCGCGAATCCCCAGCAGCGTGCCCTGCATGCCGTTGCCCACCAGCAGCAGCAGGATCCCCAGCAGCAAGGGCCAGGTGGTGCGAAGAACGGTCAGCATGTCAGACTCCGCGAAAGGGATGCGCGTTGCGAAACAGCTACGGTTCGCCGCGATCCGGTATCAGAAGCGAGGCGTCTCCGTAAGAGAAGAAACGATATCCCTGCGCGACCGCATGGGCATAGATCGCGCGGATCCTCTCGCGCCCCATCAGGGCGGAGACCAGCATCAGCAGCGTCGATTTCGGCAGGTGGAAATTGGTCATCAGCGCATCGGTGACGCGGAAGCGGTAGCCGGGGTAGATGAAGATGTCGGTGGTGCCGCGGAACGGGCGCATCACGCCATCCGCGCCGGCCGCACTTTCGATCAGCCGCAGCGCCGTGGTGCCCACCGGAATCACCCGCCCGCCGGCGGCCTTGGTGGCATTGATCGCGGCGGCGGCGGCTTCGGTCACCTCGCCCCATTCGGAATGCATCCTGTGGGTTTCGACGTCCTCGACCTTCACCGGCAGGAAGGTGCCCGCGCCGACATGCAGCGTGACCTCGGTGAAGTCGACGCCCTTGGCGTGAATCGCCTCCAGCAGTTCGCGGGTGAAATGCAGGCTCGCCGTGGGGGCGGCGACGGCGCCGGAATGGCGGGCGAAGACGGTCTGGTAATCGGTCTTGTCGGCCTCGTCGGGGGCGCGCAGCGCGGCGATATAGGGCGGCAGCGGCATCGCCCCGGCCTCAGCCAGCGCGGCGTCGAAATCCGTGCCCGTCAGGTTGAAGGCGATCTTCATCTGCGCGTCGGAAATCCCGCGCACCTCGGCGGACAAAGCATCGGAAAAGCGGATCGTCTCGCCCTCCTTCAGCTTGCGCAGGGGCTTCGCCAGCGCCGACCAGCAGCCGTCGGCCGAGGGCTCCAGGAGCGTCACCTCGATCTTCGCGCTGACCCGGCCCTGCCCGGTGTCACGTTCGCGCACGCCCCCAAGACGCGCCGGTATCACCTTGGTATTGTTCAGGATAAGTCGGTCGCCCGGCCGGAACAGATCGACCAGATCCGAGACATGCAGATCCCGGATGGCATCGCCTTCGGCCAGCAGCAGCCGCGCCGCCGTGCGCGGCCGGGCCGGGCGCGTGGCGATCAGCCCTTCGGGCAGGTCGAAATCGAAATCCTCAAGCTTCATGCGCGCCTCCTGCGCGGTTTTCGTCCGGCCCTACTGCGTCCGCACCGTCGGCGGCACGCGGCGGAAGATGTCGCGCAGCGCCCCCGGCGTCAGGATCGAGAACGGGTTGACCGACACCTGCGGCGCGCTGATCGGGCCGCGCACGGAATAGGTGAAGCCGAACAGTCCCTCGCCCTTGCGCGAGAATATCTGACCGATCGCATTGACCAGATAGAACGGCGACACCACGCCCTCCATGTCGATCTGCCCCGTGCCGGGGTAGAAATTGCCCTTGACCGTCACCCCCATGGAGACGCCCGTGGCCTCGGCGCTTGTGATGCTGACGCCCTCCGGGGTCAAGCGGAAGGCGGCATCCACGTCGGAAAAGACGATCCCCTCGCCGTTCAGTTGCTCGACCAGCCCGACGATCGACACCGCCGACAGCATCGAGGCGAGGATCGGCGCATCCGTCACCCGCAGCCCGTTCGCCGTGGCGTTGCCCTCGTAGCTCGACCGGCCGATGGGCGAGAGCGTCAGCACCAGATCGCCCCCCGCCGTCCGGTCGGTGATCTTCGCCGAGGCGAGCACGGCCCCCGCATCCGGGCTGGTGATGCGGATCGCGGTGCGGCCGTTCGCGGCGGGGCCGATGATCCCCTCGACCTGCGCGAAACCGTTGATCCGGGCGGCGAAATCCCCGGCGAACCCGCCGCGCCCGGTGAAATTGCCGCGCAGCGTGGTCAGCGCGATGCTGTCCGACACCACCAGACGGTCGAGCGAGACGTCGATCCGGCTGTTCGATACGTTGCCCGAACTGCCCGCGCCGCCGGCCGGGGCCGACCCGTCGCCGAAGGGCGCATGGCGCAGGTCCAGCGTGCCGCCGCGCAGCCGCACATCCGGCGCGACGCCCTTGCCCCGCGAAATCAGATCCGCCGCGCCGCTGAACCAGTTGCCGATCACCAGCCGGTCGAAGCTCGCCCGTTCGAGCCCGTTCGCCGACAGGACCAGACTGCCCTGTTCCTGCAAGCCGGGGGCGTCGAGGTTCAGCACCTCGACCGTGGGCGGCTCTCCCAGATGGCCGCGCAATTGCAGATCGGCCTGCGTGGCGGCGGCCTTGGACCAGTGGATTTCGGGGATCGACAAAGCGATGCCGCGCAGGTCGGAACGGAAGTCATAGGTGGGGGGCTGCCCCTCGACCAGATCGAGCCCGATCCGCCCCCAGCCGGATCCCCTGACCATGCCATTCGGCAGGTTTACATGCAGACTTTCAAGAGCTTCCGGCGTGACGTTCACGTAACCGTCGACGCGAGACCGGCCCTTGTGCTCCGGCCCGAACAGCTGCGACCAGCGCCCATCGAACAGCACCTCATCCAGCGTGCCCTTGCCGGAAATCGTCATGCCGGTGCGGTCGGCCTTCAGGATCAGCTCGGGCGCCGCCAGCACCTTCCCCGGCACCACCTTGTCGGACCGCACATCCTCCATCCGCGCCGTCACGTCGAAATCGACATCCTCCGGCGCGATGTGCCGTTCCATGCGGAACTGCAGACGGGTATGCGCCTCGGCCCGGCCCTCGGCCAGATCGGTGCCCTTGCCGGCCTTTCGCAGGAATTCAAAGGGCGGCTGGTCGAGGATCGACAGCGCCGCCGGAATCGCCGAGCGGGTGACCAGCGTGATATCCGCCAGCGCCGGCTTTTCGGTGATGTCGGGCACGCGCATGACGGAATCCGCCACCTCGACCTCGCCGCCCGAAGGGGCGGTGATCGTGCCCTCCTCGACCATCAGCGAATGGGTGTTGTCGTGGATCGTGGCAAAGCCGCGCCCGTCGCGCACCGGTGGCAGGGTGCGGATCACCGTCACCTCGGCGCCGCGGAATTCGTAGCCCAACTCGAATTTCGGGGCCCGGTCGGGGGCGATGCGGACCGCGGCATGGGCGTTGTGCAATTGCCCGGTCACCACATTCTCGGCCAGCCAGGCGCGGGTCGGCGGCACAAGGCGCGGCGGCCACAGCGCCAGCAGGTCGTGCTGGTCGATCTGGTCCACCGCCGCATCGACCGACACGCGCCAGCCATCCGCCGCCGCCGAAACGGTGCCTCTGGCGGAAATGCGCTTGTCTTCGTCGACCAGCTGGATCTGCGCGATCTCGGCGCGGAACGGGTCGAGCCGCACGCGCCCCTCGACCGCGCCGAAGCCGAACCGGGCGGGCGAGACGAAGATGCCCTCGGGGTCCGCCTCGATCCCGGTCAGGCGCAGCTGCACCAGCGCCTCGCGCGGCAGACCGCCCGCGAAATCGCGCAGGTAGGTCTGCCCCTCGGCGCGGAACCGCAGCGACGTGCTTTGGAAACTGGCGTCGCGCATCACCACCTTCTGCGCATCCGCATCGTAGTCGAGGGTCATCACCGCACTGTCGAAGGGCACGGGCGGCGCCCCCTCGGCGGGACGGAGCGCGCCCTGCCCGATGGTCAGCACCGCCTCAGTCTGGGTCAGCGCGCCGGTATCGTCGATCGCGGTGTGGAACTCGCCCGAGATCGGCGCGTCGAGCAGCCCCAGCAGCGCGACCGAAGGCGACTGCATCGCCAGATCGGCGGCGGGCATCCCTTTGATCGCGGCGACGAAATCCGCCTCGGGCCCGGTTTTCGAGGTGGTGGCGGACAGCGAGATCTCGGCCGGGGTATGGTTCGCCTCGCCCACCGAAAAGCCGAGCGACAGCGCGATCTCCTCCGCCGTCTGGGTCAGGCGGAAGCGGCCGTCGCTGACCTCCCATATACGGTCGAGCCGGCGGTCGTCGATGCGGATCCGCACGCCCTCGGCCGTCACCTGTTCGAGCGCGCGCAGCGCCGGCGTGTCGAAGGCTGCCTCGACCGCCTCGGAGACGGCGGCGGCGTTGGCGAAGTCGAGCCCGGAAAACGACCCCTCATCCCCCAGATCGAGATCGATCCGTCCGTCCTCCAGCCGCCGCAGCACGATCGTCGCATTGGAGATGGTGAAGGAACGTGGCGACGCCTGCCCCTTGAGCAGCGAATCCGGCCAGAACCCCATCCGCAGTTCCGGCAGCAGCGCCAGCGGCTGCCCGTCCGGGCGCGACAGCCGGACCGAGCGCAACAGCACCCGCGGCGTCAGCCCGGCATCCAGCACCAGCTCCGCCCGGCCCAGCACCGCGACCTGCAACCGCCCGGACAGGAGCGTGTTGGCCCGCGCCTCGACCTGCGTCAGAACCCATTGCGGCACGGGGATCGGCTGATGGGTGACAGCGAAAAAGGCGAAGACGGAAAACAGGGCCGCGAAGGGCAGCGCGACAAGCATCCACACCCCCATCCGGGGGCGGCGGCGGTCTGCCGCGCCATTCTGGCGGGATTCGCCGGTGCCCGTGTCTTTCATGCGGCCTGCCCGTGCCGTTGGTGTTGATTTCCTTAACCGGAAGTTTGCAATTCCGTTCCCCCGTCTTAGACCTTATCCGGGCGACTGCAATCAAGGAGATGCAAATGATCGGCACCGGAGAGACGGCCCCGGACTTCACCCTTCCCGTGGCGGGGGCGGCCGGATCCACGACCCTGACCCTGTCATCGCTGCGGCCACGGCCGGTGGTCCTGTATTTCTATCCCAAGGACGACACGCCCGGCTGCACGCTGGAAGCGATCGACTTCACCCGGCTTGCGGACGATTTCGCGGCGGCGGGCGCGGTGGTTGTCGGCATATCCCGCGATACCGTAGCGAAGCATGAAAAGTTCTGCGCCAAGCACGACTTGCGCATACCTCTGGTGTCGGACGAAGACGGCGCCGTCTGCGCGGCCTATGGCACCTGGGTCGAAAAGAAGATGTATGGCCGCACCTCGATGGGCATCCAGCGGGCGACCTTTCTGATCGACGGCACGGGCAAGGTGGCGTGGGTCTGGCCGACGGTTTCGGTCAAGGGCCATGCGGAAGAGGTACTCGCCGCGGTGCATGCGCTGAACTGATCGGGAGGCTGGCGTCGAGGGCGGCAGGGGGCCAGCCCCCTCGCGCCTTTGGCGCTCACCCCCGGGATATTTGTGGAAAGATGATGGGAGCAGGGCGGCGCGGCGTCCCACGCAGCGCCCTTTCACCTTTCCGAAATATTCATCGGCGGGAATCTGCGCACCCCCTGCTGGTTCCCGCGCATGGGGGCAGGTGCCGGGCGAAACGTGTTGCATGACGCCGCGGCCGCTTGTTAAGGCGATGCACACCCGGGGATGGCAACCTGTCATCCGCTGCCTGGGGCGCCGGTGCCCCGCTCAGACCGACATTTCACAGGACTATCGGCGTGCCCAGACGACTTCTCGACCGTGTGAACCCCATCGACCGTGTCAACGCCCTGCTCGAGCGATGGATCCCGGAACAGCGGCTCTTCATCAAATCGGACACGACGACACGTTTCGTGCGGCTGCGCCCGCTGACGCAGGCGGCGGCCTATTCGGTGGGCGGGCTGCTGTTCGCCTGGGCGATGCTGGCGACCTCGCTTCTGTTCATCGACAGTATTTCGTCGGGATCGACGCGGGAACAGGCGGCGATCGCGCGATCGGCCTTTGAACAGCGGCTGATCACCCTGGCGCATGAACGCGACGCCCGCGCGAACGAGGCGACGGCCGCGCAGAAGCGGTTCCAGGTCGCGCTGGAACAGGTGTCGCAGATGCAGTCGCAGCTTCTGACGTCGGAGGAGCGGCGGCGCGAGCTTGAAACCGGCATCGACGTGATCCAGTCGACGCTGCGCCGCACCATGACCGAGCGCGACGAGGCGCGCGACCTGCTGGCGCAGGCCCAGGGCGGCGAGGACGGCACGGCCAGCACGCTTTCGGCGCAGGCCGACGACATGGCGGGCACGGTCGAGATGCTGGCGGATGCGCTCAACGATACGTCGGCGCAGCGCGACGCCGCCGCCGAAGATGCGCGGCAGGCCCGCGTCGAGGCCGATCAGGTCGCCTTGCAGAAACGCCTGCTGGAAGAACGCAACGACCAGATCTTCACCACGCTCGAAGGGGCGGTGAACATCTCGCTCAAGCCGCTCGACAAGATGTTCCGCAACGCGGGGATGAACCCGGAATCGATCCTCGGCCAGATCCGCAAGGGCTACAGCGGCACCGGCGGCCCGCTGATGCCGATCGCGCTGTCCTCGAAGAACATGGCCGAATATTCGCAGGATGACATGCGTGCCTCGGCGATCCTCGACCGGCTGGACGAGATGAACATGTATCGGATGGCGGTGGACCGGCTGCCCTTCGGCATGCCGCTGGACGGCGGATACCGGTTCACCTCGCCCTTCGGCTATCGCTGGGGCCGGCTGCATGCCGGTATCGACCTCGCCGGTCCGGTCGGCATGAAGGTCAAGGCGCCCGCCGACGGCACCGTGATCGACGCGGGCTGGGAAAACGGCTATGGTCAGATGATCCGGCTGCAACATCAGTTCGGCGTCAGCACGGTCTACGGCCACCTCTCGCGCATCAAGGTCAAAATCGGACAAAAGGTGTCGCGCGGCGACGTGATTGGTGATAGTGGCAATACGGGACGGTCCACCGGGCCGCATCTGCACTATGAAATCCGGGTTGACGGCCGACCGATCAATCCGATGACCTTCATCAAGGCTGCACAGAATGTTTTCTAAGAGCAAAATCCATGAACCCGGCCCCAAGGCCGCCCCGGAAGCCGACAAGACCGATGCAGGGTCCTATGGTCACGGCTCGGATTATCCCGTGGCACCCCGTGCGAAACCGGCGGTTTCGGTCCTTTCCTCGGATCTGACGATCACCGGCAACATCAGCACGAGCGGCGACATCCAGGTCGAAGGCACGATCGAGGGCGACATCCGCGCCCATCTGCTGACCGTCGGCGAAACCGCCACCATCCGCGGCGAGATCATCGCCGATGACATCATCGTCAATGGCCGCGTCGTCGGCCGCGTGCGCGGGCTCAAGGTCCGGCTGACCTCGACCGCGCGGGTCGAGGGCGACATCATCCACAAGACCATCGCGATCGAATCGGGCGCGCATTTCGAGGGCTCGGTGCAGCGTCAGGAAGATCCGCTGCAGGGCGCGCAGGCGCCGAAACTGGCGCCGCCGGAAGACCCCTACTCGACCACCGCCTATACGACGGGCGAGTAACATCCCTTCCTACGAATGGCGGCCACCGGCCGCCATTTTCATGTCCGGCACGGGGATTCCGGCCGTTCCCCGGCGCCCGCGGACGTATTCCAGAACCACCTGAATGCGCCTCATCCCCTTCATCTTTCCCTAAATATCCCGGGGGATGAGGCGGATCAGGCAGCCTTCCAGTGGAAGGATGCCCCGCCGAATGGGGGACACGCGCGAGGGGGCTGGCCCCCTTGCCCCCTCAACATCGGGCGGGACGCTCTTTCGCTGACAGGTCCCGGGTCCAGCCAAGCATCTTTCCGCTGGAAGGCCGCCCGATCCATTCCCAGCCGAAGGACTTCCCCTGCCCGTTTCCGAGACGCGCACGGCGTCAGGGCACCCGGATCGCGGCCGAGAAGTCCTCCTCCGTCGCGGCCCGCGCCCGGGCGTCGATGCGGGCGGCGGCGCGGCGCTCCGCCAGACTGCCCTGCCCGCCCAGCAGGCCGAGCCGGTTCAGATAATCCGGCAGATAGCCCGACAGCACCAGCCCGCCGCCCACCGGCAGCTCCGGATAGACCATCCGCGCGATCCGCCAGACGACCGTGGTGCAGTTCGCCGTGACCGTATTGTAGAATTCCGGGCGCTGCTCCAGCCGCCCGGCAAGGCCGACATAGGCCATGAACATCTCGCGCCGCTGATCGGGCGTCAGGGAGACCGGGAAAAGGCTGACCTCCTCCTTGCGGTAATTGGTGCGCAGCCGCACGATATCCTGTTCCGTCGCAGCGATCAGCACCAGCTCGAACTGGCGGAAGAAGCCGCCGAGTTCGTTGAACACCTCGCCCCGTTCGCGGCGGATCTCGGCCGAGAAGACCACGTGATCGCCGCCCGCGAAGCCGAAGCTGACCAGCACATGCGCGATCGCCGGATTGGACCAGACCGAGGTGAACATGTCGACGGTTTCCAACTGGCTCAGATCGTAGCTGCGGCTGATCCAGCGTTCCTCGGCCCGGTCGGGCGCGGACCAGCGGAAATCGCGGATGTCGGACAGCGTGACGGTATCGCCCTGCACCCGCGCGGTGACCCCATGGGCCACGTCGGCGGCCCAATCCCGGTCGGCGCGCGGCTGGATCGTCTGATACCACAGCCCCACCGCGCCCGCCGCCAGCGCCAGCACGAGCCAGCCCGCCATACGCGACCGGCGGCGCAGCATAGCCGCGACAATCAGCGCCACGGCCAGCGCCGCCCAGCCCAGCCACCGGAGCGGCGGCGCGAGCTGCACGAACATCGCAAGCCCCGCCCAGACCGCGCCACCCGCCGCGATCAGCGCGAAGAGCACGCGATCCAGCCCCCTCATCATCCGCGCCATTCCGCTACCAGCCCCGATCCCATTCCGGTTCGCCCCGGTAGCAGGTCGCCAGAAAATCCACCAGCGCCCGCACCTTGACCGCCAGATGTTTCGCCGCGGGGTAAACGGCATGGAGGCTGTGCGAAGGATCCTCGGTCCCGCGAAACAGCGCCTGCACCCGCCCGGCGCGCAGGGCATCGCCGGCGATGAAGCTGGGCACGCGGGCGATGCCCAGCCCCGCCTCGGCCGCGGCCAGCGTCGCCTCGCCGTTCGAGAACCGCAGCCGGCCGGAGACGGGCACCGTCACCCCCCCGCCCGGCAGGTGAAAGCGCCAGTTCTCCGGATCGCGGAAGTTCGTGTCGATGATGCAGTCGCGCGTCGCCAGATCGGCGGGTTCCGGTGGCACTCCCTGACGCGCCAGATAATCGGGCGCGGCGACCACCACCACCCGCACCGCGCACAGCCGCCGGGCGATCAGGCTGCTGTCGGCGGGCGCGCCGATCCGCACCGCCATGTCGAATCCCTCGTCGATCAGGTTCACCGTCCGGTCGCTGAAACTGACATCGAGCTGGATGTCCGGAAAGGCGCGCGCGAAATCCAGCAGCCGCGGCGCCAGACGGATCGTGCCGAAGGACATCGGCGCGCTCAGCCGCAGCCGCCCGGCGGGCGCGCCCGAGGCGTTGCGCACCGAGGCCTCAAGCGCGTCGTAATCCTCAAGGATGCCCTTCAGCCGCGCGTAATAGGCCTGCCCCACCTCGGTCGGCGACAGGGCGCGGGTCGTGCGTTTCAGTAGTTGCACGCCCAGATCGGATTCGAGCCGCGAGATCAGCTTCGACGCCTGCCCGCCGGACACGCCAAGCCGCCGCGCGGCCTCGGCGAAGCTGCCGGTATCCAGCACGGCGACGAACATCCGGTCGGCATCGAGACGGTCCAGGATAGCGTCCTTCGCGGCAGGGGCGTTTGCCCGAAGCTAGACCCGAAGCGGCGGCTGTTCCAGCCCCGAAACGCCGAAGACCCGCGCGAGGAAGGCCACGCCCCGCAACGCGCCCTGCGGCGAGATGCCGTGGGGATGGCCGGGCTCGACCACCAGTTCCGCCCGCACACCCGCCGCGCAGAGGCGTTCCTCGGCCGAAATGCTTTCCGCGCAGGGGACGGCCTGATCGGCATCGCCGTGGATCAGCAGCGCGGGCGTTCCGATCGCCGGGGTCAGCGGCCCGGGCGTCGCCAGCCGCCCGGAATAGGCCAGCACCGCGCCGACGGGCCAGCGCCCCGAGGCCAGCGCATCCAGCGCCATGATCGCGCCCTGCGAAAAGCCGACAAGGGCCACATGGTCGAGCCGCCCTTCGAACCCGTTCTCGGCGATGATCCCGGCGATCAGCGCGTCGAACTCGGGCCGGGCAACGGCGATACGCTTCCCCCGGTTTTCCGCGGTGATCCCGCGCAGCGAGAACCACTGATACCCCGCCCCGCCCTGATCGAAGGGAAACGGCGCATCCGGCGCCGCGAAGACCGTGCCCGGCAGGCGCGCCTGCCACAGCGGGCCAAGCCCCGCCAGATCGGCCCCGCGCGCGCCGACGCCATGCAGAAAGATCACCAGTTGATCGGCCATCGTCATTCCTCCGCCGCAAGACGCCGGGCCACGTCATCGAGCCCCGGCAGATCCGGTCCCACCGGCACGATCCCCGGCGGGTTCAGCGCCTTGATCGAGTAATATCCGCGCTTGATATGGTCGATGCTGACCGTCTCGCGCACGCCCGGCACGTCCAGAACGCGCATCATGTAGGCCTGCAGGGCCGGATAATCGGCGATCCGGCGCAGGTTGCATTTGAACAGCCCGTAATAGGCCGCGTCGAAGCGCACCAGCGTCACGAACAGCCGCACATCGGTTTCCGTCAGCCGCGCGCCAAACAGGAACGGCCCGCCTTGGGAGAGCTGCTCCTCCAGCATGTCGAGCGTGGCGAAAACGTCGCGGAAGGCTTCCTCATAGGCGATCTGCGTGGTGGCAAAGCCGGTGCGGTAGACGCCGTTGTTCAGCGCCGGATAGATCCGGTCGTTCAGCGCGTCGATCCGGTCGCGCAGATCCTCGGGGTAAAGGTCGATGTCGTTGCGCGCGAGTGGACCGAAGCCCGAATTCAACATTCGCAGGATGTCGGCGGATTCGTTGTTGACGATGGTGCCGCGTTCCTTGTCCCACAGCACCGGCACCGTCGCGCGGCCGGTGTAATGCGGATCGGCCCTGGTATAGATCTCGTGCATCCATGTCGCGCCGTTCACCGTGTCGCGGGTCGCGCCCGGGAAATCGCCGAAGCGCCAGCCCTGATCGCCAAGCGCGGGTTCCACCACGGACAGCGAAATCACCTCTTCCAACCCCTTCAGCCGCCGCCCGATCAGCGTGCGCGAGGCCCAGGGGCAGATCAGCGCGACATAAAGGTGATAGCGCCCCGGCTCGGCCCTGAAGCCGCCCTCGCCCGTCGGGCCGGGCGCGCCGTCCGGCGTCACCCAGTTGCGAAACCCCGAGATCTGCCGCACGAAGCCGCCCTTGGCGTCCGTCGCCTGCACGGGCTGCCAGTCCCCGATCCATTTTCCGTCCACAAGCATGGTCTTCTCCGTTCCCGCCGGCTGTTCCGTCAAAGGCTTTTCAGGGCGATCGGCGTGCCCCAGGGATCTTCGAGCGTCAGGCCTGCGCCGTCAACGCCGGCTGCCTGCCCATCGGGCAGCCGCGCCCGGATCGCCGCCGCGCGGGTGGGGTCGAGGTGGATTTCCATCTCGGCAAGCCCGGTCGAGGGGAAATCGCGCTTCCCCGCGCCCCGGCTGTTCCACAGGTTCGTCGCCACATGGTGGTGATAGCCCTCCGCCGAATAGAAGGTCGCGCCCGGATAATGCGTGGTGATGTCGAGCCCGAGGAGCCCGTGATAAAAGGCCTCGGCCGGGGGCAGCGCGCCGACCTGCAGATGCACATGGCCGACGACCGAGCCCTCGGGCGCGCCCTGCCAAGGGCTGTCGCCCGCCGCGGTGACCAGACCCGCGATATCAAGCGCCTCGGTCACCATATGCACCGAACCGTCCTTCCATTGCCAGTCGGCGGCGGGACGGTCGGCGTAGACCTCGATCCCGTTGCCCTCGGGATCGGTCAGGTAGATCGCCTCGCTGACCGCATGGTCGGACGCGCCGACGACGGGAATGCGGTTTTCCGCAAGAAACCGGGTATAGCGGCCCAGATCGGCCCGCGCGGGCAGCAGGAAAGCGGTGTGAAACAACCCCGCCTCGCGCGCCGAACGGCGGCGGGCGGCGGGGTCGGCGCGCAGTTCCAGCAGCACCCGGTCCCCCGCGCCATAGGTCGCCGTTTCGCCGTCCCGCGACAGGCGGGCAAGGCCGATGGCCTTTTCGTAATAATCGCCCACGGTGGCGATGTCGTTCACGGTCAGGGCGACGCGGCCCATGCCGAATGTCGATTGGCTCATGTCATCCTCCTCGCGCCATGATGGCCGCGATCTCTGCGGACAATATGCACCCTTGCCGAGCGAATGATTATCCGGCCAGATGTCAGATGATAATTTCCGATATGGAAGGAATTGACGAGTGCCGATCCCGGGCGAGCATGGCATCCTGCACGGCGTCGAGCCGTGCAAGCGCCGCTTCCTCCGATCCCGTCTCGGCCATCGCCCGCGCCCAGATCCGGCCGACCGAGGCCGCCGACCACGGCAGCACCGCCCGCGCGCACCAGTTCCGCGCCGGTTCCGGCAGCCGGTCATGCGCCGCCATCGGATCCCCGCGCCAGCGCTTGCGCAGGGAGGACGCGAGATTGCGTTTCAGCCCGGACCGGCGAGGGTGCGGAGGACAGGAGGCAGACGGCATGGCGGACCCCGAAATGATTCCGAGGATTTGTTATATTATCACACGCACTCAGGCAAGCCCGTCCGGCTTGCGGAAATCGCGCGGCACGATGCCGTGGCGGGTGAGCTTGTCGTAAAAGGTCTTGCGCGCCAGCTTCAGCCGCGCCATCGCCTGCGTCGCATTGCCGTTGGCCTGCCGCAGCGCGTCGCGGATCAGCGCGGCTTCGTAATCCGCCACCATGTCGGCAAGGGGGCGGGCCTCCTCTTCCGCGGCCGCCCGCTCAGCCTCGAGGTTCAGCACATGGCGTTCGGCGAATTGCGCCAGTTCGCGCAGGTTGCCCGGCCAGTCGTGGCTTTCCAGATGGGCGCGCATCGCGGGGGTCAGCGGCGGCACGGGGCGATCCAGCCGGCGGGCGGTTTCGGCGACGAACTGGCGAAACAGCAAGGCCACATCCTCGCGCCGGTCGCGCAGCTTTGGCACATGCAGGACCAGCCCGCTCAGCCGGTAGCGCAGATCGGCGCGGAAGGCCCCACGCGCCACCAGATCCGGCAGATCGGCCCGGGTCGAGGCGACGACCCACAGATCCACCGGGCGCGGCGCATCGGCGCCGACGGGCCAGATCTCGCCGGTTTCGATGACGTTCAGCAACCGCGCCTGAAGGTCGAGCGGCAGGGCGTCGATCTCGTCCAGAAACAGCATGCCGCGATGCGCCTTTTCGATCCGGCCGATGGTGCGCCCGACCCCGCCCCAGCCCGAGGCGGTGCCCAGAAACTCGGTATCGAAGCGCTCGGGCGCGATGGCCGCGCAATTGACATGGACGAAGGCGCGGGCGCGGCGCGGGCTTTGCCGGTGCAGCACCCGCGCCAGACGTTCCTTGCCCACGCCCGAGGCTCCGGTGATCAGTGTGTCCAGACAGGCCTCGGCCACCCGTGCGGCGGATTCGCGCAACTGCACCATCGCCGGGCTGTGACCGGGCAGGCCGTCGCCTTCCTCGGTGGGCGCGATCATCCGCAAGGCGCGGTTCTCCAGCACCAGCCGTCGCGCCCCGAGCGCGCGCCGCAGCGTCGCGTTCAGCAGATCGCCGCTGACGGGTTTCGCAAGAAAATCGTAGGCGCCTTCCTTCAGCGCCCCCACCGCCATTTCCACATCGCCATGCCCGGTCAGCAGGATCACCGGCAGTTCCGCGTCGATCGCCCGCACCCGGCGCGCATATTCCAGCCCGTCCATCCCCGGCATCCGCACATCCGACAGGATCACCCCTTCGTAATCGCGCGTCAGCCCGGCCAGCGCCGCCTCGGCCCCGTCAAAGGGCTCGACCTCGAAGCCACGCAGCTTCAGCCCCTGCACCTGCGCGGCGCGCAGCGCCTCGTCGTCCTCGACCAGCCGCACGAGGCCCGGCGCCTCGAAAATGTCGGGAACCGTGGAAATCAGCCTCTGCGTCATACCGCCACCAGCAGTTCAAGATGAAAGCGCGCGCCCTGCCCCGGTGCCGGCGGATCGGCCCACAGCCTGCCGCCGAAGTCGCGCATGATGCCCTGCGAGATCACAAGACCCAGCCCCGTCCCCTCGCGCTTCGTCGTCAGGAACGGGGTGAACAGGTTCTGCGCCACCTCGGCCGAGAGGCCCGGCCCGTTGTCGGCGATGGTCAGCGTCACCACCTGCGCGCCATCCGTTTCGCGCCGACCATGCGAGAGGGTCACGCGGATTTCCGGCTGCGCCGTGCCGGCCAGCGCCTCATGCGCGTTCTGGATCAGGTTCACCATCACCTGTTCCAGCCGCACCTTTTCGCCGATCACCAGCAGACCGGGCGGGATGCGCGGCGCGCGGATCGGCACGCGATCCTCGGCCCGGCGGCTGGCGGAGAGCAGCAGCGACGCCTCCCACGCCTCGATCAGCGGCACGGGTTCGCGCTCGCCCCGCGCCTTGCGGGAAAAGCCGCGCAGTTCCGAGGTGATCCGCGCAATCCGGTCGGTCATCTGCACGATCAGGCCAAGGTTCTCGCGCACCTCCGGGGCGGCTTTCGGATCGGGCATCATCGCCTCGCCGTTCTCGGCCAGCAGCCGGATCGTCGCCAGCGGCTGGTTCACCTCATGCGCGACGCCCGCGGTGATCTGGCCAAGCGCCGCCAGCTTGTTCGCCTGCACCAGCCGCGCCTGCATCGCGGCCAGCCGCCGTTCGGCCGCCTTGCGTTCGCCGATCTCTTCCGACAGATCGCGGGTCCGCGCGGCGACCTCCTGTTCCAGATCGTTGCGGTAGCGCGCCTCGGCCGCGCGGCGCAGGTGCTGGCGGTGCAGCCTTTGCCGCCACAAGGCCGCGATCAGCCCCAGCGGCAGCGCCAGCAGCGCCGCGATCAGCGTCATGCCAAGCGCCTCCTGCCGCACCGGCGCCAGCGGCACCGCCATGTCGAGCCGCCAGTCGCTGCCCCCCACCGGGCGCGAGACGACCAGCCGATCCGGCCCGAAATCCGGCTCGGGCAGAAAGCGCCAGTCGGGGGTCGAGGTCAGCGTCACCCGCCCCCCCGGATCGACCGCCACCGTATCCACACCGGCGCCGCGCCAGCTTGCCTCGATCTCGACGAATTCGACCTTGACGATGATCGCGCCCACCGGCTGGCCGTTCGCCTCCACCCGCCGCGACAGATACAGCCCGGGCCGCAGGCTGACATTGCCGAGCGCATATTCCCACGCCTCCCCCGTCGTCATCGCGCCGGTGAAATAGAACCGGAAGCCGTAGTTCGAGCCGATGAAGCTGTCCTCGTCGCGCCAGTTCGAGGCGGCAAGCGCCAGCCCCGTGGTATCGACCGCATAGATCACCGAACTGCCGGTCTGGGCGCGCAGATCCTCGAACTTGCGCGACATCAGATCGGTGCGCACGGGGGTGGGGGCGCTGAGCCCCTCGATTACGTCGCGGTCGTCGGCAAGGATCAGCGCCACCGCCCGCTGCTTGGCGAGCTCCGAGGACAGCGTCATCGCCCGCCCCTGCGCCGTCGCCGATGCCTCGTCCGACAGCCGCGCCTTTCCGCGCTGGAACGAGACGTGATAGGTCTCGAACAGCACCACCGCGAAGAGCGCCAGCACCCCCGCGGCGATCAGGATCCGGCGCATCCGGCGCGACAATCCGGCCGGGGACCCGAGTCTCAATACCGCCTTCAATCCGCCCTGAGCCATCGCCATCCGCCCTGCCCGTTCGGCAAACATGTATACCTTGCCACACTCCCCCCGCAATACTGTGCGGAAAATGAAACAGTTTTTCCGCACAAAATGGGCCGGATACATTGCAAAACAATGCGTTAAGCTTTGCGTAACAATATTTCGACAAGAAATTCCGAAAGCATATTCTCCCCGCAATGCCATTCCATGGGCTGGAGGAGTCACATGCACATTCAACATTACGGGGCGGAACATCTTCCGCATCGGCCGTTCTATCGCCATCTGTATTTCTGGGTCCTGCTGGCGATCGTCGCCGGCGCGCTGATCGGCCATTTCTTCCCGCAGACCGGCGAGGCGATGAAACCGCTTGGCGACGGGTTCATCAAGCTGGTGAAGATGATCATCGCCCCGGTGATCTTCCTGACCATCGTCACCGGGCTCGCGGGGATGGGCTCGCTCAAGGGCGTCGGTTCGGTCGTCAGCAAGGCCTTCGGCTATTTCCTGTTCTTCTCGACCCTCGCGCTGATCGTCGGGCTGATCGTGGCGAACGTGGTGCAGCCGGGCGCGGGCATGAACATCGACCCGGCCTCGCTCGACAACAGCGCCGTCGCCAGCTACGCCGAAAAGGCGCATGAAACCACGATCACCGGCTTTTTGATGGCGATCATCCCGACGACGGTGGTGTCCGCGCTGACGCAGGGCGACATCCTGCAGGTGCTGTTCGTCTCGATCCTGACGGGCGTGTCGTGCATCCTGATCGGCGAACAGGCCAAGCCCTTCGTCAACCTGTGCGAAGCCGGTTCGGCCGTCATGTTCAAGATGGTGGCGATCCTGATGAAGGCCGCCCCGGTCGGCGCCTTCGGTGCCTTCGCCTTCACCATCGGGAAATACGGGATCGCCTCGGTGATCAACCTCGCGATGCTGGTGGGCACGTTCTACGTGACCTCGCTGATCTTCGTGCTGGGCATCCTCGGCGCGGTCTGCGCGCTGAACGGCTTCTCGATCTTCAAGCTGATCCGCTACCTGAAGGCCGAGCTGCTGCTGGTTCTGGGCACCTCGTCCTCCGAATCCGCGCTGCCGAACCTGATGCAGAAGATGGAGCGCGCGGGCTGCGACCGTCCGGTCGTCGGTCTGGTGGTTCCCACGGGCTATTCGTTCAACCTCGACGGCACCAACATCTACATGACGCTGGCCGCGCTGTTCATCGCGCAGGCGACGAATATCGACCTGTCGCTTGGCGAACAGCTGCTGCTGCTGCTGGTGGCGATGCTGTCGTCCAAGGGCGCCGCGGGCATCACCGGCGCGGGCTTCATCACGCTGGCCGCGACGCTGTCGGTCGTGCCGTCGGTGCCGGTCGCCGGGATGGCGCTGATCCTCGGCGTCGACCGCTTCATGTCGGAATGCCGGTCGCTGACCAACTTCATCGGCAATGCCGTCGCCTGCGTCGTCGTCAGCCGCTGGGAAGGACGTCTCGACACCGAGCAGCTGCACAAGGTTCTGGGCGGGCACGAGCTGCACCTGCACCACCACGCGCAGGAAGACAACAAGCCGGCCTGATCCGCGCTTTGTTTGCGAAACCGAAAACGCCGGCACATCGTGCCGGCGTTTTCTTGTCGTCTCACGGGTGGTCGGGCATCAGTTGGTCTGGGTGCCCGCCTCTTCGACCGCCGAGGCGATCTGCTGGCAAAGGGCCTCTTCCGTCGTGCCGCGCGTCGCCGCCGCATCGGCAAGGCTCGTCTCGTTCCCCATGACAGAGATCGTGCCCGACTTCCCCTTTTCATAGGCGGACGCCACCTTGGCGGTATCCGTCGCCGCCGGGAGCGTGGCGGAAAGCTGGTTCTGCACCTCGATCGCCTTGCCGTCGATATGCCCCTGCGCCTGACAATACTCCAGGACGGCCAGCTGGTTTCTGGCCGCCGCAACGACATCGTCGACTTCATCGGCGGTCGCGGCTACCTGAGCCGACGCGGCGGTTGCCGCAAGAGCCGTGAAAGCCGCGGCGGTGGCGATCCTGAAACGCTGATTGAACAAAGTTCTCTCCTTCGACTGGTCCATTCATGGACGGGTCCCTCACGCTTTCACGTGTCCGGCGATGCGGCAACCGCAATCCCCGATCGCGCGAAACGCCCCGCGGCCCGCCGCCGAAACGGCGGAGGACGAGCGGCGAGAGCCCGCCTGCGCGATGAAAAGCGCGTGAGGCAGCCGGTTTTCCGGGGAACCGATGCCGTCGGCCGAACATGAAAAAGCCCCGGCGAGGCCGGGGCTTTCCGATTTCTGCGATCCGCTTCAGCCGTTGATACGGGTGCCCATGGCTTCCATATCGGACAACAGCTTGCTTGCGGCGTCGACCACGTTCGGCGGCGCCTCGTCAAGGGCCTTGCGGGCTTCCTCGACATAGGCATCGACCAGTTCCACCGTCAGTTCCGCGCGCGGCACGCCGTGCTCGACCAGCAGGTTGACACCCTCGGGCGTGATTTCGGCGAAACCGCCGGTCACGCCATATTCGGTCTCGGCCCCGTCGGCGGCGACCACGGTGACAAAACCCGGACGCAGCGAGGTGATCAGCGGCGCATGGCCCGGCATCGCGGACAGGTCGCCCGCGGCGCCCGGTATCCGCACTTCGCGCACCTGAGCGGAAACGAGTTTCCGCTCGGGCGTCACGAAGTCGAACTGCATCGTATCGGCCATCAGGTCCCCCTTACGCCGCAGCGGCGAGTTTTTCGGCCTTGGCGATCACTTCGTCGATCCCGCCGACCATGTAGAAGGCGGCTTCGGGCAGGTGGTCGTATTCACCGGCGACAACCGCCTTGAACGACTTGATCGTGTCTTCCAGCGGAACCTGCTTGCCGTCGGCGCCGGTGAAGACCTTCGCCACGTCGAACGGCTGCGACAGGAAACGCTGGATCTTGCGCGCGCGGGTCACGGTCAGCTTGTCCTCTTCCGACAGCTCGTCCATCCCGAGGATGGCGATGATGTCCTGAAGCGCCTTGTAGCGTTGCAGGATCTGCTGGACCGAGCGTGCCACGTTGTAGTGCTCTTCGCCGATGATCTTCGGGTCCATCAGACGCGAGGTCGAGTCGAGCGGGTCCACGGCCGGATAGATGCCGAGTTCCGAGATCGCACGCGACAGCGTGGTCGTCGCGTCGAGGTGGGCGAAGGTCGCGGCGGGCGCCGGGTCGGTAAGGTCGTCGGCCGGAACGTAGATCGCCTGCACCGAGGTGATCGAGCCCTTGCGGGTCGAGGTGATGCGTTCCTGCAGCGCGCCCATGTCGGTCGCCAGCGTCGGCTGATAGCCCACGGCCGAGGGGATACGGCCGAGCAGCGCCGACACTTCGGACCCCGCCTGCGTGAAGCGGAAGATGTTGTCGACGAAGAACAGCACGTCCGAACCCGAGGTGTCGCGGAACTGTTCCGCGATGGTCAGGCCGGTCAGCGCGATCCGCGCACGGGCTCCGGGCGGCTCGTTCATCTGGCCGTAGACCAGCGCCACCTTGGACTGCGACAGGTCTTCGAGGTTGATGACGCCCGATTCGATCATTTCGCCGTAGAGGTCGTTGCCTTCACGGGTCCGCTCGCCGACGCCGGCGAAGACCGAGAAGCCCGAGTGGACCTTGGCGATGTTGTTGATCAGTTCCATGATCAGAACCGTCTTGCCCACGCCCGCGCCGCCGAACAGGCCGATCTTGCCGCCCTTGGCGTAGGGGGCCAGCAGGTCGATGACCTTGATGCCGGTGACGAGGATCTGCGATTCCGTCGACTGGTCCTCGAAATCGGGGGCCGGCTGGTGGATCGCGCGCACCTCAGTGCGGTCGACCGGGCCTTTTTCGTCAACGGGTTCGCCGATGACGTTGAGGATACGGCCGAGCGTCGCCGGACCCACCGGAACGGTGATCGGCGCGCCGGTGTCGGTGACCTCGGCCCCGCGCACGAGGCCCTCGGTCGCGTCCATCGCGATGGTGCGGACGGTGTTTTCGCCAAGATGCTGTGCGACTTCGAGCACCAGCACCTTGCCCTGGTTGGTGGTTTCAAGGGCGTTCAGGATCGCCGGCAGGTCACTTTCAAAGTGCACGTCGACGACGGCACCGATGATCTGGACCACTTTGCCTTTGCTTGCCATTGTTTATCTCCGGTTCCGTCAGAGCGCCTCGGCGCCCGAAATGATTTCGATGAGCTCTTTGGTGATCGCCGCCTGACGCGAACGGTTGTAGACGACCGTCAGCTTGTTGATCATGTCGCCCGCGTTGCGGGTGGCGTTGTCCATCGCCGTCATCTGCGCGCCAAAGAACGAGGCGTTGTTTTCCAGAAGCCCCGTGAAGATCGCCGTCGAGACGCCGCGCGGCAGCAGGTGATCGAGGATGTCCTCCTCGCTCGGCTCGTAGTCGAACTCGGCCGGAACGACGGCGGCTTCGCCCTCGAACACGGCGGGAATGACCTGCCGTGCGGTCGGCACCTGGCTGATCACGCTCTGGAAACGCGAGAAGAAGATCGTCGCCACGTCGAATTCGCCGGCCTTGAAGCGCGCGAGCACCTCTTTGCCGATCGACTGGGCGTTGGTGTAGCCGATCTTCTTGACGCTGCTCAGGTCGATATGGCCGACGAAATGATCGCCGAGGTCGCGGCGCAGCGCGTCGCGGCCCTTCTTGCCGACGGTGAGGATCTTCACCACCTTGCCCTGAGCCAGAAGCTCCTGGGCACGATGGCGCGCCAGCTTCGCGATATTCGCGTTAAAGCCGCCGCAGAGGCCGCGTTCCGCCGTCATCACCACCAGCAGGTGGGTCTTGTCCGACCCGGTTCCGGCCAGCAGCGGCGGCGCATGGTCCGCCCCCCCGACCGAAGCCGCGAGGCTCGACATCAGCGCGTTCATCCGCTCGGCATAGGGCCGGGCGGCTTCGGCGGCTTCCTGCGAGCGGCGAAGTTTCGCCGCCGCGACCATCTGCATGGCCTTGGTGATCTTGCGCGTGTTCTTGACACTCGCAATGCGGTTTTTCAGGTCCTTAAGGCTGGGCATGTCCCTGTCCTTTCAGGCCGGTCAAGCGAAGGTCTTGGAAAATTCTTCGATCGCGGACTTCAGCTTGGTTGCAGCGTCACCCTTGATCTTCGGATCTTCGCTGGTGAGCCAGTCGAGAACGTCCTTGCGGCTCGACCGGAGATAGGCGAGCAGCCCCGCTTCCCAGCGGTTGACGTCCTTCACCGGAACGGAGTCGAGGAAGCCGTTGGTGCCGGCGAAGATCACCGCGACGATTTCCGCGTTGGTGAGCGGCGCGTATTGCGGCTGCTTCATCAGTTCCGTCAGGCGCGCGCCGCGGTTCAGCAGCTTTTGCGTCGCGGCGTCGAGGTCCGAGCCGAACTGCGCGAAGGCCGCCATTTCGCGGTATTGCGCCAGTTCCAGCTTCACCGGGCCGGCGACCGACTTCATCGAATTGGTCTGCGCGGACGAACCGACGCGCGACACCGAAAGGCCGGTGTTCACGGCCGGGCGGATGCCCTGATAGAACAGCTCGGTTTCGAGGAAGATCTGCCCGTCGGTGATCGAGATCACGTTGGTCGGGATATAGGCCGACACGTCGCCCGCCTGCGTTTCGATGATCGGCAGCGCGGTCAGCGAGCCCGAGCCGAAATCCTCGTTCAGCTTGGCCGAACGTTCCAGCAGGCGCGAATGCAGGTAGAACACGTCGCCCGGATAGGCTTCACGTCCCGGCGGACGACGCAGCAGCAGCGACATCTGGCGATAGGCCACGGCCTGCTTGGTAAGGTCGTCATAGATGATGAGTGCGTGCTGGCCGTTGTCGCGGAAATATTCCGCCATCGCGGTCGCCGCATAGGGCGCGAGGTATTGCATCGGCGCCGGGTCCGAAGCGGTCGCGGCGATGACGGTGGTGTATTCCATCGCGCCGGCTTCTTCGAGCTTCTTCACCAGCTGCGCCACGGTCGAGCGTTTCTGCCCGATGGCGACGTAGAAGCAGTGCAGCTTGTAGCCCGGATTGGCCTCGTTGTAGGACTTCTGGTTCAGGATCGTGTCGAGCGCGATCGCGGTCTTGCCGGTCTGGCGGTCGCCGATGATCAGCTCGCGCTGGCCACGGCCGATCGGGATCATCGCATCGACCGATTTCAGGCCGGTCGCCATCGGTTCATGCACCGATTTCCGCGGGATGATGCCCGGCGCCTTCACGTCGGCCACGCGGCGTTCGACGAATTCGACCGGGCCCTTGCCGTCGATCGGGTTGCCGAGCGCGTCGACGACGCGGCCCAGGAGCTTCGGGCCGACCGGAACGTCCACGATCGCCTTGGTGCGCTTGACAGTGTCGCCTTCCTTGATGTCGCGGTCGGAGCCGAAGATCACGATACCGACGTTGTCGGTTTCAAGGTTCAGCGCCATGCCCCGGATACCGCCGGGGAATTCGACCATTTCGCCGGCCTCGACATTGTCGAGCCCGTAGACGCGGGCGATGCCGTCGCCCACCGACAGGACGCGGCCGACTTCGGCCACCTGGGCATCCTGCCCGAAATTCTTGATCTGCTCCCTGAGGATAGCAGAAATCTCAGCCGCTTGGATGCCCATTATCCAACCTCTTTCATGGTGTTCTGGAGGGAGGCGAGTTTCGCGCGGACCGACGTATCGATCATTTGCGATCCAAGCCTGACAATCATGCCGCCAATGAGGCTTTCATCGACGGCGACATTCAGTTTCACGATCTTTCCGCTCTTCTGCGCGAGCGCGGCGGACAACGCCTGTTGCTGTTCCGCCGAAAGCGGCGCGGCCGAGGTCACGTCTGCGGTGACTTCGCCCTTGGCCTCGGCGATCAGGGCCGAAAGCTGCTTCAGCAACTGCGGCAGCACGAACAGCCGCCGCTTGGTCGCCATCAGCGCAAGCCCGTTCTGCATCGGCAGCGACAGGCCCATCGGCTTTGCGACCGCCTCGATCGCCGCTTCCTGCTGCGGGCGGGTATAGATCGGCGAGGCGATCAGGTCGCGCAGATCGGCCGAGGCGGCGAGCGCCTCGCCTAGCGCCTTCACATCCGCTTCGAGCGCATCGAGGCCCCGCCCCTCCTGCGCAAGTTCGAAAATGGCCGTCGCATAGCGACCGGCAATGGCTGCGGAAATCGAAGCTGGTTCGGACACGTCCACCCTTCCGATGTTCTGCCTCCGCCTGCAGCCGCGCGGGCCGGACGAAGGTTCCCCTTTGAGACGGCGCATAGTTGCCATGCACCAGAATTTATCAGGCCTGCATGTAACAGAGCGCCCCCCCCCTCGCAACCGTCTTGGACAAGAGAATGTGAAGAGAAAGGCCTGTTTTCCGGCCCGGTTGCGGCCAAGGGCACATCTTGACAATCGCCGATGCCGCCAGCCTGCGTCAAGTTGCCGCGGCTGTCGCGGCGATGCCCCGCGACGGGCCAAAACGGCGGCGCGGCGCGGCGGCGCGGTGATTCCCGCCGGGCGGATGGGGCTGCCGTTGCGTCAGCGCCGCGACATCCGCCCCGCCACCGGGCCGGCGACGCCGTCGAGCACGGAAAGCGGCCGGCGCACCCTGACGCCGATCCCCGGCCGGCGCGGCGCCTGCACCTGTTTCGAGACCTCGAGCAGCACCACCCCCGCCGCCAGCAGCCCCGGCAGCCGCGCGCCGAGCCGTTCCCACATCGCCGCCGAACGCAGCCAGAACCGGCGATGCGAGGGCGGGATATAGAGCGCCGCCTCATGCCGTTCCGGCACGAAGCCGATCCGGCGCACCTGCGTATCGAGCTGCGACAATGTATAAGGACGGCCGAAGCCGAAGGGTGTCGTCTCGCGCGGGGCCCAGAGGCCCGACCGGTTCGGCACGATCAGCACCGCCCGCCCGCCGGGGCCGAGCACCCGCCAGCATTCCTCAAGCAGCAGGTCGGGATTGTCCGAGGCCTCCAGCCCGTGCAGCACCACCAGCCGGTCGACCATCCCGGTTTCCAGCGGCCAGTGCAGCTCGTCGCACAGCAGCGAGACATTGGGCATTCCCGCGGGCCAGGGCATCACCCCCTGCTCCGCCGGCATCAGCCCGATCACCCGCCGCGCGTTTTCCAGATAGGGCCGCAGCATCGGCACCGCGAAACCGTATCCCGCCACCGTCAGTCCGGCGTTCAGCGCCTGCGTCGGCGGCCACAATCCGGTCAGCCGGTCGCGGATCGCCTTCTGCGCCGCGCGGCCCAGTTGCGTCCGGTAATAGAAATTGCGCAGGTCAACCACGTCGAGGTGCATTGCGTGCCGGTCCTCCTTCGGCGATGCTCGTGCCACCATAGACCAAAGGCCGCGAAACGCCATGACCCTCGATTTGCAGATCATCCCCTGCCTTTCCGACAATTACGCCTGGCTGATCCATGACGAGACGACCGACACCACGGCGGTGATCGACGTCCCGGATGCGGTGCCGGTGCTGGACGCGCTGCAGGCGCGCGGCTGGAAGCTGACCCATATCCTGATCACCCATCACCACGAAGACCACATCGCCGGGGTGGAGGCCCTGTCGCAGGCCACCGGCGCGCGGGTGGTGGGCGCGCGGCGCGACAGCCACCGGCTGCCGCCGCTGACCGATCCCGTGGAACCGGGCGACAGCTTCCCCGTCGGCATCCATGCGGCCGAGGTGCTGGACGCCGCCGGCCACACGGTCGGGCATATCGCCTATTACCTCCCCGGCCCCGGCCTGCTGTTTTCCGGCGACAGCCTGATGAGCTGGGGCTGCGGACGCCTGTTCGAGGGCACCCCCGTCCAGATGTTCGACACGCTGACCCGCATGGCCGCGCTGCCGCCCGAGACGCGGATCTGTTCCGGCCATGAATATACCGAGGCCAACGGCCGCTTTGCCCTCAGTCTGGAACCGATGCACTCCGAACTGCTGAACCGGATGGAGGAGGTCCGGATCCTGCGCGCCAAGGGGGAACCGACGCTGCCCGCGACGCTGGAACGGGAACTGGCGACCAACCCCTTCCTGCGTGGCGGGGATCCGGCGCTGAAGGCGGCTCTCGGCCTTTCGCCCGGGGCGAGCGCGCTCGAGACCTTTACCGAGGCCCGCGCGCGCAAGGACAGGTTCTGAGGCGCGGCGATGCACAACAGCCTTCATCAGCCCGCGGAGGGCTGGCGCACCGTGCTGCGCCGCTTCGGACCGCAGATGGGACGGCGCCACGCGGTGGACATCGTGCGGTCCGCGCTTGGGGCGGGGATCGCCATCCTGCTGTGCGCGGTCGCCCTGCGGCTGTTGCCGCATGCACGGGAAACCGGGCTGTTTCTGGTATCGGGCTTCGCCGCGATGTCGGTGCTGCTGTTCGTGCTGCCGAATTCGCCGCTGGCGCAGCCTTGGTCGGCGCTGGTGGGGATGGTGGTCTCGACCGGGGTGGCAATCACGGTGCTGAAGGTGGTGCCCGCACCCTATGCCGACGGAATCGCCGTCACGCTGGCGATCGCCGCGATGCTGGCCGTGCGCGCCCTGCACCCGCCGGCCGCCGGAATGGCGCTGTTCTGCGCGCTGGAAGTCGAGGCCGGCCGCCCCGTGGGCTATGATTTCGTGCTGTTTCCCGTCGGCATCGTGACGCTGGCGCTGATCGTTCTGGCGATCGTGTGGAACCGCACGTTCGGCATACATTACCCCGCCCGTCCGGTGATTCCGACCCGCGAGGGGCCGCTGCACCGTCCGCGTCAGCGCCTGACCGATGCGGAACTGGCGTCGCTGCTGGTCGATTTCGACCAGTCGGCCAACATCGGCGCGGCGGATCTGGGCCGCATGATCGACGCCGCGCAAAGCCGCGCCGCCCATGCCCTGCTGATCGGCACGCGGGTCGGCGACATCATGACCCCCGCGCCCGCAACCATCGCCCCCGAGACCCCGCTGACCGAGATCGTGCGCAAGCTGGTGGCGCTCGGGGTGAAAAGCCTGCCGGTGACGGACAGCGAGGGGCATCTGCTCGGCCTCGTCGACGAACGCCCGGCGATGGCGCGTCTCGCGCGCGAGCTGGCGGCCGCGCGACGCCCCGGTCTGGGCCTGCGCGCCGCGCCCCCGGAACCCGAGGCCCGCAGCCTGATGGGCCACGGGATCACCCCCGTCTCGCCCGAGGATCCGGTGTCCGATCTGCTGCAGAGGCTGTCCGACCATCGCGCCCGCGCCATCCCCGTGACGCGGGCCGGCCATCTGGTGGGAATCGTCTCGCGCACCGACCTTGTGGCGTTGCTGCTGTCGCACGCACCCGCGGAGATCGCCGCCGAGGCCGGAACCCCCGCCGCCGCGAGACCTGCCCCATGACCGACGTAAACGCCGCAATATCCGGCGAATTTTTAAGCGAAATGTCAGATGTGAACGGTTTTTGCGCATGCAGCACTTGAAGCAAAACGAAATCCACCAAACTTTAATCGTCATGAGGCCATGATCGGCCGGAGGCCCCGCGCCGAAGAAAGGAGCATCAGATGCCGTCGTTCTCGACCACGCTCGAACAAGCCATTCATGGGGCGCTTGCGCTTGCAAATGCCCGCAAACATGAACTGGCGACGCTCGAACACCTGTTGCTCGCATTGATTGACGAGCCGGACGCCAGTCGCGTCATGCGTGCCTGCGGAGTGAACTTGGATGAATTGCGCCAGACCCTGACGGAATTCATCGACGACGATCTTTCGACCCTGATCACCGAGGTCGAGGGATCCGAAGCCGTGCCCACCGCCGCCTTCCAGCGGGTGATCCAGCGCGCGGCGATCCATGTGCAAAGCTCGGGCCGGACCGAGGTGACGGGGGCGAACGTCCTTGTCGCGATCTTTGCCGAACGCGAAAGCAATGCCGCGTTCTTCCTGCAGGAACAGGACATGACGCGCTATGATGCGGTGAATTTCATCGCTCATGGCGTGGCGAAGGACCCGGCCTTCGGCGAACCGCGCCCCGTCGTCGGCGCGGAAGAGGAACAGAAACAGCAGGAGCAGGCCACGCAGGGGGAATCGAAGGAATCCGCTTTGGCAAAATATTGCGTCAACCTGAACCAGAAATCGCAGAAGGGCGACATCGACCCGCTGATCGGACGCGAGGAAGAGGTTGAACGCTGCATCCAGGTGCTTTGCCGCCGCCGCAAGAACAACCCGCTTCTGGTGGGTGATCCGGGCGTGGGCAAGACCGCCATCGCCGAGGGCCTCGCGCTGAAGATCGTGCGCGGCCAGACGCCCGAGATCCTGTCCAAGGCGACGATCTTCAGCCTCGACATGGGCGCGCTGCTGGCGGGCACCCGCTACCGCGGCGATTTCGAGGAACGGCTGAAGGCCGTGGTGAAGGAACTGGAGGATCATCCCGACGCGATCCTGTTCATCGACGAGATCCATACCGTCATCGGCGCGGGGGCGACCTCGGGCGGGGCGATGGATGCCTCGAACCTGCTGAAACCGGCGCTCGCCGGCGGCAAGCTGCGCTGCATGGGCTCGACCACCTACCGCGAATATCGCCAGCATTTCGAAAAGGACCGCGCCCTGTCGCGCCGGTTCCAGAAGATCGACGTGAACGAGCCTTCGGTCGCCGACAGCGTCAAGATCCTGATGGGGCTGAAGCCCTATTTCGAAAAACATCACGATCTGCGTTACACCAATGACGCGATCAAGGCGGCGGTGGAACTGTCCTCGCGCTACATCAACGACCGCAAGCTGCCCGACAAGGCGATCGACGTGATCGACGAAGCCGGCGCGGCGCAGCATCTGCTGGCTCCGTCCAAGCGGCGCAAGACGCTGGGGGAAAAGGAGATCGAGGCCGTCGTGGCCAAGATCGCCCGTATCCCGCCGAAGAACGTGTCGAAGGACGATGCCGAAGTGCTGCGCGATCTGGAAAAGTCGCTCAAGCGCGTGGTCTTCGGTCAGGACAAGGCGATCGAAGAGCTGTCCTCGGCGATCAAGCTGTCCCGGGCCGGGCTGCGCGATCCCGAAAAGCCGATCGGCAACTACCTCTTCGCCGGTCCCACGGGTGTCGGCAAGACCGAGGTGGCGAACCAGCTTGCCCGCTCGCTCGGCGTCGAGCTGCTGCGCTTCGACATGTCGGAGTATATGGAGAAGCACGCCGTCAGCCGCCTGATCGGGGCGCCTCCGGGCTATGTCGGCTTTGACCAGGGCGGCATGTTGACCGATGGCGTGGACCAGCATCCGCATTGCGTGCTGCTGCTGGACGAGATCGAGAAGGCGCATCCGGATGTCTACAACATCCTGTTGCAGGTGATGGACCACGGCAAGCTGACCGACCATAACGGCCGGCAGGTGGATTTCCGCAACGTGATCCTGATCATGACCTCGAACGCCGGGGCGTCGGACATGCAGAAGGCCGCGATCGGCTTTGGCCGCGACCGGCGCGAGGGCGAGGATACGGCCGCGATCGAGCGGATCTTCACGCCCGAGTTCCGCAACCGTCTGGACGCGATCGTCAGCTTCGCGCCGCTGCCGCGCGAGGTGATCCTGCAGGTGGTGGACAAGTTCGTGCTGCAACTGGAAGCCCAGCTGATCGACCGCAACGTCCATATCGAGCTGGCGCCGGAAGCCGCCAACTGGCTGGCCGAAAAGGGCTACGACGACAAGATGGGCGCGCGTCCGCTTGGCCGCGTGATCCAGGAACATGTCAAGAAGCCGCTGGCCGAGGAACTGCTGTTCGGCAAGCTGACCAAGGGCGGCACCGTGCGGATCGGCGTCAAGGACGACAAGATCACGCTCGATGTCGAGGAACCCGGAAAGCCGCGGATTTCCGGGCCGAAGCAGAAGCTTCTGCCCGCCGGCTGATCCGGCACGGCGCGGATCCGGTCGGGCACCGTTCCCGGCCGGTTGTCAAAGAGTCATGGCCGCCTCCTGACAGGGGCGGCCATGTGCATTTTCGGTATATGCCAAGGGTATCCTTTGGTCCGCACGAACGCAGGCGGAAGGCCGAGGGTCTGTCAAAACTCGTCTTTATGACAATGACTTGGAAGAAAACTCGCCAGAAGTGGCGGAGTGACGCAGATAACGCGCGCCTAGGTGGACCTATAGGCTGTCGAAGGGAACAACGTTCTCCTCTGTGTCGCCGGAACCGAGTTTTCATACAGGCTCGGCCCAATGATTCCGGAGGGCGATACCTTCGGGTCGTGTGATGGCGCTCCCGAATCGATCCGACGTTTGCGCATCTGTGTGAGGGAGAAAGGGGGCGCTGCCCCCTCTTTGCGCTGATGCGCAAATTCACCCCCGGGATATTTATGGAAGAATGAAGGACAACAGATGGTCATGGAGGATGTTGGAGCATCCTATGAACGGCTGCGCGCGGCGGACCATCGCGCCATGTCGATGGCGAGGAAGATGATGAGGCTCAGCCCCAGCATCGGCAGCGCCCAGCCGAAGGCGGCGGCGAGTGTGACGGAGCAGACTCGTGCCGGCACCGACAGCCGCAGCCAGACCGCGCTCAGCGGTTGGGTGACGGCGGGGCGGCGCCTCCACCACATCGCATAGCCGTAGCCGATCGTGACCATCAGCGCCGCCGCCACCAGCGCCATCAGGATCTGGTTGGGCAGGCCGAACAGGATGCCGATATGGGCGTCGATCCCCCAGCGGATCAGTTTGGGGATCAGGGTGAAGGTGGCGAAATCGGCGCGGTCGGTGATCTCCAGCGTATCCGGCGCCAGGGCCAGGGTATCGACCTGTGTGGGCCAGCTCCGGTCGTATTCGCGCACCATCCAGGCCTGACCGGGCTTGGGCAGGCGGATCTCCATGAAAGGCGAATCGATACCGCCCGCGCGGGCGGCGGCTGCCACGGCGTCGAGCTGGTTCAGACGATCCTCGCGCGTCGCCAGATCTGGGGCGTGGTGATGGTGCTCGGCCGTCTCGCCGCTCAGCGACAGGCTGACCGAGGGCGTCGTCCAGCCGAGGACATTGCGTAGCCCGTCGATCCGCGCGCCCGCGGCCTGCGACCATGTCAGCCCGGTGACCGACAGGAACAGGAGCGCAATCCCCGCCGTCACCCCCACCGTCGCATGGATCCAGTGGCGGCGCTGCGCCGGGGGCATCCTGCGCAGCGGCCGGCGACGTTTCGGCCCCGTGGCCCAGAGCGCGACGCCCCCCAGCACCACGACCCAGAGCCATGAGGCCGCCAGTTCGCTGTAATACCGCCCCCAGTCGCCCAGAAGCAGGTTGCGGTGCAGATAGTCCAGCGTGATCCGAAACGGCAGGATGCCGCTGGTGCCATAGGTGGTCATGTCGCCGCGGATCGCCAGCGTCACGGGATCGACGAAGACCGTCCGGTTCTCGGACGGGCCGAGCGTGGGATCGGAGAACAGGATGCGTGTGGTCTGCCCCGGCGCAGGGGCCGGGCGGATGGCCGAAACGTTCAGGTCCCGGTCCAGATGAGCGCGTGCCGCTTCAGCCTGCTCGGTCAGGCTGTGTACGGGGCCGGTGCTGTCGGTGAACAGGGCCTCGGCGTAGATCCTTTCCTCGATCTGCGGGGTCAGGACGTAAAGCAGCCCGGTCAGCGCGGCGATGAACAGAAAGGGGCCGACGAACAGGCCGATGTAGAAATGCAGGCGCAGCAGGAAGGGGCGCAGCGCGCCGCCGGTTGCCGCCGCGCTGCGGGGCAGATCAGAGATATGGGACATGGGAATAACCTGAAAGAGGCGCCGGATGGCGCGGGAAGAGGGTGAATTTCTCTTCAGGTCGCGGGCGGGCCGGTTGGCGGCGTCGCCGGATCGCGCAGGCGCATCGCGGCGCGTCGCAGTTGCGGCAGCAGGACCGTCGCCAACACGTGCAGTTCGACGGCCACGAGCGACGGTCCCCCGTCCGGCAGCGTGCCGGATGCGATCAGATGGCACAGCGAACAGCTTGCCGCATGGGCGGGGTCCGACCCGTCCTGCGCGCAGAGGTCGGCGACGGAGCCACCCGACAGCAGATAGGCCTCCATCCGCAGCTCGGCCGGATCCGGCGCGGCGCGCGCGCCCGTCGCGAAGGCGAGGGCGAGCAGGGCCAGAAGCATCAGCCCGAAGCGGCGGAAGGGGGCGCGGTCACGCATCCGCGATATGTGACAGAACCGGGCGGGTGCTGGCAAGACCGGCTTCCCCTCAATCGAACCGGTCGCGGAGGAAATGCTTCTCCACCTCCAGCACCACGAGCGAGACGAGGCCGATCGCCACGATCACCACCCCGTCCAGCAGGGTCAGCGGGCGCGAACCGAAAAGCCCGTTCATCACCGGCAGGTAGGTGAAGGCGATCTGCGCCACCACCACGATCCCCACCGCGCCCAGAACCGGCCCGGTGCCCTTCACCCCGGTCAGGGTGAACGAACTCATGTGCAGGTAGCGCACGTTGAACAGGTAAAAGATCTCCAGCACCACGATCAGGTTGACCACCATCGTCCGCGCCGTGTCCAGATCGCGCCCCTGCCCGAGCGCCCAGAAGAAAAGCCCCAGCGACAGCGCCATGAACAGGACCGAGACGAAGAAGATCCGCCAGACGAGGAACCGCGACAGCAGCCCCGCATCTGGGTGGCGCGGCGGGCGGCGCATGACGCCGGGCTCGGTCGGCTCGAACGCCAGCACGAGGCCGAGCGTCGCCGCGAGGATCAGGTTGATCCACAGGATCTGCACCGGCGTCATCGGCATGGAAAATCCGACAAGGATGGCCAGGATCACGGTCAGCGCCTCGCCGCCGTTCGTCGGCAGGGTCCAGGACACGACCTTGCGGATATTGTCGTAGACGGTGCGGCCTTCCTGCACCGCCGCGACGATCGAGGCGAAATTGTCGTCCATCAGCACCATCTGCGCGGCTTCCTTGGCGGCCTCGGTGCCCTTGATGCCCATGGCGATCCCCACATCCGCCTGTTTGAGCGAGGGCGCGTCGTTCACCCCGTCCCCGGTCATGGCGACGATCAGCCCGTCGGCCTGAAGGGCCTGCACGATGCGCAGCTTGTGTTCCGGGCTGGTGCGGGCGAAGACCTGCGTTTCGCGCACGGCGGCGCGGAACGCTTCGGGGGCGAGCGCGTCCAGATCCTGTCCGGTCAGCACATGCGGGTCCTTTGCCAGCCCCAGTTGCCGGGCGATGGCGGCGGCGGTCGCGGCATGGTCGCCGGTGATCATCCGCACCCCGATCCCGGCGGAATGGCATTCGGCGATGGCGCGGATCGCCTCAGACCGCGGCGGATCGATGAAGCCGGTGAGGCCGAGGAACACGAGGCCCCCGGCCACATCCGGGAAATCGACCGAGGTCGCATCGCCGGGCATCCGGCGCATGGCATAGCCGAGCACCCGTTCGCCCTCGGCCGCGGCATCGGCGATCTGCGCCTCCCAATACGCCGGGTCGAGCGGCTCCGCGCCTGCAAGCCCCTCCTGCCGGTCGCACATTTCCAGCAGGCGTTCCGGCGCGCCCTTGAGCAGCACGACAGCCTCGCCCGAGGGCAGCCTGTGCAGCGTCGCCATGAAGCGCCATGTCGCGTCGAAAGGGATCTGGTCGAGCCGGGGCCATGCGGCGCGCTCCGCCTCGGGCACCAGTCCGGCCTTCATCGCCAGCGTCACCAGCGCCCCTTCCATCGGGTCGCCCTCGACCAGCCAGTGCCCGCCGTCCGGGCGCAGCCGGGCGTCGTTGCACAGCAGCGCCGCCCGGATCAGCGTTCCAGCGGGGCCATCGGCCGCAACCTGATGCGGGCCGGGATCATAGCCCGCGCCCTCGACCGTCAGCAGCCCGCCCGAGGTCATCACCCGGCGCACGGTCATTTCGTTGCGGGTCAGCGTCCCGGTCTTGTCCGAGCAGATGACCGAGGTGGCGCCAAGCGTTTCCACCGCCGGCAGGTGGCGGATCACCGCGTTCCGCGCGGCCATGCGCTGCACCCCGATGGCGAGCGTGATGGTGATGACGGCGGGCAGCCCCTCGGGCACCAGCCCGACGGCCAGCGCGACGACGGCGGTCAGCGCATCGTCCCATGCGAACCCCCGCAGCGTCACGGCAAAGGCGAACAGCACCGCCGCCCCGACGAAGGCCACCTGCGTGAAGCGCTTGCCAAAGCTGTTGACCTGCCGCAGGAGGGGGGTGGTCAGTTCCTCGACCTCGCCCAGCATCCGGCTGATCTGGCCGATCTGCGTGTGCAGCCCGGTCGCGACGACGACACCCGCGCCCTGCCCCGCCGCGACCAGCGTGCCGGAAAAGGCCATCGGCTTGCGGTCGCCAAGCGCCGCATCGGCGGCGACGGGCGCCGTCATCTTGGAACTGGCGACGGATTCGCCGGTCAGGATCGCCTCATCGATCAGCAGGCTGCGCGCGTGGATCAGACGCAGGTCGGCGGGCACGCGGTCGCCCGCCTCGATCAGCACGACATCGCCCGGCACCAGATCCGCCATCGGGACCGAGATCCGTTCGCCGTCGCGCAGCACGCTGGCCTTCGGCGCGATCATGTTGCGGATCGCGGCCAGCGCATCCTCGGCCTTGCCCTCCTGCAAGAAGCCGACGATCGCATTGACCAGCACCACCGCAAGGATCACCCCCGCGTCGACCGCATGGCCCAGAACCCCGGCCGCCAGCGCGCCGGCCAGCATGAAATAGATCAGCGCATTGTTGAATTGCGAGAGGAACCGCATCACCGGATGCCTGCGCCGTCCCTCGGGCAGGGCGTTGGGACCGAAGCGCGCCAGCCGCTGCGCGGCCTCGTCGCCCGTCAACCCCTGCGGGGAGGAGGACAGATCCGCCAGCACCTCTTCGGCGGGACGGGCATGGGGGTCTGCGACAGGATCCTCTGACACGGCGGCGGGATGGGTCGCTTGGGTCATATTTCCTCCGGTCGCAAGATAACCCGGCAACCTTGGCAGCCGATGGACGTTGGGGCAAGGGAGGGAAGACAGTATCCCGACACCCCACGGTCACGCGGCTGTCATCCGGTGGCGATATCTGCGGGGCAGGAGAAGGAGGCGATCATGGCCGAACCGGATATCGAGACGCTGCTGCACGACATCGAAACCCTGCGCGCCGAGGTGACGGCGGGCGCCGAGGCCGCCACGCGGCGCTGGCAGGACTGGATCCAACGCGACGATTTCGCGCCGAGCGCGCAGAACTTCGGCCAGTATCTGGCGCTGCGCCGCCACGACATCCGGCCGCTGCAACGGCAGTTGATGCGCTTCGGGCTGTCGTCGCTTGGCCGGGCCGAAAGCCGGGTGATGCCAGCGATCGAGTCGATCCGGCACCTGTTGCGGGCGGCGGCGGGGCATGATGCCTTCACCCCCGTTCCCGCCGCGGATTTCTTTGCGGGCGAGGCGCGCATCGCCGCGCGGAGCGACGCGATTTTCGGGCCGCTGTCGCCGCATGGGCCGGTGCGGCTGCTGGTGACGCTGCCCTCGACGGCGGCGGAGGATGCGGGCTTCCTGCTGCGGCTTGCCGAACTCGGGGCCGAGGCCGTGCGCATCAACTGCGCCCATGACGACGAGGCCGCGTGGGAAAAGATGATCGCCCATGTCGAGGCCGCGGCCGAAGCGACCGGCCAGCGGATGAAGATCTTCATGGACCTTGCCGGGCCGAAGATCCGCACGGGCGCGCCGCGCGACCGCAAGGGGCTCAAGCGCGTCGCGGCGGGGGACGAACTGGCGATCACCCTGCCCGGCCGGCTCAACGAGGCGCCGAAATCGCTGGCCGCGATCGAATGCACCCTGCCCGAGGCGCTGGAGGCGGCCGGGGTCGGGCAGCGCATCTTCCTCGACGACGGCAAGCTGGGCACCCGGGTCGCGCGCCGCGAAGACTGGGGCATCGTGGTGGAGGTCGGCACCTGCCCGGAAAAGGGCTACAAGCTGAAGCCCGAAAAGGGCATCAACTTCCCCGAAACCGATTTCGACACCCCCGCCCTGACCGAAGACGACCGCGCCGCGCTGCGCTTTGTCGCGCGCCATGCCGATGCGGTGGAATTTTCCTTCGTGCAGAGCGTCGCGGATGTCGAGGCGCTGCAAGAGGCGCTGGCCGCCGAGCGCCCGGACGACTGGCAGGCTCTTGGCCTCGTGCTGAAGATCGAGACCTCACGCGCCGTGCGCAACCTGCCCGACATGCTGGTGCGCGCCGCCGGGCGCCAGCCCACCGCGATCATGATCGCGCGCGGGGATCTGGCGGTCGAGATCGGCTTTGCCCGTCTGGCCGAGATGCAGGAGGAAATCCTGTGGCTGTGCGAGGCGGCGCAGATCCCCGTGATCTGGGCGACGCAGGTTCTGGAAAGCTATCTCAAGACCGGCACGCCCTCGCGCGGGGAAATGACCGATGCGGCGATGGCCGCCCGCGCCGAATGCGTGATGCTGAACAAGGGGCCGTATCTGTTCGAGGCGATGCAGGAACTCGACCAGCTTCTGGGCCGCATGAACGAACACATGGCGAAGAAGACCTCGCTGCTGCGGCCATTGCGGAGCTGGTGATCAGCCCGCCAGCGCCTTGTTCTTGTAGCGCCCGTCGCTGGTGACATCCGCCCCGAACCAGTCGGGCGGCACGAAGCCCTGCGCGGCGGCGGTCGAGGGAAATTCGACCTCGACCAGCATCAGCCCGGCATGGGCGCCCGCGAACAGGTCCAGCTCGAACAGCTCGCCGCTGTCGAGCCGCCCTGTATGGCGGGTCTTCTCGATCCGCCGCCCCTCGGTCGCGGGCCAGAGCGTGTCGAACTGGGCGCGGTCGATCGGCACCTCATATTCCGCGCGGGAAAGCGTGCCGCCGGATTTCAGCGTCAGGAACCACGCCGCGCCCATCTGCCGGACGCGGATTTCCACCGTATCCCCGGCCGAGGTCAGATAGCCCTGCCGCACCGGCACGGCCTTCAGTTTGCCAAGCGGCGGAGCCGTGTTCACCAGAAATTTGCGTTCGATTTCCAGCGGCACGGTCATTCCTCCACCCGCGCCATGAATTCGTCGCAAAGCGCCTGATAGGCATGGCTCGCGGCGCTGCCCGGCGCCGTCGCCATGACCGGGGCGCGATGCACGCCCATCCGCTCGATATCCGAGGCGAAGGGCACCTGCGCCGTCAGGAACCGCTTGGGATGGGCGGAACGCAGGGCCTCCATCGTTTCGCCATGCAGGGTCTTGACCCCCTGCACCATGGAAAAGAACCCGTGCAGCTTTTTCACCGGCAGGTCGTGGTCGTGGAAGAAATCCAGCAGTTGCTCAAAGGTCCGCTGCGACAGCGTGGTGGGGATCACCGGCACCAGCACCGCATCCGCCGCGCGGAACACGTTTTCCGACAGCGTCGAGATGTTCGGCGGGCAATCGAGCACGATCACGTCGTAATCGCCCTTCACCGCCTTCAGCGCCTTTTTCAGCCGCGAGCGGCTGTTGCGCATCCGCGACAGGAACACGTCGAAATCCCGAAACGTCATGTTCGCGGGCAGGATGTCGAGGTTGTCGTAATCGCTGCCCCGGATCGCCTTGGTGAATTTCTCGACATCCTCGAAGAAATCCGCCTCGGTCAGTTTTTTCGAGGGCTTCACCCGGAAATAGAACCCCGAGGCGCCTTGCGGATCGAGGTCGCACAGCAAGACGCGCTTCCCCCGCGCCGCCAGCGCATAGGCGAGGTTGACCGAGGTCGCGGTCTTGCCCACGCCGCCCTTGTTGGAATAGCAGGCGATGATTTTCATGACGGGGCATCCTCCCGGTGGAACAGGTCGTGGAATGCCCGCCGCACCTGCGGGCTGCTGAATGTCTCGAAACTCCCGATGATGCGGTCACGTTCCTCGATCTGCCGCCGGTGCAGCACGGCGATCAGGGCACCGACGCTCTGCGCGATCGCGATCCCATGCGGCTGGTGATCGCCGAGATCCGAGACGAAGGCGCGCAGGCTGGCCTGCTGGACCGAATAATCGTTGAACAGGCCGAGAGAATCCTGAAGCTTTTTCAGTGATTTAAGCAGCGGCGCGAAGGCATCTGCCGGAAAGGCCGGGCCGAAGAATTCCATCAGGTAGCGCAGCTTCTTGCAATGGATACGGAGCTGGTGGATCTCGGTATCCGCCGTATCCGGCCCGATGTCCGAGGCCATCCGACAGATCTTGCGGTAGCGTTTCCAGATCAGCTTGCAGGCCAGATCGTGCGAGGGAATATCGGCATGCGCGCCCCGCCGCAGCGCCTTGCCACCCGAGAAGATCTTGCGCAGCGCCTCGATTTCCCGCGCATAGCGGCCGCTTTGCAGATGTTTCGCCAGCCGGGCCTGCGCGGTGGCGCGTTCGGCGGCGAACAGGTCGAACATCGCATCCAGCCCGCCGGACAGGCCCTCGGGCAGCAGATCCTCGATCTGTTCGCGTTCCAGCAGGTAGACGTCCAGATCGCGCAGCCGCCCGGTGGGCGTCATCAGCGCCGAGACCCGCGTCTTCAGCCGCATGGTCTGGTCAGGGTCGAAGACGCCGCGGAACAGGCTGAGAACCGAGCGGATCTTGCGCAGCGCGACGCGGTAGTCATGCAGGAATTCGGTGTCGAGATCGGCGATGATCCCCGGCTCGTTCGCGCGCAGGACCGGGATCAGGCTGGCGATGATCGCACGGGCGGTCTGGAACGCGGTTTCGTCGGGTGCGATCCGCAGCGCCGGTTTGTTGGTGTAGAGCGGAAAATCCGGAAACAGCGCGCGGTAGAGCGCATCGCCCTCGACCGCCGCGCCACCGCAGGCGATGAGCCTTTCGCGCAGCCGGATCAGCGCCGCATCATAGCCGCGCAGGCCGCGCGGGGTGGCCAGCAGCACATCCGCTCCGCCGGTGCCGGCGAACAGATGTAAAAGCGCGCGGGCCTGTGTCTTGCCCTCGTCATCCAGCAGCGCGAGCGTGCCCTCGCGCAGCTCGCCCGAGCCGACCGGCAGCAGGTGCCGCAGCGGCGAGACGATCCCGGCCAGCACGTCGCGCACCGGCCCTTCGGGCAGGTCGCCGACAAAGCCCGCCGCGCCGGTCTGGGACAGATCCCGCCCGTCCGGCAGCAGCAGGTCAAGCCGGTCCCGCGCGGCGAAGAGCAGCAGCCCCGCCTCCCGCAGGCTCTGGTCGAAACAGTCCAGAACGGTGAAGGGAACGGCTTCGGCCAGCGTCACGACGGGCCGCAGCCCGCCCATATCCCCATCCGTCAGCAGGCCCGCCGCACCGGTCGGCAAATGATAGCGCGTGGCTTCGGTATCAGACATCAGTCCTTCTTTCGGGCTTTGCGCAGGTAATCCTCGACGAGGGTCTCGATGATCTTCTGCACGCTGGTGTCATCCTCGATCGCGCGGAGCTTCAGGGCCTTCAGCGTCTTCGCCTCCAGCCGCAGCGAGGTGTTCTTCTTGTCCTCGCCGTCCCGGGATTTCCTGTCTTTCGCCATGCATCATCCCCTGAAACAGTGACGTCATGATTTCATCATTCCTTAACCAATGCAACCGATCGGACCGGACAGAAGGACGCAGCCGCGCCGCCCAAACAGGCCAAGGCTTGCGCAGGACCGCGTTTCGCGCTTGGGTCCATCCGATCCGGCCTTCGCCGGGGCGCTCAACGACTGGACCACAGATGACCGACCTTTCCGCCTTCGGACCCGATTTCCCCTTCGCCTATGACGACTGGATCAGCCATCCGGCGGGGTTGGGCGCGATCCCGGCCAGACGGCACGGGGCCGAGGTGGCGGTGATCGGCGCAGGCGCCGCCGGGGTGATCGCCGGGCACGAGCTGATGAAACTCGGCCTGCGCCCGGTGCTGTATGAATCGGCCAAATTCGGCGGGCGGCTGCGGTCGGAGGTCTTCGAGGGCACCGAGGATATCATCGCCGAACTGGGTGGGATGCGGTTCCCGGTGTCTTCCCGCGGCTTCTGGCATTACGTCGATCTGACCGGCTGCGACAGCGCCCCCTTCCCGAACCCGCTGACCAAGGCAGCGGGATCGACCGTCATCGACCTCGAAGGCGAAAGCCTGTTCGCCCGCTGCCTCGACGATCTGCCCGAACTGTATCGCGAGGTCGCCCGCGCCTATGACGCCGCGCTCGAGGAAGGCGCGCGGTTTTCCGACCTTCAAGCGGCGATGCGGGCGCGCGACGCCAAGGCGGTCAAGGCGATCTGGGACCGGCTCGTGCCCGCATGGGACGAGCGGACCTTCTACGACTTCATCACCTCCTCCGAAGCCTTCCGCGCGCTGAGCTTCCGCCACCGCGAGGTCTTCGGTCAGGTCGGCTTCGGCACCGGCGGCTGGGACAGCGACTTTCCGAATTCGATGCTGGAAATCCTGCGGGTGAACCTGTGCGGGCTCGACGACAATCAGCGGTATATCAAGGGCGGGGTGGAAAACGTCCTGCACCGGCTGTGGCGGCATCCGGCGGATTGCGCGCATTGGGGGCGCACGACGCTGGCCGACCTGAACGGCGGGGCGACGCGCTCGCGCGTGGCGCGGATCGGGCGCGACGCCTCGGGCCGGATCGCGGTGACCGACACATGGGGCCGCACCGATCTGTATGACGCGGTTCTGGTGACCTGCCAGAGCCACCTGCTGACCACCTCGATCGCCACAGACGAGGATCTGTTCGACCAGAAGCTGTGGATGGCGCTCGACCGCACGCGCTACATGCAGGCGGCCAAGACCTTCGTCATGGTGGATCGTCCGTTCTGGAACGATATCGATCCGGCGACGGGGCGGCCGCTGCTGTCGATGACGCTGACCGACCGGATCACGCGCGGCACCTATTTCTTCGACAACGGGCCGGACCGGCCGGGGGTGATCTGCCTGTCCTATTCGTGGATGACCGATGCGCTGAAGGTGCTGCCGCATGACGCCGAAAAGCGCGTGGATCTGGCGCTGGCGGCGCTTGGCCATATCTATCCGGGCGTCGACATCGCCGGCCATATCCGCGGCAATCCGATCTGCGTCAGCTGGGAAACGGACGAGAATTTCCTTGGCGCCTTCAAGGGCGCGCTGCCGGGGCATTACCGCTACAACCACCGGATGTATGGCCATTTCATGCAAGACGCCCTGCCGCCCGGACAAAGGGGCATCTTCCTTGCCGGCGACGGGATAAGCTGGACCCCCGCCTGGGTCGAAGGCGCGGTGCAGACCGCGCTCAACGCCGTCTGGGGGATCCTGCATCACTTCGGCGGTGCGACCGATCCCGCCAATCCAGGCCCCGGGGACCTGTATCCCGAGCTTGGCCCGGCGGCGCTGGACTGAAACCGCGCTGGACTGAGTCCGCGCCGGACTGGGGCCGGGTGGCCTATGCCACCCGGTTCACCAGCGCATCGTCCCCCGCCCACAGCCTGTCGAGATTGCGGGTCAGGATCTCCAGAACGTTCCGTTCGTATTTGCGCGTCTCGCCCGCCGCATGGGGCGTCAGGATCACATTCGGCATCGACCACAGGGGCGAGTCGGCGGGCAGCGGCTCGACCGCCGTCACGTCGATCCCGGCCCCGGCGAAGCGCCCGGCCTTGAGCGCCGCGATCAGCGCCTCTTCCTCGACGCAGCCGCCGCGGGCCACGTTGATGAAAAAGGCCGTGGGCTTCAGCAATCCGATCGCCCCGGCATCCATCAGGTTGCGGGTTTCCTCCGTCAGCGGGCAGCTGAGCACCACCACGTCGGCCCGGGGGATCAGCACCTTCAGGTCGTGGAAGCTGTGGACCTCATCCGCCGCGCCCGCGCCATGCGCGGGATCGCGGCGGACGCCGATCACCTTCATGTCGAAAGCCTTCGCCAGACGCGCGATGCGGTCGCCGATGGTGCCCAGACCGACGATCAGCAGGGTCTTGCCCGGCAGTTCATCCTCGCGCTGCATCGGATCGGTCTGATCGGGGCGCCAGAATGCCTTGTGCTGATTGTCGCGCGCCAGCGCGAGGCGGCGGGTCAGCGACAGGATCAGCCCGAAGGCATGTTCGGACACGGCATTCCGGTTCACCCCCTGCCCGCTCGACACATAGATGCCCCTGTCGCGGAAGGCCGCCAGATCATACTGGTTCATCCCCGAGCTGATCGACTGCAGGTATTTCAGCCGCCCCGCGACGGGCAGCAGGTCGTTCTTCCACAGGGCCGAGATCACCAGCACATCGACTTCGGGCAGGCAGGCCAGCAGATCGTCCCGGTTGAAGACCTGAACCGTCTCGATCCCCCGGCCGAAGCCGTCGAAGATCGGTTTCATGTCGAAGGCGGCATGGGCAAAGCACAGGCGCAGTTTGTCTTTGGCGGGGATCAGCGGGGTCATGGGTCGGTCTCTTTCACGGTCATGGTTCCGGGGGCCTTGGGGGACGGCCTGCCCGGCCCAGCCTATCACCGGAAATCCGCGGCGAAAGGCGCGATCGCCTCCGCCGCCGGGTCATTCCCGCCGGGATCCGCCCCGCCGGCTCATCCACACGCCCAGAAGGATCAGCGCCACACCGGCGAACCGCATCGGGCCGCTGCCCTCGGTCCCGCGGATCAGGTCCATCATCACGCCCGACAGCATCTGTCCGGCGACCAGAAGACCGCTGGTCAGCGCCGCCCCCAGACGATGGATCACCCAGCTGCCACCGGCAACAAAGACCACGCCGGCGATGCCTCCGGCCCAGGCATACCAGGGCGCGGCGGCGGCTCCCTCGGGCCAGAACCGCCCGGCGACGAGCGTATAGGCCACCAGCACCCCCAGACCCACGGCATGGTTCCAGAACGACGAGGTCAGCGCCGAGGTCGCCGCCGCCAGCCGCCCGTTGATCTGCCGCGAAAGCGTCACCAGCATGCCGGCGACAAAGGCCAGCAGGACAACCGTTGCCATCCCCTACCCCCGCGAAAAGATGATCAGCAGCGTTCCCGCCACGATCAGGCCCAAAGACATCAGATCGTTGCGCGTGGGCATGCGCCGCAGCCCCATCACCCCGAAGCGGTCGAAGACCAGCGCCAGCACCACCTGCCCGACAAGGCCAAGCGCCAGTGTCCCCGTCAGCGCGAGCGGAGAATTCGCCGTCATCGAGGTCAGCATGACCGTCAGCGCCCCGGACACGCCGCCCAGATAGGCCCAGAGCGGCGCGCGCACACCCTTGGACGAGGCTCCGGGCCGCCAGAGGGCCCCAATCAGAACCAGCGCAACCGCGGCGGCGACGGTCCCCACCCCATGCGCCACCAGCGACGAGAAAAGCGGCGTCGTATAAGCGGCCATCGTGCTGTTGCTGAACAGCATGAATGTCAGCAGGCCGCCGGTCGCCAGCGCGGCGCAGATCTCGACCGGGCGCGGGGCACGGCCCTCCTCCGGCGCGGGGGCCGGGCGTTTGCGTTGGGTCATGGACTTTCCTCGGATCATCGGCATCTGAATGCGCAAACGCGGACATTGGCAAGACCGGACTCCACCTCGGCGGAGCAGCGCCCGTCAAGGCGGATTCCCGCACAGACAGCCGTCAGGATTGACACTCCCAGCCCGGCTTTGTTTCACTACCCCGTCGGATTACGGATTCATGTTTGTGAGTCAGCGGGTTAGGTTGGCGCCATGAGCAAGCCTGTCGCTGATTTCCGGACCACGAACTGGTCGAGTTACAATGCAGCCCTGAAGCGCCGGGGCTCGCTGATGGTCTGGCT
>NZ_SAUZ01000003.1 GCF_004022215.1 Paenirhodobacter populi
CCCCCCCCTCCCCCCCCCCCCCGCCCCCCCCCGCCCCCCCCCCCCCCCCCCCCCCCCCCCCCCCCCCCCCCCCCCCCCCCCCCCCCCCCCCCCCCCCCCCCCCCCCTTCCTTCACGCCCCCGCGGCGTTGGTTCTGACGCGGTTCTGAACACGATCAGAGACCAACCGGCCGCGCGAACGGACAGGGCGCAGGGGGCCAGCCCCCTCTTGGCCTTCGGCCAATTCATCCCCCGGGATATTTATGGAAAGATGAAAGGCAGAAGTGTTGTGTAAACAATTATCCCGTTGTGTAACCAATTCTGCCGATATTATCGCCCGGATTTAAGTGTCGTTACCTGTCGTCATGTGTCGTGAGGCGTCCCGAGGGCTGGTTATCTGGCGCTGTTGACGGCGTTCTCCAGCCACTCGCCGGGGGATATGTCGGTCAGGGACGCTTCCAAGGCATCGAAATCCTTCTTGATGGCGCGGTCGTTGATTTCGATGGTGATCATGGCTATTCTCTCCCTTGTAGGCGTGACACGGTAATATTCTCGCGGCCGTAGCACGGTCTTCGGATCGGAGCGCCATGCAGGGTTTCCGGGAAACCGGGTGCGGGGCCCTGCCGCCTGCATTGAAACAGCCCTCTGAACGCTGTATGTTTCCCGAAAGGTTCTGCCGCAAACTCTCCCGGCATTGCTGAGGGGCACATGACCCCGAAGGTTGACCAGGACTATACTTACTGGTCGGGGCGCATTGCGTCCTCGCGTTGGGGAGGGGAGCCACCGGGCAGAGCACGAAAGGTCGGTCAGGTGCGACCTCGCCTTTATTGCCGCTGTATAGCCGCATTTCAGGGCCTATCTTTCGACCGGAAACGGCCTTTCCCCACCCGAGAGCCAGTGGCGCACGGTGACGTCGCTCACGCGGATCCAGCGGGCGATATCGGCGGTTGGGACGCCCTTCCATGCCAGAACCTCGGCAATCCAGCGATTCGCCAGGGGGACACGCGTTTTAACAACACAAAGACGATCCCCGAGTTCGGCAATCTTCTCGATACCGATCATGCTGGTGGCTGCCCCACCGCGACAACGGTCTTGGGGAAAATACAGCTCCGCGCCACCGAATCGCAGGAAGAACTCGACGGCCAGATCGACGCCCAGAACCTCGACATAGGGCGCGAGTGCGGCGGGAGGCTTGGGGAAGGATGTGCCGGGGCTTTGTGACATGGGGTTCCTTGAAGGGCTGGATGCCACGAAAGCGCGGGAAGAACGCCTTCGGGGCATCGCTCGCGAGAGGCCACCGCTCCGCTCGCCTCGGGATCGGCCGTGGGACAGGCCGATCCTGATGGTCAGGAACCGAGCTTGTCGGCTCCGATTCCAAGTTGGGCGCAGATTGCCGTTGCCTCGGCAGAGGCGACGAGCGGCTGAGGTTCGGGAACCTCCCAGGCGCCGCGCACCGAACGCAACAGATGGGCATAGGGCGCGGGCGACTTCGCGATATAATCGTCGAAGCTCGTCGGATCCTGCATGCATAGAGCCGTGGCCCAGCCGCGCATGGCGGGAGTGATATGCCCGTCCCGCAGCGCGGCCTCGACCCGGATACCCGCTTCCGCCTCGCGCATGGTCGCGATCCGGGCGTTGCGATCGGCCAGAAGCTCGCGCACGGCATCCACTGGCACGAAGCGGGCCGGATCGGGATGCTCCGCCGCCGTGGCCGATGCGGCGGGGTCTTTTCCGATGGTTTTCATGATCGCGGCGAGAATGGTTTCCGGGTCGCTGTCGGGCGGCAGGCCAAGGATCGACGCCAGCCGGGCCAGCATGGCCGGATCGGCAGCCTTGTCCTGTGCGAGGGGTGCAGGCATGTCGGGTTCCTCATGTGCAAGGGCGGTAAGCGTCAGATTGGGGTTGTGGACAAGGCCCGCCCCTTTGACCCGGACGATCCGGCGGCTTTCGGGCAGGTAGGCGAAGGACGGGCTGAGATAGCGATATTCGCGCCGCGCGATCATCTCCCGCGCGGTATCCGTCCATTCGACGCGACCCCACAGTCCGGTGTCATCCGCGCGCAGATCCTTCCAGCCCGCAGCCGGGACCGGACCATTGCGCTTTGCGTCCGGCGTGTCGTTCTGGTGTTCATAGTCGATCGGCAGATCGACACCGCGCTTGCGGAAATCGGCGATCACGTCGTTAGGTTCGGCCAGATCGAACCGGCGCCCGTCGCGCCCGACCATCGGCCCGGGCGGAAACAGATGCACCCATTCCGGCGCTGCGCCGCCCGGGGCAAGGGCACGGTCACAGGTGGCGAAAGCAAGTCCCGTCATGGCGTCACGCGCTCAGATAGGGCGTGACGATCAGATCGGCAGTCTTCGACCAGACATTCGATGCCCCGACCTCGTTTTGTGTGGCGTTCAGGATCTGGAGCGCCTGCTCTTCAAGCGTCGGGGGCACGACCAGAACCGTGGGCGTCACGCCCAGAACCCGGCCCCCGGGCCGCGCGGAAGCCCTGCATCGCCGCCCTTGCCGCCGCGTAGTTCCCGGCCGTGAGCTCCGCTTTCGAGCCGAAAGCCAGCTGCCACAGGCCGAACCCGGCGTTCACCCGGGCGCGCACGCCATACAAATACTTGTCGAGCATGAATACGCGCTCGTCCGTAGCATCCGTGATGCCCTGAAATTCATAGGGCTCGCGCTCCTGCCAGATGATCGGGCGCACCGCACGCGAGGTGTCGAGCAGGAACCACGGCTCGCCGGTGCCCGCCTGCATGTTGCTGATTGTGACGGTGGTCGTGCCGGATTTGTCGAGCACGGGATGGTCGGTGTCGAAAAACGACTGGCCATCGTAGCAAAGCGTGTCGAAGCCGGATTTCAGCAAGCCAAAGACAAGTTCATCGGGATGCCTGCGCGCCATCTGCCCCATCTCGGCGAACATCGGCTTGAAGATGCCGATACGGTCGTCGGAAATGGCGTTGCGGGGAACCTCGACCGTGCTTTCGAAAGTCAGGTTCTTGATGGTGAAGTCATGCGCGGACAGACTCTTGATCTGTCGCGGGCCGATCCATTCCCGCATCTGGGGAAATTCGCCGATCCAGCCATAGGTTTCGTCGCGCGAGGCGCTCGGCACCACCATCGCGACCTTGTCGTAATTGACGGGTGCGTTGATGGTGGCATCGGAATAGACGGCCTTGAAGCCCTTGAAGATGAGGTCGAGATTCTGGCTGTTGATAAGCATCGGTGGTCCTGAGAATTGCGAAGCGAGGGTGGCATTCGCAATGCACTCTGACCGACAGGCCGATGCGGTTTCAGACACAACGTTTTGCGGGGAAGGCATCGGCGGCTCGGGCCCCACGCCAAACAGGCCACCAATTGCCCACTCAGCCTACCGGAAGGGTGCCATTCAGGCAAGAGTTGCGCGCGGATCGGCACCCCCAAAGCGGACTTTGAAAATTAACCACTTTTCCGGCGAAATTAAACATGGTCCCGGCTTGTCTGGTATCGAGGGAGCCGAAAAGAAAGATGCGCGTCAGCGGCCCGCTCCGTGGCTCTGGCGGCATGTCCGAAAAATGGAAGGGGCGGCACCTCACGGCACCGCCCCCTTCCGCCGCATCAAGGCATCATGCCGCAGATCGCTGCCGCTGTTTCATCGCCTTCAGGGCGGTGATCAGCTTGCGCGCCGTCTTCATGTCCACGAAGCGCAGGCTCGACAGGCGGAAGCTGTTCAGCAGCCATTTGTTCAGTTCCTGTTCCCCGGCCGCGCCGCGCGTGTATTCGCGCCACAGGCAGCGGATCAGCTCAAGCTGGGCGAATGTCGCCATGCCGGGCCGGTTGCCATAGGACGGACCTTCCGCGAGCAGCGGGCGGAAGCCGCGCCACTCGAAGAATCCCATGACGGCCTCGAAGCCGTCCTGGTCGAGATCGACCGAGCTTTCCACCCCGGCCAGATGCACGAGGCAGGAGCGGTATTCGTTGTCGGTCAGCCCGAGCTTGCCCTTGGCGAGGTGAAGGATAGCCTTCTGGCGGTTGCTGATCGTCATGCGGCATCCTCTTCGGTGGCGTCGCGAATGGCGACATCCAATTGATCGAGGACGAGGATTTCCTTATCCTGCATGCTCTGCATTGCGCGGGCACTCAGGCGCATCACGGAGTTGACCCAAGGCTGATCCAGATCATCAGCATAGGCCAGTTCATGAAGGACATTCCTGACATCGCTCAACATCTCGATGACATCGGGAATCGCGGTGTCGATGGTGCTCCATGCTCCGGCGGTCATGGTGATGGTCCGGGCCGATTTCTGCGCGAGCCCCTCGGCCGTTGCTGCCATCTCGACTTTGATCTGTTCCGCCGTCTTACCGGGAATATAGATAGCCTTGCCTTCCGCGGCCATTTTCCACTTCCACTCATGATCAGACAAACGTGCGTCGGAATCGGCCATCAGTTCATCCTCCGGTTTTCGGGGTTCTGCCCAACGAAGATCGCGCGGCCGATCAGTTCCCGGCAGCGGTCATGAAGCTCGCGCGCTGTGCGGGACGGCGACAGGAGCTGGTCGAGCGTCTTTGCGATCTCAGCGACTTGCGCCGCCGGGTCCTGCTTCGTCTCGATCACCTGTTTCAGCGTCGCGAGGCATTTCACGCTGAAGGTCAGGAACTCGGACACGTCGTTCATGCCTTGGCCGAGTTCGAGCCTCTCCGCCTCCGACAAAGGAACGATCATGAGATCGCGACCATCGAATATAAGAGCTTTTCCATCCTCGAGCGGGAATACCACCATGATCTCGCGCATCACTTGCCCCCCATCAGCTTGATCGCCTGCCGCAGATGGCCGGGCGTCACCGGGCTGTCGCCAGCAAACAGACGGCTCGGGCGGGCGGCTACGTCCTGCGCGCGCAGGTTCCCGGCATCGACGCCGAAGCCTGCCACAATGATCTGAAGCTCCGGTGCATCCGGAAAAAGGAAGCTGGCGAAGGCCGCATGCTCTGCCTGCGAAGGGCGCGGTAGGGCGATGTTGTGCGTGACACGCGTCAGCAGCGGACGGAAGCCCGCAACCCGGATATTGCCGCCCTTTCCAATGAACAGATCATTACCGACCAGCATGCAGCCGAAGGCCGGGCCGGTGCTGAGCCCGAGGCGGGCATTGGTGCCGCGATCCCAGAGCGACCGGATGGTTTCGAGCACAGCGGGCTTAAGTTCCTGCGCCTCGTCCACCATGAAAATTACACGCGGTCCATAGCTGCGGAACGGATAGCCCGACAGCAGGTCAAAGAGCGCATCCACGCTGTCTGAGGTCGAGTTCGTCTCCATCCGAAACTGCGACAGCACCGCGCGGGTGAAAGCGCTGATCGAGCCGCCATTCGCGGGCGAGATCGTCACGCGCACCACGGTACCGCCCGAAGCCCTCGATCTCCGCCTCAATCTTGTTCAGGGCAAAGGTCTTGCCGATGCCCGCGGGCCCGCGCAACAGCGCCAGACCGGCACCGGCCAGAACCTGGTCCGCCACCATACGGACCATTGATCCCACGCCCGTCTCGATGTTAGGTTTCTCCATGTGTGACACCCTTTTCTCAATGGTCACGTTACACGAGGGGGGTCAGCGGTAGCCGCCGCTGGCCCCTCGCCTTGTATCCCCGCAGATCGCGAGGAATTCTTCCAGATCGGCCCGCCGCCGCGCGTCCTCTACGGCTTCCAGTTCCGCAACGCCCGAAGGCTGGCTCGTTTTGTCGATGGCCCATGTCCAGAACTCCGGGGCGGGCGCGTTGGGTGCAATCTTGTCCACCGCACCCTTCTGAAGTTCGAAGGTCGAGATGTCGGGGTCGATCTGCACTTCCAGCTTTTTGATCGCGTCTAGGCGCCCCTTTTCCAGCCGGGCCTGAAGTCGGGCACCCTCCCTGTCCCCATGATCGAATTCAGGAAGGGGTTCTGCCCAGCCAAGTGCCTTTCCGGCATGACGGACGAACACGCGATCACATCGTTTCCGCAGGGGAATGAGGATTTCCACCGGCTCTTTGATCGGCAGATCGTCGATCGCGGGCGTATGCCATTGCCGGTTATCGTAGCGGATCGTGCCCTGCTGGATCGTCCGGCTGTCGGAGCGGCTGAAGATCAGATCGAAGGATTCTTCGCTCGGCACACGGGCAACGAAGCCGGTATCCGCGATCTTCCGTTCCAGCATGTCGAGCGGTGACACCCCGGCCAGACGACCGCCCTGTGCGCGGCTTTTGTAGATGGCGACAGCCGCAAGAATATCGGCTTCCAGTGCCTCCAGACCTTTGGCGTAGGGCTGAACAACCTGTCCTTTATTCTGGGTTTTCTTGTCCGTCCGATCCCCGCCAATCCATCCGGGCAGTCCTTTGAAGATGCCTGCCAAGATATTGAAATACCCTTCGATTTCGCCCTTGGACGTGGGCGAATAGGGTTTGGCGAGGGTAACGCCGAACTGCATCTCCGCAAGGTTGGCAAGCCGGACCATGGCCGAAGCCAAGGCGTCGTATTCCGAACCGTTGTCCAGGTAGTAGTTCAGCGGGATGCCGCCGTGCGGGCAGAAGGCCACCTGCGACAGCGATTCAGCTACATCCGTCTGCGTGATGCCTTTACCCTTCGACAGGAAGACGGGCGTCACCCAGACGAACAGGCTGGACGTGTCCAGCCAGGCGATGAGCCGGACCCTGATCGTTTCCTTCCCCGTAGCCCGAGTGGAAACGCCCTCACAAATCAGTTCCAAGCGATCCGAGGCCAGAGCCTCCGTCACCAGCATGTCAACATAGTGGACATCGCCGATCAGGAGGCCCATCGGCGTGTCGTGAAGCTTTCGGCGGATGCGCGGCACGGCCTTGTCCTGCCACGCCTTGTGATCCTTGTCGCGCATATGCACGAGCCGGAACCGCCCCAGATCGAGCCGAGCCGACCATTTCGCGTTGAGCTTGCAGATGGCTTTCAGCCTCGCAGCGGGAAGTTGTGATCCGGCGGAAACGCAATACTTTTCAAGGTATAGGCTGCAAAGACGGATGATCTCCCGCTCGGAGGTGCCGTCATTCGCGGCCATGCTCTGGGCCTCACGCGTGATGCGGGCAGCAATCTCGGCCTTTGCATCATCGGCAAGGTCAATGGTCCGCATCCCAAAGCCGCGTCATCAGCACACGAGCAACACCGCGATCCGTCCGGAGGGATGGCAACAGACCGGCCAGCCCCTTCCGCTCGAAAAGGGCGATCCAGTCGCGAATGGCCCCATAGGAGAACTGGCGGGGACCGCCGGGATAGTCATGGTGTCGGGCCGTAGCTTCGCGGATGAGATCGCCACGGGCGGTTGTGCCCTTCTGCGCCAGAAGGAGCGGCTGGATAATCACCCAGCGGGCTTGCTGTTCCTCGATCTGCCAGCCCTCAATGGAGGAGTTAACGGGCGTTTCAAGCGTGTTTTCTGCGGCTTCAGCCGTGGCGGGCAGCAGCAACGCCTGCAGCTCGGGATCGCAATGTTCGACTGCGAGGCCCCAAACCGACCCGCCGTTCCCGCCACGCTGGCCGGGGATCTCGACAATCGGAAGATTGTGGCCACGCCAACGGCGGCCAGATACGGCGTTCCTAAATGCCAGTCTCGCCGCCTGCGGCGTAATCTCAAGGGACTGCGCGAATGCATCAGCAGAGATGCACACGCCTGTGGGACCATTACTGACAGAAGCAAGAGCCATCCAAACCTAAGGCGTGTTGAACAAAACGCCTTCCTCATGTATCCTTCTTGAGGAATACCGTAAAAATATACGGTAATCAATACATAGATGTGGGTTTACTCATGCCGCAAGAGAATGTGACTTTCGAGACGCTGGACCTATCCGATAGGCTGCGGTTCCTGATGGTGTCCTACAAGCTCTCAGTGTCGGAGATGGCTGATGCTGCCGGGGTATCGAAGAGCGCCATGGAGAAGTATTTGGCAGGGCCAAGCTCTCCGCGGGCGACCTCTATCGTAGCGCTTTGTGTAAACCTTGGAATCAACGCTGAATGGCTTCTCTTCGGGCAAGCCGACGAGGACCTCACGAGGGTGCGAGACTTTGCACTGGATGCGTTCATGAACCTGATTGAGGATTTGGTAGAGACCCAGAGTCGAGATGATCAGCGCATAAGCCTGTCTGATCCGCACCAGCGGGCTTTGGCTCTTTCGTTAGCCTCTGACCGCGCGCAGGAACTTCAAAGCGCCATCGCCAATGATAGAGTGCGCACCCGTCAGCAGCGGGCCAGCGGCATCCGCGTTGCGACTATCGGTCCGTTCCCACTCAGAACCAGCACGTCAGAGACGCCATAGACGTTTCTCAATAGCTTTCGCAATTGCGTCAATACCTGTGTCAACACTGGCCCGTTTGAACAAAATCAATGGCTTATAGCACGGCAGCGGTGCAACCAATTCTGCCATTATGACCGCACCACAACACATTGATATCAATATAAAAACCACCGATTTGGTGGTTCCTCAATCATTTTGACCGATGTCGGCAGAATTGGTTGCGCTTCAGAAGGCTGTTCGCCGGTTTCGGAACAGCCTTCCGGCGCGGGATCAGTCGGTGAGCTTTTCGCCCTTCAGGTGACGTTCAAGGAACGGCAGGCTGTCCTGCCCCCAGAACAGCTCGCCGTCGTGGCGGTAGCTGGGGATGCCGAACACGCCGGCCTCTTTGGCGATCTCGTAGCTTTCGCGCTTCCGCGCGGCCACGGCGTCGGATTTCGCATGGTCCTCCAGCGTCGCGCCGTCGAGCCCGGCCGCATCGGCGATGGCCTTGCGGACCTCGGGCAGGCCGACATCTTCACCACGGCCCCAGAATGCCCGGTGGAGTTCCCCCGCGAGCGTGAGCCAGTCCTGCCCCAGCAGATGCGCCGCGACGATCATGTCGGCCGCGGGTGTAGGGTCGGAAAGGCGGTCCCGCCCCTCGAACGCCAGCGGAAGGCCGCGCAGCTTTGCCCAACGTTTCAGATCGGTCAGCCAATAGGCCTTGCGCGCCGGGGGGCGGTTGCGGGAATAGATGCCGCCGTTTTCCTCGATCAGCGGGATGACAAAGGGCTCGATCTCGGCCCCCTGCGCCTTGGCCAGCGCCACGAAGGCGTCGAACCCGACATAGGCCCAGGGCGAGCCGATTCCGAAAAAGTAGTCGATCTTCTGTGTCATGTTTCAGTCCGTGATATGGGCCGTTGAAGCGTTTCGCGCCGCCATGTCAAAGAGCGACAGCGCGCAATCCCGCGCGTCGCGCATCGGCTCGGGGTCGCCATAGACCGCGCGCCGGGCCAGCGCGCCGTCGTAAAGCAAAGCAAGGTGGCGGCCGATCCGGTCCGGGTCCTCGAACCCCGCCCGCTCCGCCAGCGCCCTGAGGAAATCGGCCACGCTGCGCTTGTGCAGCCGCGCCAGCGTCACGATCCGTTCGGAATCGCCATGCTCCGCCACCGCGAGCGCGAAGGCGCAGCCGCGGAATTCCGGATTGTCGGCCTTTTCGTACAGCCGGGCGAAGATGGTGGCGATCTGCCCGCGCGGATCGGGATCGCCGGCCACCACCTCCTCGAGCCCCTGCATCACCTTCGCATGGCGCTCCTGCAGATAGGCGACGACCAGATCCTCTTTCGAGGCAAAATGGCGGTAGAGCGTGGCCTTGGCGATATCCGCCTCGACCACGATGCGGTCGATGCCGACGGCGCGGATCCCTTCCCTGAAGAACAGGCTGCCCGCGACGTTCAGGATCTTGTCGGCAACGGCCGATCTGGCGGCAGTGGTCATTCCGTGGCTCGTGTTGCGGCGCCCGCGCCGGTCGCTTCGCCGTTTGCTTCGTCAGCGCGAGCTTGCGCGATCAACGTGGAAAGTTCAATCTCGCCCGGCGCCCCGCCGCGGGCGGCAAGTTCGGCCGCCAGACGCTGCGCCGCATGGTTCCACGGCGTCGCCACCCCGTGCAGACGGCCCAGCAGGACGATCTCGCCGTTGAGGAAATCCACCTCGCTGCGCGCACCGCGCACGAAGCTCTGCCAGGTCGACTGGCCGGTCGGTTCCTCTTCGTCGCGCAGCACCTTCCACTCGGCGATACTGACCCGGCGCTCCTCGTTCCGGGCGGGATCGTAGCCCGCCGCGCGCAGGGCCTGTTCCGCCTCGGCCACCATCGCGCGGCCCGCCTGTTCCAGCTCCTCCGGCGCGGAGGCGAAGAGTTCCAGCACGTTCTTGACGTTGCGCAGCAGCTTCGCCGCCTTCCAGCGCTGGATATCCTCGCGTTCCTCGGCCAGCGAATTGGCCCGCGTCAGATCGGCCACGATTTGCGCCGAAACCGCATCCCGCCCGGAAGGGAAGCGCCCCACCGTGACCAGCGCGAGCTGCGGCCCCGACAGCACCTTGACCCGCCCCGTCTCGGTATAGATCGCGGGCACGAGGATCGACGCGCCATAGACATTGGCGAACCGCCGCGCGGCGATCCGTTCCGTCGCGAGCCCGTTTTGCAAGGTGACGATCGGCAGATCCGCGCCCAGACCGCCGCCCTCCAGCGGCAGGACCGCAAGAGCGGCGCTGGTTTCCTCGGCGTCCTGGGTCTTGACCGTCAGCACCAGCACGTCGCCATGCCGCAGCCGCAGCCCGGCCTGATCGGTCAGCTTCAAGGGCACGATACGGGTGCCGGAGGGTCGGCGGAAGCTCAGCCCGTGCTGCTGAAGATGGCTCAGCTGCGCACCGCGCCCGACCAGCAGATAGTCGATCCCGGCCAGTTCGAATTCAGCCGCCAGACTGGCACCGACGGCCCCCGCTCCGATGATGATGTAACGCAATCAGATTCTCCCATACCCCCGGAGGGGCGGCCTGCGATGTGAGGATTTGGCGCCGGTCCCGGCCCGCCGCGGAACCCTCGCGCGCCGGGGCCGGCGCGTCAAGGATCTGCCGGGTTCAGACGGCCTGACGCAGCAGGTTTTCCGGCGCGGCATCGGCATCCCGTGCCGCCCGGAACCGTGCGAAGGCCGCCCGGCCCAGCAGCGCGATGGCCGTATCCTCCTGCGGCGCATGGACCAGAACCGACTGGATATCTCGGAAATGCCGTTCCAGCCCCAGCTCCGCCCCCAGCCCCGGATTGCCGAGCGCGCGCACCGCGATGCCCACCGCCTCCTGCAACTGCCGCCCGACGATCAGCCGCGCGCGGATCAGATGTTCCGCATCCCCGGCGTGATGGGTCAGCGCGTCGAACAGGATCGCGCGGGCCGAGGACACCAGCAGGTCGATTTCCCCGGCAAGGGTGATGAAGCGGTCCGTTTCCGCGATCGGGCGGCCCAGATTGGCGGGCACCCGTTCATGGGCGAAGCGGGCAAAGGCATCGCGCGCCGCCTCGGCCACGCCCAGATAGATCGAGGTCAGCACCAGCGTCGTCGCCGCATGGCCACGGTTGTCCTGCGCGGCCTGCCCGACCCCGGAGATATTGATGACCAGACCGGCGGAAACGGCCACATCCTCGAACACCACGTCATGCGAGGACGTGGCCCGCATGCCAAGGCTGTCCCAGTTCCTGACGATGGTGATGCCGGGCGTGTCCGCCGCGACGATGAAGGTGCCGACGCGGCCCGGCTCTTCGTCCGTGCTGGCCCAGACAAGGTAATGCGTCAGCCCCTCGGACCCGGTGACGAAGCGTTTGCGCCCGCTGATCGACCAGCCGGTGGCCGTGCGCCGCGCGATGGTTTGCGGCAACCCACCCCGCGCCGGGGAACCCAGATCGGGCTCCACCCGCGCCGCGTTGAACAGGATCGGGCGCGTGCGTCCCTCGGCGACCAGATCGCGGTAATAATCCTCGGGCCATGTGGCGTTCGTGGCCTGCCCCAGATGGTTGAGCAGCGTCATCGCCGAGATCAGCGCGACCGAGGGATCAGCCCGGCCAAGCTCCGTGACGATCCGCAGCACCGTCAGCAGATCGCCCCCGCCGCCGCCATAGCGCCGCGCCACGGTCGCATGCAGAAGGCCGCTGTCATGGACGGCGCGGATCCCCTCCCACGGGAAGCTGCCGTTGCGGTCCGCCTCCGGCGCCGCCGCCGCGATCCGGCGCAGCGTTTCCGCCGGCACGATACCCTGTGTATTCTCGTCGCTGGTCACGGACCCGCCCCTCTTACTTGGCAATTTTCGGGACGGAGGCAATCCCCGTCCCGGTGTTCCTGCGGCTGTCAGGCGACGGCCTTCTTCGCCGCTTCGCGCTCGGCCAGACCGGCCCGGACCAGCGGCAGGACATAGCGGCCGTAATCCACCGCATCGTTGTAATTGTCATAACCCCGGATCGAGATCAGCGAGGCCCCCAGATCGACGTAATCGAGCAGCGAGGCCGCGATCGTTTCGGGCGAGCCCACCAGCGCCGTCGACGCGCCCGAGGCATTCGTCGCCGTCACCGTCGGATACCACAGCGCGCGGTCCTGCACGTCGCCGCGCTTGGCGATATCCAGCAGGCGCTGCGAACCCACATTGAGCGGCGGGGCCGCGTTCACCGGCGCGCGGGCCAGCCCCTTGGAACGGTTCTCGGTCAGCAGGTCCAGCGTCTTGTGCGCCTTCTTCCATGCCAGTTCGTCCGTCTCGGCGACGATCGGGCGGAAGGTGACCCAGATCCGCGGACGATCCTTGCGCCCCGCCTGTTCGGCCGCGGCATTGATCTTGGCGATCTGTTCGCGGGTTTCCTTCAGCGGCTCGCCCCAGAGGCCGAAGATGTCGGCAAGCTCGCCGCCCACCCGGTAGGCCGCGTCCGAAGACCCGCCGATCGACACTGGAATGGTGCCGTTCGTCGGCCGCACCTTGTTGCTGAAGTCCTTGAACTGATAGTATTTCCCGTCATGGTCGAAGGGCTCCGACGACTCCCACGCCCGGCGCAGGATGCGGATATATTCCGCCGTGCGCTCATAGCGTTCCTCCTTGTCGAGGAAATCGCCCTCACGCGCCTGTTCCGCCGGATCGCCGCCCGCGATGAAGTGGACGACGACGCGCCCGCCGCTGAGTTGATCCAGCGTCGCCAGCGATTTCGCCGCGACCGTCGGATAGACGGTGTTCGGCCGCAGCGCGACGATGATCTTGATGTTCTTCGTATTGGCAAGAACCGTCGCCCCGATGGTGAACGGATCGAAGGACGACGAATGATACGGGATCAGCGTATAGTCGAAGCCGTAATCGTCCAGCGTGCGCGCGTAACGCACAAGGAAGGCCGGGTCGATCTTCGGCTCGGTCAGGGGCGCCAGATCCGTCGACGGGGTCGGGAAGGTCACGCTGATGAATTCGGTCGTCATGGGGCACTCTCTCGATGCGATGATTTCCAGCACCATAGCGGAAGGGCGCGCAGACAAGAACGACCTGTCTCCCTCTTTTCGGGGCCGAAAAGAGAAGAGCCGCATCGCTTCTGCGGGCAAAGCGCGAAAAGTCTGTTTTCCGAGGGGCGGGCGGACGATTCCCGGGGCGTCGCGGGCTCCCGGCAAGGATGCGCGGGCGGACAAGGAGGAAGGGGCCAGCCCCCTCGCGCGTTCCCCATTCGGCGGGACGTCCTTCCACTGGAAGGCCGCCAGATGCGGGAACGGGCGAGCCGCCCCCGCCCCATCCCGGTCCGGGTCTTGAGACGCGCTTACTTGCCCGATGTCGTCCCGAAGTCGCTCGCGTCGTGCCGCTCGCGCAACTGTTCGGACGGTTCGCCCCAGGTGCGGTTGACGATCCGCCCGCGTTTGACCGCCGGGCGGGCAAAGATCTGGTCGGCCCAGCGCAGGACGTTCGTGTAATCCTGCACCGACAGGAACTCGGCGGCGCCATAGCTCCAGCCCTTCACCAGACCGCCATACCAGGGCCAGATCGCCATGTCGGCGATCGTGTAATCCGACCCGGCGACATATTCCGTCTCGGCCAGCCGCCGGTCGAGCACATCAAGTTGCCGCTTCGTCTCCATCGCGTAGCGGTTGATCGCATATTCGATCTTTTCCGGGGCGGAGGCGTAGAAATGCCCGAACCCGCCGCCGACGAAAGGCGCCGACCCCATCTGCCAGAACAGCCAGGACAGGGTCTCGGCCCGCGCGGGCTGCGCGGTGGGCAGGAAGGCGCCGAATTTCTCGGCCAGATGCAAGAGGATCGCACCGGATTCAAAGATCCGGAACGGCTCCGGCCCGCTGCGGTCGACCAGCGCCGGGATCTTGGAATTCGGATTGACCGCGACGAAGCCCGAACCGAACTGATCGCCTTTGCCGATGTCGATCAGCCAGGCGTCGTACTCCGCGCCCGTATGACCGGCGGCCAGAAGCTCCTCGAACAGGATCGTGACCTTCTGCCCGTTCGGCGTGCCGAGGGAATAGAGCTGGAACGGATGCCTGCCCACCGGCAGATCCTGTTCATGCGTCGGACCCGCGATCGGGCGGTTGAGCGTGGCCCATTTGCCGCCACCGGCATTCTGGTCCCAGGTCCAGACCTTCGGCGGAACGTAGGGGGTGCTGTCGGCCATTTCCGTGATCTCCTTGTCGGGCGGCGGGGCCGCCTGTTCTCATCCCAGAATAGCGGCGACGGACGGCGCGGCAAGGGCCCGCTGGAAACCGGGCAGGGTCCAGCCAAGGGATCGCGGGCGACGATCCGCCAAGGCCAGCACCGGACAACGGTGCGGCCATAACGTGGAAACCGTGCGTGAGTGCTGGAAGGACTGCCCCCTCAGCCACCCCTAGTCGATCGGCCGGATCAGCTTGCGTTCCAGAATCCGCAGCACCGCCGCAAGATCATGGCCGCGCTTCAGCACCTGCCCGTCCATGCCGATCACCGCATAGGACCCCTGCCGGTTGCGCAGCGCCGGGCGCTTTTCGATCCGATACAGCGGATGCTCCGCCGCACGGCGAAAGACGCAGAACACCGCCACGTCGCGCAGAAAGCTCATCCCGTAGTCGCGCCATTCCCCGGCGGCCACCATCCTGCCGTAAAGCGTCAGGATCACGCCAAGCTCGTGTCGGTCGAAAGCAACCTGCTCGGCCACGGCGGACCCCGGAAAAGGAGAGGGCGACTGGATCGTCATGACGGAATGGTGACATTCCGCCCGCCACAAATCAAGCGCCCAGAGCGGGACCCCCTGTCAGGGCGCCCCTCTGCGGCGATGTCTTGCCAAAGCGCGGCTCCCGGGCTTTTACCGCGGTCACTCGCCGCGTCCCCGCTCCACTGCGCAACCGAAGCAGAAAACCGCCGCGCCGCTCACGCGCTGAGACAGCCGGACCCGTCCCCCCGAGACCGCAGGACGGCTCCCACACCGCAAACCGCCAATCCTGCGGGCGCTTCGCCCTCAGGACGCCCCTTGTCTTTCATTTTTCCATGAATATCCCGGGGGATGAGACGGATAAGACGGCCTTCCTGTCAAAGGACGTCCCATCGAATGCCTTTGGCCCGAGGGGGCAGGTGCCCCCCCTGCGCCCTCCCCGGCCGCGCTCAGGCTCCCTGACCGGCCGAACGCGCGATCATGCCGAACAGATCGCGCGGATCGTCGGGATCGGCCAGCAGGTCCAGCGGCTCGACCATATCCGTCCCTTTCACCGCATCCAGCACGAACCGCAGGGCCGAGAAATCGGCGATCGCGAAGCCCACGGAATCGAACAGGGTGATCTGCCGGTCGGCGGTGCGGCCCGGCACCTCGCCGCGCATGACCTTCCACAGCTCGATCACCGGATGATCCTCGGGCAGTTGCTGGATCTCGCCCTCGATCCGGGTCTGCGGCGGATATTCGACGAAAATGTCGGACCGCCGCAGGATGTCGGCGTGCAGCTCCGTCTTGCCGGGGCAGTCGCCGCCGATGGCGTTGATATGCACCCCGGCGCCCACCATGTTGTCGGTCAGAACGGTGGCGTTCTGCTTGTCGGCGGTGCAGGTGGTGATGATCTGCGCCCCCTCGACCGAGGACTGGGCGGTGGCGCAGATGGTGATCTCGAACCCCAGCCCCTTCAGATTGCGCGCGGCCTTTTCCGTCGCCGCCGGGTCGATGTCATAGAGCCGCAGCCGCGTGATCCCGCACAAAGCCCGGAAGGCCAGCGCCTGAAACTCGCATTGCGCGCCGCAGCCGATCAGCGCCATCACCTCGGCCCCCTTCGGCGCGAGGTAGCGCCCCACCAGCCCCGAGGTCGCCGCCGTCCGCAGCGCCGTCAGCACCGTCATTTCCGACAGCAGCAGCGGATAGCCAGTCGCCATCGACGCCAGCACCCCGAAGGCCGTCACCGTCTGATAGCCGTGGCGCATGTTGCGCGGATGGCCGTTCACGTATTTGAAGCCGTAATGTTCGGCATCCGCCGTCGGCATCAGCTCGATCACCCCGTCGCGCGAATGGGCGGCGATGCGCGGCGTCTTGTCGAATTCCGGCCAGCGGCGGTAATCTTCCTCGATATAGCGGGCCAGATCGCGCAGCACGGATTCCGTTCCGCGCGCATTCAGCAGCCGCAACATGTTCGCGACCGAGACGAAGGGCACAAGGGCGCGGTCGGACGGGGCTAGGGACATGTCGGTCATCAGAAACTCCGGGTCATACGGTCAAGGACGCGGCGGCCGAACAGGCTCGCGGTGAAATCGCGCAGCACCTTGGCGGTGCGGCCCTTTTCATCAAGGAACGGGTTCAGCTCCACCAGATCGAGCGAGCGCACCAGCCCGGAATCGCCAAGCGTTTCCATGATCAGATGCGCCTCGCGGAAGGTGGCGCCGCCCGGCACCGTGGTGCCGACGGCGGGGGCGAAGGACGGGTCGAGGAAATCGACATCGAAGCTGACATGCAGGATGCCCTCGGCGGCGCGGACCCGGGCGAGGAAGGCCTTGAGCGGGGCCATCACGCCGGTCTCGTCGATGGCGCGCATGTCGTTGACCTCGATCCCGGTTTCCTTGATGCGCGCGGCCTCGGCCGGATCGACGGAACGGATGCCCATCATGCAGACGTTGCGCGGGTCGATCGGATGGGCGTTCGGCGGATAGGGCGCGAAATCGGCCAGCCCGCAGGCATAGGCCATCGGCGTGCCGTGGAGGTTGCCGCTGGCCGTTGTGTCGAGCGTGTGCAGGTCGGGATGCGCATCCAGCCACAGCACGAACAGCGGCCGGCCCAGTTCCGCCGCGCGGCGCGACACGCCGGGGATGGTGCCCGCGGACATCAGGTGGTCGCCGCCCATGAAGATCGGCAGGTCGCTGTCGCGCGCCGCCGCATAGGCGCGCCCGGTCAGCAGCTCGACCCAGGCGCTGGCCTCGGCCAGATCGTGGATCGCCTTGTTCGGATGCGCGATCGGCGCGCGCGGCGGGATCGAGAGATCGCCCTGATCCGTCACCTTCCAGCCGAGCTCGGTCAGCGCCTGCACGAAGCCCGCCGTCCGCAGGCTCTGCGGCCCCATGATGCAGCCGGGCTGCGAGGCGCCGATCTGGATCGGGGCGCCGAGGATGATACTGGTTCCGGCCATGTCGCTGTCTCCGAGGGAATCCGAGGGATGCCCAACTCTGCCAGATCGGGGACCGGGGCGTCTCTTGCCAATTTGGCCAATTCGGGTATCCATTGCGCGAATTGGCAAGGGATGTTGACCGATATGACGGATCTTTCCTCAACCGACCGGGCGATCATCGCGGCGCTCAGGGCGAATGCGCGGCTGTCGATCACCGATCTGGCCGCGACGGTGGGCATTTCGCGCACAACCGCGCGCACCCGGCTGGAATCGCTGGTGGCCGAGGGCCGCATCCGCCGCTTCACCATCGAGACGGATACCGACGCCGAGGGGGAAGTGCGCGCCATCACCCTCGTGCAGTTGCAGGGCAGGATGTCGCGTGCGGTGATCCGTGCGATCAACCGCATCCCGCAGGTGACCACGGTCCATTCCACCAATGGCGCATGGGATCTGGTGGTGGAAATCCGCGCCGACTCGCTGCCCGAATTCGACACGGCCCTGCGCGAGATCCGCGAGGTTCCGGGGGTGACCAACAGCGAAACCTGCCTGCTGCTGGCGCATGCGACGGGCTGATCCGCGCACGGAACAGGCAACCGCGTTGTATTGGCGGATCGCGCGGGGCAAGGGATGAAATTTTTCTTGACTGAAAATCATTCATGAAAGTTATCTGTCAAAATCTTTCATGAGCCCGACCCGATGACCCAGAGCCTGCGCCAGAGACTGACCGAAGCCGCCCGGGGCACCGGCTCCGCACAGGCGCTGGCCAGCTACATGCTCAACGCCTTGCCGGAGCTGCCCTTCCTGTCCGCCGCCGCGCTTGGCGACAAGGTCGGTGTCAGCGAGGCGACGGTCGGCCGCTTCTGCCGTCAGCTGGGCTACGCCAACCTGCGCGACCTCAAGGCGCATCTGCGCGACGACATCGGCGACGCGCCGTGGCTCCTCAGCGACCGGCTGCACGAATTGCGCGGCAGCGACGGCGAAGAGGCGCTGGCCCGCGGGCTGGAACTGGAAATCGCCGGGCTCGTGCGGATCTACGAACAGGCGCGCAGCCCGGACTGGGCGCGCACCGCCGAACGGCTGGCGCGGGCGCGGCAGGTCTTCGTCGCCGGGTTCCAGACCGAACGCGGCATCGCCCAGTATTTCGCCGTGCAACTGCAATATCTGCGCGACGGGGTGCGGCTTGTCGATCTGGCCGCCGGCAATTTCGCCGAGGTGCTGGCCAGCGACATTCCCGCCGGGGACACCTGCCTGATCGTGTTCGAGGGCCGCCGCTATTCCCGCCTCGCCAAGGTCCTGACCGCCGAGGCCCATGCCCGCGGCATCCCCGTCACCCTGATCACCGACGGCTTCTGCGGCTGGGACACCGGCCTGACCGACGCCACCTTCCGCGCCGCGACGCAGGTGAACCAGTTCTGGGATTCGACCGCGCAGATGGCGGTGCTGGGCAACCTGCTGATCCACAGCGTCTTCCTGTGCATCGGGCCGGAGGTGGCCGGGCGGCTGGAGCGCGTGTCGAAACTATACGCCGCGATGATCGGCCATGTGGGCGATCCCGTCGGCGGACTGAAATCTTGAGAAACCCAACAGGAGAAACCGGATGTTCCGCAAACTGACCGCCCTCGCGGCGCTGATGACCGCGCTGGCCGCCCCCGCCGGGGCCGAGACCCTGCGCCTTGGCACCGAGGGCGCCTACCCGCCCTTCAACTTCATCACCCCGGACGGCAAGGTCACCGGCTTCGACGTGGAAATCGGCCTCGCCCTGTGCGAAAAGATGGGCGTGACCTGCGAGGTCGTCGCGCAGGACTGGGACGGCATCATCCCCGGCCTTCTGGCGAAGAAATACGACTTCATCATCGCCTCGATGTTCATCACCGAGGAACGCAAGAAGCAGGTGGCCTTTTCCGACCCCTACTACATGGCGGCGATGACCCATGTGGTGCCGAAGGAGTCCGGAATCACCGAATTCACCCCCGAAACGATGAAGGGCAAGGTGATCGGCGCGCAGGCGGGCACGACGCAGGCCGACTATATCACCGCGCTGTATCCCGACGCCGACATCCGCCTCTATCCGACGCAGGACGACGCCAACCTCGACATGGCGTCGGGGCGGATCGACCTTGAGGTGGGCGACATGCTGCCGATGCTCGACTGGACCACGAACACCGAGGATGGCGCCTGCTGCGAACTGGCGGGCGAACCGATCACCGATCCGGCCTTCGTCGGCGACGGCGTCGGCATCGCGCTGCGCCCCGCCGATACCGATCTGCTGGCACGCATGAACGCCGCGCTCAAGGAAATCCGCGACGACGGCACCTACAAGGCGATCAACGACAAATACTTCCCCATCGACGTCTATACGATGAAGTGAGGCGCGACGGATGACCGATCTTTTCGCCTGGGGGGACGCGGGCTGGGGGGACGAGATCCTGTTCGGGGCTCTCACCACCATCCGCCTCGCGCTCGTCTCGCTGCCCGTCGGGCTGGCGATCGGTCTGACCGTCGCGGCGCTGTCGATGGCGCAGAGCCGCGTGGCCCGCGCCATCGCCACGGGCTACACCACGCTGATGCGCGGCCTGCCCGAGATCCTGACGCTGTTCATCGTCTACAACGGCGTCGGGATGCTGATAAACGTGGTCTCCGGCTGGATCGCGCCCGATGCGCGGCCGCCGGAACTCAGCCCCTTCATCGCCGGTGTCGCCGCGCTGGCGATGGTCTTCGGCGCCTTTTCCGCCGAGGTGATCCGCGGCGCCTTCACCGCCCTCGACAAGGGCCAGACCGAGGCCGCGCGGGCCTTTGGCATGCGGCCGGTGCAGATCCTGTTCCTCGTGCAATTGCCGCAGGTCTGGCGGCTGGCGCTGCCCGGACTTGGCAATCTGTGGATCAACATGCTCAAGGATACGGCGCTGGTCTCGGTCATCGCGCTGGATGAACTGATGCGCGCCACCAAGGTCGCCATCGGCGTGACCAAGCAGCCCTTCACCTTCTACCTGATCGCCTGCCTGATCTACTGGGGCCTGTCGGTCGCCTCGGAAGTCGGGCTCGCGCGGATGGAACGTCGCGCCAACCGCTACGTGGTGAAACGCTGATGCATCCGATAGAAATCCTCACGGCGAACCTGCCCGCGCTGCTCGACGGGCTGTGGATGACGATCAAGCTGACGGGCCTTGGCGCGATCGCGGCAGGGCTCTGCGCGCCGTGGCTGGCGCTGGCGCGGGCGAACGGGCCGCGTTGGGCGCAATGGGGGCTGAGGGGCTATATCTCCTTCATCCGGGGCACGCCGATCCTCGCGCAGCTGTTCCTTGTCTTCTACGGCTCGGGCCAGTTCCGCCCCTTCCTGACCGACATTGGACTGTGGTCCTTCTTCCGCGATCCGTTCAACTGCGCGCTTCTGGTCTTCGCCGTCAATTCTTGCGCCTACCAGACGGAAATCCTGCGTGGCGCCATCTCCGCCGTGCCGCGCGGTCAGATCGAGGGCGCCCATGCCCTTGGCCTGAAACGCTGGCAGGTGCTGCGCTTCATCACCTTTCCGAACGCCTACCGCATGGCGTGGCCCGCGCTCGGCAACGAGGTGATCCTGCTGATGAAGGCCTCGGCGCTCGCCTCCATCGTCACGGTGTTCGAGCTGATGGGCCGCACGCGGCAGATCTTTTCGCGCAGCTTCGATCTGTCGGTCTATCTCTGGGCCGCGGTCTTCTATCTGGCGCTGACCGCCGGTTTCGTCTTTCTCTGGCGTCTGGCCGAACGGCGCCTGTCCCACCATTTGCGTCAAGGAGATGCCCCATGACCGCCCTTTTCCCCGGCCTGAAGATCGAGTCCGCCGAATTGCGGCTGATCCGCCTGCCGCTGCTGACACCCTTCGTGATCTCGACCGGCACGATGACCGAAAAGCACATCCTGCTGCTGACGCTCCGCGCCGAGGGGATCGAGGGCTATGCCGAAGGCGTCATGGACCCCTACCCCGACTATCTGGAGGAAACGATTTCCGGTTCGCTGACCTTCCTGCGCGAGGTGATCCTGCCGCAGGTGATCGGCAGGCGCTTTGCCAATGCCGCGGAACTGGGCGCGATCCTCGACCCGTGGCGCGGCCACCGGATGGCCAAGGCGATGGTCGACATGGCGATGTGGGACCTCTGGGCCAAGGCGCTGAACCTGCCGCTGAGCGTGGCGCTCGGCGGGGTGCGGGAGGCGGTCGACACCGGCGTCAGCCTTGGCATCGCCGACATTCCCACCACCCTCGCCCGTGTCGAAAGCGCCGTGCAGGCGGGCTACAGGCGCATCAAGCTCAAGATCAAGCGCGGCCATGACCTCGACATGCTCGCCGCCGTGCGCGACCGCTTTCCCCACGCCAAGCTGACGGTCGACGCGAATACCGATTACCGGCTGACGGACCTGCCGCTGCTGAAGGCGATGGACGATTTCGGGCTGGATTACATCGAACAGCCGCTCGCCTTCGACGACATCCACGACCATGTGAAGGTGCAGGAAAAACTGCTGACCGCGATCTGCCTTGACGAAAGCATCCGCTCCGCCACCGATGCGCGCAAGGCGCTGGTGGCAGGCGCCTGCCGGGTCATCAACATCAAGGTCGGCCGCGTCGGCGGGCATACGATGGCCCATGCGATCCATGACCTCTGCGCCACCTTCGACGTGCCCGTGTGGTGCGGCGGGATGCTCGAGGCCGGGATCGGCCGCGCCCACAACATCCACCTCTCGACGCTGGCGAATTTCACCAAGCCGGGCGACGTTTCCTCGGCCAGCCGCTATTTCCCGCGCGATATCGTCAACGAACCGCTTGAAGTCGAGGCCGGCCGCATGGCCGTGCCGAAGACCGGGCCGGGCATCGGCGTGACGCTGGACCGCGCCTTCCTCGACACTGTCACCGGCCTGCGCGAGGACATCACCCCATGACGGTCGAACTGCGCGAACTCGCCTCGCTGACCGAGCTGAAAGAGGCCGAAACCCTGCAACAACGGGTCTGGGGCGAGGGCGACAAGCCCGACAATTCCGATATCATGCTGGCGATCCAGCATGAGGGCGGGCTGGTCGCCGGGGCCTTCGCCGACGGGCGGATGCTGGGCTTTCTCTTCGCCTTCCCCTCGGCCACGCCGGGGGTGCAGCATTCGCACCGGCTGGCGGTGCTGCCCGAGGCGCGCGGCATGCGGCTTGGCGCCCGGCTGAAATGGTTCCAGCGCGACTGGGGCCTTGCGCGCGGGGTGCGGCTGGTGCGCTGGACCTATGACCCGATCCGCGCGGTGAACGCCGGGCTGAACATCGCCGGGCTGGGCGCGGTCTCGACCACCTATCACTGCGACTATTACGGCGAGATGGAGGGGATCAACGCGGGCCTTCCCTCGGACCGGATCGTGGCGGACTGGCATCTGGAGGCCCCGGGTGTCGCCGCGCGGGCCGGTGGCGCCCGCCCCGCGCCGCCCGAGGGCGCGCGCATCGCCATTCCGCGCGATATCGACGCGCTGATCGCATCTGATCCGCAGGCCGCGCTCGCCGCCCGGATGGCGCTGCGCGGCACCCTTCTGTCGGCTTTCGGCGAAGGGCGCGGGATCATCGGCTTCGACACCCGGACGGCGGAATATGTGATCGGCTAGTCCGTCAGCAGGTTGCCGCTGCGCGAGGCCAGCGGCTCCGCCCCCGCGATCTTGCCGATCACCTTGCCGGGCCAGGCGTAGGGCTGGCTGTGGCGCGCGAACAGGCGCCCGCCGGTTTCGGCCGTCACCTCGGTTTCCGCGCCGGTCGGGTCGATGATCGTCGCCACCACATCGCCCGCCCGCACCGTATCGCCCAGACGGGCGCGGTAGGCGATCAGCCCCGTCACCGGCGCGCGCACCTGCGCCATCGCGGTCAGCGGCGTCGCCTCGCAGGCGAGCGCGGGCTGCCCGCCCGGCCCGTCCACGAACCCCCGTCCTTCGAGCACCCGCAACAGCGCCGCCGCCTGATCCGCGGCCCGCGCCGGGTCCACGTCGTCGTTGCTGCCCATTTCCAGCGTCGCCGCAAGGCAGGCGGGCGGGATCGCCGCATCCGGGAACCGCGCGGCCAGCGCCCACCACGGGCCGGAACAGGCCTCGTCGAACGGATGCCCGCCCGAGACCTCGGCCAGCAGCACCGCCCGCGCGTCGATCGCCGCCGCGATATCGGCGGAAGCGGGCCAGAGCGCAGGCCCCACATACATATGCGGCTCGGCCTGATTGTCGGCATGCAGGTCAAGCACCAGATCGGCATCATGCGCCAGCGTCAGCAGCCGGTGCCGCAGCCAGGCAAGCGGCGTTTCGGTCCGCTCCGCCGCCAGCACCGCCGCCATCGCCGCGCGGATCGCCGCCACATTCGCCGCAGGATCCGGCCCGGGGGCCAGCCCCTCGCCCACCACCGACAGATCGGGATAGCCGCGGTTGAAATTCTCCCCCGTCGCGGCATCGAGCCGGCCAAGCAGAAAGCCGCTGTCATGCTGACGCAGCCCGATCGGATTGGCCTGCGGGACCAGCACGATCTCTCCCCGGATCGCGCCGCGCTCCGCCGCCCGGTCGAGCAGCCGCCCAAGCGCGCGCAATACCAGCATGCCGGGGAATTCATCGGCATGGAGCCCGGCCTGAAGATAGGCCTTGCGACCGCCGGGCGTGCCGTAGCGCAGCACCGTCAGGGGAATGTCGGTGCCGGGGATCGTTTCGGTTTCCATCGGATCACACCTGCGGCGGAAGGACGAAGACCTCGGCCTCGTAATAGGCGGCGCAGGCGCCGTGCAGCAGCCGCCCCACATCGGCGCCACCCTCGGTCTGGGCGAATTCCACCAGCCGGTGCGCGGGGGGCATGTCGCGCAGCTCGATCCCTTGCGCATCAAGGAATTCCGTCACCCCGGCATCGGGCCGGGCGGCCAGAACCTCGATCACCGCCAGCGGCGAGGTGAACCGGCGATGCGCGCCCACAAGCGCCGCCGCCGCCCGGTCCGGATCGGCAAGAAGGGTGATAAGCGTGGTGCCGTCGAAATACATGGGATGTCCTTTCAGGTTCAGCCGTGAAGATCGCGGATGCTCTCGATATCAAGAAGCCCCGTGCCGTCGGAGTTGGACGTGTAGCGCAGCGCGATGCGCGGCTCATGCCCCGGATCGGGGCCGAACGTCGGGGTGACGTCGCCGCAGCAATCGCGGATCAGCTCGGCCACCAGCCCGTCCAGCACCGCCGCCGCCGCGGGCACCGGGGCATGGCGGGCGACGGCGCCGGTCTTGAGTTCGATGATATCGCCCGGCTGGGCAAAGCTCAACCGCGTGCCCGGCGCGATGAAATCGTCACCCTGCAGTTCGCTTTTCATCTGGTCGATCTCCACCAGAACCGCGCCGCGGCTGCCGATCACCGTCAGCAGGCTGTTGTCGTGGTTGGCGATCACGCCGCTGTCCTCCAGCAGGCCAAGGCCGAAGCGCACGCCCTCTTCGGCGCAGGCGACGGCAAGGCGGCCCAGACGGCGCGACGAGGCCATGTTCTGGTCGATGATCGCCGGGCCGAAGAAGCCGAGCCCTTCCTGGATCACCAGCCCGCGCCGCCCCATGTCCGAGGCGATGCCGAAGCGCAGCGCCTCATACGAAGATCCGCCGCCGATCATGAACCCCGACAGCGCCGAGGCCGCCCCGCTGATGCCGACGATCATCCCCCCGGCCGCATGCGCCCGCGCGATGGCCGACAGGATCGGCGTCACCTCGCCCCGGTGCAGCAGCGCCTCGACCAGCCGGATCTGGTTGCCGCCGGTCAGGATGATGGTGCGCAGCGTGGCGATCCGCTCGATCAGCGCCTCGTCCCGGGCCAGCCGGTCCACGTTGTCGATGGTGATGCGCAGATCGACCGCCTCGACCCCCTTGTCGCGCAGCGCGCGGATGTAGTCATGCGCCGTCTCGCGCGGTTCGGCGGAGGCGGCGGCGATCACGCCCACCGGCCCCGAACATTGCGCCGCCATCTGCGCAAGCAGCACCGAATCCCGCTGCAGGGGGGCGGAGCCCAGCATCATCAGCCGCGCCTGCTTGACAGGCTTCACCCCGTAATCGCGCGCAAGCGCCGTGCGCCGGTTCGCCGCCAGCTGCGCCGCGTTCAGCTTGCGCGTCTGCAGGGCGGCGCGGAAATCCACCGCCGTCATGCGGAAATCCCGCTGCCGGTCAAGGATCAGCGCCTCGGCCATGCCGCCTTCGCGCGACAGCTCCACACTTGTCGCGCAACCGGTCTTGGGTTCGACGGCGCGCGCCCGGTCCGCGGGATAGCGGGCCGGATCGCCCAACACCAGCCGCGCCATCAGATCATAGAGCGTATAGGCGCCAAAGACGTTGCGCAGCGTCCGCGCGGGCGAGCAATAGGCGATGTCGCGCGCCGTCACCGGGCGCTTGCCCGGCCCCGGCTCCACCTGCGTCCCGGTCAGGTCGAACCCGTCGCCGTGGTCGAGGTAACTGATGCCGATATTCTCGATCAGCCGGCGCCGCCGGTCGTGCCGCGCGGCCTGCATGTCCAGCACGAAGACGCCGTATTCGCCGATCACCCGCGCCTGCGTGCCCTCGACGAACAGGGCGGTATTCTCATCGACGCCAAAGCCGCGTTTCGTGCCGCTGGCCATCAGACCGACCGCCAGCCGCCCGAAACGGCCGCGCTTGATGAAATGCTGATCGACCATGCCCCAGGGAAAGAAGCCAAGCCCCTCGGCCAGCAGCATCCCCGGCTTTTGCGGATCCGTCACCACGCCATAGGTCGCGGCCTCGAGCGAGGTGCCGCCCGAGATCATCACCTCGGACATGATGGCGGCGCCCGCGCTCGACCCGGCGACAAGGCCCCCCGCGGCCAGCGTCTTGCGGATCGCCTTCAGCACCGGGCTCGCCTTGCCGCCCGGCGCCAGCGCCCCGGTGATCAGCGCCTGATCGCCCCCGGTGAAATAGACCGAGCCGTAATCCCCGACCAGTTCCGCCACGGCCTTGTCCCGCGCGGCCGCCCCGGCACCGGGGCCATGCACGGGCGACAGCACCGCGTCGAATCCGTGGGCACGGAACACCTCGACCGTTTCGGGGCCGACCGCCTCGGGTTCCGACGAGGCGGTGGCAAAGACCACGATCCGCCCGCCCGACAGGCGGTGCATCTCGGCGTAGATGGCGGCGTTGTCGTCTTCGAGACGGCCGCCGATGACCGCGAGCTTCGGCGCGGCGCCCCTGTCCGGGGGCAGGTTCTTCTGTGTCATTTCGGTCGGGCCGGTCACTCTTGCGGGGCGATCAGCACGCCGCGTTCGTCGGAAATCACCGTATAGCCCGCCGGGATGTCAAAGGCGGTCTCGGCCATGCGCCGGGCCACGGTATCTTCCTCGGGCGCGCCGAAGGCCGGGGTGAAATGGATGATCTGCTTCCACGACCGGGTGATGTTTTCGCAGAAGAACAGGATCAGGTCGTCACGCTGCGCCTGTTCCAGCGCGGCGGCAAGGGCCTTGTCCTCTTCCTCGATGATGGTGATGGCGGCGGGATCCACGCCCTGCGCGATCAGCGCGGCCTGCATCAGGCGCGGCATTTCATCCGGGGCACGGCCGCGCACGTTGTCATCGCGGTGGCAGATGTAGCTGTCGAAATGACCCGCGACCTTGGCGGCGATGGCGGTCACGTCCTCGTCCCGCCGGTCGCCCGGGCAGGTGACGCAGACGATGCGCCGCCCGCGCGGCTTCAGCCGGTCCACCAGATCGACCATCGCGGCCACGGCGGCCTCGTTGTGGCCATAGTCGAGGATCACGCGGAAGCCATGTTCGTCGAACACGTTCATCCGGCCCGGAGACTGGAAGAAGGTGTTGTCGAAGGTCCGCAGCCCCTGCCGGATCTGGTCCAGCGTCTTGCCGAGCGCAAAGGCCATCCCCGCCGCGAACATGGCGTTTTCCACGTTGTGCAGCGCCTTGCCTTCCAGCGTCGCGGGGATCAGATGCGTCCAGATCAGCGGCATCTGCGTGCCGTTTTCGTAGATCACGATCTGGTCGCCGTTCATCCCCTGTTCCAGCACGATCGCCCGCTTGCCCAGCCGGATATGTTCGCGCACCAGTTCATGGTCCGGGTTGCGGGTCACATACATGATCTGTTTCGCGGGGGAATGGGCGGCCATCTTCAGCGTATATTCGTTGTCGGCGTTCAGCACCACGGTATCGCGCGTCACCTCGGCGATCACCCGCTTGACCCGCGCCAGCCCGTCGAGCGTGTCGACCCCGCCCAGCCCGAGGTGGTCCGAGGTCACGTTTAGCACCGCCCCCACGTCGCAGAAATTGTAACCGAGCCCCGAGCGCACGATGCCGCCCCGCGCCGTTTCCAGCACCGCGATGTCCACCGAGGGATCGCGCAGCACCATCTTGGCCGAGACCGGCCCCGTCATGTCGCCCTTCACCGTGACATTGCCGTCGATCATCACCGCATCGGTCGAGGTCTGGCCCACCACATGCCCCGCCATCTTGAGGATATGCGCCAGCATCCGCGAACAGGTGGTCTTGCCGTTGGTGCCGGTCAGCGCCGCGATCGGCACGCGCGACTGGCTGCCCGGCGGGAACAGCATGTCGATGATCGCGCCGCCCACGTCGCGCGGCTTGCCCTCGGAGGGCGCGATATGCATCCGCAGGCCGGGGCCGGCGTTGATCTCGCAGATGCCGCCGCCGGTTTCGCGGTAGCTGCGGGTGATGTCGGTGGTCAGGAAATCCACCGCGCCCACGTCAAGCCCGATCGCCCGGATCGCGCGTTCCGCCATCAGCTTGTTGTCCGGGTGGATCGTGTCGGTCACATCGACCGCCGTGCCGCCGGTCGAGATGTTGGCGGTCTTGCGCAGATAGACCTCTTCGCCCTCGGGCGGCACGGTTTCGGTCGTGTAGCCGCGTTCCTCCAGCAGCCGCAGCGCCTGTTCGTCGAGTTCGAGCCGCGTCAGCACGTTCTCATGCCCGATGCCGCGGCGCGGATCCTGATTCACGATCTCGACCAGTTCGGCGATGGTGCTGCGCCCGTCGCCCTTCACATGGCCGGGCACCCGGCGGGCGGCGGCGACCAGCGTGCCGTTCACCACCAGAAGCCGGTGATCGTCGCCGCGCAGCATGGTTTCCACGACGACGGCCGAGCCTTCGGCATCGGCGGTGGCGAAGGCCGCGGGAACGCCCTCCTCACCGGTGATGTTCACCGTGACGCCGCGCCCGTGATTGCCGTCGAGCGGCTTGATCACCACCGGATAGCCGATCCGGTCGGCAGCCCCCAGAGCCTCGTCGACATCATAGACCAGCCGCTGTTTCGGCACCGGCAGGCCAAGATCCGACAGGATCTGGTTGCACATGTTCTTGTCCGAGGCGAGCTCGACGGCGATATGCGAGGTCTGCGAGGTCAGCGCCGCCTCGATCCGCTGCTGATACTTGCCCTGCCCGACCTGAATCAGGCTGGCGTCGTTCAGCCGGTAGACCGGAATGTCGCGCGACCGCGCCGCCCGCACCAGCTCCATCGCCGAAGGACCGAGCGAGCGTTTTTCCGCGTAGATCAGGAAATCCTCGACATCGTCGTCCAGCACCGGCTCCGGCTCGCCCTCCTCCGGGTCGGCGGCACGGGCGATGGCGGCGAGCATGTCGCAGGCGACCTCACCGGCTTCGAGCCCGATATCCTCGTTCTCGTAGCTGTAGAAGACCTCGACCAGATCCGGTTCGTCCGAGGGTTCGGACCATGCGAGGTCACCGTCGATCCCCGCCGCGCGCTGCAACTGCAGCGCGAGCTTCGCCACCAGATCGCCGACCGACAGCGCCGCGCCGTCGCGCAGCGCGGCGATCCAGTCCGCCTCGTCGCGCGCGAAACCGGGCAGAACCTCCGCCAGACGGTCCGCCACCGCGGGGCCAAGGGCGCGCAGCGCCTCGGCGTAGCGCGGCTTGACGTCGAGGCCAAGCCGGATCACCGGCGCACTGGCATGGACATTGGGACCGACATAGACAGAGGTGGAATCGATATTCATTCAGGGTTCCTCATTGGACTCCGGTCTTTGTCTGGTCGCGACAGCGGCGGAACCGGGCACCGCTGCGCCTGAGGGATCAGCCGGCCGGGCGCGGAATGACGATGCGCGGCACCGGGGCGAACCGCGCGATCTTGCCCGAGTTGGAGCCGAGAAAGACCCGCAGGAACGGGCCAAGATGGCTCGACCCGATCACGATCAATTCGTTCTCGAGCCAGCCGATGCTGTCAATCGCGGCCTTCCATGTCGGCCCGTCGCCCAGCACACTTTCGGGCGCGGCGCCGTCTTTCCAGGCGTCGCGGATGCCGTCCTGCACCGCCTGCGCCTGCGCGCGAAGCTGATTCGAGACAAGGTTTTCCGCGTCATAGCCCGCGCCGGTCGGATACATCTGCTTGTCGCGCACGATGAAGCTGGCGAGCCGCAGCGGGACCTTGAACGCGGTGGCAAAGATCCGCGCCTCGGCGATGACACCGGATGCGTCGTTCGCGGCGGTGACGGTGCAGGTGATGCGGCTGATCCGCGCGCCCTCCGCCGCCGTATAGCCGCGCGGCGCCAGGATCACCGGGCGCGTCGAGCTGTGCAGGATCTCGGTTGCCGTGGTGCCTTCGGCAAAGCGGCCCAGCACCGCCGTCCGCGCCGAGCCGAGCACGACCCCGTCGACGTCGAATTCCTCCGCCGCGTCGCGCAGCCCCTTGCCCGCCAGACTGGCGGTGCGGGACAGGAATTCCGCCTCGATCCCCTCGGGCAGCCCGGCCCGGGCCGAGGCCAGCGTTTTCGCAGCGTGTTTCTCAAGGAATTGCGCATATTCCGCGTCGACCCGGGCGGGCGAGGGATGGTCCCATCCCTCGGGATGCACGGTCACGACGATCAGCCGGCCACCGCTCGACCTTGCCAGCGTGGCGGCCAGAGCCAGCGCCTCGCGCCCGCCCTTGTCCGCCGTATACCCGACCAGAAGCTTCATCATGCGTCACCACGTTTCTCGAGCCGCGAATGCCGCGCCGAATAGACGAAATAGAAGGTGCCCGCGATGATAGCCCAGATCGCCGTGATCTTGAAAACAATGAGCGACAGGCTGGAAATCAGATAGAGGCACATGATGATGCTGAGGATCGGCAGCAGCGGGAACAGCGGCACCTTGAAGCCGCGCGGCGCGTCGGGCCGGGTATAGCGCAGCACGATCACCCCGATCGACACCACGGTAAAGGCCACCAGCGTGCCCATGCTGGTCAGGTCCCACAGCACGTCCGACGGCAGGAAGGCGGCGATCGCCGCGACGCAGCAGGCGACGACGAAGGTGTTCACCGTCGGCGTCATCGTATGCGGGTTCACCTTGCTGAACACCGGCGGCAGCATCCCGTCGCGCGACATGGCGAACAGGATCCGCGTCTGGCCGTAAAGCACCACCAGCGTCACCGACAGGACCGAGATCACCGCCCCCGCCGCCAGCACGATCGCCGGCCAGCGCGAGCCGGTGATGTTTTGCAAGATCGTGGCGAGGCCCGCCTCCTGCCCCTCGAAATCCGCCTGCGCCTGCGCGCCGAGCGCGGCAAAGGCGACAAGGATGTAGAACCCCGCCACGATCACCAGCGCCAGCCCGATCGCCAGCGGCAGGTTGCGCCGCGGGTTTTCCACCTCGTCCCCCGCCGTCGAAACCGCATCGAGCCCGATGAAGGTGAAGAAGATCGATCCCGCCGCCATCGAAACGCCGGTGAAGCCGTTCGGGGCGAAGGGCGTCATGTTGTCGCTGTTGAACGCCGTCAGCGCGATGATGATGAACATCGCCAGCACGCCGAGCTTGACGCAGACCATGATCGCATTCGCCCGCGCGGATTCGCGCGAGCCGCGCGTCAGCAGCAGGCAGCACAGGAAGACGAGGCAGGCCGCCGGCAGGTTGATCAGCCCGTCGCCGCCGAAATGCAGCGCATAGCCCTCGGCCACCAGCGGCGCGGACAGCAGCGCGCGGGGCAGTTCCAGCCCGGTCACGTTCCAGATCAGGTTGTGCAGATATTCCGACCAGCCGACACTGACCGCCGCCGCCGAAATCCCGTATTCCATGATCAGGCAGGCCGCGACCAGAAACGCCACCCCCTCGCCGAGCGTCGCATAGGCGTAGGAATAGGAGGAGCCCGAGACCGGGATCATCGAACTCATCTCGGCATAGCACAGCGCGGTCAGCCCCGCCGCGATCCCGGCGATGAGGAACGAAAACAGCACCGCGGGCCCCGCGACGGGCACCTGCTCGCTCAGCACGAAGAAAATACCGGTGCCGATCGTTGCGCCGACACCGAACATCGTCAACTGGAACAGCGTGATCGAGCGGCCGAGGCTGTGGCCGTCGTCGGGCGTGGCGGAATCGGAAACATAGGTGTCGATGGGCTTCTTGCGCAGAAGGCGCTGCCCAAGGCTGGTTTGCGTCATATATCTGTCCCTGTTGAAAATTTTCCGGCCGGTGTCCGGCCCGCTTTTTTTCAAGAGCTAGCATATGACCCACGGGAAATCCTGTTGTTGTTCCCCGCCTGCGCCCCAGATGCTGCGCCGCAGAAGGCTTCCGGAAACAGATGTTATCGCGAACATCCCTGGCTGCGTGAATCACAGACGGCGCCGGGCGGGCGGGACGAGTCGGAGAAGATCTTGACGCTGTCGGCGGCGGGCCGCACGATCCACAGGCAGCCCCCGACCGTCAGCCAGACCGGAGCGTCATGAAAGACAACAACAAAGCACTCTCGCTCGACAAGATCGACATCAGGATCCTGGAACGTCTTCAGGCCAACGGTCGCATGACCAATCAGGAACTGGCCGATGCCGTCGGTCTTTCCGCCAGCCCCTGCCTGAACCGGGTGCGGCGGCTGGAAAGGGCGGGCATCATCACCGGCTACAATGCGCAGATCGCCCTGTCGAAGGTCTGCCGCCATGTCGACGTCATCGCGGCGGTCACGCTGAAGGCGCATGCCCCCGAGGATTTCGAAGTGTTTGAAAAGATGGTCATGTCAATGCATTTCGTGACGGAATGCACCAAGGTCAGCGGCCCGATCGACTATCTGGTGCATTTCGTCTGCCCGGACATCTCGGCCTATCAGATGCTGTCGGACGATCTGCTGATCATGGGGCCGAAGATCGCCAACCTGTCCAGCTACATGGTTCTGAAAACCGTGAAACCCTATCAGGGACCGGCGCTCGACAGCCTGCTGGCCTCTCCCACGCGCTGAGGAATTTCGGGAAGGTTGCCCCGCGCGGTTGCCCGTCATGACGCTTGCGGCGCCGTTGCTCCGCCATCAGCAGTCCGGGGCGCTGCGGCAGATATCGCGGAGAGGGCGGACAAGACTCCCGCGGAAAATATCCTGCGTTCCGGGGCGGCTTCAGCCTATGGAAAGCTGTCCTGCTTCGGCCGTGTCATCCTGCTTCGGTTGGGTGACCTTTCTCAGGTCATCTGCTTTCTGTGGTGTATCGCTGATTTCAGTCGCACGACTCCGCCCATGAAAACGTCGCCCGTTTCCGTCGCATGGAGCCGTCGAGCAACGCCGTCCCGTTTCCGTCGTATCGATCCTTGCCCATCAAGCAACGCCGCCGCGATTCCGTCGTATCGATCCTTGCCCATCAAGCAACGCCGCCGCGTTTTCGGTCTTTTTCGACGCAGCAACGTCGCCCAGCTCAGATCGCGGGGCTTCCGCTCTCGCAAGAAGTGCTGTCGATTATCGGCTGCACGCTTCTTGGCCCGGTTTCAATCGTGCGGTCTTCAAAAGACGGTCCGCGCGTATCCCCACAGACGCGCCTTCCGGAAGCGGGTTCGCCCGCCCATCCGTTCACTCGAAATCCGTTCCGATCAGCGATCGCTGAATTTCCCGGCGCACGAGCTTGCGGACGTTTTGGGTGATCTTCTGACCAAGGACACCCTGCAGTTCCTCGCGGATCAGCCGGGCGACAAGCACGCGCAGCGCGTCTTCGTCGATGCCGGGCAGTTCGGATTGATCCTCTTCGTCATCGACCTCCTGAAACGGAGCGCGCAGGTCTTCGTCGATGCCGCCGCGATGGATGGCGAAGCGGGGCATGCCGACCCGGGGTTCTTCGGCAATCGCCGCCTCGGTCACCGGTTCATCGGCCACGGCCTCATCCGCCATAGGCTCCTCGGTGACGGGTTCTTGAACGGGCTCGTCGGCAACGGATCCGGCTTCGACGGCAGGCACCGATGCGATGACGGGCTCAGCCTCGGCGATGACTTCCGGTTCCGCGGCAGGTTCCAGTTCGGCAACAACCGCCGACGCAGCGATGGGTTCGACCTCGCTGGCGGCTTCCGGTTCGGCATCAGCCTCCTGTTCGGCCGGCATGCCGACGTCTTCCGACGCGGTGGTGAGCGCGGACTCGCGGACAGGCTCCGGCTCAGCGACAGCTACCGGCTCAGCGGCGGGCACCGACACGGCAACGGGTTCCGGCTGGGGCGCGCTGGCGGGCTCCGGCGCCGCCACAGGCGCCGCAGCGGCGACCTCTTCGGCGGCTTCCGCGACCGGCGCCTTGGCGGGTTCGGCAACCTCCCGCGGCGCCTCGACCGGCGCCCGCGGCGCGGGCGCGATGGAGATCACGTTCGTCTCGGCGATTTCCGCGACAGGCGCCCGCTCCGGCAGATCGGCGCTGGCCGCGCTGACCGAAGCCTCCATCTCCGCGATGGAGTTTTCGAGGCGGCTCAGTTCGTCCACCAGAGTCGACTCGGCGGGCGGAACGGGGGCGGTCTGCGGCGCCTCGCCGATCCGCTGCGCCGGCGTCAGCAGCAGGAAGGAACCGTCGGTATCCGCCTCGGGCTGCGCCACAACCGGCGGCGCTTCCGCCGGGACCGCAACGATGGCCGGTCGCGGCTCCGGCTTGCTGTCTTGCGATACGAGGCGGCGGATCGACGCCAGGACATCCTCGATCTCGCGATCATTTTCCGCTTTCATTCCTGCCATCTCAGCGTCCCCCGCTTCTCAATTTCCGGTGCGGCGAATCCGAACCTCAGCTTCCCGTCAGGGCTTCCCGATCGCCTTCAGGACGCGATCGAGGCTCTTGCCCTGAACGCTGGTTCCCGGCGCGTTCCGCACGGCATTGTAATAGGCCGCCGGATCGTAGGTCGGAATGCCAAGCTTCAGATCTTCCACCGTCAACAGACCCATAGCCAAAAGGAGTTGATAATATCCTACCTGCAGATCGGCTTCCGCATTGATCCGCGAGGCGCGGGCATCCAGCAGCGTCTGTTCCGAATCCAGCACGTCCAGCGTCGTGCGCGAACCGAGCGAGGCTTCCTCCCGCACGCCCTGATAGGCGACCTCGGCCGCGGCGATCTGTTCCGCATAGGCCTGGATCTGCGCGCGATAGACATCGATCATCGCCCAGGCCTGCGCCGTGGTATTGGAAATCTCGACCACCGCCTGCCGCAGCGCCGCCCTCGCGCGTTCCCGATTCGCGATGGACTGGCGGTGCAGCGACGACAGCTGACCGCCGGAATAGATCGTCTGGCTGAGCGAGATCCCCGCCGAGGTGGTCTGGCGCCCGCCCTCGGAATTGCCGAACCCGGCCGAGCCGCTGATCTGCGGCAGGCGCTGCGCGGCGGCGGCCTGAACGGACAGCTCGGCGATGGTGACGTTGTGCTGCGCCTGCTTGACCGACGGATTGTTGCGTTCCGCCGTGCTGCGCGCCAGTTCCAGCGTCTTCGGCAGCTGCGGCGGCTTCGGCAGGGCCGCAAGATCGCCCGGATAATGGCCCACCGTCGCGCGATAGGTCTCCCGCGCGATCTGGTAATTCCCCCGCGCCGCGGCGAGCGAGGCGCGGGCCGAAGCCTCCGCCGCCTCGGCCTGCGACACATCCGTGCGGGTCACCTCGCCCGCCTCGAACCTGTCGCGGGTGGCCTTGAGTTCCTCGCCATAGACGCGGACCGAATTTTCGTTGATCGACACCTGCTCGGCCGCGCTCCGGACCTGCGTATAGGCCTGAATCGCCGACAGAAGCACGTTCTGCTCGATCCCGCGCAGGGCCTCGCGCGTGGACAGCACGGTTTCCTTGGTGATGTCGAGCGACAGCCGGTTCCGGCCGAAATCGAACAGCGTCATCGAGGCGGCAAGCTGCGCCGAGGCGGTCTGCAGGTCGCGGGCCGACGACCCCGTCGTCGTGTCGCTGCGCGAATAGTTGTAGCCCGCCGACCATTGCAGAACCGGCCGCAGCGCGGCGACGGCCTGCGCCACGTCTTCGTCCGCCGCGCGCAGGGTGGCGCGGTTCTGTTCCAGCAGGTTCGACGTGCGATAGGCCGACACCAGCGCATCCGACAGCGTTTCCGCCGGCAGCATGGTGGGCGCAAGCATCCCCAGCCCGGCCAGCGCGGCGATCCGCAATCCGTTCAGCAAGCGCTGCGTCATATCTGCACCCTCATTCGTATCCCGGACCGCTTCTGCGTCGGCGCGGGGGCGGGACGAATCACGCATGGAAACACGCCCGCGGGAAAATGTTACCCCGAGGCGATGGACGCTCAGAGTGCGAATGCAGGTTCTACGCCGAAGCCCGGCAAAACCGGCGCTGTCGCGTTGAAAACATCGCGCCAGATGATCACGCCGTCGATCTTGCGCCCAAGCCGCGCCGTGCCAAGCGCCCCGCGCATGAAGATGGCGGCGATGCGGCCGCCGTCCTTGAGCTGCGCGCCGATCTGCTCGGGCAGGGTCTGGATCGCGCCTTCGATGATGATCGCGTCATAGGGGCCATGCCGGGGCGAGCCCTGATCCAGCGGCCCGGCGACGACCGCGACATTGTCCACGCCCTCCCGCGCCAGCGCCGATTCGGCCAGCGTGGCGGTATCGCCTTCCTCGACGGCGACGACAGCCTCGGCCATGCGCGCGATCACCGCGCTCGAATAGCCAAGCCCGCAGCCGATATCCAGCACCAGCTCGTCGGGCTGGATATCCAGCGCATCGAGCATTTTCGCGAAGCTGCGCGGCTCAAGGATCACCCGTCCCGGCGCGACGGGCAGGTTTTCCCCGATATAGGCGGCCTCGCGGCGGGCGGCGGGCACGAAATCCTCCCGCGGAACATGCAGCATCGCCTCGATGATGGGAAATTTCGTCACATCGTTGGGACGAACCTGAGTGTCGACCATCGTGACACGGCGCGCGACGAAATCTTGCATTTCCAGAACTCTCTTTGGTGCCGAGGCCATCAAGTCTTGCCACAGAATGCGTTACGGAGCAACAGATCCGGCCGTATCCGGTTGCGGTGAGGCCAGCGCCCTGACCGGCCCGACCGAGGCGCCGGGCACCAGCAGGATTTCACCCCCGGGCAGGCGCAGGGATTGCCCCGCACCGGCAGCGGGGAACAGATCGGGGGCCCGCGCCTCGCCGGGCGGGGGCACGGGAATGGCGGCCTCGGCCGCCGGGCGGCTGTCTTCCGTCACCACCGCCGGAGCGGCGGGGATCGCGGGCGCGGCGATTTCGCCGGGCCGCGCCGCCGGTTCGGTTTCCGAGGCGGGCGCGGCGCCGGCGGGTTCCTCCACCTGCACCGGGCGGTCGGGGGTGGAAAGCGCATGCTCCGCCACCTCGGCGGCGGGAGCGGGCGGGGCGCTGTCGTCCAGCGGCGCGACGACGGGACTGGCGGGCTGCGTCTGTGCCAGCGGCGAGGCCGCGCGCGGCGTGGCGGGCTCGGCCCCCATCGGATCCGTCTGCGGCACCTGCGGCAGGGCAAGCTCGGGCATGTGGGGCACCTCGACCGGCGCGGGGGTTTCGGGGGCCGCCCGCTCCGGAACGGCCACCGCCGCCGGGGCGGACTCCGGCACCGCCAATGGCCGTGGCGCGGCGCGCGGAACCTCCTGCTCGACCGTTCCCACGGCTTTCGGGGCCGGGTCGTGCGGGCGATTCGCCCCGGGTTCCGGCGGCAATGGCGCCAGCACGGACAGCACGCCAAGCCCCAGCACCGAGACCACCCCGCCCGCGCCAAGCCCTGCCAGCAATCCGCGCCCCATGCACTGCCTCTTCAATTCTCTCGTTGCGCCCCGTTCCGGGGCCGAAACGCCCGCAAAACAGCCCTGCGGGCCTTGACCCGGCCCCCCTGCTCTGAACATCTATAGCCCGACGCCCGGCCCGGTTCATCCCCTGAATGCCGGGGCGATGAGGAAAACCGCCCATGCTTCTGCTTATCGATAACTACGACAGCTTCACTTACAATCTGGTTCATTACTTCGGTGAACTCGGCGCGGATGTGAAGGTGGTGCGCAACGACGCGCTCGACGTGCAGCAGGCGATGGGACTCGGGGCGGAGGCGATCGTGCTGTCGCCCGGCCCCTGCGATCCGGCACAGGCGGGGATCTGCCTGCCGCTGACGCTGGCGGCGGCCGAGGCGGGGGTGCCGCTTCTGGGCGTCTGCCTTGGCCACCAGACCATCGGCGAGGCTTTCGGCGGCAAGGTCGTCCGGGCGGGCGAAACCGTGCACGGCAAGATGGGCTCGATCGTGCATGAAGGCAAAGGCCTGTTCCGCGGCCTGCCCTCCCCCTTCCTCGCCACGCGCTACCATTCGCTGATCGTGGACCGCGACAGCCTGCCCGACAGCCTCGAGGTCACGGCATGGCTTGACGACGGGACGATCATGGGGCTGCGACACCGCGAGCGGCTGATCGAGGGCGTGCAGTTCCACCCGGAATCCATCGCTTCGGAACACGGGCATCAGATGCTGCGCAACTTTCTGGACGAGGCGAAGGTGAGGATGCCGGCATGAGCGGTCTGAAATCCCTGATCGGCATCGCGGCGGAACGCCCGCTGACCCGGGCCGAGGCCGAAGAGGCGTTCGAGACGTTCTTCGAGGGCACCGCTACGCCTTCGCAGATGGGCGGCTTCCTGATGGCGCTGCGCACGCGCGGCGAGACGGTCGATGAAATCGCCGCCGCCGCCGCCGTGATGCGCGCCAAGATGAACCCCGCCCGCGCGCCCGAAGGCGCCATCGACATCGTCGGCACCGGCGGCGACGGCAAGGGCACGCTGAACATCTCCACCGCCACGGCCTTCGTCGTCGCGGGCGCGGGCGTGTCGGTGGCCAAGCACGGCAACCGCAACCTGTCGTCGAAATCCGGCGCGGCGGATGCGCTGTCGGCGCTTGGCATCGACGTGATGAAGGGCATCGATGCCTCGGAACGCGCCTTGTCCGAGGCGGGCATCGGCTTTCTGATGGCCCCCGTCCACCACCCCGCGATGCGCCATATCGGGCCGACGCGGGTGGAACTGGGCACCCGGACGATCTTCAACCTGCTCGGGCCGCTGACCAATCCCGCCGGGGTGAAGCGGCAACTGACCGGCACCTTTTCGCGCGACTGGATCCGCCCGATGGCCGAGGTGCTGCAAAAGCTCGGGTCCGAGGCCGCGTGGCTTGTGCATGGCGGCGACGGCACGGATGAGCTGTCGATCGCGGGCATCAGCTGGGTCGCCGCGCTGGAAGGCGATCAGATCCGCGAATTCGAGGTTCACCCCGAGGATGCCGGCCTGCCCGTCCATGACTTCGCCGAGATCATCGGCGGCGAACCGGCGGAAAACGCCGCCGCCTTCACCCGGCTGCTGGAGGGCGAAACCGGCGGCTACCGCGATGCGGTGCTGCTGAACTCCGCCGCCGCGCTGGTGGTGGCGGGCAAGGCCGCCTCGTTGAAGGAAGGCGCGGCGCTGGCCGCCGAAAGCCTCGATTCCGGCGCGGCCAAAGGCAAACTCGACGCATTGAAGCGGCTGACGGCATGAACATCCTCGACAAGATCAAGGCCTACAAGCTCCAAGAGATCGCGACCGCCAAGGCCGCGCGCCCGCTGGCGGAGGTCGAGGCCGCGGCCCGCGCCCAGACCCCCACGCGCGGCTTCGCGCGGGCCTTGGCGGCGAAGGCCGCGCAGGGCTATGGCCTGATCGCCGAGATCAAGAAGGCCTCGCCCTCCAAGGGCCTGATCCGCCCGGATTTCGACCCGCCCGCGCTCGCCCGCGCCTATGAACAGGGCGGCGCGGCCTGCCTGTCGGTGCTGACGGATACGCCCTCGTTCCAGGGCGCGCCGGAATTCCTGACCGCCGCCCGCGCTGCCTGCGCCCTGCCCGCCTTGCGCAAGGATTTCCTTTACGACACCTATCAGGTGGCCGAGGCCCGCGCCTGGGGCGCCGACTGCATCCTCATCATCATGGCCTCGGTCGAGGACAGCCTTGCCGCGGAACTCGAAGACGCCGCGCTCGGCTGGGGGATGGATGTGCTGGTCGAGGTGCATGACGCGCCCGAACTCGACCGTGCGCTGCGGCTGCGCTCCCCCCTGATCGGGGTCAACAACCGCAACCTCAAGACCTTCGAGGTCACGCTGAACACCACCCGCGCGCTGGCCCCCACGATCTTGGCCGAGGGCCGCGATCTGGTCTGCGAAAGCGGCATCTTCACCCCCGCCGACCTCGCCGCGATGGCCGATGTGGGGGCGCACCGCTTCCTGATCGGCGAAAGCCTGATGCGTCAGGCGGACGTTGCCTCCGCGACCAAGGCGCTTATCGCATGAGCCTGAGCCATTTCGACGCCGAGGGGCAGGCCCATATGGTCGACGTGTCGGACAAGGCCGAAACGGATCGCACCGCCATTGCCGAAGGCGCGGTGGTCATGCGTCCCGAAACGCTGGCCCATGTGCTGGCCGGCACGGCGAAAAAGGGCGACGTGCTGGGCATCGCCCGCATCGCCGGGATCATGGCGGCGAAGAAGACATCGGACCTGATCCCGCTGTGCCATCCGCTGCCGATCTCCAAGGTCTCGCTCGACCTGATCCCGGACGAAGCCCTGCCCGGCGTGCGGATCACCGCGACGGTGCGCACCACCGGTAGGACAGGGGTTGAGATGGAGGCGCTGACCGCCGTTTCCGTCGCCGCGCTGACCGTCTACGACATGCTCAAGGCCGTCGAGAAATCCATGCGCATCGAGGGGATCCGTGTCATGCTGAAAGACGGCGGAAAATCCGGACGCTACGAGGCCGAGGCATGATTTCAACCCGCGAAGCCCTGCGCCGTGTCTGCGATCTGGTCGAACCTTGCGGGGTCGAGACCGTGCCCCTGCGCGCCGCCTGCGGCCGGGTCATGGCCGCCCCCGCCGTGGCACGCCTGACGCAGCCGCCCTTCGACGCCTCGGCGATGGACGGCTACTGGGTCGCCCGCGCGGATTACACGCCGGGCGCCCGGTTGCCCATCGTGGGCGAGGCTGCCGCCGGGCGCGGCTTCGACGGCCTGCCGCCCGCGGGCACGACGGTGCGGATCTTCACCGGCGCCCCCTGCCCCGCCCCGGGTGGCGTGGTCATCATGCAGGAGAACATCACGCGCGAGGGCGATGCCATCATCCTTCCCGCCGCGCTGCCCGAGGCCGACAACATCCGCCCGCGCGGACAGGATTTCGCCGAGGGCATGGAATACCGCCCCGCGCATCCGCTGACCCCGCGCGATCTGGGCCTGTTGGCCGCGATGAACGTGGCCGAGGTGCAGGTCCACCGCCGCCCCGTGGTCGCGGTGATCGCCACCGGCGACGAACTCGTCCAACCCGGGGAGACGCCTGCCCCCGACCAGATCGTCTGCTCGAACAACGTGATGCTTGCCGCCATCGCCGAACAGGCGGGGGCCGAGGTCCGCATCCTGCCCATAGCCCGCGACACCGAGGAAAGCCTGCGCTTCACCTTCGGTCTGGCGGCGGGATCGGACCTGATCGTGACCTCGGGCGGCGCCTCGGTCGGCGATCACGATCTGGTGGGCAAGGTGGCCGCCGATCTGGGGATGGAGCGCAGCTTCTGGAAGATCGCCATGCGCCCCGGCAAGCCGCTGATGGCGGGACGCATGGGCAATTCGGTGCTGCTCGGCCTGCCGGGCAACCCGGTTTCGGCGGCGGTCTGCGCGCAGCTTTTCCTCGTGCCGATGATCCGCAAGATGTGCGGCCAGCCCGCCCCGATTCAGGAGCCGCGCCACGCCGAGCTGGCCGTGGACCTCGGCCCGACCGGCCCACGGCGGCATTACATGCGCGCCCGGCTGGAACCCGGCGATCCGCTGCCCCGGATCGTGCCCTACGACAGTCAGGATTCCGCCCGGTTGCGCATTCTGGCCGAGGCAGACGTGCTCCTGATCCGGCCCAAGGACGACGGGCCGATCCAGGCGGGCGAGATCGTCGAATACCTGCCCTTGTGATCAGCCGGCCAGCAGCTCCTGCGCCGCGGCGCGGGCGGCAACGGTAACCTCGGCGCCCGAGATCATCCGGGCGATCTCGTCCACCCGATCCCCGGGCCGCAGGGCGACGACGCGCGAGGTGGTCATCCCCTCCGCCACGGATTTCTGCACCCGGAAATGATGGCTGCCACGCGCGGCGACCTGCGGCGAATGGGTGACGACCAGCACCTGCGCCACCTCGGCCAGCTTCGCCAGACGCCGCCCGACGGCATCCGCCGTCGCCCCGCCGACGCCCCGGTCGATTTCATCGAAGATCAGCGTCAGCGCATCGCCGCCGCGCGCCAGCACCACCTTGAGCGCCAGCAGAAACCGCGACAGCTCGCCCCCCGAGGCGATCCGGTCGAGCGGCCCGGCCGGCGCGCCCGGATTGGTGGCGACGGTAAAGGCGACGGTATCCGCACCCTCGGCCCCCGGCTCGCCCGGCGTGACCTGCGTGGTGAAGACCGCGCGTTCGAGCTTCAGCGGCGCCAGCTCCGCCGCCATCGCCTGATCGAGCCGGGCCGCCGCCTCGCTCCGCGCCGCGGTCAGCCGCGCGGCCTCGGCCTGATAGGCGGCTTCGGTGCGGGCCAGATCGGCTTCCAGCCGGGCCAGCCCCTCTTCCCCCGCGTCCAGCGCGGCCAGACGGGCGCGCAGATCCCCGGCCAGCGCGGCCAGATCGTCGGGCGCCACGCCATGCTTGCGCGCCAGCCCGCGGATCGCGAACAGGCGTTCCTCGCAATCCTCCAAGGCGCGGGGATCGAAGGACAGCGCATCGAGCGCGCTTTCCACGCCCGAGGCCGCCTCGCCGAGTTCGATCAGCGCCCGATCGAGCGCCGCAAGCGGCCCTTCGAGCCGCCCGTCCGCCCGGTCCGCCGCGCCCTGCAGCCAGCGGTCGGCGTCGCGCATCGCACCCTCGGCGCCCTCAGGACCAAGGGCCTGAAGCGCGCGGGCGACATCGGCGCGGATCCGCTCGGCCGCCTGCATCTGCCTGCGGCGGGCATCCAGATCGGCCTCCTCCCCCGGCTGCGGGTCGAGCTTGTCGAGTTCCCCGACCGCGTGGCGCAGGAAATCCTCTTCCTCCTTCACGGCGGCGAGTTGCGCGCGCGCCGAGGCGAGCGCCTTGCCCGCCCGCGCCCGCGTGGTCCAGGCCGTGCGCACCGCCGCCAGCAGATCGTCATAGCCGCCGAAAGCATCCAGCAGCGCCCGGTGCCCGCGCGCATTCAGCAGCCCGCCATCGTCATGCTGCCCGTGCAGCTCCACCAGCGTTGCGGAAACCGCCCGCAATACCTCGCCCGAGGCGCGGCGATCGTTGATCCACGCCGTCTTGCGGCCGTCGCGGGCATTGACGCGGCGCAGGATCAACTCGTCCCCGGCAGGAATCCCGGCCTCGTCCAGCACGGCGCGGGCCGGATGCCCGGCGGGCATGTCGAACACCGCCGTCACCTCGCCCTGATCGGCGCCCTTGCGCACCAGCTCGGCCCGCCCGCGCCAGCCCAGCACGAATCCCAGACAATCGAGCAGGATGGATTTCCCGGCGCCGGTTTCCCCGGTCAGCACGTTCAGACCCGGCCGGAAATCCAGATCCAGCCGGTCGATCAGCAACATGTCACGGATGTCGAGCGTGCGCAGCATCGCCTACCTCGGATCCCGGGGAGTTTACATCCACTCGCCCCGGATGACCTGACGATAGACGCTGGCCAGCCAGTTGTCGCCCTTCGCCTCGGGGCTCAGGCCCTGCTTCTTCAGCAGGCGGAAGGCATCGTCGTAGAAGGGCGAGGACCGGAAGTTGTGGCCGAGAATCGCCCCCGCCGTCTGCGCCTCGTCGGTGATGCCAAGGGCCAGATAGGCCTCGACCAGCCGCTCCAGCGCCTCGGGCGTCTGGGTGGTGGTCTGGAACTGCTCGACGACGATGCGGAAGCGGTTGATCGCGGCGGTGTAGTGGCCCTGCTTGAGATAGTAGCGCCCGACCTCCATCTCCTTCGCCGCCAGATGGTCGAAGGCAAGGTCGAATTTCAGCATCGCGGAACGGGCATAATCGCTTTCGGGATATTGCTCGATCACCTCGCGCAGCGCCTGCAACGCCTGATAGGTCAGGCCCTGATCGCGGCCGACCTCGTCGATCTGGTCGTAATAGCTCAGCGCCAGCAGGTATTTCGCATAGGCCGCATCCTCGTCCCCCGGATAGGTATCGAGGAATCGCTGCGCCGAGGCCCGCGCCTCTTCGTATTGTTTCGCCCGGTGCTGGGTATAGGCTTCCATGATGAGCCCGCGTTTCGCCCATTCGGAATAGGGATAGAGCCGCTCCACCGCCGAGAAATACTTCAGCGCCTGCGTCGGCCGGCGGGGATTGCCCACCTCAAGCTCGTATTCGCCGCGCTTGTAGATCTGTTCGGCGGTGAAATTCTCCAGCGGCGGTTCCCGGCTGGCGCTGCTGCCGCAACCGGCCAGAGCCGCCACAAGCACAAGACTGCCGACCCGAAACGCCGCCGATCTGCCGAGTGCCATGCCCTTGCCTCTTCCAGTTTCGCATGTGGACGGGACCGCCCCATGCCGCCAAGCCCGCCTGTTCCGGCGATTGCTTCGCTCTCCTAGCACAGAAAAATCCGGGGCGCAAAACGCCTTTCGCACGGCAAGAGCGCATGCGCCGGTCGCCGCGGGCCGCCTTAACGAGCGGCCACGGCGACGCGGCGGGCGACGCCCGCACCCGGCAGGCTGTGGGCCTGCGCCGGGCTGCAGATTTCCCAGGTCCAGGCCGTGGGATCGGCGAACAGGGCGCGCAGCAGCTTGTTCGTCATCGCGTGACCCGAACGGTTGCCGACGTAGCGCCCGATGATCGGGCCGCCGGCCAGCGCCAGGTCCCCCATCGCGTCCAGCATCTTGTGGCGCACGGCTTCGTCCTGATGGCGCAGGCCACCGGGGCTGAGCACCTTGTCGCCATCGACGACGACGGCGTTTTCATAGGTGCCGCCAAGCGCCAGCCCGTGCGACTGCATGTAGTCCACATCCGCCTGACGGCAGAAGGTGCGGCTGTCCATCAGTTCGCGCACGAAGGTGCCGTTGGCCATGTTCAGGTGCTTTTCCTGACGGCCGATCGCGGCATCGGTGAAGTCGATGGCGAAGTCGATCTCGAAATCGTCGGCGGGTTCCAGCCGGGCGCGGGCCTCCCCCTCGCCGACCTCGATCGGCTTGAGGATGCGAATCGCGCGCAGGGGCGCGACCTGACGCTGAATGCCGACACGGCGCATGGCGCGCACGAAGGGCGCCGAGGATCCGTCGAGGATCGGCACTTCCGGCCCGTCGATCTCGATCAGCGCGTTGTTGATGCCAAGGCCCGACAGCGCCGCCATGATATGTTCGATCGTCGAAACCGAGACGCCATCCTGATTTTCGATCAGGGTGCAAAGTTTCGACGGCGTGACCGTATCCCAACGCGCCACGATCAGCGGATCGCGGTCGGTGATGTCGGTGCGGCAGAAGACATAGCCGTGGTCCGCCGGCGCCGGGTTGACAACCATCCGCACCGGGGCGCCCGAGTGGAGGCCCACGCCGTCGAAGGTTACCTTGGATCCGAGTGTCGTTTGCACGTTACGCTCCTGTTAACTGCTCTTCCGGGTATTCCCCCCGGCTCGCATCATCAGTTAGGCAGGACCGCAAAACTTAACAATTCACTCTTTGCAACAGGATGAAACAATCGTGACGCGGCGTGGCAGATCACCGCCGAGAACGCCATAAACCCCTGAACTACAAAAGAAAAAGGCCGGGCGGAACCCGGCCTTCGCGAAAACATTTGTGAACCGCTCAGTTCGCCTGACGGCGCAGGAAGGCCGGGATTTCGATGCGATCCTGGTCCTGTTCGGGTTCGTCCTCATAAACCGGGCGCTGCGCCGCGGGCTGGGGACGGGCGGGCTGCGGGGCCGGTTGCTCGGCGCCGTGGCCGGTCATCCGGTTGATCAGCGAGTTGATTCCGAAGCGCGGCTTTTCATGGGCGGGCTGCGGCGCGGGGCGCGGTTGCGCCGCGGCGGCGGGGCGCTGGTGATAGCCGCCCGGCTGCTTGTTCACCGCGGCTTGCAGGCGCGCCATCGCCTCGGCCGAGGGCTGGCCCGGCTGGCGCGGACGCGGCGCGACGAAATCGCCCGGATCGTCCTCGACATGCAGGTCGCGGCTCGCCTGACGCGGCGGATAGGCCGGCGGCGGCATGTCGTCGACGGCCTCGTCAACGATCCGCTGCGGCGCCGGCTGCGGCGCGGGCGCGGCGTCGAACAGGGTGCGTTCGGCGGCGGTCGGATGCTGCGCGTGCTGCGCGGCGACCGGCTGCGGCGCGGGCTGGGCGGCGGGGGCCACCGGCGCCTCGACCTTCAGCGGCTCGGCCATCGAGCGGCGCGGCACCGGCACTTCGGAGGTCGCGGGCGTCGCGTCGATCCCGGTCGCCACGACCGAAACGCGCATCGCGCCGTTCATGTCCGGATCCAGCGTCGAGCCGACGATGATGTTCGCCTCGGGGTCCACTTCCTCGCGGATGCGGTTCGCGGCTTCGTCCAGCTCGAACAGGGTCAGGTCGTAGCCGCCGGTGATGTTGATCAGCACGCCCTTCGCGCCCTTGAGCGAGATCTCGTCCAGCAGCGGGTTGGCGATCGCCTTTTCGGCGGCCTGCACGGCGCGGTCGTCGCCCTCGGATTCGCCGGTGCCCATCATCGCCTTGCCCATCTCGTCCATCACCGAGCGGACATCGGCGAAGTCGAGGTTGATCAGGCCCGGGCGCACCATCAGGTCGGAGATGCCCTTGACGCCCTGATACAGGACGTTGTCGGCCAGCGCGAAAGCCTCGGTGAAGGTGGTGCGTTCATTCGCCAGACGGAACAGGTTCTGGTTCGGAATGATGATGAGGGTATCGACGACCTTCTGCAGCGCCTCGATGCCGGCCTCGGCCTGCTTCATGCGCTTGGTGCCCTCGAACTGGAAGGGCTTGGTCACGACGCCGACGGTCAGCACGCCAAGCTCCCGCGCCGCCTGCGCGATGATCGGCGCGGCGCCGGTGCCGGTGCCGCCGCCCATGCCGGCGGTGATGAAGCACATGTGGGCACCCGCGAGATGGTCGACGATTTCCTCGATCGTCTCTTCCGCCGCGGCGGCGCCCACGGCTGGACGTGCCCCGGCGCCCAGCCCTTCCGTGACCTTGACGCCCATCTGCACGCGCGCCTGCGCCCGCGATTGCTGAAGGGCCTGCGCGTCGGTATTCGCGACGACGAATTCCACGCCCTCAAGCTGCTGCTCGATCATGTTGTTGACCGCGTTGCCACCTGCACCGCCGACACCGAACACGGTGATCCGCGGCTTGAGATCCTGCTGTTCCGACGCCGAGAAGGTCAAGGTCATGAGTTTCCGCCTGTTTTGTTCTGATCGGCCCTGTCCCGGCCGAATTTCACCGAATTACAGACGATCCTAACGGTGAATCCGCAAAACGTCACCCAAAAAACACAGCTTCCACACAAAATCTGGCGCGAAACGAATGTGTTTCAGCGGCATTTCGCGCATCCCTCACGATCTGGTGGGCATGGGTCCGCACGCCCCTAGCCGCACCGCGTGCGACGGGGGAACGGACCGCCCTCACCAGTTCTCGCGGAACCAGCGTATGGCACGGCGGAAGGGACGGCCCTGCAGCCGCTCCGCCGGTATTTCAAAGTCCCAGACCTCGTCCTGCGGGCTGGCCGCCGACAGCGCCAGCCCGACGACCGAGGAAAACCCCGCCCCCGTGGCGGCCTGCGGCAGACCCTGCACCCGCAGCGGACGGCCGAGCCGCACGTTCTGCCCAAGGATCCGCGCCGCAAGGCCGTCAAGCCCCGGCGTCTGGCTCGCCCCGCCGGTCAGCACGACCTGCTGGCTGGGCAGATGGTCGAAGCCCGCCGCGTCCAGAATGGCCCGCACCTCTTCGAGGATCTCCTCGACCCGGGGGCGCATGATGCCGATGAGTTCCGCGCGGCTGATCTGCCGGCGGTCCTTTTCCCAGTCGCCGGAATTGCCGCCGAGCTCGATCATCTCGCGGTCGTCCATGCCGGTCGCGACGACGCCGCCGTGGAAGGTCTTGATCCGCTCGGCCATGTTCAGCGGGATCTGCAAGCCCACCGCGATGTCATGGGTGATGCTGTCGCCGCCCATCTGCACGGTGTCGGCAAAGATCATGTGCTTCTTCATGAAGATCGACACGCCAGTCGCCCCGCCGCCGATGTCGATGCAGGCGGCGCCAAGCTCCTGTTCATCCTCGACCAGCGAGGACAGGCCCGAGACATAGGCCGAAGACGCCACCCCGGCCAGTTCGAGGTCCGAACGCCGGATGCAATAGATCAGGTTCTGCACCGCCGAGGTCTCGACCGTCAGCAGGTGCATGTCCACCGCCAGCCGGTTGCCGACATGGCCACGCGGATCCGACAGGCCCGAACGGTGATCCAGCGCGAAGTTCACCGGATGGGCGTGCAGCACCTCGCGCCCCATGCCGATGTCGGGCATGTCGCAGCCGGCCAGCACGCGGGCCACGTCCTGTTCCCCCACCTGCGCGTCCAGCACCTCGACCTCGCTTGCAAGGCCGTAGCTGCGCGGCCCGGCCCCGGCGAAACAGGCGATGACGTGATCGACGCGGGTATTCGCCATCTTCTGCGCCGCCTGAACGACGGTGCGGATCGCGCCCTCGGTCTTCTTCATCTCGTCGATCTCGCCGAAGCGGACGCCGCGCGATTGCGTCGTCGCCGCGCCGATCACGCGGAACTTCGACTGCCCCGCCAGCGGCCCCACCCCCTCGGCCTCCAGCGCCGGGTCCGATCCGTCGAAACGCAGCACCAGACAGGCGATCTTCGAGGTGCCGATGTCGAGCAGCGCAACCACGCCGCGCTGCATCGCGGCCTTGCGCATCGCCCGCATCGCCCGTTGCGACTGATAGAAATCGGTCATGGGGAAGCCTTCGCGTTGGACTTGGTGTCGGAACTCCGGGCCGAGGCCCGGGTGGTTTCGGTCTTCTTCTCCGGCACGATCTGGCCGGTGACGATCTGGAACTGTTCCAGCGAATTCGGGGTCAGCCGGATCGTCGGGCGATCCTGATTGCGCATGTCGACCACGGCGAAATCGCGGCTGAGCAGGTCATCGCTGCGATCGAGCGACAGCACCTCTTCGACCGCGCGGGCGGGGTTCTTGCTGGGTAGCAGGATGCGGCGGTTGTCGGCCAGCGCGATGTCCCAGCGGCGTTCCCCCATGCGGATCAGGCCGCGCATCTTCGGCAGCAGGGGCTCGGCCGCGGACAGGATTTCCAGCGCCTCGGGCACGGCGGCATCGGCACCCTCGCCGGCGATCAGCGGCAGGTCCGGGCGCGCGTCCCGCCGGGTCAGCGAGGCGACGCGATGCCCGCCCGCGTCCAGCATCTCGATCCCGTTCGGGGTGCGCCACAGGATCACCGGCTGGCGTTCCGTCACCTTCACCTCCAGCGTGCCGGAGCGCACGATCACCGCCGCGTCCTGCACCGCATCCAGCCGCGCGATCGCATCGTGATAGGCCGTCAGGTCGATGGCAAAGCTCGACGCCGGCAGCTCGATCGGCAGGAGCATCCGCGCCGCCTCCTCGACCTCCGGGCCCGCGCCCTCGACCTTCAGCTCCGAGACGCGGAATTCCGGCCGGTTCTGGATCTGCAATTTGACGTCATCGACCCATTGCACGAAATCGGCGCGGCGCCCCTCGTCCCCGAACCACAGCCCAAGGCCGAGCGTCACCGCGAATATCGGCGCGCCGATCCGGGTCAGCGCCCGCACCACCGGCGTCAGCCACAGCCGTTGCAGCCGGAAGGCCAGCCGCGAGGGCGCGCGGTAACGCTGCCCGCCCCGGCGCCCGAATATCACGCGCCGCTGCCCGGCCTGCAGGACCGGCTCGCGGCGCAGGCGCGGTTCCCCGTTCAGCGGTCGCATGAGGCATCCTCCACGAGCCGCCGGCACAGCGTCGGAAAATCGATGCCCTCCGCCGCCGCCTGTTCGGGGGCGAGCGAGGTCGGCGTCATCCCCGGCTGGGTGTTGATCTCAAGCAGCACGAGCCCGTCGATGCCGCGCGTGTCGTCCCAGCGGAAATCCGCGCGGCTCAGGCCGCGGCAGCCAAGCGCAAGATGGGCGCGCAGGGAATAGTCCCGCACGGCCTGCGCGACATCATCGGGGATCTGCGCCGGGCAGACATGCCGCGCGCCGCCCGCGGCCGCATATTTCGCGGTGTAGTCATACCAGCCATCGGTGAGCAGTTCCGTCACGCAGAAGGCATGGTCATCCATCACCGCACAGGTCAGCTCGCGGCCCGGCACATAGGTCTCGACCATGACGCGCGCCGGCATCTGCTCGGGCAGCGCCGGCGGGCCGTTCGCGCCAGCCGCGACGATATGGACATTGACCGATGAGCCTTCGTTGTTCGATTTCACCACATAGGGCACCGGCATGACGTGGCGCGCCATGACCTCGGCCTTGTCGGCGATCAGGCTGTCGACGACCGGCAGACCGGCGGCGCGGAAGGCCTCCTTCGCGCGGGTCTTGTCCATCGCCAGCGCCGAGGCCAGCACACCGGAGTGGGTATAGGGAATGCGCAGCCATTCGAGCAGGCCTTGCACGCAGCCATCCTCACCCCAACGGCCATGCAGCGCGTTGAAGACCACATCGGGCTGGATTTCGGCCAGCCGTGCGGGAAGGTCCGGCCCGGCATCAACCTCGACCACCTCGAAACCCGCCACCCTGAGCGCTTTGGCGCATTCAAGCGCCGACGACAGGGATACCTCGCGTTCCGAGGACATCCCGCCTTTCAATACCGCTACAAGGTGGGCTGCCCTGCTCGACACACCCGCCACGTCCGCCTCTTCCGGGGTTATCCCCGTGAATTATTCGTTGCTTTCCACTGCGCCCGGGTCCTTGAATTCGCCCACGCGCATGATTTCCCACTCTAACGATATTCCCTGCGTCTGCAAAACCTTTTTGCGCACCTCTTCACCCAACATCTCAAGGTCCTGCGCCGTGGCGCCGCCGGTGTTGATGAGGAAGTTGGAATGCATCTCGCTCATCTGTGCGCCGCCGCGCCGCGCGCCGCGCATGCCCGCATTGTCGATGACTTTCCACGCCTTCAGGTCATGCACGTCATCCGCCCGCCCGGTCGAGGAAAACCCCGCCGGATTGCGGAAAGTCGATCCCGCCGAGCGATCTTTGGTCGGCTGCGAGGCATCGCGCTTCGCCATCTGATCGGCCATCTTCTGCTCAAGCTCCGCCGGATCGCCCTTCGGCGCCTGAAACAGCGCCGAGATCACGACGGCCCCTTCGGGGATCTGGCTGGAGCGATAGGCCAGATGCAGGTCGGCGGCGGGGATGGTGGCGATTTCGCCCGAGCGCAGCACCACCTGCACCTCGACCAGCCGGTCGGCGGTATAAAGCCCATAGCAGCCCGCATTCATCCGCACCGCCCCGCCGATCGAGCCGGGAATGGTGCGCAGGAAGGTCAGGTCGAGCCCCGCCTCCGCCGCCTTGCGCGCGACATGGGCATCGAGCGCGGCGGCCCCCACGCGCACCCTGTCACCCTCCACCGCGATACCGTTGAACCCGCGGCCAAGGCGGATCACCACCGCATGCAGCCCGCCGTCGCGCACGATCAGGTTCGATCCCACGCCCATCGGGAAAACCGCCACATCGCGCGGCAACGCGGCAAGGAAAGCGGCCAGATCTTCGGCATCCGCGGGCTGGAACAACCAGTCCGCCGGCCCACCGACCCGCAGCCAGGTCAGCTCCGCAAGCGAACGGTTCGGGGTCAGGACCCCACGGGGCGTATAGGTGAGGTTTTCCATGGCCTCCGCTTAGCGCGGCCCGCCGCGCCGGGCAAGGCGCCGCGCGACGGATCGGCGGATTTGGGGATGGCGGTATCGCGTCATGATGGAGGTGGCCCCGAAACGGGGGCGAGGGACCGGCCCCCTCCCGCGCGCGCCCATTCGGCGGGGCATCCTTCCATTGAAAGGCCGCCATATCCGCCTCATTCCCCGGGATCTTCATGGAAACACGATGGGTGAACATCCCGGCCCCGGAAAAGGGCACGGGGCTTCGCATAGGGTTTCATCTCTCCGCGGAGGGCGGGAGGGTGCGATATCGCCTTGTGGATGCCGGCAGATGCCACTATATAACCCGCCGTCACGGCGCCTTCGTCTAGGGGTTAGGACGCGCGGTTCTCAGCCGTGCAACACGGGTTCGAATCCCGTAGGCGCTGCCAATCTTCCTGCCTTCCTGAAAATACGGTTGAATCAATGCGGTAGCCCCCCGATGCGGTCTGGAGTTTAGGGAGGAGGCGGGCGACTCGTATCTTCTGCGGTGCGCAGAAGGTCTGCCTGCCGCCGAAACCCGGGCGGATCAGAGGTTTTCCGATGCCGCTTTTCCGGCAGGGCTCCCCCTGCCGGACCAGATTGCCTTTCGGAAAGATCCGCTGAAACGCCGGGTTTGGCTGCGCGAGATCCCTCAGTAGCAGGGCTGGCCGACGGTGGGCACGATCCACTTGCCGTCCTCGAGGTTGCGGGTGAACCCGATGAAGCCGGTGTCGTTCCCGAACGGCCCCTTGCCCCGGACCTCGCCGCAGACGCTGCGGATGGTCGTGCCGTCGGGATAGAAGTTGTCGCGCGCGCGGATGTTGCGGAACTCGACGCTTTTGGGATCGGGGAAGTCGCTGGCGACGGTTCCCTGCAGGGCGGTCATCTCGGCGGCGGAAAGCTGCACGTTCCGGGCCTTCTCGGGGTCGATATGGGTGCAGGCGGCAAGCGTCGTCAGCGCGACAGCGGCGAGGAAGGTCATTCGGATCATCGGTCATTCCCTCATCAATCTGCCCCAAGCATCCCCGACAGGCCGTTGAAGATCAAGGGAGATCGGTCCCGCGGGCGATTCAACCGGGATCGGGGCGCGCGTGGGCGGGTCGCAGGGGGCCTGCCCCCTCGCGGCTGAAGCCGCTCACCCCCGGGATATTTATGGAAACACGAAAGGGAGGCGGCGGGACCGGTGATCTCGGACTGCGCTTCCGGTCCGCCGGGCGCATCGACCCGGGACAGGCGCATCTTTTTCCAGCGCGCCGCATGTTTTCCGCGCGGATCGCTTCGCCCGATGGAAACCGGATGGCCCCGGCCCTCGTTGTGCGAAGGCGGCGAACGGAGGGGCTTGCGATGTCGAAAAGAACGCTCATTCAATTCTTTCACTGGTATCTGCCGGAGGGCGGTAAGCTCTGGGACGATCTGGCATCCGAGGCCGGGCATCTGCGCGACATGGGCATCACCGATGTCTGGCTGCCGCCCGTCTACAAGGGGGCGTCCGGCGGCCATTCCGTCGGCTATGACAGCTATGACCTGTTCGATCTGGGCGAGTTCGACCAGAAGGGCAGCATTCCCACCAAATACGGCGACCGCGCCGCGCTGGAACATGCGACCGCGCGGCTGAAGGAGGCCGGGCTGCGGGTGATCCTCGATGTCGTCTTCAACCACAAGATGGGCGCCGACGAGATCGAGACCATCCATGTCCGCCGCGTCAACCCCGAGGACCGGACCGAGGTCGAGAGCGACACATTCGAGGCGAAGGCCTATACCCGCTTCACCTTCCCGGGGCGCAAGGGCGCCTATTCGGAATTCATCTGGGATCACCGCTGTTTCGGCGGCCTCGACCATCTGGTGGAGCCCGAGGAAAACGGCGTCTTCAAGCTGATGAACGAATATGGCGACGGCGAATGGAACGAAGAGGTCGACGAGGAAAAGGGCAACTACGACTATCTGATGGGCGCCGACATCGAGTTCCGCAACCGCGCCGTCTATGAGGAACTCAAATTCTGGGGCCGCTGGATCGCCGGTCAGATCCCCACCGACGGGTTCCGGCTGGATGCGGCCAAGCATATCCCGGCGTGGTTCTTTCGCGACTGGGTGGGGCACATGCGCGAAAGCGTCAGCCGCGAGCTGTTCGTCGTCGCCGAATACTGGCACCCGGATATGGAGGTGCTGCGCGCCTACCTCGACCTTGTGGATCAGCAGCTGATGCTGTTCGACGTGGCGCTGCACCACAATTTCCACGATGCGTCGAAGGCCGGGGCGGATTACGACCTGCGGCGGATCTTCGACGGCACGCTGGTCGCGGCGGAGCCCGCCCATGCCGTCACGCTGGTTGCCAATCACGACACGCAGCCGCTGCAATCGCTCGAATCGCCGGTCGAGCCGTGGTTCAAGCCGCTGGCCTATGCGCTGATCCTGATGCGGGAACAGGGCGTGCCCTGCGTCTTTCACGCCGATCTCTATGGCGCGGAATATACCGATACCGGCGGGGACGGCGATCGGCACGACATTCACCTGCCGGTGATCAGCTGCCTGCCGAAGCTGATCGAGGCGCGGCAGCGTTTCGCCAACGGGCCGCAGGACGACATCTTCGACGATGCCCATTGCCTCGCCGTCGTCCGCCACGGCACGGCGAAGGCGCCGGGCTGCGTCGTCGTGCTGACCAATGCCGGCGAAGCCGAAAAGACCATCGAGCTTGGCCCCGAAAAGGCGGGGCGGCGGTATCGCGATTTCCTCGGCCATCGCAAGGATCGGGTGGTGCTTGATGAAAACGGCCGGGGCGTGTTTCCGGTGAACGGCGGCAGCGTCAGCCTCTGGGTGCCGGCGTAGCGCGGGAACTTTCGCCCGGGCCTTTTGTTGCCCATCGGACAGGGGGGACCGGATGGTCAGAGACAAGGCCCACACGCGCAAGGATGACCTGCGCACGGGCACGCCCTTCTGGGTGAAGACCCCGCATTCCACCGTGCAGGCGGACGCGCAGCTGACCCGCGACCGCCATGACGTGATCGTCGTCGGCAGCGGGATCAGCGGGGCGCTTGTCGCCGAGGCGCTGACACGGGCGGGGAAATCCGTCCTGATCCTCGACCGCCGCCCACCGGTGCGGGGCTCCACCCCCGCCTCGACCGCGATGATCCAGCACGAGATCGACGTGCCCCTGATCCGGCTGCAACGGCGGATCGGCGCGGATCCCGCCGACCGGGCCTGGCGACGGTCGGTCCGCGCGGTCGCGGATCTGATCACCCTGAGCCGCCGGCTGGGGATCGACTGCCAGATGCAGCCGAAACCCGCGCTGTATCTGTCGGGCGACGAGATGGGCCCCCGCGCGCTGCGCAACGAGGCGCGGGCCCGCCATGCCGCGGGAATCGAGGCCACGCTGCTGAAACGCGCCGATCTGCTGGAGCGCTATGGCATCGACCGGCCCGCCGCGATCCTGTCCCCGGCCTCGGCCACGGCCAATCCGGCGCAACTGACCGCGGGGCTGCTGTCGGCGGCGCTGGCGCGCAAGGCGCGGATCGTGTCGCCGGTCGAGGTATCCGACATGGCCGAGCTTCCCTCGGGCGTCGCCCTCGCCACCCGGACGGGCGAGGTTCTGGTCGCCGGACATGCGGTTTTCTGCACGGGCTACGAATATCTGCCACAGATGAAGACCCGGACGCATCACGTGACCTCGACCTGGGCGCTGGCCTCGGAACCGCTGGCCGGATTGCCCGCGTGGATGAAAGAGACGATCGTCTGGGAAGCCGCCGATCCCTACCTCTATTTCCGCACCGATGCGGCGGGCCGCGTGATCGCGGGCGGCGAGGATGAAGAGGCGGCCCATGCCAACGAAGACCCCGCAAAGCTGGCCAGAAAGGCAAAGATCATCGCCCGCAAGCTGCACGACCTGACCGGAGTCGAAATCGGCAAACCCGCCTATCGCTGGTCCGCGCCATTCAGCGTGACCAGCGACGGGCTGCCGATCATCGACCGGGTACCGGGTTTCGAGCGCATCTTCGCGGTCATGGGCTTCGGCGGCAACGGTATCACCTTCTCGATGATCGGGGCGCAGATCGTCGCCGCCGCGATCGCTGGAAAACCGGACCCGGACGCCGGCATCTTTCGCTTTCGCTGACGCCAGGTGACGCGGCGGCCTGCTTTCCCTGCGCGCCGGGCGACGGCGGGGTCTTTGCCCCGGAACCGCCGCGAAACTGCGGCAGGATCGGGCGCCGCGCCCACCGGATGTCTATTTGGCAGGCACCGGGCCGCGCAGGCGCCCCTCGCGCGCGCCCGGGCCTTGCCCCACCGGCCTCGGGAGACAAGCCTCGGCCCCGTAATAATAACGACAAACGACGGAAGACACATGACCAGACCTATGGATCCCGCCGCGCCGGTGCTTTCGGTGCGGGGGCTTGATATCGTCATCCCCGGCCTGCGCGATCGTTCCCATGCGGTGCGCGACATCTCCTTCGATCTCCTGCCGGGGGAAATCCTGTGCATCATCGGGGAATCCGGCTCGGGGAAATCCGTGACCGCCAATGCGGTGATGGGCCTTTTGCCCGATGTGATGCAGATCGCGGCCGGCGAGATCCTGTTTCGCGGCGACGACCTGCTGAAGATGCCCGAATCGCGCAAGCGCAGGATGCGCGGCAAGGACATCTCGATCATCTTTCAGGATCCGCTGTCGGCGCTCAACCCGCTGATGACCATCGGCGACCAGATCCGCGAGGTGCTGGACACGCATGAGGTGGGCACCCCCGAAAGCCGCGCCACCCGCGTGGTCGAGATGCTGGGCGAGGTGGGCCTGCCCGATCCCGGCCTGATTCAGCACCAGTATCCCTTCCGCCTGTCGGGCGGGCAGCGGCAGCGGGTGATGATCGCCATGGCGCTGGCGCTCGACCCCGACATCCTGATCGCGGATGAACCGACAACCGCCCTCGACGTGACGACGCAGGCGCAGATCCTCGACCTGATCCGCAGGGTGCAGAAGCGCAAGGGGATGAGCGTGATGTTCGTCACCCATGACTTCGGCGTGGTGGCGGATATCGCCGACCGGGTGATCGTGATGGAAAAGGGCCACCTGATCGAACAGGGACCGGCGGCACAGGTGCTGACCGCCCCCGAGGAGCCTTATACGAAAAAGCTGCTCGCCGCCGTGCCCGTGCTGCGCGAGACGGACCGCCCCCGCACCCCCGACAAGCCGGTGGTGATGGAGGCCCGCCACCTGATGAAGACCTACCGGACGCGATCCGGCTTTCTCGGCCGGGTGCGCGAGGTGCAGGCCGTCAACGACATCAGCTTCACCCTGCGCAAGGGCGAGACCTTGGGGATCGTGGGCGAATCCGGCTCGGGAAAATCCTCGATGGGCAAGGTGCTGATGAAACTGATGCCCGCCGACGGGGGCGAGTTGCTGTTTCAGGGCGAAGAGGTGCTGGCCCTGTCCGATCAGGATTTCCGCCATCTGCGGCCGCAGATCCAGATGATCTTTCAGGATCCCTATGCCTCGCTCAACCCGCGCTTCACGGTGGGACAGGCGCTGACGGTCGGGCCGCTTGCCCATTCGATGTTCACGCACGAGGCCGCGCGCAAGCGGGCCTGCGAGATTCTGGAAACCGTGGGGCTGAACGCTTCGGCCTATGATCGGTTTCCGCACGAATTTTCCGGCGGGCAGCGGCAGCGGGTGGGCATCGCCCGGGCGCTGATGTTCTCGCCGCAGGTGATCGTGGCGGACGAGGCGGTCTCGGCGCTCGACGTGTCGATTCAGGCGCAGGTTCTGGAGCTGCTCAACCGCGTACAGCAGGAACAGCGTCTGGCGATGGTGTTCATCACCCACGACCTGCGCGTGGCAAGCCAGATCTGCGACGATATCCTTGTCATGCACCGCGGCAAGATGGTGGAATACGGCCCGCCCTCGCAGATCTTCCGCAATCCGCAGCACGCCTATACCCGCGCGCTGGTGGCGGCCATTCCCGGCGCGACCCACGCCTGAGTCCTGCGCGCCTCTCCGCTGCGGCTGCGCAAATTGCACCGCAGCGGACAATCGCCTCTGACTTCCGCCTGTCATTTCAGCATGGTTGCAAAACACAACCATAACAGTTGTGAAACGCAACTTTTTCCGCGCCCTCCCCCCGGCATTCGCATCACATGGGGTCAGGACCTGCGGGCAGCCGTTCCGCCCGCGAGACGAGGAAGACGCATGAACGATGGAATCACCCGGACCGTAGACGATCCGCCGCTGGTGATCGCGGGGCACCGGATCGACGTGCTCGAAGGGGCCTTCAGCTGGTATATCCGCTCGCTCGATTCCTTCGTGTCGCGCGACCTTGACGAACGGATGGCGCATCTGCCGGTGGCGCGCGGCAAGGGCAAGGTAACGGCGCTCCTGCTGATCGACGATTATCCGGGGATCCGCCCGTCCGAGATCGCCGAGGTGCTGATGCGCGACCGTCCCTCGACCGGGCGGATCATCGACACGCTGGTCTCGGCGGGCCTCGCGCGCAGGGACATTTCCGAAGATGACCAGCGCGCCCACGCGCTGAGCATCACCGATGCGGGCCACGCCGTCGCCGAACAGGTGCGCGCCGTCGTGCGCCAGCAGGAAGCGGAATTCTTCGACTTCATCGCGCCCGAGGATCGCGCCCAGTTCCTGAGCATCCTCAAGCGGACCTACATGAGAATGAGGCAGAAATGGCAATGACGGAAACCCCGCGCGTGGCGCTGATCTCGGGGGCGAGCCGCGGCATCGGCGCGGCCATCGCGCAACGGCTGTTCGAGGACGGCTGGGCCGTGTCGCTTGGCATGCGCCATCCGGAACTGCCCGACTGGGCCGATCCGGCGCGGGTGCACCTGTTCGCCTATGACGCGGCGGACCCGGCCGCGCCCGGGCAATGGGTGGCCGAGGTCGCCGCGCGGTTCGGCCGTCTCGACGCGGTGGTGGCGAATGCCGGGATCTCGATCCCGAAATCGGTGGTCGAGATCTCGGACAGCGAGATGGACCAACTGCTCGACATCAACGTCAAGGCGCCGCGCCGTCTGGCCGCCGCCGCGTGGGAGATGCTGGGCGTCTCGGGCCGCGGGCGGGTGATCGTGCTGGCCTCGCTGTCGGGAAAACGGGTGAAATCGGCGCGCTCGGGGTCCTATTCGATGTCGAAATTCGCGGCCGTCGCGCTGGCGCACGGACTGCGGCACGCGGGCTTCGACAAGGGCATCCGCGCCACCGCGATCTGCCCGGGCTTCGTCGCCACCGACATGGCGCTGGCGCTGACCGACCGGCCCGCCGAGGCGATGACCTCGCCCCATGACCTCGCGCGGATCGCGGCGCTGCTGATCGACCTGCCGAACGAGGCGAGCGTGGCCGAATTCTGCATCAACTGCCAGCTTGAGGAATCCTACTGACATGCCCGGTCCCTTCGTCGTTCCCTTCCACGGCGATACCGACCTGCCCGAGCGGGTGGATGTCGTGGTCATCGGCGGCGGCGCGATCGGCGCCTCCACCGCGCTCGAACTGGTCGAGCGGGGCCATTCCGTCGCCCTGTGCGAAAAGGGCGGCATCGGCCACGAACAATCCAGCCGCAACTGGGGCTGGGTGCGCATCACCCGGCGCGACCCGCGCGAGGTGCCCCTGATGGCCGAGGCGCTGCGCATCTGGCCGGGTCAGGCGGAACGGCTGGGCCGCGACGTGGGCTACACCCGCGCGGGCATCATGTTCGCCTGCGCGACGGATGAGGATGTCGCCACCCAGGCCAAATGGATCAGGAACGTCGAAGGCTACCAGATCGACACCCGGATGCTCAGCGCACGCGAATTCGCCGAGATGAACCCCGGCAGCACGATGACGCCAAAAGGCGCGCTCTACACCTCGGTCGACGGGCGGGCCGAACCGCAGAAGGTCGCCCCGGCGGTGGCCGAGGCGGCCCGCGCCCGCGGCGCCCATGTGCTGACGGAATGCGCCGTGCGCGGCATCGACCTCAAGGCCGGCAAGGTCTGCGGCGTCTTCACCGAGCGCGGCTACATCGGCTGCGATGCGGCGGTGCTGGCGGGCGGCGCCTGGTCGGGGCTCTTCGCGCGCAACACGGGGCTGCGGCTGCCGCAGCTCAAGGTGGTCAATTCGGTCATCCGCACCAAACCGCTGGAGGGCGGGCCTGAATCGGCGCTCTGGTCCGACGGCTTCGCCATCCGCAAGCGGCAGGACGGCGGCTACACCATCGCCAACGGTGTGGAAAACATCGTCCAGATCGTGCCCGACAGCTTCCGCTACTTCTTCGACTTCCTGCCCGCGCTCCGGCACGAATGGCGCGCGCTGGTGCTGCGCGGGGGGCTGCGCTTCCTTGACGAGGCGCGGATCCCGAACCACTGGAAGATGGACGAGGCATCGCCCTTTGAATATTGCCGCGTGCTCGACCCCAAACCCTCGTTCACGCTGCAGGACCGGGCGCTCGCCAATCTGCGCCGCGCCTTTCCGGTGTTCGAGAAGGCCGAGGTGGCGCAAAGGTGGGCGGGCGCCATCGACGTGACACCCGATGCGATCCCCGTCATCTCGGGCGTGGACGCGGTGCCCGGCTTCTTCATCGCCACCGGCTTTTCCGGCCACGGTTTCGGCATCAGCCCCGCCGCGGGCCGGCTGATGGCCGATCTCGTCACCGGACGCACCCCCGTCGTCGATCCCGCGCCGTTCCGGTTCAGCCGGTTCTCCGACGGATCGAAGATCGAGATCATCTCGGGGTTCTGACCTTCTGCCGTCTCCGGCCGGGCCGGGGACGGACCTCACGGGACGGCGAAAACGCCGCCCATCATCGTTCCGCCAACAGGGAGCACGACATGACCGACGACCCGAACCGCAATTCACCTTTCCGCCCCAGCCGCCGCACCGCCCTTCGCCTGATGGGCGCCGGGGCCGGCGCGCTCATGCTGCCCTCGGCGATCGGGCGCAGCGCCGCCCTTGCCGCCGGGGCCGATGCGACGGGCCAGCTCATCCTGGCCTTTTCGCAGGAGCCGACGGTCTTCAACCCGTTCATGCCGCATATCGAGGTCGACGAGGGCATCCATTTCGCCGTCTTCGACACGCTCTTCACCTTCGATCCGAAGGGCGAGCTTTACCCCGTCCTGGTGACCGAGGTGCCGACGGTCGCGAATGGCGGCATCTCGGCCGACGGGCTGAGCTGGAAGATCAAGCTCAAGGAAGGGGTGACCTGGCACGACGGCACGCCCTTCACCGCCGAGGATGTGAAGTTCAGCCTCGAACTGCCGGTAGACCCGGATTTCCGGTCCTGGCGGACCACCGGCTACAACCTGATGAAGGACATCACCGTCGTTTCGCCGACCGAGCTGACCTGGACGATGACCCAGCCCTTCGCGCCGATGGCGGCGGTTCTGGGCTCGACCTGGATCGTGCCGAAACATGCGTTCGACGGCGTGGCCGACCGCAACAGCGCGCCCTTCAACAATGCGCCCATCGGCACCGGCCCCTTCGTGTGGAAGGAACGGATGGCGGGCGACCACATCCGGCTCGAGGCCAACCCGGATTATCACGGCGAAGGGCCGTTCATCAAAACCCTGATCGTCAAATACATCCCCGATCTGAACGTGATGTATACGCAGTTCAAATCGGGCGATGTCGATGTGGTGGGCCTCCAGTGGATCACCCCCGACCATTACGAGGAAGCCAAGGCCCTGCCCGGCAAGACGGTCGAGATCGCCGGCGCCGGATCGTTCGAATCCTTCGCGCTGAACATGATGCGCCCGCAGTTTCAGGAGCTTGCGGTGCGTCAGGCGCTGTATGCGGCGATCGACAAGCAATCCATCATCGACGCGCTCTACTACGGCATTCCGCAGGTGACCGAGACCTACATGCCGCAGCAGTCCTACTACTACAACCCGGACCTGCCGAAGCATGAATTCAACCTCGACACCGCGAACAAGCTGCTGGACGACGCGGGCTGGGCGAAAGGTCCCGACGGCATCCGCGCGAAGGATGGCGTGAAGCTGAGCTTCACCAATTCGACCACGGCGGGGAACCATCTGCGCGAACAGGCGCAGCAGTTCATCCAGCAGACCTTCAAGGAAATCGGCGTCGAGATGACGATCTCGAACCTGCCGCCCGCGGTCATGTGGGGCGAATTCTGGATGCAGTCGCAGTTCGACACCTGCATCGTCGGGATGAACACCCTGCTGGGCGCGGACCCGGACAATTCCGACTACTTCATGTCGGCCAATTCCGCGGCCCGCGGCGGCGCCGGGCAGAACACGACCTGCTACCAGAACCCCGAGGTCGACGCGCTGTTCAAGCAGGGCGGCGAAACCTTCGTGCCCGAGGACCGCAAGCCGATCTACCAGAAGATCCAGGAACTGATCCGCCACGACCTGCCGCTGTTGCCGCTGTATCAATACGCGGTGGTCAAAGGCCGCAAGGAGAACGTCACCGGCCCCGTGCCGAACGTGAACAACCGCATCGACACCTGGAACGTCAACACCTGGAAGATGTGATCCGCCGGGGCCGGGGCGTTCCCGCGCGCCCCGGCCCTGCCACCCTGACCCTGTAACGGGAGACCGCCGATGCTGCGTTACGTCCTTGGCCGACTTTGGCAAAGCGCCATCCTGCTTCTTCTCGTGTCGTTCATCGGCTTCGTCGTGCTCAGCCTCGCGCCGGGCGGGCCGCTGTCGCAATTCGCGCTGTCGCCCGGGATGACGCAGGAACAGCTCGACCGCATCGCCGAGCAGATGGGCCTGAACCGTCCCGTCATCATCCAGTATCTGGAATGGCTGCGCCACATGCTGGCGGGCAACTGGGGCGTGTCCTACCGCGACGGGCAGCCGGTGCTGAAGATCATCGGCAGCCACCTGTTCGCCACGCTGCTGCTGATGGTGACGTCGACCATTCTGGCCGTCTCGATCGGCTCGACCATCGGCATCGTCAGCGCGATCCGCCGCGGCTCGGTCTTCGACTACACGATGACCGTCCTTGCCATGGTGGCACTGTCGATCCCGACCTTCTGGTTCGGCCTCGTGGCGATCTATGTCTTCTCGCTGAACCTCGGCTGGTTTCCGGCGGGGAACATGTATACGGCCGGGGACGGTTCGATCCTCGACTACGCCCGCCATCTGGTGCTGCCGGCGATGGTGCTCGCGCTCGTCGATCTGGCGATCTGGAGCCGCTACATGCGCACCGCGACGCTGAACGTCATCAATCAGGATTTCGTCCGCACCGCCCGCGCCAAGGGGCTGCCCCGGCGGCGGGTGCTGTTCAAGCATATCGTCGGCAACGCGCTGATCCCGATGATCACGCTGGCGGGTCTGCAACTGCCCACGCTGCTTGGCGGCGCGCTGGTGACCGAGACGGTCTTCACCTGGCCCGGGATGGGGCGGCTGTTCCTCGATAGCCTCGGCTATTCCGATTACCCGGTGGTCATGGGGCTGCTGATGACCTCGGCCATCTTCGTCGTGATCGGCAATCTCGCCGCCGATCTGACCATCGCGCTGATCGACCCCCGCGTCCGTCTGGAATGAGGCAAGAGATGTCCCTGACCGATACCGCGGCCGCGCCGCGCCAGTTCATCCGTTCCCGCGCCCTGCGCCGCTTCCTGTCGCACAAGCTCGCGCTTCTGGGCGTGTTCATGGTGGCGATGCTGACGGTTGTCTGCTTCGCAGGCCCATGGTTCCTGCCCTATGACGAGCTGTATATCGACCTGCGCGCCCGCTTTGCGCCGCCGATGACCGGCGGGCATATCTTCGGCACCGATCCTCTGGGCCGCGATCTGGCGGCGCGGCTGTTCCACGCCGGGCAGGTGTCGATGAGCATCGGCTTCGCGGTGATGGTCATCGCCACCACCATCGGCTCGGTCGTCGGCGTGGTCGCGGGCTATTACGGCGGGCGGGTCGCGGCGGTGCTGATGCGCATCGTCGATGCCTTCCTCGCCTTTCCCTCGGTCTTCCTGCTGCTCGTGCTTGCGGCCTTCATCAAGCCCGGCCCGGCGATGATCGCGCTGATCATCGCCGCGACAAGCTGGATGGAGGTCGCCCGCATCGTCGAGGCAGAGGTGAAATCCCTGCGCGACCGCGATTTCGTGCAGGCGGCGCGGATGCTGGGCCTGTCCGGGCGCTGGATCATGTTCCGCGAACTGCTGCCCAACGCCATCGGCCCGATCATCGTGGCTGCGACGCTGACCGTCGCCCGCGCGATCCTGCTCGAAGCCTATATCTCCTTCCTCGGCTATGGCATCCAGCCGCCCTTGCCGAGCTGGGGCAACATGCTCAACGGCGCGCAGCAATATCTGCAATCGGCGCCGTGGCTGGCCATCGTGCCGGGCGTCGCGATCACCATGGCGGTGACCGGGTTCAACTTCATCGGGGACGGTCTGCGCGACGCCTTCGACAGCCGCACGGATCTGAAATGATGACGGATGGAAAGTTTTCGCCTTTCGAGGCCTCGCTCTGGTATGCGACCGCCGCCGCCCCGCCGGAAACCACGGCGCTTGCGGGGCGCGAGACGGCGGATGTCTGTGTCGTCGGCGCGGGCTATGCGGGGCTGACCACGGCGCTGGAACTCGCGCGCAAGGGCGTGTCGGTCGTGGTGCTGGAACGCAAGGAGATCGGCTATGGCGGATCCGGGCGCAATGCCGGGCACTGCACGCCGACCTTCACCCATTTCTCCTTGCCGGACCTGCGCAAGGTTCTGGGCGAGCCTTGGGCCGAGCGGCTGATCCACCGCCAGACGCGGGCGAATGACAAGGTGGGCGAGATGATCGCCCGCTACAACATCGACTGCGAATGGGAACAGAACGGCTATGTGCAGGGCGCGCAGTTTCCGCACCATATGCGCGTGCTGGAGGCGCGGGTCCGCGACTACAACGCCATCGGCGCGCGGACCCGGATGCTCGACCGCGCCGAGGCCGAGGCGATCACCGGCTCGCCGCGCTATCTGGGCGGGTGGCTGCATGAAGAGGCGGGCGGGCTCAACGCGCTTGGCTATGCGCGCGGGCTCGGCCGGGCGGTGATGGCCGAAGGCGGGCGGATCTTCACCGGCTCCGCCGTCACCGGCTGCGAACCGCGCGAGGGGAAATGGGCGGTGCGCACATCGGCGGGCGAGGTGCTGGCCGAGAAGGTCATCTTCACCACCGGCGCCTATACCGTCGGCGGCTGGCCCGAGCTTGAGGAAACCTTCCGCATCATGCGGGTGTTTGTCGCCGCGACGCAGCCATTGTCCGCCGAAAGCCGCGCCGCCTGCCTGCCGAAGCGCACCACCATCCACGACGGGCGCGGTGACATCTACGTCTACAAATACAATGCCGAGAACCGCATCGTCGCCTCGATGTTCCCGATGGGACGGCGCGGGCGCGACATGGCCTATACGCGGCAGGTGATGACCGACCGGCTGAAATGGCTGCACCCCGGCATCCGCGAAAAGATCGACTGGCCCTTCCTGTGGTATGGCGAGCTTGACATGCAGCGGCTGACGATCCCGCGGCTTTACGGCCTCGCACCCGGGGTGGTGGCGATGACCGGCCTGTCGGGGCGTGGCGTGCCGACGGGATCCATGCTGGGCGGCATCCTGTTCGAATGGGCGATGGGCGTGCCCGAGGCGGACCTTTCGCTGCGCCTCGAACCCCTCAGCCGCCAGCCCCGCTATATGAGCTTCGCCCCGCAGCTCGCGCTGGTCGGCTACCGGCTGCGCGACGATCTGCGCGCCATCGCCGCGCGGGTGCCGCTGCCGCCCCACGCCTGAACCCGGATTTCCCGCCGCCCGGCCCCCGGACGGCGCCCACATGCAAGCGCCTCCGGCATAACCCGCGCGCGGAAGAAACAGGAGAGAAGTCATGCCCGGACCAAAGCTGGACCCGGTCGAAAGCGACCCGGTATTGCCGCAATCCGTCGATGTGGTGGTCATCGGCGGCGGCATCGCCGGCAGTTGCGCGGCGCTCGAACTCGCCGATCGCGGCCTGCGCGTCGCGCTGTGCGAAAAGGGACAGGTCGGCGCCGAACAATCCAGCCGCAACTGGGGCTGGGTGCGGCTGTCGCACCGCGACCCGCGCGAAATGCCCTTGATGGTCGAATCCGTCCGCCTTTGGCAGACGATCAACGAACGGGTCGGCGCCGATACCGGCTACCGCAAATGCGGCATCACCTTCACGCTGGCCACCGATGCCGATGTCGCCGATGCCGAAGAGGCGATCGCCGAACAGAACAAGTATCAGATCCCGGCGCGGCTGATCCCGGCGGCCGAGGCTCTCGAACGGTTTCCGGGCCTCAGCCTCGACATCAAGGGCGCGATGTACAACCCCGAGGATGGCCGCGCCGAGCCGCAGAAGGCCGCCCCCGCCGTCGCCCGCGCGCTCCGCGAACGCGGCGGCACCGTGCATCAGAACTGCGCGGTGCGGGTGATCGAGACCGCGGGCGGGCGCGTCTCGGGCGTGGTGACGGAAAAGGGCACGATCCGCTGCTCGGCGGTGCTGCTGGCGGGCGGGGCATGGTCGCGGCTGTTCCTGAACAACATGGGCATCTATCTGCCGCAGCTGCGCACCACCAGCACGGTGCTGCGCACCAGCCCCATCCCCGACGGCCCCGACGGCACGGTGAAATACAAGGACTTCACCGTCCGGCACCGCTATGACGGCGGCTATACGATCGCCGGTTCCAACACCAGCCGGTTCGAGATCACGCCCGACAGCTTCCGCCTGTTCAAGGCCTTCCTGCCGACGCTGAAGAACGAATGGCGCGGCCTGCGGATGACGGTCGGGCGGCAGACGCTCGAAGGGCTGCGCACCGCCCGCAAATGGGGCCCGAACGACCGCACCCCGTTCGAGGAAACCCGCATCCTCGACCCGATCCCCGACAAGCGCCGGGCGGACCGGATGCTTGCCGACGTCAAGGGCGCGTGGCCCACCTTTGCCGATGCCACGGTCGAGCAATACTGGGCCGGTCAGATCGACGTGCTGCCCGACGTGATCCCCGCGATCTCGCCCACCGAGGGGGTGAAGAACGGGGTGCCGGGGCTGTTCGTCTCGACCGGATTTTCGGGGCACGGCTTCGGCCTCGGGCCGGGGGCGGGGCGGCTGGCGGCGGATCTCGTCTCGGGGCACACGCCCATCGTCGATCCGACGCCCTTCCGCCTGTCGCGCTTCACCGACGGCAGCAAGGTCAGGGCGATGATCGGCATCACCACCCGCTGAAGGAACCGCGGCCTGCCCCGCGAACCGGCGGATGAGGCTGACGGGGTGGACACACCCCGCCAGCCTTTTGCGTTCCGAACGGACCATCATTCGACGCGGCGGTGACAGCACAGGGTTCCCATCACACGGCACCCGCGCCATCCGGCCTGCCCCGCGCCGTGGCAGAATCCGCGCCGACACGCCCGGGCCTGTTCCGGACCTCGGCCGCAGGATTGCGCCCGGAAATGCTCCAGCCCCAGGCCATCGGCGCGAAACCATGTGGCCAGCGCCCCGGATCACTTCCAGCATTTTCAATGGCATAGCCAGTATCGCGGAAAATGTATGTTGCAGTCGCAACAAATAAATTGACCGCGAGGAACTTCCTGCGTAACTTTTGCGACAGGGCCGTCAGGAGGAGACGACGGCCAAGGGGGTCATCGACATTTGTCATTCCGGCACCGTGGGACAGCATTCCCGCGGCGGGATCAATTGTCTGATTTTTGGGAGGAAATCATGACGCATCACACATCCGCCGCGCGCCTGTCCGAAGGCCCGCCCGCCGGAGGCTGGACCCCGCTGCGGGTCGCCGTCGTCTTCATCTGCTTCCTGCTCAACGCCATCGACGGAATGGACATCGTGATCATGTCCTATGTCGCGCCGGTCCTGAAACAGGACTGGGCGCTGAGCCCCGAGGCGCTCGGCACGGTCTTTTCCGCCTCGCTTGCCGGGATGGCGATCGGCGGGCTCTTCATCGCGCCGCTGGCCGACAGGTTCGGGCGCCGGCCGCTGATCCTCACCCTGCTGACGGTGATCACCGCCGCGATGATCGCCAGCAGCCAGTCCCGCAACCTGTATGAGCTGATCGCCCTGCGCGCCATCATCGGCATGTCGGTGGGCGCCTTCCTTGCAAGCGTCACGACCATGGCCGCCGATTTCGCCCCGCGCGGACAACAGGGCATGGTCGTCGCCGTCGCCATCGCGGGCTATCCGCTTGGCGCGGTGGTGACGGGGCTGACCATCGCGCATTTCCTGCCGGTCTGGGGCTGGCACGGGGCGCTTCTGGCGGCGGGGATCGTATCGCTGATCGTCCTGCCGGTCGTCGTGGTGATCTTGCCCGAATCCATCGACTATCTGAAGCGGATCCAGCCAGAGGACGCGCTGCGCAAGCTGAACACCGTCCTGCGGCGTCTGGGCGAGCCGCCGCTGCACGCGCTGCCGCCGAAGGTCGCGGCGCGGCGCGCCTCGGTCGGTGCGGTCTTTTCCGATGGCCGCGCGGTGGGCACGCTGTGCCTGTGGCTCGCGATCATCATGGGGTTCATGACCTTCTATTTCCTCGTGTCATGGATCACGCAGCTGTCGGTGCAGTCGGGGCTGGCCGTCGACAAGGCGATCTATGCGGGCGCGCTGTTCAACCTTGGCGGCTTTGTCGGAACGCTGGCGATCGGCGCGCTCGGAACGCGCTACGGGCTGCAAAGGGTGACCTTCTTCGCGATGGTCTGCGGGGCGCTGGTGGTCGCGGCCTTCGGCTACGTCACGGTGGCGCTGGCGGTGACGCTCGCGCTGGCGTTCTGCGCGGGGTTCACCACGAACGGCGGGTTCAACGCCTTTTACGGGCTGGCCGCCGCCCTTTACCCGCCGGAAATCCGCTCGACCGGGATCGGCTGGGCGATGGGGATCGGGCGGCTTGGCGCGGTGATCGGGCCTTTGCTGGGCGGGGTGCTGATCGGACAGGGGCTGAGCCTCGCCGCGCTGCTGGCCGTCTTTGCCATCCCGCTGGTGATCGCGGGCACGGCGGCGCTGTTCGTGCGCGAACGTGCCCTGCCCGCCATTGCGCAACCGGCCCCGGCCGAATGATCGAAAGGAAACATGCCATGTCGCTGCTCAACGCTTATGATGTCGTCGTCGTGGGGTCCGGCGCCGCCGGGCTGACCGCGGCCATCACCGCCCGGAAATCGGGCCTGACGGTCGTGGTTCTGGAAAAGGCGCCCGTCTTCGGCGGCACCACGGCCTTTTCCGGCGGCGTCGCCTGGATCCCCGGCAACCCGCATTTCGAGGACCGCAGCCCCGCCGACGGGGGCGCCAAGGTCGACCGCGCCGCCGTCCACACCTACATGCGCCATGAGGCGGGCAACAAATACGATGCCGCTTTCGTCGATGCCTATCTGGATCACGGCCCGGAAATGCTGCGCTTTCTGGAAAGCCAGACCGAGGTGAAGTTCACCCCCTCGCTCTATCCCGACTATCACCCCGAGGCCCCCGGCGGGGTGCAGATCGGCCGCTCCGTCACCGCCGCCGCCTATGACGGCCGGCGTCTGGGCAAGGAATTCAGGCGCCTGCGGCCGCCGCTGAAGACCATCACCTTCATGGGCATGATGTTCAATTCCTCGAACAACGACCTGAAACATTTCTTCAATTTCACCAAATCCCCGGTTTCGGCCGCCTATGTCGCCAAGCGGCTTGGCATCCATCTGCTGCATCTGGCGCGCTACGGGCGCGGGGTGCAGCTGACATCGGGCAATGCGCTGGCGGCGCGACTGGCGAAATCGGCCTTCGATCTGGGGATCGACATCATCACCGACGCGCCGGTGCAGGAATTGCTGCATGAAGGCGACCGGATCACCGGCGTCGCGGCCACAATCGACGGCGCGCGGCGCGAGATCCGGGCCACGAAGGGCGTCATCCTCGCGGCGGGTGGCTTTGCCCGCGACGGCAGGCGCACCGGCGCGATCTACCCGCACCTGCGCGAAGGCGGCGAACATTTCACCCCCGTGCCCGAGGACAATACCGGCGACGGGATCAGCCTTGGCGAAACCGCGGGCGGGCATCTGTCGCAGGGATTGCCGAATGGCGCGGCATGGATGCCGGTCTCGAAGGTGCCCTACGGTTCCGGCGAGATCGCCTTCCCGCATCTGGTGGACCGCTACAAGCCGGGCTTCGTCATCGTCTCGCCCAAGGGGCGGCGCTTCGTGAACGAAAGCCATTCCTACCACGACGTCGGCGCCGCGATGATCGAGGCCTGCCGCGGCCTTGGCAAAACCGAGGGCTGGCTGATCGCCGACCACCGCACCGTGCGCAAATACGGGATCGGCTTCGTGAAGCCCTATCCGATGCCGCTTGGCGCGCATATCCGCTCGGGCTATCTGAAGCGGGGCCGCACGATCGCGGATCTGGCGGGGCAGATCGGCGTCGATCCCGAGGCGCTGACGGACGAGATCGCGGCCTACAACGCCGGCGCGCGGCAGGGCGAGGACCGGCAGTTCGGGCGCGGCGGTTCCGGCTTCAACCGCTATCTGGGCGATGCGGACCACAAGCCGAACCCCAATGTCGCGCCGGTCGAACAGGGACCGTTCTATGCCGTGCGGCTGGTGATGGGGGATCTGGGCACCTTCCCCGGCCTTGTGACCGATACGCAGTCCCGCGTGCTGGACGCGTCCGGGGTGCCGATTCCGGGGCTCTGGGCCGCGGGGAACGATGCGGCCTCGATCATGGGGGGCGCCTATCCGGGCGCGGGCATCACCATCGGCCCGGCCATGACCTTCGGCTATGTCGCCGCGCTGTCGGTCGCCGGCAGGATCGGCCGCGACACCACCAAACTCGCCGCAGAATAAGGACAGGACAATGTTCACCGCCCCCGCCGACCGGCCGCTCGTCAACCTGCGCTACTACACCATCGCGCCGCGCAGGATGGGCGAGTTCCTAGAGGTCTTCGACCGTCTCGCCATGCCCGTGCTGATCGAGACGCTCGGCCCCCCGATCGGTTTCTACACCAGCACGGTCGGCCCGCTCAATCAGGTGGTCCATCTCTGGGCCTATCGCGATTTCACCGACATGGAGGCGCGCTGGCAGGCGCGCGACACGCATCCCGACTTCCCGGCCTATCTGAAGGCCTCGGCGCATCTTGTCGTGGCTCAGGAAGACCGCTTGCTGCGCGCGGCGGCGCTGGCCTCGCTGGACGGTGCCTGATCGGCGGTGTCGCGGATCAGGGCGTCCTCCTCGACCCGCGGCAGATTGTCGATCAGCCGGTGGAAGAAGCCCAGAAGCTGTTCCACCTCCTCGGGGCTGAAATCGGACAGCAGCGCCCGTTCCCGCGCCCGGGCGACGGGCAGCACCGCGCGATGCAGCGCCATCCCCTCATCGGTCAGCGCGGCCTCGCGCCGGCGGCGCAGGCCGTCGCGCATCTCGACCAGTCCGCGCTGTTCCATCCCCGCCAGCGACCGGCTGACCGAGCTTTTGTCCAGCCCGATCGAATTCGCCATGGCGATGACGTTCGACCAGGGCTCCACCGCCAGATGGCACAGCACGCGCCATTCCACGACGCCGATATCGAACCGCCGATGGTATTCCTGCGAGGCCCCTGCCCCGAGGCGGCTGGAAAAGCTGGTGCTGAGCGCGCCAATGCAGCGGCGCAGGTCGAAATGGTCCGGGCTCATGTAGGTCTCCTTGCCGCGCGACTATATCACCGGGATCGGGAGGAGACACCCGAATGTCGGGCGACGCGGCCCGGATCCGGCGATCCCGGCGCAAGGATCGGTCCCGCCCGTCAGGGCGCCGCCGCCGCCCCGGCCGTCTGCGACCCGACATAGGCCCCCGCGCCAAGCGCCACCTGCAACGTCGCCCAGTCCACCGCCATCGACTGCACCGCCGAGGCCTGGCTGAGCCGCGCCGAGGCCAGCGACCTGTCGGTGTCGAGCAGGTCGAGCAACGACAGCGCCCCCTGTTCGTAACTGTCGCGCGACAGTTGCAGGGCACGGGCATAGCTGTTGACCGAATTGCCCAGCAGATCGACGGTCCTGCGATCCCGGACCGAACGGCTGTAGGCGGCCTGCACATCCTCGACCGCGCCAAGCACGGTGTTGCGCCAGGTGATCTCGGCCTGCCGCGCCTCGGAAATCGCCCTGTCCCGGCTCGCGCGGAGCGAGGGCTGCGACAGCAGCGGCAGCGATACCGTGGGGCCGAAGCTCCAGGCGTTGTTGCCGCCGCGCGTCACGCTGCCCGACAGGGTCAGCGAGGGCAGCAGATCCGCCGTCGCCACGCCCACCGCCGCGGTTGCGGAGGCCAGCGCCATTTCCTCCGAGCGCACGTCCGGGCGGTTGCGCAGCAGATCCGCCGGGATGCCGGTCGCCTCCCCCCCGCGCGACCGGGGCTGCGCCGCGCCGCGCTGCATCTGCGTGACGAGCGGCGCGGCCGGTTCGCCCAGAAGCGTGGCGATGCTGTAGACCTGTGCCAGAAACTCGGCCTCCAGCCCCGGCAGGTCCGCCCGCGCGGAATCGAGCAGCGCCGAGACCTGCGCGACGTCCAGCTGTGTGGCCGATCCGGCATCGTATTTCTGCTGGGTGACGGTCAGCGTCTCTTCCCGCGTCTGGATCGTCTGGCGGGTCAGCGCCATCGCCGTCTGATAGTAGCGCGCATCGATATAGGCGCCGACGATCGAGGACAGATAGGCCAGCCGCGCCGTCCCCTCATCCGCATGGGCCGCGGCAAGATCGGCCGCCGCCCCTTCGCGTTCGCGCCGGATGCCGCCGAACAGGTCCAGCACCAGCCCCGCCGACAGCGATCCGGTGTTGGCCGTGCCGGTGGCCGCCGTATCCGACCCAGACCGGGTTGCCGCGCCGGACAGGCTGCCGCTGACCGCCGAGGGAACGCCCGTGGCCCGCAGGCTCGCCTCCGCCGCGCGGATCCGTTCGAGCGATCCGGCAATGCCGAGGTTCTGCTTCAACCCGCGATCGACCAGCGTGTTCAGCAGCGGATCGTTGAAGCTGCGCCACCAGGCGCGGGTCGCCACCTCGCCGATCGGACCGGCGGAGCTTTCGCTGAAGGTCGGGGTCAGCGCGATTCCGGGGCGCTGGTAATCCGGCCCGACCGGCGCGCAGGCAGCGGTGGCAAGCAGCAAGAACGAGAGGGTCAGTCGTTTCATTCCGGAGCCTTTTTCAGCGGGACGAGTTTACCTACGCAGACGTAGAAGGCGGGGATCAGGAACACCCCCAGAAGCGTGGCCGAGATCATGCCGCCCATCACCCCGATGCCGATCGAGTTCTGCGCCCCGGCCCCCGCCCCGGTCGCCGTGGCCAGCGGCACGACACCGAGGATGAAGGCCAGCGAGGTCATCAGGATCGGGCGCAGACGCTGGCGCGCGGCCTCGAGCGTCGCCTCGATCAGGCCCCTGCCCTGACGCTGTAGCTCGACCGCGAATTCGACGATCAGGATGGCGTTCTTGGCCGCGAGGCCGATGGTGGTCAGCAGGCCGACCTTGAAATAGACGTCGTTCGACTGGCCGAGCAGCAATGCCGCCGCCAGCGCGCCGAGGATCCCCACCGGCACCGCCAGCATGACCGCGAAGGGGATGGTCCAGCTTTCATACAGCGCGGCGAGGCAGAGGAACACCACCAGCACCGAAATCGCGTAGAGCATCGGCGCCTGCGACCCGGACAGCCGTTCCTGATAGGACAGCCCCGTCCAGGCGACGCCATAGCCGCCGGGCAGGTTCGCGACCAGTTCCTCCATCGCGTCCATCGCGTCGCCGGAACTGACCCCGGGCGCGGGCGCGCCGGAAATCTGCATCGCCGCCGTGCCGCCGTAACGGTCGAGCGACGAGGGCACCGTATCCCAGTTGATGGTGGTGAAAGCCTGGAAGGGCACCATCTCGCCGTCCGAATTGCGCGCTGACCAGCGGAACAGATCCTCGGGCTGCATGCGGAATTGCGCGTCGCCCTGCACATAGACGGGCCGCAGCACGGTTCCCATCTGGAAATCGTTGACATCGGTGCCGGAAAAGATCGTCGCCAGCATCGCGTTGACCTCGGACAGCGTCAGCCCGAAGCTCGACGACTTCTGCCGGTCGACGTCGATCCGCATCGCGGTCTTGTCCTTCTTGTCGTTGCCGCGCAGGTTGGTGACGCGCCCGTCCGCCGTGCCCGCCGCGACAAGGGCATCCGCCGCCGCGCGCAGGGCCGGAACGCCCCGGCCGCTCTGGTCGAGCAGATACATCTCGAACCCCGAGGTGGTGCCCATCCCCTGAATCGCCGGGGGCTGCAGCACCATCACCGTGCCGACGCGGTTCGTCTGCATGAAATGCATATTTGCGCGCTGCACCACGGCGCTGGCCGACAGGGTCGCATCGCCGCTGCGCAGGTCGAAATCCTTCAGCTTGACGAAGACCATCGCGCTGTTCTGCGCATTGCCCGAAAAGCCGAAGCCGAGCGTGGCGAAGGTCGTCTGCACGGCGCCGGATTCGTCGTCCAGCAGGTAATCCTCGACCTTCTTCACCACATCGAGCGTCTGGCGCGAGGTCGAGCCTTCGGGCAGGGTGATCATCGTCATCAGCACGCCCTGATCCTCCTGCGGCAGGAACGAGCTGGAAATCCGCGTGAACAGCACCCCCACCAGAACGCCGATGCAGGCCAGCGCCACCAGCGCCGCGAAGGGCCGTTTCAGGATGCGCTGGTTGGTGTGCAGATAGCCCTGCGTCATCCGCTCGAAATTGCGGTTGAACCAGCGCGCGGGGGCGATGCCGCCGCCTTCCTTGCGCGGCCGCAGCAGCGTCGCGCACAAAGCGGGCGTCAGGATCAGCGCGACCAGCACCGACAGCACCATGGCCGAAACGATGGTGACGGAAAACTGCCGGTAGATGATGCCGGTCGAGCCCGACATGAAGGCCATCGGCAGGAACACCGCCGACAGCACCAGCCCGATGCCGACGAGCGCGGGGGTGATCTGGCCCATGCTCTTCTCGGTGGCCTCGCGCGGCGGCAATCCCTCTTCCTCCATCACGCGCTCGACATTCTCGACCACGACGATCGCGTCATCGACCAGCAGGCCGATCGCCAGCACCATGGCGAACATCGTCAGCGTGTTGATCGAATAGCCGAACAGCGACAGGATGCCGAAAGTGCCCAGAAGCACCACCGGCACAGCGATCGTCGGGATCAGCGTCGCGCGCCAGTTCTGCAGGAAGATCAGGATCACGAGGAAGACGAGGATCACCGCCTCGATCAGCGTATGCACCACCTTGTTGATCGACAGCTCGACGAAGGGCGAGGTGTCATAGGCATATTCGACGCTGACCCCTTCGGGGAAGGCGTTCTTCATCCCTTCCAGCGTCGCGCGCACGCGCTGCGCCGTTTCCACGGCATTCGCCCCGGTGGCAAGGTTGATGCCGAAGCCCGCCGCGTTCTGGCGGCTGAATCGGCTGTCCTGCCCGTAGGTTTCCTGACCGACCTCGATCCGCGCGACATCGCCCAGACGGACCTGCGCCCCCGCCGTGCCGGTCTTGAGCAGGATGTTGCGGAAATCGTCCACGGTGCGCAGCTGGCTCTGCGCCGTCACCTCGGCGGTGAACTGCTGGGCATCGACGGCCGGATTGTCGCCGAGCGAACCCACCGCCACCGTCGAATTCTGCGCCGCGATCGCCGTCGTCACATCGGCGGGCGTCAGCGCATATTGCACGAGGCTCTGCGGATCGAGCCAGATCCGCATCGCATAACCCGACCCGAAGGTGTTGATCGAGCCGACCCCCTCGACCCGCTGGATCGGCCCCTGCACCGTCGTGTCGAGCATGTCGGCCAGCTCGACCGAGTTGTAGCGGCCATCGGCGCTGACCAGCGCCCCGATCATCAGGATCGAGGAGGTCGAGCGCGACACCCGCACCCCCGCGTCCTGCACCGTGTCCGGCAGTTGCGAGAGGATGAGCTGGACCTTGTTCTGCACCTCGGTCTGGGCGCTTTCGGGGTCGATGTTCTGCTCGAAGACGAGGTTGACCGAGGCCGTGCCGCGGCTGGACGAGGAGGTCATGTAGATCAGCCCGTCAAGCCCGGTCATCGCATCCTCGATCACCGTGGTGACGGAATTGCCCACCGCCTCGGCCGAGGCGCCGCTGTAGGTGGCCGAGATCCGCACCGTCGGCGGCGACACCTCGGGATATTGCGAAATGGCGAGGGTGTTCAGACCCAGCACCCCCGCCAGCATGGTGACGATGGCCAGAACCCAGGCGAAGACGGGACGATGGATGAAGAAACGCGCCATCGGATCAGTTTTCGCCCGCGCTGTCGCTGACGATGCCGGTATCGGAAATCGTCGCCGCGACCGGATCTACCTTCTGCCCGGCCTTCATGTTGTCCAGATTGTCGACCAGCAGCCGCGTGCCGTCCGCGATCCCGTCCGCCACGATCCAGGCCCGCTCGGTCGAGCCGATGGAGGTCACGCGCAGTTCCTGCGCCGTGTCGTTGTCATCCAGCACGAACAGCCGCAGCGTTCCGTCGGCCTGCAAGGTGGCGGCAAGCTGCGGCACGAGGAAGGCGTCGGCGGTGCCGAGCGTCAGCTCCGCCCGCACGAACATCCCCGGCAGGATCAGCCGGTCGGGATTGGCGAACCGGAAGCGGACGTTCACCGTGCCCGTCGTGGTGGAGACCGAGGCCCCCACACTGTCGAGCTGCCCCTCGCCCTTGAAGGCCTCGCCGTTTTCAAGCCTGAGCTGCGCCGCGATCCGGTCGCCGGGCTTGATCGCGCCGCTGGTCACCCGGGCGCGCAGTTGCAGCATGCGCGCGCTCGCCTCCGACAGATCGACGTAGATCGGGTCGAGGCTGGTCACCGTGGTCAGCGCGTCCGATTGCCCGCTGGTCACCAGATCGCCGATCGACACGCTGGCGATCGCCGCGATGCCGTCGAACGGGCTGGTGATCCGCGTGCGTTCCAGATTGATCTCGGCGGTCTGGACGCTGGCCTCGGCCTCGGCGATGGCGGCCTGCGCCTGCGCAAAGGTGACGCGCGCGCTTTCCAGCGCCTCCTGCGTCACGCTGGTGCCGACAAGCCGCTCGGCCCGGTCCAGCGCCGATTGCGCGCCGGGCAGCGCCGCCTGCGCGTTCTGCAGGCTGGCTTTGGCAAGGGCGAGCGCCGCGTCATAGCTTTTCGGATCGATGGAAAACAGCAGATCGCCTTCCTTCACCGGATGGCCGGGCTGATAGGCGATCTCGCGCACCACGCCGTCGACAAGCGGGCGGATCGCGGCGGACTGGGTGGCCGAGGCCTGCCCCGACAGGTTCGCTGTCACCGGCACCGGTGCCTTCGACAGCTGCACCACCCCCGCCCGGAGGGTCGCGGCCGGCTGCTGCGCCAGCGCGGGCTGCAGGCAAAGCACCACCGCCGCCCCCGCAAGAACATGTCCAAGGATCATCCTGCCGATCATGACCTGTCCCGCCTTTCCGGTTTCGCCTGTCCCGGCGATATCATTCTGACGCATCCTTGCCCGATCCGGCACAAGGATGCAAAGGAAGTCGTCGGCCTCCGCCATCCGCACCCGGACGGCAGGGCCGGCGGCCTCATTATTGCTGCGTGAACTGGCTCACCGGCCCCAGAACCTTCTCGATCTTCAGCGATTTGCGGTTCACCAGAACGAGAGAGCTGTTCACGACGCGGTATTCATGGGCGCTGTCCGGGGCGGCGACGCGGCTGTTGCCGGCCCGCTGGAACGTCTGACCGCCCTTGGCGCTGTCGCCAACCTTCGGCGCGGTCGTGGCGGATTTCGCGGCGGCCTTTTGCGTCGTGGCGGCCTTCTGGCTGGCCGTGGTCTGCTGGCCCGCCGTAGCCTTCTGGCCCGCCGTAGCCTTCTGGGCCGCCGTGGCCTTCTGGTTGGCCGTGCTTTTCTGCGTCGCCGTGGTCTTTTGCGTCTGCGCGCAGGCGCCCTGCCGGGCGGGATCACAGGTGCCGTTCGTCTGCGCCATCGCCATCGGCGCGGCCAGCGCGCCAAGCAAAGCCAGCGTCGCCGGCAGGATGAACCGTTGTCTTTTCATGATCTGTCCTTCGTCAAACGTCTCTTCGGGACGTTGCATCGGGTCTTCACGTCCGGGCCGGGGCTTTCCGTCTTTGCCTGACGCATTCGTGATGGGGTGATAGGGGGCCGTGACGGGGGGTGTCCGATGCCCGGCATCGGCCGCTTTTCGCCGCTCCGCCGTTGACGCGCCCTGCGCGAAACCGCAAACCTCACCGGAACGCGGCATCAAGGAGACTGCACATGGACCGGACGACCCGGGGCGTCGCACTCGGCTTCGCCTCTTTCGCGATCTTCTCGCTGAGCGATGCCAGCGTGAAGCTGATCGCCGGGGCCATCCCGCCGATGCAGTCGGCCTTCATCGGGGCGCTGTTCGGCTGCCTCGTCCTGCCGTTCCTGCTGACGCCCGGGGACCGGATCACCGATGTCTTCCGCACGGTGAACCGGCCCTTGTGGCTGGTTCGGTTCATCTCCTACCCCGTCGGCGTGATCGGATCCGTCACCGCCTTCACCCACCTTTCGATGGCCGAGGCGATGGTGCTGATGTTCCTGCAACCCGCTTTCGTCACGCTGATGTCGATCTTCTTTCTCAAGGAAAAGGTCGGACCGCAGCGCTGGATCGCCATCCTGCTGGGCTTCGTCGGCGTGCTGATCGTGCTGCGGCCGGGCTTTCGCGAACTGTCGATCGGCCATATCGGCGCGATTTTCGCGGGACTTGGCGGGGCGACCTCGATCGTCGTGTTCCGCGCGCTTGGCCAGAGGGAGAAGAAGGTCTCGCTCGTAGGCGCCGGGCTTGCCGGGGCGATCGTGATCTGCGGCGCGCTGAGCCTGCGCGATTTCGTGGTGCCGCACGGCGCGCAATGGGCGTTTCTGGCGGGCTACGGCATCCTTGCGGCGCTGGCGAATGTGCTGACCACGCGCGCCTCGCTCATGGCGCCGGCGACGCTGGTGGGGGCGACGCAATACGGGCAGATGCTCTGGGCGATCATTCTGGACGACATCCTGTTCAACACCCGCCCCGACATGCCGATGCTGTTCGGCATGGTGTTCATCCTCGCATCCGGGGCGCTGACGGTCCTGCGCGAACACAAGCGCGGCCTGCCCTGGCCCGCGCCCATCGGCGGCGAAAGGCCGGCGGCGGGTATTCTTGTCCATCACGGGGCAAGGGACCGGGAGGAGGCGGACGACCGCTGAGGGAAGCTATGACGGAGGGGGAGCAAGGGGGCCCTGCCCCCTCTTTGCGCATGCGCGCAAATTCACCCCCGGGATATTTATGGAAGAATGAAAGGAAAGTGATTTGAGGCTCGGGCGCCTCCGGTCGGCGGGGGTCCGGCGGTGGCGCCGACCCATAGTTTCCCTAACGTAAGATGAATCTCCGGCCGGATATTGCGCAGGTCGCGCATTTGTGAAATAGCGCTAACATCCGGTGAAGTGTCAAGCAAACCGCATGTCGTGTTAAGCGGGACCGATCCAGGAAGGGACAGTTCAATGACAAATACCTCCTCCCAGTCCGCCCAGGTGCAGCCGATGCTGACACACCCGGGGCTACTGGCATGCACGGTCACGATCGCGCTGGCCGGCCTTCTTTTTGGCTTCGACACCGCCGTCATCTCGGGCACGACCGAGCTGTTGCGCGCGGAATTCGACCTGACGCCGCTGTGGCTTGGGGTCACGGTGTCCTCGGCGCTGTTCGGCACGCTGGTGGGCGCGCTGTTCGCCGGGCGTCCGGGCGACCGCTATGGCAGCCGCGACTGCCTGCGCGCGCTGGCGGTGCTTTATATCGTGTCGGCTCTTGGCTCGGCCATCGCCTGGGACTGGGCCTCGCTCGTCTTCTTCCGGGTGATCGGCGGGCTGGCGGTCGGCGGCTCCTCGGCACTGGCGCCGGTCTATATCTCGGAAGTCGCCCCGGCGAAGCATCGCGGCCGTCTGGTCGCCAGCTTCCAGTTCTGCGTCATTCTGGGGATCCTGCTGGCCTATGTGTCGAACGCCATCATCAGCGGGTTCGACATGGCCCCCTCGGCGGAATGGCGCTGGAAGTTCGGCATCGCGACGCTGCCCTCGCTCGTCTTCATGTGGCTGCTGATGCGCATCCCGAACAGCCCGCGCTGGCTGATCGCCAAGGGCCGCGATGACGAGGCCCGTCAGGCGCTGAACTTCATCGGCCTGCCGCAGGCGCAGGCGGAAGCCGAGATCCGCGAAGTGCGCGGCACGCTCGACAAGGATTCGGACACCGAAAAGCTGTCCTGGACGCGCCACCGCAAGCCGATCATGCTGGCGATCCTCGTCGCCGCGTTCAACCAGTTCAGCGGCATCAACGCGCTGCTCTACTACCTCAACGACATCTTCGCGGCGGCGGGCGGTGCGCTGTCGCCCGACACGCAGGCGATCATCATCGGCATCGTCAACATGATCTTCACCTGCGTCGGGCTGATGCTGATCGACAGGATCGGGCGGCGGACGCTGCTGCTGATCGGCTCGGCGGGGATGACGGTTTCGCTGGTCGTCGCCGGTCTGGCGATGAGCGGGGTGCTCCCCGGCTCCATGCTGCTGGTCGCGCTGATCGTGTTCATCGCCTTCTTCGCCCCCGGCTCGGGCGCGGTGATCTGGGTCTATATCAGCGAGGTCTTCCCGACCCCGGTGCGCGGCCGCGGCGGCGCCGTCGGCGCGTCCAGCCACTGGGGCTTCAACGCGGTGATCGCGCTGATCTTCCCCACCATCGCGGCGGTGTCGGAAAGCATCCCGTTCTACTTCTTCGCGGTGATGATGGCGGTGCAGTTCGTCGTCGTTCTGGCCTATTTCCCCGAAACCAAGGGCGTTTCGCTGGAAAAGATGAGCGAGAAGCTGGGCGTCAAGATGCGCTGAAAAACGGTTGCCGGGCCTGACATCGGGCCCGGCGATCAAGCGGGGCCCGGCCCGCTCGAATAAGGGGCGAAGCGCGCCTCCGCCTCGGCCACGGCAAGCGGGCGGCCGACCATCGGAAAGGCCCGCTGCGGACAGCCGCTGCGTTCGCAGACCTTGCAGCCGGGGCCGATCTTCGTCGCCACCTCGGGGTTGCGCAGGTCGAGCCCGCGCGCATAGACCAGCTTTTCCGCATTGGCGAGATCGCAGCCCAGAGCGATGGCGAAGGTCTTGGCCGCGGCGCCGAAGCCCCCCTGCACCTGCCGCACCATCCGCGCGATCCACAGATAGCTGCGCCCGTCGGGCATCTGCGTCACCTGCCGCAGTATTTCCCCTGGGCGGGCGAAGGCCTCGTAGACGTTCCACAACGGGCAGGACCCGCCCATCCGCGAAAAGTGGAAATCCGTCGCCGACTGCCGTTTCGAGATATTCCCCGCCCGGTCCACCCGGATGAAGAAGAAGGGCACGCCGCGCGCCTCGGGCCGTTGCAGGGTGGACAGGCGATGGCAGGTCGTCTCGAACCCGACGCCGAAGGCCCGCGCCAGCAGGTCGATGTCGTAGCGCAGTTCCTCCGCCGCATCGAGGAACCGGTGATAGGGCAGGATCAGCGCCCCCGCGAAGTAGTTGGCCAGACCGATGCGCAGCAGGGCCTGTGCCTCGGCGGTCAGGCCCGGATCCCCGGCCAGCCGCGTGACCGTGCCCTCCTGTTCCAGAAAGGCGAGCTGTGTGGCGATCTGGAACGCCTGCTGCCCCGGATTGAGATGCCCCGCCAGCCGCAGGATACGCTCGGCCGGATCGTAATGGCGCAGCGCGTCGCCATCGCGGGACTGGGCGATGCGGATGCCGTGCCGCCCCGCCAGCCGGTCGATCAGCCCGGTCAGCATCCGTCCGGGCGGCAGGGCGGAGCCGATCCCCTCGGCCGCCTCGTCGAGTTCGGGGATATAGTTGCGCCGGACATAGAACCAGTCGCGCACCGCCTCGAACGCCTCGGGCGAGCTGACCGGCGGCGCGGTCAGCCGGCCCGCCAGCAGATCGGCGCGTTCCGAGGTCTCGCGCAGGCGGCGCTGCATGTCGATGATCACCCGCGCCACGCCGGGCATGTTCGCCGCGAGTTCGCGCACCTCGGCCATCGAGGCATCCGCCCCCTGATCCGCCAGCGCCACCCGCAGGTCGGTGATCAGCCGCGCCTCGCCGTCATCCGAAAAAAGCTGCACGTCCAGCCCGAAGGCGCCGTTCAGCTTCAGCAGCACCGGCACGGTCAGCGGCCGCTGGTTCTGCTCGATCTGGTTGAGATAGCTGGGAGAAATGCCAAGCGCCTGCGCCAGCGCCGCCTGAGTCAGGCCCCGTTCCTCGCGCAGGCGGCGCAGCCGCACGCCCATATAGGTCTTGGCCATCTTCGCAACCTTCGCAATTCACAAGATCAGCCTTCGCACCGCTACGCAATTTCAGTGGTTTAACGAAAGCCAATCCAGTGAATAACTGATCTTGCCAATTTTGTGAAGAACCATGCCAGGGATCCGCCGGCCGGCTGCGACATGTTCCGCCGCGCCGCGCCGGCGACGTTCCGGGCCGGAGGGGGACCGGCCCGGAACAGAAATCGCAATCACGGACCGCAGCCGCGGCGACGATGCCGCGACCCCGCGCCCGATATTTCAATCGAAGGGAAGAGACCATGAAAACCCATGAAGTGCGGACCTACCGATCGGCCGAACATCTGCCGCGCGAGGATCAGCTTGCCTGGAAGATCGCCGAAGTCGCGGCGGACCCGGTCGAGGTGCTGCCCGAAGTGACCGAGATGATCATCAACCGGATCATCGACAATGCGGCGGTGGCGGCGGCCTCGGTCGCGCGCAGGCCGGTGGCCTCGGCCCGGGCGCAGGCGCTTTGCCATCCCTATCAGCCGGGGGCGACGGTGTTCGGCGTGACCGGGCGCGTTTCGCCCGAATGGGCGGCCTGGGCGAACGGCACGGCGGTGCGGGAGCTGGACTTCCACGACACCTTCCTTGCCGCCGAATATTCCCACCCCGGCGACAACATCCCGCCGGTCCTTGCCGTCGCACAACATTGCGGGCTGAGCGGGACCGATCTGGTCCGCGGGATCGCCACCGGCTATGAAATTCAGGTCGATCTGGTGAAGGGCATCTGCCTGCATGAACACAAGATCGACCATATCGCGCATCTCGGCCCCTCGGCGGCGGCGGGGATCGGCACGGCGCTGAAACTGCCCACCGACATCATCTATCAGGCGGTCCAGCAGGCGCTGCACACCACCACCACCACCCGCCAGTCCCGCAAGGGCGAGATTTCGAGCTGGAAGGCCTATGCCCCCTCCTTCGCCGGCAAGATGGCGGTCGAGGCGGTGGACCGCGTGATGCGCGGCGAAGGCGCGCCGAGCCCGGCATGGGAAGGCGAGGACGGCTTCATCGCCTGGCTGCTCTCCGGCCCCGAGGCGCGCTATTTCGTGCCCCTTCCGGAAAAGGGCGAGGCGAAGCGCGCCATCCTCGACACCTATACCAAGGAACATTCGGCCGAATACCAATCCCAGGCGCTGATCGACCTTGCCCGCAAGATGGGGCCGCTGATCGGCGATCTGAGCCAGGTCGAAAGCATCGTCATCCACACCTCGCACCACACCCACTACGTGATCGGCACCGGCGCGAACGACCCGCAGAAGATGGACCCCAAGGCCTCGCGCGAGACGCTCGACCATTCGATCATGTATATCTTCGCCGTGGCGCTGGAGGATGGCGGCTGGCATCACGCGAAATCCTATGCGCCCGAACGCGCCGCGCGGCCCGAAACCGTGGCCTTGTGGCACAAGGTCTCGACCGTCGAGGACCCGGAATGGACGCGCCGCTACCATGCGCATGATCCGAAGGAAAAGGCCTTCGGCGGCCGCGTCGTGGTGACGCTGAAGAACGGCCGGGTCATCACCGAGGAACTGGCGCTGGCCGATGCCCATCCCGATGGCGCCCGCCCGTTCAAGCGCGAAAACTACAAGCGCAAATTCCTCACCCTGTCCGAAGGCGTCATCGCGCCCGCGGAACAACAGCGGTTCCTGGCGGCGGCGGAAAGCCTGCCGGACCTTGCCGATCTGTCGGCGCTGAACTTCGTGGTCGATGCCGACAAGCTCGGCGCGCCGCGCCCCCATGGCATCTTTGACTGGAGGAAGTGATGAGTGGCACCGTTTCCAAACCGAAGAAATCCGTGGCGCTTTCGGGCGTGGTCGCGGGGAACACGGCGCTCTGCTCGGTCGGGCAGAGCGGCAACGACCTGCATTACCGCGGTTATGACATCCTCGATATCGCCGAGGCCTGCGAATATGAGGAGGTCGCCCATCTGCTGATCCACGGCACCCTGCCCTCCTCGGCGGAGCTGGCGGCCTACAAGGTCAAGCTGCGGACGCTGCGCGGCCTGCCGCTGGCGGTGCGCCAGGTGCTGGAATCGATCCCGGCGGCGGCGCATCCGATGGATGTGCTGCGCTCGGGCGTCTCGGCGATGGGCTGCACCCTGCCCGAGGCCGCCGATCACAACATCCCCGGCGCGCGCGACATCGCCGACCGGCTGATCGCCGTGCAGGGGTCGATGCTGCTCTATTGGTATCATTACGCGCAGAACGGCCGCCGGATCGAGGTGGAGACCGACGACGACAGCATCGCCGGGCATTTCCTGCACCTGCTGCACGGCACCGCACCCACACCCGAACAGGTGCGGGCGATGCACACGACGCTGATCCTCTATGCCGAGCATGAATTCAACGCCTCGACCTTCACCGCGCGGACCATCGCGGGCACCGGGTCGGACGTCTATTCCTGCATCGCGGGCGCCATCGGCGCGCTGCGCGGGCCGAAGCACGGCGGCGCCAACGAGGTCGCCTTCGAGATCCAGAAACGCTACGCCACCCCCGACGAGGCCGAAGAGGACATCCTCGCCCGGATCGGCAACAAGGAGGTCATCATCGGCTTCGGCCATCCGGTCTACACCGTGTCCGACCCGCGCAACGTGGTCATCAAGCGCGTCGCCCGGCATCTGGCCGAAGAGGCGCAATCCACCCGGATGTTCGACATCGCCGAGCGGATCGAAACCGTCATGGACCGGGAAAAGAAGATGTTCCCCAACCTCGACTGGTATTCGGCGGTCTCCTACCACCTGCTGGGCGTGCCGACGGCGATGTTCACGCCGATCTTCGTGATCGCGCGGACGGCGGGCTGGGGGGCGCATGTGGTCGAACAGCGGCAGGACAACAAGATCATCCGGCCCTCGGCCCATTACATCGGCCCCGACAACCGCCGCTTTCAACCCATCGAAGAGCGCGGCGGCTTCCTCCCCGCGCAAACGGAGTGAAACCATGCCCTATCTGATCGGTTCCGATCTTCCCCGCGAACCCGCCGGGAAACGCTTTCGCGACCTGCTCGCCCGGCCCGGCATCCTGCGCCTGCCGGGCGCGCATAACGGCCAGGCGGCTTTGCAGGCGAAGGCCGCGGGGTTCGATGGCCTGTATCTGTCGGGCGCGGCGATGACCGCCTCGATGGGGCTGCCGGACCTTGGCATCATCACGGTGGACGAGGTCGCCTTCTTCGTACGGCAGATCGCGCGGGCCTCGGGCCTGCCGCTGCTGGTCGATGGCGACACCGGCTATGGCGAGGCGCTGAACGTCATGCACATGGTGCGCACCTTCGAGGATGCGGGCGCTGGCGCGGTGCATCTGGAGGACCAGTTGCTGCCGAAGAAATGCGGCCATCTGAACGACAAGAAGCTGGCCTCGGCCAGCGACATGGCAGCCAAGGTCGCGGCGGCGGCGCGGGCGAAACGCGATCTGGTGATCATCGCGCGCACCGATGCCGCGGCCTCCGAGGGGCTCGAAGGCGCGATCGCGCGGGCGAAGCTCTATATCGAGGCCGGCGCGGATGCGATCTTCCCCGAGGCGCTGACCTCGGTCGAGATGTTCCGCGAGGTGCGGGCCGCGCTGCCGGGGGTGAAGCTTCTGGCGAACATGACGGAATTCGGCCGCACGCCGGCGCTGACCGCGCAGGAGTTCGAGGATCTGGGTTACGATATGGTGATCTGGCCGGTCTCCTCGCTGCGCGTCGCCAACAAGGCGCAGGAAAAGCTTTACGCCACCATCGCCCGCGACGGCGCCACGACGGCGATGATCCCCGAGATGCAGACCCGGACGGAGCTGTATGACACAATCGGCCTGAACGCCTTCGAGGCGCTGGACCATTCCATCGCGGCTTCGATCGCGCCGGACTGGAAGGCCTGACGACAGGGCGCGGGGGACCTTTCCCCCGCCCCGGGCCATCCGGGGCGGATGATCCCGCCCCGCGCCGTCCAGCGGTTCCGGGTTTTTCATGCCATGTCCTGACGCACGATGTCGGAAATCAGCACGCTGCGCACATCCTTGCCCAGCACCGACCGCGAGGCTTCGAGCAGGGCACGTCGCAATTCCTCCATGCGCCCGGCCGAGGTGAAATCGCCGCGGAACCCGCCGGCATTCGCGTGATCGAACAGCACCTGCAACAGCATGTCGCGCAGTTTCGGTTCCAGCGTATAGACCTGTTCCGTCTGCCCTGCCCCGACCTCGACGCTGAGCGACAGCACGACGAGCGCCGACACCGCCCCATCGCGAATGTCCGGCACGATGAACTGGTTGTTCAGTTTGACGAATTCGCTTGGCGCGGTGTCGGAGTGGCCATCGGAAGGCACCGCGACATCGGCATCCTCCGCCGCCACCGGCGGACAGTCTTCAGTGCAGGCCTCCTCCACCGGCGCGGGCGCCGGCCGCAGGAACCAGCCCGCCGCGCCGCCGACCGCGATGCCAAGGACAACCATGATGACGGGGAGGATCTTGCGCATCGGCCACCTTCAGAACGGGAGGAGAATATCGGAAACCTGCTGGCCGATCCGCGGTTGCTGCACATCCGTGATCTGCCCGCGTCCGCCATAGGCGATGCGCGCGCCGGCGATCTTGTCGTAGGTCACCTCGTTCTGCCGGGTCACATCCTCCGGCCGGACGAACCCCGTCACCACCAGTTCGCGCACCTCGAAATTCACCCGGACCTCCTGGCTGCCCTGAATCCGCATGGCACCGTTCGGGAGCCGGTCCAGGACCGTGGCCGCGACACGCAATGTCAGCTTTTCCTTGCGCGCGACCGAACCGCTGCCTTCGTAGGAAGATTTCGAGTTGGTCGAATAGGCATTCGCCATCGAGGCGCCGTCGGGCAGCTTGTTGTCCACCCGCTGCGGAATGCCGAACATCTGCGGAATCCCCATCGTGTCGCTTCCGGCCCGGCTGCGATCGGTGGTGTTCGAGATCTCGGCCTTGTCATTGATCTCGATGACGACGGTCAGGATATCGCCGCGGGTCGCCGCGCGACGGTCGCCAAGCAGCGATCCCCGCGAACCCGACCAGAGCGAGGCCTGCCGTGTCGCCGAAACCCGCGCGGTTTCCTCGGGCATGGGCGTGGTGTTGAGGGCAAAGAATTCGTTGCTGGCCTCGACGGGGGTGAATGCCGGCGTCTTGCCGACTTGCCCCAGCCTCTGGCAACCGCCAAGCGCGGCCGTCACCAGAAGCACAAGGGTAACGGATCGGAAGATGGTCTGCATCACGGCCTCATTCAGAATGTACATAGGCGACCCCGTCATCGCCGATGGTCGCATCGACGGTCATTTTCGAGCCGCTGTTCATGACCCGGATCGTGTCGCCGATCCCGCCACGCCCGAGCGCGCGGCCTTCGGCCAGTATCGACAGCCCGCCTTTCCGATAGGCCACCGTCACGCGCTGGTTGCGTTCGATCACCGTGGGCGGAGCGACATCTTCCGGCCGGATCGGCTGGCCCGCATAGACCGCGACGCGGATTTCGCGGCCGATGACGGCGCCGGGGTCCGATACTCCGCCCGGAATATCCTCCGGGACAAGCTTCAGATCCTCGGCCGTCAGGATCGCCCGCGCCTTGATCACGCGCGCGGCGACGAGCGTTTCGGCCCACCCCGCCGCTGGCACGGCAACCGCCAGACATCCGAGCGCGAGCAGAACCCCGACCTTCATCAGCGCACCTGCACCGTGGCGGACAGCATTTCATCCGAGGCCGTGATGACCTTGGCGTTCATCTCATAGCCACGCTGCGCCTTGATCAACTCGGTGATTTCGCGCACCGGATCGACCGAGCTTTCTTCGAGATACCCCTGCCGGAGCGTGCCCAGCCCGTCTTCGCCCGGCACACTGACCTGCGGCGGACCCGACGCCTCGGTTTCCAGAAACAGGTTCGAGCCGATCGCCTCCAGCCCCTTTTCATTGGTGAAACCGGCCAGCGTGATCTGCCCCAGAAGCTGCGGCTGCACCTGATCGATGAAATAGGCATAGACCTCGCCGCTCGCATTGATCGCGAGGGTCTTGGCGTCTTCGGGAATGGTGATCTCGGGCACGACGGGAAAGCCGTCCGAGGTCACGATCTGCCCCTCGGCCGAGCGTTTCAGCCCGCCGTCGCGGGTATAGCCGGAAACGCCCGACGGCATCGTGACCTCGATATAGCCGAGGCCGTCGATCGCCAGGTCCAGATCGCCGCCGGTGCTGGCCAGCGAGCCCTGCGCGGGCTGCACGCTGACCGCCGTCGGCCGCACGCCCAGACCAAGCTGCACCCCCGCCGGCACCATCGTCCCGTCGCTGGCCGCGATCGTCCCGGGCCGGGTCTGCTGCTGATAGAACAGGTCCGCGAATTCGGCGCGCCGGGCGTTGTAGCCGGTCGTCGACATGTTCGCGAGGTTGTTGGAGATCACCTCCACCCGCATCTGCTGTGCGCTCATGCCCGTTGCGGCAATCTGAAGGGAACGCATGAACTCCTCCTATCGGCTGAGAGTGTCGATGACGCCGCGGATGCGGTCGTCCTCGCGTTGCAGGAAGCTCTGCCCCATTTCGTAGGAGCGCTGGACCTCGATCATGCGCGAGATTTCGAGCACCGGATCGACATTGGACTCTTCGAGCCGCCCCTGAAGGATCACCGGCTGTTCCACCGGCACGGGATCGCCCTCGACCCGGAAGCGGCTGCCCGCGACATGTTCGGGAATGGCGCCCTCGGGCGGCAGGAAAAGCCCGATCTGCGCCACCGGCGCCCCGGCGACCGAAACGGTGCCGTCCTGCGCGACGGCGATATACCCCTGACCGGCGGGGACGAAGACCGGCCCGCCGCCCGCATCCAGAACCGGGTGTCCGTCGGGCGTCAGCAACTGCCCTTCGGCGGAAGGGATGAAACTGCCGGCGCGGGTCAGCTGGTTTCCCTGCGGCGTTTCGACCATGAAGAACCCCTCCCCCTCGATCGCCAGATCGAAGGCCCCGCCGGTGGAGACGAGCCCGCCCTGCCGCATGTCGATGTTGCGGCCGTTGCCATAGGCCATCGCCAGCGAAGGCGCCTCGTCAAGCGCGGCGACATATTCGGAAAAGACGACCCCCTCGCGCCGGAACCCGGTGGTGCTGACATTCGCCATGTTGTTGGCGATCGTCTGCATTTCCCGCAACAGGCCCGACTGGCGCGACAGCGTGGCATAGACGGCATTGTTCATGTCATTGCCCCAGAATGCGGGGAATGACCCCGGTATCGAAGAAATTGACCAGCGTATCGGTCATGAAGGACATCGAGACCCAGAACACCGCCACGATGGCGAGCACCTTCGGCACGAAGGTCAGGGTCATTTCCTGAATCGAGGTGAGCGCCTGGAACAGACCGATCGCCACCCCGGTGACCAAGGCCACGGTGAGGATCGGGGCGGAGATGATCACCGCCGCCCACAGCGCCTGCCGCATGGCGTCGTATATGATCACGTCCCGCATGGATCACACCGGCATCCGCAGGATTTCCTGATAGGCCTCGACGACCTTGTCGCGGATCGCCACGGCCGTCTCGACCGCCAGTTCGGTCTGGGCCAGCGCCTGCACCAGCGCATGCGGCTCGACCCCGCCGAGCATGGCGGATTTCGCCGTTTCCTCGCCGTTGCGGAGCGTATCGGTGAAATCCTGCACGAAACCCGAGATCGTGGCGGATCCGCCCTCGGCCGAGGGTGAAACGGCGGTCCGGGCCTGCGAATACCCCAGCGAGGCAAGCGAAGACGTTGATATTTCCATTCTGGTCCTCTTGAGCAGCGAAAGGTATCAGCGGCGCAGCAGATCGAGCACGGCGGACGACATCTGGCGAGCCTGATCGAACATCCGCAGGTTGGCCTCGTAACTCCGCTGCGCCTCGCGGGCATCGGCGATCTCGACCACCAGATCGACGTTCGAGCCATCCAGATAGCCGGTCTGATCCGCCATCGGATGCCCCGGATCGTAGATCCGCGGCAGGGCGCGTTCGTCCAGCGTCACATCGCTGGTCTGGACCGCGCCCGGGGTATCCGTCTCGGGGCCGAAGCCCTGCGCCACCTCCTCGAACGACACGAGCTTGCGCCGATAGCCGGGCGTATCGGCATTGGCGACGTTTTCCGCGACATGGCGCAGCCGCTGCGCCTGCGCCTGCATCCCCGAGGCGGACAGCGACAGGGCACTGGTGAAATCGTTCATGGTCAGCCCTTCCCGATGCTGGAGCGCAGAATGCCGAGCGATGTCCTGTAGATCGTCAGCGCGAGGTCATGCTCGCGCTTGACGTCGACGGATTTCACCAGCTCGTTCTCCAGCGAGACATTGTTGCCGTTGGGCGCGGGCTCGGCCGTATCCTCGACGCTTCCGGCCCGCAGCACGGCATCCCCCGCGCCGATATGCCCTGCCCGCGTCGCCCGCATCCCCTCGCCCGAGGCCTGCCGATAGGTTTCGGCGAAATCCGTCAGATCCTTCGCCCTGAAATCCGGCGTGTTCGCATTCGCGACATTATGCGCGATCAGGTTCTGGCGCTGCGTGGCATGGGTCGCCATCGCCTGAGCCGTCCGCAAGATTTCCAAATTCTCAAACATCCGGGGCTTCTCCTCCGAGCGATCAACCTTGGATTAAGAGCGAATCATTTAGAAAACCTTTCGGGTACAGAAGGAACCTGGAATGGCTTTTCCCGAACTCGACCGGCTCCGCGCCGAAATCGCGGACATGCAGATCATCACCCCGTTCGGCCTTGTGACCGAGGTGAGCGGCGGCACGATCCTCGCCTCGGGCCTGCGCAGGCGCGCGCGCCTTGGCGACCGGGTGGCGCTGCGCTGCCGGGGGGAACGGATCGGCGGCGAGGTCATCGGCCTTGGCAGCGAGGTGCAGATCCTTGCGGATCGCGCGCCCGAGGGGCTGGCGATCGGCGACCGGGTCGAGCTTCTGGAGGCGAAGGGCATCGCCCCCGACACCTCATGGATCGGCCGGGTCATCGACCCGTTCGGCCAGCCGCTGGACGGACGGCCGCTGGCGCGCGGGCCGGCCCGGCGCGATCTGCGCGCGGATCCGCCGCCCGCCGCGCACCGGCGCCGGCTCGGGCCGCGGCTGGAAACCGGCCTGTGCGCCTTCAACACGATGCTGCCGCTGGTGCGCGGCCAGCGGATCGGTCTGTTCGCCGGATCGGGTGTGGGGAAGTCGACACTGCTGGCGCAGTTCGCCCGCGGGGTTTCCGCCGATGTGGTGGTGCTGGCGCTGATCGGCGAACGCGGGCGCGAGCTGCGTGAATTCATCGAAAAGGTCCTTGGACCCGAGGGGATGGCCCGTTCGGTCATCGTCGCCGCCACCTCGGACCAGTCGCCGCTGATCCGGCGCCGCTGCGCATGGGCCGCGATGACGGTGGCCGAGTTCTTCCGCGATCAGGGGAAACAGGTGCTGTTCCTCGCCGACAGCGTCACCCGCTTCGCCGAGGCGCACCGCGAGGTCGCCCTTGCCGGGGGCGAGGCGCCAAGCCTGCGCGGCTTTCCCCCCTCCGTCTCGCACCAGATCATGTCGCTTGCGGAACGCGCCGGGCCGGGGGTGGAGGGATCTGGCGACATCACCGCGATCTTCTCCGTCCTCGTCGCCGGGTCGGACATGGAGGAGCCGGTGGCCGACATCCTGCGCGGCACGCTCGACGGTCACGTCGTCCTTGACCGCGCCATCGCCGAACGCGGGCGGTTCCCGGCGGTCGATCTGCTGCGCTCGGTGTCGCGGTCGCTGCCGGATGCGGCGAGCGCGGCGGAAAACGCCCTGATCGCACAGGCGCGCCGGCTTCTGGGCGCCTATGACCGGGCCGAGATGATGATTCAGGCGGGGCTTTATGCCGCCGGCTCGGACCCGGCGATCGACGCGGCGATCCGGGTCTGGCCCGCGCTCGACGCCTTTCTGGGAGAGCCGGAGCCGGTGAATGCGGCGACCAGCTTCACCCGGCTCGCACAGGCACTGGCCGGGGCGGAGGCGCCCTGACGGGTCAGGTCAGACGGTGGGCAACGGCGGCACAGGCGCGCTCGACCGCCTCGTCGATCGACAGGGTGGAGGTGTCGATCATGACCGCATCATGGGCCGGGCGCAGCGGCGCGTCGGTGCGGTTCATGTCGCGCGCGTCGCGCTCGCGGACCTCGGCCAGAACCTTCGCGGCGTCACCGCCGACCTCCAGCCAGCGGCGATGCGCGCGGACCTCGGGCGCGGCGGTGACGAACAGCTTCACCTCCGCCTCGGGGCAGATGACCGTGCCGATGTCGCGCCCGTCCAGAACCGCGCCGCCTTCGCGTCGGGCGAAGCGGCGCTGGAAATCGACCAGCGCAAGGCGCACCTCGGGGATCGCCGCGACCTTCGAGGCCGCCTGACCGGCCGCGAGCGTGCGCAGACCGCCCCGCGACAGATCCCCGGCCGTCAGGGTCCGGGCCGCCGCGACGGGATCCATACCCTCATCCACCCGCGCGCCGACCGCCCGATAGAGCAGCCCGGTATCCAGATGCGCGAGGCCGAACCGCTCCGCCACGGCGCGGCTGATCGTGCCCTTGCCCGCGGCGGCAGGCCCGTCGATGGCAACGGTGAAGATCATTCCCCGGTCCGCAGGATATCGGCGCCGAGGCCGCGCATCAGATCCTCGAACACCGGGAAGGAGGTGGCGATGGGCGAGCCGTCATCCACCGCCACCGGCCGTTGCGCGGCAAGACCGAGGACGAGGAAGCTCATCGCGATGCGGTGGTCGATATGCGTCGCGCAGGTCGCGCCGCCCGGCACACCCTCCGGCCCCAGCCCGTGGACGATCAGCGTGTCCCGATCCTCCTCGACCCGCACGCCGCAGGCTTCGAGCCCGCGCGCCATCGCGTCGATCCGGTCGGATTCCTTGACCCGCAGTTCCTTCACCCCGCGCATCACCGTGGTGCCGGTGGCAAAGGCGGCGACCACCGCCAGCACCGGGTATTCGTCGATCATCGAGGCCGCGCGTTCCGGCGGCACCGCAATGCCCGTCAGCGCGGAATGGTGCACGCGCAGGTCGGCCACCGGCTCACCCCCCTCTTCGCGCGGGTTTTCAAAGGCGATCTCGGCGCCCATCTCGACCAGCGTGGCGAACAGGCCGTTGCGCGTCGGGTTCTGGCTGACGCCGGGCACGAGGATGTCGGACCCCGGCACGATCAGCGCCGCGCAGACCGGGAAGGCGGCGGAGCTGGGATCGCGCGGCACGGCGACACGCTGGCCGGTCAGCTCGGGCTGGCCTTGCAGGGTGATGACCCGGCCCTTGGGCGTTTCCTCGATGGTCAGATCGGCGCCGAAGCCGCGCAGCATCCGTTCGGTATGGTCGCGGGTCGCCTCGCGCTCGATCACCACCGTCTGGCCCGGCGCGTTCAGCCCGGCCAGAAGCACCGCCGATTTCACCTGCGCCGAGGGCATCGGCACCGTGTAGCGCACCGGCACGGGTTCCGCCGCGCCAACGATGGTCATCGGCAGCCGTCCGCCCTGCCGCCCCACGGCCCGCGTACCGAAGAGCGCCAGCGGATCGGTCACCCGCCCCATCGGCCGCTTGCGCAGGGATGCGTCGCCGGTGAAGGTCGCGCTGATCGGCGAGGTCGCCATCGCCCCCATGATGAGCCGCACCCCGGTGCCGGAATTGCCGCAGTCGATGATGTCCGAGGGTTCGGCGAAACCGCCCACCCCCACGCCATCGATCACCCAGTGACCGGGGCCGAGCCGTTCTACGGTCGCACCGAAGGCCCGCATCGCCTTGGCCGTGTCCAGAACGTCCTGCCCTTCGAGCAGGCCCGTCACCTCGGTCCGTCCGACCGAAAGCGCGCCAAGGATCAGCGCGCGATGCGAAATCGACTTGTCGCCCGGCACCTCGGCGGTGCCGCGCAAGGGCGCGCCTTTGCGCGCGATCATCCCGATGGGTTCACCGTGGCCGGACATGGGCACCTCCCTGCTGGTCGGCCCCTGTTAGCAGCCCTCAGGCGCGGCGAAAAGTGGCGTAATCGGGCACGCGCCCCTCGCGCAGGGCTTTCTGCTCGTAACGGGTGGAGATCCAGTCCTCCCACGGGGTGCCGGAATGGGCGATCAGCTCGAACCCGGCGGCGGGGACCTCTTCCAGCGTCTGGCGCATGTAATCGGGAATGTCGGTCGCCACGCGGAACATCGCGTTCGGCGCCAGTACCCGGTGCAGCGGCAGAAGATGTTCGGGCGTGACGAAGCGGCGCCGGTGGTGGCGCGCCTTCGGCCAGGGGTCGGGGTAGTTCAGGAACGCCCGCGCCACCGAGCCTTCGGGCAGCACATCCATCAGATCGCGCGCATCGCCCGGATGCACGGCAAGGTTCGTCACCCCCGCCTGCCGGATCTTGCCCAGAAGCATGGCGACGCCGTTGATGAAGGGCTCGGCGCCGATGATGTTCACGTCGCGGTAGCGCGCGGCCATGTGGACCAGATGCTCTCCTCCGCCGAAGCCGACCTCCAGCCAGATCGGATTGTCGTTGCCGAAGAAGGCCGCGAGGTCGAGCGGTTCGCGCGTGGGGTTTTCCTCATGCGTGATGCCGCGCGGACGGAGGCGGTCCAGATCCTCGTTCAGATAGGTCTTCTGGCTGGCGCGCATGGTCTTGCCCGAGCGGCGGCCATAGAAATTGCGCCACGGACGCGGGGAACCTTCGGAGGGGTGTTCGGTCTCGTCACTCATGCCCGCGCCCATAGGCCGGGAAAACGGGGGCGGTCAAGTCCCCGTTGCGCGATTTGGCGGCGGAGCAAGGGGGCCAGCCCCCTCTTTGCCTTCGGCAAATTCACCCCCGGGATATTTTTGGAAAGATGATGGGAGGAAGATGGGATGTCGCGAATCCTTGACCGGATGCGGGAACAACGGTAGAACTTTAGGGGAACGCATGCGAACAGGGCAAGGGGCGCCATAGATGCTGACGCGCAAACAACTGGAATTGCTCAATTTCATCCATACGCGCGTGGCGCGGGACGGTGTTCCCCCTTCGTTCGACGAAATGAAGGATGCGCTGGACCTGCGGTCGAAATCCGGCATCCACCGGCTGATCACGGCTTTGGAGGAACGCGGCTTCATCCGCCGTCTCGCGCATCGCGCCCGTGCGATCGAGATCGTCAAGCTGCCCGAGGCGCTGGAAAGCGGCGAGGCGGCGCGCGCGGGGTTCAGCCCGAAGGTGATCAAGGGCGACCGGGCCGATCCGCCGCGCGACGCGCTGCCGGTTGCGGCGATCGACGCGATGGAGGTTCCGCTCATGGGCCGGATCGCGGCGGGCGTGCCGATCGAGGCGATCGCCCATGTTTCCAGCCATGTCGCCGTGCCCGGAGCCATGCTGTCGGGTCGCGGGGAGCATTATGCGCTTGAGGTGAAGGGCGATTCGATGATCGAGGCCGGGATCAACGAAGGCGACGTCGTGGTGATCCGCAGCCAGTCCACCGCCGACAATGGCGATATCGTCGTCGCGCTGGTCGAGGAGCAGGAAGCCACCCTGAAACGCTACTACCGGCGCGGCGCGATGATCGCGCTTGAAGCCGCGAACCCGGCCTATGAACCGCGCATTCTGCGCGAGGATCAGGTGCGGGTGCAGGGGCGGCTCGTCGGCCTGATCCGCACCTATTCCTGATCCGCTCCCGTTATTGAGCCCATCGGCCCGCGACGGTCCACGGCCGCATGCCGGAGACGGCATTCGCCCATGTGACATCGCCGCGCGCATCGAAGGCAAGCGCGCCGCTGTCGCGCAGGCGCGGCTGATCCCAGATCTCGCATGATCCCGCGCCCTCTGCCGGGGCGGTGCCGGCGAGAATGACCAGCGCCCCGTCGCGGCAGTATTGCGGCAGGCTTTCCAGCCCTGCCTTGCCGGTCAGATGCACCACCGCCCTGCCCTGCCAGTTCGCAACGCGCGCACCGCGATCGCCCGTGAATACCGGGCGGACAGCGGCTTCGGCCACCGTCGCCCCATCGCCATCCGCCGCAAGCCAGCTCGACGCGACGAAATCCGCCACCGGCTTCGACAGGCCGCGCCCCTCCGGCCCGGCAAGGCCGACGATCTCGGCCCCCGACGACACAAGCAGCGCGGGCCTTTCCGCCTGCGTCCACAGCACCATCGACACCGCCACCGCGACCATGCCCGCCATGCGCAGCGGCCCGCGCGCCAGAACCGCGACGACGGCGCCAAGCGACATCACCGGCAGCACCGCGGCGGGCGGCGCCATCACCATGACCGAGGCGCCCTTCAGCCCCGCCACCCATTCGGCGACGAGGATCATCCAGCGCGTGCCCAGATCCATCACCCACAGCGCCGGCGCCGCCAGCCCGAAGGGTGCCAGAACCGCCGCGATCACGCCCCCCGGCATCACCAGCGTGCCCATCACCGGCACGGCGAGGAAATTCGCCAGCAGCCCATAACCCGATCCGCGGTTGAAATGCGCCGCCGCGATCGGTCCGGTCACGATCCCGGCGACCAGCGAGGTGAACAGCAGCGCGATCGCCGGGCGCAGCAGATGCGGCAGCGGGCGGCTCCATTCCGCCCAACGGGTGTTGGAAACGATCAGCCCCACCGTCGCGGCGAAGGACATCTGGAAGCCCGGCTCGGTCAGGCTTTCGGGCCGCGCGATCAGGATCATCACCGCCGCGATCGCCACGGTGCGCAGCGACAGCGCCCGCCGGTCGAACAGCACCGCCAGCAGCATCACCGCCGCCATGATGTAGGACCGCTGTGTCGCCACCTCCGGCCCCGCGATCCACAGATAGACGCTTGCCGCGATCAGCGCCGCCGCCGCCGCGATCTTCTTCGCCGGCAGGATCAGCGCGAGGGTGCCGCAGGCCGCAAGCCCGTAGCGGATCGCGGCGAAGACGAATCCCGCCAGCATCGCCATGTGCAGCCCCGAGATCGAGACGATGTGGTAGAGGTTCGAGATCCGCATCACCTCGTTCGTGGCCTCGGTGATGCCGGATCGGTCGCCGGTCATCAGCGCTGCCGCCACCGCCCCCGCCTGTCCGGGCATCCGTTCCTGCATGGCGCGCGAGATCGCCATCCGCGCGCGGTGCCCGGCCAGCGCCAGATCGTGCGGATCAGCGCCTTCGACCAGCATCACCGGCGTGCGGCTGTAACCGACCGCGCCCAGACTTTCGAACCATGCGGTGCGGCGGTAGTCCCAGCCGCCCGGCTCCGCCGGCCCGTTCGGCGCCATCAGATTTGCGGTCAGCATCACCCGCATCCCCGGTTCCGGCAAAAGATGGTCCTGCGCCCCGTGCAGCGACACCCGCACCCGTTCCGGCGTGCGCTCGGGCGCCACCCGTTTCAGCGTCACCCGGTCGAGCGTCAGCCGGATCAGATCGCGCGAGGAACGGTCGACCTTGACGATGCGCCCCTCGACCGGGCCATAATAGCGGAAATCCAGCACCGGAGCGGCGACGGAATGCGTGCGATGGGCCGACAGAAGAAAGCCAAGCGCCGCAAAGGCCACAAGCCCCGCCAGCAGGCGCAGGGCCTCGGGCCCGCGCAGCAGGCCGGCCACGCCCGCGACCATGACCGCCAGCAACACCGCCAGCACCGGCCCCGAAGGCTCGGTCCGCAGAGCGAAATAGACCCCGCCGCCGCAGCCGATCGCCACCGGCATCCACAGCACCAGATCCGCCCTTGCCCGGGCCAGCGCCGCCCCCGGATCGGCGAATCCCGCCCACCAGCGGGCGCCATCCCCCCAAAGACGTGCCGCCCGGAAGGATCCGACCCGTTCCGACACCTTGTTTCCCGCCCCCGCCGCGCTTAGACATTCCGCGAATGCCAGCCTGCAGGCTATATGGTTTCCAATTCGTTAATGCGCCCCGTCCTGCTTGTGGAACGGCGCAGGAAAGGTCCCTGATGTCCGACAAGATCGTCACCCGCTTCGCCCCCTCGCCCACCGGCTATCTGCATATCGGCGGCGCGCGCACCGCGCTGTTCAACTGGCTCTTCGCGCGCGGCCACGGCGGCACCTTCCTGTTGCGCATCGAGGATACCGACCGCGCCCGCTCCACCCCCGAGGCGACGGCCGCGATCCTGAAGGGGCTGACGTGGCTTGGCCTCGACTGGGATGGCGATGTCGTCAGCCAGTTCGAGCGCGCCCCCCGCCATGCCGAGGTGGCGCATGAGATGCTGGCCCGCGGCGGCGCCTACAAGTGCTTCTCCACGCAGGAGGAGATCGAGGCCTTCCGCGAACAGGCCCGGGCCGAGGGGCGCAGCACGCTGTTCCGCTCGCCGTGGCGCGACGCCGACCCCTCGACCTACCCGGACGCGCCCTATGTGATCCGGCTCAAGGCCCCGCGCGAGGGCGTGACCGTGATCCACGACAAGGTGCAGGGCGATGTGACGATCCGCAACGACCAGCTTGACGACATGGTCTGCCTGCGCTCGGACGGGACGCCGACCTACATGCTGGCCGTGGTGGTCGACGATCAGGACATGGGCGTGACCCATGTGATCCGGGGCGACGACCATCTGGTGAACGCCGCGCGGCAGATGCAGATCTATCACGCCATGGGCTGGCAGGTGCCGGTCTATGCCCACATCCCGCTGATCCACGGCCCGGACGGCAAGAAACTGTCGAAGCGTCACGGGGCTGTCGGATTGGAACAGTATCAGGCAATGGGCTATCCGGCCTCGGGGATGCGCAATTACCTGGCACGTCTGGGATGGAGCCACGGCGATGACGAGTTCTTTACCGACGAACAGGCCCGGGAATGGTTCGAACTGGAGGGAATCGGCCGTTCGCCGTCGCGTCTGGACTTCAAGAAGCTCGAAAACATCTGCGGCCGGCATATGGCGGTTTCACCGGATGCCGAACTAATGGGCGGTGTCGCGGGCTATCTTGAGGCGGCCGGCCTGCCCCCCCTGACCGACCGGCAGGCAGAAGGTTTGCGCGAAGCTTTGCCCGCGGTGAAAGGTTCGGCCAAGACTTATCCGCAACTCCTTGAAAAGGCTGAATTCGTCCTGACGGAGCGGCCGATTTCGCCGGATGAGAAGGCGCTGAAACTGCTCGATCCGGTATCCCGTGGTATACTCGGCGAATTGACGGCGCGGATTCAAGATGCTAGCTGGACCCGTGAGGAATTGGAGGACATCGTTGGCAATGTGGCAAAAGCGCACGGGCTCGGAATGGGAAAAGTCGCTGGCCCCTTGCGCGCGGCCCTTGCAGGACGTTCAGTGACACCAAGCATCTTCGACATGATGATCGTTCTCGGCCGGGAGGAGACCCTGGCGAGGATCAAGGATCAGGCGGCCTGAGGCCCGGTCGCCTTCCCGGGGAACCGGACGCAATGACCCGGCGCGGCCCAGCCGGACGACAGGAAAGGGAACCTCATGGCAGATACCAAGCGCGTAGCCAGGCTTGAGCTCGACGGCAAGACCTACGAGCTTCCGGTGATTTCGCCGAGCGTGGGACCGGATGTGCTGGACATCCGCAAGCTCTATGGCGAGGCGGGAGTATTCACCTACGATCCCGGTTTCACCTCGACCGCCGCCTGTGAATCGACGATCACCTATATCGACGGCGATCAGGGGGAACTCCTGTATCGCGGCTATCCGATCGAACAGCTCGCGGAGAAGTCGCATTACCTCGAAGTCTGCTATCTGCTGCTGAACGGCGAACTGCCGGACCGCGAACAGATGGAGACGTTCGAGCGCACCGTGACCCGTCACACGATGGTGCACGAGCAGATGCACAACTTCTTCCGTGGTTTCCGTCGCGACGCCCACCCTATGGCGACAATGGTGGGCGTTGTCGGGGCGATGTCGGCCTTCTATCACGACTCGACCGATGTGACCGATCCGCGTCAACGTGAAGTCGCCTCTTTCCGGCTGGTGGCCAAGCTGCCGACGATCGCCGCGATGGCCTACAAATATTCGATCGGCCAGCCCTTCGTCTATCCGCGCAACGATCTGGGCTATGCGGCGAACTTCCTGCACATGTGCTTCGCCGTCCCGGCCGAGCCCTATCACGTCCCGCCCGAGCTTGCGACGGCGATGGACCGGATCATGATGCTGCATGCGGATCACGAACAGAACGCCTCGACCTCGACGGTGCGTCTGGCCGGGTCCTCGGGCGCCAATCCCTTCGCCTGTATCGCCGCGGGCATCGCCTGCCTCTGGGGGCCGGCGCATGGCGGCGCGAACCAGGCCTGTCTGGAAATGCTGCGCCAGATCGGCTCGGTCGAGCGGATCCCGGAATTCATCGCCAGGGCCAAGGACAAGAACGATCCGTTCCGCCTGATGGGCTTTGGCCACCGGGTCTACAAGAACTTCGACCCGCGCGCCAAGGTGATGAAGCAGTCGGCGGACGAGGTGCTGGACCTGCTCGGCATCCACAACAACCCGACGCTTCAGGTCGCCAAGGAACTCGAACGGATCGCGCTGGAAGACGATTACTTCGTTTCCAAGAAGCTCTATCCGAACGTCGATTTCTACTCGGGCATCATCCTTGAGGCGATGGGCTTCCCCACCTCGATGTTCACCCCGATCTTCGCGCTGTCGCGGACCGTGGGCTGGATCTCGCAGTGGAAGGAAATGATCTCGGACCCGTCGGGCCGGATCGGCCGTCCGCGCCAGCTTTATACCGGCGCCCCGGCGCGCGATTATGTCGAAGTCGACAACCGCTGAGCCACGGCCAGCCGCAGTCATGGAAGGCCGGGGTATCGCGCCCCGGCCTTTTGCGTTGGCGCGGGCGGAGAGGGCGCAAGGGGGCGCCGCCCCCTCGCGGCTTTGCCGCTCACCCCCGGGATATTTATGGAAGAATGAAGGCAGGAAGGCTGTTTCCCGCGGCACCGAAACGCGCCTTTGCCCCGTCCTTCGGGCCTCGACGGGGCCCTGAAACCACAGTTTCGCCCGGAAAACCCGCCATGCCGGCCTCGGCGCTTGTCGCTTCGGGCCGCTCGGGCTAATCAGGCAGGAGGACGGACCCGAGGACATCATGCGCATCCTGATCACCAATGACGACGGCATCCACGCTCCGGGGCTCGAGGTGCTGCGCGCCATTGCCGAGGAGCTCGCCGGTCCGGGGGGCGAGGTCTGGATCGTCGCGCCCGCCTTTGAACAGTCGGGCGTCGCGCATTGCATCAGCTACACCCGCCCGATGATGATCGCCGAACATGCCCCGCGCCGCTATGCGGCCGAGGGGAGCCCGGCGGATTGCGTTCTGGCGGCGCTTTACGACGTGTTGCGGGACGGGCGGCCGGATCTGGTTTTGTCGGGGGTCAACTCCGGCAACAATTCGGGGGAGAACGCGCTGTATTCCGGCACGGTCGGCGGCGCGATGGAAGCCGCGTTGCAGGGCATCCCGGCCATCGCGCTCTCGCAGTTCATGGGTCCCGGTTGCGGCGAGGACAGGTTCGAGGCCGCCCGCGTCCACGGCCCGGCGCTGATCCGCAGGATCTGGGAAAAGGGCGTGTGGGACAACGGCCCCTACCGCGTCTTCTACAACGTCAACTTCCCGCCGGTGACCGCCGATGCCGTCAAGGGCTTCCGCGTCGCCGCGCAGGGCTACCGCACCGACAGCTTCTTCACCGTCGAGCCGAGCCTGTCGCCCACCGGGCGCCGCTTCCTATGGATCAAGGGCGGTCCGCAGCATACGGCGAGCGAGCCGGGCACCGACGCGGCGCTGAACCTCGACGGCTTCATCTCCGTCACCCCGATGCGCGCCGATCTGACCGCGCATGAGGTGCTGACCGATCTGGAGGCCGCTCTCGCATGACCAGACCGCCCGAAGGCGATGACAGTGACGGAACGGCGGAACGCAAGATGCGCTTTCTGTTCCAGTTGCGCAGCGCGGGCGTGACGGATGCACGGGTGCTGTCGGCGATGGAGCGGATCGACCGGGGGCGGTTCGTGCGCGGCATCTTTGCCGACCGGGCCTATGCGGATGTGCCGCTGCCCATCGCCTGCGGGCAGACCATCTCGCAGCCCTCGATCGTCGGGCTGATGACGCAGGCCTTGCGGATCGGGCCGCGCGACACGGTTCTGGAGATCGGCACGGGGTCCGGCTATCAGGCGGCGGTGCTCGCCTGCCTCGCGCGGCGGGTCTACACGGTCGAGCGCCACCGCCAGCTTGCGCGCGAGGCGCAGGCCCTGTTCGCCGATCTGGGCCTGTCGACCATCGTCTCGCTGGTGGGCGACGGATCGCGCGGCCTGCCCGATCAGGCGCCCTTCGATCGCATCATCGTCACCGCCGCCGCCGAGGATCCACCCGGCACCCTGTTGTCGCAACTGAAGATCGGCGGTATCATGATCGTTCCCGTCGGCCAGTCCGACGCGGTGCAGAGCCTGATCCGTGTAACCCGCCACGAATCGGGCTTTGAATACGAGGAACTGCGCCCGGTCCGTTTCGTTCCCCTGATCGAGGGAACGGCGAACGACTGACCCGGACCCCCAAGGCCCCGGCAACAGGGGCCGCGATGAACGAGGACGAGCCATGACCCCTACCGCCGCCCCCCGGACGACCGCCCGGATTCCCTTGCGCCGCAGCGGCCTGCTGCTGACGGGCTGCGCGTTGGTCGCGCTGGCCGGGTGCAGCGCCAATGGCTATGATCCGGATCTGCGCGGTCTGGCGGGGCTTGGTTTCGACACGTCCTCGGCGGCGCAGCAGGCGGTGCAGGCGCGGCCGCAACCCGACAGCCGGGGCGTGATCTCCTACCCGAATTATCAGGTCGCGGTGGCGCGGCGCGGCGACAGCGCCGCCACTGTCGCGCAGCGGGTGGGCCTCAACCCCGCCGAGCTTGCCAGCTATAACGCGATCGAGCCGAACACGCCGCTGAACAGCGGCGCGGTTCTGGCTTTGCCAAATCGCGTTTCCGAACCGACGGCCGGCACCGCCATCGCCTCTGCCGGGGGCACCGGGGGCGACGACCGGGTGGATATCACCACGCTCGCCTCTTCGGCGATCGACCGGGCGGCCCCGCCCGCAGGCACGACGACGACCGCCGCCGCCGCGCCCGCCCCGGCGGCGGCCCGTGCGGGCGCCGAGCCCGTGCGCCACAAGGTCACCCGCGGCGAGACCGCCTATTCCATCGCCCGCTACTACAACGTCCCGGTGAAATCGCTGGCGGAATGGAACGGCCTTTCGGGCGATCTGAGCGTGCGCGAAGGGCAGTATCTGCTGATCCCGGTCGCCTCGGCTTCGGGTTCGGCCGCCGTCACGCAGCCCGGTCAGGGATCGCCGACGCCGCAACCGCCCTCGGCCGCGACGCCGCTGCCCTCGGAACAGACGGTGGCGGCGGCAACGCCGATCGACCGCTCCGCCGCGCCGGATCTGGGATCGGGGCGCACCAGCGGCGGGCAGTTGCTGATGCCGGTATCGGGCTCGATCATCCGGCCCTATGCCAAGGGCAGGAACGACGGGATCGACATTTCCACCACCGCCGGTGCCCCGGTCAAGGCGGCCGAGGCCGGGACCGTCGCGGCGATCACCCGCGATACGGAGCAGGTGCCGATCCTCGTGCTGCGGCACGCGGACGGGCTGCTGACGGTCTATGCGAACATCGACCAGATCACCGTCGCCAAGGGTGACACGGTGACGCGCGGGCAGACCATCGCCAAGGCGCGCGCGGGCGAAGGCAGCTTCGTCCATTTCGAGGTGCGCAAGGGCCTCGACAGCGTCGATCCGGTGCCCTACCTCTGACGCCCCCCGGTCATCCGGCGAAGAACGAGATGACCAGCGCGTTCACGATGTCGATGAAGAAGCCGCAGACCAGCGGCACGATGATGAAGGCGCGGTGTGCGGCGCCGTATTGCTGCGCCACGGCGGTCATGTTGGCGATGGCCGTGGCCGTCGAGCCGAGCGCGATGCCTCCGAAGCCCGAGGCGATCACCGCCGCCTCGTAATCGCGCCCCATCGCCGGAAAGACCACCCACAGCGACACGGCCAGCGTCAGCGCGATCTGCAGGGCGATCGTCGTCACGATGAACAGCAGGCTGCCGTCCAGTTGCCACAGTTGCAGCCCCATCAGCGTCATGGTCAGGAACAGGCCCAGCGCCAGATCGCCGATCAGCGCCAGCCCGACGCGCACCCCCGGCCATGTCCGCCACATCGCCGGGCCGAAGGTGAAGATGGCGAAATTGCGCATCACGATTCCGGCGAACAGGCAACTGACGAAGGCCGGCAGCGTCAGCCCCGTGGCCGCGATCGCCGCATGCAGCGACATGCCCAGCATGATGGTGACGTTCAGGATCAGGATCGCCCAGAGCAGGCAGAAATAATCCATCCTCGGCGCGGGTTCGTCATGGGCGGTGCCGATGTCCATCTCGCCGTCCGGGACTGGCACGATATGGTGGCGGCGGATCAGGAAGGCGGCCAGCGGTCCGCCGATCAGGCAGGCGGCGATCAGGCCCAGCGTATTCGCCGCCACCCCCAGCTCCAGCACGTTGTCCACGCCCGTCCGCTCGGCCAGGATCGGCGACCAGGCCAGCGCGGTGCCGATCCCCCCGGTCAGCGAAACCGACCCCAGCATCAGCCCGGCGCGCGGCTCCAGCCCGAAAAGCCCGGCCATCCCCATCGCGGCGAGGTTCTGCACCACGATCAGCCCCGAGGCGAGCGCGAGCAGGATCAGGAACGGCCGCCCGCCCTTGCGCAGCGTGCCGATATCCGCCTTGAGCCCGATCCCGGCGAAGAACAGCAGCAGCAGGAAATCGCGGACCTCAAGCTCAAAGCGGATCTCGCGCCCCCAAAAGGCATAGACCAGCGCGGTAAAGGCGGCGCACAGAAATCCGCCGATAACCGGCTCGGGGATGGAATAGTTGCGCAACGCGGCGATGCGCAAGGTCAGGATCTTGCCGCAGATCAGCAGGACAGCCGCGATGGTGAAGGACAGAAAACCGTCGACGATCATGGGGCCTCGGCAGGTGGAACAGGGGTGGCGCAGGCGCAGCGGGGGGTCATGATCTGCGCCAGAACCTCGGTCAGGACGCGCTCGGCCTCTTGCGGATCGGCCCCGGCGACCTGCGGGAGTTTGAGGAAATCGCGCATCATCCGCAAGCCGATCAGCAGCGCCATGACCATCGACGCCCGGAGCGCGCCGTCATCGCCCAGCTTTTCGCTCAACGGCGCGACGAAGAGGCTGTCGAGCCGCTCGCCCACCGGGCCGGCCGCGGCGGGAACCCCCAGCGAGCGGATCAGGACCAGCAGCGGATCGGGCTGCCCCTCCGCCGAAACGGTGCCCCGCTCGAACAACTGCCGTGCGAGGAAGGCGGGCAGTTCGTCCCGCGGCGCGGCGGCAAGGCCGGGATGGTCCGACATTCGCTTCAGCACCTCAAGGAAAAGCTGCTCCTTGGAACCGAAGCAACGATGCACATAGGCCACGTCCACACCGACATCCGCCGCGATCTCGCGCAGCCCGGTATCGTCGTAGGAGGACCGGGCAAAGCGTCGGATCGCCGTTTCCAGAATGCGCTGGCGGGTGGTCGGCGCGGGATCGGCCGTTGACGTGGTGGGCATTTCGCTGGGTCCGGACTCAATCGTGCTTTCGCGGTACGCGACCATCGCGCAAATCGGCAAGGGGGTCAACGACTGTTGACTCATGGCCGGTTTCCGCTGATGTAATACCGGGTGCGTGGCATCAGCGAGGTGAAGGATGAAGCTCAACCGGAAATGGCTCCTTCCCGGGCTTGCGGGCGCGGTGGTCCTTGCGGGGTATGTCCTTTGGCAGAACACGCAGAACGGCGCCCTGCCCGCGGGCATCGCCAGCGGCAACGGGCGGCTGGAGGCGGTGGATATCGACATCGCGGCAAAGACCGGCGGCCGACTGAAAGACGTCTTCGTAAGCGAGGGGGATTTCGTCGAGGCGGGCCAGATCCTCGCGCAAATGGACACCACGCAGATCGACGCGCAGAAGCTTGAGGCGGAGGCCCAGCTGCGCCGCGCACGCATCGCCATCGACACGGCGCAGGCCGTCGTGGTCCAGCGCGAGGCGGAACGCGAGGCCGCGCAGGCCTCGGTCGAGCAGCAGGAGGCCGAGCGTGAATCGGCCGAACAGCGGCTGGCCCGGTCCGAACAACTCGCCCGCGCCAATGCGATCTCGCAGCAGGTGCTGGAAGACGACCGCGCGAACGAACGCAAGGCCCGCGCCGCATGGGCGGCGGCCAAGGCCTCGCTCGCCGCGTCCGAAGCGGCGATCGGCGCCGCGCGGGCGCAGGTGGTGGATGCCGAAGCCTCGGTCGAGGCGGCCAAGGCCACGGTCGCCAGTATTCAGGCCGATGTGAGCGATGCCACCCTGACGGCGCCACGTCCGGGGCGGGTGCAGTATCGGCTTGCCCAACCCGGCGAGGTGCTGGCCGCGGGCGGGCGGGTGATCAACATGATCGACGTCTCGGACGTCTACATGAGCATCTTCCTGCCCACCGAACAGGCGGGCCGCGTCGCCATCGGCAGCGAGGTGCGGCTGGTTCTGGATGCCGCGCCGGGCGTGGTGATCCCCGCCACGGTGTCCTTTGTCTCGGATGTGGCGCAGTTCACCCCGAAGACCGTCGAGACCGAGGAAGAACGGCTGAAGCTGACCTTCCGCGTCCGTGCCCGCATCGCGCCGGAACTGCTTCAGCGCTATATCCGGCAGGTCAAAACCGGGCTGCCCGGCATGGCCTATGTGCAGGTGGATCCGGCGACGCCCTGGCCCGATGCGCTGCAGCAGAACCTTGTGAAATGACCGGGGCGCCTTCGGTCGCGACGGTGCGGGGTGTCAGCCTGACCTACGGCAAGGTGCGGGCGCTGGATGACATCACGCTGGACATTCCGGCGGGGGGCATGGTCGGGCTGATCGGCCCCGATGGCGTCGGGAAATCCAGCCTGCTCGCGCTGATCTCCGGCGCGCGGGCGATGCAGGAGGGCGCGTTGCATGTGCTGGACGGCGACATGCGGTCCGCACGCCACCGGCAGGCCGTCTGCCCGCGCATCGCCTATATGCCGCAGGGTCTGGGCAAGAACCTGTATCAGACGCTTTCGGTCTTCGAGAACGTGGATTTCTTCGGCCGTCTGTTCGGGCAGGACCGGGCCGAGCGTGAAGCGCGGATCACCGACCTGCTGACCGCCACCGGGCTGGAAAACTTCCGCGACCGGCCGGCGGGCAAGCTCTCGGGCGGGATGAAGCAGAAGCTCGGCCTGTGCTGCGCGCTGATCCACGACCCGGACCTGCTGATCCTCGACGAACCCACCACCGGCGTCGATCCCCTCTCGCGCCGCCAGTTCTGGGACCTGATCGACCGCATCCGCGCCGGCCGCCCGGGGATGAGCGTCCTCGTCGCCACCGCCTATATGGAGGAGGCCGCCCGCTATGACTGGCTGGTGGCGATGAACGCGGGCAAGGTGCTGGCGACCGGCAGCCCGGCCGAACTGCTGGCCCGCACCGGCACCGACAATCTCGACGCCGCCTTCATCGGACTGCTGCCCGAGGAGGACCGTGCCGGCCACCGCGCGGTGGTGATCCCCCCGGCGCCCCACACCGAAGACGACTACGCCATCGAGGCCGAGGGGCTGACGATGCGCTTTGGCGATTTCACCGCCGTCGACCATGTCAGCTTCCGCATCCCGAAGGGCGAGATCTTCGGCTTCCTCGGGTCCAACGGCTGCGGCAAGACCACGACGATGAAGATGATGACCGGCCTGCTGCCGCCGACCGAGGGCACGGTGAAGCTGTTCGGCCGGCAGGTCGATCCCGACGACATCGAGGTGCGCCGCCATGTCGGCTACATGAGTCAGGCCTTCTCGCTCTACGGCGAATTGTCGGTGGCGCAGAATTTCGACCTGCATGCGCGGCTGTTCAAGCTCGACCCGGCGAAAATCCCCGGCCGCATCCGCGAGATGGCCGAGCGCTTCGGCCTGACCGAGGTGATGGACGCCCGGCCCGATGCGCTGCCGCTTGGCATCCGGCAGCGGCTGTCGCTGGCCGTCGCGATGATCCACGCGCCCGAGATCCTGATCCTCGACGAACCCACCTCGGGCGTCGATCCGGTGGCGCGCGACGCCTTCTGGCAGATCCTGTCCGACCTGTCGCGCAAGGACGGGGTGACGATCTTCGTCTCCACCCATTTCATGAACGAGGCGGAACTGTGCGACCGAATCTCGCTCATGCATGCGGGCAAGGTGCTGGTTAGCGACCGGCCTGCTGCCATCGTCGCGCAGCACGGCGCGGCCACGCTGGAGGATGCCTTCATCGACTGCCTCGAACAGGCGATCGGCGAGACGGGCACCCCGCCCGAACCCGCCGCGCCGCCCGCCCCGGATCACGCCCCGGCAAAAAGCCCGCTCTTCGATCCGCGCCGCATGTTCAGCTACACGATGCGCGAAACGATGGAGCTGCGCCGCGATCCGATCCGCGGCACGCTCGCGGTGCTGGGCACGCTGATCCTGATGCTGGTCATCGGGCTTGGCATCAACATGGATGTCGAGGATCTCAGCTTCGCCGTCCTCGACCATGACGATTCCACCATCAGCCGCGATTACGTCCTGCAGATCGCCGGGTCGCGCTATTTCGTCGAACAGGACCCGATCGCGGATTACGCCGAAATGGACCGCCGCCTGCGCGCGGGCACCCTGAACCTCGCGCTGGAAATCCCGCCCGACTTCGGCGCTGACCTGCTGCGCGGGCGCGACGTGGAAATCGGCGGCTGGATCGACGGCTCGAACCCCACCCGGGCCGAGACGGTGCTGGGCTATGTGCAGGGCATGCACGCATACTGGCTGACCGAACGGGCGCGCGAGGCCCATGGCGCAGCGGCGGTGGCGGGCGACTACGGGCTGGAACTGCGCTACCGCTACAACCCCGACATCAAGAGCCTCGTCGCCATGGTCCCGGCGGTGATCCCGCTCCTGCTGCTGCTGATCCCGGCGATGCTGAGCGCGCTTTCCGTGGTGCGGGAAAAGGAACTCGGCTCGATCACCAATCTTTACGTCACCCCGGTGACGCGGCTGGAATTCCTGATCGGCAAGCAGATCCCCTATGTGGCCATCGCGGTGATAAACTTCGCCCTGATGACGGTCATGGCGATCTTTGCGTTCAAGGTGCCGTTCACCGGCAGCCTGCTCGCCTATGCGGTGGCGGGGGTGCTCTATGTCTCCGCCGCGACGGCGATGGGGCTGGTGATTTCGGCCTTCATGAAAAGCCAGCTCGCCGCGGTCTTTGCCACCGCCCTGGGGACCATCCTGCCGGCGGTGCAGTTCTCCGGCATGATCAATCCGGTCTCGTCCCTCGACGGGATCGCGGCCTTCATCTCGGGCATCTATCCGACCACCTATTTCATGACCATCTCGCGCGGGGCCTTTTCCAAGGGGCTGGGCTTTTCGGAGCTGTCCTCGGCGCTCTGGCCGATCGCGCTGGCCATTCCGGTGCTGATCGGGATCGGCGCGCTCCTGATGCGCAAGCAGGAGGCCTAGGCGATGGATCTGGCCAATGTCCTGCAACTGGGCATCAAGGAAATCCGCGGCCTGATCCGCGATCCGATCATGATGGGCCTGATCCTGTTTTCCTTCACCTTCCAGATCTACACCTCGGCCACCTCCGCCGTCGAAACGCTGAACCGCGCGCCCATCGCCGTGGTGGACGAAGATCAGTCCCCCCTTTCCACCCGCATCATCGAGGCGTTCCAGCCCCCCTATTTCACCGAACCCACGATGATTTCGGTGGCCGAGATGGACCGCCGCATGGACGAGGGGCTGGATACCTTCGCGCTGGACATCCCGCCCGGCTTCCAGCGCGACCTGCTGGCGGGCAAGCGGCCGGAGATCCAGCTCAACGTCGATGCCACGCGCATGGCGCAGGCCTTTTCCGGCGCGGGCTATGTGCAAAGCATCATCGCGGCCGAGATCAGCGAATTCCAGAGCCGCTATCGCGCCGATGCGGCGACGGCCGCCGATCTGGTGCTGCGCGCGCGCTTCAACCCGTCACTGAACGGCGGCTGGTTTCAGGCGGTGATGGGCATTTCCAACAGCGTCACCCTGCTGGCGCTGATTCTGTCGGGCGCCGCGCTGATCCGGGAACGCGAACACGGCACCATCGAGCACCTGCTGGTCATGCCGGTCACACCGCTGGAAATCATGGTCTCCAAGATCTGGTCGATGAGCCTCGTCGTCCTGCTCGGCACCGCCTTTTCGCTGGTGGTGATGTGCGAATGGGTGCTGGGCATTCCGTTGCAGGGATCGATGACGCTGTTCCTCGCCGGGACGGCGCTGCATCTGTTCGCCACCGCCTCGCTCGGCATCTTTCTGGCGACGGTGGCGGGCACGATGCCGCAGTTCGGCCTGCTGATGATGCTGGTGCTCCTGCCGCTGCAGGTGCTGTCGGGGGCGCAGACGCCGCGCGAATCGATGCCGCAGATCGTGCAGGACATCATGCTGGCCGCGCCCAACACCCATTACGTCATCCTGTCGCAATCGGTGCTGTTCCGCGGCGCCGGGCTCGATGTGGTCTGGCCGCAGATGCTGGCGCTGGCGGTCATCGGCGCGGCGCTCTTCGCCTTCTCGCTGCGCCATTTCCGCGGCTTCCTGAAATAGGCCCGGCCCCCCGCGCCCTTTTTGCCTTTCATTCTTCCATAAATATCCCGGGGGTGAATTTGCGCGCATGCGCAAAGAGGGGGCTGGCCCCCTCCCCCCTTCATACGCGCAGGTTTTCCGTTCAGAACCGCGCGCTTACGCCGCCTTCCGGCCCGTCGGGTTCAGCGCCGCCGTCAGGCGCGAGGATTCCTCGATCCCCTTCCTGAACAGGTTCTGCGCATATTCCGCGTTCAGCGCCGCGACCTGCTGCGGCGTCGTGACGGCGGAAAGCTTTTGCAGCCAGTCCGCCTGAAGCTGCGCGACATCCGCCGCGGTGGTCATCGTCTCATGCCAGAAGGCGGTCTGCAGATGCAGCGGCTGGGTCGCCAGCTCTGACAACTGGTTCATCCAGCCGAATTCGGTGAAAGGCTTTCCGGTCTTCGATCCCGATGCGATGTTCATATCCGGCTCCTGTTTCCCAAAAGTTGATCGAAACAGTCTGAAGGGTATTTTGCGTCGCGCCTTGATTCAGGTCAACCATAGTTGACAGAAGATCGAATACGTTTTCCGCTATGAACAGCAGCGACATGAGGTGCAGATGTCAACCGTGTCGAACATGAAGGGCGAGCTGGTCCGGACTTCGGTGCCTGTTCACGACCAGCCGGGCACCACCCCTGACAAAAGACTGGGGCTGGAGGCGTTTCAGGCCATCGACCGGATGCGCGAGGCCCTTGGCGGGCAGCTCACGGGCGGCATCTCGCCCGGCTCGGCGGCGCTCGCCTTCTTCGACTGGGGGCTCCACCTCGCGGGTGCGCCGGGCAAGCAGGCGGAACTCGTGTGGAAGGCCGGGCGCAAGACCGGCCGGCTGATCGCCCATCTGATGGGCAGCGCCTTCGACCCGAAGGCGCCCTGGGTCATCGACCCGCTGCCGGGCGACCGCCGCTTCGTGCACGAAAGCTGGCGCGAGCCGCCCTTTTCGTGGATGGCGCAGGGCTTCCTGCTGGGCCAGCAATGGCTGCACAACGTCACCCACGAAGTGCCCGGCGTCATGAAGCACCACGAGGATGTGGTGTCCTTCGCGGCGAAGCAATGGCTCGACATGCTGTCGCCCTCCAACAATCCCTTCACCAATCCGGAAATCCTCGCCCGCACATGGGAAACCGGCGGGATGAACTTCTGGCAGGGCTGGAAGAACTGGGCCGAGGATGTTTCGCGCCAGATGACCGGGCAGCCGCCGCCGGGGGTCGAGGCCTTCACCCCGGGCCGGACGGTCGCCATCACCCCGGGCAAGGTGGTGTTCCGCAATCACCTGATCGAGCTGATCCAGTATGCCCCCGCGACCGGGCAGGTGCACCCCGAGCCGGTGCTGATCGTTCCGGCATGGATCATGAAATACTACATCCTCGACCTCAGCCCGGACAACTCGCTGATCCGCTGGCTGGTGGGGCGCGGCTTCACCGTCTTCGCCATTTCGTGGCGCAATCCGGATGCCTCGGACCGCGACCTCGACATGGACGATTACCGCCGGTTCGGCGTGATGGCGGCGCTTGCGGCGATCGGCGCGATCCTGCCCGGGGCGAAGATCCACGCCACGGGCTATTGCCTTGGCGGCACGCTGCTGTCGATCGCCGCCGCCGCGATGGCGCGGACGGGGGACAGGCGTCTGGCCTCGATGACGCTGCTGGCGGCGCAGGTCGATTTCACCGAACCCGGGGAACTCGCGCTCTTCATCGACGCCAGCCAGATGCATTTCCTCGACAGCATGATGTGGAACCGGGGCTATCTGTCCGCCGACCAGATGGCGGGGGCGTTCCAGTTGCTGCGCTCGAACGATCTGGTGTGGTCGCGGATGGTGCGGGACTACATGATGGGCGAACGCACCCCGATGAACGACCTGATGGCGTGGAACGCCGACAGCACGCGGATGCCGTGGCGGATGCACGCCGAATATCTGCAACGGCTGTATCTGGACAATGAACTCGCCGCCGGGTGCTTCATGGTCGAGGGTCGGCCCGCGGTCCTGCAGAACATCCGCCTGCCGATGTTCGCGGTGGGGACCGAGCGCGATCACGTCGCGCCGTGGAAATCGGTCTACAAGATCCATCAGCTGATGGATGCCGACATCACCTTCGCGCTGACCTCGGGCGGCCACAATGCCGGCATCGTCAGCAAGCCGGGCCACCCCGGCCGCCGCTACCGGATCGGCAGCTACACGCATGGCGATCCGCTGCTGCCCGCCGCCGAATGGATGGCCGCGCATGAACCGCTGCCGGGATCGTGGTGGACGGCATGGGGCGAATGGCTGGCCGCGCGCTCCGGCCCGCCCGGTCCCCCGCCGCCGATGGGTGCGCCCGCGGCCGGCTATCCGCCGCTGTGCGATGCGCCGGGCAGCTATGTCTTTCAGAAATAGAAGGGGGATCCCATGCCCGCCGACATCCTGACCAACCACACGTTCGACGAACTCGCCGTCGGGGATCAGGCCTCTCTGGCCCGCACCGTCAGTCAGGATGACGTCGCGCTCTTCGCGGCGGTGTCGGGCGATGTGAACCCCGCGCATCTGGACGCGGGCTTCGCCGCCACCGGCCCCTTCGGGCATATCGTGGTGCATGGGATGTGGACGGCGGCGCTGGTCTCGGCGGTGCTGGGCACGCGGCTGCCCGGGCCGGGGACGATCTACCTCGGGCAGGAGGTGCGCTTCCTGCGGCCCGTTTCGCCGGGCGACACGATCACCGCCAGCGTCCGGGTGACGGAAAAGGCCGCGGCGCATCAGATCGTCCGGCTGGAAACCATCTGCACCAACCAGAAGGGCGAAAAGGTGCTGGAAGGTGTCGCCACGGTCAAGGCTCCGACGGCGAAGGTCCTCTGGCCGACCGGCCGCCTGCCCGAGGCCGTGGTCCGCCACCAAAGCCGCTACGACCGCTTCATCGCCGAGGCGCGCAGCCTGCCGCCCGTCCCCGCCGCGATCGTGCATCCCTGCTCGAAGGCCGCGATCCTCGGCGCGGCCGAGGTGCGCGACGAAGGGCTGCTCGCCCCCCTGCTGGTCGGCCCCGAGGCAAAGATCCGCGCCGCCGCCGAAGAGGCGGGCGTGTCCCTTGACGGGATGGAGATCGAGGATACCCCCCACAGCCACGCCGCCGCCGCCCGCGCGGTGGAGCTGGCCGTGGCGGGGCGGGTGTCGCTGCTGGTCAAGGGCAGCCTGCATACGGATGAGCTGCTGGGGGCGGTGATCTCGAAAACCGCCGGGCTGCGGACGGAACGCCGCATCAGCCATATCTATGCGATGGACGTGCCCGCCTATGGCAAGCCCGTGATCGTCACCGATGCGGCGATCAACATCCTGCCCACGCTGGAACACAAGCGCGACATCTGCCAGAACGCCGTCGATCTGTTGCGCCTTCTGGGGATGGAACAGCCGAAGGTCGCCATTCTGGCGGCGGTCGAGACGGTGAACCCCGCGATGCCCGCCACGCTCGATGCCGCCGCGCTGACGGTGATGGCAGCGCGTGGGCAGATCACCGGGGCGCTGGTCGATGGGCCTCTGGCTTTCGACAACGCCATCAGCCCCGAGGCGGCGCTGACCAAGGGTATCACCTCCCCCGTCGCCGGGCAGGCCGACATCCTGCTGGTGCCCGATCTCGAGGCCGGGAACATGCTGGCCAAGCAGCTGATCTATTTCGCCGGGGCGACGGCGGCGGGTCTTGTGCTGGGCGCGCGGGTGCCGATCGTGCTGACCAGCCGGTCGGATCCGCTGTCGGCGCGGATCGCCTCGGCCGCGCTGGCGAAACTTGCGGTCGTGCGCCGCGCCGCGAAGGGGCCGGTATGATGGAACGCGACCTGATCCTGACCTTCAACGCCGGCTCCTCGACCATCAAGATCGGCCTTTACGAGATCGCCTGCGATACGACGCATCCGATCGCACGCGGGGTGATCGACTTTCGCGACGCCCCGTTCGAGATACGTCTGACGAAGGATGATCGGCAGCTGTCCTGGCCGCTGGCCGAGGCCGATGACCTGACCGCCCTGCTGCATCAGGCGTTCAACTGGCTCGCCGGTCAGATCGATCTGGATCGTCTTGCGGTGGTGGGCCATCGGGTCGTGCATGGCGGCGCCGAGTTCACCGGCCCCGTCGTCGTGACCGACGAAACGCTGGCCCGGATCGAGGCGCTGGCGGTGCTGGCCCCGCTGCACCAGCCACACAGCATCCGGCTGATCCGGGCGATGCGCGCACTCTATCCCGATGTGCGGCAGACCGCCTCGTTCGACACCGCCTTTCACGCCACCAACGCGCCGGTCGTGCGCCGCTTCGCCATCCCCCGCGCGCTGCACGATCAGGGGATCCGGCGCTACGGCTTTCACGGACTGTCCTATCGCTTCATCGCCGGGGCGCTGCGCGATACCGGCCTGCCGCCGGGGGCAAGGATCGTGGCCGCGCATCTGGGCAGCGGCGCCAGCCTGTGCGGCATGCAAGACGGCATCAGCCGCGACAGCTCGATGGGCTTTTCCACCATCGAGGGCATTCCGATGGCCACCCGCTCGGGCGCGCTGGATCCCGGCGTGATCCTGCATCTGATGGGGCCGATGGGCTGGGATCTCGCCCGGGTCGAAACCATGCTTTACCGCGAAAGCGGGCTGCTGGGCGTTTCGGGGTTCGAGGCGGACACGCGCGAGCTGCTGGAAAGCGACCGCCCCGAGGCCGCCGAGGCGATCGAGCTGTTCTGTCACCGCATCGCCGGAGAGGTGGCGCGGCTCGCCGCGACTCTGGGCGGATTCGACGGGCTGGTCTTCACCGCCGGCATCGGCGAGCATCAGCCCCGCATCCGCGCCATGGTGGCCGAACGGCTGGGCTGGCTGGGACTGACGCTCGATCCCGCGGCCAACGAGGCGGGCGCCCTGCGCATCAGCCGGCAGGACAGCCGGGTGAAGGCTTTCGTCATTCCCACCGATGAGGAAAGCATCATCGCCGCCGAGGCCTTGAGCCTGATCTGACGGCCCGCGCCGTGTGTTTCACGCCGTGTGTGTCATGTTGAAGGCGCGCGGGCGGAGAGGGAGGCAGGGGGCCAGCCCCCTCTTTGCCTGACGGCAAATTCACCCCCGGGATATTTATGGAAACACGAAAGGCCACCGTTCCGCAAGGAAGCGCCCTGAATGCAGGACCGGGGCGATTCGCCGGGCGATGTCTCCGCGCCTTCTGAGCCATGCGTTTCCGGCCGGTGTGAGGCGCGCCTGACGGCGGGCTGCCGGGGCGCCTTCGCGTAATCCGGGCCGCAGGCATCTTTTTTCTTGATTGTCTTTCAGGAGAGGGGTATCCGCAGCGGCGGGACACCTCTTCCCAACGAGAGGCGTTTATCTGAAAGGATACCAGACATGGCGACCCCCGCTCCGGCCACGCGGCCGGCTAATCCGCGTTTTTCTTCGGGCCCCTGCGCGAAGATCCCCGGTTTCTCCCTCGAGCTGCTTGCCGACGCGCCCCTGGGCCGTTCGCACCGTGCCACCATCGGCAAGGCCAAGCTGAAAGAGGCGATCGACCTTACCCGTGACATTCTGGGCGTGCCCGCGGATTACCGCATCGGCATCGTTCCCGCCTCGGACACCGGCGCCGTCGAAATGGCGCTCTGGTCGCTTCTGGGCGCCCGCAAGACCACCATGCTCGCCTGGGAATCCTTTGGCGCCGGCTGGGTCACCGATGTGGTGAAGCAGCTCAAGCTGGATGCCGAGGTCAAGACCGCCGATTACGGCGACATCGTCGACTTCAAGACCGTCGATTTCGACACCGACGTCGTCTTCACCTGGAACGGCACCACCTCGGGCGTGCGCGTGGCGAATGGCGACGACATCCCGGCCGAGCGCGAAGGCCTGACCATCTGCGACGCCACCTCGGCGGCCTATGCGATGGACCTGCCGTGGGACAAGCTCGACGTCGTGACCTTCTCCTGGCAGAAGGTTCTGGGCGGCGAAGGCGGCCACGGCGTGCTGATCCTGTCGCCCCGCGCGGTCGAACGGCTGGAAAGCTACAAGCCCGCATGGCCGCTGCCGAAGATCTTCCGCATGACCAAGAACGGCAAGCTGAACGAAGGCATCTTCGTCGGCGAGACGATCAACACGCCGTCCATGCTCTGTGTCGAGGATTACCTCGTCGCGCTGAAATGGGCGCAGAAGATCGGCGGGCTGAAGGCGCTGATCGCGCGGGCCGAGGGCAATGCCAAGGTCGTCGCGGATTTCGTCGCGACGAAGCCGTGGATCGCCAATCTGGCGAACAATGCGGCCAATGCCTCGGTCACCTCGGTCTGCCTGAAGTTCACCGATGCGCGGATCAAGGATGGCGCCGCCTTCGCCAAGGCCGTTGCGAAACGGCTTGAGAAGGAAGGCGTGGCGCTGGATGCCGGTGCCTATCGCGACGCCCCTCCGGGCCTGCGGATCTGGTGCGGCTCGACCGTCGAAAAGGCGGACGTCGAGGCGCTGATGCCCTGGATCGAATATGCCTTCGAGGCCGAGATCGCGGCGCAGGCCGAACTCGCCTGATCCACCCCTATTCATGAAAGCGTGGTGGGCCACCTCCGGCCCGCCCTTTCATCCCCCTATTCAGGAGCCCCGTCATGGCCGCCCCCAAGGTTCTCATTTCCGACAAACTCTCCGACGCCGCCGTGCAGATCTTCAAGGATCGCGGCATCGAGGTCGATTTCCGCCCCGATCTGGGCAAGGACAAGGAAGCCCTCGCCGCCGTCATCGGCGACTACGACGGCCTTGCCATCCGCTCGGCCACCAAGGTCACCGAAAAGCTGCTCGAGAACGCCAAGAAGCTGAAGGTCATCGGCCGCGCCGGGATCGGCGTCGACAACGTCGACCGCGAAGCGGCGTCGAAACGCGGCGTGATCGTGATGAACACGCCCTTCGGCAACATGATCACCACCGCCGAACATGCGATCGCGATGATGTTCGCGGTCGCGCGGCAACTGCCCGAGGCTTCGGCCTCCACCCATGCCGGCAAATGGGAAAAGTCGAAATTCATGGGGGTCGAGCTGACCGGCAAGACCCTTGGCGTGATCGGCGCGGGCAACATCGGCGGCATCGTGTGCAACCGCGCGCTCGGACTCAAGATGAAGGTCATCGCCTATGACCCCTTCATGTCGCAGGAAAAGGCCGACAAGATGGGCGTCGAGAAGGTCGAACTCGACGACCTGCTGAAGCGCGCCGATTTCATCACGCTGCATGTGCCGCTGACCGAGCAGACCCGCAACATCCTGTCGCGCGAGGCGCTGGAAAAGACCAAGAAGGGCGTGCGGATCATCAACTGCGCCCGCGGCGGTCTGGTCGATGAACAGGCTTTGGCCGATCTGCTGAAATCGGGCCATGTGGCGGGTGCCGCGCTCGACGTCTTCGCGGTGGAACCGGCAACGGAAAACGTGCTCTTCGGCCTGCCGAACGTGGTCTGCACGCCGCACCTTGGCGCGTCGACGACCGAGGCGCAGGAAAACGTGGCGCTTCAGGTGGCCGAGCAGATGTCGAACTACCTGCTCGACGGCGCGGTGGAAAACGCGCTGAACCTGCCCTCGATGACCGCCGAGGAAGCCAAGGTCATGGGGCCGTGGGTGAAGCTCGCGGAATACCTCGGCTCCTTCGTCGGGCAGATGACGGACGAGCCGATCAAGGCGATCAACGTCACCTATGACGGCACCGTGTCGAAGATGAACCTCAAGGCGCTCGACTGCGCCGTGATCGCGGGCATCATGAAGCGCGCCAACCCGGACGTGAACATGGTTTCGGCCCCGGTCATCGCCAAGGAACGCGGGATCCAGATCTCGACCACCACGCAGGACAAGTCGGGCGTGTTCGACGGCTACATCAAGGTCACCGTCGTCACCGACATCCGCGAACGTGCCGTCGCGGGGACCTGCTTCTCGGATGGCAAGCCGCGCTTCATCCAGATCAAGGGGATCAACGTCGACGCCGAGGTGGGCCAGCACATGCTGTATACCACCAACAAGGACGTCCCCGGCATCATCGGCAAGCTGGGCACGCTGCTTGGCGACAACAAGGTCAACGTGGCGAACTTCACCCTTGGCCGCTCGGCCGAAGGCGGCGAGGCGATCGCCATCGCCTATCTCGATGCGCCGGCCGCGCCGGAAGTCGTGAAGGAACTTGAAGGCACGGGCCTGTTCCAGCAGGTGAAACCGCTGGAATTCAACGTCGCCTGAGGTACATAAACGGATGTTATCCGGGCCCTCCGCCACGGCGGGGGGCCTTTTGCTTTCGGAGTTCCCATGCGCGCCTATGCTATCGGCGACATTCACGGTCATCTCGACCTGCTGAAGGTCGCGCAGGATCTGGTCCGGCAGGACCGCGAACGAACGGGCGACACCGCCGCGCCGCTTGTCCATCTGGGCGATCTGGTCGACCGCGGGCGCGAGACGCGCGGCGTGATCGAACACCTCATGCAGGGTCAGGCGCGGGGCGAGCCCTGGGTCGTGCTGCGCGGCAATCACGACCGGCTGTTCACCGGCTGGCTGACCGATCCCCATGCCCATGACCCGAACCTTTCGCACGAGGTCGAATGGCTGCATCCCCGCGTCGGCGGGGCGGCGACGCTGACCTCCTACGGGATCGTCAACCCGGCGGAGCGCAATCTGAATCAGGTCCATGCCGAGGCGCTGCTGAAGGTTCCCCCCACCCATCGCCAGTGGCTGTCCCGCCTGCCGGTGCGGTTCCTGCACGATCAGGCGCTGTTCGTCCATGCCGGGATCCGGCCGGGCGTCGATCTGCGCAGCCAGACGGAGGATGACCTGCTCTGGATCCGGGCCGAGTTCCTGAACGACACGCGCGACCACGGCGTGCTGGTCGTCCACGGCCATACCGCGATCGAAAGCGCCACCCATTACGGCAACCGGCTGAACATGGATTCGAGCGCGGCCTACGGCGGCCCGGTTTCCGCCGCGGTGATCGAGGGGACGCATGCCTGGCTGCTGACCCCCGAAGGGCGCGTGCCGCTTGGCTGAGTGACGTTTCGTCACTTGCGCCCCGCCCCCTCGCCCCCGGGCGGGGGCGGGACTAATCTCCCCCCGAAACGAATGGGGGGAACCATGACCGGCATTGTCATCCTGTCCGGCGCGCGCAGCGCGATCGGCACTTTCGGCGGCAGTCTTGCGGGGATCGCGCCCGCCGATCTGGCCGCGACCATCGCCCGCGCGGTCATCGCCCGCGCCGGGCTGGCACCCGAACGGATCGGGCAGGTGGTCTTTGGCCATGTCATCAACACCGAACCGCGCGACATGTATGTCTCTCGTCTTGCCGCGGTGCAGGCGGGCGTGCCAGTCGAGGCGCCCGCGATGAACGTCAACCGGCTGTGCGGATCGGGGGCGCAGGCCATCGTCTCGGCCACGCAGGCGCTGCAACTGGGGGATGCCGACTTCGCCCTTGCCGGTGGGGTCGAGGTGATGAGCCGCGCCCCCCACATCCTGACGCAGGCCCGCTTCGGCCAGAAGATGGGCGATGTCACCGCGCTCGACATGATGACCGGGGCGCTGACCTGCCCGTTCGGCACCGGTCACATGGGCGTCACCGCCGAGAATGTCGCCCGCGAAAGCGGCATCTCCCGCGCCGATCAGGATGCGTTTGCGCTGGAAAGCCAGACCCGCGCGGCGGCGGCGATCGCATCCGGCGCCTTCGCCGAAGAGATCGCGCCCGTCGAGGTTCGCACCCGCAAGGGCCCCGTCGCCTTCGACACCGACGAACATCCCCGCCCCACCACGGCCGAGGCGCTGGCCGGCCTGCGCCCGGTGTTTCAACGGGACGGCACGGTGACGGCGGGCAATGCCTCGGGCATCAACGACGGGGCGGGGGCGCTGATCCTTGCGCGGGCCGAGGCGGCGGAGGCCGCGGGCCTCACCCCGCGCGCCCGGATCACCGGCTATGCCATCGCCGGCGTTCGCCCAGAGGTCATGGGCTACGGCCCGATCCCCGCGGTGCGGCGGCTGTGCGAAAAGACCGGCCTGAGCGTCGGCGATTTCGACGTGATCGAATCGAACGAGGCCTTCGCCGCGCAGGCCATCGCCGTCAGCCGGACGCTTGGCCTTGATCCGGCAAAGGTCAATCCGAACGGCGGGGCCATCGCGCTTGGCCATCCGATCGGCGCGACCGGGGCGATCCTGACGGTAAAGACGCTCTATCATCTGGAACGCACCGGCGGGCGGCGCGGCCTGATCACCATGTGCATCGGCGGCGGTCAGGGAATCGCGCTGGCCATCGAACGGATCTGACCTTCTTGAACCCCCACCGCAGCCCCGCTATCAGGGGTGCGGGGCTGCGGCATGTCGGCGCAGCCGGACGGGAGCCGGACCTCCGGCCTGTGGCGGAGACGGAGATGGGCTACCTCAGAAGGCTTGGCATCGATGGCTACATGATGCTGCTTGTGGCGATGGTGCTGCTCGGGGCGCTGCTGCCCGCGCGCGGCATGGCGGCGGAGGTGCTGCATTTCGCCACCTATTGGGCCGTCGCGCTGCTGTTCTTCGTCTACGGGGCCAAGCTCGACCCGGCCTCGGTGCGGGCGGGGCTGCTGAACTGGCGGTTGCAGGGGCTGACGCTGGGGGCGACCTTCGTGCTGTTTCCGGTGCTGGGGCTGGGGCTGGCGGCGGTCTTCGGCGGCGTGCTGGGGCCCGAGATGACCACGGGGCTTTTGTTCCTGTCGCTGCTGCCCTCGACCGTGCAAAGCTCGATCGCCTTCACCTCGATCGCCGGGGGCAACATCCCGGCGGCGATCTGCGCCGCTTCGCTGTCGAACATGGTGGGGGTGGTGCTGACGCCGGCGCTGGTCTCGCTGGTGCTGCACCGCGACGGCGGCGGGGTTTCCGCCGATGCGGTGATCAAGATCGGCGAACAGATCGTGCTGCCCTTTGTCGCCGGGCAACTGGTGCGGCCGTGGATCGGCGCCTTCATCCGCCGGCACAAGCTGCTGACGATGATCGTCGACCGTGGCTCGATCCTGCTGATCGTCTATTCGGCCTTCAGCGCGGGCACCGTGGCGGGGCTGTGGTCGCATGTGCCGGCGTCGCGGCTGCTGCTGCTTTTCGGGGTGATCGCGGTGTTTCTGGCGCTGGCCTTCGCGGCGATGGCCGCCGCGGGCCGCGGGCTGCGCCTGCCCGGCCCGGATCGCAGCGCGCTGTTCTTCTGCGGCTCGACCAAGAGCCTTGCAAGCGGCCTGCCCATCGCCAGCGCATTGTTCCCGGCGGCCAGCGTCGGCGCCATCATCCTGCCGACGATGATCTATCACATCTCGCAGCTGCTGTTGTGTTCGATCATCGCGCAAAGGATCGCGCGGCACGTCCAGATCTCGTCGCCGGGCGCGGCCGGGCGCGGCTAGGCGTCCTCGCCCGGCGTCAGCCGGATCAGCGCGCCGCCCGGCCCGTCGGTCAGCACCATCACCGCACCGTCGCGCGCAACGGTCACGTCGCGGATCCGCCCCTGCCCCTGAAGGTGGCGCGCCTCGCCGGTGACCTTGCCGTCCTCGATCTTCAGCCGCACCAGCGCCTGTCCGCGCAGCCCGCCGATCAGCGCGTCACCCTGCCACTCGGGGAACAGCGCGCCGTCGTAGAAGGCCATGCCGCTCGGCGCGATGACCGGATCCCAGTAATAGACCGGCTGCTCGGTCCCCTCGGCCTGCGTGGCGCCCTGCCCGATCGGCCCGCCGCTGTATTCCACCCCATAGCTCGCCACCGGCCAGCCGTAATTCTTGCCCTTCTCGATCAGGTTCAGCTCATCCCCGCCGCGCGCGCCATGTTCGACGACCCAAAGCCAGCCATCCGGCGCGATCGCCGCCGACTGGATGTTGCGATGGCCGATGGTCCAGACCTCGGCGCTGCCGCCGGCCAGATCGATCCGGATCACCTTGCCAAGCCCGCTCTGCGGATCCTGCGCCAGGGGCCGCGCCTGCGTGACGGACCGATCGCCCGTGGTGACAAACAGCCCGCCCTGCCCATCGAGCACCAATCGCGAGCCGAAATGCTTGTCCGAGTTCCATGCCGGGTTCTGCTGAAAGATCACCCGCACGTCGGACAGCGCCGTGCCGTCGGGCGACAGGATCCCCGTGGCGACGGCGGTGGCATTGCCACCCTCGCGCGGTTCCGAGAAGCTCCAGAACAGCTGGCGCGAGGTGGCGAAGTCGTCGGCCAGAACCACGTCCAGCAACCCGCCCTGCCCGCGCGCATCGACATCCGGCACACCGGCGACCGGGTCCGAGACCGCGCCCTCGGGCGACACGATCCGCAGCCGCCCGGCCTTTTCGGTGACGATCCAGCCGCCGTCGGGCAGCTCCGCCATGCCCCACGGGCTGTCGAGCCGCGCGATCACCTGCTGCGCAGGTTCGGCCGAGGATATCACCGGGGCGCGGGTCTGGCCGGGGAAGGCCGGGCTTTGCGACGGGGCGTTCGGGGGTGCGGCATTGAAATCCTGCGCGGGCGCGGCCAGCGGAAGCAGCGCCGCGGAAACGATCCACATCAGGCGGCGGGGGATCAGCGAGGTCATCGGTCCGGTCCTTCGTCGTTGGGTCGGGACCAGCTTTGGCCAGATCGCCGCGCGGGGGAAGCCCCGCCCCCATCACGATCGCGCCAGATCAGCGCAGGACATGCACGAAAGCCTCGGTCACCGCGCCGGGCGGCAGCGCGGCAAAGCGCGCCAGCCCGTCCAGCGCCGCATCGTGATTGCGCAGGATATAGGCGGCGTTCTGCGGGTAAAGCCGCGCCCGCGTCCGGCTGATGACGACCGATGTCATCAGCCGCGCGACGATCAGATCGCGCAGCAGCACCAGTTCCGAGCGGCGCAGCGGCACGACCCGGTGATAGGCCCCGACCATCCGCAGGATCGGCGCCACCGGATCCGGCGCACCGTGGATCAGATAGCTCGCCGCCACCGCCACATCGACGATCAGCGGCGTCTTCACCATGTCGCCGAAGTCGAGCACCCCCGTCACCCGTCCGGGATCGGCGGGATCGACCAGCAGGTTGTGGTGGTTCATGTCGTTGTGCACCACCTGCCAGCGCAGGCCCCGCAGACAGGGCAGGACGCGCGTTTCAAAGCGGTCGAGTTCGGCGTGCAGCCGCGCGCGCAAAGGGGTATCGGGCAGCGCCTCGACCAGCGGCAATAGCCGCGCGGCATGGCGGATGTCCCACAGGATTTCATGCGCGGCGGCCTCGTGGCGGAAATCGCGCAGCGCCAGCCCCAGCCGGGCGGCAAGATCGCCGATCTGCGCCGCCGTCTGCGGCCCCGCGCCGACATGCGCCAGAGGCGTGCCCTCGACCCAGCTCAGCAGCCGCGCGACCGTCGTGCGTCCGTCGGGCAGCGTCACCGGCACCTCGTGGCGCCCGTCGCGCGCCGCCACCACATGCGGCACCCGCAGGTCGGGCGCCTGCCGTTCCAGCCACAACAGCGCCTCGGTCTGAAGGTTCGTATCGGCGGCGGGTTCGGCCGGATTGGCGAATTTCAGCGTGTAGCCCGGGCCGTCCGTGCGGATGCGAAAGGTCGTGTCCCGTTCGCAGGGCAGGCTTTCCGCCGCGCCCTCCACCCCCCAGTGCAGGGCAAGCAGGGCCTGCGCCTCGTCGCCGGTCACGGCGGGCGGGGTGCTGTCGAGAAGGACCCGGAAGATCGGATCCGCATCCGGGCCGGATATCTCGGAGCCGGGGATATGGGACATGCAAGCCTCCGCAGCAGGGCGCATCGGTGACAAGATATCATCGCGGCCGGGGCGTCAACGCCCCGCTCCGGATCACGACGGCGGGGTGAGCCGTTCCTCCCACGACAGGATGAAGGTCTCGAAGGCGCGGGCGAAATCCGCAAGATCCGCCTCGGGCCAGTCGCCGACGATCTCGCCGATCACCTCGCGCTTCATCTGGCGGATCTCGGTGCAGATGCGGTTGCCGCTGTCGGATCGCAGCAACACCGCGCGGCGGGCGTCGCGCTGCGACACGGCGCGCAGCAGGAAGCCCTTCTCCACCAGTTCCGCCACCAGCCGGCTGGCGCGCGAGGGATGGATCCGCAGCACCCGCGCGATGTCGCCGACCGAGACCTCTTCCCCGCCGTCCTGCGCGGGCACCAGTCCCAGCACGTCCAGATCCGACAGATCAAGCATCGGCGCCACCCGGTCCAGCACCCGGCGCCCGATGACCCGCCGCCCGATCAGCACGCGCAACCGCCCCATCGCATCCGAGATGCGGGCGATCTCCTGTTCCCTGTCCGGCGGCATGGCCATATTCACCCAGATTGGTTGACATTGACATATATGTGCTAATATCACACTTTTAGACGCAAGCCGCAATCCGAAAGCCGCCCACCGAAAGTCGCTCCATGCCCACGACCGCCGCGCTGCCCGCCGATAGTCCCGCCGAACGCCCGGCGGTCACCCCCCGGCTGCGGCTGGTGATCTTCTGCTTCCTGATGCTGGGCATGTTCATGGCGACGCTGGACAACCAGATCGTGTCGACGGCGCTGCCGACGATCATCGGCGAATTCGGCGCGCTGGAACGGTTCGGCTGGATCAGTTCGTCCTACCTGCTGGCGCAAAGCGCGATCATGCCGGTCTATGGCAAGCTCGGCGATCTGTTCGGGCGGAAATACGTGATGATCACCGCGGTGGCGCTGTTCACCTTCGGCTCCCTCGCCTGCGGGATGGCCTGGTCGATGGACAGCCTGATCGCCGCGCGGGTGTTGCAGGGGCTGGGCGCCGGGGGGATCATGGTGTCGATCTTCGCCATCAACGCCGACCTGTTTCCGCCGCGCGAAAGAGCCAGATACCAGAGCTTTTCGAGCCTCGTGCTGATGGCGTCGGGCTCGATCGGGCCGGCGCTCGGCGGCGGGCTGAGCCAGACCTTCGGCTGGCGCTCGATCTTCCTCATCAACCTGCCGATCGGGGCGGTGGTGGTGACGGCGCTGCTGATCCTGCTGCCGCGCTGGCGCCCCGACCGGACGCCGAAGATCGACTATGCCGGGGCGCTGGCGCTGGCCGTCGCGGTTGCGGGCGTCGTGCTCTGGGCGGACAGCGAATCCATGTTCGGCTCCCTGCTCGCGCCCGCGGCGCTGGTGCTGCCGGTGATCTCCGTCCTCGCGGTGGCGCTGTGGATCAGGATCGAGCGGCGCGCCCCGGAACCGATCATCCCGCTCGCCCTGTTCCGCGACCGGAACTTCGGCCTCCTGCTGGTCGTCGCGGTGACAAGCGGCGCCATCGCCATCGGCATGGTGAACTACCACGCGCTGTTCCTGCAGATGACGACGGGGCTGTCGCCCGCCTCGGCGGGGCTGTTCTTCATCGCGGTGACGGGCGGGATCGCCATCGGCTCGCTCAGCGCCGGGCGGCTGATCGACCGCACCGGGGTCTACAAGCCATGGCTGGTGCTGGGCTTCGGCTTTTCGGTGCTGTGCCTCGGGGGGCTGGCCTTCGTGCCGCTCGGCACGCCGTTCTGGGCGCTGGCCGCGCTGCTTCTGGGTCAGGGCATCGCGATCGGGCTGGGCCAGCAGGGGCCGGTGATCGGGGCGCAGGTCTCGGCGCCCGCGCGCGATGTCGGCGCGGCGACGGGCGCGGTCACGCTGTCGCGGATGGCAGGGGCGTCGCTGGCGATTTCCATCTACGGCGCGATCCTGTCCGAAAGGCTCGCGCATCGCGTGATCCAGGGCGCGGGCGACGTGGCCAGCCTGACCCCCGCCAAGATCGCCGCCCTGCCCCCGGCGGTAGCGCAATCCGTGGCCGCCGCCTATCGCGCCGCCTTCCTCGATGTCTATCTGGTGGCGGCGGGCACCGCGGGGCTGGCGCTGATCGCCTCGCTGCTGCTGCGGCCGGTGGTGCTTGCTCCGGCGAAACAACCGGCGGTGAAGCCGCAAGCCGCCGCGCAGCCGCCCGTGACGGAACCCTGACCCGGTCCTCGCCACAGCCCGCGCCTCACCCCCCTTTTCCCATCATCTTTCCATAAATATCCCGGGGGTGAGCGCGAATGCGCGAGGGGGCTGGCCCCCTGCGACCCATCCGCTCGCACCCCCGGTTACAGACCCCGATTCCAGACCTCAGTTCAGCCCGAGCATCCCGCGCAGCGTCGACAGATCCTCGGCCAGCGTGTTCACCCGCGTCGACAGAACGGTGCGGTCGGCATCCGTCAGCTCGACATAGGACACATAGCCGCCGTCCTTGCGGTATTTCGCCAGCACGTCATCGACCGCCTTGAAATTCGCATCGGTCTTGGTGACGAAGGCCGGGTCCTTTTCCGCGATCAGCGGCTTCAGCAGGTCATAGATCTTTTCCGATCCGGCGAAATTCGCGTCGAAATCCCACAGGTCGGTGCGGGAATAGCGATCCTCCTCGCCCGAGATCTTGGTGGCGGCGACTTCTTCCATCAGCGCGGCGGCCCCGCCCACGACGACTTCGGGCGGGAAGGTCAGTTCGTTGATCCGCGCATCGAGCGCCTTCACATCCGTCAGCAACTGATCGGCATAGCCCTGCACCGGATCGGTCGAGCTTTCGACCCAGAGCGCATATTCGATCCGGTGGAAGCCGGTGAAGGCCTCGTCCGCCTCGGCCTTTTCGTAATCGTCGGCGCGCGCGTCGATCGCCCCGTCGAGGTCCGAGAACAGCTCGGCGATCGGCTCGATGCGTTCATAGCTCATCCGCGTGGGCGCAAAGAGCGACTTGGCCTTTTCCACGTCGCCCGCCTTGATCGCGGCGACGAAGGCCTCGGTGTCGGTGACAAGCTGGGCGGTGTTCTCGGCCACGTAGAGCTTGTATTCCGACAGCGGCCCGACCAGATCGAGCGTGGGCTCCGCGGCCATGCCCTGCGTCGCCATGCCGGCCGCGAAGGCCAGTGCGAGCGCCGTCGTCTTCAGATGAAATGCGACCATATCGGTCTCTCCTGTGTGATGAATCCGGATTGGCGTGAAGTCAGAGGCTTCTGGCTGCGGCGATCAGTCCGGAGCCGAGGTAATCCCCCGGCCCCGCGACCCCCGGCAGGGCAAAGAAATAGCCGCCGCCGAAGGGTTTGAGATATTCCTCCATCTTTTCGCCGTTCAGGCGGTTCTGCACGGCGATGAAGCCGGCATCCAGATCGGCCTGATAGCAGATGAACAGCAGGCCCTGATCGAGCTGGCCGTTCTTCGTCACGCCGTTCGAATAGTTGAAGGCGCGGCGCAGGATAAGGTTCTTTTCCGTCTCGGGCCGGCGCGGATTGGCCAGCCGGATATGGGCGTCGAGGGGCGTGATCTTCCCCTCGGGGTCCCGGGCGTAATCGGGCACGTCGCGTTCTGTCGCATGCGGGCCGCCGTCGAGCGGCGCCCCCGACATCTTGCGCCGGCCGAAATCGCGTTCCTGTTCGCCAAGCGGCGTGCGGTCCCAGCGTTCGACGAAATTGCGGATCAGCCGCACGGCCTGATAGCTGCCGCCCCGCGCCCATGCGGGTTCCTCCGCGCCCACCCAGACGATGCGGTCCATCAGCGCGGCATCGTTCGAGTCCGGATTGGCCGAACCGTCGCGGAAGCCAAAGAAATTCCGCGCCGAAGGGGTCGAGCCATCGGGCGCGGGCGGCACCGGCGGCACGTCGCCCTGCTGCATCCAGCGGATGACGAGGAATTCCGACAGGTTCTTCATGATGTCGCGGAGCGCGTGGATATTGGTGTCCTGCAGATTGGCGCAGAACTGGATGGTCATGTCGCCGTGGCACTGCCCCGCCACCAGCGCGTCGTTCGGAAACTGCACCATCCGCTGCAGATGCGCGGGCTTCAACGGGCGAAGCCAGTCGAACCGCTCGAACAGGGCATCGCCAAGCGCCACGGTGATCGTCTGGTTGTCGGGCGCGACCACGGGGCCGAGCAGGCCGGAATCGGCGGGCGGCAGGCGCGGATCGCGTTCCGGCACCGGGCCGCCCTGGGTCAGGAACTCGGCGCGTTCGGTCAGCAGGCGCAGCATCCGGTCCAGATCCTCAGGCCCGGTGATCGCCAGATCGAAGGCCACCATGATCCCCGCCGCCGGACGCGGGGTGGTGATGCCCGCCTGATGCGGCCCGTGGAACGGCACCGACTGCGCCGCGGTCTGCGCATCGCCATGCGGGGCGTCGTTGACCATCGGCGCATCGGCCGCGGCCTCCTGCGCGAAGGCCCCGGCCACACCGGCGCCCAGTCCGATCAGCACGCGGCGGCGGCTGGGTCCCGTATCCCTGTCCGATTGTCCCATCTCAGTTCATCCCGATCACGTCCTGCAACGCGCCAAGCGCGGCCCCGAGCCCGGTCATGTCCGTGGCCAGCGCCGCGCGCCGGTCGGCGGGGACCGTGGCATAGGGGGGAAATCCCCCGCCCTGCTTCAGCGCGTCGATATCCGCCTGAACCTGCGCCAGCCGGGCGCCGATCCGTTCGTCAAGCCGCGGATCGACCGGGGCGACGACGGCACGCAGCAATCCGACAAGTTTCGCCACCCCCTCGACGCTCGCCTGAAGATCGGCGAGGTCGTTGCCCGCATAGATGTTCTCGCCCTCGGTGATCTGCCCCTGCGCGATGCGGTCCACCGTATCGACGGGGAGCGAGATCAGCAGTTGCGGGTCCAGCGGCGCCTCGCGCAGGCGGGTCTTCAATATCTCCAGATCGGTGACAAGCTGATCGGCGACGGGCAGCAGGCCCTCGGTCGAATTGCGGGCGAACAGGCCGTATTCGAGGCGGTGATAGCCGGTGAAGGCCGGATCCTCCTCCCGCCCCGCAAGATAGGTCGCGCGCGCGTCGATGCGGCCTTCCAGATCGGAAAAGCGATAGGCGAGCGGCTGGATATGCCGCCACGGCAGCCGCGCCGCCGCCCATGCGGTTTGCGCCGCCGCCACGTCCCCCGAAGCGATCGCCGCGCGCAGATCCTGCGCCGATTTCAGCGCGGCATTGCCCTGCATCACCAGATAGACCCGGTATTCCGACAGGGGCCCGAGGAACTTGCGCAAGGTCACCTCGGAGGCCGCCTGCGCCGCCTCGTCCGAGGGGGTCACGATCAGCGTGCCGCGCGGGTTCGACAGCAGCCCGCAGGCCATCTGGTAGCTGCCCGGCTGCAACTGCACCGTCAGCCCGGCGCGGAAGCCGGGGGCGATGTTCTCGCGCTCCGCCAGCACCATCACCCCGTCGAGGATTTCCCATTCGATTGGCCGGTCCGAGGCGTTGATGATCTCGAAGCTGCGCCTGCCGCCGGGGACCGAAAGCTCCATCGGCTCGCAGGCGGTGGCGGTGATGGTGACGGTGCGGTCCGCCGTCTGGCCGCGCGCCGCCTCGGCGTTCTTCAGCGTGGCGTAGTAAAAGGCCGCGCCGCCCGCGACGGCAAGGCAGGCCGCCGCCGCGACGGCCCAATACAGATGCCGGTTCGAGGCGGGATCAGACATCGGACACCCTTCCAAGGCGTGCGGCCGGTTGCGGGCGCAGGAACAGCGGCACCGTCACGGCGAGGAAGACCAGATAGATGATCACCTCGCCCAGTGTCGGCGCCTCGCGGTAGCCCAGAAGGCCCGAGAGGACGGTGCCGAAGGGGCTGCTTTCGGGCAGCACCCGGCCGAGGTCGAAGACCACCTGTTGCATGGAATTCCACAGCCCGGCCTCGTGCAGCGCGCGGAGCGAGCCCGCCAGAAGCCCCGCCGCGACGAAGAGGATGAACACTCCCGTCCAGCGGAAGAAGCGCCGCAGGTCGAGCCGCAGCGCCCCCGCATAGATCGCCCAACCCGCCGCGACGGCGACCAGCAGGCCGAGCAGCGCCCCCACCGGAGCGGCGGCACTTGGGCTTTGCTGGAAAATGGCGAGCAGGAAGAAGACGGATTCCAGCCCCTCGCGCGCGGTGGCCAGAAACACCATGAAGATCAGCGCCCAGGCCCCGCCCTCGCGCGTGTTCAGTGCCGCGTCGACCGAGGCGTGCAGTTCCGTCCGGATCGAGCGCGCGACCCGCCGCATCCAGAACACCATGCCGACCAGCACGGCGACCGCCAAAAGGCCGATCAGCGCCTCGAACAGTTCCTGCGCCTTTTGCGGGAAGCCCGTCGAAAGAAGCTGGATCGCCGCCCCGGTGAACAGCGACAGTGCCACGGCAAGGAAGATCCCGATCCAGACCGCGGGCAGCCAGTGCCCCCGCCCCGTCTGGCGCAGATAGCCCGCGATGATGCCGACGATCAGGGCCGCTTCCAGCCCCTCGCGCAGCATGATGAGGAAAGGAGCCAGCATTCCTGCCTCCGTAGTGGTTCCGACCAGTGTCCGTGTCGGTCCGGCGCGGCACTCGGGATCAGGCGTCTGCCTGTCCGTGCCACACCATGATGCCGGAACAGAGGGAAGTCAATTCCGATAGAAAAGATCGGAAAAACCGGGTGGAAAGCGGTGCGGATTGGTCCGGGACCTTGGGCGCACCCAGCCGGAGGGATCCTGTCCGGCGGAGAAGAGGGGCGCTGCCCCGTCGGGGCAAAGCCCCGACTCCCCGGGATATTTATGGAAAAACGACGGCAGGGCGCGCGGGCGGGCCGGAGGAAGGATGCGGGAAGGATGGCGCGTGCCGGGTCCGAGGAGGGATGCGGGAATCTGGAAGCGAAAGGGGCCCGAAGGCCCCCGTTCTCAGCGAAGCCCGTCTCAGCGAAGATCGAAGCGCACGGGCGCGGTGATCGTCAGGTTGACGCCCGGCGGCGGCGCGGGCACCGGCGAGGCGCGCTGCACCATTTCCACCACGGCCCGGTCGAGCGCCGGATAGCCCGAGCTTTTCGCGAGCCGCGAGGACAGGACATTGCCCGCCGCGTCGATGACGAAGGTGACATGCGCCACGCCCTGTTCGCGCTTCGCCCGCGATTCCGCCGGATAGCGCTTGCGCCGTTCCAGATGCGCCATCAGCCGCGAACGCCATTTCGCCGGGGCGACCTTCGCCCCCGCGCCGGCGGCCGTCTGGGCGGCGGCGTTGCGGTTCGACTGCTGCACCTGCGCGGCGGCGGCGGTCGAGGCCTGCGACGGGGCCTCCTTGCGTTCCCGGCGATGTTCCCGTTCGCGGCGCGGCTTTTCGACGACACGCTTTTCGGGTTCGGGTTCGCGGATCTCGGGGCGCTGCATCGGGCGGCGGTGCGGGATCACCACGGCGGCCTCTTCGACCGGAGTCTCGATCTCGTCGGGGATTTCCTCGGCGATCTCGGGTTCCGGATCGGGCAATGGCGGGGGTTCGTCCTCGACCACCTCGGGTTCGGGCGGCGGGGGCGTATCCTCGACGACCTCGGGTTCCGGTTCCGGCGGTTCGGGCGGGACCTCGTCCGACAGGACCTCTTCGGAATTCTGCATCTGGTCGGTGATGTTCGAGCTGTCGGTGTTCACCGCCTCGGACATCGGGGCCAATTCCAGCATCAGCGCGGGCGCGGGGGAATCCGCGGCCGGCAGTTCCGGCGAATGGCGCAGCAGAAGCGCGACGCCCCCCGCATGGGCACCGACCACGAACATCGCCGCCGACGCCCAGAGAGCCGCGCCCCCAAGGCGCCGCCCCCGTCCGTGAAATTCGTTCGCCCAGCCCTTCATGGCGCGGTGACACCTCCTGCTGCCGGGGCGGCCTGCCCGTTCGCGGCCTGCGCCGCCTGCGGGGTCAGCTCAAGGCCGACCAGCGCGACCTTCAGATACCCGGCCGCGCGCAGCGCGTTCAGCGTGTCGGTCAGGCTGCCGTAATCCACCGTCTTGTCGGCGCGCAGGAAGACGCGGGTTTCCTTGTCGCCGTCCGTCGCCCGTTCCAGCGCCGTCGCCAGTTCCTCGCGCGGGATCTTTTCCTCGCCGACCGCGAGCGTGTGATCGGCCTGGATCGTGAGGTAGAGCGGCTTGTCCGGCCGGTCCGCCGGCTGCGCGGTCGAGGCCGGCAGATCGACGTTCATGTCCACCGTCGCCAGGGGCGCCGCCACCATGAAGATGATCAGCAGCACCAGCATCACGTCGATGAAGGGCGTGACGTTGATTTCATGGCTTTCGTCGAGGTCGAAGCCGCTGTCCTGTCTGATACCGCCTGCCATCTGCGTTTACTCCGCCGCCTGCCGCGGGTGGACGACCCCGGCCTGCGGCATCTTGCGGAAATCGAGATCGCGGCTGACGAGGATCTCCACCCCGACCCCGGCGTCCGACAGGATCTGGCGATAGCGGGCGATCGTGCGCGCGAAATGGTTGTAGATGATGACCGCCGGGATGGCCGCGACAAGGCCGAGGGCGGTGGCCAGAAGGGCCTCGGCGATGCCGGGGGCGACGACGGCGAGGTTGGTGGTCTGCGCCTTCGAGATGCCGATGAAGGCGTTCATGATCCCCCAGACGGTGCCGAACAGCCCGACGAAGGGCGCGGTGGAGCCGATCGTCGCAAGGAGGCCGGTGCCGACCGAGACCTTGCGGCCCGCCCCCGCCTCGATCCGGCGCAGAGAGGCTTCGACGCGTTCCTTGACGCCATCGCCGCCGGCGAAGTCCAGAACGGGTTCCGAGGTCGCGATCTCTTCGCGTGCGGCGCGCAGCATCAGCGCGGCCGGGCCACCGCGTTCGCCGATGCGGCGGGTCGCTTCGTCAAGGGTGCGGGCCTCGTGCACGGCCAGCAGCGCCGTCCGCGCCCGGCGCTTGGCGACCGACAGCTCGATCGTCTTGGCGATGAGCACGGTCCAGGTGACCAGCGAGGCGACGGCAAGGCCGATCATCACCAGCTTCACCACGATGTCGGCCTGACGGAACATGCCCCAGGGCGAGAGGTCGTGCGGCAGGTTCGGATCGGCCTCGACCCGGGTGAAGACATGGGTGATGGCGCCGGCCGGATCCTCGAAGACATTCGGCATCGGCGCGGGAGGTTCCACCACGGGCGCCTCGACAACGGGGGCTTCGGTGGCGGGGACGGCCTCGGCCGCCGGGGCATCGGTCGCGGGGGCGGTCGGCGCGTCGGCCGCCGGTGCGGTGTCGGTCTGATCGACAGGGGCTGCCGGGGTTTCCGCCGTTTCCGGAACCTGAGCCGGCGTGGTTTCCGCCGCGCCTTCCGGGGCGGCGGTCTCGGGCGCGGCCGGGGTGGCTTCCGGAGCCGGGGTCGCGGGGGTGGCTTCCGGAGCCGGGGTCGCGGCTTCGGGCGCGGGGGTGATTTCCGGGGCCGGGGTCGCGGCTTCGGGCGCGGGGGTGATTTCCGGGGCCGGGGTCACGGTATCCGGGCTCGGAACGTCCTGAGCCCAGAGAGGCGCTGCCGCCAGCATCTGCCCCGCCACGATCATCGCGGTGATCGAAACATAGCGTTGCAGCCGATGCGGTGTCTGGTCTGGGTGGGTCATTCTCGAGCGTCTTCCTGTCTCATCTGCGCCCGCGCCGGAATGCCCGGGCCGTTCGGCCGGAACCGATACCCCCGAAGAAGCGGACGCAATCTGCGAATTTGATCTGGCTACGCGCACCGGGCCGGAATGGGCCCGGAAACATGGCTCTTGCATCGCTTATTGCGAAGTGGAGGTGACGGCGCAAGTCCGCAAGCGTGGCTGCGGGCAATTTTCTGACAATATATGTCAGATTTTATCTCGCAGGCCCCGATCGGCGGCTTCCGCGGCGCGGCGCGAACCGGATGCGGGGGGTCAGCGATTGTCCTCGGGCGATGATTCGCTTGCGCCGGGGGTGGCGATCTCGCGTTGCCATTCGCGCCAGATGGTCACCAGAAGCGCCATCAGCACCGGGCCGACGAACAGCCCGACGATGCCCATGGTCTTCACCCCGCCGATCAGGCCGAACAGCGTCGGCAGGAAGGGCAGCTTGACCGGGCCGCCGACCAGAACCGGGCGGATCGTCTTGTCGACGATGAACAATTCGACCGAGCCCCAGACGAACAGCCCAAGCCCGGCGACCCCGTGGCCCGTCGCCGCGAGGTAGATGGAGACCAGCGTGAACGACAGCGGCGCGCCGCCCGGGATCAGCGCCATGAAGCCGGTGATGACGCCAAGCGTCACCGGCGACGGCGCCCCCGCGACCCAGTAGGCGACGCCCAGCACGACACCCTCGCCAATGGCGATCAGGGTCATGCCCGTCACCGTGGCCGAGATGGTCGCCGGCACGACGCGCGACAGCCGGTCCCAGCGGGTCGGCAGGATGCGCAGGCCAACGCGGTCGATCTGCGCCTCGATCCTCTCGCCGTCGCGGTAGAAGACGAAGAGCGTGACCAGCACGAACAGCAGCGTCAGCGCCAGATGGAAGGCCAGCGCCCCCGCCGTCAGCACGCCGCGATAGATCGCCCCGATGTTCGAGCCGGAAACCAGTTGCACCAGCTCGCCGACCGCGCCGGGGCGGCCGACGTGCTGGCTCCACATCTCGTCGAGCCAGGGGCCGATGCGCGGCAGGTCGACCATCCACGGCGGCGTCGGCGCGCCGGCCGAGTTCAGCTCGAACAGCCAGCCGATCCAGCTTTGCAATTCGCCGAAGGCATAAAGCAGCGCCATGGTGATCGGCACGACGAGGAAGCACACGATCAGCAGCACGAGGATGGCGGCGGCGGCGGTCCGGCCGAAGCGCGCCACCGCCCATTGCCGGATCGGCCAGCTTGCCAGCGCGATCACCCCCGCCGCCAGCACCGGCACGAGGAAGCCGTAGAAGAAATAGACCGAGGCCGCGATGATCCCCAAGAGCAGCCAGCGCGCCGCCGAGATGTCGGAAATCAGCGGGCGGCGAAAGACGTGTCGGGCCTGCGGATGGGGCGGTGTGTCGGATGGGGACCGGGGGGCCGCGCCGAAGATCTTGCTGTCCGCATCCGGGTGGGAATCCGTCGCCATATCCATCCTGTCATCGCCCGCGCCGGGGGCGCAATCGTCACGCCCCGTCGGGGCTTTGGCCAACCCTGTGGCAGCGGACCGGCGGTGTCAACCGCACCCGGCGCGCGGACCGCCCGAAGGCGGCCCGCAGTCCGGTCAGGTCAGCGTCTTGTCGGCGGCCTGCGGCTGCGGCACCGGCGCATCCTGCGCGGTGCGGTCTTCCACCGCCGGGGCCGGCTGCGCCGCCGCGGCGGCATTTTCATCCTCGACGCCGCGCTTGAAGGCGGTCACGCCGCGGCCCACCTCGCCCATCAGCGCGGAAACCTTGCCCTTGCCGAAAAGGACAAGGACGACGACGGCGATGAGCAGCAGGTGCGGCAGGGTCAAAGCATTGTTCAACATGGGGTATCTCCTGATTGAAAGCGGCCGGGTCAGGCCGGGACAGCGGATCAGGATCGTTCGGGAGAGGCGCGGCTTGCAGGCCGCAACCAGTCGGCCTGCTGCGGCAGGGGGCCGGTGGCCGTCCAGCCGGCGCGCGTGATTCGGTCACATGGCGCGGGCGGCACGGAGGCCGCCGGGGGGATCGTCGCAAGGCCATCCGGCGCATCGCCCATAGGCCCGGCGGGCAGGGCGGCACTTGCGATCCCGGCCGCGGGCGCGAGGGCAAAGGCGACCTTGGCCGCCACCGCCTCCCGCGGGAGCAGCATGGCGAGAAAGAGGGCCAGAACCCCCATGAGTCCCAAGGCGGACTGCAGGCTGCGAACCAATGCGTTCATCATGCGCAATGCTCGCATGATCCGTCCGGCGGGGGCAATGAACTTGCCGTGATCGGCGAACGGAACAGGCCCCGCGATCGCCCGCGGGGCCTGTGTCTTCCGGTCCGCCGATCAGGCGTCGGGCTGGACGAGAATCTTGATATGCGTCTTTTCCCGCACCAGCGCGTCGAAGCCTTCCTCCACGATGTCGTCGAGCTTGATGCGTTTCGTCACCAGCTTGTCGGCCGGGAAGAAGCCGCGCTGCATCAGCTCCATCACCGCCGGGAAGACGTCGCGATAGGCAATCGTGCCCTTCAGCGTGCGTTCCTTCAGCACCACGGTATTGGGCTGGAAGGGCGCCTCCTTTTCCCAGATCGAGACGATCATGGTTTCGCCCTCGAACTTCGTGGCGTCGATGCATTGTTGTAGGACCATCGGCACGCCGGTCACCTCGAAGGCCACGTCGACGCCGCCATCGGTCAGCTCGCGCAGGCGCGCGGCGGCATCCGTCTCCTTCGGGTTGATGACCACGTTGGCGCCCAGTTCCTTTGCCTTCACGCCGCGCTGTTCCGACAGCTCGACGACGAAGATCTGCGCCGCGCCCGCCGCCTTCAAAGCCTCGACCAGCAAAAGCCCGATGGGACCGGCGCCGAAGACCGCCGCCGTGCCGCCCGCGCGCAGCGAGCTGATCCGCACCGCATGCAGCGCCACCGCCGCCGGTTCGACCAGCGCGCCCTGTTCGAAGGACAGGCCCTCGGGCATCTTGTGGACCCAGCGTTCGCCGACCACCGTATAGGGGGCAAAGCCGCCGCCCTCGCCGGACAGGCCGTGGAAGCCCAGCTTTTCGCAGATGTTGTATTTGCCGTGGCGGCAGGCCTCGCATTCGCCGCAGGCGAGGATCGGTTCGACCACCACGTGATCGCCCACCTTGACCTTGGTGACGCCCTCGCCGACCTCGGCGACCTCGCCCGAGAATTCGTGCCCCATCACGATCGGCGCGACATCGCCGCTGACCGGATGCGGGGTCTTCACCGGGACGAAGATCGGCCCGGCCAGATATTCGTGCAGGTCCGACCCGCAGATGCCGGTCCATTTCACCCGCACTTTGACCTTGCCCGCCGTCACCTCCGGTTCGGGGATGTCATCGACGCGGATATCCTTGGCGTTATGCCAGCGTGCCGCTTTCATGGTGTCAACTCCTCTCTGCGCCGTCTGTTCGACTGTATGGTGCGAGATTAGCGGGAATGTGTCGAATCCACTTTGATCCGGATCAGACACCCATGGATTTTGACGCCAATCCCCCAAACAGCCTTCTGCTTTTCGTGTTTCCATAAATATCCCGGGGGTGAGGCGCATGGCGCCGAGGGGGCAGCGCCCCCTGCCGCCCCCTCCACCCGCGCGACGCCGGGCAGCAGCGCACGGCGCGGCCACAGCGGATTAACCCCGCTCCCCCTACCCTGCGCGCCACCTTCCGGCGAATGAGGTCCCCATGTCCGACAGTTCCACGCTTTTATCCCTGCCCTACATCATGCCGTCGCAGGCGCAGAAGCATGTCACGCATAACGAGGCGATCGAGATCCTCGATGTGCTGGTGCAGCTTGCGGTGCTGGATCAGGGGCTGACAACGCCGTCCGCGACCCTGAACACGGGGGATCGCTACATCGTCGGCACGGGGGCGGGCGGCGCCTGGGCCGGGCGGGACGATTGCGTGGCCGTTTACGACGGCGAATCGCAGGGCTGGCGGTTCTTCACCCCGCGCGCGGGCTGGCGCGCCCATGTCATCGCCAGCGGCACCGAGGTCGTCTGGACCGGCACCCTCTGGGCGGCCACCGGCGGCTCCGGCGCGGTGACGACGCTGCCGCTGCTGGGCATTTCGACCACCGCCGATGCGACGAACCGGCTTGCCGTCGCGGCCGAGGCGACGCTGCTGACCCATGCGGGCGGCGGGCACCGGCTGAAGGTCAACAAGGCCGCCGCCGCCGAAACCGCGAGCCTGCTGTTCCAGAGCGACTGGTCCGGCCGGGCCGAGATGGGGCTGACCGGCTCGGACGATTTCGCGATCAGGGTGAGCGACGACGGCACCACCTTCGTCACCGCGCTGAGCTTTGAAGCCGCGACGGGCCTTGCCTCCGGCGCGGCGGTGCAGGCGGCGGCGGGTGATGCGACGGCGGGGCGGCTGATGCGGGTGGGCGCCTTCGGCCTTGGTGGCACGGCCCCGGTCGCGGGCAACATCGCCTCCGACCTCGCCCCCGGGTTCCACGGCTACGACACGGCGAGCGGCAGCTCCGGCGGACCGGCGGGTATCACGGCGGGCATCCTGCTGCATCAGCGCCGCGCGGCGGGGGCCGAGGTGCAGATCCTGATCGACGCGGGCGGCATCGTCCACAGCCGCGCACGGGCGGGTACGGGCTGGAACGACTGGCGCGCAAGCGGCGCGACGGGCGGCACCACCGCGCAGGGCCGCTACCGGCGCGAGGCGGATGGCACGCTGACCTGCTGGCAATCGGTGACGACGGCCACCTCGGGCGATGTCGCGGCGACCTTTCCCGCGGTCTTCGCCTCGGACTCCGGGCTGGTGACGACGACGGGCGTGGTGGGCGGAAATGGCGCCATCTCGGTCCGCATCACCGCGCGCAGCGCCACGGGGCTGTCGGTCGCGGCTTTCGATGCCAGCGGCGCGCGAATCGCGGTGACGGTGGATCTGGTCACCACCGGACCGGCGGCCTGATCACAGGTGATGCAGGATCAGGGGCCGGCCCTGATAGCTGCCGACCGTGATCGGCGTATCATATAGCTCCGACAGCCGGGGTTCGGTCAGAACCTCGGCCGGGACACCCTCGGCGAGGATGCGGCCATCCTTCATCGCCACCACGTGATCGGCCCAGCCCGAGGCGAAGTTCAGATCGTGCAGCACGATCAGCACCGATCGCCCCTCGTCCCGCAGCCGGGCAAGGTGGGCCATCAGCGCCCGGGCATGGGCAAGGTCCAGATTGTTCAGCGGTTCGTCCAGCAGCAGCCAGGGCGTTTCCTGCACCACGGTCATCGCCAGATGCGCCCGCTGCGCCTGCCCCCCCGACAATTCATCCATGAAGCGGTCCGCCAGCGGCAGCAGGTCGAAATCGGCCAGCGCCTTTTCGACGGCGGCGCGGTCCTTTGGCCCCGGACGGCCATGGCAATGCGGCCAGCGGCCGAAGGCCACCAGTTCCCGCACCCTCAACCGCGACACCAGCCCGCTGTGCTGGCCCATGAACGCCATCTCCAGCGCCAGCCGCGCCGAGGGCGTCTGCCGCACGTCGAGCCCGTTCACCGTGACCTCGCCCGTCTGCAACGGGTCGATCCGCGCGATCAGCCGGATCAGCGTCGATTTCCCCGCCCCGTTCGGCCCGATCAGCGCCGTCACCTTGCCCGACGGCAGCGACAGGTCGATCGGTTGCAGGATCGTCGTGCCGTGGATGCGATGGGTCACGCCCCGGACATCAATGCCCCCGGTTCCGCTCATCGTATCCGTCCTTTCAGAAGCAGCGCGAGGAACAGGATCCCCCCCGCGAATTCGATCACCACGCTCAGCACCGCCTGCCGGCCAAGGAACCGCTCGAACAGCCATTGGCCAAGGACCAGCAGCAGGCAGGCGATCAGCGCCGCCGTGACCAGCCGCAGCCGGTGCCGCGCCGCCGGGAACAGGCCATGCGTCAGCCCGGCGACGATCAGGCCAAGGAAGGCCACCGGCCCGACCAGCGCGGTCGAGACCGCGACCAGCACCGCCGTCAGCGCCAGCGCCCCGGTCATCACCACGCGGTAGCGCAGCCCGAGCGACACCGCCCTTTCGCGCCCCAGCCCCAGCACGTCGAGCCGCGGCCCCATCCACAGCGCCAGCCCCATCGCCGGCAGCGCCAGCGCCGCGCCCCAGCCGACCAGCGCCGCATTCGGCCGGCCGAAATTGGCGAAACTGACCGCCTGCACCGTCGCATAGGCGTTCGGGTCCAGCAGCCGCCCGATCAGCGAGGCCCCGGCGCGGAACAATATCCCCAGCACCACCCCGGTCAGGATCGTGCGGGCGATATCCTCGGCCGAACCGGCGCCGCGGCCCAGAAGCGTCCCGAACAGCGCCAGTGCAAGGGCGGTCATCAGCGCCGTCTCGATCAGGAATTTAGGCCCTCCGGGCAGCATGGCGAAGCCCGTCACACCGAGCATCGCCACCGCCAGCGTCTGGATCAGCAGGTAAAGCGCATCGAACCCCATGATCGAGGGCGTCAGGATCCGGTTGCGCGACACCGTCTGGAACAGCACCGTCGCCACCGCGACCGAAGCGCCGATCAGCACCAGCGCGATCAGCTTTTCCCATCTGAGCGCCAGCACGAAATCGCGCCGCCCGGCGCCAAGCCCCTGAAACATCCACAGGGCCGCCGCCACGCCCACCGCAAGCACCAGCAGGCCAAGCCGGATCAGGGTCTTCCTATCGCGCACGGCGGGGCCTCCGCCACAGCAGGATCAGGAACAGCGCCGCACCGACGACGCCCAGAACGGTGCCCGCCGGGATCTCATAGGGATGGATGACCAGCCGCCCGACAAGGTCCGATCCCAGCACCAGCATCGCGCCCCCCATCGCCGTGGGCGCCAGCGTCCGGCGCAGGTTGTCGCCCATCATCCGCGACACGATATTCGGCACCACCAGCCCGACGAAGGGGATCATGCCGACCGAGGACACGACCATCGCCGTCACCACCGCCACGACGACAAGGCCAAGCCGCATCACCGCCTGCGGTCTGAGCCCAAGCGCCGTCGCCGATTCCACCCCCAGCCCGAGGATCGAGAAACGATCCGCCGCGAACCAGGCGATGACCGCCGCGATCCCGGCGATCCACAGCAATTCGTAGCGCCCCGCGATCACGCCGGAAAATTCCCCGGTCAGCAGCCAGATCGACAGATATTGCAGCAGGTCGGTCTCCCAGCCGATCCACGTCACCGCCGCGCCCAGAATCCCCGCAAGGATCAGCCCAGCAAGGGGCACCAGAAACACCTCTTTCGGGGGCAGTCGGCGGATCACCTGCAGAAACAGCGTCACCCCCATCAGCGCGGTGACCGAGGCCACCAGCATCTTGACCCAGATCGGCGCTTCGGGCGCGATCAGCGTCACGGCGATCAGGCCAAGCGCCGCCGATTCCGGCGCGCCGGTGGTCGAGGGCTCGACGAAACGGTTGCGTGCGATCTGCTGCATCACCACCCCCGCCACCGCCAGCGCCGCCCCCGCCAGCATTGCGGCCAGCGTGCGCGGAATCCGCGAGACGGTCAGGAACAGCCAGGCCTGCGGATCGCTGAGCGACACATTCGCCGCCCCCACCGCAAGACTTGCCAGCGCCAGCGCCGCAAGCCCGGCCAGCGCCAGGACCCTGATCCAGCGATCCCTGTTCTGGCGGTCGTGCATGCCCTACCCGTTCAGGCTGGCAAGGATCTGGTCGAGCGTCTGCATCAGCGCCGTATAGCCGCCGCCCGCCACATACATCCCCGCGCCGCTGAGATAGAGGATATGGCCGTTCTTCGCGGCATTGGTCGTCGCCACCAGCGGATTGTCCAGCGTGATGCGGGCGGATTGCCCCTCCTCGCCGATCGCGGCGCTGCGGTCGATGACAAAGATCCAGTCGGGATTGGCCTCCGCGATGAACTCAAGCGACACCGCATCGCCGTGGTTTTCCGCCGACAGGCCCGCCCGCGCCTCGGGCATGCCGGTCGCGGTATGCAGCCAGCCAAAGCGCGAGCTGGCCCCATAGGCCGCGACCTTCGGCCCGTTGGTCAGCAGGATCAGCGCGCTGCCCCGCCCCTCGGCCGCCGCGTGCAACTCATCAAGCTTCGCCTGAAGCGAGGCGATCAGTTCGTCCGCCTTGTCCTGCTTGCCGAACAGCGCGCCGTAATCCTTCAGCCGCCGTTCCGCATCGCCCAGCACATCCGGGGAAACCGACATGTCGATCACCGGCGCGATCCGCCCGAGCGAGTCATATTGCGCCGCCGAGCGCCCGCCGACGATGATGAGGTCCGGGCCAAGGCCCGCGACCGCCTCCAGATCCGGCTCGAACAGCGTGCCGACCTTCGCCGCATCCCTCGACACGTCATCGAGGTAATCGACATAAAGCTTTTGCGGCACCCCGGCCACGGGCACGCCAAGCGCATGCAGGGAATCGATCGCCGCGACATCGTAGACGACGGGCCTCTCCGGCGTCTCGTCGATGGTCACGGGGCCGCGCGCCGTGGTCACCGTCACCGGATCGGCAACAGCCATGACGGCGGGGAAAAGTGCCAGAAGGCTGATCGCGGCAAGGCGGGGAAATGTCATCCTGCTCTCCTGATACATGGTCGGGTCCCGGACCGGCTGACGCCGGGTCTCGCGCCCCTGACTAACGGCTTGTCCGCGCCGGGTCCAGCAGGTAGCCTAGTGAAAAACTCGGATATCCGCATCCTGATCGCCGCTGCCCGCGCATCGGGCGTTTCCCGACGGCCCGCACCACCTAAGCCCCCCCGAAATCCCGCACCCTTCTCCCTTTCGTGTTTCCATAAATATCCCGGGGGTGAATTTGCGCGCATGCGCAAAGAGGGGGCTGGCCCCCTGCCCCCCATCCACCCGCGGCCCGATCCCGGCTCCGACCCGACCTCCACACCACAAATCCGCGTCATCCGCGCAAAAGCCTCCCAATCGCGCCGCCTGCGGCACGGCGACGGGTTGCATCCCCGCGCCGGGCCGCTTTAATGCCATCCGACACCCGTTCAGACAGGAAAACCGATGACAAGCCAGACGCCCGACACTCAGCCCCTCCGGTTCAAGGGCATCGCCTGGGATGTCGACGGCACCCTTGTCGACAGCGAGCCTTTGCACCACGAAGTCCTGATCTCGGTCTGCCTCGATCTGGGCGTCGACCTGCGGAACGAGGCGGAGGACCGTTTCCTCGGCCTCTCGCAAGATGAGATCTGGGGCATGCTCGCCCCCGCCATGCCGCCGGGCCTGACCCGCGAGGCATGGAAGAACCGCCTGATCGACAGCTATATCGCCGGGTCCGGCACGCTGAAGCCCCTGCCCGGAGCGGTCGAGGTGATCCGCCGTTTCGCCGAAGCCGGGCTGCGGCAGGTGGCCGTGTCGAACGCCGGGCGGCGGGTGCTGAACGCGAATATCGCGGCGCTCGGCATCCGCGACCTGCTGGTGGGCACGATCTCCGTCGATGACGTGACCGAGGGCAAGCCCGCCCCCGAGCCCTACCGCAAGGGCGCGGCGCTGCTGGACCTGACGGTGCGCGACGTGCTGGCGGTCGAGGATTCGGGCACCGGCGCACGGGCGGCGAAGGCGGCGGGGATGCAGGTCGCCACGCTCGGAGTCGCGCAATCGGTGGGCGGCCTGCCGATCGCCAAGCTGGACGATCTGCCGGCGCTGGTGCTGGGCCGCTGATCAGCGCACCAACCCGACCCGGGACGAGGCCGACCGCCCCCGCGCATCCAGCACCGTCAGCGTGACGAAGCCCTGCGCCGGCAGGTCGATCCAGACCGCGCGGCCCCTTTCGCCCCTCGCCACCGGCATGCCGTTCGCCAGCCAGGTGAAGGGTGCCTGCCCGCCGCGCAGCTTGGCCATCACCCCGCCGCCCGAGGGCTGCAACAGCGCCCCGTCGGGCGGAAAGGTCAGCTCGGGCGCATCCGCATCGGCGACCAGCGCGCCGCGCGGACGGAACTGCCGCAGGGGCTGCGGCAGGCGGGCGTTCGGCAACAGCAACGTATCGGGCGGCGGCGGCGGCAAGGGCTCGCGCGCGGCCCCCAGACGGTCGAACAGCTCGAACAGCACCGGCGCCGCAACATCGCCGCCGAAGGCCCCCGGCACCGGCGTCCCATCGGCGCGGCCGAGCCAGACCCCGGCCACGAAGCGCCCGTCATAGCCCACCGCCAGCGCGTCGCGGTGCCCGTAGGAGGTGCCGGTCTTGTAGGCCACCCGCCCCGGCGCGGCGCCGGGCGGCGGCGTGATATGGGACAGGATATCCCCCACCTGCCACGCCGCGACGGGACCAAAGATCCGCCCCGGCAGCTCCCCGGCCCGACCCGGCTCCGCCGACAGCCGCAGGGGCCGCCCCTGCCGCGCCAGCGCCGCATAAGCCGTCACCAGATCCTGCAGGCTGATCCCCACCCCGCCAAGCGCGATCGCCAGCCCCGGCGCCGCCTGCCCCGGCAGCGCGACCTTCGCCCCCGTCCGTCGCAGCACCGCCAAGAGCCGCGCGGGGCCAAGGCTTTCGGTCAGGCTGACGACCGGCAGGTTCAGCGATTGCGCCAGCGCCTGCCGCAGGCTGACCGTGCCGTGGAACTGCCGGTCGAAATTCTGCGGCTGCCAGCGGCCGAAGGCGCGGGGGCGATCCTCGATCAACGTCTCGGGATGGGCGAGGCCGTCGTCGAACGCCAGCCCGTAGACGAAAGGCTTCAGCGTCGATCCGGGCGAACGCGCCGCCAGCGTCAGATCGACAAACCCCGCCCGCGCGGTATCCGTCCACTCGGCGCCGCCGACCTGCGCCAGAATCTCGCCGTTCCGGTGATCGGCCAGCACCATCGCCGCCGAGACCTGCCCGCCCTGCCCCGCCACCGCCCGAAGGGCGAGCCGTTCGGCCGCGCGTTGCAGCCCGGCGTCGATCGTCGTCGGAATGCGGCTGCCGGGCGGATGCGCCGCCGCCAGCCTTTGCGCCAGATGTGGGGCGAGCGCAGGAAAATCCCGCCGCGCCTGCGGCACGGCTTCGCGCATCGCGGCGGTAGCGGCCTCGCCGGTCAGCAGTCCTTCGCCGGCCAACCGCGACAGCACGCGGTCCCGCGCGGCGCGCGCGGCCTCGGGGTGGCGGTCGGGGCGGCGGGCCTCGGGCGATTGCGGCAGGGCGATCAGCAGCGCGGTTTCGGCGGGGGTCAGGCGGCGCGGCTCCTTGCCGAACCAGCTCAGCGAGGCGGCGCGCACCCCCTCGATATTCCCGCCGAACGGCGCGAGCCGCAGGTAAAGGCTCAGGATCTGCGCCTTCGTCAGCCGCCGTTCCAGCGCCAGCGCCACCCGCGCCTGCCGCAGCTTGCCGGAAATCCGCCCCGTCGTGCCCTGCTCCAGCAGCCGCGCCACCTGCATCGTCAGGGTCGAGGCGCCCGACACTACCCGCCCGGACACTGCCGCCTGCGCCGCCGCACGCAGCACCGCCAGCGGATCGACGCCGTGATGGCTGTAGAAACGGCGGTCCTCATAGGCGACCAGCCGGGCGGGATAGGCCGGATCGACCTCCCCCGGGTCCAGCCGCCAGCGCCCGTCCGCGACCGGGAAGGCGCGCAGGATCGTGCCGTCGCGGGCCAGCACCTCGCTCCCCACCGGCACGTCCAGCGGCGGCAGAGCGGTCCGCGCCACCCAGTCGTCCACGCCGTCCCGCGCGCCGGCCGCCAGCGCAAGGCCAAGCGCCAGCGCGGCGAGCCGCCCGCTCACTCGATCACCACCCCGGAGGCGTCGCCATGCGCCCGCATTTCCGGGCGATACATGTCTTCGACCGAGGCGGCGGGATGGCGGAAGGTTCCGGGGCTGACGGCGCGCACGATATAGGCCAGCCGGAAGGGCTGATCGCTCTGCCAGTCCACGGCGGCGAGGAAGCGGTCCTGCAGGAACTCCGTCATCCGGGTGTTCGTCAGCACGTCGAGCCAGTCGAGGCCGGCCAGATCGCCGCCGCGGATCAGGTTCGGGTTATCAATTTCAAACCCCGCGGGCAGCGGGTCCGAGATCATCAGCCGCGCGGCCTGCGGGCCAAGGGGCGTGACCTCGACCACCGTCACGAGCCGCGTCCCCTGCGCCACATGGGCGATGTCCACGGGCTCGCCCTCGGTCGTGTAGTAGCTGCGCGCGATCTGCCAGCCGTTGCCGCCAGCCGGTTCCGCCACCTCGGGCACGCCAAGCGTGGTCAGCGTCAGGGTCTGCGGCTGCGCCCCGCCATTGGCGATGGCGACGGAACGCCCGGCGGTCTCCGCGTCGATCATGCTGACCACCGGCCCGGCCGGGGTCTGGCCGTCGATCGTCAGCCCGCCCGCGCCGGGACGGTCGATCATCGCGCTAGCCGCCATCAGCACCCAGACGGATTCCTGCGTCGACAGCGGCACCTGACCCAGCCTTTGGGTGACCGAGGCGCCGATCGCCTCGCTGTCGATCGCATTTGATCCGGCCTCCTGCGCCAGCGCCAGCACCGCCGCGCGGTCGCGGAGCGCCGAGCCGTAATCGACCCGCCAGACCGCCCGCTCCGCGGCCTGCGCGGAAATCATCCGCCCCGCCCGCGCGAACATCGCATCCGCCCGCGCCGGATCGCCGTAGGAGGCCAGCGCCGCGCCCAGCTGCGCCGCCGCCATCGGCGTGGCGAAATCGTCGCCCTTCACATCGGCGTAATAGCGCAGATCGCCCACCGCCGCCGCGCCCTCGCGCGCCAGAACCATGAGTTGATAGGCCAGCAGCGCCCCGCCGCCGTTGGACTCGCGGTCGAAATCGGGGGCGTAGTTCACCTGATTGCGCAGGTTGTCGAGCGCGCTGCGGAACGCCTGATCCGGCACCGCATGCCCTGCCCGGCGCGCCCGGCTGAGGAAGTCGGTGACATAGGCATCCAGCCAGCCGTCCCCGGATTCCGGCCGCCACAGGCCAAAGGCGCCCGAGCCGTCCTGATTGGTCAGCACGCGCGCGATGGCGCCGTCGATCCGCGCGGGCAGGTCGGCGGGCGTCGCCAGCCCCATCGCCGTGGCGATCGAGGACAGATACAGCAGCGGCATCGCCTTCGACGTCACCTGTTCCGTGCAGCCATAGGGATAGCTGTCGAGCGCGGCCAGCACTGCAGGCGCGTCGAACCGCGCGATCGGCCCCGCCGCGAGGATCGACCGGGCGGAACCGGCCCGGAACCCGGCGAAGACATCGGCGTCAAAGGTGAAGGTCTGCCCCGGCGCAAGGTCGAACCGCGACTGCCGCGACAGGGTGGGATCGTTCGCCTCGACCGGGACGGTCAGGGTCTTGTCCAGCCGCTTTCCGTCGGGCGTGGTCAGGGCCACGCGGATTTCCAGCACGCCCTCGGCCGCCGGGGCGGTCAGCGGCACCTCGATCACCGCGCGTCCCTGATCCTCCAGCGTCACCTCGGCAGGCGCTTCGCCAAGGGTGAGGCCGGGCGAGGTGACCTCGATCCCCATCCGGCCCGCAGGCCCGCTGGTGTGATGCAGGTCCAAGAGCAGCCGCGAGCTGTCCCCCGGCGCAAGGAAGCGCGGAACCGAGGCGCTGACCACCACCGGATCGCGCACCAGCACGTCCTGCGCCGCCTGACCGATGCCGGTCTGCGACCAGACCACCGCCATCAGCCGCACCGTGCCGTTGAAGGAGGGCATGTCGAACTGCGTCGTCACCGTGCCATCCGCGCCGACCGTCAGCGGGCCGGAGAAATAGGCGACCAGTTCCTCGGTCGGCGGGGGGGCCTCGATGGTGCCCGCCGCCGCATCGCCGCCCGAGCGCAGGGTGCCCTCGGCCCCCGCCTGCCCGTCGATCAGCCGCCCGTAAAGATCACGCAGCCCGACGCCCAGACGCCGCTGGCCGAAGTAATGGGCGGCGGGATCGGGGGATTTGAAGGCCGTCAGGTTCAGGATGCCGACATCGACCGCCGCGATGGTCGCATAGGCGGTCTCGCCCGGCGCCACGCCCTCGACCTTCAGCGTCACGGGCAGGGGCGCGCGGGGATCGGATGCCTCGGGCGCCTGCAAGGTGGCCGTCAGCCGTCGTGCCCCCGAATCGACGGCGGCATAGCCGAGGCCAAGCGCCCGGTCCGGCGCGCGGTCCGGGGCCTGCGCCGCCAGAGGCCGGATGACCGAGGCGGTGACATAGGCGCCCGCCCCCCATTCCTCCGTCACCGGGAGATCGACGCCATTCTCCCCCGCCGTCACCGCCACCGATTGCAGCGAGATCACCCGGTTCGACAGGACGGACACCAGCGCCACCCCGTCCGCCGGCGCGACGATGCGCAGATGCGCCGTCTCCCCGGCCCGATAGGCGGGCTTGTCGAGCGACATCTGCAACCGGTCCGGGCTTGCCGCCACATCGGCGGGCGCGAACCAGCCCGCGTCGAAGCTGACAGAGCTTGCGGCATAGGCCTGCGGATCGTCCGCCTCGACCACCAGTTCGTATTCGCCCCAGCCGGTGGTGGCGGCGACCTCCTGCGGGGCGGTGCCGTCAAGGTCGAGCGCGCCCTCCGCCACGCGGGTGCGGCGGATCACGGGTTCCCAGTTCCAGCGGCCGTCGAGCGCATACCACTGATACTGCCGCTCGATCCGGTTCAGCCGCCAATGCGCCTTGAGCGCGACCGGCGTGACGTCCGGGCCAAGGGCCACGACCTGAAACCGCGCCTCCGCCCCCTGCGGCAGGATGTCGTCGAACATCGGGCGGATGCCGATCACCGGCTCGGCGGGCATCAGCGGCCGGGCCACGTCGCGTTCGACCGGGCGGCCCGAGGCCTCGCTCAGGCGCAGGATCACCCGCGCTGTCAGCGGGCGGTCCGCCATGCGGGCGGCCTCGGGCAGCGGAATGTCCAGCAACGCCTTGCCCTCCTCGTCCGTCGCGTCGGGCGGCAGGCTGTCGTAGACCGGGCTGAAGGGTTCGTCGTAGCGGCCGAAGCGGAAGCCCTCATACCCCGGCAGGGCCGAGGCCGCGGTCAGGCGCACATCGCCCTCGATCGTCAGATCCGCCCCCGGCGCGCCGAACAGGTAGCGCGCATCGACGGCCAGTTGCGGAATGTCCTCCGCCGTCAGGACGCCCTCGGGCAGGGTCAGGTCGAAGTCGATCTTCTCGGGCAGGAAATCCTCGACCAGCAGTTTCGACGAGGCGAGCGGGTAAGCCTTCGGATCCGCATAGACATCCAGCCGCCATGTGCCGCGCGGCGCGGAGCCGAGCAGCGGGAAGCTGACGACATGGCCGCCCGCCCCCGCCTCGGCCGCAAGCTGGCGGCGGTATTCGACGCCATCCGGGCGGACCAGAACGGCGGTCATCGGCACCTGCGGCAGGGCCTGCACCTCGGCGTCGCGGGCAAGGATCGTGGCGTTGACGGTTTCGCCCGCGCGATAGGCGCCGCGATCCGTGGTCAGGAAAACGTCGATCGGCGGCGCGGGCGGCAGCCCCGCCACGCCGCGGTCGGACAGGTCGAACTCGGCATCCGTGAGCGAGAGGAAGGACATGTCGTCGCCCCGCGTCACCGAAACCAGCGCGGGCGCCGCATTGCCGTTCCCCGCCGTCAGCGCCGCGTCGAAATGCGCGACGCCTTCGGGGTCGGTCACCGCCTCGGCGATCACCGCATTGGCGCGGGACACGAGCGTCACCTGCACCCCCGCGGCGGGGGCCGCGTCGGAAAGCTGGCGCACCGCGACCGTCAGCCCGTCGGTGCCGGAAAAGCTGGTCATCCCCAGATCCGAAACGACGAACCATTGCATCGCGGGGGGATTGTCGTAGCTGTCCTCACCGGGGATGCGGGCGATCAGCGCGTAGACCCCGGCGCCGAGCGGCCCCGTGACCTCCTGCACCGGCAGGCGGGTGGTGACCTCGCGGTTCATCTCCATCCCCACGTCGGCGGAGCCTTTCCAGACCTCCTCGGCCATGCGTTCGCTGAGGTCGTCCTGATCCCAGCGGTCGAGCGCGGTGGCGAAGTAATCCGCCCGCATCGCCGCGACGAGGTTCCGATCCGACACCCGCAAAAGCCGCAGTTCGACCGAGGTGGCATTGACCGTGTTCACCGGCACGCCCGCATCCGCGCCGCGCGGCAGGATATAGGCGCGGCCCGGGAAGGTGACCATCGGCGCGCGGTCGCGGATATAGCCGGTGATCGGGACATCCTTCGCCAGCGCATCCCCCGCCGCATCGGGCAGGCCCTTGCGGAAGGTCAGCGTATGGCGCTCGCCGCGGGAAAGCCCCTCGACGCAGATGCGGTTGGCCTCCGCCTCGACCGAAAGGCCGGTCGCCGGAAGTTGCACGAAGCTCGCGTAATCGGTGCCGGAACGGGCCAGATCCTCGGAAAATACCGCGCAGATGCGGGGGCTGGCACCGTCCGATTCGATCTGGTGTTCGGTGATGCGAAAGCCGTATTTGCCCTGCGCATCGGCCAAAGCCTCGGCCAGATCGGCGCGGGGCGACAGCGCCACGGCCTTTGTAAGCGCCGCGATCATCGCCCGCGTGTCGCCGCCGCGTTCCAGCGCCCGCGACAGGACGTTCAGCGCCTCGGCCTGCGCGGCGGGGCTGGCGGCGCGCAGATAGCCGTTGACCGCGGCGAGCCGCGCCCGCCAGCTATCGCCGTCGCGCGCAAGCTCCAGCGCCGCGAAATCCGTCCAGCGTTCCGAGGCATCGGTCAGCACGATCAGCGCGCCCTGCAATTCCTGCGCGCGGTCGAGGTCCTGACGGGCGCGGGCGTTGCGCAGCTCTGCCTCGATCTGCTCGGGCGTGGCGAAACCGGTCAGGTAGGTCAGCCCCATGTCGCGCGCCATGCCGTAGGCGTCTTGGGCATTTTCCCCCGGCAGGAAGTCCAGATCGCCAAGCCGCGCCCGCGCACGGTCCAGCACCCCCGCATCCGTCGTCAGCACCTGACCCGACACCGCGCCGGCATAGGGCGCGGTGCCCGTCACGTCCGCCTTGGGAAAGCAGGAATTGTTGCGCGCGTTGAAGGTCACCGCCTGGCATTGCGCATCCGCCAGACAGGCCGCCGCGCAGCCGCGCAGGCTGGTGTCGAAGATCTGCGACAGATCGCGCCCGACCAGATCCACCCCGTCGGCATAGGACAGCCGCCGCTCCGGCACGGGCGGGCGTTCCTGCGCCGAAACCGGCGGCGCCATCACGCCCGACAGCAGGATCAGTGAAAGGATGAACCGCATTCCCCCGAAGCCACGCATGAATCCCCCCAACGCGCCGGAAATTTGACCGGATGGTGTCATGCCGCGACCGTCAGATCAACCGGAACGCCCGGCCAGATGCCGGATTGCGGTTAAGCGTTAATTCATCCCCCGCATGCAAAGTCACCCTCGTCGGTGCAACGGGGGCAGAGATCAGGACGGCATGGCAAAATCCGGTTTTTCCCTGTCCGACAAGGTGTTGCAGGAACGCCGCGCGCGCCTTGCGGCGGAACGGCAATTGCTGGAAAAGCAGCGCGACCTTGCGGATCTGTCACACAGGCTGACACAATATCCGCCCGCGCCGGCGGAACGGGCGGCGCAGGGCGAACCGCCCCCGCCCGCCATCCCCGACGCGCAGGATGTGCGCCGCAAGCTGCTCGACGCGCTGGAGGCCATGCGCGACGGCTTTGCGCTCTACGATCCGCAACTGCGGCTGGTGGTGGCGAACCGCGCCTATCTGGCCCTGTTCGGCACGCCGGATGCGCCCCCCGGAACATCCTGGGCCGCGATGGCCGAACGCCTTGTCACCGGCGGGCGGATCGACACCGAAGGCCGCTCCGCGGCCGACTGGCAGGCGGCGCTGACGGGGGCCGAACCCGTGCTGCTGCGCACCGTTTCGGGGCGGCATCTGAAGCTGGTGCAGAGCCGGGGCCCGGATGGCGATCTGGTCTGCCAGATCCAGGACATCACCGAGATCGTCCTGCGCGAAGAGGAACTGCAACACGCCAGCCACCGCGCCGAGGAAGCCGCCCGCGCCAAGACGGCCTTCTTCGCCAACATGAGCCATGAGCTGCGCACCCCGATGAACGGCATCGTCGGCATGGCGGACCTCCTGGCCGAAACCGGACTGACCGAGGAACAGCGGCTTTACACCGACACGATCCGCACCTCGGGCGAGGCGCTGCTGACGATCATCAACGAGGTGCTGGACTATTCCAAGCTGGCGGCGGACCGCACCGTTCTTTATCCGGAACCCTTCGACATCGAACGCTGCCTGCATGAGGTGATGGCGCTGCTGCTGCCCGCCGCGCGGGAAAAGAACCTGCGGCTGATCGTCGATTACGACATGTTCCTGCCGACGCGGTTCATGGTGGATCCGGGGCGGCTCAGGCAGGTGATGACCAACCTGATCGGCAATGCGGTCAAGTTCACCCTGTCAGGCCATGTGCTGGCGCGCACCGTCGGCTTTCGCCGCGAAGAGGGCAAGTACGAGGTGCATTTTTCCGTCGAGGACAGCGGCATCGGCGTTTCGGTTGAGGAACAGGAACGGATCTTCGGCGAATTCGCCCAGGTCGAAAGCGCCGGCGACCGGCGGTTCGAGGGCACCGGGCTCGGCCTTGCGATCACCCACCGGCTGGTGGCGCTGATGGGCGGCGCGATCTGGATCAAGAGCGAGCTGGGCCGGGGGTCGTGCTTCGGTTTCACCCTGATGCTGCCGGTGGCCGAGGATGACAAACCGGCCGAGACGCCGGGCGTGCCGATGCGGCTGCGCGCGGCGCTGGTGATCGACGATGTGCTGATCAACCTGATGGTGCTGGAACGGCAGCTGGAAACCTTCGGCATGAAGGTGACGAGCTGCCGCACCGCCGCCGATGCCTACAAACTGATCGACGGCGGCGCGCGGTTCGACGTGGTGATCGCCGATCAGGCGGTGTCCGATGTCGACGGGCGCGCCATCGCCGCCCGGCTGCGCGCGGCGGCGGGGCCGGGCCGGCCGGATACGCGCGTGGTGATGATGACCGCCGACGCCCCCGGCTGCGCGCAGGCGCGCGCGCTGGACCCGTCGATCCACTGTCTGGCCAAGCCGGTGCTGCGCTCGGATCTGTTCCGCTGCCTGCAACGCATCTCGGCCGAGACGCATCCCGCCGCCGCGCCCACGGAACCGCCCGCCCTGCCCCCGCCGCCTGCCGCGGAGGACCCGCACAGCGCCCCGTCCGCGGATCTGCGCCGGATGCGGATCCTGACCGCAGACGACAACCGCACCAACCAGCTCGTCTTCGCCAAGATGGTCAAGAATCTGGACGCCGATTTCCGCTATGCCGCCAATGGCGAGGAGGCCGTGCGCCTGTGGCGCAGCTTCGAGCCGGACCTGATCTTCATGGATGTCTCGATGCCGAAGATGGACGGCCGCGACGCGACCCGCATGATCCGCGAGGCCGAGGCCGAAAGCGGCGCGCATGTCGCCATCTGCGCGCTGACGGCCCATGCGATGCCGGGGGACAACCTTCAGATCCTCGATTCGGGGATGGACCAGTATATGACCAAACCCTTCAAGCGCGCCAAGATCCTGCGCCAGATCGAGGCCTCGCGCCCCCCCGACTGCCGCCCCGTCAGCCCCGCCGATCCCCGGCAATGAGGAATGCCACGGCGAGCCGGCCCCCGCGCCATCAGCCCTGCCGGTCCCGGCACGAGGACAAGGAGGGTTGTGGCGAAAGGGCAAGAATGGCATCGCGCTGACCGCCGCCCGTCAGCCCTGCCGGTCCCCGGCACGAGGATAAAGAGAGCCGTAGCGAAAGGGGCAAGATTGGCATCGCGCCAACCGCCGCCGGTCAGCCTTGCCGATCTTCGGCGATGAGGGCGAGGAAGACGTCGGCGAAACGGTCGAGCTTGGCCTCGCCCATCCCCTGAATGCGGGCGAGGCCGTCGCGGTCGCGGGGCTTCGTCTCGGCGATGCGGGCGAGCGTGGTGGTGTTGCAGCTCAGGAACTTGTCGTGCCCGTCCTCGCCCCGCGCGAGATCGCGGCTCGCCTCCAGCAGCCGGTCGAACAGATCGCCCTCCTGCCGCCCGGCCAGCTTCATCCGCGCCGGATGCACCGCCGGGGCCGCCGCGCCGAGGATCACCTCAAGAAACGCCGTCCCGTAGCTTTCGAGCTTCTTCGCCCCCACCCCGTTCACCCGCGCCATCTGGTCGAGCGTCTCGGGCCGGGTCTCGGCCATCTCGATCAGGGTGCGGTCGGGGAAGATCATATAGGCCGGCAGGCCCGCCGCCTCGGACAGCGCGCGACGCTTGGCCTTGAGCGCGGAGAGGAGCGGCGCATCCTCGTCCGACACCAGCGCGCGGGCGACGGGCTTGGCCTTCGCGCGCTGGATCAGGTCGCGGCGCAGGGTGATCGCTTCTTCGCCGCGCAGGATCGGGCGGGCGCGTTCGGTCATCACCAGCGCGCCGTGGCGTTCGCCGTCGGGGCGGATCAGGTCGTGGCCCAGCATCTGCCGGAATACGGCCTGCCATTGCGGGCGGCTCAGTTCGCGCCCGACGCCGAAGGTGGGCAGCCTGTCGTGACCGCGCGCGCGGATGCGGTCGTTTTCATTGCCCAGAAGGATCTCGATCAGATGCCCGGCGCCGAAACTCTCGCCGGTGCGCAGCGCGGCGGAAAGCGCCTTGCGCACCGCCTCGGTCCCGTCGAACAGATCGGGCGGATGGTCGCACAGATCGCAGTTGCCGCAGGGATCCGAGCTTTCGCCGAAATAGGCGAGCAGGCGCTGGCGACGGCAGGAGGTCGCCTCGGCCAGACCCAGCAGCGCGTTCAGCCGGGCGTGATCGGCGGCCTTGCGGTCGGGCGGGGCCAGCCCCTCGTCGATCTGCTGGCGGCGAAAGCGGATGTCGTCGGGACCATAGAGCGTCAGCGTTTCCGCGGGCGCGCCGTCGCGTCCGGCGCGGCCGATTTCCTGATAATAGCCTTCGATCGACTTGGGCAGGTCGGCATGGGCGACCCAGCGGATGTCGGGCTTGTCGATCCCCATGCCAAAGGCCACCGTCGCCACGACGATCAGCCCGTCCTCGCGCTGAAAGCGGGCCTCGACCTCGCGGCGGTCGTCCGGATCCATGCCGCCGTGGTAGTGGCAGGCGGGATGGCCCGCCTCGCGCAGCGCGGCGGCCAGCGCTTCGGTCCGCGCGCGCGAGGCGCAGTAGACGATGCCCGACTGCCCCCGCCGCGCCGCCGCGAAATCGAGGATCTGCCGCCGCGGCTGATCCTTGGGCGCGAAGGCCAGATGGATGTTCGGCCGGTCGAAGCCGCGCAGGAAGGTCGCGGGCTGCGTGCCGCCGAACAGGCGGGTGACGATCTCGGCCCGGGTTTCCTCATCCGCCGTGGCGGTGAAGGCGGCGAGGGGCACGCCCAGCACCCGTTTCAACTCGCCGATGCGCAGGTAATCGGGGCGGAAGTCATGGCCCCACTGGCTGACGCAATGCGCCTCGTCCACCGCGATCAGACGGGTATGCGCGCGCTTCAGCAGAGATTGCGTCGCCGTCGAGGCCAGCCGCTCCGGCGCGATATACAGAAGCTTCAGCCGCCCGTCGTCGATCGCCTGAAAGACATCCTCGGTTTCCTCCTCGGTATTGCCCGAGGTCAGGGCACCGGCCTCCACCCCCGCCTCGCGCAGCGCCCGCACCTGATCGCGCATCAGCGCGATCAGCGGCGAGATGACCACCGTCATCCCGTCAAGACACAGCGCCGGCAGCTGAAAGCACAGCGACTTGCCGCCACCCGTCGGCATGATCGCCAGCGTGTCGCGCCCGGCGATGACCGCGCGGACGATTTCCTCCTGCCCCGGGCGGAAGGAATGGAATCCGAAGACCGAGGCCAGCAGATCCGCGGGATTTAAAGCCGTATCAGGCGCCATGTCAGGCAAGGTCAGAACCCGTAGAAGAAGCCCGCATTGTTGCGCAACGCCTGCTGCGCGATGATGATGATGATGAACACCACCAGGGGCGCAAGATCGATCCCCGACAGGTTCGGCAGGAACCGGCGCACCGGCCCGTAGACGGGTTCGAGCAGGTTGTTCAGCCCATACCAGACCTGCGCCACCAGCGGCTGGCGGAGGTTGAGAACCTGAAAGTTGATCAGCCAGCTCATGATGATATGGACGATCATGACGAACCAGACGACGTTCAGGATCAGCGTGAGCGCCTGATAGAGCGTGACCATCAATTAACCTCCGGCTGTTGTCCGCCCAGAGGTAAGCCGTCGCGTTCCGCTGCGCAACCATGCACGTGCGTTCGGGGGTTGCGCCCGGGTCCGGTTTCGGCGTTGATCCCCCCCGATCGCATCGGGCAGGAGAGATCATGATCACGCCTCGCAAACGGATTCTCGGCTGGTGGTTCTTCGACTGGGCGAGCCAGCCGTTCAACACCCTGCTGCTGACCTTCATCTTTGCGCCCTTCATGAAGGACCTGCTGGGGTCCGGCACGGCGGCGCAGACCGTCTGGGGCTATGGCGTCGGCGCCACGGGGATCCTGATCGCGCTGGCCTCGCCCTTCCTTGGCGCGATCGCCGACCGTTCGGGGCGGAGGATGCCGTTCATCTGGCTGTTCTCGCTGATGTATGTGCTGGGATCGTGGAGCCTGTGGCAGGCGCAGCCGGGCGACGTGAACCTGTTCCTCATCATGACGGGCTTCGCCATCGGCATGATCGGCATGGAATTCGCCACCACCTTCACCAATGCGATGCTGCCCGACGTGGCGCCCAAGGGGCAGATCGGGCGGGTTTCGGGCTCGGGCTGGGCCTTCGGCTATCTGGGCGGGATGGTGGCGCTGCTGATCATGCTGTGCCTGTTGCAGATCAACCCGGCGACGGGGCGGACGCTGATCGGGCTGCCGCCCATCTTCGGGCTCGACCCGGCGACGCGCGAGGATACGCGGATCGTCGGCCCCTTCACCGCCGTCTGGTATGCGGTGTTCATGGTGCCCTTCTTCCTGTGGCTGCGCGACCATCGCCGCCCCGATGCGCTGTCGGTCTGGCAGGCGACGCGCGGCGCCTGGCCCGACCTGCGCGAGCGGCTGAAACGCCTGCCGAAGCAGCGCGGCCTGTTCCTGTTCCTGATCGCCGCGATGTTCTACCGCGACGGGCTGAACGGGCTGTATACCTTTGGCGGCATCTACGCGATCGGCGTGCTGGGCTGGTCGATCACGCAGATCGGCCTGTTCGGTATCCTCACGACGCTGACCGGGGCGCTGTTCGCCTGGCTCGGCGGCAAGGCGGACGACCGCTTCGGCCCGAAGACGGTGATCGTGCCCGCGCTGCTGGTGCTGATCGCGACCGTCTGGGGGGTGATCTTCGTCTCGCGCGACAGCGTCTTCGGCCATGCCGTGGGGCCGGACAGCATCCTGCCCGACATCGCCTTTTATCTGCTCGGCGGGCTGATCGGCGCCGCGGGCGGAACCCTGCAATCGGCCAGCCGGACGCTGCTGGTCGCGCAGGCGGAGCCCGCCCGCATTACCGAGGCCTTCGGCCTTTACGCCCTGTCCGGCAAGGCCACCGCCTTCATCGCGCCGGTGACGATCGCGGTGATGACCCAGATCAGCGGCAGCCAGTCGGTCGGGATCACGCCGCTGATCGTGCTTTTCGTTCTGGGTCTGGTGCTGCTACTGTGGGTGCGACAGGACGGCGCCCGCCGCGGCGCGCCCTCCGGCGAAACCCCGCCCCACGAAGGAGCAGAACATCCATGATCCGCCTGACCACCGCACTGGTCCTTGGCCTGCTCGGCGCCGTGCCGGCGCAGGCCGATACGCTCGCCCGGCTGGCCTTCGGCGCGATTCCCGTGCCGTCGCAGCAGCAGCCCACGCCGATCGGCTCCTATTCCCGGGGCTGCGCGGCGGGGCTGGTCGCGCTGCCGGAAAGCGGGCCGACCTGGCAGGCGATGCGGCTGAACCGCAACCGCTATTACGGCCAGCCGGTGATGATCTCTTTCCTTGAGGACCTGTCGCGCTATGCCGCCACCCTGCCCGGCTGGCAGGGGCTTTACATCGGCGACATCAGCCAGCCGCGCGGCGGCCCGATGACCGGCGGCCACGCCAGCCACCAGATCGGGCTCGACGCCGACATCTGGATGCTGCCGCCGCAGCGGCTGAACCTGACGCGGGCGGAACGGGAAAAGATCAGCTCGATCTCCATCCGCACCGCCGACCAGACGCGGGTGACCCGCAACTGGACGCCTGCGCATATGGCGCTGATGAAGACGGCGGCCAGCGATCCGCGCGTCGACCGGATCTTCGTCGCCGCGGCGGCAAAGATCGCCATGTGCAACGCCGCCCCGCGCGGCGACCGCGCCTGGCTGCAGAAGATCCGCCCGATCTACGGCCATGACACGCATTTCCACGTCCGGCTGAAATGCCCGCCGGGCAGCACGATGTGCGAGGTGCAAAGACCCACCGTGGCCGATCTGTCCAAGGGCGGCGATGGCTGCGATGACACGCTGAACTGGTGGGTGACGACCTATCTGGACGAACTCCGCAACCCGCCGAAGAAACCCGCAAGCCCCGCTCCCGCGCCCAAAACCGCCAGAACCTACACGCTTTCCGATCTGCCCGCCGCATGCCGCAACGTTCTCGCCTCGCGCTGATCGGCGCCCTTGCGGGGCTGGCGCTCGGACTGGTCACGACCGGATGCGCCGCCACACAAAGCGATGCCGCACCCCCCGCCGAATTCCTGCAAAGCCTGGTCTGGAAGCTGCCCGACCCGGCCTTCGGCGGCTTTTCGGCGATCAAGTTCACCGACGAGGGGCGCGATTTCGTGACGGTTTCCGACCGCGGCACGATCTGGCGCGGGCATCTGGACCGGGATGCGACGGACCGCATGCTGGGCGTGGTGCTGAGCTCGGGGCCGGTGGTTTTGCGCGACAGCGCAGGCGTAGTGCTGGACCGCCGCCGCGGCGATTCCGAGGGGCTGGCGCTGGCTCCGGACGGATCGGCCTATATCTCCTTCGAGGGGAAGGAACTGGCCCGCGTCGCCTATTACCCGACGGATGACGGCAAGGCGATCCGCCTGCCCCGGCCGCTGGCCTTCAACACCTTCGCGCCGAATGAATCGCTCGAAACGCTGGCGCGGGATGCCGAAGGCACGCTCTACACCATGCCCGAAAGCCCGATCGGCCCGGTGCAGGCCTATCCGGTCTGGCGCTATCGCGGCGAAAGCTGGGACCAGCCCTTTTCGATCCGCCGCGACGGCACGTGGAAGGCGGTCGACGCCGATTTCGGCCCGGACGGGCGGTTCTACCTGCTGGAGCGCGATTTCTGGGGGCTGCTGGGCTTTCGCAGCCGGGTGCGGGTCTTCGACATCGCCGGCGACACGATCTCAAAAGGCGAGGTGCTGATCGAGACCTCGGCCGGCACGCATGACAACCTCGAGGGCATCGCGGTCTGGCGCGACCGCACCGGGGCGATCCGGCTGACGATGATCTCGGACGACAACCAGCGCTTCTTCCAGCGCACCGAATTCGTCGAATACCGGCTGCGCCCCGCCCCGAACTGACGCCATTCCTGCCTTCATTCTTCCATAAATATCCCGGGGGTGAATTGGCCGCAGGCCAAGAGGGGGCTGGCCCCCTCCCTTCCCCACCGCCCGCGCGAACCCAACCCGGTGCAGGCAACGGACGGACAAAATCCTTGACCGCAAGGGGCTGCGGGCGTAAGTCGCGCCCGTCCGGCAACGGACCATGTCCCCGCTACCATGTAAAAACGGTGAACCCATGCAACGCCTGATGCCCGGCATCATCGCCATGACCATTGTCGTCGTGGTTTCCAACATCCTCGTGCAGCACCTGCTGGGTCAGTGGCTGACCTGGGGGGCCTTCACCTATCCGCTGGCCTTTCTGGTCACCGACCTGACCAACCGGCTCGCCGGTGCCGTCGCGGCGCGCAAGGTCGTCGTCATCGGCTTCATCGTCGGCATCGCCTGCTCGGTCATCGGATCGCAGATCGAGGGCGAGTTCGGCGCGCTGGTCAGCTTCCGCGTCGCCGTGGCCTCGGGGCTCGCGTTCCTCTGCGCGCAGCTCACCGACGTGTCGGTGTTCAACCTGCTGCGCCGCTACAGCTGGTGGAAGGCGCCGCTCTTCGCCTCGTTCATCGGCTCCTGCCTCGACACGGCGATCTTCTTCACCATCGCCTTTTCCGCGGCGCTGAGCTTCATCGAACCGTCGAACGATGTCGCCTGGGCGAACGAGGTGCTGCCGCTTCTGGGCGTCGGGCCTGCGGTTCCGCTCTGGGTTTCGCTGGCGGTGGCCGATTGGTGTGTAAAAGTTGCTATAGCAGTAATCGCACTGACGCCTTATCGGGCAATCGTCTGGAGAAAAGCGCCAAGACTTGCGTAATTTAACTTGCGCGATACCAAATCTGTGCCAACCTCCCCTTATCGGCAACGCATGAAAGGAGGTGGTCCAGTGTCTAGAGTGATATTGGAGAGAAGTGTCGGGACAGCCAGGGGGGCCGAGGCCTGAGGGCAACCCCAAGGGTCGAGAACCCTGGCTGGGACGGTGGATCTGACCAAGACCCTAACCGGACCATCTCCGTAGATCTCGGGGGCCGCTGGCAAGAGCCGCGGCCCTTTCTATTTGCCCCGTTTGCCTTGGCCCCGCGCTGCCCTATTTCTGCTGCACGGGCTGGAAACAGGGCGCCATCCGTGGCATCCCGGAACCGCGAAACAAGGACGGGGAATCTGACGATGGCGGAATCCGACGCGGACGTTGCGGCGATGAGCTTCGAACAGGCGATGAAGGAACTGGAAGGCGTCGTCGGGCGTCTGGAACGCGGCGAGGTCCCGCTGGACGAATCGATCCGCCTTTACGAACGCGGCGCCGCGCTGAAGGACCGCTGCGCGAAGCTGCTCAAAGAGGCCGAGGAGCGTGTCGAAAAGATCACGCTCGGCGCCGATGGCGCGCCCGCCGGCACGGTCCCGGTCGAAGGTCTGTAATGTTCCCCATCCGACTGGAAGAGGTTCAGCGCGAGGTTTCCGCGGCCCTGGCCGAGGCGATCGCGGCCCAGCCCCCCGGTGCCCTGCGCGATGCGATGGGATATGCGGCGCAGGGCGGCAAACGCCTGCGGGCGTTCCTCGTGCTCGAATCGGCGGCGCTGTTCGGCATCCCTTCGGCGCAGGCGATGCCCGCCGCCGCCGGGGTCGAGGCGCTGCATGCCTATTCGCTGGTCCATGACGATCTGCCCTGCATGGATGACGACGATCTGCGCCGCGGTCAGCCCACGGTCCATGTGAAATGGGACGAGGCGACGGCGGTTCTGGCGGGCGACGCCTTGCAGACGCTGGCCTTTGAGCTGTGCGCCGATCCGGCGCTCGGAGAGCATCGCATCGATCTGGTGCTGGCGCTGGCACGGGCCTCGGGTGCGGCGGGGATGGTGCATGGGCAGATGCTGGACATCGCCGCGGAAACCGCCGCCGCGCCGCTGACGCTGGCGGAGATCACCCGGTTGCAGGACGGCAAGACCGGGGCGCTGATTTCCTTTGCCGCGCAGGCGGGGGCGATTCTGGCCGGGGCGGACCGGGCGCCGCTGGCCGCCTATGCGCAGGCGCTCGGCCTCGCCTTCCAGATCGCCGACGATATTCTGGATGTCGTGGGGTCCGAGGAAACGGCGGGCAAGCGGCTCCACAAGGATGCCGGGGCGGGCAAGGCCACCTTCGTTTCCCTGCTGGGGCTGGAAGGGGCGCGGCAACGCGCCGCCGATCTGGTGGCCGAGGCCGAGGCCGCCCTTGCCCCCTACGGCGAAAAGGCCGAAACCCTGCGCGCGGCGGCGCGTTACGTGATCGCGCGCGACAGATAGGCGGGAGAGAAGCCATGAGCCAGACCCCCAAGACCCCGGCCAAGACCTCGGTGCTGGACCGCGTCCATCTGCCTTCGGACATGAAGGCGCTGTCGGATGCGGAGCTGAAGAAGCTTGCCGCCGAATTGCGGGCCGAGACGATCTCGGCCGTGTCGGAAACCGGCGGGCATCTGGGCGCGGGTCTGGGCGTGGTGGAACTGACCGTGGCGCTGCATGCCGTCTTTGACGCGCCGCGCGACAAGATCGTCTGGGACGTGGGCCATCAATGCTATCCGCACAAGATCCTGACCGGGCGGCGCGACCGGATCCGCACCCTGCGGACCGAAGGCGGGCTCTCGGGCTTCACCAAGCGGTCCGAAAGCCCCTATGACCCGTTCGGGGCGGGGCACAGCTCCACCTCCATCTCCGCCGCGCTCGGCTTTTCGATGGGGCGGGAACTCGGCGCGGAAACCGGCGATGCGGTGGCTGTGATCGGCGATGGCGCGATGTCGGGCGGCATGGCGTTCGAGGCGATGAACCACGCCGGCCATCTGGGCAAGCGGCTCTTCGTCGTGCTGAACGACAACGAGATGTCCATCGCCCCGCCGGTGGGGGCGCTGTCGGCCTATCTGACCCGGCTTTATGCCGAAGGGCCGATGCAGGATCTGAAGGCCGTCGCCAAGGGGGCGGTGAAGCTCCTGCCCGAACCGTTTCAGGAAGGCGCGCGGCGGGCCAAGGACATGCTCAAGGGCATGGCGGTCGGCGGCACCTTGTTCGAGGCTCTGGGCTTCACCTATATCGGCCCGGTCGACGGGCATGACCTCGACACGCTGCTGCCGCTGCTGCGCACGCTGAAGGCGCGGGCGACGGGGCCGGTGCTGATCCACGCGCTGACGAAGAAGGGCAAGGGCTATGCCCCGGCCGAGGCCAGCCCCGACCGCGGCCACGCCACCGCACGGTTCGACGTGGCGACGGGGGCGCAGGTCAAGGCGCCCTCGAACGCGCCGAACTACACCAAGGTCTTTGCCGAAAGCCTGATCGCGCAGGCGAAACGCGACGAGCGCATCGTCGCCGTCACCGCCGCGATGCCGGACGGCACCGGGCTGAACCTGTTCGCCAAGCAATTCCCGCGCCGCTGTTTCGACGTGGGCATCGCCGAACAGCATGCCGTGACCTTTTCGGCGGGGCTCGCTGCCTCAGGCATGCGGCCCTTCTGCGCGATCTATTCGACCTTCCTGCAACGCGGCTACGACCAGATCGTGCATGACGTGGCGATCCAGCGGCTGCCGGTGCGCTTCGCCATCGACCGCGCCGGGCTGGTGGGGGCGGATGGCGCGACCCATGCGGGGGCGTTCGATGTGGGCTTCATGTCCTCGCTCCCCGGGATGGTGGTGATGGCCGCGGCGGATGAGGCGGAACTGGTCCACATGGTCGCCACCGCCGCCGCCCATGACGAAGGCCCTATCGCCCTGCGCTATCCGCGCGGCGAGGGAATGGGCGTCGACATGCCCGAGGCGGGCCAACCGCTGGAGATCGGCAAGGGCCGCGTGGTGGCCGAGGGGGCGCGCGTCGCGATCCTGTCCTTCGGCACCCGCCTCGCCGAGGTGCTGAAGGCGCGCGAGGCGCTGGCCGCCCGCGGCCTTGCGCCCACCGTGGCGGATGCGCGGTTCGCCAAGCCCCTCGACACCGACCTGATCCTGCGGCTGGTGCGCGACCACGAAGCGCTGATTACCATCGAGGAAGGCGCGATCGGCGGCTTCGGCAGCCATGTGCAGCAATTCCTGATGGAACAGGGCGTGTTCGACCGGGGCTACAAGTTCCGCGCGATGGTCCTGCCCGATACGTTCATCGACCACGCCTCCCCCGCCGCGATGTATCGCACCGCCGGGATGAACGCCGCCGACATCGAGGCGAAGGTGCTGGACCTGCTGAACGTCGCGGTCGCCCGCCGGGCGTGACCCCTGCCCGCGGAAAAACCGGCCGGGGCCGCTTTTCCGCCGTTTGACCAAAATCAAGGCCGGAACCCTTTGTTTGCGCTAACGCTGCGAATACCGCAGGTCGTTTGCCCGCATCACCGCGGGCGGTGAAGCAAAGGGAATCCGCACATGTTACAGAACAAGGTCAACGTTCAGGTCATTGTCTGGACCACGCTCATCGGCGGGTTCTTCAGCTCGTTGGTCAAATGGGGATCGGAGGTGAACATGCCGCCCCGTGTGCCGGGCGAAATCTCGCCTCCCGGTGCGCATATCGACGCCTGGCTCGGCTGGCTCGGGATCAATTCGCATTCGCTCGATTACGTCTATCAGGGCGTGACCGTTCCCGGCGCGGTGACGCTGTATCACTGGCTCTTCAGCTTCGCCTTCGCCTTCCTCTATGTGGTCGGGTCGATCTGGTGGCCCAGGATCCGGCTGTGGTTCGGCGCGCTTTACGGCATCATCATCACGATCGTCATGCATGGGTTCTTCATCCCGCTGCTCGGCTTTCGCAATCCGGTCTATGCGAACGGCGCGACGGGCTGGCTGTGGAATCTCAATCAGGCCGAATTGTGGAGCGAGATCCTCGGCCATATCTACTGGTCGGTGTCGATCGAGGTCTGCATGATCGCGGTTCTGGCCTATTTCGGCCGTCCGATCAAAGGCAACTGGGTCGCCGCCTGATCGGTTCAGCGCGCCTCATCCGCGTCCAGCAATCCTTCGGCCACGAGCCTCGCCGCCCATTCCTGCGCGCCTTTGGCGGGATCGAGGTCGAAGGTATGGACCTTCCAGCCCCGTGCGGCGGCGGCGGCGATGTTGTCGGCGCGGTCGTCGGCGAACAGGAGCCGGGCGCCTGTCAGGCCGCAATCTGCCTCGACCAGATCGTAGATGCGGGGATCGGGCTTGGTGACGCCCATATGGCCCGAGACATAGGCCCGGTCGAATTCGGTCAGGAACGGATAGGCCTCCTGCGCGAGACGGAACGTCTCGATCCCGAAATTCGTCAGGGCGAAGACCGGCACGCCCTTGGCCCGCAAGGCGCGCAGGAGCCGCACAGACTGCGGGATCTCGGGCGAGGCCATGTGGATCCAGTCGTCATGCCAGCGCAGGATCGGGTCGTGCCAGCGGGGATAGCGGTCGGCCCAGTCCTTCACCGTATCCAGAAACGGCCCGCCACGGTCGATCACCTCGTTCATGCCGTGGAGGTCGATTTCCGCGAACATCGCGGCACGCTCGGCGGGGGGCATCAGCCTGTCGTAATGCCGTTCGGGCCGCCATTCGATCAGCACGTTGCCGATGTCGAAGATCACCGCCTCAACCATTCTTCTCCCTTTCCGCCGCACGGGTGGTGCGGTCCAGCGCATCGAGGAAGCGCGACCTGTCGGCCTTGGAAAACGCCCGGCCGCCGCCCTGCCGGAACGGATCGGCGGAGCGCAGATCCGCCATCAGGTCGCGCGTCGCCAGCACGTTGCCGATGTTGGCGGGGGTCAGCGCCTCGCCGTCCGGGCGCAGGACGCGGGCGCCGGCCTCGACACATTTCGCGGCCAGGGGGATGTCGTTCGTCACCACGACATCCCCCCGCCCCGCGCGTTCGGCGATGTATTTGTCGGCGACATCCGGCCCCTCGGGCACATAGACCATCGTCACCAGCGGGTTGCGCGAGGGCCTGAGCCCGCCGTTCGACACGAAGGCCAGCGCGACGCCAAGCCGCGTCGCCACGCGCTCGGCCTCGTCCTTCACCGGGCAGGCATCGGCGTCGATCCAGATCACCGGTAGAGCGCCTCGGCATGGAAGGCGATGTGGTCGGGAATGAAGGTCGAGACGAAGTAATAGCTGTGATCGTAGCCCTGTTGCAGGCGGAACGCGCCGGGCTGGCGGCGGGCGGCCATGGCATGGGCCAGCGTCTCGGGCTTCAGCAGGTCGAGGAACTGGTCCGAGGCGCCCTGATCCACCAGCACCTCGCCGTCGAAGCCGCGCTCGGCCATCAGGATCGAGGCGTCATGCGCGCGCCAGAGCGTTTCATCCGGGCCGAGATAGGCCGCGAACTGCTTGCGGCCCCAGTCGCTCGCCACCGGATTGGCGATCGGCGCGAAGGCGGAGACCGAGCGGAACCGCCCCGGCAGGGACAGCGCCAGCGTCAGCGCCCCGTGCCCGCCCATCGAATGGCCGGTGATGGCCTGACGGTCCTCGTCGATCTCGAAGCTGGCCGTCAGGATGCGGGGCAGTTCCTCGGCCACATAATCCCACATGCGGAAATGCGGCGCCCAAGGGGCCTCGGTCGCGTTGAGGTAAAAGCCCGCGCCCTGCCCGAGGTCATAGGCCGCATCGTCGGCCACCCCCTCGCCGCGCGGCGAGGTATCGGGAAAGACCAGCGCGATACCGTGTTCGGCGGCATAGCGTTGCGCGCCGGCCTTGGTCATGGCGTTTTCATGGGTGCAGGTCAGGCCCGACAGATACCACAGCAGCGGGACGGGATGGTCCGCCGCCTCGGCCGGCAGGAACAGGCCGAAGGTCATGTCCGTGCCCGTCGCCTCGGAGGCATGGGTATAGACCCCCTGCACCCCGCCGAAACACCTGTTTTCCGAAACCGTGCGCATCGCGCCCCCCTATTGCAGAACCCAGGCGATGATGCCCGGAATGGTCACGATGCTGACCCCGGTCGAGATCAGGATCGCGGTTGAAACCCGGTGCGCGGCGACACCGAAATACGTGGCCAGAATGTAGACGTTTCCGGCGACGGGCAAGGCCGCGGCGGCGATCATCACCCCGGCGGCATGGCGTTCGACCGGAAACAGCCACAGCGCGGTGATGGCCACCGCCAGCGGATGCAGCACCAGCTTGGCGAAGGACAGCCAGAGCGCCGGGCCGAAATGGCTGCCTTCGAGATTGGCGAGCGAGGCGCCGATCGCGAACAGCGCCACCGGCGTCGCCGCGCCGCCCAGCAGGGACAGGAAATCCCGCGCGGGCTGCGGCACCGGCAGGCCAAGCTCGGACCACAAGAGCCCCAGCACCATCGCCATGATGAGCGGATTGCGCAGCACGCCCAGCACGAGCGGCCCGACCGCCACCCGGCCCGAGCGCAACGCCGTGATGATGACGGTGATCAGCACCGAGAACACCACCATATCCGTCGTCAGCACCATCAGCACCGGCCCCGCCGCCTGCGGGCCGAGCAGCGCGACCAGCATCGGCACCCCCAGAAAGCCGGTGTTGCCGGTCATCGCGGTATGGGCCTCCATCGCCGCCTCCGGCCCGGGCAGCGCGCGCAGCCGCGCGACGGCCAGCACCAGCCCCCAGACCGCCAGCGAGCCGAGGATATAGGCCGCAAGGAAGGCCGGATCGAAGAGATCCGCCACCGGCAGCGTCGCGGCAAAGCCGAACAGCATCGCCGGCAGCGGGAAATAGAAGACGAAGCGGGTCAGCGCCGCGGTTGCCTGCGCATCCATGAACCGTCGCCGCCCGGCGATCCAGCCAAGGCCGATCAGCGCGAAGAACGGTATGGTTTTCAGAAAGATCGCCAGCATGGGTCCGGGCTATCACGCTCCGCTTGGCGCGCCTAGCCTCAACCCGCGCCGCGCCCTACTGAAGCTGCGCGATACGGGCGGCAAGCTGCGTCACCGCCTGCCCCTGCGCGGCGGCGATCGCGCCCGGCCCCTCGCCCGCCACGGGCACGCGGATGTCGAAGCGGCGCGTCACGTCACCGCCCGAGGCCGCCAGCGGCGTGACGTAGTAGCTGCCGCTCAGGCGCACGGTATTCTGCGGCGTGGCGATGAACTGTTCCACCCGCACCTCGATCCGCCGCTGCGGCAGGTCGGTCAGCGGCCATGGCTCGGCGATCACCCGCGCCCCGGACAGGCCCGAGATCTGCTGCGCCAGAACCAGCGTCACCGCCCGTCGCGGATCGTCGGCCCAGATGTTGTCGGGGCTCGAACGCACCGCGCCGTCGGCGGTCTGATACGGCACCTCCTGATCCGAGGCATATTGCGGCAGCGACACCTCGCGCAGTTCGGCGGAGCCGAGCCGGTTCGGATATTGCTGCGCCACCGGCGCGGGATCCAGCGCGAACCGCGCCGTCTTCGTCGGATCGGAACAGGCCGCCAGCGCGGCCAGAAGGATCAGGGCTGAAATCCGAAGGGTCATCACTGTCTCCCGTCAGCGGCCAAGGATGAAGGCGCGTGGATTGCGTTCGATCATGCGGGCGACCGAACTGATGGATTGGGTGGCGCGCTGCAATTCGCGCATCGTGCCGACAAGCTGGGCGTTGAAATCGGACCGGGCGCCGTAGGCGTTCACCATGCCCCGCGCCTCGGCCAGAAGCAGGTCGAGCCGCTCGGTGATCTCGGGCAGCCGGTTCGAGGCGCTGGCGATGCCCTGCGCCGCGCCTTGCGCCGCGTCGAGCGTGTCGTTCAGCTTCTGCGCCGCGCCGCCGCGCTGCAATTCGCCAAGGATCACCGCCACCTGTTCGAGCGTCGCCGACAGCGCCGCGGGCAGCCGTTCCGCGCCCTGCGTGCCCAGCATGCCGCGGATATCGGTGATCGTCGCGTCGATGTTGCGGCCGATATCTTCCAAGGGCATCGCCGCCAGCGCATCCGCCGCCTTGCCCGCCGAACTCAGCGTCTGGTCCAGCCCCTGAATTTCCGAGATGAAATTCGTCGCCGCGGTGGACAGCCCGTCGATCGCCGTCATCGCCTTTTGCGCCGCATCCTCGCTGTTCAGCGAAGCGACAAGCGCCTGCACCTGTTCCAGAACGGCGGAGAGGTTGCGCGGCACCTCGCGGGTTTCCTGACTGTCGGCGATGGCCGAGATGCTGTCCATCGTGCGGATCGCCGCATGCATCAGATCCTCGATCGGCAGCGCGTTGATCCGCCCGAACACATCGCGGGCCGAGGCAGCGACGTCGTTCTGCGTCGCGGGCGCGGTCGGGATGCTGGGATAGGGCGTGTCCTGCAGGTTCATCCCCGTGTCCGAGGGGGCAGCAACATCGGTCAGCTCGACGATCAGCGTGGTGCCGAAAAGGCCCGTCCCCGCGATCCGCGCCCGCAGCCCCTGTTCGACCTGCGTTTCGAGGAAATCGGTGACCTCGGTCGCCTCGGCGTTGCGGTCGAGCCCGAGCCGTTCCGGCGACAGCGCGATGATGACCTGTTGCTGGGCGTGCTTTTCGCCGTTGCCGGTGTCGGTCACGCGGATCGACAGATCCGAGACCTCGCCCGCCTCGACCCCGCGGAACTGCACCTTGGCACCCTTTTCGAGACCGTTCACCGCCTCGTCGAACAGCAGCACGTAATGCGGCGGATTGACCAGATCCGAGCCGAAGATCGAGGCGCGGGCCGAGCCCTCGTCCGCGAACAGCCGGAAGACCTGACCGTTCTCGACCGCGCCGCCGCCGCTGGAGAAGGTGTCGAATTCCACCCCGCCCTGCACGATCGTGGCAAGCGAGCGCATCGACAGGTTCACCCCGTTCGGACCGACCGAGAAAGAGATCCCCGAGGTGTTCCAGAACCGCGTGACGCCGGACATCCGCGCGTCATAGGGCTTGTTGATGAAAGCGTCGATGACGACGCCGGTGCCGGTGCTGTTCAGCCGCAGGTTCTGCAACCGCCCGACCGTCAGCCCGCGATACAGGATCGGCGCCCCCTCGGCGAGGCCGCCGGCATCGTCGGCGGCAAGCTCGACCACCGTTCCGCGGCTGGGATCCGGGGCGACGGGCGGGCGTTCGAGCCCGGTGAACTCGGTTTGCCGTTCGCCGGGATCGGCGTCCCACCAGCCCTCGATGAAGGTCCCCGACAGCACCGTGTCCAGCCGCGAGATCCCCTGCGCCGAGACCTCGGGCCGCACCAGCCAGAAGCGCGCGTCCTTGTCGATATAGGGCACGACCTTCTTGTCCACCCGCACTTCGACGCGGACGGAATTGAGGTCGGGGGTGAAGCCCACGGTTTCCACCGTGCCGACCGTCACCTCGCGGAATTTCAGCACCGTCTCGCCGGGATTGATGCCGGTCGCGTCGGCGAAGTCGATCTGGATCAGCTCGCCCCGGCCGGAATAGGTCTTCCACGCGACGCCAAGCGTGATCGCCAGCGCGATCAGCGGCACGATCCAGATCACCGAGACCCGGGTCCAGATCGGATCGGGGGCGGGAGCCTTGCGCATCTCGGCGATGTCGGGGGAATCGTTCATGTCTCTCTCGTCACTTGGGGAGCGGGCTGTTCGGGATCGGGCGTCGGCGGAACACGCCAGATCAGCCGCGGGTCGAAACTCTGGGCGGACAGCATCGTGAAGGCGACCGACAGCGCAAAGGCCACCGCCGCCGGGCCGGGATGGATCGTGGCGACGAAGCCAAGCTGCACCAGCGACGACAGGATCGCCACGACGAAAACGTCGATCATCGACCAGCGGCCGATGAATTCCACGACATCGTAAAGCATCAGATGGCGTCCGCCGCGCTGCCCCGGCACGCGGACGGTGAAGGCCAGATAGGCGATGGCGATGAATTTGGCGATCGGAATCAGCACCGAGGCCATCAGGATGATCAGCGCAACCGCCCAGTCACCATGCTGCGCCAGCTCGACCGCGCCGCCCGCGATGGTGTTTTCCTGCGTGCCGAACATCGTCGAGGTCCGCAGCATCGGGAACAGGTTGGCGGGGATGTAGAAGATCAGCCCGGCCCACCACCAGGCCCAGACCCGTTGCAGCGACCGGATGTCGACCGGATGCAGGTGGCTGCCGCAGCGGCCGCAGCGGGCGGTCCCCGCGGGCCAGACCTTGCCGCATTGCGTGCATCCGGTCAGCCCGGCGTCGGTGGCGCTGATGATCTCCGGCCCGCTCATCCCTTTCCGATCGCCTCCCAGATTGCCGATTTGCTCATATAGGCGTTTTTCAGGACGTTGACGATGATAAGGCAGCAGAAAGCCCAGAAGGCCGGCCCGAAGGATATCGATGCGAGGCCGCCGATCTTGACCAGCGCGACGGCGGTGCCGATGACGAAGATCTCGGCCATCGACCAGGGCTGCGATTCCTCGACCATGCGGAAGACGAAAGCGGCATGCCGCCACGGCGGGCGGCCGTTCGCCAGCGGCCACAGGGTGTAGATCAGCCCGGCGAAGCGCAGCGCCGGCAGCGCGACGATCACCATCAGCACGGCCAGCGACAGCGGCGCATACCAGCTGTCGGAAAAGGCCATGGCCACCTCGAAAACGGAACTGGCATGGCCGAACCCGTGCGAGGAAATGCTGAGGAACGGAAAGAACACCGCCGCCGCCATCAGGATCATCGCCGAGAAGGCCAGCGACAGCACCTGAAGGAAGGAGCGCGCCCTTGGCGCCACCATCAGGCTGCCGCAGCGCGCGCAGAAGGCGCGCTCATTCTCGCCCAGTGACGGGAGATGGTGTAGCGCGTCGCAATGCGGACAGGCGACAAGGTCTTCGATCGGAGGAAGCGGCGCGTTCATGCGCCTAGGATAATCGCCTTGGCGGCCCCGGCAAGCCGCATCCGCAGCGCGGCGCTTAAACCGGCGTTAATGCCGCGCGCGTATAGCGGAGATCATCGTGACGGAATCGGGGACGGGATGGGCAAGGGCGACACCAACGCGCCGATCATCATCAGGCGCAAGACGGTCGTGCAGGGCGGCGGCCATCACGGCGGCGCCTGGAAGGTGGCCTATGCCGATTTCGTGACGGCGATGATGGCCTTCTTCCTGCTCATGTGGCTGCTGAACGCGACGACCGAGAAACAGCGCAAGGGCATCGCCGATTATTTCAGCCCGACGCTGCCGGTCAACCGGATCTCGGGCGGCGGCGACGGCGCCTTTGGCGGCGATTCGGTGCTGTCGCAGAATCAGGCGGCGGAATCGGGCACCGGGGCGATCTTTCCGATCCCGCTGAAGCAACCGGGCGACCATGCGATGGACAGCGATACCGCCCGCGAGGGGGAGGATGAGCTTCGACAGGTGGCGGAGGAAATCGAACGCACCCTTGCCGGGCGCAGCGGCGAGTTGATGGCAAGCGACCGGATCGCCCGCCGCGTCGTGACCCGCGTCACCGACGAGGGGCTGATCGTCGAATTCTTCGATCTGGAGGACGAGCCGCTGTTCGCCCCCGACACCGCCGAGCCGGAGCCGATCCTTGACGAGATCGCGGGGATGCTGACGCGGGTGTTTTCGCTGGTCGGCAATCAGGTGGCGGTAAACGGCTATGTCCGCGCCTACCCCGAGGTGTTGCGCGTCAATCCCACCTGGGATCTTTCGGCGGCGCGCGCACAGGTTCTGCGCGAAAGGCTGGAAGCCGCCGGGTTCGACCGCAAGCGGATCCAGCGGGTCACGGGCTATGCCGACCGCAAGCCCGCCGTCCCCGCCGTGCCGATGTCGGTGCGCAACAACCGGATCGAGGCGATCCTGCTCCGCAAGGGCCGCTGATCCGGTCCGGTTGCGGCAATTTCAGGTGTTAGGCCGATTTTAACGCCCCTCACGGCACAATTCCCGTGCCCCCGGGGCAACGCAGCAGAAAGGCGCAAACATGTCCATTTCCTCCTCGCTCAATTCCGGTGTCGCGGGCCTTTCGGCGAATGCGACGCGGCTGGCGGCGATCTCAGACAATATCGCGAATTCGGCGACCTATGGCTACAAACGGTCCGAGGCCGATTTCGAAAGCCTTGTTCTCAACGACAATCGCGCCGTGAACGGCAGCTATACGGCGGGCGGGGTACGGGCCTTCACCAACCGGCTGGTGTCGGAACAGGGAACGCTGGTCTCGACCTCGAACTCGATGGACATCGCGATCGCCGGGCGCGGCTTCCTGCCCGTGACGACAACCACCTCGCTCGATTCGCTGACCGATTCGAAGCTGCTCATGACCACGACGGGCTCGTTCTCGACGGATGCGAACGGCGTGCTGCGCACCGCGACCGGGCTGGTCCTGCTTGGCTGGGCGGCGAATGCCGACGGGTCGATCCCGGTGACCTCGCGCGATACGGTGTCCGGCCTGACCCCGGTGGTCATCAATGCGAACCAGACGGCGGGCGACCCGACGACCAAGATCACGCTGGGGGTCAACCTGCCCTCGACCCAGACCGAGGAAGGCGCGACCATCACCCCGCTGCCGATGTCGGTCGAATATTTCGACAATCTCGGCTCGTCCAAGACGCTGAACTTCACCTTCACCGCCGTCCCACCGGTGGCGCCGGCGACCTCCTCGAACGCTTGGGAAATGAGGATCACCGATTCCGCCAGGAATGACGAGGTCGTCGCCAGCTATACCCTGACCTTCTACGATACATTCGAGAACCGCGGAACGATCCAGTCGGTCACGCCCGCTGCCGACAATCCGGCCGAAACAGTCTGGGATCCGCAGACCGGCGGGCTGAAGCTGAAAGTCGGCTCCGTCGGCGACGACATGGTCATCTCGATCGGCAAACCGGGCGATACCAACGGGCTGACGCAATTCGCGGGGGATTTCTCGCCGACCTCCATTTCCAAGGACGGCTCGCCCGTCGGCAACCTCGCCGGCATCGAGATCGACGAGAACGGCTTCATCAAGGCGACCTACGATACCGGCTTCATCCGCACCCTGTATCAGATCCCGCTGGTCGACGTGCCGAATCCGAACGGGCTGACCGCGCTGGACAGTCAGGCTTACCGCATCTCCTCGAGCTCCGGGTCCTTCTATCTGTGGGATGCGGGCAGCGGGCCGACCGGCACCGTCGCGGGCTATGCGCGCGAGGGATCCGCCGTCGATGTGGCGCATGAACTGACCAGCCTGATCCAGACCCAGCGGGCCTATTCCTCGAACGCCAAGGTCATTCAGACGGTCGATGAGATGCTGCAGGAAACCACCAACATCAAGCGCTGACGCCTGACCGAAACCGCGGCACGGAGGCTGCCAAATGAGTATCACGAATGCACTGAACAACGCGGTCTCCGGCCTGTCGGCCATGTCGCGCATGACCGAGGTGATCGCCTCCAACACCGCCAATGCGCTGACCGAAGGCTATGCCCGCCGCGAGGTCCAGTTGTCGTCGGCCAATCTGACCGGCGGGGTCCGGATCGATGGCATCGCCCGCCAGATCAGCGAATCATTGTTGCAGGAAAAGCGTCAGGCAGATGCCGCGGCGTCCAATGCGACCACGCTCAGCACGGCGCTGTCCGCGATCGAGGGTATGCTCGGCACACCCGGCGATGGCGGGTCGCTGAGCGATGCGCTGTCGGCCTTCGACAGCGCCCTGATCTCGGCCGCAGCTACCCCGGAAAATGCGACGGCCCTGTCGGCCGCGGTCGATGCCGCCAAGGGAGTGACTGAAAAACTGAACGCGGTCTCGGAGGGCGTTCAGTCCCTGCGCCTGAACGCCGACACGTCGATCGGCCAGCAGGTCCAGAGCCTCAATGACACCCTCGCCCAGATCGCCGATCTGAACAAGGCGATCACCCGCGCCAGCGCCGTCGGCAATGACGCCTCCTCCCTGATGGATCAGCGTCAGGTGCTGGTCAATCAGATCGAGGAGATCGTGCCGATCCGCAGCATCGAGCGCGGCGGAAACCAGATCGCCCTTTATACCACCGGGGGGCTGGCGCTTCTGGATGGCACGGCGGCGACAATCGAATTCTCGCCGGCTCACGTGATGGGCGTGGATATATCGCTCGCCGGCGGGCAACTGTCCGGCCTGTCGGTGAATGGCCGCAGCGTGACCACGACGGCGGGGGGTCTCATGGCGGGCGGTTCCCTCGCCGCGGCCTTCGAGATCCGCGATGAACTCGCGCCGCAGATACAGACCGATCTCGACGCCTTCGCCCGCAATCTGATCGAGCGGTTTTCCGACAGTTCCCTGACCCCGACTGCTCCGGGCCTGTTCACCGATGCCGGAAACGCGCTGGATCTTACGAAAGAAGCCGGGCTTGCACAGCGTATCAGCATCAACGCCGCCGTCGATCCCGCCGCTTCCGGAGAAGTCTGGCGACTGCGCGACGGCCTTGCGGCAACCAGCGAGGGCGCGGCCAGCAATGCCACGCTTCTGGGCGCCCTGTCGGATGCCTTTTCGCGGGCGACGGTGCCTGCATCCGGTAGCTTCTCCCCGGCGGCGCGCAGCGTGACGGAACTCGCAGCCGATCTGCTCAGCAGGATTTCGACCTCCCGCCAATCGGCCGAAAGCCGGCAAAGCTACCTCACCGCCCGGCAGGAAACCGTCACACAACAGGTTCTGTCGCAGGGCGTCGACACCGACCGTGAACTGCAAACCCTTCTGCAGGTCGAGCAGGCCTATGCCGCCAATGCAAGGGTCATCCAGGCCGTCGACGAAATGATGCAAGCCATATTGGAGCTGTAATATGAACTACCTTTCCACCGGCGATATGGCACTCACCTATCAGCTGCGCACGCATAACACGCAGATCAAACAGACGCTGAGCCGGCTGTCCGACGAATTGACGACGGGCGTAAAATCCGACATCGGCAAAGCCGTGCAGGGCAATTTCACCACCCTTTCGGCGCTGGAGGCCTCGCGCGCCAGGCTGAGCAGCTACAAACTGGCAGCCGACCAGACCGAGATTTTCGTGACTTCGGCGCAATCGGCGCTTGAGAACATTCAAAATCAGGCCAGCCAGATCGGCAAAAGCCTGATTTCCGCCGCCAGCTCTCCCGCGGCAGCATCTGCGGATGTTGCCCTCTCGGCAGCGGCGGAGGCTTTCACCTCGGTCCTTTCGGCACTGAACACACGAACCAACGGGCGATATGTTTTCGCGGGAGAGGATTCACAGACCAAACCCTTCGCTTCATCGCAGGAAATCCTGACGGCACTGGCCGGGACAGTCGAAGGCATGACCGATCCCGATCAGATCATCGCGGCGATCGATGCCTGGTTCGACGTGCCGGCCTCAACCGGGGAAACTGATGAATTCGCCGCCACTGCCTACAAGGGCAGCAGCGTGCCCGCCGCCGGTATCCGCATTTCCGATACGGATACGCTGACCTTTCCGGTGACAGGCAATGACACCGCAATTCGCGATACGCTCAAAGGCCTCGCACTGGCGGCGCTGGTGTCAGCCGACGTGATCGGCGGGGACAATGACCTGCGCAGTTCCCTGACGCAGTCGGCAGGTCTTTATCTGACCGCGGCGGATACAGGGCTTGCAACCCTGCGCGGAAAGGTCGGCCTCATCGAAGAAAAGATCGCCGATGCACAGGCCGCTCAGACCGCGGAAATCAGCTCGATCGATCTGGCGAAGGCAAAACTGCTCGAGGCGGATCCCTACGAAACCGCCACCGCATTGGAGGCCGTCGAGACACAGTTGGAAACCCTCTACACCCTGACCGCACGCCTCTCGCAATTGTCCCTGACCAATTACCTGTGATGCGCCTCATCTTCCTTCTCCTGCTGGTGTTGATGCCCTCGCTCGCTTCGGCGGCCTCGGTCCGGATCAAGGATCTGGTCGATTTCGACGGTGTGCGCGGAAATGATCTCGTCGGATACGGCCTTGTCGTCGGGCTGAACGGCACGGGAGACGGTCTCCGAAACGCGCCCTTCACGGAAGAGATCATGCAGAATGTTCTGGAGCGGCTCGGCGTCAACGTCACCGGGGAGCAGTTGCGCCCCAAGAACGTCGCCGCCGTTCTGGTCACCGCGAGCCTCGCGCCCTTCGCCCGCGCCGGCAGCCAGATCGACGTAACCGTATCCGCCATCGGCGATGCCAAGAGCCTGCTTGGCGGCACGCTGATCATGACCCCGCTGAATGCGGCGGATGGTGAAATCTATGCGGTCGCGCAGGGCACGATCCTGTCCGGCGGCGTTTCCGTTCAGGGGCAGGCGGCATCTGTCGTTCAGGGCGTTCCGACTTCCGGCTCCATTCCCAACGGCGCGCGCGTGGAACGCGAAGTCGCCTTTGATCTGGGATCGCTGCGGACATTGCGTCTGGCGCTGAAAAGCCCCGATTTCACGACGGCGGGGCGGATCGAGCGGGTCATCAACCGGGAATTCGGCTCCCGCGTGGCGACGATGATGGATTCGGGCACGGTGACGCTGGATCTTGGCCGCGCCAACATGCAATCCGCCGCCCATGCCATCGGCCGGATCGAGGGACTGAACGTCGAGCCCGAACAGCGCGCCCGCGTGGTCGTGGACCAACGCTCCGGCACCATCGTCATGGGCGAGGATGTCCGCATTTCACGTGTCGCCGTCAGCCAAGGGAACCTGACCCTGCGTGTGCAGGAACAACCGATTGCCGTGCAGCCGGATCCGTTTTCCCGCGGCCAGACCGTGGTCGTGCCGCGAACGGGCGTTTCCCTTGAGGACGAGCCGGGCATTCAGATCGCGGAGATCCCGACAAGCAGTTCGCTGTCCGATGTGGTGGCGGGGCTGAATGCCCTTGGCGTCTCGCCCCGCGACATGATCGACATTCTCAGGAGCATCCATACCGCCGGAGCATTGCATGCGGAATTCATCGTGAACTAACGGGGTGGGTCGGCGTGATCTCGCTGGAGGCTCTTCTTGGCGTCCGACAAATCCACATTGCCCACTCCAGATCACATGTGTCGCCGGAAGTATCAAAAGGATGCCCCGCACAGCGGCGTTCCTGCCGCCTTATGACAGTCATCGCGTGACAATCCTCGCATATATTTCAAAGATCCCGATTATCTTCAGGCTCCGACGGAAGCACCCGCTCTTTCCCCCGGACCTCGTCTGGGCCCGCATTGCACCTAGCGGCGGCGGATTCCGACGGCGCCCCCGGACAGAAAAACAACAAAAGAAAGACCCGAAAGCTTCCGCTTCCGGGTCCGGCATTCATCAGACAGATGCGGCCTGAGCCGCCACTGCCATCGAGGATCAGGCTTCCTCGGTCGTTTCTTCCGGTTCGTCGCCCGCGACAAGACCGCTCGGCGCCGCGACGTTCGCGATGACGAAGTTGCGGTCGATGGTCGGCTTCGCGCCGGCCGGCAGCACCACGTCACCGATGTGGATGACATCGCCGATCTGCTTGCCGGTCAGGTCCACGGTGATGTGGTCCGGGATATCGGCCGCCAGAACTTCCAGTTCGACTTCCGGACGCACGATGGTCAGCGTGCCACCCTTCTTCAGACCGGGCGCGGCTTCGTGGTTCTCGAAGTTCACGTGGATGAACAGATTGATGCGCGACCCACGGTGCGTGCGCATGAAATCGACATGCGTCGGCAGATCCTTGACCACATCCTTCTGCACGCCGCGGCAGATCACCCGCACGTCTTCCTGACCTTCGACCTTCAGGTTGAACAGGGTCGACAGGAACCGGCCCTTACGCAGACGGGTCAGCAGCTTGTTGTAGTCCAGGTTCAGAGCCACCGGCTCCTTGCCGTCGCCATAGACGATGCCGGGCACGAGACCCTGACGACGTGCTGCGCGAGCGGCCCCCTTGCCCGTCCCCGTGCGCACGACGGCTTCGAGAGTTTCAATCTCTTTTGCCATTTGCGTATTCCTTAAATTGGCGTTTCGGGCCTCCTCCAAGGGTGCAGGCCCATGAAGGGGTGCCCTTAGTGGCAAAACACCCGTTTGACAAGGGCGAATCGCCCCTGCCCCGGGCGGAATCCTCTGGCAGCCCTGCCCGCTTTTCGACATGATCCGGGCAAGACCGGAAAGGAAGCAGGACCATGACCAAACTCGCCCAACGCATCGATCAGGGCCGCGGCCTCGAACCCGCCGATCTGGTGCTGAAGAACGCGCGGGTCTACGACCTGATCACCGGCGAACTGGTCGGGACAGACGTGGCGATCTGCGGCGATACGATCGTCGGCACCTTCGGCCGCTACGAGGGGCGGCGCGAGATCGACCTGACCGGCAGGATCCTCGTCCCGGGCTTCATCGACACCCATCTGCATATCGAAAGCTCGCTGGTCACGCCATTTGAATTCGACCGCTGCGTCACGCCGCACGGCGTCACCACGGCGATCTGCGACCCGCATGAGATCGCCAATGTCTGCGGCCTCACGGGCATCCGCTATTTCCTCGACGCCTCGGTGCGGACGCTGATGGACATCCGGGTGCAGCTCTCGTCCTGCGTGCCCTCGACCCATATGGAAACCACGGGTGCGGTGCTTGAGGCGGCGGACCTGATCCCGCTGATCGACCATCCGCGCAGCCTCGGGCTCGCCGAATTCATGAACTATCCCGGCGTGCTGATGAAGGATCCGGGCTGCATGGCCAAGCTCGACGCCTGGGCCGGGCGGCATATCGACGGCCACGCCCCCCTGCTCCGCGGCAAGGATCTGAACGGCTACATTTCCGCCGGGATCCGCACGGAACATGAGGCGACCTCGGCCGAAGAAGGGCTGGAAAAGCTGCGCAAGGGGATGCGCGTGCTGATCCGCGAGGGGTCGGTGTCCAAGGATCTGCACGCGCTGGCGCCCCTGCTGACGGAACGCCATTCGCCCTATCTGTGCTTCTGCACCGATGACCGGAACCCGCTCGACATCGCGGAACACGGCCATCTGGACTACATCATCCGCACCGCGATCGCGCTTGGCGCGCCGCCGCTAGCCGCCTACCGCGCCGCAAGCCTGTCGGCCGCCGAGGCCTTCGGGCTCAAGGACCGCGGCCTGATCGCGCCGGGCAAGCGCGCCGACATCGTGGCGATCGACGGGCTGGAAAGCTGCCGCGTCGCGCAGGTCTTCGCCGGCGGGGTCGAGGTGACGGATGCCGCCTTCGCCGCCCGCGAGACGATCCCCCCCGTCGCGCGCCACTCGGTCAAGGCGCCGAAGGTGACCGCCGAGAGCTTCCGCACCGGCGCGAACCGGCGCGAAACGCCGGTGATCGGCATCCTGCCCGGTAAGATCATCACCGAGCATCTGACCTTCGACATCGCGCCCGAGGGCGGCGACAAGAAGCCCGACCTGACCCGCGACCTGATCAAGATCGCCGTGGTCGAACGCCACGGCAAGAACGGCAATATCGCCACCGGCTTCGTCAAGGGCTTCGGGTTGCAGCGCGGAGCGATCGCCTCGACCGTCTGCCACGACCACCACAATATCGTCGTGGTGGGCGCGGATGCCGCCGACATGACGCTGGCCGCGAACCGGCTGACGGATCTGGAAGGCGGTTTCGTCGTGGCGGCAGGGGGCGAGATCCTCGCCGAGCTTGCCCTGCCCGTCGCCGGGCTGATGAGCCTCGATCCGTTCGAGACGGTGCGCGACCGGCTGGTCGACCTGCGCGCCGCGGCAAAGTCACTTGGCGTGACGTTGGAAGAGCCCTTCCTGCAACTCGCCTTCCTCGCGCTGCCGGTGATCCCGCATCTGAAGATCACCGATCACGGCATGGTCGATGTCGACCGGTTCGAGGTCATTCCGTGACCGCCGGGGCCAGCGCGCGCAATTCGGCCAGGATCAGTGCATTCTGGCAGGGCTTGCCCGCCCGCGACGGGTCCGCCCCGCGCGGATAGGCCAGATAGGTCAGGCAATCCTCGGCCCGCGGGCAGGCTTGGCACCGTTCGACCATCCGCAAAAAGGTCGCGCGCGGCAGGCGCCCGTCATGCATCGCGGCGTCGATGCTGACCCCGGCGCGGCGGGCGATGCCCCGCGTCACCCAGAAATACAGATCGCCGTGAACCGCTATGCCCATGCCCGTTCCTCCTGCCGCGCGGGCATCAGCGCCTCGATCAACGCACGGTTGGCGCAAAAGGCGGGCAGCTCCGCCAAGGCCGGGTCCGCCCCCGGCCGCAATGCCGCCGCAAGCCGGTGCCGGCATTTGTGCGGCGCGGGGCAGCGCAGGCAGGCCATCACCGCGTCGCGCCACGCGGCGCCGGACAGCCCGCCCGATCGCAGCGCCCCGGCCATATCGACCCCCTGCATCGCCGCCACGCGGTTCATCAGCGCCGCATGGGAATGAACTGTCCTGACCTCGAACATGGCTTCCCCCTTTGTGTGCATGGGAAAACCCTGCGCCGCCGGCGGCGCGCGCGCCATGACCCAGATCAATCCGGGGTGCGGAAATCAGATCTGGCCGGCCTGCAACTGCGCGATGGTGCGGCGCACGACCATCACCCGCTGCGCGTTCGGCGGGTGCGAGCCCAGGAACTGGTCCCCCGGATCGGACAGCCGGTTGAAGAACAGCACCCCCCGCGCCGGATCGAACCCCGCATCCCAGGAAATGATCGTGCCCAGCCGGTCGGCCTGCAATTCGTAGTCCTTGGAATAGGCCCGGCTGCCGACCGAGGCGCCGATATCCTGCGCCTGCGAAATCCCCGTCGCATCCGCCCCCGTCGCCGCCGCCAGCACGCCAAGGATCATCGCCCCCGCCGCCGCATCCTGCGATTTGGATTGCAGATGGCCAAGGATGTGATGCGCCGCCTCATGCCCCATGACAAAGGCCAGCTCGTCAGGATTGCGCGCCTCGGCGATCAGGGCAAGGTTGAAGGCGACGATCGGGTTGCCCTGCGAATCCACGGTCTGGAACGCATTGGGCGAGGCGCTCTGCCGTTCGTCCACCAGAATCCGGTAGTTGCAGTTCTGCCGCCCCTGCGTGCGTTCAAGGCATTCCTCGCGGATCTTCGGCTGCATGGTGCGGGCGACGGCGATGAAATTGTCGGCCGCCTGCTGCGTCGACAGCCGCGCGGGCACTGCCTCGGCGCTGACCTGCGGGGCCGCGGCGGGATGCGGAACCACGACCTGCTGGCGCGGCGCGACGGAGCACGCGCCAAGCATCGCCGCCAGAAGCAGCCCCAGACAGGCACGGATCACGGTTGCTTGCATCGTCAGGCCCTTTGGCAGGCAGGAGGGGGGAATCCCGGACCGAAATCTAGCGACCCGCGCGGCGAAGGCAAAGATCCCGGCGCATCACTTCACGCAAGTTTTCGCCGGGCCTGCGATTTCCGCCGCCCGCGCCCCACCGCAGATTACGCTTTCCCGCCGCCCGGGGGCAGGCTAGCATGGCATCATGTTTACCATCGAACACGAATTCGACGCCACCGTGATCACCCTCGTCGACGAGGGGGACGATCCGCGCGACTATCTGCAGGAAGACATAACGATCCAGTCCTTCGAGGATTGCGTCGTGCTCGAACAGATGGACGACCAGACCGAGGCCGTCAGCCGCATCGTCTTTTCCCACGCGCAATTGCGCGAGCTGGCAGCCGCGCTGAACCTGCCCGAGGGCGTCTACCGGCTGCGGCAGAACAACGGCTAATCGACGCGAAACACCTTGTCCCGCGCGGTCTGGCCCCGCACCAGAACCAGCCGCGATTTCGCGATGCCAAGCGCCTTTGCCAGCAGCTTCACCACCTCGGCATTGGCCTTGCCGTCCTCGGGCACCACGGTGACATAGGCGCGCAGCCCGTCCCCGGTCAGGACAAGCGCATTGCGCGAGGCCCGCGGCGTCACCCGCAGCGCGATTTCCGTGCCAGGCACGGCAAGATGGCTCAGATCGGTCATGCCGCCTTGTAGGCCGCAATGCGCCGCCCGGAAAGGCCCGCCCCGAACCCCGCCATTGCATTCGGACGCACGGAGGCCAATATCTGCACCGCAGCAGAGACGGAGAGCAGAATGAACATCCCCCCCGGCACCGTGAACCCGCCGATCCGCAACGAAGAGGCTCTGCGTTTCCTTCTGACCCGGCGCTCCCGTCCGCCCAAGACCCTGACGGCGCCCGCGCCCGACCGCGCCGCGCTGACCGAGCTCCTGACCGCCGCCGCCCGCGTGCCGGATCACGGCAAGCTGGAGCCTTGGCGTTTCGTCGTGCTGGAACGGCCGGCGCTGGAACGGCTGTCGCAGGCCGCGGGCGATTATGCCCGGGCGCAGGGCCTGCCCGAGACCGTCGCGGCCAAGGGCGTCTCGCAGCTTGGCGACAGCCCGCTCTGCGTGGTGGTGATCGCCGTGCCCCGCCCGACCGAGAAGGTGCCCCAGATCGAACAGACGCTGTCCGTTGGCGCCGCCTGCCTCAGCCTTCTGAATGCCGCGCTGGCGGCGGGCTGGGGCGCGGGCTGGCTGACCGGCTGGATCGCGCATGACGAAGGTTTCGCGAAAACGGCCTTCGGGCTGAACGACGGCGAATGGGTCGCCGGGCTCGTCCATATCGGCACCGAACGGATGCTGCCGCCCGAACGCCCGCGCCCGGACCTCGACCAGATCGTCACCTGGGTGGAGGCGTGATGTTCCCCGCCATCCTGCGCGGCTGGCAGGACCTGATCCGCCCCGAGGCGCTGAAGATCCTGCTGCTTGGCATCGCGCTGGCGCTTGGCCTGCTGATCGCGCTTGGCGTGGCGACGATCTGGCTGCTTGGCCTGCTTTTGCCGGATACGGTCAACCTGCCCTTCTGGGGCCCGGTGACATGGGTCGATGCGGCGGCGGGCTGGGTGGCGGTGGCGGTGTTCCTGTTCGCCTCGATCTTCCTGATGGCGCCGGTCGCCTCGATCTTCACCGGCTTCTTTCTCGATGACGTGGCCGGGATGGTCGAGCGTGAACACTACCCCGACCTGCCCCCGGTCAAGCCGCTCGGCCTGCTGGAAACGCTTGGCGATACGCTGAAATTCTTCGGCGTGGTGATCGCGGCCAATCTGGTGGCGCTGATGATCTATCCCTTCGTCATCCCCTTCGCGCCGTTCCTGTTCCTCGCGCTGAACGGCTACCTGCTGGGGCGGGAATATTTCCAGATGGCCGCCATCCGCCGGATGAGCCGGGCCGAGGCCCGCGCGCTCTACGAACGCAACAAGATGACGGTCTGGGCCACCGGGGCGATCATGGCGGTGCCGCTGTCGGTGCCGGTGCTCAACCTCGTGGTGCCGGTGGTGGGAGCCGCGGCCTTCACCCACCTGTTCCACGATCTCGCCCGGCGGCAACTGGCGGCGTGATCAGGCCGCCAGCCCCAGCTTGCCCTGCACGAAGGCCACCAGATCCCGCGCCGGCCGCGCCCCCGCGGCGCGCGCGACCTCCCGCCCGCGTCCGAACAGGATGAAGGCCGGAATGCCCTGAATCCCGTGGCGCTGCGAGACGGCCGGATCTTCCTCGGTATTCAGTTTCGCGAACCGCACCCGGGGCGTCAGCATCCCCGCCGCCGCCTCGAACTGCGGCGCCATCTGCCGGCACGGCCCGCACCACGGCGCCCAGAAATCGACCAGCAAAGGCAGGTCGTCCTTCGCCGCCTTCGCCAGCACCGCCCCGTCGATCGCCACCGGCTTCGCCGAAATCAGCGGCGCCCCGCAGACCCCGCATTTCGGCCCCGCCGCAAGTCGCTCCGCAGGAACCCGGTTCGCCTGCCCGCAGGACAGACACGTCACACGCATCGTTTCGGCCATCATAGCCTCCCGAAATATTCAATCCGTAGACAATATCGGCAGCCACTCCCGATGGAACAAGGATCACCCGTCAAACAATGCGCCGCAACCGGCAGGACAACCTTCTGCCTTCATTCTTCCATAGATATCCCGGGGGTGAATTGGCCGCAGGCCAAGAGGGGGCTGGCCCCCTCTCGCCCTGACCACTCGCACCCCCGGAATACGCTCCGCCTTATTCCGCCGCGTAGGCCTCGACCGGCGGGCAGGTGCAGATCAGGTTGCGGTCGCCATAGACGTTGTCCACGCGCCCGACCGGCGGCCAGTATTTGTCCACCCGGAACGAGCCCGGCGGGAAGCAGCCCTGCTCACGCGGATAGGCGCGGGTCCAGTCGGCGACCAGATCCTCGACGGTATGCGGCGCGAAATGCAGCGGGCTTTCCTCGGCGGCGATGCGCCCCTCGGCCACGTCGCGGATTTCTTGCCGGATCGAATGCAGCGCCGCGATGAAACGGTCGAGTTCCGCCTTCGTTTCCGATTCCGTCGGCTCGACCATCAGCGTGCCCGCGACCGGAAAGCTCATCGTCGGCGCGTGGAAGCCGCTGTCGACCAGCCGCTTGGCGATGTCGTCGACGGAAACCCCCACCTCGGCGAAGTCGCGGGTGTCGAGGATGCATTCATGCGCCACACGGCCCCGGTTGCCCATGAACAGGATCGGATACTCCGCCCGCAGCGACGAGGCAATATAGTTGGCGTTCAGGATCGCCACCCGCGTCGCCTGCGTCAGCCCCGCGCCACCCATCATCAGGCAATAGGCCCACGAAATCAGCAGGATCGAGGCCGAGCCGAACGGCGCCGCCGACACCGGCCCCTCGCCGGTTTCCGGATCGCCCGGCAGGAAGGGCGCCAGATGCGCCTTGACCCCGATCGGCCCCATGCCCGGACCACCGCCGCCATGCGGAATGGCAAAGGTCTTGTGCAGGTTCAGGTGGCTGACGTCGCCGCCCACCTCGCCCGGCCGCACAAGGCCGACCATCGCGTTCATGTTGGCGCCGTCGATATAGACCTGCCCGCCATATTGGTGGGTGATCTCGCAAACCGCCTTGACCGTTTCCTCGAACACGCCGTGGGTCGAGGGATAGGTGATCATGCAGGCGGCCAGCCGGTCGCCCGCGGCCTCGGCCTTCTCGGCGAAATCCTCAAGGTCGATGTCGCCGTTCGGCGCGGATTTCACCACGACGACCTGCATCCCCGCCATATGCGCCGAAGCCGGATTGGTGCCATGCGCCGAAATCGGGATCAGGCAGATGTTCCGCTCGCCCTCGCCCCGCGCGCGGTGCCAGGCGCGGATCGTCATCAGCCCGGCATATTCGCCCTGCGCACCGGAATTCGGCTGCATGGAAAAGGCGTCATAGCCGGTGATCTCGCACAGCTTGTCGGTCAGATCCTCGACCACCTCGGCATAGCCCTCGGCCTGATTGCGGGGCGCAAAGGGGTGCAGCGCGTTGAACGCGGGCCAGGTGATCGGCATCATCTCGGCCGCGGCGTTCAGCTTCATCGTGCACGATCCGAGCGGGATCATCGCCCGGTCGAGCGCAAGGTCCCGATCCGACAGCCGCCGCATGTAGCGCATCATCTCGGATTCCGCGCGGTTCATGTGAAACACCGGATGGGTCAGATAATCGCTGGTGCGCAGCATGGTTTCGGGGAAGCCAAGCTCGGTCGTCTCAGGCGCGGGCTCGGTGATGCCGAAGGCATCCAGAACGCGGGCGATCACATCGTCATTCGTCAGTTCGTCGACGGAAATGCCCACCCGGTCGCGCCCGACCTTGCGCAGGTTCAGGCCCCGGTGCCGCGCGGCGGCCATGATGCCCTGCTGCCCCACGCCGACCTTCACCGTGATCGTGTCGAAGAAGGCGGCGGGCGAGACATCGGCCCCCGCGTTCAGCAGCGCATCGCGCAGACGGACGGCGTTGAAATGCACCCGCTCGGCGATGGCGCGCAGCCCCACAGGCCCGTGGAACACCGCGTAGAACGAGGCCATGACCGCCAGCAAAGCCTGCGCCGTGCAGACGTTGGAGGTGGCCTTTTCGCGGCGGATATGCTGTTCGCGCGTCTGCAGCGACAGCCGGTAGGCCTTGTTGCCGCGCGCATCGACCGAAACACCGACGATCCGCCCGGGCATCGAACGTTTCAGTTCATCCCGCGTTGCCATGAAGGCCGCATGCGGGCCGCCATAGCCCATCGGCACGCCGAACCGCTGCGAGGAACCGACGGCGATATCCGCCCCCATCGCGCCCGGCTCTTTCAGCAGGCACAGCGCCAGCAGATCGGTGGCGACAACGGCGATGGCCTTGGCCGCGTGCAGCTTTTCGATCAGCGCGGTGAAGTCGCGCACATGGCCATAGGTGCCGGGATACTGGAAGATCGCGCCAAAGACCTGCTCGGGCACCAGCGTATCCGGCGCGCCGACGATCACCTCGATGCCCAGCGGCAACGCGCGGGTGCGGATCACCCCGATCGTCTGCGGATGCAGGTTTTCATCGACGAAGAAGGCCTTGGCCTTCGACTTCGCCGACCGTTCGGCCATCGTCATCGCCTCGGCCGCCGCCGTCGCCTCATCCAGCAGAGAGGCGTTGGCAACCGGCAGCCCCGTCAGATCCGCCACCATGGTCTGGAAGTTCAGCAAAGCCTCAAGCCGGCCCTGCGCGATTTCCGGCTGATAGGGCGTGTAGGCGGTATACCAGGCCGGGTTTTCCAGAATGTTGCGCTGGATCGCCGGCGGCGTGACGGTGCCGTAATAGCCCTGCCCGATCAGCGAGGTCATCACCCGGTTCTTCGCGGCCACCCCGCGCAGCTTCGCCAGCAGTTCGTGTTCCGCCAGCGGCGCCCAGCTCAGCGGGCCGCTCTGGCGGATGCTTTTCGGGACGGTTTCATCGATCAGCGCCTCAAGCGTCGGCGCACCGACGACCTTGAGCATCTCGGCCATTTCTGCGGGCGAAGGGCCGATGTGGCGGCGGTTGGCGAAATCATAGGGATCGTAAGTGGAAGGCGTATAAGCCATCAGAAAACCTCAGTAGGGTCGGTCCGGAAACGGCGACGGCGGGTTTCCCCGCCGTTCCGATCAGCCGATGAAGTCCTTGTATTCGTCCTCGGACATGTAGTCGTCGATCTGGCTCATCTCCGTCGGCCGGATCTTGAAGAACCACGCGCCCACCGCATCCTCGTTCACCAGCGCCGGGTTGTCGGCCAGCGATTCATTCACCTCGACGATTTCACCATCCAGCGGCGAAAGGATGTCGGACGCGGCCTTGACCGATTCGATCACGCAGATCTCGTCCCCCTTGGCCACCTGCGTCTCGATTTCCGGCAGTTCGACAAAGACCACATCGCCCAGCTGTTCCGAGGCATGTTCGGTGATGCCGACCACCACGAGGTCGCCCTCGACCCGCAGCCATTCGTGCTCTTCGGTGTATTTGACGGTCATGGGAAGGCTCCTCAGCGCTTGTAGGAATGGGGATGGAAAGGCATGGGCACGATCCGCGCGGGCAGACGCTTGCCGCGGACCTCGCCGTAGACGGTGGCGCCCTGCGGCAGGTCGGCGGGCAGATAGGCCATCGCCATCGGCGCCTCGATCGACGGGCCGAACCCGCCCGAGGTCACACGCCCGATCGGCGCGCCGCCTTCGGGCCCGGCAAAGATCTCAACGCCCTCGCGCATCGGCGCGCGGCCTTCGGGGCGCAGGCCCATGCGCTTGCGGTCGGCGCCGCGCTCGATCTGGCCGAGGATCACGTCGGCCCCGGCGAAACCGCCCTCGATCCGTCGCCGCTTCTGGATCGCCCAGAGCAGGTCGGCCTCGACCGGGGTGGTGGTGATGTCGATGTCATGGCCGTAAAGGCACAGCCCCGCCTCCAGCCGCAGGCTGTCGCGCGCGCCAAGGCCAATCGGCGCCACCTCGGGCTCCGCCAGCAGCGCGCGGGCGAAATCGGTGACGACCGTTTCGGGAACGGAAATCTCATAGCCGTCCTCGCCGGTATAACCGGACCGCGAGACCCAGAGCGTTGCCCCTTGCCAGCCGAATTCCGCCACGTCCATGAAGCGCATCGCCGCGACGCCGGGCAACAGCCGTTCCAGCACGGCGGCGGCCTGCGGCCCCTGCAAGGCCAGAAGCCCGCGATCGGTGACGACCTTCAGCCCCGGGATATGCGCGGACATATGGGCGATATCGGCCTCGGCGCAGGCGGCATTGACGACAAGGAACAGGTGGTCGCCCTTGTTGGCGATCATCAGGTCGTCCAGAATCCCGCCCGCCGCATTGGTGAACATGCCGTAGCGCTGCCGGTTCAGGCCCAGCCCCGCCACATCCACCGGCACCAGCGTTTCCAGCGCCGCGACGGCCTCCATCGGCAGGATCACCTGCCCCATGTGGCTGACGTCGAACAGCCCCGCCGCCGCGCGGGTGTGCAGATGCTCCTTCAGCACGCCCATGGGATATTGCACGGGCATGTCCCAGCCCGCAAAGGGCACCATCTTCGCGCCCAGCTCGATATGCAGATCGTAAAGCCCCGTCCGCTTCAGGCTTTCTCCGGCCATGCCGCCCTCATGTCTTGCCGGAATACCGGCACCGATATTCTGGGCCTTGCGACCCGCTCGATGCCCCCTCTGTCCCTGCCCTTGCGGGCGCCTGAGATCGTTATCCCTTCGGCGGGCAAATGCCCTCTCCAGAGTTCTGGCCGGAACGGTCCTTTTGCCTGAGAGTTTACCGGGGCGGTTGCTCCTTCGGCACTGGCGCGGGGCCAGCTTCTCCCGATTCCGTCGCGCATCGGATAGCCGAGCATCCCCCGCACTGGCAACAGGAAAAACCGAAAACGACGGTTTGATCCCGATAGGCGACCGAACGCACCGGAAACGCCCAAAAAACGGGCGATCCCCTTCATTCTTCCATAAATATCCTCGGGGGTGCGGGGGCAGACGGCCCCCGCCGCGACCTCAGCCGCGGGCGCGGACCTTGTGCAGAAGCGGCAGCAGATCGGCCATCTCCGGCCCGTGCGCCTGTCCGGTCAGCGCCTTGCGCAGCGGCATGAACAGCCCGCGGCCCTTGCGGCCCGTCGCCGCCTTCACCTTCGCTGTCCATTCGGGCCAGGTTTCCGCGGTGAACGGCGGCTCGGGCAGCAGCGCCAGCGCCTGCGCGACGAAGTCCGCATCCTCCGGATCGATCACCGGCTCGGCGCCATTCAGCACGAGGTCCGCCCAATGGTCCAGATCCGACAGCCTGTCGATGTTGTGCGAGGCGACCTTCCAGAAGGCCTCCGCCTGCGCATCGGGAATGCCCAGTTCCGCGATCCGGTCCTTCACCGCCGCAAAGGGCAGGTGCTGGTTGCGCGCGCGGGTCAGGGGCACCAGATCCTCGGCATCGAATTTCGTCGGCGCGGCGCCGAACTGGCTCAGATCGAACCCCTCGGCGATCTCGTCAAGGCTCATCTTCAGCTCGACCGGCTGGCTCGATCCCAGCCGCGCCATCATCGACAGCAGCGCCTCCGGCGCGATGCCCGAGGCCCGCAGATCGCGGATCGACAGCGCGCCGAGCCGCTTCGACAGTTCCTCGCCATGCGGGCCGGACAGCAGCGAATGGTGGGCGAAACGCGGCGGCGTGCCGCCGATCGCCCCGATGATCTGGATCTGCGTCGCGGTGTTCGTCACATGGTCGGCGCCGCGCACGATGTCGGTCACGCCCATGTCCACGTCATCGACCGAGGAGGCGAAGGTATACAGCACCTGCCCCGAGGCCTTGATCAGCACCGGATCGGAAACCGAAGCCGCGTCGATCGAGATCGGCCCGAGGATGCCATCCGTCCATTCGATCCGTTCGTGATCCAGCAGGAACCGCCAGTAGCCCTCGCGCCCCCCGGCCCGCAGCGCGGCCTTTTCGTCCTCCGTCAGGTGCAGGCTCGACCGGTCGTAGACCGGCGGCTTGCCCATGTTGAGCTGCTTCTTGCGCTTCAGGTCCAGCTCGGTCGGGCTTTCGAAACATTCATAAAGCCGCCCCGCATCGCGCAATTGCTGCGCGGCCTCCTCATACCGGCCAAGGCGCAGCGACTGCCGTTCCTCGCGGTCCCATGTCAGGCCCAGCCATTCCAGATCCGCCTTCAGCGCATCCACATATTCCTGTTTCGAGCGTTCCTGATCCGTATCGTCGATGCGCAGGATGAAGGTGCCGCCCGCCTTGCGCGCGATCAGATAGTTCATCAGCGCGGTGCGCAGGTTGCCGACATGGATATAGCCCGTGGGCGAAGGGGCGAAACGGGTAACGGTGGTCATCGAAGCTCTCCTGTTGGGTCCGCTCTTTCACAACGGGGTGGTTTTGTCCATATCGGGGACAGGCGCGACAGGCGACGGGAGGCAGGAATGGACGCATGGAAAGGCCGCGAGGCCCCCTCGATCGAGGATATGGAGGCGATGGCCGCGGCCGCGCGCGACACCCTGCCCGAGGCGTTCCGCGCCCCGGCGATGCAGGTCGTGCTGCGGATCGAGGATTTCGCCCCGGACAACCTGCTGGAAGAGATGGAGATCGACGATCCCTTTTCGCTGACCGGCCTCTATGACGGGGTGCCGCTGACGCAGAAATCGGTGATGGATCCGACCGGGCCGGACGTGATCTGGCTGTTCCGCCGCGCGATCCTCGATGAATGGGTGGCGCGCGGGGATGTGGCGCTGGACGCGCTGGTCGCGCATGTCTTCGTCCATGAACTCGCGCATCATTTCGGCTGGTCGGATGCGGATATCGCCGCCATCGACCGTTGGTGGGAATGATTTTCACGCTTGCGTGAATTGTCAGCGGGACGTGAGACTATACCATCGACGCATCGCTCAAAGGAGGCCCGACAATGAAAACCACATGGTGCAACCGCCGCACGGCGCTGATCACCGCTGCCGGCACCCTTGCCGCCCCCGCCCTGCTGCCGGTGCGCGCGGCGGCCAGCGAAACCGACGCCGAGATCCCCGCCTTTGCCCCCTACCGGCGGCTGAAGCTCGGCGCCTTCACCGTGACGCCGCTGCTTGCGGGCGCGCGGGCGCTTGACGATCCGCATGGCACCTTCGGCGTGAACGTCAGCGAAGAGGAATTCGCCGCCGTCTCCGCCGCGGCCTTTCTGCCGACCGAAAGGTCGATGAACTTCTTCACCCCGGTGCTGGTCGAGACCGGATCCGAGACGGTGCTGTTCGACACCGGCCTTGGCCCCGAGGGTATCCGCTCTGCGTTGAAGGCCGCCGGCAAGACGCCGGAGGATGTCACCCTCGTCATCATCACCCATATGCACGGCGACCATATCGGCGGGCTGATGGCGGGCGGCCAGCCGACCTTCCCGAATGCGCGCTATGTCACCGGCCAGGTCGAATACGACCACTGGGCCGCGGCCGGCAACGAGGGGTTCGACACCAAGGTCCGGCCACTGACCTTCGATTTCGTCGAGGATGGCGCCTCGCCCGTTCCCGGCATCACCGCGGTCTTCGCCCCCGGACATACGCCCGGCCACATGGCCTACCGCCTCGAAAGCGAGGGCAAGGCGCTGATGCTGACCGCCGATACCGCGAACCATTACGTCTGGTCGGTCGGCCAGCCGGATTGGGAAGTGCGCTTCGACATGGACAAGCCCACCGCTGCCGAGACGCGCAAGCGCATCCTCGGCCAGATCGCCGAAGAGAAGATTCCCTTCATCGGCTATCACATGCCCTTCCCGGCGGTCGGGTATCTTGTCGCCGAGGGGCCGGGGTTCCGCTTCGTCCCGGCGAGCTATCAGCTCGATCTTTGACCGGGCGCCGAAAAAGGATTTTGAGCATCGTCGCGGAAATCGTTCCGTATCTGGCGAAGATCGGCCTGAAATCGCAGCATTTCTGGCCGGTTCAAGACAGATTTCCCGGTTTTTGGCTAGACCTACCCTGTCATACGGACTTTTTCGGCAGCCTGTTAGACCTGATCGCGGGTGGAGAGGGGGAGAGGGGGCCAGCCCCCTCGCGCGTTCCGCGCTCACCCCCGGGATATTTATGGAAACACGAAAGGCAGAAGGCTTCGGGGGTCGAGGCGGGTGTCGGGTGTTCGGCGCCGGCGGCTTTCGCAGTAGGCGATGGCGCGGCGCACCACACCTTTTGCGGTTCCGAAATGTGCCTGTGTGGACGCACGAGGATGCGGGCGCCTCAGCCGATCACCATGTCGTCGCGGTGGATCAGCGCCGCGCGGCCCGGATAGCCCAGGATCTCCTCGATCTCGCGTGAGCGGTGGCCGCCGATCTTGCGGGCCTCCTCGGCGGTGTAGCGCATCAGCCCCTTGCCCAGCACCGCGCCGCCGGGGCCGAGGATGTTCACCGGCTCGCCCCGGCCGAAGCGGCCGGTGACGCGGGTGACGCCTGCGGGCAGCAGCGACTTGCCGTGGGCGAGCGCCTCGACCGCGCCCGCATCCACCGTCACCTCGCCGCGCGGCTTCATCGCCGCGATCCAGCGTTTGCGCGCGGCCTGCGGGTCGCCTTCCGGCAGGAACCAGGTGCAGTTCGCGCCATCCGCCAGCGCCGACAGCGGCCGGGGCACCAGCCCTTCGGTGATCGCCATGGCGCAGCCACCCGCGACCGCCGTTTTCGCCGCCATCAGCTTGGTCTTCATCCCGCCCTTCGACAGGCCCGAGATCGGATCGCCTGCCATCGCCTCGATCTCCGGCGTGATATGCGCCACGATGTCGAAGCGGCGCGCCTCGGGGTCTTCCTTCGGATTGGCGGAATAGAAGCCGTCCACATCCGACAGCAGGATCAGCTGATCCGCCCCCACCGTCACCGCGATCTGCGCGGCCAGCCGGTCATTGTCGCCAAAGCGGATTTCATCCGTCGCCACCGTATCGTTTTCATTGACGATCGGCACCACGCCCAGCCCGAGCAGCGTTTCCATCGTCGCGCGGGAATTGAGGTAGCGCCGCCGGTCGTCGGTATCCTCAAGCGTCACCAGAACCTGCGCCGTGGTCACGCCGAACGGGTCGAGCACCTCTTCGTATACGCGCGCGAGCCGGATCTGCCCGACCGCCGCCGCGGCCTGCGACTGTTCCAGCGGCAGCGCCCCCGCGGGCAGGTCCAGCACCCGCCGGCCAAGCGCGATCGAGCCCGAGGACACCAGCACCACATCGGTGCCGCGCGCCCGCAGCGCCGCCACATCCTCGGCCAGCGCGCGGACCCAGTCGACGCGCAGCCCCTCCGGCCCGACCAGCAGGGCCGAGCCGATCTTCACCACCACCCGCCGCGCCGCGCGCAGATCGGGCCTCACCGCATCAAGGCTCAGGGTTGCCACGGTTCTACGTCTTCCTCTTTGCGGCGATCGTCCGAGATCTGCGCCCAGAGCGCGCGCAGCACCTCGGGCACGCCCTGCCGCGACACGCCCGACATCAGGAAAACCGGCCCGCCCACCGCCTTTTCCAGCGAGCGTTTGCGGCTCGACAGGGTTTTCGGGTCCAGCGCGTCGATCTTGTTCAGTGCGGTGATGCGCGGTTTCGCGGCGAGCGCCTCGGAATAGGCCTCAAGCTCGCCGATGATGGTGCGGTAATCCTTGGTGATCGTGCTCGACGTGCCATCGACCAGATGCAGCAGCACCGAGCAGCGTTCCACGTGACCAAGGAACTGGTCGCCCAGCCCCCGCCCCTCGGACGCGCCCTCGATCAGGCCGGGAATGTCGGCCATGACGAATTCCTTGCCGTCGATACCGACGACGCCAAGGTTCGGCACCAGCGTGGTGAACGGGTAATCGGCGATCTTCGGCCGGGCGTTCGACACCGCCGACAGGAAGGTCGATTTCCCCGCGTTCGGCAGGCCCAGAAGCCCCGCATCCGCGATCAGCTTCAGCCGCAGCCAGATCGTGCGCTCGACCCCCTCCTGACCGGGATTGGCGCGTGAGGGCGCCCGGTTGGTCGAGGATTTGAACCGCAGGTTGCCCCAGCCGCCGTTGCCGCCCTTGGCCAGAAGGACGCGCTGCCCGGCCTCGGTCAGATCGGCGATGACGGTTTCCTCGTCCTCGTCGAGGATCTCGGTCCCCACCGGCACCTTCAGCACCACATCGTCGCCATCGGCGCCGGTCATCTGGCTGCCCATGCCGTGTTGGCCGTTCTTGGCGAAGAAATGCTGCTGATAGCGGAAATCGATGAGCGTGTTCAGCCCTTCGACCGCCTCGACCCAGACCGAGCCGCCCTTGCCGCCGTCGCCGCCATCCGGCCCGCCGAATTCGATGAATTTCTCGCGCCGGAACGACACGCAGCCGCCGCCTCCGGCACCGGAGCGGATGTAGACTTTGGCGAGGTCGAGGAATTTCATCGTCGGAGTCCCTATTGCAAGGCGCCGACATACGCCGCGCAGCGCCGCAGATCAAGCGCGGCATGCCGCCGGGTGGGGCGCGGGGTGGGATCCGGGAGGGCGCGCCCTCCCGGCGGGTGGGGTTCGGGGAGGGCTGGCCCTCCCCGATGCCCCCCTCTCCGATGCCCTTCAGCCCATCTTGCGCAGATAGGTCCAGGTCGGCACATGCGCGTTGCGCGCCAGCGACCAGCTTTCGGCATCGCCCAGATAGGCGAAGCCCGCATTGGTCAGGACACGGGCCGATCCCGGATTGTCCTGAAACACCTCGGCGAACAGGGTGCGCGAATGATGCGGATTGGCCGCGACCAGCGCCTGCACCGCTTCGGAGGCGAAGCCCGCATTCCAGAACCCCGGTCCGACCCAGAAGCCGACCTCGGACTGGTCCTCCTCGATCCGGGTCAGCGAAACGATCCCCAGCACCTCCGCCAGCCCCTGCGCCGATCCGTCCATCGCCCAGACATCCTCCGTCCGCTTCGGCGACATGGCGCGGGTGATGAAGCTTTCGGTCGCGCCGGGCGGCAGCGGATGCGGAATCGCCCGCGTCCCCTCGGCGACGCGGCGGTCGGCGGTATACATGGCGATCAGCCCGGCATCCGACTTGCGCAGCGGGCGCAGGATGAAACGTCCGGCCTCGATCACCGGCTGGTCGGCGCCTTGCGGCGGCGTGATGGTTTCCTGATACATGGGCGCTCCTCCTCGAAACGCTGGTCCGTCGATGGCCTATCCGGGAAATAGGTCAGGCGCGTGACATTACACCCCTGTCCCTTTGTTTTCGCTTAAATTTCATCTTCCCCGACGCCCACCGGACATGGAAAGGGGGACCGGCCTTCCAGCCGATCCCCCCAAATCTGTTTCCGGGTTCCGGGTCGGCTTACTCGGCCGCCTCCGCGACCGGGAGGACCGAAATGAAGGTGCGGCCTTTGAGGCCTTTGTGGAACTGCACCTTGCCTTCGGTCACGGCGAAAATCGTATGATCCTTGCCCATCATGACGCCTTGGCCCGGCCACCAGGTGGTGCCGCGCTGACGCACGATGATGTTGCCCGAGATCACGGATTCGCCACCGTAGAGCTTGACGCCAAGACGGCGGCCAGCGGAGTCGCGGCCGTTGCGGGACGAACCGCCTGCTTTCTTGTGAGCCATGGTATCGCTCTCCTCTTACTTCGCTTCGTGCGCGGCAACGCGCGCGGCAGCGGTTCCGACGGCTTCCTTCACGCCCGAGGCAGCGGCGCCCGAGGCCAGAACCTCGGTCACGCGCACCAGCGTCAGTTTCTGACGATGGCCACGGGTGCGCTGCGACGAATGTTTGCGGCGGCGCTTGTGATAGGTGATGACCTTGTCGGCCTTGATGTTGTCGATGACCTCGGCGACCACCGCGGCACCCTCGACCAGCGGGGCGCCGACGGTCAGGCTGTCGCCGCCGACCATCAGAATTTCGTTGAACTGGACTTTTTCACCAGCCACGGCAGCGATCAGTTCCACGCGGAGCACGTCGCCCGCCTGAACCTTGTATTGCTTGCCGCCCGTCTTGAGGACCGCGAACATGGGTCATTCCTTCGTATCAGCCGCGCCCTGTGGCCCTCGCGGTTTCCCGTCTGGTTCGTGGGTTTCCCCGCCTCGGACAGCGCGCCCCGTGCGGGGCGTTGTTAATGAGAATCCCCCCGCGAAAGGCAGTCCTCCGCCGGGTCTGCGGCTTATCCGGGATCGGGCGCGGCAAGTCAAGGCCTTTGTCCGGCCCTTCTGCCCCGTGCCCGCCCGTCCCGGCCCATCACTTGTGCGCGAGCCTGCGGCGGGGAAATGTCGGGGAAATGTCAGCGCCGCTCCGGACCGGAAACGGGGCACGGGCGGAGGGGGTGCAAGGGGGCCAGCCCCCTCGCCCGTTCCGGGCTCACCCCCGGGATATTTAGGGAAGAATGAAGGCCATCAAGATTTCGGTTACCACAGTAGGTCATGCTGGATACACGGAACAGGCAGGGACGCCGATGACCGTGAAGGATGAAGGTCCGGTTCGGCGTCGCCTAGCTTCCCGGGCCGGGCCTCTTTGTCTTCATTCTTCCCTAAATATCCCGGGGGTGAATTTGCCGTCAGGCAAAGAGGGGGCTGGCCCCCTTCTTTCCTGTCCACGCGCGATTCCGGCCCCGATCCGCGCCTCAGTTGAAGCGGTTGTCGCGCGGGAAACCGCGCGGGGCCATGCGGCCCGCCGTTCCGCGTTTGCCCAGCCATTCGGCCAGATCGGGCTCCGTCCGGGTGCGGCCCGCCGGATCCTTCCAGCTCAGCCCATCGGCCAGCGCGAAGGTCACCGCATCGGCCAGCCCACCGTCCTTGAACTTCTGCAGCCGCACGCCCTTGCCGCGCGCCATCTCCGGCAGTTCGTCCAGCGCGAAGACCAGCATCTTGCGATTCTCGCCGACGCAGGCGACGTGATCGCCGGCGACCGGGCGGCAGACCGCCGTGCGCGCGCCGTCGCGCAGGTTCAGCACCTGCTTGCCCGCCTTCGTCTGGGCGATCAGTTCCTCGCCCGGGACGACGAATCCGTCGCCATCGGACGAGACAACCAGATATTTCACCCCCGGCTTCGGCAGCAGGACATGCGTCACCTCGACCTCGTTCGGGATGTCGACCATCAGCCGCACAGGTTCCCCCATGCCGCGCCCGCCGGGCAGGTTCGCGCCCAGAAGCGTCCAAGCCCGCCCGTTCGAGCCCATCAGCACGATCCGGTCCGTCGTTTCGGCGTGGATCGCGAAGGCCGGGCCGTCGCCATCCTTGAACTTCACCTCGGCGTCGAGCGGCTGATGCCCCTTCATCGCCCGCGCCCAGCCCATCTTCGACAGGATCACAGTGATCGGCTCGCGGTCGATCATCGCCTCGATCGGCACTTCGACGACCTCGCCCGCCTCGGCGAAATCGGTGCGGCGGCGGCCAAGCGCCGTGCCCTTGCCAAAGCTCTTGCGCAGCGCCGTCAGTTCTGAGGAAATCTGCTTCCACTGCGCCTTGTCGGAGGCCAGCAGCGCCTCCAGCCCCTCGCGTTCCTTGATCAGCCCGTCGCGTTCGGCGCGGAGTTCCATTTCCTCCAGCCGGCGCAGGCTGCGCAGCCGCATGTTGAGGATCGCCTCGGCCTGCGCCTCGGTCAGGTGGGCGACACCTCCCTCGGCCCGCCACGGTTCGGCCATCAGCGCCTGTTTCGGCTCGTCCGCGAAGCGGATGATCTCGATCACCCGGTCGAGGTTGAGATAGGCGACGATATAGCCTTCGAGGATCTCCAGCCGGTTCGCGATCTTTTCCAGCCGGTGCCGCGAGCGGCGGCACAGTACGTCGCGCCGGTGGTCGAGGAAGGCCCGCAGCACCTCTTTCAGCGAGCAGACCTTCGGCACCTTGCCGTCGATCAGCACGTTCATGTTCAGGCTGAAGCGGACTTCCAGTTCCGAATTGCGATAAAGCATCCCCATGAGCTGCGCCGGGTCCACGGTCTTGGCCCGCGGTTCCAGCACGATCCGCACGTCATCGGCGCTTTCGTCCCGCACATCGGCAAGCGCGGGCACCTTCTTCGTCTCGATCAGTTCGGCGAGGCGCTCGATCAGCTTCGCCTTCTGCACCTGATAGGGGATCTCGGTCACGATGATCTGCCACTGGCCGCGGCCCAGATCCTCGGTCGACCAGCGCGCGCGCAGCCGGAAGGCGCCGCGCCCGGTGCGATAGGCCTCAAGGATCGACGCCTTCGGTTCCACCAGCACGCCGCCCGTCGGGAAATCCGGGCCGGGGATCAGATCGACAAGCGCATTCTCGGCAATGCCCGGATCGCGGATCATTGCCAGACATCCCTCGACCAGCTCATCGAGGTTGTGCGGCGGGATGTTCGTCGCCATCCCCACGGCGATACCGCTTGCGCCATTCGCCAGAAGATTCGGAAAGGCGGCGGGCAGGACGATCGGCTCTTCGAGCGTGCCGTCATAGTTCGGGCGGAAATCGACAGCGTTCTCGGCCAGACCTTCCAGCAGGACCTCGGCCGGGGGGGCCATGCGGGCCTCGGTGTATCGGCTTGCAGCCGGGTTGTCGCCGTCGATGTTGCCGAAGTTCCCCTGCCCGTCCACCAGCGGGTAGCGCATGGCGAAATCCTGCGCCAGACGCGCCATCGCGTCATAGATCGCCGCGTCGCCATGCGGGTGATAGTTTCCCATCACGTCGCCCGAGATCTTGGCAGATTTGCGGAACCCCCCGGTGGAGGACAGCTTCAGTTCCCGCATCGCGAAAAGGATGCGGCGATGCACCGGCTTCAGCCCGTCGCGCGCATCGGGCAAGGCCCGGTGCATGATCGTCGAGAGCGCATAGGTCAGATAGCGCTCACCGATCGCGCGGCTCAGCGGTTCGGTGTGGGTCGCGGGGTGCTTTTTGTCATCGGGTTCGCTCATGGACCGGGATGTAAAACGCCGCGCGGCTCCGGTCCAGCCGGAAACGGCATTGCGCGCGCCGGGCGGCGGGCCGCGCTTCAATGTTGACAAGAATACTCGTCAATAGGATACCCGTCACAGATCTGCCCGCGACGCGGCCCACCGGGCGGCGCAAGCCATACAACGAACAGTTCATAGGAAAATCCCATGGCATTCACCCTCACCACCCGCCTGCCCGTGCCCGTTGCGCTGTCTCTGGGCGTCCTGCTCGGCTCCACCTCGATCGTTCTGGCGCAATCCGCATTCGACACCCCGGCGCCGTTCACCGGCACGGTGCGCTTCTCGGGCGAACAGGGCGCGCCGATCTATGGCGGCGCCGAGGTTTCGGCCGCCGGTACGGGATTCGCCCCGAATCAGCCAGTCACCGTCCTGCGCGGCGACGAACGCCTGTCCCCCGAAGGGCTGAAGGCCGACGGCGAGGGCAAGTTCAGCTTCGACTTCCTGCTGCCGGCCGATGCGGTCGTCGGCATCCACCCGGTCGTCGTGCAGACCGATGCGCCCGACAGCGCCGATGTGGTCGACTTCAAGGTCTCGCTCGAAATCCCGGCTTCGGGGGCGGAGAAGTTCGACATCACCTCGAAAAAGGTCGGCCCCGGCCTTTATCAGGTAGCCTACAGCGAAAAGAACAAGGCGCTGTTCGTAGCCGCCGCCGTCGGCCGCCCACCGGTGAAGGAATCGGCGCTCTACAAGCTCGATCCGGAAACCCTCGACATCGTGGCGCAGGTCGCCCCCGAAGCCGCGCCGAAGACCGGCGACCGCGATCCGGGCGTCTTCGCCGTCTATGGCGTGGGGCTCGACGACGAAAAGGATACGGTCTGGGTGACCAACACCCGGCAGAACACCGTCGCGGTCTATGCGCAGGGCGACCTGTCGCTGATCAAGCAGTTCGACCTGAACACCGTGCCGCATCCGCGCGACGTGGTTGTCGATGCGGCGAACGACAAGGCCTATGTCAGTTCGGCGATGAACAACCTGATCGCGGTCTTCGACACCAACACGCTGGAACCGCTTGCGCCGATCGAGCTGACCTCGGCGCAGCGCGGCGGCCGGTTCTCGACCATGAGCCTGACGCTCGACCCCAAGGGCGGCAAGCTCTATACCGTGTCGATGACCTCGCCCGAAGCGGCGAAGATCGATCTGGCGACGGGCGAGGTGCAGATCCTGAAGGTGCCCGGCTCGGTCAGCGGGGCGGGCGTCGCGGTCGATCCGGCGACGGGGCGGCTGTTCGTCGCCTCGCAGGGCAGCGATGACCTGATCGCCATCGATACCGCGTCGGAAGAGGTGCTGTTCGACACCGCCGTGGGGGCCGGGGCGCTGAACGTCGCCTTCGACGCCAAGGACGGCACGGCCTATGTGGCGAACCGCGGCGCCGACACGATCACCGTGGTCGATGCCACCTCGGGCGAGATCATCGCCAACCTCGACGCCGGCTCCTATCCGAACCAGTTGATCGCCACGGAGGATGGCACGGTCTACGCCGTCAACAAGGCGCGCGGGCAGGACGATACCGAAGGCGACATGATCTGGCGGATCGTTCCGAAGAAGTGATCCCCGTCGGGATCCGTTGCGATGCCGCCCCCGGGCGGCATCTTCCTTTGCGCTCCCCGATGCAGAAACAGGCTTGCCCGGCCGCCGATCACCGCTAGAACGGCGGTCTGTTCCATGGGCCGGAGGACCCTGATGCCGACACTCCAAGCCCTCAGCACGCGGCTCGCGCGGGCCGAGGCCGCCCTTGCCGGCGCGATGATCGCCGCCGTTCTGGCCATCACCGGCATCGGCGCCATCACCCGCTATTTCGGCGCGCCGCTGCTGTGGGCGGACGAGGCGGCCATCGCCGCGATGATCTGGTCCGCCTTTCTGGGCGCATCGGCGCTGTTCGCCAGCCGCGGTCACATGGCGATCGAACTGCTGTCCGAAAGGCTCGGCCCGGGCGGATTGCGGGGGCTGTCGCTGGCCGCCGATCTGGTGGTGCTGGCGGCGGCGCTTGGTCTGTGCGCCTTGCTGTGGCGCTGGTTCGACCTGCCCGGCCTGATCCGCACCGGCTCGGCCGAGGCGCTGGCCGGGGAAAGCTTCAACTACATCTATCTGGAACCGACGCAGACGCTTGGCATCCGCAAGGTCTGGATCTGGCTGGTGCTGCCGGTCTTCGCGCTCGGCTCGGCCATTCACGCCGCCGCGCTGGTCGCGGGCGACCTGCGGGCGCTGCGGAGGCAGGCATGATCCCCAGCTTCTCCCTCGCCGGGCTGTTCCTGCTGGGCGTGCCGATCTCGGTCGCGCTGGCGCTGACGGCGGTGGCCTATATCGTCGCCTCGGGCGATGCGGTGCTGCTCGACAGTCTGCCGCAACAGCTTGTCTCGGCGCTCGACAGCTACGGGCTTCTGGCGCTGCCGCTGTTCATCCTGCTGGGCGAGGCGATGGCGGCGGGCGGGGCCGGGCGGCGGCTGGTGGCTCTGGCGTCGAGCATGGTCGGCCCGGTGCGCGGCGGCCTTGCCTATGTCAGCCTGATCGCCAATGTGATGCTGGCGGCGATCCTCGGCTCAACCGTCGCGCAGCTGACGGTGATGACCCGGATGGTCGTGCCCGAGATGGAAAAGGCGGGCTACCCCCGGCAGGATGCGGTGGCGATCACCGCGGCGGGCGCGATGCTGGCGCCGGTCTTTCCGCCCTCGATGATGTTCATCCTTTACGGCGTGATCGCGCAGGTGCCGATCGGCGATCTGTTCGTCGCCGGTCTGGTGCCCGGCGTGCTGATGGCGCTGAGCTTCTTTGCGGTGATCGCGCTCAAGGCCCGCCGCGTGCCCTACCCCCGGACGGCCCCGCTGGCGGCCGAGGCACGGCGGCAGGCGCTGATCGCGGCGCTGCCCTCGGCCGCGATCCCGGTCTTCATCGTGCTTGCCATCGCCACCGGCCTCGCCACCCCGACCGAGGCGGGGGGCCTTGCCGCGATCCTCGCGCTGGTGCTCGGTCTCTTCGTGCATCGGGAAATGCGCTGGCGCGACCTCGGGCCGATGTTCACCCGCGCCGCGATGAGTTCGGCCGTGGTGCTGTTCCTCGTCGCCGCGGCGCAGCTGGTGGGCTGGGTGCTGGCCTATGCCAACCTGCCCGCGCAGATCGGCGCGATGCTGGCGCAGGCGGCGGGATCGCCCGTCACGTTCATGTTGCTGCTCAACGTCATCCTGATCGTGATCGGCACCTTTCTGGAACCGATCCCGGCGCTCCTGCTGGTAGTGCCGGTCACCGCGCCGCTTGCCGCGCAATACGGGATCGACCCGGTGCATCTTGGCCTTGTCATCAGCATCAACCTGTCGCTCGGCCTGCTGACGCCGCCGGTGGGCGCCGCGCTGTTCGCCGCGGCGAGCCTGTCGGGCCTCAGCCCGGGGCGCGTGGCGCAGGGGCTGATGCCCTATCTGGCCGCCGCCTTCGCCGTGCTGATCTTCATTTCAATCTGGCCATTTCTCTTGTAGGAGACGAGCATGTTTCGCAGAACCTTCCTGACGACCGCCGCCGCCGGAGTTGGCCTCGGCTTCACCGCCCTGCGCGCGCAGACCGCCACGCTGCGGATCGGCCTGATCACGCCCCCCGCCCATCAGTGGTCCAAAAGCGCCGAGGCGCTGTCCGCCCGCCTTGCCGCGAAAAGCAACGGCGAGCTGACGCTGAACGTGCTGGCGGCCGGGCAGCTTGGCAGCGAGTCGCAGATGCTGCAGCAGTTGCAGACCGGCGCGCTGGATTTCGCCTTTCTGACCATCGGCGAATTCGCCAACCGCGACGCGGATTTCGGCGCGCTGCTGGCGCCCTATCTGGTGCGCGGTATCCCCGAGGCGCGCCGCCTGCTGGCCCAGCCCACGGCGACCGAGCTGCTGGGCAAGACCCGCCGCATGGGGATGGAGGGGCTGGGCTTCGGTCTGGCCGGGATGCGGCAGATCCTGCTGCGCCGTCCCGCGGTCACCGGCGCGGATCTGGCCGGGCGCAAGATCCGCTCGCTTCCGCTGCCGCAGGAGCTTGATTTCTGGACGAAATGCGGCGCGACGCCGACGCCCCTGCCGCTGCCCGCGCTGTATGACGCGATGTCGAACGGGCAGATCGACGGGATGCAGATCGACTATGAAGGCGCGTGGAACAGCCGGTATTTCGATCTGGGGCAGGAAATGCTTGCCTCCGACCACATGCTGTTCCCGATGGTCGCGGTCGCCTCGGCGCGGCGGTGGCAGTCCTTCGCGCCCGAGATGCGGATGCTGATCGCGGCCGAGATCACGGCGGAGATCGAGAATATCCTCGGCGCCTATGAAACGCTCGACCCCGCCTATCGCGGCCAGATCGAGGCGACGGGCTTTGCCGTCCATCCCGTCGGGCCGGAGTTCTTCGGCGATGCGGTCAATGCCTGGTATGACGAATGGCGGGTCAAGACGCCGCTGCTGACCAGCCTTGAGGCCGAGGCCGGTCGCCGCTGATACGGGGGCAAGGGGGGGCCAGCCCCCTCTTTGCCTGCGGCCCCGGCGCGGCCACGGGCCGCGCGTTCGCTAGGTCACGGCCTTCCACCGAAAGGCCGCTTTTTCCCGGCTCACCCCCCGGGATATTTGAGGAAGGATGATGGGAGAAAGGCGCGTTAACCGCGCCGTCCCGCCATGCGTGCGAAGGTGCCGTCGCGCCACAGCCCGGTATGCACCGCCACCATCACGATATGGCCGAGGATCAGCGCCCCCAGCACCCAGGCCAACTCGCCGTGGAACATGTGGCCCGCCTCAACCGCCCAGGAAACCGGGGTTTCGCGGGCCGGAAAGATCTCGATCCCGTAGGGGGCGAAGGCGCGCTCCTGCCCCCAGGCGCGCAGCAGCGCGAAGCCCGGCACCACCGCCATCAGCAGATAGAGTGCGAAATGCCCGGCCCAGGCCGCGAACCCCAGCAGGCCGGCGCCATGCGGCGGGCGGTTGCGCAGGTTCATCAGCGCCCAGATGCCCCGCAGCATGATCAGCACCGCCAGCGTGAAGCCGACCGTCGTGTGGCTGCCGACGAAGAAGCTGACCAGCGGTGTGCGCCCCAGCATCAGCCGCAGCCCCATGCCGACGAACTGCCACAGAAGCAGCGCCGCCATCCCCCAATGCAGGGCACGGCTGATCGCACCGTAACGCTGCGGCGTGTCGCGCCACTGGATCATTGTCACCTCCGAGATTGTTCTGCCGCTAGCGTGTCTTGCCTTCGATGTCCAGATCAGGGAATTTTAGTTGACGTCTTCTGTCAACCAACAATCCCGAGAGTCATGGCCTCCGACATATCCCCGAAACCGCTGCCCCCGTATCGCGGCCGGGCGGCGACGCTCGACATCCTGCGCCAGCCGGTGGCGACGCATGAGATTTCGGAAATCACCCTGCCGCATCCAGCGCGGCTGCCCACCGATCCGCAATCCCTGCCCTTTCGCGTTTTTCGCGCCATACCCCGCGCGAAACCGGAAAAACGCGGATTTCCTGTGCTTTACATGCTGGATGGAACGGCGGCCTTCGACTACCTTACCCCCGGTCTTCTGGAAGGCGTGCCGGGGCTGGCGGTGATCGGGATCGGCTATGCGGGCGATGCGCAATTCGCGCGCAACGACCGGGTGTTCGACTATACGCCGCCGAAGGTGCCGGGCGGCGCGCCTTTCGCCGATCCGCATCACGGCGGACGGATCGCGGGCGGGGCGGAGCGTTTCGCGGATGCGCTGACCGGCCCCTTGCGGCAGGCGGCGGAAAGCGGGCTGGCGGTCGATCCGGCGCGGCGCAGCCTCTGGGGCCATTCGCTTGGCGGGCTGTGCACGCTGTTCGTCGCGCTGACCCGGCCCGGCGCCTTTGCGCGTTACATGCCGGCCAGCCCCTCGATCTGGTGGAACGAGCCGCTGATGCAGGATCTGGTCGCGCAGGCGCGCTTTGACCCCGCGCAGCCGACGCCCATCCATCTGGTCGTTGGCGACCGGGAGCAGCGCACCGGCACCGCCACCCCGCCGCCGATCGGGCCGCCGCCGATCACCATGGCGCTGGCCGACAGGCTCGCGGCGAAACCGGGGGTGATCTTCAGCAGCGAGGTGCATGAAGGCGCGGTGCATATCGCCACGCTGCCATCCTCGCAGCCCGGCGCGCTGCGGCGCGCGGCGGAATAGTCAGGCCTCCGCCGCCGCCATCCATGCCGTGAATTGCGGCCCCAGCCGGTCGGCCGCGGGCTGCGAGACCATCTCGGCATGCAGAAGCGGCAGGTCCAGCGCCTGAATCCGCGCGGCATAAGGGGTCCAGAGGTCGGCGGTAAAGCCCCGCCCCGCATGGTCGCGCGCGGCGCGGATATGGGTCAGCGTGCCATCGTAGCGGCGCTCGTGATGCGCCCGGATCAGCCGGTTGGTGCCCGTCACCAGCCGCACCACGGCGTCCAGCACCGGCTCCGGCAGGCTGCCCAAGGGCGTGCCGCCCTGCCGCAGAAACCCGACCACCGCCGCCCGGCTGTCCAGCTCGGGATGTGCATCGGGATCGTGCCCGGCGATGGTCAGCAGGGCGCGCAGCGCGGCGACCGGATCGGGCTCCGGCTCCGCCCGCCAGCATTCCGCCGGATAGGCGTCCAGCAGCGCCACCAGCCCCACCCGGCGGCCCTGCGCGCGGGCCTGCACCGCGATCTCCTGCGCGAGGATGCCGCCCACCGACCAGCCCGCCAGATGGATCACGCCGTCGGCGGCGATACCCTCGATCCGGCGCAGGTAATCGGCGGCAAGGTCCGAAAGGCTCGCCGGGAAATCCCCGCCTTCGAGCAGCGGCGATTGCAACGCGTAGACCGGCCGCAGGGGCCGGATCGCCCGCGCGAGCCGCCGGTAGCACCAGCCAAGCCCCCCCGCCGGATGCAGGATGAAGAGCGGCGCCCCCTGCCCTTCGCGCCCCAGCGGCAGGACGGGGGCAAGGCCGGATCGCGCCTCGTCGATCAGGCTCATGGCGCGGGCGAGCCCGGCGATGGTCGGCGTCTCGAACAACTGGCCCAGCCCCGGATCGCGGCCGAACACCTCGTCGATGCGCAGGCACAGCGCCACGGCGGACAGGGAATCGCCACCGAGGGTGAAGAAATCCGCCTCGCGCCCCGGCAGGTCGGGCAGATGCAGGGTTTCGCGGAAGAGCGCGGCCAGACGCGCCTCGACCGGGCCTTCGGGCGGCGTGCCCTGCGCCAGCGCAAAGACCGGCGCGGGCAGCGCCTTGCGGTCGAGCTTGCCGCTGACCGTCATCGGCCATGCGTCCAGCGCGACGATCGCCGCGGGCACCATATGCGCGGGCAGCCGCCCGGCCAGCGCCGCGCTCAGCGTATCAGGGGTAAAGCCCGCATCGGCCAGCACATAGGCGACAAGGCGCGGATCCGCCCCGCGATCCGCCCGCGCCAGCACCACCGCATCGCGCACAAGGCCGGTTTCGCGGATAGCCACCTCGATCTCGCCGGGTTCGATGCGCATGCCGCGGATCTTCACCTGATGGTCGGAACGGCCCAGATAGACCACCGCCCCATCCGCGCGCAGCATCGCCACATCGCCCGTCGCATAAAGCCGCCCGGCCCCGAACGGGTTCGGCACGAACCGTTCCGCCGTCAGATCGGGCCTGCCAAGATAGCCGCGCGCAAGCTGCACCCCGCCCAGATACAGATCGCCCCGCACCCCGGGCGGCAGCCCCCGCATCCGGCCATCCAGCACATGGACCTGCGTGTTCCAGACCGGATGCCCGATCGGCATCGGGTTCGAGCTGTCGCCCGCCCCGGCATCCCAATAGGTGACATCCACCGCCGCCTCGGTCGGGCCATAAAGGTTGTGCAGCTCCGCCGTCAGCCGCGCGTGGAAGCGGGCGCGATGCTCCGCCGTCAGCGCCTCGCCCGAGCAGAAGACACGGGTGAGCAACAGCCCCTCGGACGCCGGGGAATCCAGAAAGGCCGACAGCATCGAGGGCACGAAATGCATCGTGGTGATGCCGTGACGGCGGATCAGGCGGGCGATCTCGGTCGGGTCGCGATGCGCGCCGGGGGGGGCGAAGACCAGCGAGGCCCCGGCGAGGAAGGGCAGGAACAGCTCCCACACCGAGACATCGAAGGTCGTCGGCGTCTTTTGCAGGATGCGGTCGGCGGCGCCGATGCCGTAATGGTCGCGCATCCACAGGAGCCGGTTCACGATGGCGCGGTGTTCGATCATCACGCCCTTCGGCTCGCCGGTCGAGCCCGAGGTGAAGAGGATATAGGCCAGATTTCCGGGTGCCGCGCCGCCCGCGGGGGCCGCGCCCTCGGCGGGCCAGTCGGCGGGCGCGAACGGCGCCATCCCACCCGCATCCAGATCGCCCTCGGCCAGCAGCGCGACGGCCCCGGTGCGCGCGATCAGGCCGGCCAGCCGCGCGGGCGGATTGTCGGGGTCTAGCGGCACATAGGCCGCTCCCGCGCGCAGCACGGCGACCAGCGCGACGGCCAGATGTTCGGAGCGCGGCAGCGCCACGGCCACGACCGCCTCCGCTCCCGCCCCGCGTGCGCGCAGCGCCGCCGCCAGCGCGGCGGAACGGCGGTCAAGCTCGGCATAGCTCAAAACCGTATCGCCAAAGACGACCGCCGGGGCATCGGGCGTCGCGCGCATCTGCCGCTCGATCAGTTCGGTCAGGGTCACATCGGGGACCGGGTGGTGGGTGGCGTTCAGCCCGGCCAGCCACGCGGCCTCCGGCCCGGTCACGGTCGGCACCTCGGCCAGCCGCTCCGCCGCCAGCGCCGCCCGCAGGAAGGCGGCAAGCCGCGCGGCATGCGCCTCGCCGCCCGCGCGGGTGTATAGGGCGGGGTTGGTGTCGATCTCCAGCGACAGGCCCGCCACGGCATCGCCGCGGAAGGTCGCGGTCAGATCGTCCACCGCCCCCGCGCCGAGGATATGCAGATCCGCCTGCAACCCGGCGAATTTCGGCGGCATGTCGAAGGGCTGCACGTTGATCAGCGGGCCGTAAAGCCGCGCCTCGATCGCCGTGCGGCGCAGGTCGCGGCGCAGTTGCTCGGACCGATAGCGGCCGTGGCGGCGCAGTTCGGCCAGATGCGCGGCGCCCTTTTGCAGAACCGCATCCAGCGGCGCATCCTGATCCGGGTCGCAGCGGAACGGCAGGACGTTCATCCACATGCAGGGCACCCGCGCCGCCTTGGTGCCAAGCCGCGCCATGAACGGCAGGCCAAAGACCCGCTCGCCCTCCCCCGACACACGCGCGAGACAGCCGGCGGTCAGGATGGTCAGCGCGTCGGGCCAGCCGACCCCCGCCCGTTTGGCGCGGGCGCGCAGCGCGGCGCACAGGCCGGCATCCAGATCCAGCCGCGCGCGGTTGAAGGCGCGGGCGGTGACGGCGCGCCCCTCGGCCGGGCCCGCGACGGCCTCAAGCCCGCGCATCTCGTCCAGCCAGAAGGCGCGATCCGCTCCGCGCCGGTCCGAGGCACGATAGGCCGCGTCTTCCTCCAGCGCCTGCGCCAGATCCGGGAAGGCGGCGGGGGCGGCCCGCCCCGCGACCCGCGCGGAATAGATCTCCCCCACCCGGTTGGTGAACAGCACGAAGGCGAAGCCGTCCGTCGCAAGGTGATGGATCCGTTCGTGCCAGAAATGCCGCTCCGCCCCGAGGGTATAGAGCGTGAATTCCGCCACCGGCCCCTGGGCCAGATCGGGGGCGCGGGTGTCATCCGCGGCCATGCGGGCGCGGGCCTCCCCCTCCGGATCGGCATAATCGCTCAGGTCCACAAGGCGCAGCGCGGGCGGCGCATCGGCCAGCCATTGCACCGGGCGGCCATCGCGCAGGGCGAAACGCAGCCGCAGCGCCGGGCTCTGCGCCACCGCCGCGTCGAAAGCCTGCCGGAACAGATCGCGGTCCAGCGGCCCGGTCAGCGCGATGAACTGCCCGGTCATATAGACCGGATTTCCCCGGTCAAGCGCCTGCGCATACCACAGGCCCTCCTGTGCCTCGGTCAGCGGCAGCTCCGAGACCGGGCGCATCTGGGCCGAATCCTCAGGCACTCTGGCGCTGCGCCTCAAGAGCCGCCCACCAGTCGGCCAGCGTCTGGCTTTCCAGCAGCAGGCCGAAATCCAGATCCGCGCCCTGTTCCTGCCATTCCATCGCCAGCGTCATCAGCCGCATGGAATCCAGCCCAAGGTCGTAAAGATTGTCCTCTACCCCAAGCTCGGCGGGCGTCAGGTCAAGCGCGCGCGCCACATCCGCGTGCATCTGGTCGAAAGTCAGGCTCATGATCCGTTCCCTTCGGAAAGGTATTTTTCCTTCAGCGCCGCGCGCAGGGCCTTGCGGCTGATCTTTCCAACGGCGGTGGTCTGGAATTCCGGCACGAAGACGATCTGGTCCGGCACCTTGAACTCGGCGATGCCGCGCCCGCGCACGAAGGATTTCAGCTCGCGCACGGTCAGGTCGGCGCCTTCGGTCCGGATGACGAAGGCGCAGCTTTTTTCTCCCAGAAACCTGTCCGGCACCGCGACCACCGCCGCGTCGAAGACGCCCGGGTGGGCCAGCAGGTGATCCTCGACCTCCTCGGCCGAGATCTTTTCGCCCGCGCGGTTGATATGGTCGGTGGCGCGGCCGCGCACCTCAAGATAGCCGCCGGGCAGGCGCCGCACCACATCGCCCGTCCGGTAGAACCCGTCCGGCGTGAAGGAGCGCGCATTGGCCGCCGGTTCCTCGTAATAGCCGCGGATCGTGTAGGGGCCGCGGGTGAAGAGGTTGCCCGGTTCACCCTCGGGCACCGGCTGGCCCGCGTCGTCGAGGATCAGCACCTCATCGTCCGGGCTGATCGGGCGACCCTGCGTCTGGGTGATGATATCCTCGGGATCGTCGAGCCGGGTGTAGTTCACCAGCCCCTCGGCCATGCCGAAGACCTGCTGCAGGGTGCAGCCCAGCACCGGGCGCACACGGGCGGCGGATTCGGGCATGAACTTCGCCCCGCCGACGTTCAGCACCTGAAGGCTGGAAATGTCATGCTTCGTGCGCGGCGCAGCCTGCATCCACAGCAGCGCCAGCGGCGGCACCAGCCCGACATGGGTGACCTTTTCCTGCGCGATCAGCGCGAAACAGGTCTCGGGCGCGGGGTTCGGCGCCATCACCACGCGCGCGCCCGCGATCAGCGCCCCCATGAACCCCGGCGAGGACATCGGGAAATTGTGCGCCGCCGGCAGCGCCACCAGATAGACGCTGTCCGCCGTCACGCCGCAGATATCGGCCGAAGCGCGGAAGCTGTAGATATAGTCGTCATGCGTGCGCGGGATCAGCTTCGGCAGCCCGGTCGAGCCGCCCGAGATCTGCAAAAAGGCGACCGAGCCCGGATCGCGCGGCACCGGCGCCGTCATCCGGCCGGTGAAGCCGTCGAAGGGGATAAACTCTTCCGCCTCGCCCACCACGACCACCGGGCCGATCGCCGGCACCGCGGCCTTGAGCGCACGGGCCAGCGGGCGATAGTCGAACCCGTCATGCCGGTCGGCGCAGACATAGGCGCGCGCGCCGGATTTCGCCGCCAGATGCAGGACCTCGGTTTCCCGATGCGCGGGCAGGACATAGACCGGCACCAGCCCGGCGTAGAACAGCCCGAAGACCACCGACAGGAACTCGGCCCGGTTCGGCATCTGCACCACGACCCGGTCGCCGGGGTTCAGTCCAAGCGCCGCGAACCCCGCCGCCGCGACGCGCGCCCGCTCGGCCAGTTCGGCATAGCTCCAGCGATGAGCGGCATCGACCACCGCGATCCGGCCGGCGAATTCCCCGGCCAGCCGGTCCAGCATCATGCCGAAGGTCTCGCCCCGCCAATAGCCCTCGGCGCGGTAGCGCGCCGCGAACTCTTCGGGCCAGATCTGCTGGGGATCGTTCATCGACATTCCGGGGCCTCTCATCCTTCCCCCTGCCGCTACCAATCCCCATCAAAACAGTCAACTTCCAATGCGCATGCCGCGCCGCACGCGCCTTCTCCCTTCATTCTTCCATAAATATCCCGGGGGTGAATTGGCCGCAGGCCAAGAGGGGGCTGGCCCCCTGCTTCCGTGCCGAAGCGCACCGCTCTCAGCGGCGCGCCTCCATCACCGTCTTCAGCACCAGCACGACCAGCGCCAGCAGCGTCAGCACCGAGGCCGCGGCAAAGGCGCCGACGGTGTTGAGATCGTTGAACAGCAGCTCGATCTGCAATGGCAGGGTCAGCGTCTGCCCGCGGATCGAGCCGGAGACGACCGACACCCCGCCGAATTCGCCCACCGCCCGCGCGCTGCACAGCACCGCGCCATACAACAGCGCCCAGCGGATGTTCGGCAGCGTCACCCGGCGGAAGATCTGCCAGCCCGAGGCCCCCAGCGTCACCGCCGCCTGTTCCTGTTCCGATCCCTGCGCCTGCATCAGCGGCAGCACCTCGCGCACCACGAAGGGCGAGGTGACGAACATCGTCACCAGCACGATCCCCGGCACGGCGAAGAGGATCTTGATATCCATCTCGTTCAGCCACGGCCCCAGCAGCCCGGTGCGCCCGTAGAGCAGCAGGTAGCAGATCCCCGCGATGATGGGGGAGATGGAAAACGGGATCTCGATCAGCGTCAGCAGCGTCTTGCGGCCGCGGAACTCGAACCGCGACAGCGCCCATGCGGCGGCGACACCAAAGCCGATGTTCAGCGGCACGGTGATCAGCGCCACCAGCGCCGTCAGCCAGATCGCGTGAAGCGTCCCGGGTTCGAGGATGTTTCGCACGAACACCCCCCACCCCGCCGCGAAGGCGCGGTGAAAGATGTAGACCAGCGGCACCACGACGAACAAGGCCGTCATCACCAGCGCCAGCCCGATCAGCAGGCGCGGCACGGTGCGGCTTTCGCGCGGCGCAAGCGCGCCCGGAGCGACGTCGAGGTGGCTCATGCCCCCCTCCCCTTGTAGCGCAGCGCCCGTGCCTGCAGCAGGTTCGATGCGACCAGCAGCACCAGCGCGATCATCAACAGCGTCAGTGCGATCGCCGCGGCGCCGTTGTAGTCATATTCCTCAAGCCGGATCACCGCGAGCAGCGAGGCGATTTCCGTCTTCATCGGCAGGTTGCCGGCGATGAAGACCACCGCCCCGAACTCCCCCAAAGACCGCGCGAAGGACAGGGTGACGCCGACCATGAACGCCGGCAGGATCGCCGGGAACACCACCCGGCGGAAGATCGTGAACGGATGCGCACCCAACGTGACCGCCGCATCCTCGTATTGCGGATCGAGATCCTCCAGCACCGGCTGCACCGTGCGCACGACGAAGGGGATCGAGGTGAAGGCCATGGCGAAGGCCACGCCCCAGATGGTGAAGATCACCTGAATGCCCATCGGTTCGAGCAGCGCGCCATACCAGCCATTGCCCGCGAACAGCGCCGACAGCGCCAGCCCCGCCACCGCCGTCGGCAGCGCGAAGGGAATGTCCATCAGCGCATCAAGGATCCGCTTCCCCGGAAAGTCATAGCGCACCAGCACCCAGGCCATCAGCAGCCCGTAGACCGCGTTGAAGGCCGTGGCCATCGCCGCCGCCGACAGGGTCAGCTTCAGCGCGGCCAGCGTGCGCGGCGCGGTCATGATCGCAAAGAACCGTTCGGGGCCGATCTCGGCCCCTTTCAGCACCAGCGCCGCCAGCGGCAGCAGCACGATGATCCCCACATAGGACAGCGTCACCCCCATGGTGAGGCCGAAGCCGGGCAAAACCCGCTTCGGCCGGATCCGCGCTGCCGCAGCCACCGTGGTCATTGGTTCACGAGCAGCTTGTCAAGGATGCCGCCCTCGGCGAAATGTTCCGCGCGGACCTTGGTCCAGCCGCCGAAGACATCCTCGACGGAGACCAGCTTCACCTCGGGAAAGTCCGCGGCGAATTCGGCCTTCACCGTTTCGTCGTTCACGCGGTAGAAGTTCTGCGCGAGGATCTTCTGCCCCTCGGGTGCGTAGAGGAAGTTCAGATAGGCCTTGGAAACCTCTTCGGTGCCCTTCTTCTTGGCATTCTCCTCGACCACCGCGACCGGGAATTCGGACAGCAGCGACAGCGAGGGGGCGACCCGCTCAAAGCCCAGATCCGGATATTGTTTCGCGATGCCGCCGGTTTCCGCCTCGAAGGTGATCAGCACGTCGCCGATGTTCTTTTCGGCAAAGGTCGTGGTCGCGCCGCGTCCGCCGGTGTCGAAGACCGGCACGTTGGCGAAAAGCTTCTTCACGAAATCCTGCGCCTGCGACTGATCGCCCGCGAACTTGTCCAGCGCATAGGCATAGGCCGCCAGATAGGTGTAGCGCGCATTGCCCGAGGTCTTGGGGTTCGGGAAGACCACTTTCACGTCGTCGCGCACGAGGTCATCCCAGTCCTTGATGCCCTTGGGATTGCCCTTGCGCACAAGGAAGGACGGCAGCGAATAATAGGGCGAGGCCTGATTGGGGAATTCCTCGCGCCAGTTTTCGTCGACAAGGCCGCCTTTCGCCAGCACGTCGATGTCGGTCACCTGATTGAAGGTCACCACATCTGCGGGCAGCCCTTCGAGGATCGCGCGCGCCTGCGCCGAGGAACCGGCATGCGACTGGTCGATCGTCACGTCGCGGCCGGTCTTTTCCTTCCACTCCTTGGCGAATTCCGGGTTGATCTGCTGGAACAGCTCGCGCGCCACGTCGTAGGAGACGTTGAGGATGCTGTCCTGCGCATAGGCGGGAACGGCAAAGCCGAGCGCCAGCGCAGCGGCGATGAGACGGGTTTTCATAGGGACGACTCCTTGAGGGCTTTGATTGCGGGGGCGACGGCGGGCGGGATGCCGGCCGTCGCGGGAAACAGGCGCCCGGCTTCGGGGCGCAGGTGGATGCGCGCGCCCGCCCGCAGCGGCGGCGCAAGGCGGCGGGCGATCTCGATCTCTGGTTCGGCGCTGGTCAGGTCATCCTTCAGCCGCAGGCGCAGGAGCGCCCCGGTCGAGGTGACATCGGCTACGGTGAACCGGCCCTGCGGGTCCGGCACCGGGGTGATGTCGGTCGGGCGCAGGAACAGCATCGCCGGGCCGTCGGCCATCGCCACCCGCGGCAGCGACGCGGTATCCAGCCCCGGCGCCCCGGCCCGCCCGGCATGCAGCGTCACCGGCAGTTCGACCGTCATGCCAAGGAAGCGCGCCACGAAGGGCGTGGCCGGATGGTCGTGGATTTCCTCGGGGCGGCCAACCTGCTCGATCCGGCCCGCACCCATGACGACGACGCGATCGGCCAGTTCGAAGGCCTCTTCCTGATCGTGGGTCACGAAGATCGTGGTCGAGCCCGCCTGTTGCAGCACCTCGCGCAGCCAGCGGCGCAGATCGCGGCGGACCTGCGCGTCGAGCGCCCCGAAGGGTTCATCGAGCAACAGCAGCTCCGGCGCGATCGCCATCGCCCGGCCAAGCGCCACCCGCTGCCGCTGTCCGCCCGACAGCTCCGCCGGGAAACGGTCGGCAAGCTGCGGGATCTGCAGGAATTGCAGCAGCTCGGTCACCTTTCCGGCGATGGCGGCGGGGGCGGGGCGGGTGTCGCGCGGCCGCACGGTCAGGCCAAAGGCGATATTATCGCGCACCGTCATATGCGGAAACAGCGCGTAGTTCTGAAAGACGAAACCGATGCGGCGATCCTGCGCCTTCTTCTGCAGCCAGTCCTCGCCGTTGACCTCAAGCACTCCGGCATCGGGCCAGTCGAGCCCGGCGATGATCTTCAGCAGCGTGGTCTTCCCCGATCCCGAAGGGCCGAGCAGCGCCACCAGTTCGCCCTTTTCCACGGACAGGTCGATGCCGCGCAGCACCTCGGTCTCGCCGAAGCGGCGGGTCAGATGGGCAATGGTGATGGTCATCGGGCGTCTCCTGCAGTCAGGGCGCGACCCTACGGGTGAAGCGATGCGGGGACAAGGAAAGGGAACGGGTCATTTCCGCCCGAGGAGAATAATATTTTTCTCGAAAACCGCCTGTGGCGGAATGATATGCTACCATCGCCTGTCGATGCCCATGGAGACAGAGGAATCGTTCCCCAAAGCCGCCGTTTGCAGGATCCCCGGCGCGATGGCGGCGACCTGTTCGCGGATGTCCGGCACGGCGGTGATTTCCCAGAACGCCGCGCGCGAGACCGGACCGATCGCCCGGATCCGCTGCGAGGGCACGCCGTCGCGGGCGATCAGGCGGCAGTCGTCATCGACATCGAGCCCGATCCGCAGCGGATCGACCCGCCCCTGCCCGCTCCGGATCAGGTCGCGGATCACCGGCGTGGCGTGGCGTTCGGGATCGTGGCGGATGCCGCGGCAGTCCAGAATGGCCTCGGCCGCCAGCGTGACCGGCGCGCCGACGCGGCGCAGGTGGATCAGGGCGCGGATCTCGCCGCGATTGCCGCGGGTCGCGCCGCGAAAGGTGCCGCGCTCGATCACCAGCCGCCCGGCGGCGATCGCCTCGTCGATCCGGTCGGCCGAGGCGGGCGGGATGCGGTGGCGATGCAGTTCCCACCACAGGACGGCGTGGCGCAGGAAGCGGGCGCGGGCGTCAGGCGGCAGATGTTTCCAGATCAGCGCGGCATGGACGCGGATGCCATCCACCGCATCGCGCCATGTGCCGCCCGCCGCCTCGGCCCGCGCGGCCAGCCGCCGCACCCACCGCCACAGCACCGACACCGGCGCGCCAAGCGGCACCTGTTCGGGCAGGATGTCCAGCGGCCGGGTCGGCGCATGGCGGCGCGGCAACTGCCCGCGTCGCGACACCGCAAGGATCGGCCCGGTATGGCCGGATTTCAGCAGGGACAGCACCTGATCGACCATCGACAGGCCCGATCCGACGATCACCACCCGGCCCTCCGGCGCGATGCCCCGCACCGGGGTCCAGGCGCCGGTGACCAGCCCCTCGGGATCCGGGCCGGGCAGGACATGGCCCGTCGCCAGAACCGCCTGCGCGCCGCCGATCCGGCCGCCGTCGTCCAGCGTGGCGACCACGCCGTCCGCCTGTTCCTCAAGCGCGAGGCAATCCCGGCTCAGCCATGTCAGCCGTTCCGAGGCCCGGTGCCACGGCGCAAGCAGATCGTTCAGATAGGCGCCATAGGTCGCGCGCCCGACGAAACTGTCCCCGTCGCGGTCGCGCGTCTCGGGCCGCGCCCGCAACCAGTCGAGGAAATGCTCCGGCGCCTCGGGAAAGGCGCTCATGTTGCGCACGCGGGTGTTCAGCAGATGGTCGGGATCCGTCGTGGAATAGGCGATACCGCAGCCGGGGGGATTGCGCCCCTCGATCAGGACGACCTGAGCCTGCGGATCGTCGCGCAGCAACCGGACGGCCATCAGCACGCCACTGGCGCCGCCGCCGATCACCAGAATGCGCCCCCCGGCGGCGGGGCGCCCGACGCGGGGCGTGGACAGATGGGAAAGGTCTTGCATCGCAGTCTCCTTCGCTCCGTGGCATCCGGTCCTGCAAGAATATCGACCTTTTCCATCGTCTTTAAACGCGAATTTCGGCCCCGCGATGGAAGGGATTTCTCTTTCGGGCCGGCGAAACAGCAGGAATGGCGCGCGGCGGCGAATCGATAGCTGTTGACTATCGAAACACACCGATCAATCAATTTCACAGATGCAGGTGCAGAAACTATGCTGCATTGCGGAAGCGGGGGCGAGTCGCCCCTGCCCGTCACAGAAACAGAGCGAGGATCCCCCCATGGCCCTGATCAACACCAAGATCAAACCCTTTGCCGCCAAGGCCTACAAGCAAGGCAAGTTCGTCGACGTCACCGATGCCGATGTCGCCGGCAAATGGGCTGTGTTCTTCTTCTATCCCGCCGACTTCACCTTCGTCTGCCCGACCGAGCTGGGCGATCTGGCCGACTACTACCCGGAACTGCAAAAGCTGGGCGTCGAAGTGTTCTCGGTCTCGACCGACACGCATTTCACCCACAAGGCGTGGCATGACAGCTCCGACACCATCGGCAAGATCGACTATGCGATGATCGGCGACCCGACGCAGGAAATCAGCCGCAACTTCGAGGTCCTGCGCGAAGGCGAAGGCCTTGCCGACCGCGGCACCTTCGTCGTCGATCCGGACGGCGTGATCCAGGCGATGGAAATCACCGCCGAGGGCATCGGCCGCGACGCCTCGGAGCTGGTGCGCAAGATCAAGGCGGCGATCTACATCCGCAACCATCCGGGCGAAGTCTGCCCGGCGAAGTGGAAGGAAGGCGAACAGACGCTCGCCCCGTCCTTCGATCTGGTCGGCAAGATCTGATCCGCTACTGGCAGGCACCGGTCCGGTGCCTGCGCCCCCTCCGCGGGCAATCCTCCCCTCCCCCCATCACCGGAGACCTCCCCATGCTCGACGCAAATATCAAGTCCCAGCTCAAGACCTATCTGGAGCGGCTGACGCGCCCTGTGGTGATCGTCGCCTCGCCCAACGACACCCCGAAATCCACCGAGATGATGGCGCTTCTGGACGATATCGCGGGGCTCTCCGACAAGGTTTCCGTCGAAACGACCGGCACCGCGGAACGCCGCCCGTCCTTCGCGCTGACCTCGCCCGGGCAGGACATCCACCTGACCTTCGCCGGGCTGCCGATGGGACATGAATTCACCTCGCTGGTGCTGGCGCTGCTGCAAACCGGCGGCTACCCGCCGAAGGTGGAACAGGAAATCGTCAACCAGATCCGCGATCTGCAGGGCGATTTCACCTTTGAAACCTATTTCTCGCAGTCCTGCCAGAACTGCCCCGACGTGGTGCAGGCACTGAACCTGATGGCGGTGCTGAACCCGGGCGTGCGCCATGTGGCCATCGACGGATCGGACTTCCAGTCCGAGGTCGAGGCGCGGCAGGTCATGTCCGTTCCCACCATCTACCTGAACGGCAAGGTCTTCGGTCAGGGCCGGATGGGGCTGGAAGAGATCCTGTCGAAGATCGACACCTCGGCCGGCGAAAAAGAGGCCGCGAAGCTCGCCGCCAAGGAGGCGTTCGAGGTTCTGGTCATCGGCGGCGGCCCGGCCGGTGCTGCGGCGGCCGTCTATGCGGCGCGCAAGGGCATCCGCACCGGCGTCGCGGCGGAACGCTTCGGCGGGCAGGTGCTGGACACGATGTCGATCGAGAACCTGATCTCCGTCCCCCATACCGAAGGGCCGAAGCTGGCGCAGGCGCTGGAAACCCATGTCAGGGAATATGACGTGGACATCATGAACCTGCAAAAGGCCAAGGGGATCGCCCGCAACGGCGATCTGCTGGAAGTCGCGCTGGAAAGCGGCGCCACGCTGAAGGCGCGGACGGTGATCCTGTCCACCGGCGCGCGCTGGCGCCAGACCGGCGTTCCCGGTGAGGATCAGTATCGCAACAAGGGCGTGACCTACTGCCCCCACTGCGACGGCCCGCTGTTCAAGGGCAAGCGCGTCGCGGTGATCGGCGGCGGCAATTCGGGCGTCGAGGCGGCGATCGACCTTGCGGGCATCGTCTCCCACGTCACGCTGATCGAATTCGACGGCAAGCTGCGCGCCGACGAGGTGCTGCAACGCAAGCTGCGCTCGCTGCCGAACGTCGAGATCATCACCTCGGCCCAGACGACCGAGGTGAAGGGCGACGGATCGAAGGTCACCGGCCTCGTCTACAAGGACCGCATCAGCGGCGACATCCGCGAGGTTCCGCTGGAAGGCATCTTCGTGCAGATCGGCCTGCTGCCCAACACCGACTGGCTCAAGGGCCTCGTCGACCTGACCCCGCGCGGCGAGATCGTCATCGATGCGCATGGCGCCACCTCGATGGAGGGTGTCTTTGCCGCGGGCGACTGCACGACCGCGCCCTACAAGCAGATCGTGGTGGCGATGGGCGCGGGGGCAACCTCGGCGCTTGCGGCCTTCGACTATCTGATCCGCGCCACGGCCCCGGCCGCGGAAAAAGCCGCCTGACCCCTTTGCCCCGCCTGACATCGGGCGGGGCATTCGCCTATATTGGCCTCATCCAGATGAGGCCCGGCATGACCCTGCGTGAACTGCAATATCTCGTCGCCCTTGCGCGACAGAAGAATTTTCGCCGCGCCGCGGAAATCTGCAACGTCAGCCAGCCCACCCTGTCCACCCAGATCCGCAAGCTGGAAGAGGAACTCGGTCTCGTTCTGGTCGAACGCGGCACGCGCGAGGCGCTGCTGACCGCCGCCGGGGAGGAAATCGTCGCCCGCGCCCAATGCATCCTGAACGAGGCGCAGGACATCCACGCCATCGCCGAACGCCACCGCTCGCCCGAGGCGGGTCGGCTGCGGCTTGGCGTGTTCCCGACGCTCGGCCCCTATCTGCTGCCCTCGCTGGTGCCCAAGATCGCCGCGCGCTTCCCCAAGCTGGAATTACAGTTGATCGAGGAAAAGAGCGACCAGCTTCTGCAAAAGCTGGCGGTGGGGCAGCTTGACGCCGCGCTGCTGGCGCTGCCGGTGGGCGATGACACGCTGGAGGTCACGCCGCTGTTCGACGAACCCTTCCTGCTGGCGGTGCCGCCGGGTCATCCCTTCACCCTGCGCCCGAATGTCTGTCTGGAGGATATGAACGGGCAGAAGCTGATGTTGTTGGAAGACGGGCATTGCCTGCGCGATCAGGCGATCAGCCTGTGCCGCCGCTGGGGCGCGGGGGAGACCTCGGGCTTTCGCGCGACGAGCCTCGAGACCCTGCGGCAGATGGTGGCGGCGGGCATGGGCATCACCCTGATGCCGATGCTGGCGGCGCGCGGGCCGCTGGCGACGAACGGCAACCTGCGGTTCTTGCCGTTCCGCGAGGATCCGCCGCCCTCGCGGTCGGTCGGCATGGTCTGGCGGCGCAGTTCCGCCCTGCTGCCGGTGCTGCGCCAGATCGCCCGCATGGCGCGCGATACCGAGCGCGACCTGATCGCCGCATGACAACGGGGCCGCGGCGCGGCCCCGTTGCGAAAATGTCCCGAAGGATCAGAAGCGGTAGTTCAGACCGATCTTGATATTGCTGAACTTCGGCGTGGCCGGGGTGGAAACGCCCGCGCCGTCGTTCAGATGGTCCTTGCCATAATTGGCATATTCGTATTCGCCGGTCAGCGACAGGCTGTCGGTCAGCTTGCGTTCGACGCCCAGACCGACGATGTAGCCCGTGCGGGAAAAGCTGTCGTCGATATTGGCGGGGCCGAAGAAGCCATCGCCGGTCACCGAATAGTCGAACTTCGCGCGCGAGGCGCCGACGATGCCGTAGACCAGCGTCAGGTCATTGACCAGATAGCCGGTCTTGAACCGCAGCGCGAAGGCGTTCTTCAGCTTGGTGCTGCCCTCGTATTCGTCGCTGAAGTCGTCCTTCACATTGCCGCCCTCGACCGCCAGTTCCGGCCCGAAGACCCAGCTCTGCCGCTGCCAGGTATAGCCCGCGCGCAGCCCCGCATTCGGGCCCGAAAGCTCGAACTTGCCGATCCGGCCCGAGGCAACGCCATCGCGGTGCAGCGCGACCGTGTCATCACCACCGAACGCATAGCCGATCATCGCACCGACATAGGCGCCCTGCCAGTCGCCGACCGGCGCCGGAACGGGCGCGATGACCGGGCTTTCCACGACCGGAATGGAATATCCGGCCGCCTGCGCGGAAAGCGTCAGCGCCGCGGTCATCGGAACGGTCAGAAGAACGGCATGGGCTTTCTTCCAATAGGTCATGATCCACCTCATTCAATTGTTCCCCGCAGCGAAACATCCGCTCGCCGCACTGCGAAACAGGTCAATAACAAATGCGTTCATTAACGCATTTTTCGGCCCACGGACGAAGCCAAACCGGACGCGGCAGGAAATTGGTGCTGCAAGGTGGTCTGAAAGCAACGCTTTCGGCGCCGCGGTGCGGCATGAGGCCGTGAAATGCGCACCGCTGGCGCGTTACGAAAGGAACGCCCCGGTATCTTTGCGCGTTGGCGTCGCGGGCCATTTCCTTTTCCGATGATCTCATTTCTTATGTTTCACATGCTGGGACAAGGTCGTCATACCATGCGCATATCAGTGCCGGAACGTTTTCGCCGGCTTTCCCTCAGGACCACCCTGATGGCGATCATCCTGCTGGCGATCCTGCCGACGCTCGGCGTGGCCGCCGTGACCCTGATCAACGCCGCGCAGTCGCTGCGGAACATGTCGACGCAGAAGCTGATGGAAAGCGCCCATGCCGTCGCCCACGCAACGTCGAGCGAGCTTGGCGCGACGAGACGACTGCTGGCGAGCCTCGCGCGCTTCCCGACAGACACCGATCCGGACCGGGACGGACCGCCCCTTTTCGCCGAGGCGGTCGATGGCGGGCATGACACCTATATCGTGCAGGGCGGGCAGCGGATCCTTGGCGAACAGCCCGGGCCAGAGCTTTCGCAACTGATTCTCTCCGCCGCGACGATCGGCAAGGTCCAGACCTCGAACATCCTGCCGCAGACCGACGGGGCGGCGGCGCCCCGCATCGCGCTTGCCGTTCCGACCCCGCTTTCCCCCGCAGAGGCGGCCGCAGCCGGGGAGCCGGACCTGCAGGAGGTCGTGGTCGTCACCACGGCGCCGGACCAGTTGGTGCGATCGCTCGCGCGGGCGACCACGCAGGACAGCCCGACAATTCTGGCCATCACCGACGGCAACGGCAGGATCATCGGCCGCAGCGTCGACAGCGACAAGTTCATCGGCAGACAGGTGCCGGACTGGCAGACGCTGAAAGACCTCGGCACCCGGATGGGCACCTTTGAGGCGCAGACGCTGGAAGGGGCGCAGATCATCTTCGCCTTTCGGGAAATCGAGGGGACGCCGGGCTGGGTCGCGGTTTCGGGCGAAGCCGTGCGGACCTTCGACTGGCGCTGGCAAGGCCCGGTGCTGGCGATGATCGGCGGCTCGCTGCTGACCGTATCGGTCGCGGTCGCGGTGGCGCTGCTGATCGCGCATCTGGCGCTGCGGCCGATCCACAGTCTGGTGCGGCGCGCGCAGATCATCGGCACCGGTATGCAGGACAGGAGCGTGCCGCCCTCGCCCGTGCCGCCGAGCTTCATCCGCGAATTCGAGACGCTGCGGCGCAGCCTCGAAGCCGCGGACGAGGCGCAGCGCAACTTCCTCAACGAGCTGTGCGCCCAGGGCCGCGCCCTGCGCAGCAGCTACGCCGCCCAGCAGGAGGCGGAACGCATCGCGCGGATCGGCAGCTGGTCGCTCGATCCCGTGTCGGGCGTCTTCACCTGTTCCGACCTGTATTACGAAATGCTGCGGCTCGACCGCAACGGCCCGCCGATCACCATGAACACCCTGCGGCTTCTGACCGACGAGGAAAGCTACAGACGGCTGTGCAACGCGGTGGAGCTGTGCCGCGAAAAGGGCACGCCCTATGAGTTCGAGATGACGCACCGGCGCACCAACGGCAGCACCTTCACCGCATGGGCACAGGGCCGCGCCGAGGTCGATGCGCAGGGCCGGGTCATACGGCTGGCCGGCACCATACAGGACATCAGCGAACGCAAGGAACAGAACGAACGGCTGGCCGTCCTTGCCGACAACATCCCGGGCGGGCTGATCTTCCGCGCCACGCATTATCCGCATCAAGGGCTGCGGTTCGCCTATATCAGCGCCGGAACGGAACGGCTGATCGACGTTTCGCCCTCCGAAATCACGCAGTCTCCGGAGCGGCTGTTCGCGCTCATCCTGCCGGCGGACCGGATGAAGCTCGCCCGCGACTTCATCGCCTCGCGCAGGAGCGGGCAGCCGATGGACAACAAGTTCCGCATCCGCACGCAGACCGGCGCCCTGCTCTGGCTGCGGCTGCGGGCGGCGCGGCGGATCCAGCGGACGGACCACGACATCTGGGATGGCGTCGCGGTCGACATCACCGCCTCGCAGACCGCCGAGGCGGTGCTGGAACGCGCCAAGGAGACGGCGGAAAAGGCAGAACGCGCGAAAAGCGATTTCCTTGCCACCATGAGCCATGAACTGCGCACGCCGATGAACACGCTGATCGGCATGTCGCGGCTGGCGCTGCAGACCGAACTGGACCCGAAGCAGCGCAACTATCTGGAAAAGATCAACGCTTCGGCGAATGTCCTCTTGGGGCTGATCAACGACATTCTGGACCTGTCGCGGATCGAGGCGGGCGGGATCGAACTGGAAAACACGGTGTTCCGTCTGGATACGGTGCTTGAGACGGTGGCCTCGGTCACCTCGCTCCGGGCGGAGGAAAAGGGGCTGGAGCTGACCTTCTCGGTCGCGCCGGACATGCCGGAATTCCTGCGCGGCGATCCGCTGCGGCTGGGACAGGTGCTGACCAATCTGGTGGGCAATGCGGTGAAATTCACCGAACGGGGCGATATCGTGGTGTCCGTCAGCCCGGTGCGCGATGCCGCGGGCCGGATCGTCAAGACCCGGTTCACCGTGCGCGACACCGGCATCGGCATGACCCGGGAGCAGATCGAGGGCCTGTTCCAGCCGTTCTATCAGGCAACGCCCGACATTTCGCGCCGCTATGGCGGCACCGGCCTTGGCCTTGCGATCAGCCGCCGTCTGGTGGGCATGATGAAGGGCAAGATCCAGGTCCAGAGCACACCGGGAGAGGGCAGCACCTTTTCCTTCACCGCCGCGCTGGAGCCGGTCGAGAACGCGGCCGAGGCGGAACAGGCCTGCGCCCGCCGGATCGAGACGCTGCGCGATCGCCGGGTGCTGATCGTCGACGACAACGAAAGCGCGCGCATCGCCCTGTGCGACATGGTCGCCGGCTTCGGCATGCACCCCGAGGCCGCCGAAAACGGGGCCGAGGCGCTGCGGATCCTGCGCGAAAACGCCGCGACGGGCCGCCGGTTCGACCTCGTTCTGGCCGACTGGCAGATGCCGGTGATGAACGGCATCGACCTCGCCCGCCATATCCGGCAGGACGCGGGCCTCCTGGGTCCGCCCGCCGTGCTGATGGTGACGGCCTATCGCCAGCTCGAGGTCCTGCCGCAGGTTCAGGACCTTGGCCTGCCGCCGGTCCTGCTGAAACCCGTCACGCAGTCGATGATGTTCGACACGCTGCTGGACATCCTGTCCGGGACCGGGGCAGCGCCCGCCGCCACGCGCGAGGACACGCTGGCGCCCTTCGCCGCGCTCGCCGGCAGGCGCGTTCTGGTGGTGGACGACAACGCCCTGAATCAGGAGGTGGCGCGCGACTTCCTGCAACTGGTCCATGTCGAGGTCGAAACCGCGACGAACGGCCGGGAGGCGCTGGAAAAGCTGCGCGAAAGCCGCTTCGACGCCGTTCTGATGGATCTGCACATGCCGGTGATGGGCGGTCTCGATGCGGTGCGCGAAATCCGCCGCAATCCCGACTGGGCGGACCTGCCGGTCATCGCGCTGACCGCGCAGGCGGGAACCGAGGCGGAGCTGTCCGGCCTCGGCGCCGGCATGACCGGGCATCTGACCAAGCCGATCGAGGATATCGCGCTCTATCGCATTCTGCTGGAACAGCTTGGCCGCGAGGTGACCCACGCGCCCCGGTCCACGCAATACGTGCTCGACCTGCCGGGGCTGCAACGGCGTCTCGGCGGCGATGCCGATCGGCTGAGGCATCTGGCGGGCAGTTTCCTCATGGATCTGGAACCCGTCCCGGCCGATTTCCGCGCCCATCTGGAGGCCGGCGACACCGATGCCATCGCCGGGCTTGCGCATCAGGTCAAGGGTACGGTCGGCTATTTCGGCGCCGATGCGCTGGAACGGCAGGCCGAGATCATCGAGACCGCCGCCCGGAACCACGACCTCGCCGCCCTGCGGCAGGAGGCCGACGCCTTCCTGGCGATGACCGAAAGCTGCATCTCGGTCATCCGCGCATGGCTGAACTCCGATGCGGCCTGACAGGCGGCGTTATCGATCCGGACGGGAAAACACATACAGCATCGAGGCGGCGATCACGCCCCCCGTCATCACCGCAAGCCACAGCCCCGGCTGCGCGGTCAGCATGAACAGCCCGAACCCCATCGAGCTGCCGCCAAGCGCCATCCATTTGGCATAGCGCGGAATGGCGCCCCGTTCGCGCCAGTTGACCAGCAGCGGCCCGAAATAGGGCCGCGCCAGCAGCCATGCCTCAAGCCGCGTCGAGGACCGCGCGAAACAGGCCGCCGCCACGATCAGAAACGGCGTCGTCGGCATCACCGGCAGGAACAGCCCGATGAAGCCGAGCGCCACCGCGATCAACCCGAGCGCCGCGAACAGCGCCTTGACGAGGGGAGCGGACAGACGCCTCATCCGCGCCCCGTGACCCGTTCCGGGCGAAAGCCGATGCCGATGATCCGCCCCATCACATGTGCAAGCCACGGCATCCGCACGATCGCGCGCACAAAGCCGGGTGGGCGCGGCGCGGCCTCGCCCTGCGCGTTGCGCTTGCGCCGCATCATCCGTTGCAGGCCCTGCGTCATCCGGGTGGGAAACATCCGCCGCGCCTGCACGGCGGCCAGATCGCGGTCGCTCAGCCGTCCTTCGCGCAGCGGCGCGGCAAGGATGCGCGCCGCCGCCACCGCATCCTGCACCGCCAGATTGACGCCGAAGCCGCCCACCGGCGACATTGCATGCGCCGCATCGCCGATGCACAGCACGCCGGGGCGCCACCATGTGTCCAGCCGGTCCATCCGGATCGACAGCAGATGCACCTGATCCCATCCGGCGATCTCCTCGAACCGCTCCACCGGCAAGGGCGCCAAGGCTGCCAGAGCCGCGCGGAAGGCCGGAAGCCCCCTGCCCTTCAGATCCTCATAGGATCCCTTGCGGATCACATAGCCGCACTGCCAGTAATCGCCCCGGTCGATCAGCACCAGCCCCTGCTGCGGCCCGGCATGGCTCATCGCGGGGGAGGCATCATCCGGCTGGCGCGACAGCTTCAGCCACAGCACATCGACGGCCGAGCCGAAGTCCCGCACGGTCAGCCCCGCCTCGCGCCGCACAACGGATTGCCGCCCATCGGCCCCGATGACCAGATCGGCGCGGATCTCTCCGGTTGCATCCCCGTCCCGATAGGTCAGCCCGACAACCCGCCCACCCTCGCGGATCAGGCCGGTCGTCTCGCAGCCCATGCGCAGGGTGAACCCCGCATAGGCCGCCGCCTTGCGCGCCAGAAAATCAAGGAAATCCCATTGCGGCATGAAGGCGATATAGCGGCATTGCAAAGGCAGGCGGCGGAAATCGGCGATCGTCACCTGCCGCCCGGCCATTTCCGCATGCAAGGTCGGCGCCTTCTGATGCGGCAGCGCCAGAAATTCATCGAGCCAGCCCAGATCTGCCATCAGTTGCAGGGTCGACGGATGGATCGTGTCGCCACGGAAATCGTGATGGAAATCCGGATGCCGTTCCAGCACCGTCACCCGCAGCCCGGCCCGCGCCAGAAGCAGCCCGGCCATCATTCCCGCCGGCCCGCCGCCCGCGATCACACAATGCTGATGCATATCCATTCCCGCCCCCGGCAAAGACGGGGGCGGGCTTGCGCCCCCGATCCATAGGTAAGGACGCGGGATCAAAAATCCCAGTCTTCGTCCTCGGTCGCGACGGCCTTGCCGATCACATAGGACGACCCCGAACCCGAGAAGAAGTCGTGGTTCTCGCTGTCGGGCGACAGCGCGGCGAGGATCGCGGGATTGACCTCGCAGGCCTGCGGCGGGAACAGCGCCTCATAGCCCAGATTCTGCAACGCCTTGTTGGCGTTGTAATGCAGGAAGGCCTTCACGTCCTCGGTCAGGCCGATGCCGTCATACAGCTCTTCGGTGTATTTCGTCTCGATCTCATACAGGTCGAAGATCAGCGAGAAGGCGAAATCCTTCATCTCCTGCCGCTGCGCCTCGGACAGGGTTTCCAGCCCGCGCTGATATTTGTAGCCGATGTAATAGCCATGCACCGCCTCATCGCGGATGATCAGGCGGATCAGGTCGGCGGTATTGGTCAGCTTCGCCCGGCTCGACCAGTACATCGGCAGATAGAAGCCCGAATAGAACAGGAAGGATTCGAGGAAGACCGAGGCGACCTTCTTCTTCAGCGGGTGCTCGGTCGCGCGGTATTTGTCCAGCACGATCTGCGCCTTGGCCTGCAGATGCGGGTTTTCCTCGGACCAGCGGAAGGCCTCGTCGACCTCCTTCATCCCGCACAGGGTCGAGAAGATCGAGGAATAGCTCCGCGCGTGCACCGCCTCCATGAAGGCGATGTTGGACAGCACCGCCTCCTCGTGGGGCGTGATCGAATCGGGCATCAGCGACGGGGCGCCGACATTGTTCTGCACCGTGTCGAGCAGCGTCAGCCCGGTGAACACCCGGATCGTCAGCGTCTGCTCTTCGGGCCGCAGGGTGGCCCAGGAGGGCACGTCATTCGACAGCGGCACCTTTTCCGGCAGCCAGAAATTCGCCGTCAGACGGTTCCAGACCTCAAGATCCTTGTCGTCCTGCAGCCGGTTCCAGTTGATCGCTTTCAGTACGGTCTTCGACACAGCGTGATCTTTCATGGCCAGCCCCAAGCGCAGATTTCAAGTCCCGCGCGGGGTATTCGGCATTCCCCGCGAACGCAAGGGACACTATGCCCAACCGGGTTGAAATTGCAACGCGCAGATCGCCACGCCTCGCAATATAAAGCGGGCAATAGGGGACTGGGCACAAAATGTGGACATGCCGTTCTAAAATACAAAGCCGCCGCGCCCGAACAGGGCGCGGCGGTGAATGATGGTCAGCCGGTCAGAGCGTGCAGGAAACGCAGCCCTGAACCTCGGTCCCTTCCAGCGCGGTCTGACGCAGGCGGATGTAGTAGATCGTCTTGATCCCCTTCTTCCATGCGTAGATCTGCGCCCGGTTGATGTCGCGCGTCGTCGCCTCGGCCGGGAAGAACAGCGTCAGCGACAGCCCCTGATCGACGTGCTCGGTCGCCGCCGCATAGGTGTCGATGATCTTGTCCGGCCCGATTTCATAGGCGTCCTGATAATATTGCAGATTGTCGTTGGTCATGAAGGCGGCCGGGTAATAGACGCGGCCGATCTTGCCTTCCTTGCGGATCTCGATCTTCGCCACGATCGGATGGATCGAGGAGGTCGAGTTGTTGATGTAGCTGATCGAGCCGGTCGGCGGGACCGCCTGAAGGTTGCGGTTATACAGCCCGTGTTTCATCACGTCGTCGCGCAGCGCGGCCCAGTCCTCGCGGGTGGGTAGCTCCTTGCCCTCGAAAACGCGCGCCACGTCGGGCAGCGTCGGCAGCCAGTCGCGGTTGAGGTATTTCTCAAAGAACGACCCATCGGCATATTTCGACTTGTCGAAATCGACGAAGGTCTGCCCCTTTTCCTGCGCCAGCAGGCAGGAGGTGCGGATCGCGTGATAGGCGACGGCGGCGAAGTAGACAGAGGTGAACTCCACCCCCTCGGGCGAGCCGTAATAGATCCGTTCCCGCGCAAGGAAGCCGTGCAGGTTCATCTGCCCGAGGCCGATGGCATGCGCCTCATCGTTGCCGCGCCGGATCGAGGGCACGGAATCGATCGAGGACATCTCGGAAACGGCGGTCAGCGCGCGCACGGCGGCCTCGATCGTCGTGCCGAAATCCGGACCGTCCATCGTCGCCGCGATGTTCAGCGAGCCGAGGTTGCACGAAATATCGGTGCCCAGATGCCTGTAGCTCAGATCCTCGTTGTATTCCGAGGCCTCGTTGACCTGCAGGATTTCCGAGCACAGGTTCGACATGGTGATGCGCCCGTGGATCGGGTTCGCCTTGTTCACCGTGTCCTCGAACATGATGTAGGGATAACCCGATTCGAACTGGATCTCGGCCAGCGTCTGGAAGAATTCGCGGGCGTTGATCTTCTTTTTCTTGATGCGCTTGTCGTCGACCATCTCGGCATATTTCTCGCTTACCGAGATTTCCGAGAACGGCTTGCCGTAGACCTTCTGCACGTCGTGCGGCGAGAACAGATACATATCCTCGTTCTTCTTCGCCAGTTCAAAGGTCACGTCCGGGATCACAACGCCAAGCGACAGCGTCTTGATCCGGATCTTTTCATCCGCATTCTCGCGCTTGGTGTCGAGGAAGCGCAGGATATCCGGGTGGTGCGCGTTCAGATAGACCGCCCCGGCGCCCTGACGCGCGCCAAGCTGATTGGCATAGCTGAAGCTGTCTTCCAGAAGTTTCATCACCGGGATCACGCCCGAGGACTGATTTTCGATGCCCTTGATCGGCGCGCCCATTTCGCGCAGGTTTGTCAGCATCAAAGCGACGCCGCCCCCGCGTTTCGAAAGTTGCAGAGCCGAATTGATCGACCGCCCGATCGATTCCATGTTGTCTTCGATCCTGAGCAGGAAGCACGAAATCAGCTCCCCGCGGGACTTCTTGCCTGCATTGAGAAAGGTCGGCGTCGCGGGCTGGAACCGCCCGGACAGGATTTCATCCATGAAGCGCATGGCCAGCGCCTCGTCGCCCCGCGCCAGCGCCAGCGCCACCATCACCACCCGGTCCTCGTAGCGTTCCAGATAGCGTTGCCCGTCGCGCGTCTTCAGCGTGTAGGAGGTGTAATATTTGAACGCGCCAAGGAAGGTCGGAAAGCGGAACTTCTTCTTGTAGGCCGCATCCCAGATCTGGCGCTGGAAGTTCTTGGAATACTGGTCCAGAACCTCGGCCTCGTAATAGCCCTCGTCGATCAGGTAATCGAGCTTCTCGTCCAGCGAATGGAAGAAGACGGTGTTCTGGTTCACATGCTGTAGGAAATACTGCCGCGCGGCCATGCGATCCGCATCGAAGCGGATCTTCCCCTCGCCATCGTAGAGGTTCAGCATCGCATTGAGCGCGTGATAGTCGAGCGTGCCTTTCACGCCATCGTCGAGCATGTCATCCCCCAGAATGTCTCAAGCCCCGCACGCACGCGGGAAATGTCGGTTTCGGTTCCGGCCAGTTCGAACCGATACAGGACCGGAACATGGCATTTCGCGGAAATCACATCCCCGGCCCGACCATAGGTCTTGCCGAAGTTGCGGTTCCCGCCGGCGATGACGCCGCGCAACAGGGCGCGGCGGTCGGGGTCGTTCAGAAAGCGGATCACCTGTCTGGCGACCGCGCCCCGCCCTTCGCCATCGGCATAGGTCGGGGAAATCAGCACATAGGGCCCGGACGGCTCCGGCATCGGCGCATCCTCGGCGATCGGGATCCGCAGGGCTGGCAGGCCCAGCTTCTCCACGAACCGGGCCGTATTGCCCGAAGCCGAGGAATAGTAGACGAGCCCGCCCATCCGGTCAGCCTCCGTCAGCTTGCCAGACGGCCGATCATGTCGGGACGGAACCCGGCCCAGTGGTCTTCACCGGCGACGACGACGGGCGCCTGCCGGTAGCCCAACGACACGACCATCTCCATCGCCGCGGCGTCCTCGGTCAGGTCCACGATCTCGAACGCGAGGCCGCGGGCCTCAAGCGCCCGGGTGGTCGCGGTGCATTGCACGCAGGCGGGCTTGGAATAGACGGTGATGGTCATTTGGCTCTGTCCCTTTGTCTTGGCCTTTTGGTCCGACGGACCCGGAAATCAACCGTGACACCCATGATATGCGCCCCCGGTCCTTCCCGTGTCTGCCGCACGGTTTTTCGTCTTCGTCCACGGGACCTGAGCCGCGCAAGAAACACGGCACCGCCGACCGGAAACCCGGAAACGGAACCGAATATCAAACCGCTACAAGTGCAAAGGCTGCGCCGGAGTTTCACCAGGCCCCCAACGACCCGATGCAGTCCCGGACCGTTTCAACCCCACCATTAGGCACCTTGGAAGGGCTTGTGTCAACATGTAGTCGGCCCTCTCGGCCAGAGGTCGCCGAAATTTATTCTACCCCCGGCTGCCCATCGGGTCTTGAACCCGCCGCCGCGCCGTGCCAGCCGGATCAGCGCAGGGCGTCGTTCAGATGCGCCCAGACGCGCTGACCGGGAATATGCAGCCGCAGCGCCTGCCCCGGCTCCAGCATGCCCGGCCGTTCCACCCAGGCGGTCACGCCGCGCCGCCCCTGCGCCGCAAGTTTGTAGCGCGCCCCCGCACCCGGCTGAACCCCATCGATGAACCGCCCCGGCAGCACGCAGGCCTGGTTTTCCATATCGATCACCAGCGTCGCCCCGTCCGGCCCCTGCAACCGCGACGAAGGCGGCAGATGCGTCAGGTCCGGGATCCCGCGCAGGACGATCGAGGCCCCCACCCATTCCGGCCGCAACTGCGGGATTCGCATGGCAAAGGCGGTCTCGGCCAGTTCCTCCTCGGACAGGATCGTCAGTTGGCGGACATTGGCGATCTCGGTCCCTTTCGGATGCTGGGCGGTGACGCGCGAACAGGCGGGGCGGGTCAGGCCGGAATGCAGTTCTCCCTCCGCGCCGGCGAATCCCAGTTCCAGCCGATCGACGGGATGGGATGCAAGCTCCCCCTCCTCCGACACGCGGCCCAGATAGACGATCTCCCCCTGATAGCCTGTGGGAATCAGGGCGGGCATTCAGGCAACCTTCAGCGTGAAGAACAGCCTTCGGAACGGGAACAGGACGGAGCCGTCCGCCTCGTAGGGATAGGCGATGGCCAAGGCCGCCTCATAGCGCGCGCCAAGGGCCGCAAGCTCGTCGGGCGTCAGCTTTTCGGCGAAGGGGCGCAGCGTCGTCGATTCGGTGAACCGGCGCACCGGATGGACGCCCTCGGTCGCCGCCAGCCGCTGCACATAATCCGTTACCCAGATGTCGGTCTGGCCAAGCGGCGCCAGCAGCCGCGCATATTCCAGCGGCGTCGCCACCGGCGGCGTCCAGTCGGTGAAATCGAAGCGGTCGGGGAACATCTCACCCGCGAAATCGCGCAGGAACCGATGCGAGGGCGCGGCATATTGCGTGGGCATCTGCACCGCCAGCACCCCGCCCGGCGGCAGGAACCCCGCCAGCCGCGGCAGCAGCACCGCGTGGTCATCGAGCCATTGCAGCGCCGCGTTGGAAAAGATCAGCGCGGGGGGCTTGTTCGGCGCCCACCCGCGGATGTCGGCCAGATCGCAGCGCCGGTAGGCACCCGTCGCCGCGGCGCGGGAAATCATCGCGGGCGAGGAATCGACACCCACGATCTTGCGGTTCGGCCAGCGGTCGGCCAGCACATCCGCCGCCGCCCCTGCCCCGCAGCCAAGGTCGATCACCTTGCCATGCGGCAGATCGCCGACCCTCGCGACCAGATCATGGACTGGCCGCAGCCGCAGATCCGCGAAGCGCGCATAGGCTTCGGGGTTCCAGTCCTTCGACGCTGTCTCCCCGGCCGTCATCGCCTCACCTCAGACCGATGGTTCCGGGGAGACATCGCCCCCCTTCGGCGCGGGCTTCGTCTTCGGCACCGAAGTGACCGAGGGCATGCTGCCCGAAGGCGAATCGCCATCGCTGTCGCTCTGGATCGGCTCGCCCGCCATGACCTTGCGGATCTCGTCCCCCGTCAGGGTTTCGTATTCCAGCAGGCCCTGCGCCAGACGTTCCCATTCCTGCTGATTCTCCAGCAGGATGCGGCGGGCGTCCTGATAGCCGGCCTCGATCAGCTCGCGCACCTCTTCCTCGATCAGTTCCTTGGTCTTGGTCGAGACCGAGAAGCCGCCCGTATTGCCCGAATATCCTTCATGCGCCTCGGCGTAGTCGATGTTGCCGACCTTGTCGGACATGCCCCACCGCATCACCATCGCGCGGGCGATGGCCGAAGCCTGCTGGATATCGCCCGCCGGGCCGTTGGAAACATGCTCCTCGCCCCATTTCAGGATCTCGGCCGCCTTGCCCGCCATGGTCATGGCGATCTTCTGCTTGGCCTCGTCCTTGTGGTAGTTCAGCCGGTCCATCTCGGGCAGCGAAACCACCATGCCAAGCGCCTGACCGCGCGGGATGATCGTCGCCTTGTAGACCGGATCGCATTTCGGCAGCTTCAGGCCCACGACGGCGTGACCGGCCTCATGATAGGCGGTCATTTCCTTCTGCTCGGGCGTCAGCACCATGGACCGGCGCTCCACCCCCATCATCACCTTGTCCTTGGCGTTCTCGAAATCTTCCATCGTGACGAACCGCCGGCCGACGCGCGCCGCCATCAGCGCCGCCTCGTTGCACAGGTTCGCCAGATCGGCGCCCGAGAAGCCCGGCGTGCCGCGCGCGATCAGCCGCAGGTCCACATCCGGCCCCACCGGCACCTTGCGCGCATGGACGTTGAGGATCTTTTCCCGGCCCTTGATGTCCGGATTCGGCACATGGATCTGCCGGTCGAAGCGGCCGGGGCGCAAGAGCGCCGGGTCCAGCACGTCGCGCCGGTTGGTGGCGGCGATGATGATGATGCCCTCGTTCGCCTCGAACCCGTCCATCTCGACCAGAAGCTGGTTCAGCGTCTGTTCGCGTTCGTCATTGCCGCCGCCGATGCCGACGCCGCGGGCCCGGCCCACCGCGTCGATTTCGTCGATGAAGACGATGCAGGGCGCGTTCTTCTTGGCCTGCTCGAACATGTCGCGCACGCGGGACGCGCCGACGCCGACGAACATTTCCACGAAGTCGGAGCCCGAGATGGTGAAGAACGGCACGCCCGCCTCGCCGGCGATGGCGCGTGCGAGCAGCGTCTTACCCGTGCCGGGCGGGCCGACGAGCAGCGCGCCCTTGGGGATCTTGCCGCCCAGACGGCTGAACTTCTGCGGGTTGCGCAGGAATTCGACGATCTCTTCCAGCTCTTCCTTGGCCTCGTCGATACCGGCCACGTCGTCAAAGGTCACCCGCCCCTGCTTTTCGGTCAGAAGCTTCGCCTTCGACTTGCCGAAGCCCATGGCCCCGCCTTTGCCGCCGCCCTGCATCCGGTTCATGAAGAAGATCCAGATCCCGATCATCACGATGAACGGCAGCCACACGCCCAGCAGCGACATGAAGCCCGACTGCTGCTGCTTGACCACATTCACCGTCACGCCCTTGGAAATCAGGGTTTCCGCGATCGGATCGGAGACCGGCTTCACCGTCGAATAGGTGGTGCCGTCGGTGGACTGGTAACGCACGTCCTCGCCGTCGATCTGGGCCGAGCGCACTTCCCCACGGTCAACCGCGGAAATGAAATCCGAATAGGCAACCTGACGCGATCCGGTCGAGGATTGTCCGTCCCCGAAAAGGTTGAACAGCGCAAGTATCAGCAGGAACAGCACAGCCCAGAAGGCCAGATTGCGTGCGTTGCCCAAGGGGAACCTCCAAATCAGACGGGGACGGAGCGAAACTCCGGAACCTTTGGAGTGAAAATAGGCATTACGGGGCGAGGTTCAACGGCTGAATCCCCGATCGGCGAAACTGCCGCGCAAGTTCCTGGCCGCAAAGCCCGTTCCGACCCCCGCCAAAGGCGCCGCAAGCAGGGTTTCGCCCATCCACACGGCCGGCGAGGCCAGAAGCCCCGCCCGGCTGATCCCGGTTGCGCGCCAGTCCGGGCATTGCGCCAGCCCCCCTGCCCCAAGGGCGGCGATCCGCGCGCCCTCCGGCACGGGGCCGATGATCCGCCAGCCGTCCCAGACCGCATCGCGCGCGGCGACAAGGCCCGCCACCGCCCGCGCCTCGCGCGACAGCACCATCCGACCGCGCGCGAACCGGATCCGGCAGCCGTGAAGCGTGGCGTCACGCGGCGCGGCCAGAAAGGCCGCAAGCTTCGCCCCGCGCGGGCCGTAATCCGTCCCGGCGATCCAGATCAGCGCATCCAGCACGAAGCGGCGCCGCAATTCCGGGTCGAGCGCCGCGAAATCCCCTTCCGGCACCTGCAATTCCCCGCCGGTTTCCGTCACATGCGCCGCCACCCACTGCCCCAGCAGCCGGTCGAGCGCCGCATTCGCCGCCGCCAGATGCCCGACCACGGCGCCGATCCGCTCCGCCGTCACCCCGGCCGGGCGCAGGGCACGCAGCGCCTTGCGCGCCCGGACGCGGGCGAAACGGTCGTTTTCATTGCTCGGATCATCGACCCAGCCGATGTCCCGCGCCCGCAGCCAGTCGCGCAGCGCCGCGCGCGGCACCGTCAGCAGCGGCCGGACCCACAGGACCCCCTCGGCCCGGAACCGGGCGCGGATGCCCGACAGTCCTTCAAGCCCCGCTTCCCGCGACAGCCGCATCAGAAAGGTCTCGGCCTGATCGTCGGCGGTATGGCCAAGCGCCACGGTGTCGATCCCCTGCCCGCGCGCCCATGCGCCGATCAGCCGCAGCCGCGCGCGCCGCGCCGCATCCATCAGATTGCCCGCCGCCTCCGTTCCCGGCCAGCACAGGATCGTATGCGGCACCGACAGCGTGGCGCAGGCACGGCCCACATCCTCGGCCTCGGTCAGGGATTCGGGGCGCAGGCCGTGATCCACCGTCACCGCCTCGACCGCAAAGCCCGCGCCGATCAGCGCATGCAGCAGCGCCGTCGAATCGCCGCCGCCCGAAACGGCAACCCCGATACGGCGGGGCGTATCGGGGCCAAGGGCATCCGCCACAATCGTCGTCAGTTCGGCCGTCGTCAGCTCGGTCACATGCAACCCAGCGAAGCCTTGGCCGCCGGCACCTTGCCCGCCGCTTCCGATCCCGGAAAGCGGGCCTGCACCTCACCCAGCGACGTGCAGGCTTCGTTGTGCTGGCCAAGCGCGCCAAGCGCCTTGCCCAGTTCCAGCAGGTTGTCCGCCGCCCGCCGCCCCTCGGGATCGGCGGAAAAGGCGTCGAGCCAGGCCCGCGCCGCGCCGGGCACATCGCCCGCCCGGTTCAGCGCATCGCCCCGCAGATAGCCCGCGTCGGGCGTCAGGGGCCCACCCGGGTAGGTTTGGGTAAAGGTCGCAAAGAGGTCAGCGGCGCCGCGAAAGTCACCTTGACCGAGCACCCCCTTGGCCCGGTCGAAATCGCTTTGCTCGTTGACGGTCAGATCGCCTTTCGGCGCGGCGGAATTGGGCGCGGGCGCGGTCAGCGATGCCGAATCCGCCGCCGGGGCCGCGCCGCCAAGCGGCGCATTCCCGATCGAGCCCGGATCGCAGCCGTCCTCAAGCTCGCACAGGCGGAACTCCAGATCGCCGATCCGGTTGGTGCCGTCCGCCACGACCCGGTTCACCCGGTTCTGCAACGCCTCGGTCTGCGAGGTCAGCCGCGAGATCGAGGCCTCCATCGTATCCATCCGCTGCAGCGCGCTGGCGCCGCCCGCCGCCTGCATCCCCTGCGATCCCGAAGCCACAAGCTCGGACCGCAGGCTTTGAAGTTGTGCGGAAAGCTGCGCCAGTTCCTTGCGGACATCGGCCAGCGTTTCCTTCCTGTCCTGGGCGAAGGCGGGCGCCGCCAGCGCCAGCACCATCGCCGCCCCCAGCAGAACCCGCTTCATCATCAGCTCCCCGCGCCGAGAGAGATCACCGTCACCGCGCGCCGGTTCTGCGCAAAGCACGATTCCGCCGCACAGGTGGCGAGCGGCCGTTCCTTGCCGTAGGACACCGTGCGCAGACGCGCCGACGACACGCCCTGCGAGATCAGATATTCCTGCACCGCCGAGGCGCGCCGCGCGCCAAGCGCGAGGTTGTATTCCCGCGTGCCCTGTTCGTCGGCGTGGCCTTCGATGATGGCGGAATATTGCGGATGGCTGTTCAGCCATTGCGCCTGACCCGACAGGATCTGGATCGCCTCGCCCGACAGCGTCGACTGGTCGACGAGGAAATGCACCATGTCGCCGACCCTGCCGTTGAAATAGGCGGGCGAGTTCGGGTCGTTGATATTGCCCTGCGAGACACCACCCGCGCCCGCGCCATAGGCGCCGCTGCCGTAGGCACCGCCCGGATCGACGACGCCGTCGCCGTATTTGTCGGGGTTGTTACAGGCCGCAAGCCCCAGCACCGCCAGACCGATTGCCGCCTTCATTGCAAAATTCATTTCATTCCGCCTTGTGCTTTGCCCTTTCGGGCGACGTTAACAGATGCCGTTTGGCTTGGGAATCCGGCTCAGGGGCGCAGCGGCCCCCAGGACGGGTCCGAGGCCCCGCCCGGATTGCCGACCTTGCGCAGGTTGCGCCCGGTGATGTCGACCGAGAAAAGCTGCGCGCCGCCGCCCGCGCCCGGCGCCTCGCGGGTGAACATGATCACCCGGCCGTTCGGCGCCCAGGTCGGGCCTTCGTCGAGGTAGGAGGCCGTCAGCAGCCGTTCCTCGGACCCGTCGGTGCGCATCACGCCGATGAAGAACCGCCCGCCCGATTGCTTGGTGAAGGCGATCAGGTCCCCGCGCGGAGACCACACGGGCGTGCCATAACGCCCGTCGCCAAAGGAAATCCGCGTCGGCTCGCCGCCGCTCGCCGACATGATGTAGATCTGCTGGCCGCCCGAACGGTCGCTTTCGAACACGATGCGCGAGCCGTCGGGGCTGAAGGACGGGGCCGTCTCGATCGCCGGGCTGTTGGTCAGCCGCACCGGCGACCCGCCCGTGGCCGAGCTTTTGTAAAGGTCGGTATTGCCGTTCTGTTCCAGCGAATAGACGATCGAATTGCCGTCCGGCGAGAAGCGCGGCGAAAAGGCCATCGTCCCCGGCACGTCGGGCAAGAGCTGCCCCGCGGCATTGGACACATTGATGACCTTGATCCGCGGGAAGCCGGTCTCGAAAGTCGTATACAGCACCCGGTCGCCCTTGGGCGAAAAGCGCGGCGCCAGCACGATGGTCGAGCTGTCGGTCAGATAATTCACGTTCGCGCCGTCGTAATCCATCACGGCGAGCCGCTTCTGCCGGGCATTCTTCGGCCCGGTTTCCGACACGAAGACCACGCGGCTGTCGAAATAGCCGCTTTCGCCGGTGATCCGGCTGTAGATCACGTCGGCCACCTTGTGCGCCAGCCGCCGCCAGCTTTCGGGCGAGGCCGCAAGCTGCTGCCCCGCGCCCAGTTCCTGACCGGAATAGACGTCATAGAGGCGGAATTTCACCACCACCTTGCCGCCCTGCTGCGACACGCCGCCCACGATCAGCGCCTGCGCGTTGATCGCCTGCCAGTCGGCATAGCTGACCGGCGTGTTGAAGGCGGAGAACTTCTGGATATAGGCGTTGTCGCCGATCCGCCGGAACAGCCCCGTGCCTTCCAGATCGGCATTCACCACGCCGGCGATGTCCGAGGCGAACTTGCCCGCGCCGCCTTCGTCCAGAAAGACCGGCATCGCATAGGGCAGCGGCTCGATCACGCCTTCGTCGATCTCGATATGCAGCGGGCCATCCTGCGCCAGCGCCACGGCAGGCCCGATCATCAGCGCCGCCACCGCGGCCATTGCGAAACGGAACATCTTGTTTCCCTCGTTGGGCATCGGCCCGTTGTAGCCTCATCGCGCCTCACGCTGAATCACAACCGGATGAACCGGGGCGATTTCGGCGGGGCTGAGTCCTTTCTGTCACTTCATCCGCATCTTGCTCGGGTCGAAGACGATCTCGATCTGCTGCCACCAGCCGTATTTCTCCGCCGGAAGCGGAAAGCCGTCCGAGCCGCAGCGGATGATCGCGCGCCGCGCCGCCTCGAACGCCTGCTTCGCCGCCGCGTCCGAGCCGCCGGAATGCGCCGTCATCTTGATCGACGACGTGACCGGCTTGCCGTTCGCCTGCATGTCGACCAGCACGGTGACCGAGGTCTTCATCGCCTCGGTGCTGAGCGAGCCGACATTCCAGCATTGCTTCACATCGACGATCAGCGCCTCTTTCTCGCCCGCCGTCACCGGAGGCCCGTTCTTGGCGATGCCCATCCCGCCAGAGCCGCCGCCCGGTTTCTTCGCGGCGTCACTGGCGACGGCATCGGCCACGGCAGCATCGGCCGCAGCCTTCTTGGCCGCCGCGGCGGCTTTTTCCTTCGCGGCCTTGTCGGCAGCCGCCTTGGCATCCGCCGCGGCCTTTTCCTTCGCCGCCTTGTCGGCCGCAGCCTTGGCATCCGCGGCAGCCTTCTCCTTAGCCGCCTTGTCTGCGGCAGCCTTGGCGTCCGCCGCAGCCTTATCCTTCGCCGCCTTGTCGGCAGCCGCCTTGGCGTCCGCCGCGGCCTTATCCTTCGCCGCTTTGTCCGCCGCAGCTTTGGCATCCGCCGCAGCCTTATCCTTGGCAGCCTTGTCGGCAGCGGCCTTTTCCTTCGCCGCCTTGTCGGCAGCGGCCTTGGCATCCGCGGCCTGCTGCGCGGAGGCGATCTTTTCCTCATCCACATCCGCCGTCGGCGCGGCCGTGGGCGGCACCGGGCGGCCCTTCGGACGCGGCGTATTCTCGGGGGCCGAGGTCGCCTCCTGCGGTGCGGGCGGTTCCTCGGGCGGCACGGTCCTGGTCGTGGCCTCGGGCGGCGCCGCTTCGGGTTCCGGCTTTTCGGGCTCGGGCTTCGGCGTTTCGGCCGGGCGGGTCGCGGGGGCGACGGCCTCGGCCACTTTCGCCTCCGGCTCGGGCGCGGGGGCCGGCGCCGGCGCGATGCGCTGCACCGGGCGCGCCATCGGACGCGGCGAGAATTCCGGCGTGCGCGTTTCCTCGGGCTGTTCGACCGGCGGCATCATCGAGGGCGGGATCTGCGTCACTTCGGCCGGAGCCGAGGGGCGGCTTGCCACCTCGGAGGTATCCGGCGCGGCCTCGGCCGCCGAAGCGGCGGGCGGCGGCGGCGGCGCGGATGCGGGTGCTGCCGCCTCGGCGCTCGCCGCGGGGGCGGCGTCATCGGCGCTGTCCTCACCGCCCGCAAGCGCGGCGGGCGCCTCGGCCGATGCCGCGGGCTCCGCCTCGCCCTGCGCGGCGGCGGCCTGAAGTGCCGCGAAATCCGCCTCGGACATCACCGAGACCTCGGTCATCTTCACCGGCTCCTGCGGCTTCGTCCGGAACCAGTCCGTGCCCACGACCGCCCAGAGGATCACCACCGCATGGAGAACCCCTGAAACGATATTGCCGGTCTTTTCTGCCCTGTCCATGCTCATGGCGGATCAGTTCCCCCCGGGAGCCTTCCCCGTCAGCTGCGGTCCACCCGTGTCGGTCACCAGAACGATGTTGTTGAACCCGCCCGAGTTGAGCGCGCCCATCACCTGCACCACATGCGCATATTCGATGCCGCCATCGGCGCGCAGGTAGACCTTGTCGCTCGCCCGTTCGGCCGAAATCGCGCGAAGCTGCCCGACCAGATCGGTTTCCTCGACGGGGCTGTTCATCAGCGACACCGTTCCGTCCTTCTGGAGCGAGATCGTCAGCGGCTCTTCCTGCTCGGTCGGAACGGCGCGCGCGGCGGTTTTCGGCAGCTCCAGCGGAACCCCCACCGTCATCATCGGCGCCGCGACCATGAAGATGATCAGCAGCACCAGCATCACGTCGACCATCGGCGTGACGTTGATTTCCGCCATGACGCCGTGACGCTTGCCCCCGCGACGGCGGCGCGCCCCCGAATCGGCCTTTTTCATCACCCCCGCGCCCATGGCCTAAGCGTCCAGCTGGCGCGAAAGGATGGTCGAGAATTCGTCGGCGAAGGCCTCGTAGCCCGAGGTGATCTTGTCGGCGTCCCCCGACAGCTTGTTGTAGAAGATCACCGCCGGGATGGCCGCGACCAGACCGATCGCCGTGGCGACCAGCGCCTCGGAAATCCCCGGCGCGACGACGGCGAGCGAGGTGTTCTGCGAAATCGCGATTTCCTCGAAGGCGACCTTGATGCCCCAGACCGTCCCGAACAGCCCGACAAAGGGCGAGATCGAGCCGACGGTGGCAAGGAAGCTCAGCCCCGAATTCAACCGCTCCGATTCCTTGGCGATGGCGACATCCATGGACCTGTCGATCCGCGCCTGCGCCCCGGCGATCAGCTCGCCGTCCTGACGGTGGCTGCGTCGCCATTCCAGCATGCCCGCGGCAAAGATGCGCTGGCTCGCCCCCTCGGGATTCGGTCCGATCTGGTCGAACAGTTCATCCAGCGGCTCGCCCGACCAGAAGGCCTGATCGAAAGCCGCCGCCTCGGAGCGGGCGGCGCGGAAGGTGATGTATTTGCGGATGATGACCGACCATGACCAGAAACTGGCCAATGTCAGGACGATCATCACGAATTTGACGGTAAGGGATGCGCGAATGAAAAGCGCGAGCAAAGAGAAATCCATCTCCTGCGCGGTGGCGAGAGTCTGCTGGTCCATATGGTGCCTTCGGGCGTTACTGCTCTTACAAGCCGTCTGTGCGGCCTCTTTACGACGATTCTATCCCAGGTTCAGGGGGGACGCCATAACAACTGCGTCATCACGCGGATTTGCCCGCGCGATTATTGCACCGGCGGGGCCAGACGCAGCCGCACCTCGGCCGGCAGCCGCGCGGGGGCGCCCGCCTCGTTCAGGCAGACCAGCGTCACCGTGGCGGTGAACAGCGTCTCGCCGGTGCGGGTGACGGTCTGTTCCAGCACGATCCGCGCGCCGCCCTGCGTGACGGGCCGGGTGGTGACGGTCAGTTCGTCGTCGAATTTCGCCGGGCGCAGGTAATCCGCCTCGACCCGGCGGACGGCGAAGACGATGCCGTGGTCGCGCTTCAGCGCCACCTGATCGACGCCAAGCGCCCGCACCCATTCGGACCGCGCGCGTTCGATGAATTTCAGGTAATTGGCGTAATAGACGATCCCGGCGAGATCGGTGTCTTCGTAATAGACCCTGAGGGTGAATGTGTGGCTCATTTCCCGGCCTCCGCTGACAACAGCCCGACCCGCGCGGCCAGCCGCAGGGCATGGCCCGGATCGCGGGCGGAATGGGGCATGGACGGATCATAGGCCGCCCGGATCACCAGCGCCATGGCCGGATGGATCACCGCCGCGCCGTCCAGCTCCGCCAGCGCCGGATAGCGTTCAAAGGCCTGATCGCCCCAGAACAGGATCGACCGCGCGGCCAGCGACAGCGCCACCGTTTCCGCCGGGGTATCGTCCAGCGCCGCATCGACGCGGATGAAGACGAAACAGGCCCGGATCGCGCCGTCCTTTTCAAACCGGAAGGCGCGATACTGGTTCGCCCCCGCCGCATCGAGCCGCGCGACCGTCCCGGCCAGCCCCTCGACCAGATGATCGAGGCCGGGCACATCCAGCAGTTCTTTCCAGTCCCGAAAGAAGAAGATCATCAGGTTGGCGCCCAGTTCGGGATCGGTTTCCGCCATCCGGTGACCGGCCAGCGCCACCACCGCCTCGATCGCCGCCTTCACCGTGGCCAGCGTGGCATCATCGACGCCGAAGACAACGGGCACGATCGGCCTCGCCCACCGGGCGAACAGGTATTCGCCGCCCGCGCGGGTGAACATGCGGGTGATTTCCTCGGGCTGCGGCGCTGCGGGCTGGGTCATGCGGTTTCCTGAGTATCATTTATGCGACATTGGCGCAGCGGAAAGGGCGCCTTCCGGCGCCCCTTCCTGTCATTTTCCAACAATCCTAACCCAAGGCCGCGTCGCAGCGGGCGCAGGTATGGGCGTGGCTGTGGGTCCCGACATCCGGCAGGATCTTCCAGCAGCGTTCGCATTTCTCGCCCTCCGCCTCATGGAAGACGACGGCGATGCCCGGCACGTCGGACAGGCGGAACGCCCCTTCCGGCGCCGGATCGCGCGTCAGCGCCAGATCCGAGGTGATGCACAGATCCGCAAAATCGACCGAGGCCAGCGCCGCCGCCAGATCGTCGCTCTCGACATAGACCGTGGGCGCCGCCTCCAGCGACGAGCCGATCACCTTGGCCGTCCGCTGCACCTCAAGCGCCGCCGTCACCACACGCCGCGCGCGGCGCAGACCGGCCCATTTCTCCGCCAGACCCGCATCCAGCCAATCGGCGGGCGTTTCGGTGAAATCGTGCAGGTGGACGGAATCGTCCTCGGACGGGAAGCGGCTGAGCCAGACATCCTCCATCGTGAAGGGCAGGATCGGCGCCAGCCACGTCGTCAGCCGGTGGAACAGCAGGTCCATCACCGTGCGCACCGCGCGGCGGCGCAGGCTGTCCGGCGCGTCGCAATACAGCGCGTCCTTGCGGATGTCGAACCAGAAGGCCGACAGATCCACGGTGCAGAAGTTGAACAGCACCTGGAACACGCCCGAGAAATCGAAGGCCCGGTAATCCGTCCGCACCTGCGCATCCAGTTCCGCCAGACGATGCAGCACCCAGCGTTCCAGCTCCGGCATCTCGGCCGGGTCGAGCCGTTCGGATTCGTCGAAATCCTTCAGCGCGCCCAGCATGAAGCGCAGGGTGTTGCGCAGGCGGCGATAGCTGTCGGCGGTGCCTTTCAGGATCTCCGGCCCGATCCGCTGGTCGGCGGTGTAATCTGTCTGCGCCACCCACAGACGCAGGATATCGGCGCCGTATTGCTCGATCACCTTGGCGGGCACGATGGTATTGCCGAGCGACTTGGACATCTTCATGCCCTTCTCGTCCAGCGTGAAGCCATGCGTCACCACGTTGCGATAGGGCGCCCGGCCGATGGTGCCGCAGGCTTCCAGCATCGAGGAATGGAACCACCCCCGGTGCTGATCGGTGCCTTCCATATAGACGTCGGCGATGCCGTCGGGCGTGCCGTCCGGCCGGTCGCGCAGCACGAAGGCATGGGTCGATCCAGAGTCGAACCAGACGTCGAGCACATCGAACACCTGTTCATAATCCAACGGATTCACGATGCCATCGAGCACCTTTTCCTTGAATCCTTGCACATACCATACATCGGCGCCGTCCTTTTCAAACGCGGCGACGATCCGGGCGTTGACCTCGGCGTTGCGCAGCAGGAAGTCCGGATCGGTCGGCCGCGCGCCCTTTTTGGTAAAGCAGGTCAGCGGCACACCCCAGGCGCGCTGGCGCGACAGAACCCAGTCGGGCCGTGTCTCCATCATCGAATGCAGCCGGTTCCGGCCCGAGACGGGGGTGAACTTCACCAGCTCCTCGATCGAGCGCAGCGCGCGCTTGCGGATCGTGTCGCCGTATTCGCCCTTGCCGTCATGCAGGCTGAAATCGATCGCGGCGAACCACTGCGGCGTGTTGCGGAAGATCACCGGCGCCTTCGAGCGCCACGAATGCGGATAGCTGTGCTTGATCTTGCCCTTGGCCAGCAGCGCGCCCGCATAGGCCAGCTGCTTGATGTTGGAGACGTTCGCCGGTCCCTCCTTGCCGTTCTGGTCAAGGATCGCCTCGCCGCCGAAGATCGGCAGATCGGCGCGGTAGGTGCCGTCCGCCTCGACGTTGTAGGTCATCGGCAGCTTGAACTTCAGGCCAAGCTGATAGTCGTCGTCACCGTGGCTCGGCGCGGTGTGGACAAAGCCCGTCCCGGCATCGTCGGTGACGTGATCGCCGGGCAGCAGCGGCACGTCGAAGTTCCAGTTGTTACCGTCATCGTCCTTCTCTTCGACGAGCCCGTTATAGGGGTGCTTGAGGATGACGCCCTCGAACTCCGCCACCGGCACGTCGCGCAGGCGGGTCCAACCTTCGATCTTCGCGGCGGTCTTCACGCTATCGGCCAGCGCATCGGCAAGGATCAGCACCTCGCCCGGCACGGCGGTCGATTTCTCGTCCACCGTATCGACGCGATACGCCCCATAGGCGATGCCCGGCCCGTAGGCGACGGCGCGGTTTTGCGGGATGGTCCACGGAGTGGTGGTCCAGATAACGATGGATGCACGTTTGAGAATATTATTCGCTTCCATCTGTTCTGAAAGCGAGGTCGCAGCGTGAGGCCCAGAAAAGATCAAACTGGACGCCTTATCCACCTTAAACCTCACCCAGATCGTGTGGCTGGTATGGTCGTGATATTCGACCTCGGCCTCGGCCAGCGCGGTCTTTTCGACCGGCGACCACATCACCGGCTTCGAGCCCTGATACAGCGTGCCGTTCATCAGGAATTTCATGAATTCGTCGGCGATCACCGCCTCGGCGTGGTAGTCCATCGTCAGATAGGGATGGTCCCAGTTGCCGGTGATGCCGAGGCGCTTGAATTCCTCGCGCTGGATGTTCACCCAGCCTTCGGCGAAGCGGCGGCATTCCTGACGGAAATCCACCACGTCCACGTCGTCCTTGTTCAGGCCCTTGGCGCGATACTGTTCCTCGATCTTCCATTCGATCGGCAGGCCGTGGCAGTCCCAGCCCGGCACATAGCGCGCGTCATGCCCCATCATCTGGTGCGAGCGCACGATGATGTCCTTGATCGTCTTGTTCAGCGCGTGGCCGATGTGCAGATGGCCGTTGGCATAGGGCGGGCCGTCATGCAGCACGAAGGGGGAGCGCACCTCGGTCTTCGCCCGTTCGCGGAGCTGGTCGTAGACGCCAAGCCGCGCCCAACGGGCCAGCCATTGGGGTTCACGGGCGGGCAGGCCCGCGCGCATCTGGAAATCGGTTTCGGGCAGAAAGACGGTATCTCGGTAATCGACGGTGGTATCGGGCGTATCAGCGCACATCGTGGAATCCCTGGCTGAGGAAGGGCGCGCATGCCCGCGCCCGAGGCCTTTGCATAATCCCGGCTACCCTGACGCTTCAGAGCGCCGGGCCGGTAATTCGACGAATGAGCAAAAGCCGGGTCATGCGCGCCTTATAGGCAAGGCGTTCGCGCCCGGCAAGCGGCTCTTGCCGCGGCGCGGCCAAGGGGATAGCGCTGTGAGGTCGAAACCCCCGAGATCCCGAAAATGTCCCTGACCGTCTTTCTTGCAGTGCTCGCCGCGGCCTTCCTGCATGCGTCGTGGAATGCGCTGCTGCGGCTTGGCGGATCGAAGATACAGGCGATGACGATGCTGTCCTGCACCGAGATCGTCATCGGCCTTGCCATCGTGGCGAGCCGCCCCCTGCCCGCGCCCGGGGCGTGGAAATGGCTTGCCGCCACCACCGTCGCGCAGGTGGCCTACAAGTTCTTCCTCGCCCGCGCCTATGAGGAGGGCGATCTGAGCCGGGTCTACCCGCTGGCGCGGGGCACGGCGCCGATGCTGGTGGCGCTGGTGACGGCGGTCTTTGCGCTCGATCACATCGCGGCGACGGGTTATCTGGGCATCGCGGTGCTGGGCTGCGGCATCCTGTTCATGGCGCGGGGGGTTTTCACCGACGGGGAAAGCCGCAAGATGCTGCCCTTCGCCGCCGGATCGGCCATCGCGACGGCCAGTTATACGCTGATCGACGGAATCGGCGGGCGGGTGTCGGGCGATGTGGTGGCCTATGTCGGCTGGCTGCTGCTGTTCAGCGGCGCGGGCTTTGCCGGTGGGATGGTGGCTTTGCGCGGCCCCGGCTTGATCCGCGGGCAAAGCGCGCGGGCGTGGCTGACCGCGGGGCTGGCGGCGACGATCTCCTACATCGCCTATGCGGTGTCGATCTGGGCAATGACGCGGGCGCCGATCGCGCTTGTCGCGGTGCTGCGCGAAACCTCGATCCTGTTCGCGGTACTGATCGGCTGGCTCGCCTTTGGCGAACGGATGACGCGGGCCAAGGCGCTGGCGGCGGGGCTGATCGTGGCGGGCGTGGTGATGACGCGGATCTAGCCGCGTTCGGGCACGATCTGCTGCACGATCCCCACCAGCATCAGATAGATCGAGGTGACCACCAGCCCCCAATGGGCGATGGTGCCTTCCTGAAAGTTCAGCCAGGCGGCCAGTGCGGCAAAGACCGTCCAGGCGGCGGCCACCGGCAACGACAGCCAGCGCCAGCGGATCGTGCGCGTGGGGTGGATGAATTTCAGCGGGAAGAACATCGCCACCGCCAGCGCCAGCACAACGCCAAGGATGATCCAGTAGCCCGGTTGCAGCGCGAACATCACCAGCACGACCATGTTCCAGCAGGCCGGAAAGCCGGAAAAGGAATTGTCCTTGGTCTTCATCCTCGTGTCGGCGAAATAGATGACGCTGGCATAGGTGATGGCGATGATCGCCAGCCATCCAGTCCAGCCCGGCAGCAGGCCCGACTTGAACAGCGCATAGGCCGGGATGAACACATAGGTCAGGTAATCGACGATCAGGTCCATCAGCACGCCGTCATAGGTCGGCCAGTTGTGCTTGGTGTCGAATTTCCGCGCCAGCGGCCCGTCGACCCCGTCGACGACCAGCGCCACGACCAGCCACAGAAACATCAGCGACCATTTCTGTTCCACCGCCGCCAGCAACGCGAGCATCGACAAAACAGCACCGGTTGCGGTCAACAGATGAACGGAAAGCGCTTTGTAACGTGTGTCCATCTGCCCTTCCTGCCCCAAAGCCCCAGCGGGCGCAAGGCGCGGCGCGCGCCTTGCGGCATTCAGGCGCGCGGATGCGCCGACCGGTAGACCTGCATCAGCCGCGCGGAATCGACGGCGGTATAGATCTGCGTCGTCGCAAGGCTCGCATGGCCCAGCAGTTCCTGTATCGCGCGCAGATCGCCCCCCGCCGCCAGAAGGTGAGTCGCAAAGCTGTGGCGCAGCGCATGGGGCGTTGCCGTCGCCGGCAGGCCAAGCGCGCTGCGCGCCCGCTGCATCGCGCGTTCCACCATGCCGGGGTTCAGCGCGCCGCCCCGCACGCCGCGAAACAGCGGCCCCTCGGCCGTCAGGGCCAGAGGGCAGAGCCGCACATATTCCGCCACCGCCGCGCGGGCGGCGGGCAGGACCGGCACGATCCGTTCCTTGTCGCCCTTGCCGCGGATCCGCAGCACCTCGGGCAGCGGATGATCGGCACCGCGGAGCGCCAGCGCCTCGGAAATCCGCAGCCCGCAGCCATAGAGCAGCGTCACCACCGCCTGATCGCGGGCGGCAACCCAGGGCTCGGCCTGCTGAAGATCCACCTGATCGATGACGGCGCGGGCGGCCTCTTCGCTCAGCGGGCGAGGGAGGCGGCGCTGGAACCGGGGCGCGCGGGCGGAAAAGACATGGGTGGGGTCGAAGCCCTCGCGCTCGGCCAGCCAGCCGATGAAGTTCTTGACCGAGGACAGGGCCCGTGCCAGCGACCGCGCCGACAGCCCCCGCCCCCGTTCATGCGCCATCCATGCCCGCATGTCGGCCTGCGTGATCTGCGCCAGCCGGGCGAGGCCAAGGCTTTCGCCGTGATATTGGTGCAGGAAGCCAAGGAACCCCGCCACATCCGCCCGATAGGCGGTCAGCGTGTGATCCGCCGCGCCGTCGAGCCCGCGCAGATGCGCGAGCCAGCCGGCCAGCGCCTCCGCCGCCGCGGGGGAAAAGCCGATGGTGCCGCCCGCGTCCTGTGTCATGGTCAGGCCTGCACCAGCCAGCGGCGCATCGCGCGCTCGAACACATCGGCGAAGAAGGTCAGCAGGTCGGTCCCCTGCGAGGGCTTGAACAGGCCCGGATCCTCGGCCCCCATCGCCAGCATGCCGGGCAGGCGCCCCTCGCCGAGGTCGAGGCGCATCAGCGCCTCGGACCCCACCGGGACGGCCTCGCCATAGACCGAGGGCGCCTGATCCCCGGCGCGGCGCAGCACCACCTGCCGCGACGGGCGCCCCTGCCCGCCGTGCATGTAGTCCTGCACGAAGCCGGGCGCGGCAAGGCACAAGGCATCGCCCAGCCCCGTCAGCGCCGCCTCATCGCCGGGCCGCGTGGTTTCCAGCACCAGCCGCACCTTATCCACCCGCAGGATATCGGCGACATCGCCCGAGACGATGGCCATGAAGCCGTGGAAATCCAGCGGTTCGAGCAGCTTCAGCACGGCGCGGTGGATCTGGTTGGTGCCGGAGAGGTTTTCATAGGCCGCGGCGATCACCGTGCGGTGGGTATCTTCCAGCCGGTCGAGCCGCCGTTCCAGCCGCTCCATCGCCACGCCGCGCAGGTCGATGACATTCGCTCCCATCGCCTGCTGGTTCGCCGCGATCAGCGCCCGCATCAGGTCGTGATCGCCCAGAATGACTTCCGGATCGGCGATGATCTTTTCGCGCAGCGTCTGCGCCAGTGCCAGGTCGTTCATGCTCTGCCCCATATTCGCCCTTTGCGGGATTTTCGGCAGGTTGGCACAGATCGTCGCGGTTTTGCAGGGGTATTTCAAATGCGCGATAAAATCGGGGCCGGTCCGCCGCGGCGGGCCGGCATGTCGTGCAGGATGGGCTCAGAGGATCTTCTGCCCGGTCTTCGCCCAGTCCTTGAGAAACTGGTCGAGCCCCTTGTCCGTCAGAACGTGGCTCGCCATCGACTTGATGACCGCGGGCGGCGCGGTGATCACGTCGGCGCCGATCTTGGCGCATTCGGTGATGTGGTTGACGTTGCGGATCGAGGCGGCGAGGATTTCCGTCTTGTAGTCGTAATTGTCGTAGATCGTGCGGATGTCGTCGATCAGCTCCAGCCCGTCGGCGTTGATGTCGTCAAGACGCCCGACGAAGGGGGAAATGAAGCTCGCCCCCGCCTTGGCGGCAAGGATCGCCTGCGCGGCGCTGAAGCACAGCGTGACATTGACCATATGGCCTTCGGATGCGAAAGCCTTGCAGGCGGTCAGCCCGGCCCAGGTCAGCGGCACCTTGATCGCGATATTGGGGGCGATCTTGGCGAGCTTCAGACCTTCTGCGATCATGTCCTTGGCCTCGGTCGCGACGACCTCGGCCGAGACGGGGCCGGAAACGACCTCGCAGATTTCCTTGGTCACTTCGAGAATGTCGCGTCCCGATTTGAGGATCAGCGAGGGGTTGGTGGTCACGCCATCGACCATGCCGAGATCGTTCAGTTCCCGGATCGCGGCGATATCGGCGGTATCGACGAAGAATTTCATGTCTGTCCTCCTGCAAGGCTGCTGTGCGGGTGATAGCGCAAACCGCGGGGCATTCCTAGGGACGAATGGGGTTTCCCGGCGGCAGCGGGCGCAGGGGGCGCTGCCCCCGCCCGTTCCGCATTCGGCGGGGCATCCTTCCACTGGAAGGCTGCCTGATCCGCCTCATGCCGGGATATTCATGGAAAAACGACGGCAGGACGCGGGGCGCGCGGATGGCTGAGCCCGGTTTCTTTCCCGAAGGGGCGCGGCTGGCCGTGCTGACGGCCGAGCCGATCGGGCGGCCGCTGGATTATCTGGCGCCCGAGGGCGGCTGTTTCCCGGGCGCCTTTGTCGAGGTGCCTTTGGGGCCGCGGCGGGTGCCGGGCGTGGTCTGGGGCGCGGGCGACGGGCGGTTCGACGCGGCGAAGCTGCGCCGGGTGGCGCGGGTGCTGGACGTGCCGCCGATGCGGCAGGAGTTGCAGCAGTTCCTGATCCGGATGGGCAACTACACGATGACGCCGATGTCCGCGATGCTGCGGCTGGCCACCCGCACGCCGGGGCTGTTCGAGGCACCGGGCGCGCGCAAGGTCTATCGCGCCGGCACCGGCACGCCCGACCGGATGACCGAGGCGCGGCAGAAGGTTCTGGCGGTTCTGGCCGATCATCCGGGCGGCGGCTTCTATCTGGGGGAGCTCGCGCAACTGGCCGAGGTCACGCCGAATGTGGTCAAGGGGCTGGTGGCGCAGGGCGCGGTGAGCGAGATCGAGGAACCGCGCGACCTGCCCTATCCGACGCTCGACCCGACCCTGCCGGGCAAGGTGCTGTCGGGCGATCAGGCGGCGGCGGCGGCGGCGCTGCGCGGCGCGGCCGGGCGGTTCGGGGTGACGCTGCTGAAGGGCGTGACGGGATCCGGCAAGACCGAGGTTTACCTTGAGGCCGTGGCGGAATGTCTGCGCCAGGGGCGGCAGGCTTTGGTCCTGCTGCCGGAAATCGCGCTGACGACCGAATTTCTGGCGCGGGTCGAGGCGCGCTTCGGCGCGCGGCCCGGCGAATGGCATTCCGGCGTGACGCAGGGCGAGCGGCGGCGGCTGTGGAAGATGGTGGCGGAGAACGGTGCGCAGATGGTCGTCGGCGCGCGCTCGGCCCTGTTCCTGCCGTTCCGCGATCTGGGGCTGGTCATCGTGGACGAGGAACACGACGGTTCCTACAAGCAGGAAGAGGGCGTGCTGTACAACGCGCGGGACATGGCGGTGCTGCGCGCCTCGATCTGCGGGGCGCAGGTGGTGCTGGCCTCGGCGACGCCAAGCCTTGAGACATGGGTGAATGCGGAAAGCGGCAAATATGCGCGGCTCGACCTGCATTCCCGGTTCGGCGTCGCGGAACTGCCCGAGATGCGCGCGATCGACATGCGCGAGGAACATATCGAATCCGCGCACTGGATTTCGCCCACGCTGGTGCGCGAGGTGGTCGGGCGGCTGAACGCCGGGGAACAGGCGATGCTGTTCCTCAACCGCCGCGGCTATGCGCCGGTGACGGTGTGCCGCGCCTGCGGCCATCAGATCGGCTGCGACCATTGCGATGCGCGGATGGTGGAGCATCGGTTCCTCAAGCGCCTTGTGTGCCACCAATGCGGCGAGACGAAGCCCATTCCGACCATCTGCCCCGCCTGCGGGGTGGAGGGCAAGCTCGCCCCCGTCGGCCCCGGTGTCGAGCGGCTGGCGGAGGAGGTGGCGGAACGCTTCCCCACCGCGCGGGTGGCGGTGCTGTCGTCGGACCTGTTCGGCTCGGCCCGCGCGCTGAAGGAGGCGATCGCCGGGATCGCGAATGGCGGGGCCGACATCATCATCGGCACGCAGATCGTGGCGAAGGGGCACAATTTCCCGCGCCTGACGCTGGTCGGCGTGATCGACGCCGATCTGGGATTGCAGGGATCGGATCTGCGCGCGGCGGAAAAGACATTCCAGCTGATGCGGCAGGTCGCCGGGCGCGCGGGCCGGGCCGAACGGCCGGGGCTGGCGCTGTTGCAGACCTTCCAGCCCGAGCATCCGGTGATCCGCGCGATCCTCGGCGGCGACGAGGAAGCCTTCTGGCGCGCCGAGGCCGCCGCCCGGCAGGCGCAGGGCATGCCGCCCTATGGCCGGATGGCGGGGATCATCCTGTCCGGCCCCGAGGTGCAGCCGCTGTTCGAGCTGGGCAACGAACTCGCCCGCCGCGACGCGCCCCTGCGGCGGGTCGGCGCGCAGCTTTTCGGCCCGGCGCCGGCGCCGATCGCGCGGGTGCGCGGGCGCCACCGGGTCAGGATGCTGATCCGCGCCGACCGGACGGCCCCGCTGCAACCGGCGATCCGCGACTGGCTGCACGGGGTCAGATTGCCGAACGCGGTGCGGCTGGCGATCGACATCGATCCGCAAAGTTTCCTGTGATGCCGGGCCGCGCCCGCCGAAAGGTCCCTTGAAATCCGGGGGCGGTGCTTGTATCTCGGCATGTCCCCATTAAAATGGGAAAGAACCCCACGGAGCCGCGCGCCCCACCCGCGCGACGATGATGATGCTCCGGATCCCTATGACGAAAGGCTGCCGATGTCCTGGACCGATGAACGCGTCGAGCTTCTGAAGAAGATGTGGCAGGAGGGCCAATCCGCAAGCCAGATCGCCAAGGAACTGGGCGGAGTGACCCGCAACGCGGTGATCGGCAAGGTGCATCGCCTTGGCCTGTCGAACCGTGTCGAAGGCGCGCCCGTGACCGCCGCGGAGCCCGCGCCGAAGCCCGAACCCGTGGCCGAGGCGCCCCGCGCGCCCGAGCCCGCCCCGGCGCCGCGCCCGGAACCCGTGGCCGCGGCGCGCCCGGCGCCGCAACCGGCCGCCCCCGCGCCCGAGCCGCGCGTCGAGCCCACGCCCGCCGTCGTGCCGTCGATGCGCAAGCAGATCGTGCCCGCCGGCCAGCCGCTGCCGCCGCAACCCTCGCTGAACGAGATCAGCCCGGAGACGCTTGCCTCGGTGCGCGAGGTGGAAAAGCGGTCGCGCAAGATTTCGCTGATGGAACTGACCGAACGGACCTGCAAATGGCCGATCGGCGATCCGGCGACGGAGAATTTCTACTTCTGCGGTCTGCCGAGCCAGCCCGGCAAACCCTATTGCGAGGCGCATGTCTCGGTCGCGTTCCAGCCGATGAGCGCGCGCCGCGACCGGCGTCGCTGAGGCGGGCGCTGCCCCCCGCCCGTTCCGGGCTCCCCCGGGATATTTATGGAAAAACGAAGGCGGGTCGCAGGATCCGCCTTCGTGTATCGAGAGCCAGCCCCGGAAGCCCGCCCGATGAGCCAGAACCCGCCCAACCTGCGGCCCGATCTCGCGCCGTTCCCGCGTTTCGATGCGGCGCCCCGCCCCGGCCAGCCGACCATCGGGATGGTCAGCCTTGGCTGTCCCAAGGCGCTGGTCGACAGCGAACGCATCCTGACCCGGCTGCGGGCCGAGGGCTACGCGATCTCGCCCGATTACAAGGGCGCGGAGGCGGTGATCGTCAACACCTGCGGTTTCCTTGATTCCGCCAAGGCCGAGAGCCTCGAGGCGATCGGCGAGGCTTTGCGCGAAAACGGCAAGGTGATCGTCACCGGCTGTCTGGGGGCGGAGCCCGATTTCATCACCGGCGCCCATCCGAAGGTGCTGGCCGTCACCGGGCCGCAGCAATACGAACAGGTGCTGGACGCCGTCCACGGCACCGTGCCGCCGGCGCCGGATCCGTTCATCGACCTGCTGCCCGCGACGGGGGTGCGGCTGACGCCGCGCCATTTCAGCTATCTGAAGATCTCGGAAGGCTGCAACCACCACTGCAAGTTCTGCATCATCCCCGACATGCGCGGCCGTCTGGCCAGCCGGCCCGCCCATGCGGTGCTGCGCGAGGCGGAAAAGCTGCTCGACGCCGGGGTGCGGGAACTGTTGGTCATCTCGCAGGATACCTCGGCCTATGGGGTGGACCGCAAGCATGACCTGAGCCCGTGGAAAGGTGGCGAGGTTCGCGCCCATATCACCGATCTCGCGCGCGAGATGGGGCGGCTGGCGCAGGGGACCGGCGCCTGGGTGCGGCTGCATTACGTCTATCCCTATCCGCATGTGCGCGACCTCGTGCCGCTGATGGCGGAGGGGCTGGTGCTGCCCTACCTCGACATCCCGTTCCAGCACGCCCACCCGGACACGCTGAAACGGATGGCGCGGCCCGCCGCCTCGGCCCGGACGCTGGACGAGATCGCCGCATGGCGCGCCACCTGCCCCGATATCGTGCTGCGCTCCACCTTCATCGTCGGCTACCCCGGCGAGACGGAGGCCGAGTTCCAGTATCTGCTCGACTGGATGGACGAGGCGCAGCTCGACCGCGTCGGCTGCTTCCAGTATGAAAACGTCGCGGGCGCGCGCTCGAACGACCTGCCCGACCATCTGCCCGACGAGGTGAAGCAGGACCGCTGGGACCGCTTCATGGCCAAGGCGCAGGAGATTTCGGCCGCGAAACTGGCGGCCAAGGTCGGCACCCTGCAACAGGTGATCGTCGACGAAGTGGACGATGAGGGCGCCACCTGCCGCACCCGCGCCGATGCGCCGGAAATCGACGGCAACCTGTTCATCGACGCGGATTTCGACACACTCGCCCCCGGCGACATGGTGACCGTCGAGGTCGAGGAAGCGTCGGAATACGATCTCTGGGGCCGGATCGTCTGATCGCGCCCCTTCCCTCGCGCCCGGGTTTCCCCTATCTAGCGGGAAACCCGGAAATTCCGAGAAAGGTGCCCGAATGGCCTCGTATCAGTATGTCTATCACATGGATGGGGTGTCGAAGACCTATCCCGGCGGCAAGAAATGCTTTGAAAACATCCGCCTGAACTTCCTGCCCGGCGTGAAGATCGGTGTGGTGGGGGTCAACGGCGCGGGTAAATCGACGCTGCTGCGCATCATGGCGGGGATCGACAAGGACTTCCAGGGCGAGGCATGGGCCGCGAAGGATGCCAAGGTCGGCTATCTTTCGCAGGAACCCGAACTGGATCCGCAACTGAACGTGCGCGGCAATGTCATGTGCGGCGTCGCGGAGAAACAGGCCAAGCTCGACCGCTACAACGAGCTGGCGATGAACTACTCGGACGAGACCGCCGACGAAATGGCGCGCCTCCAGGACGAGATCGATTCGGAAAACCTGTGGGATCTGGACAATCAGGTCGACATCGCCATGGAGGCGCTGCGCTGCCCGCCCGACGAGGCCGACGTGACCACGCTTTCGGGCGGTGAACGCCGCCGGGTCGCGCTGTGCAAGCTGCTGCTCGAAGCGCCGGACATGCTGCTTCTGGACGAACCGACCAACCACCTCGATGCCGAAACGATCGCCTGGCTGCAAAAGCACCTGATCGACTACAAGGGCACCATCCTGATCGTCACGCACGACCGCTATTTCCTCGACGACATCACCAGCTGGATCCTCGAACTGGAACGCGGCCGCGGCATTCCCTACGAAGGCAACTATTCCGCTTGGCTCGAACAGAAGGCCAAGCGGCTGGAACAGGAAGCCCGCGAGGACAAGGCCAAACAGAAGGTGCTGGCCAAGGAACTCGACTGGATCCGCGCCGGTGCCAAGGCCCGTCAGGCGAAGTCCAAGGCCCGTATCGCGGCCTATGAAAAGATGGCGGACCAGTCCGAAAAGGAACGGGTCGGCACCGCGCAGATCATCATCCCGAACGGGCCGCGCCTTGGCGGCAAGGTGATCGAGGTCGAGGGTCTGTCGAAGCATTTCGGCGACCGCACGCTGATCGAAAACCTGTCCTTCTCGATCCCGCCGGGGGCCATCGTCGGTGTCATCGGCCCGAACGGCGCCGGCAAATCGACGCTGTTCCGGATGATCACCGGGCAGGAAGAGCCCGATACCGGATCGGTCACCTTGGGCGATACGGTGAAGCTGTCCTATGTCGACCAGTCGCGCGACGCGCTGGCCGACGGCAAGACGGTGTGGGAGGAAATCTCCGGCGGCGCCGAACTCATCGAGCTTGGTGACGCGCAGGTGAACTCGCGCGCCTATTGCGGGGCGTTCAACTTCAAGGGCTCCGACCAGCAGAAGAAGGTCGGCCTGCTTTCGGGCGGTGAACGCAACCGCGTGCATATGGCGAAACTCCTGAAATCCGGCGGCAACGTGCTGCTGCTCGACGAACCGACGAACGACCTCGACGTGGAAACGCTGCAGGCGCTGGAAGCGGCGATCGAGGATTTCGCCGGCTGCGCGGTCATCATCTCGCACGACCGCTTCTTCCTCGACCGCCTCTGCACGCATATCCTCGCCTTCGAGGGCGATGCCCATGTCGAATATTTCGAGGGCAACTTCGAGGATTATGAGGCCGACAAGCTCCGCCGCCTCGGCCCTGACGCGCTGGAACCGAAGCGGGTCAAATACAAGAAGTTCTCCCGCTGATCACGGCGGCCCGGCACAAGCCGGGCCTTCCGCTCAGGGGCAGATCCACCGGCCCGGCTATCTGCCTTTCATCTTTCCAAAAATATCCCGGGGGTGAATTTGCCGTAAGGCAAAGAGGGGGCTGGCCCCCCTGCCCCCCTATCCACCCGGGACCACAGTTCCGGTCATGCCCCATCGCATCCCCGCGACATGACATCGGGGATATTGACCTCAAACATGAAAAACCCGGCCTCGCGGCCGGGTTTTTTCGTTCACTGTCCATGAACTTAGCTTAGTGCAGCCGGGTCTTGACCTCGGCGATGGCCGCGTCGATTGCACTCGACTTGTCGGCCGCACTCATCTGTTTCGCCAGGATTTCGCCCGCGGCGGCCACAGCCACCGAAACGGCCTGATCCTTGACCTCGCGGATCGCGCTCGCCTCGGCGGAGGCGATCTGATCCTCGGCCGCTTTCAGGCGGCGGGTGATCGAAACTTCCAGATCGGCCTTGGCCTGATCCGCGACCATCTGCGCATCCCGCTTGGCCGCCGCGACGATGGCGTCGGCCTGAGCCTGCACTTCGCGCGCCTTGCGTTCATAGCTGGCAAGGATCGACTGCGCCTCTTCGCGCAGCGCCCGCGCCTCTTCGAGGTCGGACTTGATCCCGGCCGCGCGCTTGTCCAGAAGCCCCATGATCCGCGAAGGCGCCTTCACCTTCAGGATCAGCGCCACGAACAGGATGAACGCGATCAGCACCACGAAATCGGTGTTGCGCAGCGACAGGAACGGACCATCCGCCGCGAAAGCCGGCCCGGCGACCGGAATGAGCAGAAGAGAAAGCCTTTTCATCATCTCACCCCTTTACCCGTGCAGCGACAGCAGCGGCGACCGTATCGGCATCCGCCTTGCCGCCAAGCGCGGCGACGATTTCCGCGGCCGCATCCTGCGCGACGCTCCGCACCGAGGCAAGCGCCCCCGCACGGATCTCGCCGATCCGGGCCTCGGATTCCGCGGCACGCGCGGCGATCTTTTCGTCGGCGGTGGCGATGGCGGCGTCCAGATCCTTCTTGATCTCGGCCCGGGCCTCGCCCACGATCTTCTGCGCCTGATTGCGTGCCTCGGCCAGCGCCTTTTCATAGGCGGCCTCGGCTTCCTTCGCCTTCAGCTTGTATTCTTCCGCGGCCGCGATGTCGCCCGCGATGGAGCCCTGACGTTCGGCAAGGATCGCGGAGATGCGCGGCAGAGCGAGGCGCGACAGCACCAGATAGGTCACGACCAGCGCGACCACAAGCCAGAAGATCTGGTTCGGGAAGCTAGAAAAGTCGAGCTGCGGCATACCCGCCGGAACCGATTCCTTGGCGACTTCCGCGGCGAGTTCTTCGTTATCCATGTTATCCCCCAGAGCCCTCAGTAAACCGGGTGGGTCCGCAAAGGGCCCACCCGACCGCAAGGATATGTGTCAGGGATCAGACCGCGAACATCAGCAGCAGCGCGACCAGGAACGAGAAGATCCCGAGCGCTTCGGCGAAGGCGATGCCGATGAACAGCGTCGCGGTCTGGCCGGCAGCCGCCGAGGGGTTGCGCAGCGCGCCGGCGAGGAAGTTGCCCGCAACGTTGCCCACGCCGATAGCCGCACCGGCCATGCCGATACAAGCCAGACCGGCACCGATGTATTTGCCCAGAACGGCGGCAGCGACGATTTCCATAGTGATCTCCTTACGGTTGGAAGATAGGTGTGTTGTTTTTCTGGCCTTGCGTCCGGATCAGTGCGCCGGATGCAGCGCGTCCTTCAGATAGACGCAGGTCAGGATGGTAAAGACATAGGCCTGGATGAAGGCGACGAGGACTTCGAGCCCGTACATCGCGACGATCGCGACGATCGACAGCGGCGTGACCAGAACCCCGATCCCCGACATCAGGATCAGCGGCGCGAAGGCGGCGAAGACCTTGATCACCGCGTGACCGGCCATCATGTTGCCGGCAAGACGGATGGAATGGCTGACCGGGCGGACGAAGTAGGAAATCACCTCGATCACCGCAAGGATCGGCCGCAGCGCCAGCGGCGCCGACTTGACCCAGAACAGTTCGAGGAAATGCGTCCCGTTCTTGACGAAACCGATCACCGTCACGGAGACGAAGACGACCAGCGCCAGCAACCCGGTCACCGCGATATGCGAGGTGGGCGTGAAGGCCATCGGCAGCAGGCCGAGGAAGTTCGCGAAGAGGATGAACAGGAAGACGGTCAGGATGTAGGGGAAATATTTCAGCCCCTCCTTGCCGCAGATATCCTCGACCATCTTGTGGATGAAGCCGTAGGTCAGCTCGGCGATGGACTGGGCGCGGCCCGGCACGATCGAGCGGCGCGCCGCCCCCGTGACCATCAGCAGGATGACCGCGACCACGCCGAGCGCCATCCACAGCGTCACGTTGGTGATCGTGTACCAGTGGACGGGGCCATCGCCGAACAGCGGCTTGACGATGAACTGATCCATCGGGTGGAAGGAGAGACCTTCGCCATGTTCTGCGCCAGTTTCTGCCACGTCTATTTTCCCTCTTTGCCGGCCGCTTCCGCAGCCGCTCGCGCCCTGTTCATCTCGGCGGCGGTCCGCATCATCACGCGGATCCCCGCCACGAGCCCAAGGAGCGTGAACACCAGCATCAGCCAGGGCAGCGTGCCGAAAAGCGCGTCGAGCCCGTATCCGATGCCGAAGCCGATCCCCAGCCCCGCAACCATCTCGATGACCATCCGCCAGGCCATATCGGCCTGCCGGAACCTGTCGTCCGCCGCGGGGGCGGTTCCTGCTGCGCCTTTCGTCCGGGCAAGCCGTTCCTCAAGCGCCTTGAGACGCTCCGGATCGGGCCTTTCCGTGGGACGTTCGGGCATGAGGTCACCCCGCGACAGTTCTGCACCCTGATAGTCGTCACACCGCCGTGAGTCAATTCCGTTAGCGGTGCAAATCACACCGGCAACCCTTTGAAATCACGATATTTCCGAAATCATTCCCGCGACGGGACGCCGCAGCGCCGCGATTTGGGCGAAATCGCATATTCAACCGCAAGGTTGACGTTTCCGCCGGGTGCGGGCAACACTCGCGCATGACCACGGCCGCGCCCTCCGCCCTCGATGCGATCTTTTCCGCCCTTTCGGACCCGACGCGGCGGGCGATCCTGACCATGCTGCTGGAAGACGACATGGCCGTGACCGACGTGGCCGAACCGTTCCAGATGTCGCTCGCCGCCATTTCCAAACACCTCGGCGTGCTGGCCGATGCGGGGCTGATCACGCAGGAAAAGCGCGGCCGGGTGAAATGGTGCAAGCTCGACCCCTATGCGATGGGCGCGGCGGTGACGTGGATCCAGAGCTTCGGGCAGCTCGATCCGCTCGACCTCGATGCGTTCGAGCGGTTTCTCGAAGCGGAGCTGCGGGAAACGGAAGGCCCCGCCGAAGCGGGGCCCGAGGTCACAGATCCATCGCCAGACGCGGCGTGAACTGATAGATCCAGGTTTCCGTCAGCGGCACCCCGTCGAGCGCCATATACATACGCAGATCGGCGCTTTCGTCGGGCTGCATCTCGATGTCGAAATTCGCCCGCCAGACATTGCCGTTCGGCACCGGCTCGGAGAAGACCCGGCTGATCGTGCCTGTGGTCGTGGTCACCACCACCTCGGGAAAGACGCCGTAGGGGATCCGCTGCATCACCGCCGGGCGGTCGAACTCGACGCCGAAGTGATAGACGTTCTCCGGACGCTGCAACCCCGGCGTGCCGCCCCGCCCGATGCGCGAGGCCACCGTCTGCGCGATGTTCTCGGCCACGAAGGGCTCGGTGTTCTGCCAGTAGAGCCGGTAGTTCAGCGTGTAGCTGCTGCCGGCGCGGGCCGGTTCCTCGGGCACCCAGAAGGCGCCGATATTGTCGTGGATCTCGTCGTCCGTCGGGATTTCGAGCAACTGCACCGTGCCGCGGCCGAAGGGCACGATCGGCTCGACCCACAGGCACGGGCGGCGGTCGTACATCACCCCGTCGAGGAAATGGTCGAAGTTCCGGTCGCGCTGCAACAGCCCGAAGCCGCGCGGGTTTTCATCGACGAAGGCCGAGATCTGCGTCGAGACCGGATTGTTCAGCGGCCGCCAGATCCGCTCGCCCGCGCCGGTCCACATCGCCAGACCGTCGGAATCATGCACCTCGGGGCGCCAGTCGGTCAGCCGCTGCCGGCCGTATTCGCCGAACCAGAACATCGAGGTCAGCGGCGTCAGCCCCAGCCGTTCCACATCCTTGCGCAGCCAGAGCTTCGCCTCGATCTCCATCTGCACGCCGCGCGAACGATCAAGCCCGCGGGTCATGCGGAAACGGTAGGCGCCCGAAACGCTCGGCCCGTCCAGCAGCGCGCAGACGGTGACGGGGGCGTTCGGATCGGACATTTCCTCGATGTAGAATTCGGTGAAATCGGGGAATTCCTCGGTCCGGTCCGGCACTGCGGCATCCAGCACGATCCCCCGCGCCGAGAGGCCATATTGCCCCGCCGCGCCGATCGCGCGGAAATAGGAGGCGCCAAGGAACGCCACCCAGTCCTGCCGCGGCCAGTCCGCCTCGGTGTTCCATTCCTGCAGGCGGAAGCCCGCGAATCCCGCGTCGGGCGGCAATTGCCGGGCCGGGCTGTCCTCGGGCATTTCAAAGAAATCGGTGCTGTAGGGCACCTCGGTCGCCTGCCCGTCCACCACCGTGTACATCTGCACGCGCTTGGTGAAATACTGCCCCAGATGGAAGAATTCGAGCGGATAGCCCGCCGGCAGGCCCGCCCCCGGCTGACCGGCGAACAGCGCCTTTTCGGGGCGGAATTTCAGCTTGCCGTGCTGGGCATAGTCGATCTGCTGCACGACATCGGGCATCGGCTGATAGGGCGGCACATAGGCCTGACCGGCCAGCGCCTCCGCCCGCGCCGTCAGCGCCTCGAAACTGAAGGGGACGGGTTCGGCCTGCACTCGACGGGGAAGGAACATCGACGTCCCGGCCAGGGCGGTTGCGCCCTGCAGAAGGGCTCTTCTGCTCAACATGCGGATCTCTCCATTGCCGGGACCGCCCCGGCTGCGATTCTCATTATGCGTGATTTCGGCGGTTTGGAACGGGCTTGCCGCGGTGCGATGACGGGATTGTCAGAATCCCGCCGCCGATGGCAATCCGGTCACAGGCCGTGGCTGCGGTCATAGCCGTTCACGCGGGCGGGCTGCCATCCCGCGGGCAAAGCCACGGGGCGGAAAATCTCGACCAGAAGCGGATGGCAGGACACCTCGGGCGAGGTCATCTCGACCGAGCAATCCCCCCAGGGGCAGGCGGACAGCGCGCCGAACAGGTCGATCTCGGCGAAGAACTCCAGATAGTCGCCCGGCCGGACCGGGGTGGGCTTGGTGATATATTGCCCGGTATCGCGGCTGAAGCCGGTGCACATGAAGACGTTCAGCACGTCATGCACATGGCGTTCCGCCTCATCCGCGCCGATCCCTTTCGCCAGCGCGAGCGCGCGGGTCAGGTTGGAATGGCAGCAGTGATGATACTGGCCGCCGTGGCTGAGCAGGTGATGCGTATAGGGATCGCAGCGCGTGCCGATCACGTCATGGACCGAACAGCCGAAGGCGTCGAACCCATACCAGTCGAGCGTGTCTTCGGTGATCGTCGCCATCGGCCGCAGGGCCGGGAAGGTCGACCACATCCGGTCCCCCGTCGAGAGGTGCGTGCCATGCAGCGCGCGGGTCTTGCCGGAATAGAACCGCTCCTTCAGATCGGCGGCGTTCCACAGGTTCAGATCGCCGACCTGCGCCCCCTCGACCGAGGTGATGCGGAAGAAATGGCCCGCGGGCACCTCAAAACAGCGCGCGTCGCGGGGCGGCACCATCACCTCGCCGATCCGGTCCCAGCCTTCGCGCGCGGCGCGCAGGGCGGGCAGATCGACGGAAGGCAACGTTTCGGGGGGATAACAGATGACGGGGGGAATGGCCCGGCGCGTCCGCGCATCCGGAGGCGCGGCATGTTCGGGAACGGCAGGTTTCATCGGGTCTTCTCCTTCGGCGACATATGATGTTACGTCGCCAAAAAAGACAAAGCAAAAGCCCCGCGACGGTTCCGTCCGGGGCCATGCTTCAGGTGCCGAAAGGCGGTGGGCCGCTTACGCAGCCGGGTAGTAGGCATACATCTGCTCGATCGGGGCCTCGACGGCCTCGATGGCGGCGGATGCGGAAACCTCTTCTTCGGCTCCGTAATAGGCATAGGCCTGTTCCAGAACCTTCCGCGCTTCGACAGCCTTCAGGCGATCGTCGCTCTGGGTGAAATTGACAACCTTGGACATGGGACACTCCTTCCCGGGCTATCGGCCCCTTCCGGTGGTCAGTCCGCAAGGGCCTGACGTAAGGATAGCATCCATGCCGCAGGTGCGACACCGTCTTTCTGCGATGCAGCGAAAATGTCGCACCCCCCCCCATGCAAAAGGCCCCGGCGTGCCGGGGCCCTGATCGCGGTGCGGAGGGCGTCAGACCTGCCGTTCGACCATCATCTTCTTGATCGAGGCGATCGCCTTCGCCGGGTTCAGCCCCTTGGGGCAGGTCCGGGTGCAGTTCATGATCGTATGGCAGCGATACAGCTTGAACGGATCTTCCAGCCCGTCCAGACGCTCGGCCGTCGCCTCGTCGCGGCTGTCGATGATCCAGCGATAGGCATGCAGCAGCGCCGCCGGCCCGAGGTATTTGTCCGAGTTCCACCAGTAGCTCGGGCAGGAGGTCGAGCAGGACGCGCACATGACGCATTCATACAGCCCGTCGAGCTTCTTGCGGTCCTCGATCGACTGGCGCCATTCCTTTTCGGGCCGGTTCGTCTTGGTTTCCAGCCACGGCATGATCGAGGCATGCTGCGCATAGAACAGCGTCAGGTCGGGGATCAGGTCCTTGACCACCGGCATGTGCGGCAGCGGGTTGATCTTGACGACCGGGCCCTTGATCTCATCGAGGCCGTAGATGCAGGCCAGCGTGTTGATCCCGTCGATGTTCATCGCGCAGGAGCCGCAGATCCCCTCGCGGCAGGACCGGCGGAAGGTCAGCGTCGGGTCGATCTCGTTCTTGATCTTGATCAGCGCGTCAAGAACCATCGGCCCGCATTTGTCGAGGTCGAGGAAATAGGTATCCACGCGCGGGTTTTCGCCGTCATCCGGGCTCCAGCGGTAGATCTGGAACTTGCGGATATTCTTGCCTTCCGGCTTCGGCCAGGTCTTGCCGACGCGGATCTGCGAATTCTTGGGAAGCTTGAACTGAACCATGGTTTTCACCCTCTCCAGTCGGTTCTGGCGTAAAGCGGCCGCGTCGGCATGCGGCCGGATCTGTCGTATACGCAGCGATCGAAGGCCGCGGACGGATCGCCGCCCGTGCCGGCCTTCAGGTCGATCGTCATCTTCGTCACGGAGCGGAGGCCCCGGTCGGACACGCCCATCCCCGCCTCGCCCGAGATCGGGCGGTCGGAGTGCAGGCGCGCCAGGCATTGCGCCTCGGCCTGTTCGACGGGCACGGGACCGCAGGCCGACAGCGCCGTCAGCGCGAGCCACGGCCAGAGCCGCGTCCCCCCTGCGTCCTGCCTAAGCCCCTGTCCCATTCCCGCCCTCACAGCAGCGAAAGCCCGTTGCGGGTGATGCAGCTCAGCGTGTCGGGACGCTTCGCGATGGTCATCACCGTGTTCACGGTATCCGCATCCACCCCGACGACCGCCCCGCGCGAGATCGAGTAGATCTCGGACATCGAGGCGTTGTCGATGATGCAATCGGTGACGGGGGCGGCATTCACCCCCGGCATCTTCTGCGCGACGACGGAATTGACCACGGATTTCGCCTGACCGCGGGCGATGGCCTCGGGGCTGAGCCCGGTGCCGCCCATGGTGCAGGCCGAAAGCGCGGCCGCCGCCGTCAGGATTCCAAAGGCGCGCATCAGTAGACGCGGGCCTTCGGCGCGATCTTCTTCAGGTCGATGCCGCCTTCGTCGAAAGGCGTCAGCGGGTCGATATGCACCGGCCGGTAGCTGAGCTCGACCGTCGTGTCCTGCACCCGCATGATCGAATGCTTGCGCCAGTTCACGTCGTCGCGGTTCGGATAATCCTCATGCGCATGGGCGCCGCGGGATTCCTTGCGCGCCTCGGCGCCGACGATGGTGGCCAGCGCGCTCGGCATCAGGTTGGTCAGCTCGAGCGTCTCCATCAGGTCGGAGTTCCAGACGAGCGAGCGGTCCGTGACCTTGATGTCGTTCATCTTGGCCGCCACGGCGGTCATCTTCTCCACGCCCTCGGCCAGCGTCTTGTCGGTGCGGAAGACGGCGGCGTCGGACTGCATGGTCTTCTGCATTTCCAGCCGCAGTTCCGCCGTCGGCGTGCCGCCACCGGCATAGCGCAGCCTGTCGAACCGCTCGAACACCTTGTCGATCGCGGCCTTGTTCGGGGTCGGGATCGCCTTTGCCCGGTCGATCACCTCGCCCGCGCGGATCGCCGCTGCACGGCCGAACACCACGAGGTCGATCAGCGAGTTCGATCCCAGACGGTTCGCCCCGTGGACCGAGGCGCAGCCCGCCTCCCCCACCGCCATCAGGCCGGGAACGATGTTGTCCGGGTTGTCGGAGGTCGGGTCGACCACCTCGCCCCAGTAGTTCGTCGGGATGCCGCCCATGTTGTAGTGGACGGTCGGCAGCACCGGGATCGGTTCCTTGGTCACGTCGACACCGGCAAAGATCCGCGCCGATTCCGAAATGCCCGGCAGGCGTTCATGCAAAGCCTCGGGCGGCAGGTGGCTGAGGTTCAGGAAGATGTGGTCCTTGTGCTCGCCCACGCCGCGGCCTTCGCGGATCTCGATGGTCATGCAGCGCGACACCACGTCGCGCGAGGCCAGATCCTTGTAGTGCGGCGCGTAGCGTTCCATGAACCGCTCGCCTTCCGAGTTGGTCAGATAGCCGCCCTCGCCGCGCGCGCCCTCGGTGATCAGGCAGCCCGAGCCGTAGATGCCGGTCGGGTGGAACTGCACGAATTCCATGTCCTGCAGCGCAAGGCCCGCCCGCGCCACCATCCCGCCGCCGTCGCCGGTGCAGGTATGCGCCGAGGTGGCCGAGAAATAGGCGCGGCCATAGCCGCCCGTCGCCAGCACGACCATCTTGGCCGCGAAGACGTGGAAGGTGCCGTCGTCGAGCTTCCAGCACAGCACGCCTTCGCAGGTCTTGCCGTCCTCGCTCATCAGCAGGTCGATGGCGAAATATTCGATGTAGAATTCCGCGTTGTTCTTCAGCGACTGGCCATAGAGCGTGTGCAGGATGGCGTGGCCGGTGCGGTCGGCCGCGGCGCAGGTGCGCTGCACGGGCGGGCCTTCGCCGAATTCGGTGGTGTGGCCGCCGAAGGGACGCTGGTAGATCTTGCCTTCCTCGGTGCGCGAAAACGGCACGCCGTAATGTTCCAGCTCATAGACCGCGGCCGGGGCGTGACGGACCAGATATTCCATCGCATCGGTATCGCCGAGCCAGTCGGACCCCTTCACGGTGTCGTAAAGGTGCCATTGCCAGTTGTCCGGCCCCATGTTCGACAGCGAGGCGGCGATGCCGCCCTGCGCCGCCACGGTATGCGAGCGCGTCGGGAAGACCTTGGTCACGCAGGCCGTGCGCAGCCCCTGTTCCGCCATCCCCAGCGTCGCGCGCAGCCCGGCGCCACCCGCGCCGACCACCACCACGTCGTAATGATGGGTTTCATAAGTATAAGATGCCATTTGTTCTGTCCCGTATCAGCCCATCGCGCCGAGAATGAGGTCGAGGAAGGCGAATTTCGCCAGCGCGTAGAGCACGCTTGCCATCACCAGATAGGAGATCGCCGTGCCGATGAACACGAGCACCCCCCGGGCGGTGCCGTGGGCGTAGTCCTCGATGCACATCTGCCAGCCCTTGGCGAAATGGCGCATGCCGACGATGATCGTCAGCGCGGTGACGATCGCCACGAAGGGATTGCCGAAGACCGCGATCACCACCTCCTGCGGCGCGCCGAGGGTGCGGCCGAAGATGATGACGAAGACCGGCACCAGAAACGCCAGCGCCACCGCCGTGACCGACATGAAGATGTGGTGCCCGGTGCCGCTGTGCGCGGCGCCCTTGCCCACGGCGCGTTGACGGTCGGTTTGGAAATGCATGGATCAGGCTCCTCAGATCACGGCGACGATGATGATCGTCAGGACCGTCAGCACGGTGGCGCCGATGAAGCAGGCCCAGCCCAGCTTCTCGGCCGTCTCGATTTCAAGGCCGTGGCCGGCGTCGAAGTAGAGGTGACGCAGACCGGCCAGGAAGTGATACCAGACGGCCCAGGCCGAAAGCGTGTAGAGCAGGTCGCCGAACCACGAGGTCGCGATCGCGTTGACGAAGTCGAAGTAGCCGGGGCTCGTCGCGGCGGCCAACAGCCACCACGCGGTCAGCAATACCGTGACGATCAGTGCATTCCCCGTGATCCGCGTCGTGATCGACGAGATCGAGGTCATCTGCGGACGGTAATACGGGCCGATCATGAAGGGGGAAAGGGGCCGTTCAACCCGTTTCGTTTCAGCCATTTTGGGTCCCTCTGTCGCTAAGCCCAAGCACGCGCCTGTCAGGGCGCGGCGCGGTCTGGGCTGGCCGGAATATCTGTCCCTCAATAGCGCATATTTCCGGCAAGTCACGACCACAGTTTGGCGAAACTGACCTTTGCGCGGGCGGAAAAGGCAAAAAACATCATTCGTGATCACAAAAAATCTGCCAGTGATCACATGTTGGCGCTCACACGAATCACCAAGATTTTTTGTCGGATTTGCGCAGGCAACGCGACCGATCGTCACGAGGGGAATCGCCTTCCGCGCCCGCCCTACTGTTCGCCGAGCTTCATGTCCGGGCTGTATTCCTTGCCCGGAACCTCCTTGGTCACCGCCTGCGCGCAGCGCATCACGCCGCGCGCGCCATCGAAGGCATAGGACGGCGATCCGTAGAGATCCCAGCCCTTGGCGATGGCCAGCGAAACCTTGTGGCAGAAGGCCGAGGTGTCATCCTCGGTCAGCAGACGATAGATCTTCATCTTGTCACCCGAATACCGGATAGCCGAGCAGCCCATGCACCCCGGCGATCGCTCCATATACGACGACGGTGCCCAGCACCGCCATCCCTTCCATCTTCGGCCCGGACTTGCGCGGGACGGGCGGCGTCCAGCGCGGTTCGGCCCGGTTGATCAGCACCATTTCCAGAACCGCCCAGAGGCCCAGCCCGCCGAACAGCACGAAGCTGGGCGTGTCGCCGTTCACCAGCAGATGCGCCACCGCCCAGATCACCACCCCGGTCAGCATCGGATGGCGATACCGCCGCGCGAAGGCGGTTTTCATCCCCGAGGCGGCAAAGCAATAGACCGCCGCCAGCATCAGCAGGTTGTTGATCCCCGCCAGCGCCGGCGTCCGGCCCCAGTAGAATTCGCCGAACCAGCCGCGATAGCCGATCACCATCAGCACCACGCCGAGCGTCACGATCACCGCCGTCACCGGCCGCTCGGCGCCCTTCAGCGTTTCGCTGAAGCCGGGGATCAGCCGGCGCGCCAGATGCCCGAAGGCCCAGAGCAAAAGACCGAGGATCAGAAGTGCCATGAGGTTGCCTTTCAGCTGCCGGCCCGGTTCAGGTCATTTCGGCAATCGCCTTCGCCTTGGCGATCAGTTGCCGTGCCGTGACGATATGCAGGTTTTCGACGATTTTACCATCCACCACGGCGACGCCCTGCCCGCGCGCCTTCACCGCCTCGAAGGCGGCGATCTGGCGTTCGGCCAATTCCAGCTCGGCCGGGGTGGGCGCAAAGGCCGCATTCGCCGCGGCCAGCTGGGCGGGATGGATCAGCGTCTTGCCGTCAAATCCCATGTCGCGCCCCTGCTCGCATTCGGCGCGCAGCCCCTCTTCATCCGTGAAGGCAGTGTAGACACCATCGAGGATCACCTTGCCATAGGCCTTCGCCGCCAGCAGGCACAGCCCCATCCCCGTCAGCAGCGGCAGCCGGTCGGGGCGATGGCGCCCCTGCAACTCCATCGACAGGTCGTTGGTGCCCATCACCATCCCCTCGAGCCGCGGGTGCGAGGCGATATCCGCCGCGTTCAGCACCCCGATCGCGGTTTCCACCATCGCCCACAGCGGCAGCGCCGAGGTCAGGTCCACCACCGCGTCCAGATCCTTCTTGAAGGATACCTTCGGCATCAGCAGCGCGTCGATGCGCACGCCGGCATGGACCGCATCCGCAAGCGCCAGCACATCCTCACGCCCCCACGGCGTGTCTAGCCCGTTGGCCCGCACGATCCGCAGCCGCGCTCCGTAATCGTATTGCGCCAGCGCCGACAGAACGCCCGCCCGCGCGGAGGCCTTTTCCTCCACCGTCACCGCATCCTCGAGATCGAAGATGATCGCGTCGCAGGGAAGTCCGGCCGCCTTTTCCAGCGCCCGCGGCTTCGACCCGGGGATATAGAGCGCCGAACGGCAGGGGCGATCCGCTCCGTGAGCCATGATTCTCTCCTTGCGACAAAGGTCCCCCTCTAGGTTCCCCAAATCGCCCCGGGCGACAAGACTTGCTTTCCCCGGCGGCACGAGGGCGGTTTCGTCCCGTTCCCGGCACGCAGGCCCCGCCGGATCGGCCCGCCAGCCTTGCCAGACCGGCAATGTGCCGCTACCCATTTCATGTCAGTTCACAAAGCCATCCTGACGTTCGGAGGAGAACACCACATGGCCCGACCCAAGATCGCGCTGATCGGCGCAGGTCAGATCGGCGGCACGCTCGCCCATCTCGTTGCACTCAAGGAACTTGGCGATGTCGTCCTGTTCGACATCGCGGAAGGCACGCCGCAGGGCAAGGCGCTCGACATTGCCGAGTCCGGCCCCTCGGAAGGCTTCGACGCCACCCTCAAGGGCACCAACTCCTACGCCGACATCGCCGGCGCGGATGTCTGCATCGTCACCGCCGGCGTGCCGCGCAAGCCGGGCATGTCGCGCGACGACCTGCTGGGCATCAACCTCAAGGTGATGAGATCGGTGGGCGAGGGCATCGCCGAATACGCCCCCGACGCCTTCGTCATCTGCATCACCAACCCGCTCGACGCGATGGTCTGGGCGCTGCGGGAATTCTCCGGCCTGCCGGTGGAAAAGGTCGTCGGCATGGCGGGGGTGCTCGACTCGGCGCGGTTCCGGCATTTCCTCGCGGTGGAATTCGACGTCTCGATGAAGGATGTCACGGCCTTCGTGCTGGGCGGCCATGGCGACACGATGGTGCCGCTGGCGCGCTATTCGACGGTCGCGGGCATCCCGCTGCCGGATCTGGTCAAGATGGGCTGGACGACGCAGGAAAAGCTCGACCAGATCGTGCAGCGCACTCGCGACGGCGGGGCCGAGATCGTCGGCCTGCTGAAGACGGGTTCCGCCTTCTACGCCCCGGCCACGGCGGCGATCGAGATGGCGGAATCCTATCTGAAGGACCAGAAGCGCGTCCTGCCCTGCGCGGCCTACGTCAAGGGGGCCTTCGGCCTCGACGGTCTTTACGTCGGCGTGCCGACGGTGATCGGCGCCGGCGGGATTGAGCGGATCGTGAACATCGCCCTCGCACCCGAGGAACAGGCGATGTTCGACAGCTCGGTCGAGGCGGTCAGGGGCCTTGTTGCCGCCTGCAAAGGGATCGATTCCTCCCTCGCCTGACCCTTGGGGCGCGCCACGGCGCGCCCTTTTCCATGCGCGTGCCCGCCGCCGCGGACCGCCGCGACGCTTCCCCTGCGTCAACAGACTCGGCGTGAGAGGCCCCGAATCCTCCATTGCTCCGCGTTTGTGATCACGGCTGCGAAGGGTGTGATCACAAATGTCGGTTTTCCGCCGATCCTGCGGCATTACACACAATATTCGTTTTATCGTCCGGTCAGACTGTGCCAAACCAGTCGCCGAAATCGTACCAGGAAGGGAAGTCTGGCATGAACATTCATGAATATCAGGCAAAACAGCTTCTGAAGAGCTACGGCTGCCCGGTGTCGAACGGCCGCGTCGTTCTGAAGGCAGAGGAGGCCAAGACCGCCGCGGGCGAGCTTGACGGACCGCTGTGGGTGGTGAAGGCACAGATCCACGCCGGCGGCCGCGGCAAAGGCCATTTCAAGGAACCGGAAGCGGGCCCGAAGGGCGGCGTCCGTCTGGCAAAGTCGGTGGAGGAGGCCGCCGAACTCGCCCGGCAGATGCTTGGACGCACCCTGATCACCCATCAGACCGGACCGGCCGGCAAGCAGGTCAACCGCGTCTATATCGAGGAAGGCTCGGACATCGCGCGCGAACTCTATCTCGCGCTGCTGATCGACCGCAAAACCTCGCGCGTGAGCTTTGTCGTCTCGACCGAAGGCGGCATGGACATCGAGGAAGTCGCCGCCCATACCCCGGAAAAGATCCTGTCCTTCTCGGTCGATCCGGCGACGGGGCTGTCGGATTTCCACGGCCGCCGGGTCGCCTTCGCGCTCGGCCTGCAGGGCGGGCAGGTGAAGCAATGCGTGGCGCTGATCCGCAATCTCTACAAGGCCTTCATCGAGAAGGACATGGAGATGCTGGAGATCAACCCGCTGATCGTCACCCCGGAAGGCAATATCAAGGTGCTCGACGCCAAGCTGGGCTTCGACAACAACGCGCTCTATCGCCATCCCGACATTCAGGACCTGCGCGACACCACCGAGGAAGACCCGAAAGAGCTTGAAGCCTCGCGGTTCGACCTGAACTACATCGCCCTCGACGGCGAGATCGGCTGCATGGTGAACGGCGCCGGGCTGGCCATGGCGACGATGGACATCATCAAGCTCTACGGCTCGAACCCGGCGAACTTCCTTGATGTCGGCGGCGGCGCCACCCGCGAAAAGGTCACCGAGGCGTTCAAGATCATCACCTCGGACCCGAACGTGAAGGGCATCCTCGTCAACATCTTCGGCGGCATCATGCGCTGCGACATCATCGCCGAGGGCATCATCGCCGCGGTGAAGGAAGTCGGGCTGAAGGTCCCGCTGGTCGTGCGTCTCGAAGGCACGAACGTCGCGCTTGGCAAGGAGATCATCGCGAATTCCGGGCTGAACGTGATCGCGGCGGACGATCTGGGCGATGCTGCGCAGAAGATCGTCAAGGCAGTGAAAGGCTGAGACCATGGCTATCCTGATCAACGAAAACACCAAAGTCATCTGCCAGGGCCTGACCGGCTCGCAGGGCACCTTCCACACCGAACAGGCGATCGCCTACGGCACCAAGATGGTCGGCGGCGTGACCCCCGGCAAAGGCGGGACCGAGCATCTGGGCCTGCCGGTGTTCAACTCGGTCCACGAGGCCGTGGCCAAGACCGGCGCCGATGCGACGGTGATCTACGTGCCGCCGCCCTTCGCGGCCGACTCGATCCTCGAGGCGATCGACGCGGAGATCCCGCTGATCGTCGCCATCACCGAGGGCATCCCGGTGCTCGACATGATGAAGGTGAAGCGCGCGCTGATGGACAGCAAGTCCCGCCTGATCGGGCCGAACTGCCCCGGCGTGATGACCCCCGACGCCTGCAAGATCGGCATCATGCCCGGCTCGATCTTCAAGCGCGGTTCGGTCGGCGTCGTGTCGCGTTCGGGCACGCTGACCTATGAGGCGGTGAAGCAGACGACGGACATCGGCCTTGGCCAGTCCTCGGCCGTGGGTATCGGCGGCGACCCGATCAAGGGCACCGAGCATATCGACGTGCTGGACATGTTCCTTGACGATCCGGAAACGGAATCGATCATCATGATCGGCGAGATCGGCGGCTCGGCCGAGGAAGACGCGGCCGAATTCCTGATCGAACAGAAGAAGAAGGGCCGCTGGAAGCCGGTCGCGGGCTTCATCGCGGGCCGCACGGCGCCTCCGGGCCGCCGCATGGGCCATGCGGGCGCCATCGTCTCGGGCGGCAAGGGCGACGCCGGGTCGAAGATCGAGGCCATGCAGCGCGCCGGGATCGTCGTCGCGGAAAGCCCCGCCTCGCTCGGCGAAGCCGTGCTGAAGGCGATCAAGGGCGAATGAGAAACAGGGGCCGCGGGCATGACCCGCGGCCTCGCGAAAGCGCCGGGCAGGTTTGCGAACCCGTCCTGCCCTTTCAGGGAAGTCCGGCCATACCGGCCGCGGAGGTTAGGCAATGAAACGTGTTATCCCGGTTCTCGCGGTATCCGCCCTGATGCTTGGCGGCTGCGCGATGGAAATGCCGGGCGTCACGGCGGGCGAGGCCGGGGCCCAGCACCCGCTTGCGCCTCCGGTTCCGCAGAACGTGCGGGCCCATGCGCTGTGGCAGAAGCAGACCGGCATCAACGGCGATTCCATCGCCGCGATCGGCGGAGACACCAGCCAGGCCTATATCTATTACGACCCGATCGTCGCGAACCAGGCCGCGCTTGCCGCCGCGCCGGCGAAGCTCTGCGCCAGTTACGGCAAGCAGCTGGCCTCTTCCTACACGACCCTGCCGCAGGATGGCGAACCCGGCGTCAAGGTCATCGCAGTGACCTGTCACTGAACTCTTTCCCGGCCCCAGCCACTTTCAAGGACGAACTCCATGAATGACCAATCCCCAAACGAACAGTTCGAAGCGTCCAGCTTCCTGCAGGGCGCGAATGCGGATTACGTCGAGCAGCTTTACGCGAATTACGCCCGGGACCCGGCCTCGGTCGATGCGAGCTGGCAGGCGTTCTTCGCCTCGCTCGGTGACAGCGGGGCGGATGCAGAACATGCCGCCGAGGGCGCGTCCTGGGCGCGCAGCGACTGGCCCCCGGTTCCGGGCGGCGAGATCATGGGCGCGCTGACCGGCGAATGGCCCGTCGTTCCCGCCAAGGAAACCAAGGCCGCCGGCGACAAGATCAAGGCGAAGGCCGCTGAAGCCGGCGTGCAGGTGTCCGAGGAACAGGTGAAACGCGCCGTCCTCGATTCCGTGCGCGCGATCATGATCATCCGCGCCTACCGGATCCGCGGCCACCTGATCGCCAACCTCGACCCGCTGCGGATGCGCGACGAACGCAACCACCCGGAACTCGACCCGCACAGCTACGGCTTCACCGAGGCCGACATGGACCGGCCGATCTTCATCGACAACGTGCTGGGCATGACCCACGCCTCGATGCGGCAGATCGTCGACGTGCTGAAGCGCACCTATTGCGGCACCTTCGCGCTGCAATACATGCACATCTCGGACCCGGAACAATCCGCCTGGCTGAAGGAACGGATCGAGGGCTACGGCAACGAGATCGCCTTCACCCGCGAAGGCCGCCGCGCCATCCTCGACAAGCTGGTCGAGGCGGAAGGGTTCGAGAAATTCCTGCACGTCAAATACATGGGGACGAAGCGTTTCGGCCTTGATGGCGGGGAATCGCTGATCCCGGCGATGGAACAGATCATCAAGCGCGGCGGTGCGCTTGGCGTGAAGGAAATCGTCATGGGCATGCCGCACCGCGGCCGCCTGTCGGTGCTGACCAACGTTCTGGGCAAGCCCTACCGCGCGATCTTCAACGAATTCCAGGGCGGTTCCTACAAGCCGGACGAAGTCGAAGGCTCGGGCGATGTGAAATACCACCTCGGCACCTCTTCGGACCGGACCTTCGACGGCAACACCGTCCACCTGTCGCTGGTGGCGAACCCCTCGCACCTCGAAGCGGTGGATCCGGTCGTCCTCGGCAAGGCCCGCGCCAAGCAGGACCAGCTCAACGATACCGACCGCACCATGGTCCTGCCGATCCTGATGCACGGCGACGCGGCCTTTGCGGGTCAGGGGATCGTGGCGGAATGCTTCCAGCTTTCGGGGATCCGCGGCCACCGCACCGGCGGTACGATGCATATCATCGTGAACAACCAGATCGGCTTCACCACGGCGCCGCACTTCTCGCGCTCCTCGCCCTATCCGACGGATATCGCCCTGATGGTCGAGGCGCCGATCTTCCACGTCAACGGCGATGACCCGGAAGCCGTGGTCCATGCCGCGCGCGTCGCGGTGGAATTCCGCCAGAAGTTCCACAAGGACGTGGTCATCGACATCTTCTGCTATCGCCGCTTCGGTCACAACGAAGGCGACGAGCCGATGTTCACCAACCCGATCATGTACAAGCAGATCAAGGGCCACAAGACGACCCTTCAGCTCTACACCGACCGGCTGGTGAAGGATGGCCTGATCCCGGAAGGCGAGATCGAGGACATGAAGGCCGCCTTCCAGGCGAAGCTGAACGAGGAATTCGAGGCCGGCAAGACCTATCGCCCGAACAAGGCCGACTGGCTCGACGGCAAATGGACCGGCCTGACGCCCGAAGGCGCCGATTACACCGCCGGCGATACCTCGATCAGCCCGGAAACCTTCGCCGAGGTCGGCCATGCGCTGGTCACCGCGCCGAAGGATTTCGACCTGCACAAGACGGTCGCGCGCAACCTCGAGAACAAGAAGAAGATGTTCGAGAGCGGCAAGGGCTTCGACTGGGCGACCGGCGAGGCGCTGGCCTTCGGCAGCCTTCTGGCCGAGGGCTTCCCGGTGCGCCTGTCGGGCGAGGATTCGGCGCGCGGCACCTTCTCCCAACGCCATTCGGCGCTGGTCGACCAGACGACCGAGGATCGCTACTACCCGCTGAACCACATCAAGCCGGGTCAGGCGCGCTATGAGGTCATCGACTCGGCCCTGTCGGAATATGCGGTCTGCGGGTTCGAATACGGCTATTCGCTGGCCGAACCCAATGCGCTGACCCTGTGGGAAGGCCAGTTCGGCGACTTCGCCAACGGCGCGCAGATCATCTTCGACCAGTTCGTGTCCTCGGGTGAATCGAAATGGCTGCGGATGTCGGGGCTCGTGCTGCTGCTGCCGCATGGCTACGAAGGTCAGGGGCCGGAACATTCCTCGGCGCGGCTGGAACGCTATCTGCAGATGTCCGCGCAGGAAAACTGGATCGTCGCCAACTGCTCGACCCCGGCGAACTACTTCCACATCCTGCGCCGGCAGCTCAAGCGGACCTTCCGCAAGCCGCTGGTGCTGATGACGCCGAAATCGCTGCTGCGCCATCCGATGTGCGTGTCCTCGGCCGAGGAATTCACCACCGGCTCGATCTTCCATCGGGTGATGTGGGACGACGCGCAGCGCGGCACGTCGGAACTGGAGTTGAAGCCGGATGCGGACATCAAGCGCGTCGTGATCTGCTCGGGCAAGGTCTACTACGATCTGCTGGCCGAACGCGACAAGCGCGGGCTGACCGATGTCTACCTGCTGCGGCTGGAACAGTTCTACCCGTTCCCGGCGCAGTCGATGACGCAGGAACTGGCGCGCTTCAAGGATGCCGAGATCATCTGGTGTCAGGAAGAGCCCAAGAACATGGGCGCCTGGACCTTTGTCGAGCCGAACATCGAATGGGTTCTGGCCCGGATCGAGGCGAAGCATCCCCGCGCCCGCTATGCCGGTCGCTCGGCCTCCGCCTCGCCGGCGACGGGTCTGGGCAAGACCCACAAGATGGAACAGGACGCGCTCGTCAACGACGCGCTGGAGGGCTGAGATGACCGACGTTCGTGTGCCCACGCTTGGCGAAAGCGTGTCCGAAGCCACCGTCGCCACCTGGTTCAAGAAGCCGGGTGACGCGGTCGCGCAGGACGAAATGCTGTGCGAGCTGGAAACCGACAAGGTGACGGTCGAAGTCCCGGCCCCTGCCGCCGGGACCCTGGCCGAGATCGTCGCGCCCGAAGGCGAGACGGTCGGCGTCAACGCGCTCCTTGCCACGATCACCGAAGCGGGCGCCGCGGCGCCCGCCCCGCAACCGAAGAAAACCGAAGCCGCGGCCGCGCCCCAGCCGGCCGCGCAAGAGTCCAAAGAGGTCAAGATGACGGACGTGATGGTGCCCGCACTGGGCGAAAGCGTGTCGGAAGCCACGGTTTCCACCTGGTTCAAGAAAGTGGGCGACACGGTCGCGCAGGACGAGATGCTGTGCGAACTGGAAACCGACAAGGTCTCGGTCGAGGTTCCCTCGCCGGTGGCCGGCGTCCTGACCGAAATCGTGGCGCCCGAAGGCGCGACCGTCATGGCCTCGGCGAAGCTTGCCGTGGTGGCCGAAGGCGCCGCCGGCACCGTCGCGCCGCCCGCGCAGGCACCCGCCGTTTCGCCGGCGGCCGATGTTCCGCCGGTCACCGGCAAGGATGTGGAAGACGCCCCCTCGGCGAAGAAGGCGATGGCCGAGGCCGGCCTGTCCGCCGATCAGGTCACCGGCACCGGCCGCGACGGTCGCATCATGAAGGAAGACGTGGCCGCCGCCGTCGCGAAACCGGCCGCCGCGCCCGTCGCCGCGGCCCCTGCCCCGGCACCCGCCGCCGTGCCGCGCGCCGCAGTCTCCGCCGATGATGCCTCGCGCGAGGAACGGGTGAAGATGACCCGCCTGCGCGCCACCATCGCGCGCCGCCTGAAGGATGCTCAGAACACCGCCGCCATGCTGACGACCTACAACGAGGTCGACATGTCCGGCATCATGGAGCTGCGCAACACCTACAAGGAGCAGTTCGAGAAGAAGCACGGCGTGAAGCTCGGCTTCATGTCCTTCTTCGTGAAGGCCTGCTGCCACGCGCTGGTCGAGGTGCCCGAAGTCAACGCCGAGATCGACGGCGGCGACGTCATCTACAAGCATTACGTCCACATGGGCGTCGCGGTCGGCACGCCGAACGGTCTTGTCGTGCCGGTCGTCCGTGACGCCGACCAGAAGGGCTTCGCCGAGATCGAGAAGGAGATCGCCGCCTACGGCAAGCGTGCCCGCGACGGCAAGCTGACCATGGCGGACATGCAGGGCGGCTCGTTCACCATCTCGAACGGCGGCGTCTACGGCTCGCTGATGTCCTCGCCGATCCTGAACCCGCCGCAGTCGGGCATCCTCGGCATGCACAAGATCCAGGAACGTCCGGTCGTCGTGAACGGTCAGATCGTGATCCGCCCGATGATGTATCTGGCGCTGAGCTACGACCACCGGATCGTCGACGGCAAGGGCGCGGTGACCTTCCTCGTCCGCGTGAAAGAGGCGCTCGAAGATCCGCGCCGCCTGCTGATGGATCTCTGATCCCCGACCCCCGGCGCAAGCCGGGGGCCTTTCTCTGGAGGACGCCATGACCCCCGAACTGACGGCCCTCGCGATTGCGGCGCTCTGGCAGGTGGTGATGGTCGGCGCCGCCGGGGCGGTGATGAACCGCGAACTTGGCCCGGCCTTCAACGCCGGCCCGCGCGACCGGATGCCCGAGCCCTCCCCCCTGCTCGGGCGGTTGCGCCGCGCGGTGAACAACCATGTCGAGAACCTCGGGCTGTTCACCATCGCCGTCGTGGTCGTCACGCTTTCGGGCAAGGCGGGCGGATTCACCGCCGCCAGTGCCTGGGTGTTCGTCGCGGCACGCGTCCTCTATCTGCCCGCCTATGCCTTCGGCTGGTCGCCCTGGCGTTCGGTGATCTGGATGGTCGGGCTTCTGGCAACCCTGGCGATGATCTTCGCCGCACTATTCGGGTCCGCAGCGGCGGCCTGACAGGAGAATGAAATGGCTGAATTTGATGTGATCGTGATCGGCGGCGGCCCGGGCGGCTATGTCTGTGCGATCCACTGCGCCCAGCTGGGCCTGAAGACCGCCTGCGTCGAGGGGCGCGAGGCGCTTGGCGGCACCTGCCTCAACGTCGGCTGCATCCCGTCGAAGGCTTTGCTGCACGCGACGCACGAACTGCATGAACTGCATGAGAATTTCGACAAGATGGGGCTGACGCAGGCCTCGGTGAAGGTCGACTGGAAGAAGATGCAGGCCTACAAGCAGGACGTCATCGGCCAGAACACCAAGGGCATCGAATTCCTGTTCAAGAAGAACAAGATCACCTGGCTGAAGGGCTGGGGCTCGATCCCCGCGGCGGGTCAGGTCAAGGTCGGCGACGAGGTGCATACCGCGAAGAACATCGTCATCGCCTCGGGCTCCGAACCGTCGAGCCTGCCGGGGATCGAGATCGACGAGGAAACCGTCGTCACCTCGACCGGCGCGCTGGCGCTGCCGAAGATCCCGAAGTCGATGGTCGTCATCGGCGCGGGGGTGATCGGGCTGGAAATGGGGTCGGTCTATGCGCGGCTCGGCACGGATGTGACGGTGGTCGAATATCTCGACGCGATCACCCCCGGCATGGACGGCGAGGTCGCCAAGGCCTTCCAGAAGATCCTGACGAAGCAGGGGCTGAAATTCGTTCTCGGCGCCGCCGTGCAGGGGGTCGAGAAGGGCAAGGGCAAGAACACCGTCAAATACAAGCTGCGCAAGGATGAGTCCGAAAACGCGGTCGAGGCGGAAGTCGTGCTCGTCGCCACCGGGCGCAAGCCCTATACGGACGGCCTTGGGCTTCAGGCGCTTGGGGTCGAGATCCTGCCGCGCGGCCAGATCAAGACCGACGCGCATTGGCAGACCACCGTTCCCGGCATCTATGCGATCGGCGACGCGATCGTCGGCCCGATGCTCGCCCACAAGGCCGAGGATGAAGGCATGGCGGTGGCCGAGGTTCTGGCCGGGAAATACGGCCATGTGAACTACGACGTGATCCCCGGCGTGATCTACACCACGCCCGAAGTGTCCTCGGTCGGCAAGACCGAAGAGGCGCTGAAGCAGGAAGGCCGCGCCTACAAGGTGGGCAAGTTCTCCTTCATGGGCAACGGCCGCGCCAAGGCCGTGTTCCAGGCCGAGGGCTTCGTCAAGCTGATCGTCGATGCGAACACCGACCGCATTCTTGGCTGCCATATCATCGGGCCGTCGGCGGGCGAGCTGATCCACGAGATCTGCGTTGGCATGGAATTCGGCGCCTCGGCGCAGGACATCGCGCTGACCTGCCACGCCCATCCGACCTTCTCGGAAGCGGTGCGGGAGGCGGCGCTGGCCTGCGGGCTGGGCGCGATCCACGCTTGAGGGATCGGTCAGGGTTTTTGGGAGGGGCGGCTTTCGGGCCGCCCTTTCGTTTTCGGTGCACCCGCGTCCCGGGCGCGGGGGGCTGTCTGCCCCCCGTCGTGGCAAGCCAAGACTCCCCCCGAGGATATTTATGGAAGAATGAAGGAGGCGGGGATCACTTGCCCTCGGCCGCGGCCTTTTCCAACCGCTCGGCGAATTCGCGGCGCAGGCTGCGGCGCACCTCGGCCGCTTTCCAGCGATGTTTCTGCAATTCGGTCACCGGATCGAGCGGCGGCACCGTCACCGGGCGGCCTTCGTCATCCACCGCGACCATGGTGAAATAGCAGCTGTTGGTATGGCGCCGGGTGCCGGTGGTGATGTTTTCGGCGTCGACCCGGATGCCGATTTCCATCGAGCTGTGGCCGGTATAGTTGACGGAGGCCGAGAATTTCACCAGCTCGCCCACATGGATCGGCTGCTTGAACATCACCTGATCGACGCTCAGCGTGACAGCGTAGCAGCGCGAATAGCGCGAGGCGAGCGAGAAGGCCACGCGGTCGAGCCAGCTCAGCAGCGCGCCCCCATGCACCTTGCCCGAGAAATTCGCCATGTCGGGGGTCATCAGCACCGTCATTTCAAGCTGGCGGCGTTCGTCATCGGTCAACTGGCTGGTCATGGGGTCCTTCGGGCCTGTCCCTTGCTTATGGACGCAGATTGCGCACGGGGCGGGGCAGGTCAAGAAGGATGTCTATTGGGCGAGATGTCGCAGCCCCTGTGTCACATCTATGCGCACGGCGAGGCGCAATCCGGGTTCATCGCCCGCGCGGAGGGCAGCGAGGATAAGCCGGTGATGGCGCGGCGGTTCGTTGCGGCGCAGCTTGCCATAGAGCGCGCGCATCGTCGGGCCGAGTTGCAGCCACACCGTTTCGGTCACCGCCAGCATCGCCGGGGCCTGCGCCCGCAGGTAGAGCGTGCGGTGGAATTCCAGATTGGTGCGGATATAGGCGACGGCATCCTGTTTCGCCACCGCCTCGGCATTGGCGGTGTTGATGGCGCTCAGCCGGTCGATCAGCGCCAGATGCGCCCGCGGCAGCGCGCGGGAGGCGAGTTCGGGCTCGATCAGCGCGCGGAGCGCCGCCAGTTCCTCGATCCGTTCGTTGGTCAGCTCGGGCGTCGTCACCCGGCCGGAGGAGGAGAGCATCAGCGCCCCCTCGGCGATCAGGCGGCGAAGCGCCTCGCGCACCGGGGTCATGGACAGGTCGTATTGCCTGGCGAGCGCGCGCAGCGTCAGCGCCTGACCGGGGGGAATCTCTCCGTGCATGATCTGCAGGCGCAGGCTGCGGTAGAGCCGGTCATGGGCGGCGGTCTCGATCGGGCGGGCGGTGATGGTGGTCATGCACCTATGTGATCACAACCGCCGGGCGCGTCAATCGTCGAAGCGGATCGCCTGCAACCCGGCCCCTTCGGTTTTCAGCCAGGCGCGGTCGGCGGCGTAATCGGGGCGCAGCCGCGCCACCACCGCCCAGAAAGCCGGCGAATGGTTCATCTGCGCCAGATGCGCCACCTCATGCGCGGCGACATAATCCAGCACCGAAGGCGGCGCCATGATCAGCCGCCATGAATAGCTCAGCGATCCGTCCTGCGCGCAGGACCCCCAGCGGGAGCGGGTATCGCGCAGGGTGATCTTGCGGAACCCGCGGCCAAGCGTGGCCGCATGCCGTTCCGTCGCCGCCTGCAGCCGCACCCGCGCGCAATGTTTCAGGAAGGCGCGCAAAAGCGGACGCAGGCGCGCCTCGTCCCCCGGCAGGATCAGCCGGTCATCCTGCACCTTTGGCGCGCGCACCGCGCCGGGGGTCAGGGTCAGGGCCTGCCCCTCGAACGGGATCGCCGCGCCGAAGCCGAGCGGCGCCACCTGCGGCACCCGGTCGAGCGCGCGTCTCAGCCAGTCGCTCTGGCTGCGGGCGAAGGCCAGCGCCTCGTCCAGCGGCGCGCGCAGCGGCAGGGTCAGGATCACCGCCCCGTCGTGACGCGACACCCGCAGGCTGAACCGCCGCGCCCGGGCGGAGCGGCGCAGCGTCAGCGCCACCTCGGGCAGGTCGGGCAGGATATGGGGGCTGGCGGGCATCGGGGTTCCGGACTTGTGAAAGGGGCCGGCGCCTTTCCCCGGGAAATTTTCGGAAAAGGCTTTGACACCCTGCGGGCATTGTGGCAGTTGGCTGCGACTCTGTGCGATAGAGCTTGCCAGGAGAATTCCATGCCGAAAGAGGAATGGGGCGTCAAGCGCCTCTGCCCGCATTGCGCGAGCCGCTTTTACGATCTGATGAACGACCCGATGACCTGCCCGGTCTGCGGCAACAGCTTCACGCTGGAAAGCCTGACGGCGGCCGGTCGCGGCCGCGTTCTGGTGGCGGACAAGGTGGCCCCGCGCGAACGGGATCTCAGCGTCGATGATCTGCCGGATGACGATCTGGACGAAGATGCGGCCGATGCCGATCTGGATGATGATCTGCTTGAGGATGACGACGACGACAACGTCTCGCTCGACGACATCGCCGATGTCGGCGGCGGCGAGGACGAACACTGATTCGTCCCCGCTGACGGATCGCCAAGGCGCGGGTCCCGGCCCGCGCCTTTTGCGTTGTGCGCGGCGGTCACAGTTGCGTGGCCGTGCCAAGGCGCCTTTTCCGCGCGGCCTCACGCCCCTATGATCCCCGCGACAGGAGGCCCCGATGTTTGCAGAGCTTGGTCATTTCGCGCTGATCCTGGCCTTTTGCGTGGCCCTGATCCAGATGGTGATCCCGCTGATCGGCGCGCAGAAGGGCTGGGCCGGATGGATGGCGGTGGCCGAGCCCGCGGCAACGGCGCAGTTCGCGCTGATCGCGGTGGCGTTCGCGGCGCTGGTCCATGCCTTCGTGACCTCGGATTTCTCGCTGCTGCTGGTCTATGAGAATTCCCATACCGCGAAGCCGATGCTTTACAAGGTCACCGGCGTCTGGGGGAACCACGAAGGCTCGATGCTGCTGTGGGTGCTGATCCTGTCGCTGTTCGGGGCGCTGGCGGCATGGTTCGGCGGCGCGCTGCCCGCCGGGCTGCGGGCGCGGGTGCTGGCGGTTCAGGCCTCGATCGGGCTGGCCTTTCTGGGCTTCATCCTGCTGACCTCGAACCCGTTCACGCGGCTCGCCGATCCGCCGTTCAACGGGCGCGACATGAACCCGCTGTTGCAGGACCCGGGGCTGGCCTTCCATCCGCCGTTCCTCTACCTCGGCTATGTCGGGCTGAGCATGGCCTTTTCCTTCGCCGTCGCCGCGCTGATCGAGGGGCGGGTGGACGCCGCATGGGCGCGGTGGGTGCGGCCCTGGACGCTGGCCTCGTGGATCCTGCTGACCATCGGCATCGCGATGGGATCGTGGTGGGCCTATTACGAGCTTGGCTGGGGCGGGTTCTGGTTCTGGGATCCGGTCGAGAATGCCTCTTTCATGCCGTGGCTGCTGGCGGCGGCGCTGCTGCATTCCGCGATCGTCGTGGAAAAGCGCGAGGCGCTGAAAAGCTGGACGATCCTGCTCGCGATCCTCGCCTTCGGCTTTTCGCTGATCGGCACCTTCATCGTGCGGTCGGGGGTGATCACCTCGGTCCATTCCTTCGCCTCGGACCCCGGTCGCGGCGTGTTCATTCTGGCGATCCTCGCGGTTTTCCTCGGCGGGGCGCTGACATTGTTCGCGGCGCGGGCCGGGGCGATGCAGGCGCGCGGGGTGTTTTCGCTGGTCTCGCGCGAAGGCGCGCTGGTGCTGAACAACATCCTGCTGGCGGTGGCGGCACTGGTGGTCTTCGTCGGAACGCTCTGGCCGCTGGTGGCCGAGATGCTCTGGGGGCGTAAGCTGTCGGTCGGGGCGCCGTTCTTCGACACCGCCTTCACGCCCTTCATGGTGATCCTTGCGCTGGTGCTGCCGGCGGGGGCGATGATGCCGTGGAAGCGCGCGGTGCCGGCACGGGTGGTGCGCCCGCTCTGGCCCGCCGCGGTGCTGGCGCTGGCGGTGGCAGGCTGCGCGTGGAGCGTGACCAGCGGGCGGCCGATGCTGGCGCTGGCCTCGGCAGGGCTGGGGTCGTGGCTGGTCTTCGGCGCGGCGACCGATCTGTGGCAGCGGGCGGGGCGCACGCCCGCGCGGCTGACCCGCCTGCCCCGCGCCGACTGGGGCAAGGCCATCGCCCATGCGGGCCTTGGCGTGGTCTTCGCGGCGGTGGGCCTGCTGACCGCTTGGCAGCGGGAGGACATCCGCATCCTCCACACGGGCGAAGGGTTCGACATGGCGGGCTATCACATCAGCCTCGACGCGGTGCAGGAACGCCCCGGCCCGAACTACACCGCCACAACGGCAACGATGACCGTCCGCCGCGGCGACCGGCTGGTGGCCGTGATGCACCCGGAAAAGCGCTTCTACCCCGTGCAGGGCACGCCGACGACCGAGGCCGCGATCCGCAACGGCCTGCGCGAGGACATCTACCTCGTCCTCGGCGATCCGCAGGCCAATGGCGGATGGGCGGTGCGCAGCTATATCAAGCCTTTCGCAAGCTGGCTCTGGGCCGGGGCGGGGCTGATGGCCCTTGGCGGGGCGCTGAGCCTGTCCGACCGGCGCTACCGCGTCGCGGCGGGCGCACGGCGGCCCCGCGCCGCGCCGCAACCGGCGGAATGACCATGCTGCGCCGCCTCGCCCCCCTGTTGCTTTTGCTGGCGACCGCCCTGCCCCTGCCCGCCGTGCAGCCGGATGAGGTTCTGGCCGATCCCGCGCTGGAATCCCGTGCCCGCGACCTGAGCCGGGAGCTGCGCTGCCCCGTCTGTCAGGGCGAGAATATCGACGATTCCGGTGCCGCCGTCGCGCGCGACCTGCGGCTTCTGGTGCGCGAAAGGCTGATGGCCGGGGATACGGACAGTCAGGTGCTGGACTATATCGCCGCCCGTTACGGGGAATATGTGCTGTTCTCGCCGCGCGGGCGCGGGGCCAACCTGATCCTTTACGCGACGGGGCCGGTGGTCCTGCTGATCGCGCTTGGCGGGGTGCTGATCTGGTTCCGGCGGCGGACCGCGGCGCAGCCCACCCCCCTGAGCGCCGAAGAGGAAGCCCGCCTGCGCCGGATCATGGCCGAACCGGACCCGATCACCCCGTCCGGCGCCCCCCGATCGCCCCGGTGACCAGCCCCACCCCCAGCACAATCCCCAGACAGGCGACCAACTGCACCGGCGTCGGAATCTCCCCCATGACCGGGATACCGGCCAGCGTCGCCGTAACCGGCGTCAGCCCGGTAATTGCCGCCGTCTTCGATGGCCCGAGCCAGCGCACCGCCGTCGCGAAGGTCAGCAGCGCCACGAAGCCCGCCAGCGCCCCCTGAATCAGGATCTGCACCAGCCACAAAGACAAGGGCGCCTGCGCCGCCCGGGCCAGATCCTCGCGCAGTCCCGGCGCCATCACCGGCAGCGCCAGCACCAGCGACCAGAAGGCGACATAGGCCGTCGCCTCGAACCCGTTCAGCCCGCTCGCCCGCAGGCTGATCGTGTAGATCGCCCAGGACAAAGCGCCGCCCAGGATCAGCAGGTGGCCCAGCAGCAGCTTGTCCTCCATCCCCGGCAGGGGCGCGGGGCCGATTGCCACGATCGCCACCACCCCCGCCGCGATCAGCCCAAGCCCGAACCGCCGCGCCAACGTGAACCTTTCGCCAAAAATCAGCGCCGAAAGCCCCGCCACCATCAGCGGCACCGTGCCCGGCAGCAGCGGCCCGACATCGGCGATCGGCGCGTATTTCAGCCCCGCCCCCACCAGAAAGATGTAGGGAGAGCCCGAAAACAGCAGCCCCACCAGCGCCGGCCACTTCACCCCCTTCGGGATCAGCCCCATCCGCCACAGCACCGGCGTCAGCAACACCGCCGTGAAGCCAAAGCGGATCAGCACCAGCACCGAGGGCGAGAAATATCCCTCGCCGCTGACGGCGGCGCGGGTGCCGACGATCCAACTCGTCCAGATCGCCAGCGTCACCAATGCGGCGGCCACGCCAAAGAGTGTCCGCCCCTCGGGGGCGGGGATGCCTTGCGCCATCGGTGTCTGTCCTTGTGCCACGCGGTCACCCGCTTCTAGCGCCGCGCGGGCCGCCTGCACAGAGGGCATGAACAGCGGCTCCAGTCACTCGTCAGAATCACCGATGGGAATGTCTGCCTTTCGTGTTTCCATAAATATCCCGGGGGTGAGCGCGGCACGCGCGAGGGGGCTGGCCCCCTCTCAACGCATCCGCTCGCGTCCCGATTCCGGTGTTTCATGACATTCCTGAACCGGAACTCAAACCATCCCCGAAACCGCCCGTGCCAGCCGGGCCGAAGCCGCCACACCATCCACCAGCACCATCCCGGTGCGCAGGGCCAGATCCGACCGCAGCATCGCCATACCCGCACAGCCCAGAACGGCGATCCCGACGCCATCTTCCTCCCGCGCGCGAAGGATTTCCTCGGCAAGACGGGCGCGGGCGGGCTCTCCCCCTTCCTCGACGGTCAGGACCGGAAGACCGCTTGCGCGCACCGCGGCGCAGGCATGGGCATAGCCGAGCCGGGCGATATTCCCCTCGATCACCGGGACGGAAACGGCCAGCGTCGTGACGACAGAAAACCTCTCCCCCAGCAGCCCCGCCATCACATAGGCCGACTGGCCGATGCCCAGCACCGGGCAATGGGCGGCGTCGCGCATCCGGGCAAGGCCGGTATCGTCGAAACAGGCGATGACGATCGCATCGGCACGGGTCTCGCGCGCGCCGGGCAGCATCGCCATCAGGCCGGGCACGGCGGCGGCGCCGTCTTCGGGCCCCTGGATCGCGGGCGGGCCTTCGTGATTGGTCCAGCCGATCACCTCGGCCTCGGGCACGGCCGCCTGCGCGACCGCGACGACCGAGCGCGTCATCGCCTCGGTCGAGTTCGGATTCAGATACAGAAGCCTCATCCCTTGCGCGCCGCCCTGCCCTTGCGATGCCGCTCCAGCAGCCAGACCCCGGCCAGAAACAGCCCGATCATGGCGAAGGAGAACACCGTCGTCAGCGTGCCGAGCGCGTAGATCACCGGCTTCGTCACATTCGTCGTCATGCCGAAGATTTCCAGCGGCAGGGTGTTGTAGCTGCCCGCCGTCAGGAGCGTCCGGGCGAATTCGTCGTAGCTGAGCGAAAAGCCGAACAGCGCCACCCCGATGACCGAAGGCAGGATGATCGGCAGAACGACATGGGCGAAGGTCTGCCACGGCGTCGCGCCCTGATCGCGGGCGGCTTCCTCATAGCTCGCGTCGAAGCGGTTGAAGACGGCGAACATCACCAGAAGGCCGAAGGGCAGCGTCCATGTCAGCTGCGCGCCGAAGCCCGAGGTCATCCAGTGGATCTTCAGCCCGAAGCGGTCGAACACCAGCCCCACGCCGAGCGAGACGAGGATCGACGGAATCACCAGCGAGGCGATGGCAAGGTAGAACACCGCCCCCGAGCCGAGGAACCTCTTGCGGAACGCAAGCCCGCCCATCACCGCGATCACCACCGTCGCCGCCATCACCATCAGGCCAAGCACGAAGGAGCGCCGGAAAGATCCCCAGATGTCGCCCACGGCCTGCTGCTCGAACAGGTTGTGGAACCAGTGGGTGGACACGCCCCGCATCGGGAAGGTCAGACCGCCCTCCGGTCCCTGAAAGCTGAGGATGCCGATGGTCAGCGTCGGTCCGTAAAGAAAGATCAGGAACACCACGAAGAAGGCGGTGAGCCACCAGAAGCTGCGCGGACGCGGTTCCATATCAAAGCTCTCCTAAAGTTCTTTGCGGATGTTCACGAAGCGCATCAGCGCCCCGATGATCATGAGAACGGTGACCAGCAGCACCATCGAGGTCGCCGAGGCCGAGGGATATTGCAACAGCGCGATATCGTTCGAGATCAGCCGCCCGACGTTGGCCGATTGCGACCCGGACATGAACCGGACGGTGATGAAATCGCCCATCACCAGCGTCAGCACGAAGATCGTGCCGATCATGATCCCGGGTTTCGTCAGCGGAATGATGACGTTCCACAGGATCTGCCAGTCGGAGGCGCCATTGTCGCGCGCCGCCTCGATCAGCGAGCGATCGATGCGCATCATCGAATTGAAGATCGGCGTGATCATGAACAGCGTGTTCAGATGCACGAAGGCGAGGATGACGGCGAAATCGGAATAGAGCAGCCATTCCAGCGGCTGGTCGATCAGGCCGAGTTCCATCAGCGTCTGGTTGGCGATGCCGTTGCGGCCAAGGAACGGAATCCAGGAAATCATCCGGATGATGTTCGAGGTCAGGAACGGAATGGTGCACAGCAGGAACAGCACCATCCGCGTGTTGTTCGACCGGATATGGAAGGCGAGGTAATAGGCGACGATGAAGCCGATCAGCAGCGTCGCCGCCCAGCAGATCGCCGCATATTGGAACGTCGCCCAGAACACCTTGTAGGTGACGGGCGAGGTCAGCAGGAATTCGTAATTCTCCAGCGTGAAGGCCGGAATGATCGAGAATTCCGTGGCCTGCCAAAAGCTGACCACGAAGATCGTGCCGATCGGCACGACGAGGAATGCCAGAAGCACCAGCACAAGGGGCGAGGCCAGAAGCCAGCCGATCACGTCACTGCGCCTGAGCATGGCGCCTCCTTCCTGTCGTCAGGACCATCCGAAGTCTGCCCCGGCGCATATGCCTGCGCCGGAGGCCCATTCATGGCCGGGGCAAGGGGGCCAGCCCCCTCTTTGCGCATACGCGCAAATTCACCCCCGGGATATTTATGGAAGAATGATGGGAAAGGCGGCGGGCCGCCTTTGCCCCGGGACCATCAGGCCGCGATGAATTCATTCCATTTGCGGACCATATACTGGTTCTCGTCCATGACCGAGTTCCAGCAGGCAACATGGCCCATGCGTTCGTAGAAGGAACCACCGTCGCGGGTTTCGCCGGCCTTGGCCATGACCTGACCGAAGGGATTGGCGATGTCTTCTTCGGCGGGTTTGCCCTCGAACCAGTAGCCCCATTCGTTGGGCGTCATGAATTCCTTCGAGGTTTCCGGCACCGCCGAATAATAGCCCTGACGCATCAGGAAGGCGCCGACCCAGCCCGAGAGATACCAGTTGATATACTCGTAGGCGGCGTCGAGTTTCGCCCCCGTCAGCGATTTCGACAGGCCGAGACCGCCGCCCCAGGCGCGGTAGCCTTCCTTCAGCGGCTGGAACACGCAGGGGATGCCGCGGGTCTTCACCGCCGTGACGGCGGGCGACCACATCGACTGGATCACCACCTCGCCCGAGGCCATCAGGTTCACCGATTCATCGAAGCTCTTCCAGAAGGCGCGGAACTGGCCGGCGCGCTTCGCCTCGGTGAAGATGGCGATGGTCTGGTCGATCTCGTCGCGGGTCATGTTGCCCTTGTCGCCGTATTTGATCTTGCCCGTCGCCTCGCAGACCATGGCCATGTCCATGATCCCGATCGAGGAAATGTCGAGGATCGAGGCCTTGCCCTTGAATTCCGGGTTCAAGAGTTCCGCCCAGCTTTCGATCGGACGGCCGATCAGGTCGGGCCGGATGCCGAGCGTGTCGGCGTTGTAGATCGTCGGCACCAGCGTCATCCACTGGGTCTGTTCCTTGGCGAAGGAGGTGGAACCCGGCCCCTCGACAAAGCCGACGGTATGCGGCGCGGTGCCCTGCGCGATCACGCTTTCGGGCGTCAGCTTGCCGTCGCGGAAGATGCCGACGATCTTGTCGTAATTGGTGAGCTTCGTCGTATCCATCGCCTGCAGGTTGCCGGTCGGCCAGACCTTCTTGCAGATCCAGTATTCGATGTCGGCGATGTCGAAGCTGTCGGGCTGGGTCGCGGCGCGCTGCGTCACGCTGTCGGAATCGAGCGCGGTCATTTCCAGCGTGAAGCCCAGGTCTTCCTTCACCTTCTGCGCGACCTCGTTGAGGTTCGACACGCCGGTGCCGAACTGGCGCAGGGTGATGTTCTTGATCTCCTGCGCCCAGATCATCGGCGCGGGCAGCGCCGAGGCGGCGGCCGCGGCCGCGCCGGTCTTCAGCAGCGAACGCCGCGAGTAACGCATCTTCGACATTTCAGTCCCCTCTCTGTCGGTTGTTGTCAGGCTTCGAGGCGGTGCATCCGCCCCTGATCCCATCCCAGATGGACGGTTTCGCCGGGATTGATCGGTGCGGCGAAGAAACGGTCCTCGGGCACCAGCGAAACGATTTCCTCGCCCGCTTCGGTCTTGGTGGTCACGGCGACGCGGTCGCCCTGATATTCGACGCCGGTGACGGCGGCGGGCAGGCCGATGGCGGCGATCGCCACCTCGTCGGCGCGGATGGCGTAGCGCGCGCCGTCCCAGCCGATGACATTGTGCCCGCCCATGAACCGCGCGACGAATTCGGTGCGCGGCTTCGACCAGACGTCGCGCGGCGGCCCCGCCTGCTCGATCACCGCGTTGTTCATCACCACGCATTCATCGGCGAGCGCCAGCGCCTCGTCCTGCCCATGCGTGACGTGGACGAAGGTGATGCCCAGCTCGCGTTGCAGGCGCTTCAGTTCCGCCCGCATGCGGATGCGCAGGAACGGGTCGAGCGCCGAAAGCGGTTCGTCCAGCAGCAGCACCCGCGGTTCCGTCACCAGCGCGCGGGCCAGCGCGACGCGCTGTTGCTGTCCACCCGAAAGCTGCGCCGGAAGCCGGTCGGCCAGATGGTCCATCGCCACCAGATCCAGCAGCTTCATCGCCCGGGCGTGCCGCGTTTCCTTGTCCACGCCCTTCATCTTCAGCGAAAAGGCCACGTTGTCCTTGACCGACAGATGCGGGAAGAGCGCGTAGCTTTGGAACATCATCGCGGTGCCGCGTCTGGCCGGCGGCAGATGCGAGATATCGGCCCCGTCCAGCAGGATCGCCCCGTCGCTGACCGTTTCATGCCCGGCGATCATCCGCAGGGTCGAGGATTTTCCGCAGCCCGAGGGCCCGAGCAGACAGATATAGCTGGCCGGCGGAAAGATGTGACTGACGTCATTCACCGCCACGGTCTGGCCGTAACGCTTGGTCAGATGGACAAGCTCAAGATCGTTGCTGGTGCGCGTCGCCATTCCGTCCCTGTTCCCCACATTGCTTCCGGCGGTGCCTTTGGGTCACCGTGGGGCAGGCTCCGGCGATTCCCGAGGATTTTATCGCGTCACCGGGGGTCGAGACATGGTCTGCCTGAATTTTGACCGAAAGCGCCGTGGCCGAGCACAATATTGCGGACAAAATCGTATACAATAATGGCGACACGCTCGGCCGCTTGCCTTCCCCCGGTCCGGCGCGCCAGAATCAAGGTACGGAGGTCGCATGGACGCAATCGCACAGGAAAAGACGGCAGAAAGCATCGCAACGGATCTGGCGCTGGCGATCCATGAACATCGCCTGTCGCCCGGGGCGAAGCTGTCGGAAGATGAGGTGGGGGAGATTTTCGGCGTGTCCCGCACGGTGGTGCGGGCGGCGCTCCAGCGTCTGGCGCATGACCGGCTGGTGGAGCTGAAGCGCAATCGCGGGGCCTTCGTCGCCAAGCCGACGGTGAAGGAGGCGCGCGAGGTGTTCGAGGCGCGTGCCCTGCTGGAACCGCGCACCGCGCGTTCCGCCGCCGAACGGACGACCGAGGCGGACATGATCCGCCTGCGCAGCCATATCGCCGAAGAGCACGCGGCCCTGCATGCCGGAAATCCCGGTCGGGCACTGTTCCTGTCAGGCCTGTTCCATACGGAAATCGCCCGCATCGCCAATCAGGCGACGGTCGAGGCATTCATCGTGCAGCTTGTCGCGCGATCATCGCTGATCATCGCGTTGTATTGGCAGCGGCGGAATGCCCTGTGCGAAAGTCATGCGCATCACGCATTGCTCGATGCGCTGAAACATCACGATGGCGATCGGGCGGAGGAGCTGATGAAGCATCATCTGCTGGACCTGCTGTCCTCGCTCGACCTGCGCAATTCGGAATCCGCCCCCCGCTCGCTGCGCGAGGCGTTGCGGCATTGACGTTCCGGGCCGCGACAGGCGCGGCCCGGAAACGGATCAGATCTCGAAATCTTCGATGGGTTTTCCCTGCGCCAGAGCCTCGGCGATCCAGCCGGGCTTGCGGCCGCGGCCGGTCCAGGTCTGTTCCGGATCGGCGGGATTGCGGTATTTCGGCACGGACACACGCTTGCGCGCGGCCGGCCCTTCCAGCAGATCCGAAAGCGAAAAGCCAAGCTCTTTCGCCCGCGATTCCAGTTCCGCCTTGGCCTCGGCCCGACGTCTGGTTTCATAGGTGCCAATGGCTTTGTCGACATCTTTCTGCAACTGCTTCAACTCGGAAAAGGACAGGGCATTCAGGTCAAGGTCGGGCATCATTTCACTCCGGGTCAAACTGTTTGCGGTATGGGTTGCGAAATACGCCCCGACTGTTCAATTTTGGAAACATTTCAGCACGATATTGGCTGAGAGTTTCGGGTGATGAACCAATCTGGACGTCTAACTCGAAACGGGGATCTATCTTCGATTTCCGGGAATGGAAACCGCTTTCAGGTGGACATGCGCAACATTCCGCCATCATGCTGGAATGGTATTCGGCTCAGAGTTTATCGCAGTGGTCGGAATGGGTGAGTGTTGCGAATATAACTTCTCCGGCCCTGAATTCAAGAACCCCGGAACCGGACGGGCTTTTAGACAGGGGTCGTCTTTTCTGGCAGAGTTCCTGACCCAAATAAATGCGTTTTCCCGAAAACCGCCAATCCATGGCCCTGTCGCGCACGATCGTCCGAAATTCAATTCCGCCCACGGGTATTGCGCGCTTTATCCGGTCAGAATCGCATCGGCCGGAGCTGTGTCAAAACCCGGTTCCGGCAAGGCACCAAAGAAGGCTGTTCTCCACAATGGCCCCCATGTCCACATCGGCGCGTGCCGATAGCCCCATGAGGGAATTTCTTTCTGCGCCGCTGCCATAAAGGCGTATTTTGACACAGTCTCGGCCCCCGACAATAGCCGGCGATTTCTTCAGTCGACCGGCGCCAGAAAATCCCGCAGGCGGGGCGTCATGAAATCCAGAAAGGCGCGGACGCGATGGGGAATGTTCTCGCCCCCCAGAAACAGGGCGTGGATATCCTCGGTATCGCCCGCGACGGCATCGGCCAGCACCTCGACCAGCCGCCCGGCGCGCAGATCCTCGCGCACATGGAATTCGCCGATCCTTGCAAGGCCGACCCCGGCCAGGGCCATGCGCCGCACCGTCTCGCCGTTGTTGGCGATCATCGGTCCGGTCACGCTGCGGTCGACGATCCGCCCGCTGTCCCGCAGGGGCCAGACCGGGGCGACGCGGCGGAAGTTGAAGCCGAGGCAGCTGTGATCCGCCAGATCGGCGATTTCGGCCGGGGCGCCGCGACGGGCAAGATAGCCGGGTGCCGCCACGATCTTGCGCTGCGCCACGCCCAGCTTGCGCGCCGTCATGCCGGAATCGGACAAAGGCCCCACCCGGAACGCCACATCCGTCCGGTCGAGATACAGGTCCACGATCTCGTCCGACAGCGACAGATCCACGGTGATGTTCGGATAGGCATGCCAGAAGGCAGGCAGCAGCGGCTCCACCCCAAAGATCCCGAACCCCACCGAGGCACTGACCCGCACCGTGCCGCCGGTGCTGGCCGCGCCATGCGACAGCTCGCGTTCGATATCCTCAAGCCCGGCCAGCAGCACCCGGCTGCGTTCGTAATAGACCTGCCCCTCGGCGGTGAGCGACAGATGCCGGGTCGAGCGTTCCAGAAGCCGCACCCCCAGCCGCGCCTCGATCCGCGAGATCAGCTTGCTGACGGTCGAGGGCGTCATCCGCAACAGCCGCGCCGCTTCGGAAAAGCTGCCGGTTTCCACTACCCGCTGGAAGACCTGCATCTCTCCCGCTCTGTTGTCCATGCGCACCGCCTGTGAAATCCTTTCACAGATAATGTGGAGATCCGGGCGGTTATCAAGCCCGATCCCGCGCCGTATCTGTGAACGACAGGCGCGGGCACCGCGTCCCTCCTCCCACCCGCATCCCCAAGGATTGTTTCATGGACTATGTCATCGCGCATGGCGCGAAAATCCCCGCCCTCGGCTTCGGCGTCTTCCGCATGTCGGAGGCGGAGGTCGAGACCATCATCCCCGCCGCGCTGGAAACCGGCTTTCGCCATTTCGACACGGCGCAGATCTACGGCAACGAGGCGGCGCTCGGCCGCGCGCTTCAGGCGTCCGGCGCGGCGCGCGAGGATCTGTTCCTGACCACCAAGGTCTGGGTCGACAAATACGAACCGGCGCGCTTTGCCGCCTCGGTCGACGAAAGCCTTGAAAAGCTGCGCGTCGATCAGGTCGATCTGCTGCTCCTGCACTGGCCGGGGCATGAGGTGCCGGTGGCCGACCAGATCGCCATGCTCGACGCCGCGCAGGCGGCGGGCAAGACCCGCTTTGTCGGCGTCAGCAACCAGAACGTCCCGCAGCTGCGCGAATCGGTGGCGACCAGTACCGCCCCGATCGTCACCAACCAGATCGAGATGCACCCCTATCTGGACCAGAGCGCGATGGTCGCCGCAGCCAAGGCCACCGGCACCGCGCTGACCGCTTATTACGGCATGGCCGATGGCGCCGTGCCGCGCGATCCGCTGTTGCAGAAGATCGGCGCGCAATATGGCAAGACGGCGGCGCAGGTCGGCCTGCGCTGGCTGCTGCAACAGGGCCATATCGCGCTGTCGAAAACCGCGCATGCCGGGCGTCTGGCCGAAAACTTCGCCGTCTTCGACTTCACCCTGAGCGATCAGGACATGGCTCAGATCGCGACGCTCGCCCGTCCGGACGGCCGCATCGTCGATCCCGAGGGCCTCGCCCCCGACTGGACCGCATAAGGAAGACGGCATGAAAACCGCAGATACCGCCGCCGGCGCCGAGGTGCGCGGCGGCCCGAACTGGCCGCTGCTGGCGCTGGCCATGGGGGCCTTCGGCATCGGCACGACCGAGTTTTCGCCCATGGGCCTTCTGCCGGTGATCGCCGAGGGGGTGAACGTCTCGATCCCCTCGGCCGGGCTGCTGGTCAGCGCCTATGCCGCGGGGGTGATGCTCGGCGCCCCGGTGATGACGCTGCTGTTCAGCCGCTTCGGCAAGCGGACGGCGCTGATGACGCTGATGGGGATCTTCACCATCGGCAACATCATGTCGGCACTGGCGCCCGACTACTGGACGCTGCTGATCGCGCGGCTGGTCACCAGCCTGAACCATGGCGCGTTCTTCGGCCTCGGCGCGGTGGTCGCGGCGAGCGTGGTGCCCAGGGACCGGCGGGCCAGCGCCGTCGCCACCATGTTCATGGGCCTGACGATTGCCAATATCGGCGGCGTTCCGGCGGCGACATGGCTGGGCCAGCAGATCGGCTGGCGCGCGGCCTTTGCCGGCACGGCGGTGCTTGGGCTGGTGGCCATCGCCGCGCTGTGGTTCGCGCTGCCGCAGGGCGAACCCGGCCGCCGCCCCGAGGTGCGGCGCGAGCTGCGCGTCCTCATCCGGCCGCAGGTGCTGATCGCGCTGCTGACGACCGTGATGGGGTCGGCGGCGATGTTCACGCTCTACACCTATATCGCACCGACGCTGGAAACCCTGACCGGCGCGTCTCAGGGGTTCGTGACGCTGGTGCTGGTGCTGACCGGGATCGGCTTCACCATCGGCAACGGGCTCGGCGGGCGTCTGGCGGACTGGTCGCTGAACGGGGCGACGGCGATCTTCATGGGGGCGCTGGCGGTCACCATGCTGGCGATCCCCTTCCTGATCGGCAGCCAGACCGGCGCGGCCATCACCCTGACGATCTGGGGCGCGGCGGCCTTTGCCCTTGTCCCGCCGGTGCAGATGCGCGTCATGCAGGCCGCGCATGAGGCACCGGGGCTGGCCTCCTCGATCAACATCGGGGCGTTCAACTTTGGCAATGCGATCGGCGCGGCGGTGGGCGGCGCGGTCATCGGACTGAACCTCGGCTATGCGGCGGTGCCGGTGGCGGGCGGCGTGCTGGCGCTGGCGGGGCTGGGGCTCGTCTGGCTCGGTCGGCGCGGCTGAAGCGGGCGGGCTCCAGCCCGCCCCTTTCCCTTCCCGCACACGGAAGTTTCACTGGCCCGATCCTCCCGCCTGCGGGACAGTAAATTACCGAGGACATCACAAATGGGAGAGACAGGATGACCAGACTGACCGCAAAGGACTTCCCCCAGGAACTGCTGGAGCTTTACGACTTCTACGCCCACGGCCGGATCACCAAGCGCGAGTTCCTCGACAAGGCGGGCAAGTTCGCCGTGGGGGGCATGACGGCGGCGGCGATCCTTGCGTCGATGAGCCCGGATTACGCGCTGGCGCAGCAGGTCTCCTTCACCGATCCGGACATCGAGGCGGAATACATCACCTATCCCTCGCCCAACGGCCACGGCGAGGTGCGCGGCTATCTGGTGCGCCCGGCCGGGGCCACCGGCCCGCTGCCGGGCGTGGTGGTGGTCCACGAAAACCGTGGCCTCAACCCCTATATCGAGGATGTGGCCCGCCGTCTTGGCAAGGCCGGATATGTGGCACTGGCGCCCGACGGGCTGACCTCGGTCGGCGGCTATCCCGGCAATGACGAAAAGGGGCGCGAGTTGCAGCGGCAGGTCGATCCGACGAAGCTGATGAACGATTTCTTCGCCGCGATCGAATATCTGATGGCCAGCGACCAGACCACCGACAAGGTCGGCATCACCGGCTTTTGCTACGGCGGCGGGGTGTCGAACGCGGCCGCCGTCGCCTACCCGGAACTTGCGGCAGCGGTGCCCTTTTACGGAAGGCAGGCCCCGGTCGCGGATGTGCCCCAGCTCAACGCGCCCCTCCTGCTGCAATTCGCCGAGCATGACGACAACGTCAACGCCGGCTGGCCCGCCTATGAGGCGGCGCTCAAGGAAAACGGCAAGGTCTACGAGGCCCACATCTATCCGGGCACCAACCACGGCTTCCACAACGATTCGACCCCGCGCTATGACGAGGCGGCGGCGAAGCTCGCATGGGATCGCACGCTCGAATGGTTCGGACGCTATCTGTCCTGACCGGCGCGCGCGCCGAAGGGAGAAGACCGTTTCGGAACCACCCGAAGCGGTCTGCTGCTTTCGTGTTTCCATAAATATCCCGGGGGTGAGGCCGAAGGCCGAGGGGGCTGGCCCCCTTGCCGCCCCATCAACCTGCAATCGGGATTGCGGTTCTAGCGCACATTCCAAAACGGGAGCCGGAGCACATTTTGGTGAAGTCGCAGGGGGCCAGCCCCCTCGCGCGTGCCGCGCTCACCCCCGGGATATTTATGGAAACACGAAAGGCAGACGGGGCGTTCCGGATGTTTGAAGGGGGCTCAGTCGTCGGTATCGAAGTCGATCAGCCGCCCGTCCCGGGCGAATTCCGCATCGAACTCGCGGCCATCGGCAAGGCGGCCCTCGATCTCGATCCGGTCGTGATGGTCGAAGTCGAGCTTTTCCAGCACCGCATCGGCGGGCCAGGAGGGGTTGGCGCGCACCGCCTCGGGGATCAGGGGCGCAACGGCGGAGACGGGGAAGCGGTCGCCACGACGGCCCTCGATTTCCTCGACGCGACCCTCGCGGTCCAACTCGACCGCGATCCGTGCCCCGCCCGGCAGGGTGCCGAGGATGACGCGGCCATAGTCAGAATGCTTCTTGTCCCGCACCTGCACGTCGCTCAGCCCGAGCGGGTCGAGCACGGCGGGCACCTGTTGCGCCGCGACCGGCAGGGCCAGCGCGATCAGAAGGGCCGCCGTCAGGATTGCCTGTTTCATGGTCTTCATTCTCCTCATGCGAAACCTTCTTTCAATCGAACGGCGGGGCGGGGTCATTCCGTCGGCAGGCGGCTGATCTCCAGCCCCGTCCCGACCGGCAAGAGCACGCTGCCGATCCCCGGCACCGCCCGCACCGCGCGGGCGTATTCCGCTATCCCGGGCTCGACCGGGCGCATCATGTTGTCCGCGACGATCACCGCCCCGGGCGCGAGCTTCGGCAGGAAGGCCGCAAGGCAGGGCGCGTAAAGATCCTTCCAGCAGTCCAGAAAGACGAGGCCCGGCCGGTCCTCCATCGCGCCGATCAGGTCGATCGCATCGCCCACGCGGAAATCGACGTGATCCGCAAGCCCGGCGCGTTCCGACATCTCCCTTGCATAAGCGGATTTGTAGCCATGCAGTTCCATCGTCACCAGCCGGCCGCCGGTGGCGCGCGCCGCCTCGGCCAGCCAGATGCCGGAATAGCCGAAAGACGTGCCGATCTCGAGGATCACAGGCGCCCCGATCCCCCGCGCCAGCGTGTTGAGAAACCGCCCCGTATCCGGCCCGATGGCCCGCATCCGCTGATCTTGCCCGCCGTCGCGGCCGCCCGGCGCCTCGCGCGGCTGGCCGCGTTCGGCGATCATCCGCGCGTGATAGAGGTCGAGCACCGCCAGCACCCTGTCGTCGAGCGGATGTTCCCCCGTCGCGGCCCCGGCACGTTCGGCGATCTGATCGGACATTTCCTGCTCCCCATGTTCCGGACCAAAGGTAAGTGCCGCCACCCTGCCGTCAAGCGCCGCACGGACCGGATGCCCCCCACGCCGGATCGTGCTAACAGGGGGCGCAGGCCGCCGGGATGGGCGGCGGGAAATGGGGGTCCGATGCGCTCTTTCGATTTCAGTTCGTGGCAGGGGGTCCTGACCACCCTTCTGGGGCTGGCGGTCTTCACCCTGATCGGTGTCGGCATCCGGGTGCTGATGATGCTGACCATCCAGCAGCGCCAGCAGCGGATGAACCGGCAGATCAACGAACGGGTCCGCACGCTGATCGCGGCCTACAAGACGCTTGGCGGGTCGTTCACCGGCGAGCTGGTGGTGGATCCCTCGCATCTGCGGGATCTGAAACTGCGCGCGCAGGAAGAGGGCGCCGAGGCCGGGACGAGCGGATCGGACCGCGCGCGCCGCATCCGCGATGCGGTCGAGGCGGCGCTGTCCGACATCATCCTTCTGGGGACCGAGGAACAGGTGCGCCTTGCCGGTCAGGCGGCGCATGACATGGCGACGGGACAGCCTATCCGCACCGCGGAACTGGTCGTCTCGCTGCGCGACTACATCCGCAAGGCGCTGGATCTGGGGCCGATCCCGGCGGATGTGGTCATCCCGGTGCAAGGCCCCGCGCGCCAGCAGGCGGGTTCCGGCCGGGGCGGCAACAAGGGCGAGGGCGGCGGTTCCGGCGGCGGCGGCGGAGGTGGCGGCGGTGGCGGCGGCGGCATGGGCGGAGGCGGCGGCATGGGCATGGGGATGGGGATGGGCCTCGGCATGGGGCGCCGGTCCGAGGAAGGCTGAACCGGGCGGCGGATTCCAGCCGCAGCACACCATCACCCGGCCCGCGCCCGCGACGGGATGGGCCGCCTCGTCCGTTCAGGGATCATGCAAACCGCGACTGCGGAAGGAATGGATCATGGGACATGGACAATCTGGCACGCGGCGCCGCGCGCTTTTCGCCTCGGCGCTGTCGCTGACGCTGGCGGGGGTGCTGCCCGGAGTAGCGGCGGCACAGCAGACCACGGAGGTGGCGGAGCAGACGATGCCGGAAACCAGAACGCAGGCGATCGTCGCGGCGGCGAATGCCTTCCTTGACACGCTGGACGCGGCGCAGCGGGAAAAGGTCTCCTTCCCCTTCGATCCGGCGGACAGGCCCGTCGCCGCGCAATTCGCGCAGCAGGGCGGCCCGGGTGGTCCCGGCGCATCGGGCAACCGACCGCCGCGCGGCGAACGCCCCGCGGGGGCCGAAGGCGGCCGCAGGGGCGGCGGCCCGGCCGGAGGACCGCCGGAGGGCCGTCCGAACGGCGGCGCCCTGCCCGGCTTCGTCGGCGAACAATACGGCGCGGCGGTCTGGTCGAACTACCCGGCCAGCGACGTGCCCCGGCCCGGCCTGCCTCTGGGCGAGATGACCGAGGATCAGCGCGCCGCCGCGCTGCATCTGCTGGAAACCGTGCTCAGCCCCGAGGGCCTCGCCAAGGTGCAGCAGATCATGGGCTCGGATCAGGTGCTGCATGAGGGCGGCACCAATTACGCCTCGGGGACGGATCACTATACGCTCGGCCTGTTCGGCACGCCGGGCACGGAGGATCCGTGGATGCTGCAGTTCGGCGCGCATCACCTTGGGCTGAACGTGGTCATCAAGGGCGCGCAGGGCGTGGCGACGCCGACGCTGACCGGCGCGCAGCCCGCCGTCTACACCGCCCCCTCGGGCGAGGAGGTGCGGGTTCTGGCGGGCGAGAACGACAAGGCCTTCGCGCTGCTCGACGCGCTTGATGATACGCAGCGCGGCAAGGCGATCCTTGACTATACCGTGGGCGATCTGGTCTTCGGCCCCGGCCACAGCGGTGAAACCATCGTGCCCGAGGGCCTGCCCGCGTCGGAGATGACAGCGGAACAGCGGGCGCTGCTGCTTGACGTGATCCGCGAATGGGCGGGGATCCTCAACGCCGATTACGCCGCCCCGCGGATGGCCGAGATCGAGGCGGGTCTTGACGACACATGGTTCGCCTGGAGCGGGCCGGTCACGCATGAGCCCGGTCGGAACGGGTCCTCCTACTACCGCATTCAAGGGCCACGGCTCATCATCGAATTCTCGCCGCAGGGCGTGGGGGGAGATCCGACGATGCATGTGCATACCGTCTACCGCGACCCGACGAACGATTACGGTCAGGGGTTCACCGCGCCATGATGGGACGGGCGATGACGGGGCGGGGATTCCTGCTGGCGGCGCTGCTTCTGGCCGCCCCGGCTCAGGCGCACCGGCTGGACGAATATCTTCAGGCCGCGACCATCGCCGTGGCGCCGGGCGGGGTGGAGTTGCACCTGCGCCTGACGCCCGGGGCCGAGGTCGCCGATACGGTCATCGCCGGGATCGACCGCGACGGCGACGGGGCCTTGTCGCGGGCGGAATGGGCGGAGTATGCGACGCAGGTGCAGCGCGACCTGTCGCTGGCGGCCGACGGCCAGCCCCTGCCGCTGCGCCTGACCGCCGCGCGGTTCGCCGAGGTCGGTGCGGTGAAGGCAGGCGAAGCGGTGATCGAACTCGATTTCACCACCGACCTGCCGCCCGCGAATGGCCCCCGCATCCTGACCTTCGAGAACCGGCACCGCGACGGCATCGCCGTCTACATGGTCAATGCGCTGATACCGCGCGATCCCTCGGTGCACATCCTCGGCCAGCATCGCAGCCCGGATCAATCCTCGTGGCGGCTCGATTTCACCACCGAAGCGCCCGGAAACTGAACAGACGCGCGGCGGGCGTGGCCTGCCGGCGCAAGACCACCAAGGAGGCTCACATGCCCACACGTCGCGATTTCCTGATCCTCAGCGCCGGGGCCGGCGCGGTCCTGACCGTCGCCGCCCCCGCCTTCGCCCATGACGCGCACGGCCATGCGAAATCCGTCACCGCCATCACCGAGGTCTTCGGCGACGGCGTGCGGCTGACCGCCGTGGCGATCGAATACAACGGCACCGTGAAGGGCGAGGCCCTGACCGCGGGCAGCTTTGCCGTCGAAAGCCGCACCGTCACCGGGGCCTTCACCAGCACCTCGGCCGATCCGGCGGACCGCGCGGCGGAAGGCCCCTTCGTCATCGTCACCCTGTCGCCGGAGGATGTGAACGCACCGCTGGCGGTGAAGACCGGCGGGCCGCAGGGTAATGGCGGTCCGGGCAACGGCGGGAATGGTGGCCCCGGCGGTCCGGGCGGCAAGGGCGGCCCCGGTCAGGCGGGCGACATCCCCACCTATGACACGACCTACCCGCCCGCCAGCGCGACCGTGCTGCAATCCGGCCCCGTCGCGCTGGTCAGCGGTCATGTGATGGAGGGCAGCACCACCCCCTTCGAGACGACGAAGGTGGAAAACCTGATCGTCGACGATTTCCGCCAGCTCGAATTCAACGACCCGGAGACGGGCAAGTTGCTGCGCTACAACCTCTTCGTGCCAAAGGATTACGACCCGGCGCGGCGCTATCCGCTGGTGCTGTTCATGCACGACGCGGGCGCAACCAGCGACGTGACCCGCACCACGCTGTTTCAGGGCCTCGGCGCGATCTGCTGGGCGAGCCCGGCGGATCAGGCGGCGCGGCCGGCCTTCGTCCTCGCCCCGCAATTCGCCGAGATCATCGCCGACGACGATTCCCATACCTCGGACGCGCTCGACGCAACGATCAACCTGATCAGGGCGCTGGCGGGCGAATACAGCATCGACACCGACCGGCTTTATACCACAGGCCAGTCGGGCGGCTGCATGATGTCCATCGCGATGAACATCAAATACCCGGAGTTCTTCGCGGCCTCCTTCCTCGTCGCCGGGCAATGGGACCCGGAACTGGTGCGGCCGATGGCGAAGGCGAAGCTGTGGATCCTCGTCTCGCAGGACGACAGCAAGGCCTTCCCCGGTCAGAACGCCATCACCGAAGTGCTGGAGGCGGAAGGCGCCCAGATCAGCCGCGCCACATGGGACGCGCGCTGGACGGCCGGGGAATTCCGCACCGCCTTCGATGCGATCGACGCCGAGGCGAGCCCGATCAACTACGTGACCTTCGCCCCCGGCACCGTCATCCCCGAAGGCGAGACCGGCGCGGGCGCCAGCGGCCACCGCAACACCTGGCGCGTCGCCTATACGATCGAGCCGATCCGCGAATGGATCTTCCGCCAGTCGAAGGCCTGATGCGCGCCCGGGCGGGCCATCCGCCCGGGACTTGAATCCCTGCCGCCATCCTGCCAGAACCCGGACAGGGGCTGAAATTCCGCCCCTTCCCTGACCAACCGGCGGAGCCGATGACGCGCGAGTTTCTGGAACGCAATCAGGTCTGGGTCTATCTGGCGGCGATCCTTGCCGGGCTGGGGATCGGCAGTATCGCCCCCGGTCTTGCCCCTGTCTTCGAATGGCTGCTCTGGCCGGGGCTGGCGCTGCTCATGTATGCGACCTTCACGCAGGTCCGGCTGAGCCAGCTACCGGCCGCGTTCCGGGACCGGGCCTTCATGTCGGCGGCGCTGAGCGGCAATTTCATCGTGGTGCCGGTTCTGGTCTGGGGCGTGCTGCATCTGGTGCCCGACGATCCGGCGGTCCGGCTTGGCCTGCTGCTGGTGCTGCTGGTGCCCTGCACGGACTGGTTCATCACCTTCGCGCATCAGGCGGGGGGCGATCTGCGCCGGGCCATCGCCATCACGCCGGTGCAGCTCATTGCGCAGATGATCCTGCTGCCGGTCTATCTGCGGCTGTTCATGGGGGCGGATTTCATCCAGATCGTCTCGGCCGGGCGAATGGTCACGGTTTTCGCGGTGATCATCGCGCTGCCGCTGCTGCTGGCCGCGCTGACCGAAAGATGGGCGGGCGAAAGCCCCCGGCGCGGCGCGGTGGTCGACCGACTCGGCTGGTTCCCGGTGCCGCTGCTGGCGGTGGTGCTGATGTTCGTCGCCGCCTCGCAGGTCGAGACGGTGCGTAGCTCCCTGCCTGTTCTGGGCGAGATCTTCACCGCCTGCCTCGCCTTCCTGATCGGCGGAGTGGTTTGCGGGCTGGCGCTGGCGCGGGTGTTCCGCCTGCCCGTCCCGCAGGCGCGGACGCTGCTGTTCACGCTGACCACGCGCAATTCCTTTGTCGTTCTGCCCTTCGCGCTGGCGCTGCCGGGCGGCTGGAACATCGCGGCGATCGTCATCGTGTTCCAGTCGATGATCGAGCTGTTCGGAATGCTTGCGCTGTTGTGGCTGGTGCCGCGCAAGCTGCTAGTCGCGCGGTAGGGTGCCGTCACCCGCGCCAAGCGGGCGCTGCATCAGCACCGAATCCACCCACCGGCCGTGTTTGAAGCCCACCGAGCGCAGCGTGCCCACCGGCTGGAACCCCAGCCGGGAATGCAGCGCGATCGAGCCGCGGTTGCCGCTGTCGCCGATCACGGCGATCATCTGCCGCCACGGCCCCGCCTCGCACCGCGCGATCAGCGCCCCGAGCAGCGCCGAGCCGATCCCCCGCCCCGCCAGTCCATCCGCGACATAGACCGAATCCTCGACCGTATGCCGATAGGCCGCCCGTGGCCGGTAGGCCGAGGCGTAGCAATAGCCAACCACGCGGCCATCCGCCTGCGCCACCAGATAGGGCAGGCCCGCGGCGACGACATGCGCCCGCCGCGCGTCGAGTTCGCGCGCATCGGGGGGCGTTTCCTCGAACGAGGCGCACCCGCCCAGCACGTGATGCGCGTAGATCGCCTGCACCGCCTCCATATCGCCGGCCTCGGCGTCGCGGATGCGTATCTCTGCGGAATTCATGTTGCCCCCGTTCACAGCCCGATCCGGGTATAGGGGATGCCGTTCCCGTGCAGAAGATCCGTCGCGCCCCGGAGCCCCCGCTGCGCGGCACGCCGCCCCAAAACGTCGCGCAATTCGGCAGTTCGATACCGAATCCCGCAATGCGGCCCGAATAACGCCCGCCAGCGCCGTTTTTTTCAGCTTTCCTTTGGGCCTGCCCGAAAAGGCGCTATGCTGGAAACGGGAACGCCGCAACAGGATCGCCCGCCGATCCGAAAACAGCAGTCCATGAACCGCGCCGGCGTTCCGATCCGGATTTTCGCCCGCGCGCCCCCGCGACCCGACAGCATCGAGGCCCCATGCTCATCCGTTACGGCTACCAGATCGACATTACCTGCCCGCAGCCCACCCCGCTGGTCTGCATGCTGCTTGCCGAAACCGCGCGCCTGCCCGACCTTGTCGGCCCCGAGGATTTCAGCACCAATCCGCCCGGCGTGCCCGTGTCCACCTATACCGACATCTACGGCAACCGCTGCATGCGGATGACCGCGCCCTACGGCGATTTCTCGATCCGGGGCGATGCGACCATCACCGACAGCGGCCTGACCGATCCCGTATACCCCTATGCACGCGAGGTGCCCGTCGCCGATCTGCCCGATGAATGCCTGCTCTACCTGATGGGCAGCCGCTATTGCGAAACCGACCGGCTGAGCCAGATCGCATGGGACCTGTTCGGCAATCTGGCGCCGGGATGGGGCCGCGTGCAGGCGATCTCGGATTACGTCAACGGGCATATCCGCTTCGACTATCAGCAGGCCAGCGCCACCCGCACCGCCTATGAGGTCTGGCAGGGCCGCGTCGGCGTGTGCCGCGACTTCGCGCATCTGTTCGTCGCCTTCTGCCGCTGCCTCAACATCCCCACCCGCTACGTCAACGGCCATCTGGGCGACATCGGCGTGCCGGTGGCCGGACCGATGGATTTCAGCGCCTGGACCGAGGTCTGGCTCGAGGGCGGATGGCACACCTTCGATCCGCGCAACAACGCCCGGCGCATCGGCCGGATCGTGATCGCGCGCGGACGCGACGCCGCCGATGTTCCGATGATCAACTCCTTCGGCCCGCATATGCTGAAATCCTTCGAGGTCTGGACCTATCCGGTCGACGCCTGACCCGGCAGGGCCGGGGGGAGAAATTCTCTGCCGTGCCGGCCCCGGCGGTGGGTTCCTTCTCTTTGACCGGAAACCTTTGGAATGGCCCCGGGCGGAAGCGCGGGGCTATCAAGGGGCAGGATCCGCGCCGGCCGCCTTCGCGGCGGCGCTTTCGATCATGACGGAGCATCGCGATGACGCGCACCCTGACGCCGGACATCTTCTGGTTCCTGCCCACCTCGGGCGATACGCGCTATCTGGGCAAATCCGATTTCGGGCGCGAACCGACGAACGCCTATATGCGCGACATCGCGGTCACGGCCGAACGGCTTGGCTATGACGGGCTGCTGATCCCCACGGGCGCAAGCTGTCAGGACCCCTGGGTCACGGCGGCGAGCCTGATTTCCCAGACCAGCCGGATCAAGCTGCTGGTCGCGTTGCGCACCTCGATCATGGGGCCGACGGCTTCGGCGCGGCAGGCGGCGACGCTGGATCAGGCGCTCGGCGGGCGGCTGTTGCTGAATGTCGTGCCGGGGGGCGATGCGACGGAACTGGCGGCGGACGGGGTATTCCTGAGCCATGACGAACGCTATGAGGCCGCGGATGAATTCCTGACCGTCTGGCGCGCCATCCTGTCTTCGGACCAGCCCTACAGCTTCGCCGGCAAGCATCTGAAGGTGGAAAACGCGCGCAACTTCTTCCCCCCGGTGCAGCGGCCCTATCCGCCGCTGTATTTCGGCGGATCGTCCCCCGCGGCCCATGCGCTGGCGGCGAAACATGTGGACGCCTATCTGACATGGGGCGAACCGCCCGAGGCGGTGGCCGAAAAGATCGCCGATGTCCGTGCCCGTGCGGCGGAACAGGGCCGCACCGTGCGCTTCGGCGTGCGCCTGCACGTCATCGCGCGCGAGACCGAGGCTGAGGCATGGGCAGAGGCCGACCGGCTGATTTCCCACCTGACGGACGCGGATATCGCCGCGGCGCAGGCGAACTACGCGCGCATGGATTCCGTTGGTCAGGCGCGGATGGCCGCGCTGCACGGCGGGCAACGCGATAAACTGGTCGTCGGGCCGAACCTCTGGGCGGGGGTCGGGCTGGTGCGCGGCGGCGCAGGAACGGCGCTGGTGGGCAACCCCGAGCAGATCGCCGAACGGCTGCGCGAATATCAGGCGCTTGGCGTCGATACCTTCGTGCTGTCGGGCTATCCGCATCTGGAGGAATCGATCCGCTTCGCCGAACTCGTCTTTCCGCTCTTGGGCAAGCGGCCGGTCACGCAGACCTCGGCCCAGACCGGCGGCGCCTTTGACATCCGCGTCACCCGGCAGGCCGCCGCGAGCTGACCGAACCGGAACACGACCCAGGGACATCATCATGACACAGCTTTCCATCGTCGGCCTGTCCGGCAACATCACCGGCCCGTCGAAGACCCGCGCGCTGGTCGAAACCACGCTCGGGCTTGTCGCCGAACGGCTCGACGCCCGGACCGACCTGTTCGAGATCGCCGATTTCGGCGCGGATCTGGGGCGGGCGCGGCGGTTCGACGATCTGTCCGAGGATGCCCGCGCGAAGGTCGAGGCGCTGGTCAACGCGGATGCGCTGGTCGTCGCGACGCCGATCTACAAGGGCTCCTACCCCGGCCTCTTCAAGCATCTGATCGACCTGATCGACCCCTTCGCCTTCGTCCACAAGCCGGTGCTGATCGCGGCGACGGGCGGCGGCGACCGGCACGCGCTGGCGGTCGAGCATCAACTGCGCCCCCTCTTCGCGTTTTTCGAGGCGCGCGTTCTGGCGACGGCGGTGCATCTGTCGGACCGCGATTTCCTTGACGGCAAGCCCGCGGCGCCGGCGGCCCTTGCCCGCCTGTCGCGCGCGGTGGAGGAATTCGAGCTGCTCTTCCCCGCCGCGCACCGCCGGAGCGTCGCGGCCGAATGACCGGGACCAAGGCGCAGATCGGGGATCGTCCCACCGTCGCCATCATCGGCGGCGGCCTGTCGGGCGCGGCGGTCGCATGGCATCTGGCGCGGCTCACCCCGGCCCCGCGGATCGTGGTGATCGAGCCGCGCGCCGAGCTTGGGCAGGGGCTGGCCTACGGCACCCCGGATCCGGCCCACAAGCTGAACGTCCCGGCGCAGAGGATGACGCTCGACACCTCGGACCCGCTGCATTTCCAACGCTGGCTGTCCTCGTCCGATGGGCCGTTCCTGCCCGCCGGATCGGCGACGCTGGCGGGTGACATCTTCGCCCCCCGGCAGGTCTTTGGCCGCTATGTCGCGCATCACCTGCGCCCGTTCCTCGATGCCGGGCGGATCGAGCATCTGCGCACCCATGCGCAGGCCGCCCACCGCGACGGGGAACAGTATCGCATCACGCTGGCAACGGGCGAGGAGCTGCGCGCCGACCGGCTGGTGCTGGCCGTCTCGCACCCCGAGCCATCGGTGCCCAGTGGCCTGCGCACCCTGACGGCGGAAACCGGCCTGATCCGCGATCCCTATGCGCCCGATGCGCTGGCCGGGATCGCGCCGGACGAGAATGTGCTGATCGTCGGCACCGGGCTGACCGGGGCGGATATCGTCGCCTCGCTGCAAGAGCGGGGGCACAGGGGCAGGATCCACCTGCTGTCGCGCCACGGCCGGTTTTCCCAGCCGCACGGCCCGGCGCAGGACGAAACAGGCGCGGATTTCACCGTGGCGCCGGAACGCACCGCGCTTGGCCTTTTGCGCCGGGTGCGGCGGGCGCTGGCCACGGATGCCGAAGGCGGGCTGACATGGCACGCGGTCTTCGACCGACTGCGGACGCAGGCCCCCACGATCTGGGCCGCGCTGCCGCAGGGCGAACGCCGCCGCCTGCTGCGCCATCTGCGCGGCCTGTGGGACATTCACCGCTTTCGCATCGCGCCGCAGACGCATGACACGCTGCTGCGCGCCATCGCGGCCCGGCGGGTCGAGCCCATCGCCGGCGCGATCACCGATGCAACCGTCGCACCCGAGGGCATCGCGCTCGACCTCCACCTGCGCGGCGGGGGCGAGCGTCGGCTGACCGTCGATCGGGTGGTGCTGGCGACCGGCCCGGCGCATGCCGCGGCCTTCGAGGTGACGCCGGTTCTGGCATCGCTGGAGGCAGGGGGAACGATCCGCCGCGATCCGCTGGGGCTCGGCATCCTCACAACGACCGAGGGCAACGCGATCGACGCCACCGGCGCGGCGCAGGAAACCCTGCTGATCGCTGGCCCGCTGGCCCGCGGCGCGGTGGGGGAACTGATGGGCGTGCCCGAGATCACCGCCCGGGCCGAGGGAATCGCCCGCAAGCTCGCCCGATCCCTGCCCGATGCCGAGGCCCCCCTTGTCGCGCCGGACCGCGCAACGGCCTGATTGCGGGCGCGGGAGAAATTCCTTCCCGCCCCGCCTGCCCGGCGAGAATATTCCTAACGCCCCGCCCCCCGAAAACGGAGTGGCTCCGTTCTCCGTTCCGGCCTAGATTAAACACGACGATTACGGTCGTTTTTAATTCCGCCGAATGGCCACCCAAAAGACAGAAAACGGGCAAGCGCCCGGCAGCCTGACGCCGCCCGCGTCAGGCGACGCAGGAGATTTGGAATGAGACTGCCCCTTTTGACCGGACTCGGCCTTGCGATCCTGACCGCGTTTCCGGCGACCGCCCTGACCATCGGCGTCACCCCCGGCGTGCTGGCGGATTCCGTTGAGACCGCCGCGACCGAGGCCCGTGCGCAGGGGCTCGATGTCAAGGTCGTGGAGTTCAGCGACTGGACGACGCCCAATCTGGCGCTGGACAATGGCGACCTCGATGCGAACTATTTCCAGCATCAGGCCTTCCTCGACAATGCGGTCAAGGAAACCGGCTACAAACTGGTGCCGGTGGGGCTGGGTGTGCTGCCCAACATCGGGCTCTATTCCGAGAAATATGCCGCGCTCGACCAGCTTCCCGAAGGCGCGCGCATCGCCGTGGCCAGCGATCCGGTCAACGGCGGGCGCGGGCTGGCGCTGTTGCAGACCGCCGGGCTCATCACCCTGCGCGAGGGCGTCGGCGTGAAGGGCACCCCCGACGACATAATCGCCAATCCGAAGAACTTCCAGATCATCGAGATCGAAGGCCCGCAGCTTGTCCGCGCCCTGTCGGATGTCGATCTGGCGCAGGGCTATCCGGCGCATTTCGTCAATGCCGGGCGGGCCGATATCGCCGGGAAGGCGCTGCTCTATTCCGGCGTCGACGATACCTATTTCGCGATCCGGTTCGTCGCGCGCGAAGACAACAAGGACGACCCCGACCTCGCCCGCTTCATCCGGATCTACCAGACCTCCCCCGCCGTGCGGGAACAGATCCATACCTCCTATGCCAATGACCCGGCGCTTTACACGCTGCCGTGGATCGAATGATCGAGGACATCATGAAACTGAAATCCCTTGCCCTTGCCGCGCTTCTGTCCATCGGCGCCGTCGCCGCGCAGGCCGCGCCGCTGAAAGTCGGCGTGGTGCCCGGCGCCTATGGCGATGCCGCGAATGTCGCCGCCGAGGAGGCGAAGACGCAGGGCCTCGACGTCGAGGTGATCGAGTTTTCCGACTGGACGACGCCCAATGTGGCGCTGGCCTCGGGCGATATCGACCTGAACTTCTTCCAGCACGTTCCGTTCATGGAAAATGCCGAAAAGCAGACCGGCTACAAATTCGCCGCCGTTTCGCCGGGGATCCTTGCCAATCTTGGGCTCTATTCGCTGAAGCACAAGAGCTTCGACGAAATCCCCGATGGCGGATCGGTGGCCATCGCCAACGACCCGGTGAACCAGGGCCGCGGGCTCTTGCTGCTGCAAAAGGCCGGGCTGATCAAGCTGAAGGATGACGTGGGCTTTCTCGGTTCCGTCGATGACATCACCGAAAACCCGAAGCACCTGAAATTCACCGAGGTCGAAGGCCCGCAGCTGGTCCGCATCACCGGGGACGTGGACCTCGCACAGGGCTATCCGCATTTCATCGTCGCGGCCGGGACCTTCGATCCGACCAGCGGGCTGCTCTATTCCGGCATCGAGGACAAGCAGTTCGCCGTCAACTTCGTCTCGCGCGATGACAACAAGGACGATCCGCGCATCGCGCAGTTCATCCAGATCTTCCAGAATTCGCAGGCGGTGAAGGACCAGATCGACTCCTCCTTCGCGCATAGCGACAAGCTCTACATCCTCGCGTGGGAGGCGAAATGACCGGCGCCCCCGCAATCGCCGGCAGCCCCGCGCGCGCCGCCGCGACCAGCGAGGCGCGCCGCAAGGGGGGCACGGTTTCCTTCGAGGGGCTGGGCAAGGTCTACCGCTCCTCGGCGGGCGAGGTGACGGCGCTCAGCGACATCAGCCTCGACATCCGGGCGGGCGAGATCTTCGGGATCATCGGCCGTTCGGGCGCGGGGAAATCGAGCCTGCTGCGCACGATCAACCGGCTGGAACAGCCCACCTCGGGCCGGGTGCGCATCGACGGCGAGGATATCGCCGGGCTCGACGAATCCGGCCTTGTCGGGCTGCGCCGCCGGATCGGCATGATCTTCCAGCATTTCAACCTGCTGTCCGCCAAGACGGTGCGGGAAAACGTCGCCCTGCCGCTGCGCGTGGCCGGCGTCGCGCGCGACGAAATCGCGCAGCGGGTCGATCAGACGCTGGCGCTTGTCGGGCTGGAGGGCAAGGGCGACACCTATCCCTCGCGGCTGTCGGGCGGGCAGAAGCAGCGGGTGGGCATCGCCCGGGCGCTGGTCAGCCGCCCGGAAATCCTGCTCTGCGACGAGGCGACCTCGGCGCTCGACCCGGAAACCACCGTCTCGATCCTGACGCTGCTGAAGGACATCAACCGCCGCCTCGGCCTGACGATCGTGCTGATCACCCACGAGATGAGCGTGATCCGCGAGATCTGCGACCGCGTGGTGGTGATCGAGAAGGGCGAGATCGTCGAGGAAGGCCCCGTCTGGCAGGTTTTCGGCACGCCGTGCCATGCGGCGACGCAGGCGCTGCTGCAACCGCTGGAAAACGGCCTGCCCGAGGATCTGGCGCACAGGTTGCGCGACACGGCGCGGCCGGGCGACGAAACGGTGGTCGAACTGCGCTTCGCCGGGCATCGCACGCCGGACCTGACGGGGCTTGCCGCCGCTGCGGGCGGGACGGTGCGGCTCCTGTCTTCGCAGGTGGAACGGATTCAGGGACATGCGATCGGCCAGATTCTGGTCGGGCTCGGCGCGGGCGCACGGCCCGAGGCGCTCGGGCAGATCGCGGATAGCGCAAGGGTGATCGGATATGTTGACGCCACAGATGATTGACCGCCTCTGGCAGGCACTTCAGGACACGCTGCTGATGGTCGGCGTCTCGGCCGGGATCGCGGTTCTGGCGGGGATTCCGCTGGCGGTGTTCCTGGTGACCTCGGACCGCAACGGGATCTTCCCGGCGCCGCGGCTGAACCGGATCGCGGGGGCGCTGGTCAACGGCTTCCGCGCGGTGCCGTTCATCGTGCTCCTCGTGGCGCTGATCCCGTTCACCCGGCTCGTCGCCGGCACGACGATCGGGGTCTGGGCGGCGATCGTGCCGCTCGCCGTCTCCGCCACGCCCTTCTTCGCCCGCATCGCCGAGGTCAGCCTGCGCGAGGTCGACCCCGGCCTGATCGAGGCGGCGCAATCCATCGGCTGCCGCCGCTGGCACATCGTGCGCCATGTCCTGCTGCCCGAGGCACTGCCCGGCATCATCGGCGGCTTCACCATCACCGTCGTGACGATGATCGGCGCCTCGGCGATGGCGGGGGCGGTGGGCGCGGGCGGCCTTGGCGACGTGGCGATCCGCTATGGCTACCAGCGCTTCGACACCACGGTGATGATGGCCGTCATCGCGATCCTGATCGTGCTGGTCTGCGCGGTGCAATTCGCCGGCGACACGGCGGTCCGCCGCCTCCGCGCCCGCTGAGCAAAAGAGGCGCGCCCCGCAAGGCGCGCCTCTTTTGCTGCAACCGGGTTCCGGTTCTCCGAAGAACCCGCTTCAGCCTTTCGTGTTTCCATAAATATCCCGGGGGTGAGCCCGGAACGGGCGAGGGGGCTGGCCCCCTATTCGGCGGCCAGCCGGTTCGGACGGAAGGCCTCCGCCGCATGGCGTGCGGGCAGCCGGTCCCCCGCCCCGAAGACCTTGTGACGCAAGGTCCCCGCCGCATATTCCGTCTTGTAGACGCCGCGGTCCTGCAGTTCCGGCACCACCAGATCGGCGAAATCCTCATAGCTTTCCGGGGTGACGATGCGGGTCAGGTTGAAGCCGTCGATCTCGCCCACGCGCACCCAGCGTTCCAGTTCGTCCGCCACCTCGGCCGGCGTGCCGACGAGCGCCGGATAGCGCCCGCCAAGCGCGTGCTTCGCCAGCAGGTCGCGCTTCGTCCATTTCTGCGTCTGCGCAAGCTTCGTCGCCGACTGGATCGAGTTCGTCTCGCCGTAGGGGATCGGATCATCGAGCCCGTAGCGCGCGAAGTCGATGCCGGTGGAGGCGGCGAAATGCGCCAGCCCCGCCTCGGGGCTGGTATAGGCCAGATAGTCTTGCAGCTTCTCCCGCGCGGCGGCGGAGCTGCGGTCGGTGACGACATTGATGCCGACGAAGATCTTCACATCCTCCGGCTGCCGTCCCGCCGCGACGACCGCGGCGCGGATATCGCGCGAGGTCTTTTGCGCGGCTTCGGGCGTCAGCGCACCGATGAAGACGCATTCGGCATGGCGCGCGGCGAACCTCTGCCCCCGCCCCGACGCGCCCGCCTGATACAGAAGCGGCGTCCGCTGCGGCGAGGGTTCGGAGAGGTGATACCCCTCTACATCATAAAAACGCCCGTGGTGGATGACCTTGCGCACCTTGGCCGGGTCGGCGAAGACCCGCGCCGCCTTGTCGCGGCGCACGGCATCCTCGTCCCACGACCCTTCCCAGAGCTTGTAGAGCACGTCCAGATATTCGTCCGCCTGATCGTAGCGCAGGTCATGCCCGGTCTGCGCATCGCGCCCGACGGCGCGGGCGGCGCTGTCCAGATAGCCCGTGACGATGTTCCAGCCGATCCGCCCCCCGGTCAGATGGTCGAGCGTCGACATGCGGCGCGCGAATGTATAGGGCGGCTCCTGATTGACGTTGACCGTGACGCCGAAGCCCAGATGCTCCGTCACCGCCGCCATCGCGGACACCAGCAGGATCGGATCGTTGACCGGCAACTGGATCGATTCGCGCAGCGTCAGATCGACATTGCCGCCATAGATGTCATAGGTACCAAGGATGTCGGCCAGAAACAGCCCGTCGAACAGCCCACGTTCCAGCGTTTTCGCCAGCGAGGTCCAGTAGTCGAGCTTGCGATAATCCGTCGAGGTATCGCGCGGATGGGTCCATGTGCCGTGATTGATATGGCCGACGCTGTTCATGTTGAACGCATTGACCAGAATCTGCTTGCCGGGGAGTGCCATCAGATCGCTCCGTGCCGCGGGGGGTTGACCCCGTTCAGGGTATGATTGCCGACCGCATGGTATTTCCAGCGCACCGGATCGTGCAACGTATGGGTGCGGACATTGCGCCAGTAGCGGTCGCGGCCCTCGTCGCCCAGGGTGGCCGAGGTGCCGGTCAGCTCGAACAGCTTGCTGGCGGCCAGAAGCCCTGCCTCGGTGGTCAGCGCGCGGGCCGCCGCGACGGCGATCGAGGCATCGGCCACGGTCTCCTCCGTCGCCTCGCGGATCGCGGCGTCGAGCACGCGGCCCGAACGGTGCAAGAGCGCCTCGGCCGCGCGCAGGCGCACCGCGACCTCCCCCACGCCCTGAAGGGTCAGCGGATCGTCCTGCGCCCGCTCCACCCCGGCATCGAGCCACGGTCGCGCCCGGTCGCGGATGAAGGACAGCATTTCCGCGAATGCGCCCTGCCCGATGCCAAGGTCGATCGCCGCATGCATGATCTGAGCATGCGGGCCGATGGGCGTCGGGCGCTCGAAGCTTGCCTGAAACGGCACGATCCAGTCCGGCTCCACCGCGACGCGGTCGAAGGCGACCGAGCCGGAGCCCGTCACCCGCTGGCCGAAGCCGTCCCAGTCGTCGGTGATGGTGATGCCTTCGCTGTCGCGCGGGAGGAAGACCATGACCTGCTTGCCGTCCTCATCCGCCGCGAGGGTCGGGATCACATGCGCATAGATCGCGCCGGTGCAGTAGAATTTCCGCCCCTGCACGACCAGCCCGCCCTCCTCGCGGATCAGGCGGGTGGCGCGGGTGAAATCGCGCCTGCCGATTTCCGCCACCGCATTGCCGAAGCGCCGCCCCTGAAGTGCGAGCCGGTTGAAATGCGCCTGCTGCGCCGGTGTGCCGCCGGACCGCAGGATCTCCAGCGCATAGAAATGGTTCTGCGGGATCTGCGCCAGCGAGCTGTCCGCCGCCGCAAGAATGGCGATCACCCGCGCCAGCGTGACGGTGGACACCCCTGCCCCGCCGAATTCCGCGGGCACGGTGATCCCCCACAGGCCCGAGGCGGAAAACCTGTCCAGCTCCTCCCACGGCAGGAGGCGGTCGCGGTCGCGCGCGGCGGCGGTCGTGGCGAAATCCCGGGCCAGATCGGTGGCGATGGCGATGGCTTCTTCGTCCGAGCGGATGAGATGGACGGGCGACACGGTGCGGGGTGCGTTCATCGGTTCAGTTCCATTGATGGCGCGCGGGCAGCGCATCGTTCAGGTGCCAGTTGCCCAGCAGGTGGAATTTCCACCGCACCGGGTCATGCAGCGTATGGACGCGGGCATTGCGCCAGATCCGGCCAAGGTTCAGGCTGCTGCGGGTCGCGGCGGTGCCGGCCAGCTCGAACAGCTTCTCGGACGCCTTGAGCGCGATTTCCGTGGTCAGGATCTTGGCCTCGGCGATGGCGACCGAGGCGCGGGCACTGCTTTCCGCGGTGACCGGCTCCGCCGCGATGGCGTCGAGCGTCGCCGCCGTGTCGCGCAGGACCTGCTGCGCGGCCCAAAGCTCGATCTGCAGCCGCCCGACATCGGCGATGATATAGGGATCGTCCTGCGCCCGCGCGACGCCGGAATCGACCCAGGGCCGCGACTTGTCCCGCACGAAGGCGATGGCCTGATCCAGCGCGCCGACGGCGATGCCGCTGTCGATCGCCGCCTGAATGAGCTGCGAGATCGGCCCCGCCAGCCCCGGCACCGCCGCGCGCTGCCAGACGGGCAGGATCTGTTCCTCGCTCTCGATCAGCACGTCGTTGAAGATCACACTGCCCGAGGCGGTGGTGCGCTGCCCGAAAGAGGACCAGTCGTCCACCACCTCCACCCCCGGCGCGTTGCGGGGCACCCAGACCTGCACGGGGCGGCCCTCGGTATCGTTGGCGCGGGTCGGGATCCAGTGGGCGAAGATCGCGCCGGTGGAATAGAAACGCTGGCCGGTCAGGCGCAACCCCTCGGGGCTGTCGCGGAGCGCGGTGGTGTTGTGGGTGACGATCTTGCGGCCCTTTTCGGGGCCTGCGTTGCCGATGCGGTGGCCGCGCAGCACGTCGCCGAAGAAGCGCGCCTTCTGCGCGGGGGAGCCTGCCTCTTCCAGCAGGCGCAGCACACCGAAATGGTTTTGCGGGATCTGTCCGGCCGAACTGTCCGCCGCGCAGAGGATCTCGAACACCTCGGCCAGCGTGACCAGCGACAACCCCGGCCCGCCATGTTCGCGGGGGATGGTGATCGAGCCAAGGCCGGATCGGGTGAATGCCTCGATCTCGTCCCAGGGCAGGAGGCGTTCGGCATCGCGCCGCGCCGCCGTCTGCGCCCAGTCCGCTGCCAGCGCCCGGGCGGCGGCGATCGCGGCCTCATGCGTTTCGATCCGCGCGGGCGGCGCCGGCGGCAGCGGGCGACGTTCCGGGTCTGGCAAAGTCTCGATGGTCATCCGGCACCTTTCCTTATATGACACGATACCGGCCCGCGGCATCCGGGCCGATTAAGATCTACTGATCGTGTCGTGATTAATGGATACGCCCGCATCCGCCGCCGGGCCATTCCAAAGCCGGCACCCCGGACGAACGGGATGATCTCCGGACACGGGGCGGGACGGGCAAAATATTCTCCGCCCGCTTTCGGGCCACGGGTCCCACGCGTTTCTTTCACATCATGGCTTGTTTTTTCACCGGGAGCGACTATGTCAAGAACAGCTAAGTTGTTTCCTACCGCATCCTGTCTCCTTTACCGGCTTCAGTCTGCCTCTTCGAACTGACCGAGCCGGGCTGCCGCATTCCGTGGGCAGCATTTGTTACAGGAGAAATCACGATGGCCAATGGCACCGTGAAGTGGTTCAACCAAACCAAGGGTTTCGGGTTCATTCAGCCGGAATCGGGCGACAAGGATATCTTCGTTCATATCTCTGCCGTTGAACGTGCGGGTCTCTCGCAGCTCAACGACGGCCAGAAGGTGACCTTCGAAGTCGAAAACGGCCGTGACGGCCGCCAGTCCGCACGCGATCTGGCTCTGGCATAAGCGTCACTCTCTGCGCAGGCCCGGGGTTCCGGGCCGCGCCTTTTCCGGAGTGACCATGACCAGCAAGAAACCATCTCTCGGCCTGTTCCGGGAGATACCCGCGCCGCTGACGCCGTTCGAAAAGACCGCCGCAGCCGCGAAAACGATCATCGAAACCGAAGCCTCGAAGCGTGCGGATCTGACCGCATCGCTGCGTGCGGCACGGCTGGCAAGAGATGTCGGCCCCGCGCATGGTTCGGACAAGGGCGCGCCGTCAAAGCCGTCCCGATGACGAACATGCCATCGTACCGGGGTTCCGGGATGGCAGAAAGGCCGACATGACCACCAATTCCAACCGCGCGGGCGCCCCGTCCGCCGCGGCTCCGTCCCGCAATCCGACCTCCCGCACACAGCCCGATCCGGGCTGGAGGGAGTTCTTCGAGCGCCTCGGCAACGGCACCCTGCCCGCCGCCGCGGGCGACCGCAAGGCCCGCGAACCGATCCGCTCGTTCTCGGGGTACATGACGGGTTCAGATTCTCGGTGAATGCGTCGATGCGATCAGGTCCTCACGGATCGATCCGCGTCCGCGAAATTGTTCACCGGGAGACGAAGCGGCGGGGTCAGCCCCGCCGCTTCTTCCTTTCCATTTCAACCGGGAGCCATTTTCATGGGCTATTCGACACCAAAGAAACCATTCGATCTGAAAGAATTCCTCAGCCAGAAGGCGACACGGGAACAGATGCGCAACAAGAGCCGCTTCCGTTTTTCCCGCCGCATGCCCGCGACCGAGACCACGGCCCAGCCCGTGCCCGACGCGCAAGCGGAACCTTCGGCCAGCTGACCGGGGCGATCCGGATCTCGATGCGGTTTCCGCGTCGGGAAGCGGGACTTTGCGGCGCTTTGCGCCCCCGCATGAGATGACGGCAGCAAGCCCTGCGCGGGTGGCGGAGGTCAGCGCCCGTCGTCCGGGAATGTCATCGGCGGCGGTGCCAGCAGATGGTGCAGGTCCTCCGCCGGCTCGCCCGCGATATAGCGCAGCAACAGCGTCGTCATCCTCTCCCCCGTCTCGGTAAGATCCTCGAAGATGCTGTCGAACCGGGGACGGATGAAATTCGCGATGTCGGAGGTGGATTTCATCACCAGATGGCGCGTGCTCACCCCGGCATCGACCCATGCGGCATTGACGGCCAGCGCACTGACCTCGCCCGGGCAGACGAAGCCGTCGGGCATTCCCGCATGGTCGAGCCGCGCGCGGATATGGCGATAGATCGCCTCGGGCGGATCGTCGGTGTCGATGCCATCCATCACCTCCCCCGCGACGCCCGCCTCGCCGCAGGCGCGAAAGAATCCCGCCCGCAGATGCTGGCTGAAGGTCTGCGCCGGCGGCGCGGACACCAGCGCCGGCCGCCGCACGCCCAGCGCGACAAGACGCTCCACCGCCCGATAGGCAAAGGCGAAATTGTCGTAATCCACCCAGGGATGCGGGGTCGCCAGCTCGGTCCGGCCGTGGGTGACGAAGGGCAGCTTGTCCTCCAGCAGGATCTTGACCCGCCGGTCGTCGGGGCGGATGCAGGAAAACAGGATCCCGTCCGCCAGCCGGTTGCGGATGATCTTGTCGAGCGTCTGCTCCTCGGGGATATCCTCGAAATGCGGCATGACGACGACGTGATAGGGCGTGCCGCGCAAGGCCCGCGTGATGCCCCGGATCATCGAGGCGCCATAGCCCAGAATCTCTTCATGCGGCGGCAGAATCAGCGCGATGACATTGCTGCGCCCGGTCCGCAGGCGCTGCGCCGCGCGATCCGGCGAATAGCCGATCTCGTCCGCGATGCGCTGCACCCGCGCCCGCGTTTCGGGCGCGATCTGCGGCGCCCCGGCCAGCGCGCGCGACACGGTGGTCACCGCCAACCCGGCAATGGTGGCGATGGTTTTCAGGGTTGGCCTGTCTTGCTGGGCCATCCGGATTTTCCTCCACTGCGGAACGCGAACTGCTGGAATTGCAACGTTTTAGATGCTGCCCACATTCCCCCTCCGCTTTCCGATTAACACCAACGCCCCGATATACCAAAAGTTTTTTCACGCCCCCACGCATCAAATGGATTGACGGACCGCGGATTGAAAACGTTATAAATGGATTGCCGGCTGAGGAGACCGGCTGAGGAGGACAAGATATGCGACACTTCCTGCTGGCCGGCACGGCCTGTCTTGCGATCTCGGCAAGCATGGCGCGTGCCGATGAAAGCGTTGAAGTTCTACATTGGTGGACCGCCGGCGGCGAGGCTGCGGCGCTCAACATCCTGAAAGACGATCTGGCGGAGCAAGGCGTCTCGTGGCGCGACATGCCGGTGGCCGGCGGTTCGGGCGTGCAGGCGATGACGGCGCTGCGCGCGCGCGTGACATCGGGCGATGCGCCGACCGCGGTGCAGATGCTCGGCTACGACATCCGCGACTGGGCCGAGATGGGAATCCTGTCCAATCTCGACGATCTCGCCACATCGCAGGGCTGGGCGGATGTGGTCCCGGCGGCGCTTCAGGATTTCGCGAAATACGACGGGCACTGGATCGCCGCGCCGGTCAACATCCATTCGACCAACTGGCTCTGGATCAACAAGCCCGCGCTCGACAAGGCGGGCGGCAAGCTGCCCGAGAACATGGACGAGCTGTTCGCCCTGCTCGACAATTTCAAGGAACAGGGGATCACGCCGCTCGCCCATGGCGGGCAGCCCTGGCAGGACGGCACCCTTTGGGAAGCGGTCGTGCTGTCCGTGGGCGGGGCCGATTTCTACAAGAAAGCCGTTCTGGAAAACGATCCCGAGGCGCTGAGTTCCGACACGATGCGCGAGGTCTTCGACAACATGTCGAAGCTGCGCGGCTACTTCGACGACAGCTTTTCCGGCCGGGACTGGAACCTCGCCTCGGCGATGGTGATCGAGGGCACGGCCGGTGCGCAGGAAATGGGGGACTGGGCCAAGGGCGAGTTCCTCCGCGCCGGTCAGGTGCCGGGGCAGGATTTCGTCTGCATCCGCTTCCCGGGCACGCAGGGCGACGTTCTGTTCAACTCCGACCAGTTCGTGATGTTCGAGCAAAGGGACCCGGCCGCCAAGGACGCGCAGGAAAAGCTCGCCTCGGCGGTGATGAGCCCGGAATTCCAGATCGCCTTCAACAAGGTGAAAGGCTCGGTCCCCGCGCGCACCGACGTGTCGGATGCGGAATTCGACGATTGCGCCAAGAAGGGCATGAAGGACGTGGTCGAGGCCGCGGCCAACAACACCTTCATGGGCTCGCTCGCGCATGGCTATGGCCAGCCGGGCGCCGTCAAGGAAGCGATCTTCGACGTGGTGACGCAGCATCTGAACGGTCAGATCACCACCGATCAGGCGCTTACCCGCCTGCCCGAGGCGATCGCGGCCGCGAAGTAACGCCCCCCCCTGCGGAACGCCGGGCTGCCCCGGCGTTCCATCCCCGCCCCGCCGGGGCGCGCAATCCCGATTCATCCGGAGCTGGCCCCATGTCCGTCTCACCCGCGCCTTCACTGGGCAAACGTCTGCAGGACTGGCTGCCGCGGATCGTTCTGGCGCCGTCGCTCGCGCTCGTGCTGGTCTTCGTCTACGGCTTCATCGTCTGGACGGCGGTGCTGTCGATGTCCACCTCGCGGCTGCTGCCGGTCTACAGATGGGCCGGCTTCGACGCCTACGAACGGCTGTTCAACCAGCCCAACTGGTATGTGGCGCTGAAGAACCTTGCGATCTTCGGGTCGATCTACATCGTCGTGTGCATCGCGATCGGGCTGTTCCTTGCGATCCTGCTGGACCAGAAGATCCGGATCGAGGGGGTGCTGCGGCCGATCTACCTCTATCCCATGGCGCTGTCCTTCGTGGTGACCGGCACCGCGTGGAAATGGTTCCTGAACCCCGGCATGGGGTTCGAACATGCGGTGCGCGTCATCACCGGCTGGGACACGTTCCGCTTCGACTGGATCACCCGTCCCGACATGGCGATCTACACCGTGGCCATCGCCGGGATCTGGCAGGCCTCGGGCTTCGTCATGGCGATGTTCCTTGCGGGTCTGCGCGGCATCGACAGCGAAATGCTGAAGGCCGCCACCGTCGATGGCGCCTCGACCTTCACCATCTATCGCCGCATCGTCATCCCGCTGCTGCGCCCGGCCTTCCTGTCGGCGGTGATCGTGCTCGCCCATATGGCGATCAAGAGCTACGACCTCGTCATCGCCTTGACCGGCGGCGGACCGGGCAACGCGACCGAGCTCCCCTCGACCTTCATGTATTCCTACACCTTCACCCGCAGCCAGATGGCCGTGGGCTCGGCCTCGGCGATGGTGATGCTGATGGGGATCGCGGCGATCATGGTGCCCTACCTCTATTCCGAGCTGAAGGAGAAGAACCGATGAGCGCGCGGGAAATGGCGATTTCCACCGCCGCCGGGCCGGCACGCTGGAGCCGCGTGGTGATCTACGGGCTGCTGATCGTCTTCGCCCTGTTCTATCTGACGCCGCTGTTCGTGATGCTGTCGACCTCGTTCAAGACGCTGGACGAAATCCGGTCCGGCAACATCCTCGCGCTGCCCGCGCATCCCACCGCGGATGCCTGGGGCAAGGCCTGGGGTTCGGCCTGCATCGGCGTCACCTGCGAGGGCATCAAGGGCTACTTCTGGAACTCGATCAAGATGGTCGTGCCGGCGGTGCTGATCTCGACGGTGCTGGGCGCGCTGAATGGCTATGTGCTGACGAAATGGCGCTTTCCGGGGCATCGGATCGTCTTCGGCATGATGCTGTTCGCCTGCTTCATCCCGTTCCAGTCGGTGCTGATCCCGATGGCGCGGGTGCTGGGCATCCTCGGGCTGTCGAACACCACGGCGGGGCTGGTGATGGTGCATGTGGTCTACGGGCTCGGCTTCACCACGCTGTTCTTCCGCAACTACTACGACACCTTCCCGACAGAGCTGATCCAGTCCGCGCAGATGGACGGGGCCGGGTTCTTCACCATCTTCCGGCGCATCCTGCTGCCGTCTTCGGCGCCGATCATCGTGGTGACGGTGATCTATCAGTTCACCAACATCTGGAACGACTTCCTGTTCGGCGTCTCCTTCGCTTCGGGCGGCAGCTCGCCGATGACGGTGGCGCTGAACAACCTCGTCTCCTCCTCGACGGGGGTCAAGGAATACAACGTGGACATGGCGGCCGCGGTGATCGCGGCCCTGCCGACGCTGATCGTCTACATCGTCGCCGGGCGCTACTTCATGCGCGGGCTGATGGCCGGTGCGATCAAGGGCTAAGGACAGCAAAATGGCTTTCATCGAAATCGACAGTCTGGAACGCACCATCGGGGGGAACAAGATCCTCAAGGGGATCGACATCGAACTGGAAAAGGGCGGGTTCCTCGTCCTCGTCGGCCCGTCCGGCTGCGGAAAGTCGACGCTGCTGAACGCGATCGCCGGGCTGCAACAGCCGACCGCCGGCGATATCCGCATCGACGGAACCAGCGTGGTCAACCTGCATCCGTCCAAGCGCGACATCGCCATGGTGTTTCAAAGCTACGCGCTCTACCCCAACATGACGGTGGGGGAGAATATCGCCTTTCCGCTGGAAATGGCGGGCACGCCGAAGGAGAACCGCACGAAAGAGGTGGGCGCGGTGGCCAAGACCCTGCAGATCGAACATCTGCTGGACCGCAAGCCCGCGCAGCTTTCCGGCGGGCAACGCCAGCGGGTGGCGATGGCCCGCGCGCTGGTGCGCAAGCCGCGCCTGTTCCTGTTCGATGAACCGCTGTCGAACCTTGACGCCAAGCTGCGGGTCGAGGTGCGGGCGGAAATCAAGCGCCTGCACCAGAACACCCATGCGACGATCATCTACGTCACCCATGACCAGATCGAGGCGATGACGCTGGCCACCAAGATCGTGGTGATGAAGGACGGGATCATCCAGCAGGCCGGCACTCCGTCCGAGATCTACAACACCCCCGCGAACATGTTCGTGGCGGATTTCATGGGCTCGCCCGCCATGAACATGCTGCCCGGCACGGTTACGGCGGATGGCCGGGGCGTGGCGCTTGACGCCGGGGCGTTCACCCTGCCGCTCGCCACGCCGCTCACCCCCGGCCGCAAGGTCACGCTGGGTCTGCGGGCCGAGGCGATCGGCGCCGGGCAATCGGGCTTCGGCGTCACGCTGGACCTGCCGGTCGAGATCGTCGAGCCGACCGGATCGGACCTCTATCTGTGGCTGCGGCTTGGCAAGGCGCTGGTCTCCGCCCGCTTCCCCGCGACGGTCGAACAACGCCCCGGCGCGATCCAGCCGGTCTGGCTCGACCTGAACCGCGCGGTGATCTTCGACACCGAAAGCCGGGAACGGATCGTCGGCGCGGCGCAGGAACCGGCGCTGGCCGCCACCTGACCGGGACCAGCGGCAGATCCGGCCTTCTGCCCCGGCGGAAAACCTGCAAGACAATGATGGCGCGGAAGGCACTCCCTTCCGCGCCGCTGTCCCAACCACGCCCCGAGGAAAATGCCCATGCCCGATCCCGCCCTGAACGGTTTCCACCACGTCGCCATCATCTGCGGCGACTATGCGGTCTCGAAGGCCTTCTATACCGAAATCCTCGGCATGCGGATCATCGCGGAAACATGGCGGGAAGAGCGGCGGTCGTGGAAGCTCGACCTCGCCCTGCCGGACGGCAGCCAGATCGAGCTGTTCTCCTTCCCCGACGCGCCCCCCCGCCCCACGCGGCCCGAGGCGCGCGGCCTGCGCCACCTCGCCTTCCGCGTGCGGGATATCAAGGACACGATCGCCGCCCTCACAGCCCACGGCGTCCCCTGCGAGCCGGTCCGCACGGACGAGATCACCGGCCAGCGCTTCACCTTCTTCGCCGATCCGGACGGCCTGCCGCTCGAACTCTACGAAGACGCCGGCTGACCGGCCGGGGGTGTGTCAAAACCCGTCTTCATGACCATGCCTTGGCAGAAAACGCTCCGGAAGTGCCGGAGCGAGGCAGATAGCGCGCACCTGCGTGGACTTATAGGCTGCCAAAGGGAACAACGCTCTCCTCCGCATCGCCGGAGCCGCGTTTTCACACTGGCTCGGCCGAGGCTGCATGAAAACGAGGTTCTCGCGACACACCAGAGAATGCGGTTCCCCACAGCGGTCCCATGCGCCACATCGGCCCGCATCTATGGCCTGCAGCTGGCCTTGCGAGGGAATTTTGTTCTGCATCACCGTCATAAAGGCGAGTTGTCACACAGGCCCGGCCCTTTGCGAACGCCGTTCCGCCACCCAAGGCACCTTCCTCCTATCATTCTTCCATAAATATCCCGGGGGTGAATTTGCGCGCATGCGCAAAGAGGGGGCTGGCCCCCTGACGGCCTCTCCACCCGCGCTCCGGAACGGGCTTCGAACCGGAAAGCGCGGCCCATGACCGGAGGGGAAGGGGGGGGGGGGGGGGGGGGGGGGGGGGGGGGGGGGGGGGGGGGGGGGGGGGGGGGGGGGGGGGGGGGGGGGGGGGGGGGGGGGGGGGGGGGGGGGGGGGGGGGGGGGGGGGGGAGGGGGGG
>NZ_SAUZ01000031.1 GCF_004022215.1 Paenirhodobacter populi
CGCGACCCCATGGCGCACTTCCTCTTCAGCAGTCAGGTTCCCCGGCAACACGCTGAAGACGCCATAAGCATCTTCCATGGCTGCGCGGATGACATCCCTGTCCTCGAATGAGCCTTGCATAAGCTCGACGCCAGCATTCCGCAGCCTCAAGGATGCGGTCCCGGCGGCGTCCAATACAAGCGCGCGAACGGGCCACCTTGCCTTCAGCAAGGCTTTGGCGACAGATCCTCCCTGCCGCCCGGTGGCACCGAAAACCAGCATGGGTCTTTTGTCATCGGTCATTGGATACCCTCGCATAGAACAAGGGCTATCCATATATACCAATATAAACCTGCCGGAAGACGGCACATTTTTCTGCATCAGGCACAAGGATGATACCCTTGGACGAACAGATACATGCCGACGCACCACAAGGGTCTGGGGATAGCCGGGTGTTCAGGCCCGTTCCATCAAACGGGGTCTGCGCGCTGCTGAGTGACAAATGGACTGTTCCAGTCCTTTGGCGGCTTTCACTCGCGGAGGGACATCGGCTCCGCTTCTCAACGCTCAAAAAGGAGGTGGACGGTGTCACTCAGCGCATGCTGACACTCACGCTCCGCAACCTTGAGCGCGATGGGCTGATTGCCCGCTACTATTTCCCGGAAGTGCCCCCGCGCGTCGAATATGAACTGACCGACATGGGTATCGGCGCCTTGCGCGCTCTTGAAGGGCTTAACTTCTGGGTCCGCGACAACCTGCATTCCATCAGAGAAAACCGCCGCGCTTACGACGAAGTGAGATTGTAACCCCATATCATTCAGGTCGGACGCCAGAAGCATACGGTCCCCTCGCCGGGCTTGACCAAACGACCGCTTTAGGCTCCAGACCCATTGATTTCAGCCTTCTTGCGTGATTCAGGCTACGCAAGGAGACCTGATTGATGAGCAATCTTTACTGGCTGACCGACGCCCAGATAGAGCGGCTGAAGCCGTTCTTCCCCCCAAAGCCATGGCAAACCCCGCGTCGATGATCGCCGTGTTATCAGTGGCATAATCTTCATCAATCGCAATGGCTTGAGGCGGTGTCATGCGCCGAAGGAATACGGACCCGCCAAGATCCTCTACAACCATTGGAAGCCCTGGAGCGACAGCCGCCGTGCAATTGTCCCCACTGCCGTAGGGAGTGGCTAAAAATGCTCAACAGACTTCTGCCGAAGCAGCGCGAGTACCTCCATATGTTACGAAAACACCATTCCGCCATCGATGACCAGGCTTTGCCCGGTCATGTAGTCCGACCCCGGCGAGGCGAGAAAGATTGCGACTCCGACGAGATCTTCCGGCGTGGACGGACGGCCGAGCGTGACGCCGGTCAGGGCCTGCTCGAAAGCGGCATCGTCGCGGGTTGTCATCCCTTCGTTCCTGAAGCCCTTGCCGATGGCATCCCACATGTCGGTGGCGACGATACCGGGGCATATCGAATTGACGGTGATGCGATGTGCGGCATAGGACTGGGCGGCGGCCTGCGTCAGTCCGATCACGGCGAATTTGCTGGCGGAATAATGTCCGAGCGCCTCGGAACCCCGCTTGCCCGCGACCGAAGCCGTATTGACGATCTTGCCTCCCCCTCCTTGCGCGATAAACTGAACCGCGGATTCCTGTATTCCGATCAGAACACCCAGCCCGTTGACATCCATCATCCGGCGCCAATCCGCCTCGGTAATGTCGCCGAAACGCCGGACCTGAGCGATGCCCGCGTTATTGAACACCACATCCAGACGGCCATATTCCGCGACGCTATGAGCGATCATTCGACGCACGGCCACCCGATCGGTCACATCAACGCCGACAGCCGTGGCCCTGCCGCCCATTGCCAGAATATCGGCTGCCGTCGCCTCGGCCGCCGCCTGATCGATATCGGCGATCGTCAGATTGGCCCCGGCCGCAGCCAGACCGGCCGCCATGGCCCGTCCGATCCCCCTGCCGGAACCCGTCACGATGATCGAAAGTCCCTCTACGCAATTGCCCAATTTCTTTTCCTCACTGGTTCGTCCGGCCCGATGCGACGACAGCCATTACATTCGGATTCAGGAAATATGTGGCGCGCGGGGCACGCCATGAAACGGCGCGTGTTCATCGGCGAAGCCGTCGCGGCGTCGCCGATGAACACGCTAATCCGCCGTTCTATCTGGTGTGATGCGGCGCGCTCAGGTCCCAGACGGGTGTATAGAGGCCTGCCTCCCGCGCCTTCAGTTGCAGCGCCAGATACCGGGAATAATGGCGCGACTGGGAAAGGTTGCCGCCGTGGAACCACAGGCCTTCCTGCATCGTCGGCTTCCACATGTTGCGCAACTCGCCCTCCCACGGTTCCGGATCCCTGGTGGTGCCCGACCCGAGCCCCCAGCATCTGCCAACCTTGTCCGCGACCTCCTGACTGATCAGCTCGGCAGCCCATTCGTTCATCGGGCCGAAACCTGTCGCATAGACCACTAGGTCGGCGGGGAGTTCGGTGCCATCCGACAGGACTACCGCGTCTTCGGTCAGCCGGTCCACACCCACGCCGGATTTCAGCTTGATCGAGCCGTCGATCACCAGATCGCAGGCGCCCACGTCGATGTAATAGCCCGAGCCCCGGCGCATGTATTTCATGGCAAGGCCGCTGCCGTCCTCGCCGAAATCCAGCATGAAGCCCACCTTCTCCAAAGCGGTGTAGAAATCAGCGTCGCGCCTTCTGATCTCTTCATATTCCCGGATGCCGATTTCGGGCAGCATCGCATATGGAATCGACGCCGCCGTCAGGTCCGCCTTCTCAGTCGTGATCCCTTTGGCCAGGGCCTGTTCGGAATAGCTGTCCTTCATGCAGACATCCATGAGCGTGCTGGACTTCACGACAAGCGTCGAGGACCGCTGCACCATCGTCACATCTGCCCCGCCTTCCCAAAGTGCCGCGCAGATGTCGTGGGCCGAGTTGTTGGAGCCGATCACCACGACCTTCTTGCCGCGATAAGCGTCGGGGCCGGGATGCTGGCTGGAATGCTGCTGTTCGCCCCTGAACACGTCCTGACCGGGGAAGCGCGGAATGCTCGGCTTGCCCGACATACCTGTCGCCATGACCAGCTGTTTCGGGTGCAACGTCACTTCCTGACCATCCCGATCTACGGTGACGGTCCATTCCTTCCTGTCGTCGTTCCAGCTTGCCGATTTCGCCCTGGTCTTCGACCAGTAGTTCAGCTCCATCACTTTCGTATACATTTCCAGCCAGTCGCCGATCTTGTCCTTGGGGGTGAAGATCGGCCAGTTGGGCGGGAAGGGAATATAGGGCAGGTGATCGTACCAGACCGGGTCGTGCAGGCACAGAGACTTGTAGCGACTGCGCCATTGGTCGCCGGGCCGCGCATGCCTGTCGATGATGATCGTCGAAACGCCTAACTGCCGCAGCCGGGCGCCAAGGGCGATTCCCCCCTGTCCGCCACCAATGATCAGAACGTAGGGCTGTGTCTCATATCCAAGGGTCGCGGCCTCATCCGCCAGTTTCTCCTTCCAGGTCCGCCGTTTTGGGTCGTGGCCATGCTCCGCTCCGAAGGGGCGGTGCGAGCCGCAGGTTTCCTCATGCCCCTTCAGTTCATGAAGAGCGGTCATGAAGGTCCATATCTCACCATCCTTTATGCGGATATGACCGACGCCGCGGCCTGTTTCGGTCTCGAACGTCAGCCAGCCTTCCACCACCCCGTCCGTCGAGGTGATCGGCTCGGACAGGTTCAGCCTCAATGAACGAGGCCGGATCGCGGGCAACTGCGCATCCGCCATGTCACGGATCGCAGTGCGGCCTTCGCAGGTTTTGATGTTCCAGGTGAATGCGGTCAGATCGCGCCAGAAACCGCTTTCCGCGAACAGGCCGGCGACCCGCTCGGCATCCTGCGCAATCAAGGCATCCTCAAGCTTTGTGACCAATGTGGTAAGCGCTTCCTGGGAGGACGAATCCAGCATGATCTTCTCCATTATGTGTGTATATCCGTGAAGGCCCGCAGGCCTTCCTGTCCGCTTGCCGCCATATCCCCGAGGATACGGTTCAGATTTCCGGATTCCCGCGATCCCTGCTGTCATGCCGGTTTTGTATGAGAACATCCCCGGCCGTTGACCATGTCGCGAGGTCCCCCGGTCTTGTCAGCCGTACCGGATTTGCCCGGTGCTCAGGTTCCAGAAATCATTCCAGTCATAGGTCGGAATGGAATCAACGAAATTCGCCTTGAATTCGGCCGCGTCGTCCTGGGTTATCAGGATCGCAGGACCATAGAATTCGCGGTGTTCGTTCGGTTCTTCGGACGGTTTGAAAGTGCCGATGGCCGCGTGATAAGCCAGAGAGAGCAGGATGCCGCCACTCCAGTAGGGGTTCCCGAATCCGGTCACCAGCAATCTTCCATCCAGCACGGCGTTCACCGCCTCGGGACTGCCGTCACAGCACACGATGGGCATGCCCTCGATGCCTTCGGCACGCAGCGCCTCGATCACGCCATAGGCCATCTGATCTGAACCGCAATGTACACCCGTGATCTGGTCTCCGTAGCGCGTCAGGAAAGCGGACATCAGCGCAGCAGCCTTGGTCGTATCCCAGTCGGCGGGCTGCGCATCCAGCAGTTCGATATCCGGGAAATCCTGCAGCGCATTCTTCAGTCCCTGAAGGCGTTCGATCGCCGGTTGGTTCGCCGCAATCCCGCCGACATGCACGATGCCGCCCTTACCACCCATCGCCTTGCACAGGATCCGCGCCGCATCCTCGGCGGGCTTCACACTCGACCAGGTCATGTGGCAGACGTAGTTATCCCCAAAGTCCCAGGGATGCAGATCGTCTGTCTTGTTCCACATCGTCGAGATATAGGCGTTGGCGGCTCTGACCGCCTCGACGACTGGACGGGCATTTGGACTGTCGTTCGGATCGCAGGCGATAGCACAATTGCCATTGCTTTTGGCAAGGAACGACTTGATGTCACTCAGGGATTTCTCTGAGGACCCTCCATTGACCAGATTGACCAAGTCCGATTTCGGCTTGCCCAGAGACTGGACGAATGTCTCGCCGCTGTAGACGATCGAGTTCCAGTAGGTGTCCACCCGGTCGCGATAGCTCCATGCCAGCGACGGATCGCCCGGTGCGGCGAGCGCCCGGTCATACCTGAAGGCCCCCGGTACGGTCATCGCACCCAATCCGGCCGCACCGGCAAGCAATAGCCTGCGTCGGTTCAGTGTTTCCTGTGCGATGAAATCCTTGATAAATGTCGTCATTCAACCCCTCCCTGTCGAACGCGGCACATTCGGATGCGGGTCGCGACAAGGCCTCCTCAAACCTTGCCGCACATCCATTGAATGTGCCATTAACAACTATCTAGTTACTTTCTTGCCGTTTCTGGAGTCAAGCAATTTCATTGCACCGGCAGGATAGCTCAGACAGTCTGGCAGCGAAGGTGCGCCCGCTGCGGTCAATGTCTGGCATTGGTCCTGTTCCCATAGCGATGCTGATCCCCGAGATGGCGGAACTCGGCGGAATGACCGCAAATCGGGCTTCGTTATCCCTGATCATGCACGCGTTTCGCACAACCCGTGGCGCAATGCGCGCCAAGATAGTAATTATCAGAGGCGACGAGCGTGGTGACAGGTCACGGCCGCCTCGCGCGGGTTCAGCGCGAAACCGCATCTGCACCGTCCGCGATGCCAATCCCGGCGAGCACCCGGTCCATCGGGCCGAAATCGGCCCATTGGCCAATATGAACCAGATTCACTGATCCCCTCTTGATGCCGACATTGAACCAGTCTTCGGCAAAGGCCAGTTCCCTGCGCTGGAACCCGCCGTTCACGGTCCAGCTTGCGGCATAGAGGCGCGAGAGCTGTGCCAGTGTGTCGGGCGACACATCCGGGCGCGCCCTGCGCATCGCCGCGATCCATGCCTCCGGGGTCTCGGCGAATGCGCGCGCGGCGAGGGTCAGGGCCGTCAGCACCCGGTCCAGATCGTCGCTCCGGTCACGCAGCGTCTCAGCCCTGACCACATCGACCTTGGACACCACGGGGGCGGCGGCGAAATAATCCGGAACATCGATCAGCACTTCGGCCCGGTCATGGTCGGGCAGCGACAGATAGGTGCCGATCGACAGGGTCGTCGCGTCGATCCGCCCGGCCAGCAGCGCCTGCGCGCGGACCTCGGGCTGGCCAAGGGGAACCATGTCCAGCGCGCCGACATCGACGCCCTTGCTGGCCAGAACCGCCGAGGACAGCATGTGATCGAGGCTGTTGGGCCGCCCGATTCCGAACCGCCTGCCTGGCAGGTCTGCCAGTGTGATCCCCTTGCAGGCGACGATCACATAGGGCAGCGCCTTGTCCGAGGAATGCACCGCGACGATGTCCTTTGCCCCTTCGCGGTGCAGCATCAGCAGGCTTTCGAGCGAGATATTGGCCATCTCTCCCTGACCGGATTGCAGGGCTGCGACGGCCATCGGCGTCTGCTGGACGCGGATCAGTTCGACTTCGACCCCGGCGCGCCGGAAATATCCCTCCTGCACAGCAAGGCTCAGCACGGAATTTGGTACAAGGGGGGTGTCCGCCTCGGTCACGATGATGCGGAAGGGCTGCGCCCCGACCTCGGCGGCGGAGACGGCGGCCAGAAGCGCGAAAAGGATACGGCGGAGCAGGATCATGGTTGTGTCCGGTCTCGGGATCTCGAGGGCAGCCCGCGGCGCAGCGGGGGCGGGGTCAGCAGGCGCTCGGCCATGCCCAAGGCAGCGGTTGTCAGGATGCCGATCCCCGCAAGGGTCAGGACGACGACGAAATACTGATCCATGCGGAAGCTGTTGCCATAGACCTGCAGCAGCGCGCCCAGTCCCGTCATCGCGGTGTAGAAATCGGCGATCACGCTGGTGACAAGGCCAGTCGTTGCGCCAAGCCGCAGCCCCGCCATGATTGCTGGAAAGGCTGAGGGTAGCAGCACGCGGAACAGGCAACGCAACCAGCCGAGCCGGTAGGCGCGTGCCATCTCGATCAGGTCGGGGTCGGTCTGACGCACGCCGAGGTAGCTGTTCACGATCACCGGCATGACCACGCCAAGCGCGACGATCACGATCTTGGCCTGTGTGCCGAGGCCGAGGAACAGGATGATCATCGGGATCAGCGCGATCAGCGGCGTGGCGGCCAGCGCATTGACGAAGGGATTGAGTGCCCGTCCCAGCAACGGCACCACGCCCAGCAGAACGCCCGCCGGAATCCCGATGATGGTGGCCAGCGCCATTCCCCCCAGATAGACGCGGAGGGTTTCAAGGATCGCGCTCGGATATTCCCGCCGCTGATCGTGAAGCATGTCGTGAAGCGCGCTCAGCGTCTCGCCTGGAGTGGCGAAAAAGCCGCGCGGTAGGACGCGCCCGAGCCATGACCAGAGCGCGACCATAAGGATCAGGCACAGAAGGCGCAGCCACAGATGGGCGGGCCTGCGGTGCAGCCATCCGAAGGTATCGTGCAGACCCTCGACGACGTCCCGCAGATCCCGGCCGAGTCCGCGGATCATCCGCATGGCCAGAGGTGTCGCGGGGGCGGGGGGTTTCTCCATCATATGCATATCGCGGTGGCGGCCTCCCCCGGTCGGCGGGGAAGGCCGGTTCCTGTCAGTTCGTCACCGGTTCGGGCAGGGCGTAGGCGATGAAGTAATCGCCCTCGGCGGTGTGCATGTAGTGATGCCCGCCTGCCATGATGACCAGATATTGCCGACCGCCGGTTTCATAGGTCATCGGGGTTGCCTGCCCGCCAGCGGGAAGGACATCGCTCCACACGACTTTACCTGTCCTGATGTCGATGGCGCGGATCAGATTGTCCGTTGCTGCCGCGATGAAGATCAGGCCGCCCGCAGTGATGATCGGTCCGCCGTTGCTGGGCACGCCGAACTGGATGGGCAGGCCGGTCTCGATGCCGAACGGGCCGTTCGCCCGCGCGGTGCCAAGCGGCTGTTCCCAGAGCACCTTGCGCGTATGCATGTCGATGGCCGAGATCATGCCGTAGGGTGGCTCGTAGCATAGCACGCCGGTCAGCGGATTGTCGAACACCTCGACCGAGATCGCATAGGGCGCACCCACCTGTGCGCCGGGGCCTTCGGCACCGCCGCCACCCGGACGCCAGTTCGGATCGTCATAGGCCTGAAGTCCGCGCCGCTCCGCGTCGTCGCGCGGCAGGAGCTGGTTGTACATGGCGACGATGTTCCAGTTGGAGACGAGCACGCCCGTCTGCGGATCGTAGGCCATGCTGCCCCAGTCCACGCCGCCGTTGTTGCCGGGATATTGCAGCCACGGCTGGCTGACGGTCGGGTTGGTGAACTCGCCGTCATAGCGGGCTTTGCGGAACTTGATCCGGCAGTAGAGCTGGTCGAGCGGCGTCAGCCCCCAGGCGAAGGATTCGGTGAAATCCCTGATGCCAAGACGCGGCATGCCGACGGACCAGGGCTGCGTCGCGGGATGGGGATCTTCCGTCACCTCGTTGTAGGTGGGGGCGGGACGTTCCTCGACCTCCGTCAGCGGCTTGCCGGTGCGGCGATCCAGAACGAAGGTCTGTCCCCGTTTGGTCGGCATGATGAGCGCCGGGACCGATCCGCCATCGGCGGCCGGGAAGTCGAACAGCGTCGCCTGCGAACCGATATCATAATCCCAGACATCCTTGTGCACCGTCTGGAATACCCACCGCTGTGTGCCGGTATGCACGTCCAGCGCGACCACCGCCGAGGAAACGGCATTCTCTTCCGGCGACCGCAGCGCGCTGTAATAGTCGATCGCGGCATTCCCGGTGGGCACGTAGACGAGGCCGAGCTTGTCATCCCCCACCAGCGCGCCCCAGGAATTCGGCGTTCCGGGGCTGTAGGTCTCGCCCTCGGGCGGCAGGCCCTTGCGGTCCGGGCGCTTGACGTCCCAGGCCCAGAGCAGGTCCCCGGTTTCGGCGCTGTAACCGCGGATCACGCCCGAGGGCGCATCGCGGAGCTGGCCATCCAATACCTCGTGGTTGGTGACGACGACGCCATCGACGATCGCGGGAGGCGCGCCTTCGGACACCATGCCCGGAACGGCACGGCCCATGCCGGCCAGAAGGTCGACCTGACCGTCATTGCCGAAGCCCGTGCAGGCCTTGCCCGTCGCCATGTCCACAGCGATCAGCCGCCAGCCCTTGACCGCGTCGTTCACCGTCGCCTCGATCAGGCGGTCGTGACAGGGCTCGCCCTCGGGGATCGTAGGGGAAACGTAATAGGCGAGACTGCGGCAGGTCGCGGCAAAGCGGGTGTTCTGCCATTCGACGCCCGATTCATAGCGCCATACTTCCTTGCCCGTTCTGGGGTCGAGCTTGACGATATCGTTCAGCGCCGAGCAGAGGTAAACCCCGTCGCCGATCTTCAGCGGCGTGGTTTCGGCACCGCGCACATTCACCTGTCCGGGCGGAGTCATGTCGCCGGTGCGGTATTCCCAGACCTTCTTCAGCCCGCCGACATTCTCTGCCGTCAACTGCGTCAGAGGCGAGAAACGCGTGGCGTTCTTGTCGCGCCCGAACGCGACCCAGTCGCTGTCCGGCGCATCCGTCGTGGTTTGTGCCTGCGTGACGAGGGGCTTGTCCGGGAAGGTACCGGCGGCGACATCGGACCGGCCGGGCAAAAAGGCCGCCGCTGCGCCGAGGACGATGACGGCCGCCGGGAACGTAGCCAGCACCAATGACAGCCTGCGCGAGACCCCGCCGCTCAACCGCGGCAGCAGCAGCGCCAGCACCAGTGCGAGGGGCACCAGAAAATCAAGCCGCGCGACCCAGGCCCAGTAGGCAAGGCCGCGTTCCCAGATCGTCCAGATGATGCTCAGTGCCAGCACGGAGGCGAACCACCACGCCCCCGACATCCGCTGCCGCCAGAGCAGGATGCCCGAAATCAGCAATGCTATCCCGGAGATCAGATAATACCACGATCCGCCGAGCGTGATGAGCCGGACACCACCCGCCCCCGTAGCGATGCCGTAAAGGGCCAAAAATATGGCCAGAACACTTAACCAGAATCCTCTCGAGATTCCGGTCGTTTCGGATGGCATGTTCATTCCTCCTGCGATGTCGGTTTCGCGTTCGTGTCAGCGGCAGCCCTCCGGCGCTACGTGCGGAAACGCTCTGGTTTCCGCGCAAGCGACCGATTGAGTCTGGCTGGCTGATAAACCCGAGTGCCACGCCCGGCAGACGTGGAATCCATGGCCCGGACCGGCGCATGACGCGGCGATATGTCGCTCATCTCTTCGGGCTGCACGATAGATTCCTGCAGTCTCGGGCATGGAAACCGCATTTGTTCATCCATATTGAATTCTGCAGGGATTTTCAGCGCACCGCCTCACCGGAATATGCTCGCAGATCCTGCAATGCTGGGGAATTTGGGCATTTTCCCACTGTATATCCTACAATGTTGAATTTTCTTGGATACTGCGTATTCTGCACCGCAACTGGCAGGCGGAAAGACGGATATGGACGGGCGGATGAAAGACCACGACGGGCGGCTGATCCAGTCGATCGAGCGGGCCGTGGCGATGCTGGAGGTTATCGCGCGCGAGGGCGGCTCGGCGCATCTGCGCGATATCGCCGCGCGCACGGGGCTGGGCAAGACGACGGCGCACAACATCCTGAAGACGCTCGACGCGCTCGGCTATGTGCAAAGGCGGGTGGGCGACACGCGCTATCATCTTGGCGGGCGCATCCTGAACCTCGCGCGGATCGTCGGCGACGACGAGGCGCTGCGCAACCGGCTGCGGCCCGCGCTTGAAACCATCGCGCAGAAGACCGGCGAGACGGTCTATCTGGCGGTGCCGAGCGGTGACGAGGCCTATTACCTCGATGTCGTCGAATCGGATCGGTCGCTGCGGACCTCCTGCCCGGTGGGCGTGCGGGAACGTCTGGAAGGGTCCGCCATCGGGCTGGTGTTTCTGGCCTTCATGCCCGGGCTGGCGAAGAACGTTCTGGCCGCGCGGGCGGATGCGCTGAGCCCCGACATCCGGCAGGAGATCGCCCGGGTCGAATCCACGGGCTTCGCGCTCGATCTGGAAAACTACGAGCCCGGCCTGAACTGCGTCGCGGTGCCCTGGCGCGAAAAGGGCGAGGTAAGGGCGGCGCTCGGCCTCAGCGGGCCGTCCGTCCGCCTGCCGCGCGAAAAGCTGGTCGGGATCGCCTGGATGATGATCCGCGAGGCGGAAAAGGTGAAATAGGCCGAAGTTCAACAGTATTGAAAATACGACGATTCCGCATTTCCGGGATTTTGCCTGCCGTGGCCGAGCCTATTTTCTCGTTCTCTTTCATCCGAAGACGAGAATACAATCATGAACGTCGTTATCGCGGTATCGCCCACGGCCCCGGCCGGGGCGAATGCGCAGCGGGAGTGCTGCGCTGTCGTGGCCCCCTTGCCGGGATGTTCCGGCGCATGTCAGACGACCGCCCACCCGGCCGCCGCCCGCCCGTAATCGCAGGAGGCGGATATGCCACTTGGGCTTTTTGCTCTGACGGTGTCGGCCTTCGCCATCGGCACCACGGAATTCGTCATCGTCGGGCTGATCCCGGAAATGGCGGTGGATCTGGATGTCTCGATCCCCACCGCCGGCCTGCTGGTCAGCCTCTATGCCTTTGCCATCGCGATCGGCGCGCCGATCGTTACGGCGCTGACCGGCGGGCTGCCGCGCCGGGCGCTGGCCATCGGGTTGATGGGTCTGTTCACGCTTGGCAATCTGATCGCCGCCGTGGCGCCGGGCTATGCGGTGCTGATGGCGGGGCGGGTCGTTACCGGGATCTCGCACGGGGTGTTCTTTTCCATCGGGGCGACGATCGCGACATCGCTCGTGGACAGGTCCCGCGCCGGGCAGGCGGTGGCGCTGATGTTCGCGGGGCTGACGGTGGCGATGGTCGTCGGCGTGCCGTTCGGGGCCTTTGTCGGGCAGCATTTCGGCTGGCGCGCGCCGTTTCTGGCGGTCGCCGGGCTGGGGCTGATAAGCGTGGCTGGGCTGTTTCTCTGGCTGCCGGGGACGATCCCGCACAATCCGCCGACGGGGCTGCATTCGCAGCTGGCGCTGCTGGCAAGGCCGCAACTGCTGGCGATGTATCTGGTCACGGTCTTCGGTTTCGGCGGATCCTTCGTCGTCTTCACCTATCTGTCGCCGTTGCTGACGGATGTGACCGGGGTGAGCACCGGCGGCGTCAGTCTGGCGCTGATGCTGTTCGGCGTGGCGACGGTGATCGGCAATCTGCTGGGCGGCAAGCTGGGCGACCGGATCGGCACGCGCAAGGCGCTGAAGGTGGTGATCACCGGCCTTGCGCTGTCGCAGGCGGCGCTGTTGCTGACGGCCAGCCATCCGCTGGCGATGTTCGCGAACCTCGTCACATGGGGGATCTTCGCCTTTGCGATCTCGCCCATCGTGCAGTCGGGCGTGGTGGCGGTCGCGACGGCCGAGGCGCCGGACGCGATCGACGCGGCCTCGGGCTTCAACATCGCGGCCTTCAGCCTTGGCGTCTCGGGGGCGTCCTTTGCCGGAGGGCTGATCGTCGCCGGGGTGGGGCTGATGGCGACGCCATGGGCCGCGGTGGCATCGACGCTGATCGCGCTGGCGATCGCGCAATGGGGGCTGCGGCCGCATCACGGTTACATGTCCGTCTGAGCGCTTCACGCTGTCCGGGCACGGGATCGGGCAGCGTCAACCCTAATGATATTCAGCATCATTGAATAAATTATCTTCTATGATAATCATTGTTCCGTTTCATGGATTTCCCCCTAGGTTCTGGCTTCCACGCAACATGATGAAAGGAAGCCCGATGAACCTCTCCACCGCGGAAAAGCTGATCGCCTGCGCCAGAGCCGAGGCCGAAAAGGGCGGCTTCGCCGTTTGCATCGCCATTGTCGACGCCGCAGCACATCCCATCGCCTTCGTGCGGATGGACGGCGCAAATATCGGCCCCGCCGATGTCAGCCAGAAAAAGGCCCGCACCGCCGCGCTGTTCCAGACCGACAGCCTGCAGCTTGGTCAGGCCGCGCAGCCGGGCGGGGCGATCTACACGCTTGAGCACACCAACGGCGGGCTCATCAGCTTCGGCGGCGGTGTCGTCCTGCGCGACCGGAACGGCGCGGTCATCGGCGCGGTCGGCGTCGCCGGCGCGACGACCGAGGCTGACGAGGCGATCGCCCAGTCCGTCGCCGCTTCGCTGCGCTGAGGGCAGTGGTATGCCGCTCGGTCTATTCGCATTGGCGGTGTCGGCTTTCGCCATCGGCACCACGGAATTCGTCATCGTCGGCCTGATCCCGGAAATGGCGCGGGATCTGGGTGTGTCGATCCCGAGCGCGGGGCTGCTGGTCAGCCTCTATGCGCTGGCGATCACCATCGGCGCGCCGGTGATCTCGGCGCTGACCGGGCGGCTGCCGCGCCGCGCGCTGGCCATCGGGCTGATGATCCTCTTTACCATCGGCAATCTGATGGCGGCCTTTGCGCCCGGCTATGGGCTGCTGCTGGCCGGTCGGATCGTGACCGGGGTGGCGCATGGGGTGTTCTTCTCGATCGGGGCGACGGTGGCGATGTCGCTGGTCGACAGGTCGCGCGCGGGGCAGGCGGTGGCGCTGATGTTCGCGGGGCTCACCGTGGCGATGGTCGTCGGCGTGCCGTTCGGGGCGTTCGTCGGGCAGAACTACGGCTGGCGCGCGCCGTTCCTTGCGGTGGCCGGTCTGGGGGCGGTCAGTGTGGCTGGCCTGATCGTCCTGCTGCCAGGGGCCATCGCCCATACGCCGCCCTCCGGCCTCCTGTCGCAACTGGCGCTGCTGGGGAAGCCGCGCCTGCTGGCGATGTATCTGGTGACGACTTTCGGTTTTGGCGGTTCCTTCGTCGTCTTCACCTATCTGTCGCCGCTGATGACCGAAGTGACGGGTGTCAGCGAAACGGTGGTCAGCCTTGCGCTGATGCTGTTCGGCGTGGCGACGGTGGCGGGCAACCTGCTGGGCGGCAGGCTCGCCGACCGGATCGGCACACGCGCGGCGCTGCAGGTGGTGCTCAGCGGGCTGGTGCTGGCGCTTCTGGCGCTGCTGGTGACGGCCAGCCATCCGCTCTGGATGTTCGCCAATCTGGTGGTATGGGGCGTGTTTGCCTTTGCCGTCTCGCCGATCGTGCAGGCGGGCGTCGTCGCGGTGGCGGAGGCCGAGGCCCCGGATGCCGTCGGCACCGCCTCGGGATTCAATATCGCGGCGTTCAATCTGGGGATCTCGGGCGCGTCCTTCATCGGCGGCCTGATCGTGGTCAGAGCGGGGGTGCCCGCTACCCCTTGGGCCGCGGTCGCGGCCACGCTGGTCGCGCTGGCGATCACGCAATGGGGCCTGCGCCGCGGCAGATCCGCCCCGTGTTAGGACAGGGAACCGCCAGCGCGAGGATGCCTTCTGATTTCTGAAATTGCCGTGATGGTGAAGTTCCCGTCAGCCCACGCATGACGGGATTGGCGTGTCGCCCCCGGCCGTGAACCTGCCAAGCCAGTTTTCGATATCGGTGGTGGAACTCATGTCTGATCTGGTCCGGTGTTCAGGTATATGGCGGCAAGTTGGCAGGCGAAGCGGATGCATCCGGCCCAGGACCGGGCAGGTAGCCTCTTGCCTCCGGCCGAAGTTCTGGGCCGATCCAATCGGATCCGCACGTAGGATTCCAGTCCGATCGGGGTGTTCCGGATGCTGGCCTGCATACCCTTGGGTCGGATGGCCGCAAACACTGTCGGGCTGGCCGAGGCCTGCGCTATAGGCGGACCGGTCGCACTGAGCCTCGCCTTGACCGTGCTGATCGTGCTCCCATCCATGGGCCGCTATTACGAGGCTGCGGTGACATCGGCCGGGTTCGGGGGATCACGCAGGGATCTACCGCCACCGCCAACATAACTGCGGTTGCACAGCAATATGGCGCAGCGCACCGCGCCTTCGTCATCTGGCAGCCGCCATTCCGGCAACACTGCCGATCATGGTCAGGGTGCGAAGTGGCGCCCTATTGCAGAAATGCCCCCTCGGGTCTCTACTTATCGGTCCCGTCCTCAGTGGCAGGGATGTGAAAGCGCAACCTCCGAAATCATGCGGATCGCACCGTGACCATCCGGGTGTGTCGATGGGCCACGAGGTACGTCCCGTTGTCGACAAAGGATGTGCTTCGGGGCATCGGACGCCACCGGGATGAACGGGTTGCTATCCCCGGGGGCTGCCTCCGCGCAGCCACCGCCCCAGGAAGCCGCCCGGAGGCGGGGGACCGCCTGCCGTGTTGCGGTCCGCGGTGAAAGCCACCGGGATTGTGACCGTGCCCCTGTAACCCGCCGCCGGATCCCCGCTCAGTGCCAGCATCTGCTGTGCCAGTTGCGCCTCGGTATTGTCACTAAATACATTGTCGCGCGCGAGCGTGATCCGGCCCAGATTGCGGGTGCCGTTGGAATAGCGCGTGTCCTGCGCATAGACCGCCGCGCAATCCGTCTCGGGCAGGGCGATCTGCGCCGTCAGCAGCGAGGCCGTGCCTCCGACTGCCGCCTCAACGGTCTCGAAGACCTCGAAATGGATATGCGGCCAGCGCCCGTCATAGCAGCCGGGAAAAATGGTGGTGAAGCGCACCTTGCCCTCGGCGTCGGACAGGCCGACGCCGCGCAGCCAGTTGGCTTGGGGCACATCATAGAGTGAATAGAGCCCCGTCGTGTCGCAATGCCAGATATAGATGGCGTGACCGGCGAGCGGCGTGCAGCCCTCGCTGTTCTGCAAGGTCAGTTCCAGATCCAGCGTCACCCCGTCTGCCGCCACCGACATGTCCCCAAACGAGGGGCGCAGGTCGCTGCGGATCACCCCGCTCTGGGTCAGGGCGTTGACGGTCTGACCCCGGCGCGTGTTGCTGCCGTCCGCCGGATAGGGCCCGGCGGTCTCCCAGGGCGGGGCCACGCAGTCCAGCGCCGCCGCCGGACCCGCCGCTGCCGTGACAAGGCCGACTGCACCCATTACCGCCAGCATGTTGCGGCGGCCGAGCATCCTCGGCAGGTCATGGGCAAAGCCGTGATCGTGGTCGTGGCGGGAACCGGGCATATCTCTTTCCTCGATGAGCGTGGGGCTCGACTGGGCAATGACTGTTCAACGCATGTCTGCGGAATTTTCGTCGCGCTGGAACCGGATCTCCGGCATCGGGCCTGTCACGTTCCCGTGCGGCCGCAACGCCCGAGCCGTCCGGTTTTCTGCAGCGGAGGAAACCGCGCGACACCGGGGGTGGCCGGCCTCATGCGCACACCGATCCCCTGCGCGCCGCCTGTCGTCAGCGGCCTGCAGATCGCGGAATATGCTCATGACGAAAGCTCCTGTCCGGCCCGGGCGAACTTCCCGAACAGCGCCAGGTCATGCGAGCAGATGATGTCGAGGCCGGGATCGGTGCTGGCATAAAGCTCCGCGAGTCGGGCATGGTTATTCCGACCTGCCCGAAATCGAAGGCCAGCAGCCTCGCCTGGATGCGGACAAGCAGCGGCACCGTCAGCAGGCCCGATGCGATGTCATCAGGACCTTGACTCCGGTGAAACCGCGCCAGAGCTCATTGCCCGGGGGTGCCGGACGATCTTCGGGCCATAGGCCCATTGCCGCGAGTTGTAGCGCTGGCTCTCGGTAAAATACGGGTAGTGGATCGCGCCTTGCGCTTCGGTCGATGTCAGGTGAACCTGCACCTGCGGAAAGTCCGACAGCCCAGGGATATGGTCGATGTCGAAATGCGTTAGCATGATATAGTGGATGTCGTCCGGTCGGAAGCCAAGCCGCTCGACCTGACGGATGGCGGTCTCATTCGGATCCAGCACCGGGCGGATGACATGGCGGAACGGGCCGGATCGGCGATGTCAGCAAGGCCGAAGCCGCTGTTCACCAGCACTAGGTGACCGACTCATAACTTCGCAACCAGATGCGGATTGAAGCGAGTTGGACGGAGGCGAGGAAGTTGTCGTCGCGCTTGTCGTATCGCGTGGCGACTGCTCTGAAGTGTTTGAGTTTGTTGAAGAACCGCTCGACCTCGTTGCGCTGGCGGTAGACGGAGGCGCTGAACGGGAAGGTTTTGACGCGGTTGGGCATGGCGCGGATGTTGGCCCATGCGCCCCGCTCGGCCATGGCGGCGCGCAAGGCATCGCCGTCATAGGCGCGGTCGGCGAGCAGGATGTGACCGGCCTCAATCGTTTCGAACATGTCGGCGGCCGAGCGTCCGTCATGCGCCTGGCCTTCGGTCAGCTTGAGGCGGATCGGCCGGCCTTCGGCATCGACAAGCGCATGGATCTTGGTGGTCAGGCCGCCGCGCGAGCGACCCATGCAACGGGATCGCGCGTCTTTTTTTGACCGTTGGCGGCATGCTGATGCACCCGGATCGAGGACGAGTCGATCATCTGCACATCGCCGTCATAAGCGGCTGATACAGCTTCGAGAATGCGCGCCCAATGGCCAGCCCTGCGCCAACTGTTGAAACGGTTGACGCAGGTCGTGTGCGGACCGTAGCGCGCCGGAATGTCCGCCCAAGGCGCTCCCGTGCGAAGCCGCCAGAAGATGCCGTTCAGAACCTTGCGGTCATCGGCGCGCGCCACACCGCGTATCTTTGTCGGCAGAAGCGGCTGGATCACCGACCACTCGAAATCCGTCAGATCGAAACGCGCCATGATCACCTCCTGCCGTGTGCAGCAAGGAATCATGAACAGCCTCCGCTGGAAATCCCATTTATGGGTACGTGACTGGCCCGTCCTCCGTCTCCAGCAGCAGCACATGATGGACCATCGGCGTGCCCGGCAGCAACCTGCCGCAGCTCAGGTGATGGACCTGGACAGCCACGGCTCAGGCTGCAATCAGGAATCGCTGGCCCGGGAATTCGGGATGGGTGGCGAGATCCAGCGGCCCGGTCGCGACATTGGCGAAGGTCCCCTTGGGCAGGCCGAGCACGTGATCCACCTCCTCCATCCGTTTCACGGTGACATGTGCCGATGGCGATGCCTCGTGCAGCATGGCCGGATAGACGGTCACCCAGTTCAGGCTGGAGCGGGACAGCAGCTTCAGCTTCTCGGCCTCGGTCTTGAAGGGAGAACACTCGGTCGGGGTTGCGCCACAGTATGCGTCATCCCTTTGAAAGACCGCGAATTGCCAGTCGCTGGTATTCGGTGACGCTGGCCTCAGGGGAAGCTTCGGTAGAGGTGGGGCTGCGACTGTTTCTGCCTGAAGCCTGGACGGATTACCTCGCCCGCATGGCCTGCACCCGGTGGCGCAAGAGCGGCAAATCGCCTTGAGTAAACCGGAGATTGCCATATCACCGAGATCGACCGGGTACGGGCCGCAGGCGTCCGCTTCAGCGGTCTGGCCACGGTGACGATCAGCACCGGCTACACCACGCTGTGGGGCGCTATCAATGGGTGCCGTGCTTCTTGTCCTTAAGTCGATCAGCAGTTGCACTTCCTCGATCAATTTTGTGCCATCTGTGTCGGTTCGAGCTGCACAAACTGCTCGTTCTCGCGCTGAAAATCGAAACTTTTGCGCCGGTAAAAATCGCTCTCGACCGTGGTCAACATGCGCTTCGTCGCCTCTCTTCGGGTCTGTTCTGGCCGTAGTTGTCACGGACGAGATCGCAGTGGGTTTTCAGGGTCCTTTCCTCCGCCTTTTGGCGCGTCGGGCCGCCTGTTCGGCGCCCCGGACAACCACGAGGGAGAGGGCAAAATCGTGCGGTCGAAATCACACGATTTTGGAGCAAAAAATACAGCGTATTTTTTTCTCGCCTGCCAAGCTTACCTTAAGTGCCTCCGCGACACGGAAAAAAAGTAGTAGATTGTGCCTCCGCGACTCGAGTCAGAAACACACTTCTTCAACGATCCTTTTGGAGCGTTGGAGCGGAGATCAAATCCGGTCAGACTGCCAGACCGGTGGTTGGCAGGGCCGTCGAAGAAGGGGCGAAACGCGCAGATTTCTCGCCGTTGCGAGCCTGAATTATGCTAATTCCGCAAAATCTCCCGGAGCGGGCCGCCTGATGCCCTCTAGGGTCTGGTGCACTACTGCCCTAGCGGGCATACCTCCAAAGCCGCCTGATCGGGCCTCTCCGTGGCTCCTTGCGCGTGATATCCCCCATACAATCCCCCTCCTGACTTCATCTACTCATTTCCTGTCGGGGCGACTAAGGGGTTGTCAGGCGTCTCCCTCTGGGCCATCTTGGGCCATCTTGGGCCATCTTGGGCCATCTTGGGCCATCTTGGGCCATGAGCCGGTCTCCCAAGTATGCAGGTAACCGCTTCAGATGTTGCTTGGTGGCTGTCCTGAAAATGGCCACTCATTACCGACGCCGCATTTCCCTATGTGAATGGCTGATGGCTGGACTGTTGGGCTGATGTGTTTCATCTTTGGTTTGCATGCCGCACCAGTTTCGCTTGGTCAGTCGCAGGGAAACCATGCCACCAACCCCACCCGCGGACATCACGAACATTGCGTCGGGTAACTTTGCTGTGCTGTGTGCAGCATGCCTTCCAGGACGGCCATCCCAGGCGGGTTGCCGGATATGTTGGGCACCTGGCCGAGCGTGGCCCCACCCTGGCTTTTCGGTCGGCTCCGCCCGGCCAAACCGCGTGTCATCTCTCCCAGTAACTCGAAAAGTAACCCTCCGCCCGGCCAAGCGCATGGTTTTCCCGGAACCATTGTTTCGCTTCCCGCACAAGCGCCTGTTCGGCCGCGATCCAGACGAAACGTGACTGGCCGACGGCGGGCAGGTCGGCGGTGCGCAGTCCTTCGGCGAGTGTTACCGTCCCGCCGCGCGTGAACCAGCGCAGGGTGATGCCTGGGGGAATGGTGGCGGGGTTGATCGCGACAGTATCCGCCGGATCGCCGACTTCGATCATGGCCACACCGCGGCGTCCGGGCGCAGATGTTTCCAGAATGCGGCGGATCGCGGGCAGGGCCGTCTCATCCCCCCCGAGCAGAATAAAATCTCCGGGCGGGAAGTCGCCGCCGCCCGGCCCCATGACGGCCACGATGTCGCCGGGACGGGCGTGTCTGGCCCATTCCGGTGTCGGGCCGTCCTCGTGCATATAGACATCAAAGACGATCCTCTGCCTATCGAGATCGAGACTGACGAAGGTATAACCGGCCCGGTGCGGCGTGCCCGGCCCTTCGGGCCAACGTGTCCGGCCTCGTTCATCGAGCACAGGCCAAAGCGGCACCTCGCCTTCAGGTGGCAGAAGAAGCGAAAAGTGCATACCACCTGTCGACAGTGCCCCGATCCCCTCGACGTCGAGCTCGACGCGCAGGAAACTTGCCGCGAAAGGCACCACCGACACGACATGCGCAAGATGGAAATTCGGCGGCGCGCCCGGAGCGGGAGTGGAACCGGACCAGATCATTGTCGCTGTGCAGTCAGGCAGGACATGGTCGAGCAGGAACATCGCTCCCTCGCGCGCCTGATGCAGATGCGCCGCGTTGGCCGCCGTGATCTCAAGCGTGAAGCCCTCGGGGCAGGTGGTCAGCGTCAGCTCGGCACCGGGCCAGGTCAGCTCAAGCCGCTCTTCCGTGCGGGACATCTGCGTGCCGTATTCCAGCAGATGCCGTTCCAGATGCACAAGAAGATCGGCTGGCGGGGAACCGGTATAGCGACCAGAAGATCGTTCAGGATAGAGCATGGCGACCTCGGCAGTTAAAGGGGGAAAACCATTGGTGCACCGGACACCGGATCGGGGTGAATTTCGGCCTTCAACCCAAAGGCGCGACCGAGATTGGGCGCGGTCAGCACCGTATCGGGCGACCCTTCGGCCACCAGACCGCCGGAGCCGAGCAACACCAGCCGGTCCGAAAATCGCGCGGCAAGGTTCAGGTCGTGCAACACGCTGATGACGCTCAACCCAGTTTGCCTGTTGCGTTCACGCAGGAGCCGCAGCACCTCGATTTGATGCGTCAGATCAAGGAAGGTGGTCGGCTCGTCCAGCAGCAGCAGGGAGGTGTCCTGCGCCAGCACCAGCGCGATCCAGGCGCGCTGCCGCTGACCGCCCGAAAGTTCCTCGATCGGGCGCGTGGCTTCGGTGCTCAGCCTCACCACCTCGATCGCCTCGGCGCAGGCGATGCGGTCGGCGGCGCTCCAAGGACTGAGCAGGCCGCGCCACGGCAGCCGCCCGCGCCGGACCAGATCGGCAACCGTGATGCCCTCAGGCGCAAGAGGCGATTGCGGCAGGATGGCCATCCGCCGCGCCACCGCCCGACTGTTCAGCGCGAAAAGATCGTCGCCATCCAGCGTCACGCGACCCGCCTCGGGTCGCAAAAGACGGCCGAGCGCACGCAGCAGCGTGGACTTGCCGCAGCCATTCGGGCCGAGGATCGTCACCATCTCTCCGCCGGGAAAGGACAGGTCCAGCCCCTCGATCACCCGCCGCCCGTCATATCCAAGCGTCAGCCCCTCTGCGCGTAACGTCATAGCGTGCCTTTCTTCATCTCGCGCGACAGGCGGGCCAGCAGGTAGGGCGCACCCAACAAGCCGGTCATCACCCCGGCCGGCAGCTGTATTCCCGGCACGGCCGACCGCGCCGCGACATCGGCAAATGTCAGGATCGCTGCGCCCGCCGCCCCGGCGGCGATCAGCCGTCCGGGCAGGCCGCGCGCCTGCGTCAGTGAAACCGCGACCGGCAACGCCATCAACGCGACGAATGGCACCGGCCCAGCCACGGCTACGCCGGTTGCAGCCAGCAACACCGCCGTCGCCGCGATCCACCGCCGCGCCGCGCCCACGTGCAGCCCAAGCCCCGCCGCCATATCCGCGCCCAGTTCGATCGCGCCGAGCCTGCGCAGCTGCACCAGCGCCAGCACCGTCAGAACCGCGCCGATCCCCCAACCGTTGGAAACGGTGGAGCGACAAGGGCATCTTTGCGCGGATGATGGACGGACTGGCCTCCGAGGCCACCGCTCCGAAGACGGTGATGATCGACGCGACCTACCTGAAGGCGCACCGCACGGCGACCAGCCTGCGGTCGAAAAAGGGGGCTCCGGCGACCAAAGGGGCCGTTTGATCGGCCGAACCAAGGGCGGCATGAACACCAAACTGCATGCGGTCACCGATACCGAGGGCCGTCCGATCCGGTTCTTCATGACCGCCGGTCAGGTCAGCGACGACACCGGCGCAGCAGCGCTGCTTGGCAGCCTGCCTTCGGCCGAATGGCTGCTCGCAGATCGCGGCTATGATGCCGACTGGCTCAGGGATGCCTTGAAGGACAAGGGGATAAAACCCTGCATCCCGGGCCGAAAGTCGCGCGGCAAACCCCTCAAATACGACAAGCGTCGATACAAGCGCCGCAACCGCATCGAGATCATGTTCGGCAGGCTCAAGGACTGGCGACGCGTTGCAACCCGTTACGACAGATCACCCGTCGTCTTCCTCTCCGCGATCATCCTCGCCGCAACCATCTTGTTCTGGCTGTGAAATTCAATGAGATGCCGTAACGGGGCCTGCGTCGCGACCCGCCCGTTACCGTTGCAAGATTGAGGGCAAGCTGGCGCCATTCCCGTATCGGATCCACATAGAGGACTGCGGGATGAAGCTGTTTGTCGGGCTGGATGTGTCGCTGGAGAAGACCGCGATCTGCGTGATCAGCGAGCATGGGAAGATCGTGAAGGAGGCGCAGGTGGCCAGCGAGCCCGAAGCGCTGTCGTGCTGGATCTGCGACCAGGACGGCGCAATTGCCGCCGTCGGGCTTGAGGCCGGCCCCTTGTCGCAGTGGCTGCATCGCGGGTTGTCAGATGCGGGACTACCTGTCGTTCTGATGAAAACCAGACAGGTAAAAGGCGCCCTGAAGGCCATGCCGATCAAGACGGACCGGCGGGATGCAGAGGGTATTGCACGTCTGCTTCATCTTGGTTGGTTCCGACCCGTTCATTGCAAATCGGTGTCTGCACAGGAGGTTAGAGCGGTGCTCAGCGCTCGTAAGGCTGTGCAACAAGGGTTTATCACGCTGGAAATGTCACTGCGCGGGCTGCTGCGGAACTTCGGGCTCAAGGTTGGCACCATATCCCGTGGCAGGTTCGAACAGCGTATCCGCGAACTGGCGGCGGGCAACCCGATGCTGGAAGCGGCAACCGAACCCATGCTTCGCGCGCGCTCGGCGCTGCGGCGAGAGTTGGCAGGTCTTGAACGCAATGTCCGTCAACTCTCCCAGGAGGATCCGGTCTGTCGTCGGCTGATGTCGATGCCCGGGATCGGCGCCGTCGTGGCGTTGACCTATCGATCTGCTGTCGATGATCCCGCCCGCTTCACATCCTCGAAGAAGGTCGGACCGTGGGTCGGCCTGATGCCGTCTCGCAACCAGTCGGGCGAGCGCGACGTCTTGGGAGGGATCACCAAGGCAGGCGACGTCAACCTTCGACGCGCGCTGTGCCAGGCGGCAACCGTCATGATGTATGAGGAGGGTCAGAAAACAGTCCGGGGGACTGTTTTCCCGACGATTGGTGGACGGGCGAGCTGGCTGCGAACCTGGGCGGCAAAACTTGCGCGCCGTCGTGGTGCCAAGCGCGCGATGGTTGGGCTGGCCCGCCGCATCGCCGTGATCCTGCACCGGATGTGGAAGGATGACAGCGACTTCCGTTTTGACATTCCCGTGCTTCATGCCGGCTGAAGACACAGTTTCCAGACTGCTGCCTGCCTGATCGCGGGCCTTCGAGGTCCCCACGGGACGCGGTTCCGGTGATGCCGTGCTCAGGACTGATGCCGATCGTATCGAGCAAGCCAATGAGATGGGCACATCGGAATTGCATTGAACCAGCATCATGTTGGCAGCCACAGCGCTGACCACGGACCGAAGCATGCACCCGGGTCGATCTCCGGCGAAGGCTGCCGAACAGGGAAGCAGATCACTTTCTCAAAGAACAAGGCCGCCCGCTCCGGCGGCACATCCCGTATACGCAAAACCGCTTGACTGGGACGACCCCGTTACCGAAGTCCTGACCCTAAGCTTCGGGCAGAAGCAGCCGCAGCCCCACCATCTTCCCCTGAGATTAGCCTCACCGAGACCAGCGACTGGCAATTCGCGGTCATTCCAAGCAATGAGGCATACTGCGGCGCAACCCCGATACATTCTATTTCGACTTGCGCAGGCGCCTGTAGAATGTCGATCTGTCGATTTTCGCCGCCCGGGCCGCAGCGGTAACATTCCCACCATACTCATTCAGAAATTGCAGCAATGCATCCTCCGACGTGCCATTTGTCGGTAAACTGGCGGAGGAGGCACGATCCGTTATCACTGCCGGAAGGTGGATGGGCAAGACAGAAGCACCATCGCACATTGCCGCGGCGAGTTCGCAAAGATTGATGATCTCCCGCACATTTCCGGGCCAGGCGTAGGACAGCAGCAGGTCCATCGCCTGAGGCGAGAAGCATGGTTTGCCTTCAGTGGCGGCGGAGATATTCTGGATCAGCCACTCCAAGTCAGTACGCGCGCGGACCGGTGGAATGTCAAGCACCAGCCCGTTCAGCCGGTAATACAGATCCTGCCGGAACTGTCCCTGCGCCACCAGTTCAGCCAAGTCGCGATGCGACGCAGAGATCACGCGGACGTTCACCGGTTCGGCCTTCGTGGCACCGACAGGCAGCACTTCTCGTTCGGACAGCACGCGCAGCAGCCGTGCCTGCAAGCCCATCGGCATGTCGCCGATCTCGTCCAGAAACAGCGTGCCACCATTCGCCTCGCGGATGAGACCTTTCTTGCCGCGGGCATGCGCGCCGGTAAAGGCGTTGGGGGCGTAGCCGAAAAGCTCGCTTTCGATCAGCGCCTCGGGCAGGGCCGCGCAGTTGATTGCGACGAAAGGCCCGCGTCGGCGAGAGGAGTCATGCATGGCCCGCGCAATGAATTCCTTCCCGGTGCCGGTCTCGCCCCGCAGGATGACACTGATCTGCCGGTCCACGACCCTGGCGGCACGTTCCGCCAGATGACGCATGGCGGGATCCCCGTCATGTATAGCCCGCAACGGCTTTGGCACTGCGTGCTCGACGGCCCGGCGAGGCGGCGCGGTCGGCGGGACCGAGCGTGCGAAGATGAAGCCGCCGGACTGCATCTCCAATGCGCCATCTACCGGAGCCATCGCGCGCGAGAGCTTGGGCAGATCGTCCAGATCATAAGAAAAAATCTCGTCGAACCGCTGACCGATCAATGCCTTGCTTGATTTTTGACCAAGAAGTGCAAGCGCATTGTTGGTCATACCCGCGATGCATCCATCCGCGCCGATGGCCAGCGCCGCCATCGGATCCACATCAAGAAATTCAGACGACAGGTTCAGCCGCAGGATCCAGTCCGCGCGATGACATCGGACGAGGTTCGCCATCTCTATCCGCCGGGCGCAGGATTTCATCACCTCCAGCGTCAGGGCCTGGCTCATCTTGTCCTGAGGCGGCTCCAGATGCGACAGATCCAGCGCCCCCACCAGCTTTCCCTGCGCGGAGTGGATCGGTACCGCGGTGCAGGAAAGGGACGTCAGTGCCATGTCGAAATGGTCGCCGCGATGCACGGTAATGGGCCGCCCGGTGGCGAGGCAGGCACCCACTCCATTCGTGCCGACATTGCTCTCGTGCCATTCCGAGCCCGAAATCAGCCCTGCATGGCGCACCTCCCGGTCCAATTCGGTATCGCCGATGGTATCGACGGTGACGCCGTGTGCATTCGCGAGCATCAGCACATAGCCCATCGCGTTTACCCGGCGATAGAGATCCTCCATACCGTGCCGAGCCATGCCCAGCAATTCCTCTGAATCCTGCCGGTGGTTGTTCAACTCCTGTGCGGTGACGATTCGTGGTCCCGTATGTCTGCCCGGATCCAACTGATGTTCAATGACGCAGCGTCGCCAAGAGGCCAGCACATCCGCATCCCGACGCGAATTCTGCCCTTCGGCCACGCCGATGACTTCCAGGACATGCGCCCCGGCGTTCGACCTTCCTCCCATTGGCTCCTCCCAAAGCCTCCGGGGCGAAAATAGCACGTTCTTCGCCCCGGTGTGGAACTGTATTACATGATCAGCCCTCTTTCAGCGTGAAAGATCGATTAGGATCTTGAGCTGCGTTCCGGCCGGGTCCAGCAACGCCTCGAACCCCTCGGCCACGGCCTGATCCAGGGCGATCCGCTTCGTCACCACCCGGCTGGCAGGGATCGCCCCCGAGGCGATCAGCTCGATGGTGCGGGGCCAGCTATGCGTCGGATAGCACCACGAACCCCGGATCTCGACATTCTTGAAGGTCAACTGGAAGAAATCCACACTGCCCTTACCCGCCATCAAGCCGGTCTGCACGATCACGCCCTGCTTTCTGACGGCGTCGAGACAGGATTGCAGCGCGCGCTCGTTGCCCACGCATTCCAGCGCCACATCGCAGCCGATGCCGTCCAGTGTGGCCGCGCCCACCACGTCGCCCACGTTTTCCCTGGCGGGGTTGATGGTGATGACGCCGGGCACCACCTCGCGCGCCAGGGCCAGCCGCGTCTCGTTCACGTCAGAGGCGAAAAGCCGTGTCGCGCCGAAGGCCCGTGCCGTGAGCAATGCAAGGATGCCGATGGGACCGGCGCCGGTAACCAGCACCGAATCGCCCGCTGTCACCCGACCCCTGTCGCAGGCATAGACCACCACGGCGGTCGGCTCGACCAGCGCGGCTTCTTCATCCGACATCTCGGCCGGGATCTTTTCGACATTGTAATCGTTCAGCAGCGCCATTTCCGACATGCCGCCCGAATGCCAGCTAAGCCCGACCAGCGCGAGACTGCCCGACAGGTTATGCCAACCGCGATCGGCGAAATACTCGCCGCCGCGCGGCATGATCAGCGGCTGGACAGCGACGCGGTCTCCCACCACGACTTTGGTGACGCCTTCGCCCACGGCCACGACCTCGCCCCCGAACTCGTGGCCCAGCACCTGCGGATAAACCGCGCCGGAATAGGGATGCGGCTCGGTCGGGACAAAGATCGGGCCGCTGGCATATTCGTGCAGGTCGGTGCCACAGATGCCGACGAAACGATTGCGGATCAAGACCTGCCCCGGTCCGGGCTGCCCGGGCCTGGCGATGTTCTCGATCCTCAGATCCTTCGCGGCGTGGAAGCGCAGCGCCCGCATGGTTCTGGTCTCCGCTGAGGCGCGCGTCATGGTTGCGTTCTCAATCGACATCTTCCCAACTCCCTGAAGTTTTCTGACCTGCCCAGAGGTAGGGCCGGTCGTTTCCGAATCCGAAAAGCAGCGCGATCACAAAGGACCAGTGCGTGCCCATGTATGCGTATGTCAGCGCCTCGTTCATGTCGGTGAAGACTGACCCGACCAGGCTGGCGAGAAAGAGGGTGACAATGGTTGTCACTATCACGCAGAACAGACAGGCGAGAATGCCGCCCCAGGGCATCGGGATGAGCGTGAAGGGCCAGTTCCTGAGCTGGATCAACAGCGCGTAAGAGACCGAGCAGGCCACCATGAACCACAGAAGCCAACGCGGGTCGGAAAAGTAGCCGATCGTCCAGAACGTCCCCACCCCGGGCGCTTCCGTGTCCCAGACCCCGATGCCCGAACTGATCGCAAGGAAGCAGATGACGACGAGGAACAGGATCCCGATTTGCGCCAGCGCCTTGCCCGGCTGGGTCATGCGCCGGGTCAGATAGGCGAGCACTCCCGAAGCCGAGCCCATCTCGATGAAGGGAAACCACCAGGCCGGGATCCAGCGGATGCTGGAATTCGTGACCACATAGGTCAGGAATGCGATCATCACCAGCAGGATGAAGAACTGCCGATGCGGCGGCATTCCCGCCACGATCCAGTTCTCGCCCGCGAACGAAAAAAAGGCGATGAAGAAAAAGATGCATCCGATGATTGGAAACACCCAGTCCGCATCAAGACCCGCCCAGTAAATGCCCTTGGCCGACAGCCATCCGACCAACCACGCCACCGCCAGCGTGACGAACCCGCGCGTCACCGGGTCTTCTATCCGATGGAAGGGAAAGCCGCCGCTCACCACGCTGAGGAGCACCCACCAGAGCGCCATGAGCTGCCAAGTGACGTTGTCGAGCCAGTACATCTCCGCAATCTGATCGCCAGCCCAAGGGCCGATCGGTGCGGCCTTGACGATCAGGTTCACGACGAAGCATGAGACGATGCCCAGTCCGAAGATCAGGCCGAGCCCTCCGAGCGCGTTTGGCAACCGCGCAGGCGCCACCTCTATAGCTGTTGTTTGCATGTCCTCACCTGTTCTTGTTCGGTTTGGTCTCTGCCCCCCGAGGGGTGGGCCGGAACGCAGATGTCTCCCTCCTCTGCCGGCTCGCTGCCGGATTCATGATTCGGCACCTGAAGAAAAATCACTTCGGAAAAGCGATATCGGGGCGCCCGGCCGGGATCGCCCGCCAGCGGCGGGGGATGCCCCTGGCCCGCGGGTCCCTTCGCGGGATGGAGGTGCTGCGCTTTCATGAGGGGCCTCCATCCAGTTCGTCAAAGGCCGCCAGCGCCTTGGCGGCATAGACCGTGCCCGGCCCGCCGGACATCTCGATGGCGATGGCAAGAACCTCGATGAATTCGTCGCGGCTGGCGCCATGGGTCTTGGCCTCGGCGGTGTGGAAGATGATGCAATCCTCGCAGCCACGCCCGATGGCGACGGCAAGGGCGATCATCTCCTTGATCGCCGGACCGAGCCTGCCCTCGCGGCTCGCGGCGGCCATCAGCCCGCGGAATGCGGACATGGTTTTGCCGTCGGCTTTGTAGAGCACGGCCGCGCGGGCGTTCGCCTCGGCCAGTTTCTGTTTCGCGCTCATACCAGCACCATGCCGCCGTCCACGACCAGACTTTGCCCGGTCATGTAGTCCGACCCGGCCGAGGCGAGGAAGATCGAGACCCCGGCCAGATCCTCGGGGTGCGAGGGGCGGCCCAGCAGGATGCCGGCGGAAAACCCCTCGAATGCCTCGTTGTCGCGGCTGGTCAGGCCTTCGTCCTTGAAACCCTTGTCGATCAGCTTCCACATGTCGGTGGCAACCACGCCGGGGCAGATGGCATTGACATTGATGCGGTGCTTGCCAAAGGCGCGGGCGGCGGCCTGGGTCAGCGCCACCACGGCGAATTTGCTGGCCGAGTAATGCGCCAGCGGCTCGTAGCCCTGCTTGCCGGCGATGCTGGCGGTGTTGATGATCTTGCCGCCACCGCCCTGCGCGATGAACTGTTTCGAGGCCTCCTGAATGCCGATCAGCACGCCCATGGCGTTCACGTCCATGACACGGTGCCAGTCGTCCTCGGTGATGTCGTTGAACTGCTTGACCTGTGCGATGCCGGCATTGTTGAACATCGCATCCAGCCGTCCGTAGCTGCTGACGGTCCGGGCGATCAGCGCCCGGGTGCTGGCGCGGTCGGTGACATCGACCGCGAGGCCGATGGCCTGCCCTCCGGCTTCGCGGATCTCGGCGGCGGTGGCCTCTGCGGTTTCGGCGTTGATGTCGGCGATGACCACGCGGGCGCCAGCCTGCGCCAGCCCCTCGGCGATCGAACGGCCGATGCCGCGGCCCGAGCCGGTGACGATGATCGACCGGTCTTCAATGGAATTGCTCATGTCTTTCCTCCCTCTGGAAAAGGCCGCCCCGCGCCTCGGGGCGGCCTGCTGTTTCAGGCGATGAAATCGCGGATCAGCCGGTTCACCTCGGCGGATTGCTCCATCTGGACCATGTGGCCGGCGTTGGGGATGATGCTGGTCCGGGCTCCCGGCAGGGCACCGGCATGGGCGGCGGGGATGATGGCATCCGCCTCGCCCCAGATCACCTGCGCCGGCACCCCGCCGGCGGCCAGCCCCGCGCCGATCTGCTGCGCCTGCCGACCGCCCTTGAAGAGGGCCGCCGACAGGTCGGACAGGAAATCCTGCACCCCGTCCAACCGCTTGAACTTCAACAGATCCTCTACCATCGCGCGGCTGACCAGCCCCTGATCCTTGAACAGATGCGCCAGCACGGGTTTCAGATCCCTGCGCCCGGTCGCGGCGACGAAGCCGTCGATATAGCCGGCGTTGATTTCATCCCCCAGTCCGGCCGGGCAGATCAGCGTGACCGAGGCCACACGCTCGGACGCGCTGATCGCCACCGAACCCGCGATCAGCCCGCCCATCGAGTGGCCCGCCAGATGCACCCTGCCGGCACCGATATGGTCAAGAAAGGCCAGAACCGTATCCACCATCAGCCCCAGCCCGGCCGGCCGCGCCGACTTGACCGACTGGCCATGGCCAGGCAGGTCCAGCGCATAGACCGGCGCGCTTTCGGCCAGGACATCAATGTTGAACAGCCAGTTGTCCAGATCGCCGCCAAAGCCGTGGATCAGCACCAGCGGCACCCCTTCGCCCGGGCGTTCCGCATAGCGGATGCGGCCGGCAGGCAGCTCGACGAATTGATAGGCGGGGCCTTCATCGTCTTCCTCGCCTCCGGCAGAAGGTGTCTCATAGGCGGCGACATAGGCGTCGATTTCCGCGTCCGGCACGCTCGCCGGCGCCATCACTCCCAAGAGGGCGCGGACGGGATAGGTCTCGCCCTCGACGCCGACGCGACGGCGCAGCAACCCGCCATCCGCCGCCTCGACGACATTGGCGATCTTGTCGGTCTCGACATCCATGATCTCGTCACCCGGCGCGATGACCGCGCCTTCGGCCACATGCCATGCGGCAAGTTTGCCCTCTCGCATCGACAGACCCCATTTCGGCATCAGGATGGGGGTGATTTTCTCCATGTCAGTTCTCCAGCGTCTTGCGAACCGCCGCGGCGATGCGTTCGGCAGAGGGCACATAGATATCTTCGAGCGCGGGCGAGAAGGGCACAGGCGCATGCGGCGGCGTCACCATCTGGATGGGCGCCTTCAGCGATTCAAAGGCGTCCTGCGCCACGTTGGCCGAGATATCGGCGGCGATGGAACAGCGCGGGTTCGCCTCGTCGACGCAGATCAGCCGGCCGGTCGTCTCGACGCTTTCAAGGACCGTATCCATGTCGATGGGCGACAGCGTGCGCAGGTCGATCACCTCCACCTCAATGCCGTCCTTTTTCAGCATCCCGGCCGCTTCCAGCGAACGCCCGACCATCTGGCCATAGGTGACGATGGTGGCGTCGCGGCCCTCGCGCACGATATTCGCCTCGCCAAAGGGAATGGTATAGGGTTCCTCGGGCACGTCGCAGGTGCTGGCATACAGATTCTTGTGCTCAAGAAAGATCACCGGATCGTTGTCGCGGATCGACTGGATCAGCAGGCCCTTGCAGTCATAGGCGTTCGAGGGGCAAACGACCTTGAGCCCCGGCAGATGCGTGAACAGCGGCGTGAGCATCTGGCTGTGCTGGCCCGCCGCGCGAAAGCCCGCGCCGCACATCGCCCGGATCACCACCGGGGTTTCCGCCTTTCCGCCGAACATGTAGCGGAACTTGGCCGCCTGGTTGAATACCTGGTCCAGACAGACGCCGATGAAATCAACGAACATCAGCTCGGCCACCGGCCGCAAGCCCGCCGTCGCCGCCCCCACTGCCGCGCCGACATAGGCGCTTTCCGACAGTGGAGTGTCGATCATCTGTCCGGGGTGCTTGGCGTAAAGCCCCTTGCTGACGCCAAGGACGCCGCCCCATGCGTCATCCTCGCCCTTCGCGCCGGCGCCGCCGACGATATCCTCGCCCATCATGATCACGGTGGGGTCGCGGGTCATTTCCTGATCCAGCGCCTCGTTCACCGCGTCCTTCATGCTGATGATGCGTGCCATGGTCTCTCCTCCCTCAATAGGACACGTAAACGTCGGTGGTCAGTTGCTCGGGTCGGGGGTGCGGCGCGGCGATGGCCTCGTCCACGGCCGCGTTGATCAGCGCGGCGACCTCGGCATCGATGGCGTCAAGCTCGGCCGCGTCGATCACCCCGACCTCGGTCACTTTCTGGCGGAAAAGCGTCAGGCAATCATTGTGCGCGCGGTTGTATTCGTTCTCACCCGGCGCCTTGTAGGTCTGGGCATCGCCCTCGAAATGACCGAAGAAACGGACGTTCTTGCATTCCAGAAGCGTCGGTCCCGCGCCTTCGCGGGCGCGCTTGATCACCTCGCCCGCGGCCTCGTAGACTGCGAAGAAATCAAGGCCATCGACGGTGATCCCCGGCATGCCGAAGCCGGTCGCCCGGTCCACATAGCTGTCCGAGGCGGTGGCATAATCCACCGAGGTCGATTCCGCGTAACCGTTGTTTTCCACGACAAAGATCACCGGCAGGTTCCAGATCGCCGCCAGGTTCATGCTTTCCAGCACGGTGCCCTGGTTCGAGGCGCCATCGCCGAAAAAGGTGATGCCCACGCCGTCATGCTTCAGCTTCTGCGCCGCCAGCGCCGCGCCGCAGACCAGCGGCGCACCAGCGCCCAGAATGCCGTTCGCCCCCATCATGCCAAGCGACAGGTCGGCGATATGCATCGAGCCGCCCTTGCCGGCGCAGCAGCCGGTGGCCTTGCCATAGATCTCGGCCATCATCGCCTTGACGTCGACGCCCTTGGCGATGCAATGCCCGTGTCCGCGATGGGTCGAGGCGATGCGGTCGCGGTCGTGCAGATGCGCCATGATGCCCACCGCCGTCGCCTCTTCTCCGGCGTAGAGGTGGACAAATCCCGGAATCTCGCCGCGCGAGAAATCGACATGCAGCCGCTCTTCGAAATCGCGGATGGTGCGCATCTTTCGATAGGCGTCCAGAAGCTGCTCTTTCGGCAGCGGAAACGGATTGGACATGAACTCCTCCCTGGTGTTCGTCAGTCTGGGTTGCGGATGAACAGCCCGGCCAAGGCCGCATGGGCCATGCAGGCCGGCACGTCGATGGTGCGAAAGGCGTCGGGCACCAGACGCACGGAAACCTCGTCGCTTTCGGTGAAGATCAGCTCGCGCTCGCCATCAAAGGCCAGCGCGCCGGCCGGGATCGAGGGGCGGTGCGCCGCGCCGGGCCGCATCGTCTCGATGCCCGCGATTCCGACCCGGTCGATCAGGCCCGGCGCGATCGGGGCCAGCAATCGGCGCGGCGCGTCGGGGGACAGGCGGATATGCCGCCCCTCGGGGGCGGCGCGGTCCACCGGGTCCAGCAAGCCGGCAATCGCGGACATGCCGATGGCCTGCGGCAGGCCGAAGGTCACGAACAGGTCACGAAATCCGTTGGTTTTCCAGATGGCGCGGGTGCCGACGAAACGGTCTTCGACCACTGCGACGTCGACCAGCGCAATTTCGCGCCGGTCGTTCAGCGCGACCTCCAGCCATTTGTTCGGGCGAAAAGCGGTGGTGGGCGGCACCTGTCCGGTCGCCGCCAGCCCGACGGCCAGCCCGGTGATCGTCGGTTCCCGCAATTCGGGAAAGGCGTTGTTGGTTCCCGTCGACACACCGGCCACAGGGACCCCGCCACAGGCACCGACGACGACACGATTGGTTCCGTCACCGCCCAGAACCACGATGGCCGCGACCCCCCCTTCGGCCATCATCCGCGCGGCGCGGGCGCTGTCCCCGGCTGTCGCCGTCACCGGCATGTCCAGATAGCGAAGTTGCGGAAAGCTCATGTGCCCCAGCCGCAGCTCGCGCTGGATGATGCGCTCCAGATGAAAGCGGATACCACCATTCTCGGGCATGACCACGACCTCGTCCACGCCGGTAGCGGCCAGTCCGGCCATCATGCGCAGAACGATGTTGGCACGGTCGTTGATGGGCAGATTGCCCGCATGCGAGATCACCCGGCGAATATCGCGGGCAGAAATCGGATTGGCGATAATACCGACCTTGACCATTCTGTTCCTCCCTGCAAATCTAACAAGCAACAGGGATGCCAAACTAAACGGATAGTTTTTTCAGGGTTTTTGAAGGCAGGTGTAGCATTCGATGCAACACTGTTGCGCAGCGGACAGAGGGCAGCCGATGCAAAGGCAGGAACAGCGCCAGATCAGGAGTTTATCCCTCAGTCTGCAAATGCGGCTAGCGCTGGATGTGCTGCATATGGATACGGGGCGGCTCAGGCGCCGGATCAGGCTGGAACTGGCAAGAAACCCGGCGCTGACCTGCTCGGACCCCGAGCTCTTGCCGCAGGCGGAGGATGCGCGCGCCGCTCTGATTGCCCAGATCGGGCTGCTGCGCCTGACGGTCGAGCAAAGACGGTTCGCGCGGGAGTTGGTGCATTGCCTCGACGACCGCGGGCTGCTGGTCGATCCGCTGGCCGAGATCGCCGCATGGCTGGGCACGACCCATGACATGCTGAACGATCTGCTGCCGCATCTGCACCAACTGGAGCCGCCGGGGGTGTTCGCCCGCGATATCGCCGAGTGCTTCCGCCTGCAACTGCGGGCGAAGAACCGTCTGGACCCGTGGATGGACCGGCTGCTGGACCGACTGGATCTGGTCGCGGCAAATGATCTTTCGGCCATCGCCGCATTTTTGGGAACGGATCACGAAGACTCGCGGGAGATGGTCGCGGATATCCGCAACCTTTCTCTGGCACCCTTCTTGGGCAGCGCCGAACCTGAAGGGCCTCCGCCCGAACTGGAACTGACGGCCGAGGGTGTGCTGCGCCTCGGAACGACGCTGAAACTTGTGCAGCACGACGGAGGAGAGAATGCCGAAGCCCGGATCTCGGCGCAAAATCTGGCCGCGGCGGTGGAGGGCCGGGCGGCAAGCCTGTTGCGGATCGGCACAGCGATGGTTGAGCTCCAGTTGCCCTGGCTGCTCGGTGGCGGCGCATGCCGTCCTTTGACGATGACCGCGCTCGGCGCGCAACTTGGAATGAGTAAAAGCACCATCAGCCGCGCTGTCGCCGGCGTTGCAATGCGGACGCCCAACGGGATCGTGCATTTGAGAGATCTTCTGAAAACCCCCGTCAGTCCTCAAAATCCTGACCTCGATCGTGAAGCTGTGGCAAAGACGCTTCGCAATATCATGGACAACTGGCCTGCGGCACCCAGAATGACGGATGCGCTTCTTGTCAAGGAGCTTGCGGCGAGAGGTATCCGCCTTTCACGCCGTACAGTCGCAAAATATCGTCTTGAGCTAGGCTCCAGACCCATTGATTTCAGGCTTCTTGCGTGATTCAGGCTCCGCAACGAGACCTGATTGATGAGCAATCTTTACTGGCTGACCGACGCCCAGATGGAGCGGCTGAAGCCGTTCTTCCCCCAAAGCCATGGCAAGCCCCGCGTCGATGATCGCCGTGTTCTCAGCGGCATAATCTTCATCAATCGTAATGGCTTGAGGTGGCGTGATGCGCCGAAGGAATACGGACCCGCCAAGACCTTCTACAACCGTTGGAAGCGCTGGAGCGACTACGGTGTCTTCGCCCGGATCATGGTCGGCCTGGCCGCCGAGCACGCCGCGCACAAGACCATCATGATCGATGCGACCCACCTCAAGGCGCACCGCACGGCGTCGAGCCCGTGCGTGAAAAAGGGGGGCTCGAACGTCAGCCCGTCATGACCTTTCCGGAAGTCGATCGCTTTCGTCGCGACCATGATCCGAACCCGGTTCGACGGGAAGATCATGTGCCAGCCGTCAGCGCGCGGGCCACCGATGCTTATCCGATCTGCCGAGGCCCCGGCTTCCAGGCGGATGGTCACGGCACCGACGACGAGCTCGGCCCTCTCCGCCACAGGCCGCACGACGACAGGGCGCGGCTCCTCGCCTGGGCCCAGCATCAACGTCGCAAACTCTACGGGATCTTCCGGCGCGGGCAGAACCAGCCGCCCTTTCCGCGCCAGCGTTCGCCACGATGATACATGGTTTGCAGGCAAGCCGTGCCGTCGCGCCACCTCATTCACCGTTGCGCCAGGCTCCAGCGTTTCCGCCACGATCCGCGCCTTCACCTCATCTGGCCACTTCCGGTTCCGACGGCCGCGGCCGCCAGCCGGGAGAACCTCCAATGCAGTCTCCATGGAGAAACTCCGTCCTGATCATCACGAATATCCAATGCGACAATCAGGCCGCAGGCTGGAAGGTGAGGTCCAGCCGCCGCTTACCAAACTTCTGCTATAGTGGTGCTATTAATTACAGGCCATTAATCCCAATAGATTTACTGTGGAAATCCCGCTTTCCGGGGACTTCTACAACAATGCTCAGCCAGTGCCGCAAGCACAAATCGCACAAATCAATGCGTGGCGGGCAACACGGACTCTTGCGTCAGGTCCCGACGCGCAGCCGATCTGTAGCGCTTGGGAGCCTTGCCCGTGACACGCTTGAAGGCAACACTGAACGCGCTTTCGGACGAATAGCCGAATGCCTCCGAAAGCTGTGCGAGCGATACATTGCTTTCACGCAGTGCACGCTCGGCCAAATGCATGCGCCATTGCGTCAAGTAGGTCAGTGGCGCTATGCCAGCGACGGACTTAAAGTAGCTGGCGAAGACCGTCCGTGACATTGCACATGCCTTGGCCAACTCGGCGAGATGCCATGCCCGTGCTGGATCGGTATGCATGAGACGAACAGCCGGCTCGATACGCGGGTCGCTGATCGCCCTCAGCCGCCCAGCCATGATCGCATCGGAGCTTTCGAGATAGCCACGCAGGATGTGCAGGAACATGAGTTGCGCCAATTGCGCCGCAGCGAAGTCGGCGCCTGGCCGATCTTTCCGGTGCTCTCGCACCAGTTGTTCGATCAGCCAGCCGATTGCATCGGCTTCGGCGGTGCCCGCGCGCAAATGGATCACGGGCGGAAGATTGTCGATCAGCAATTGCCCGCTGGCCGAGTCCAGTTGCACGTGTCCGCCGAGGAAGAAGAAGTCCGCCTCCTCCGTGCCTATGTTCAGGATTTGATGCGCCTCGCCGGCGTACAGGGCCACGGCCTCGAGGCGGGGCAAGGCCGGATCGCTGGCGAGCGAAAAGCCGCGTGTGGCGGTCAGCAGGAAGGCGTCCCCCTCGCTGAAGCGAATGGGCTCTTCGCCGTCAATGGTCAGCCAACATCCGCCGCGCGCAGCGATCAGGAACTTCACGCGCTCAGGCGGCGGAAACTGCACCGCCCAATCGCCGCCCGCCAGAAAACCGCCCGAGATGACCGAGCGCGCATTGACCAAGGAGAGCATGCCTGAGAAGGGATCTGGATTCATGTCCGGACTATCGCAAAGAAAATCGAGACTGACAACTATTCCGAGTTCTACTCAGGGCGAATAAGTTCGGAGCATACCAGCAAGAACCAGGTTCGCTCCATGCCGACAACCGTATCACCATCTCCGCAGTGTCCGATCCAGTCCGGGTTCACCGCGGCCTCGACGACCTCCGACGTCATCGCCGGCATCGATCTGGCCGGGAAAGTGGCGATCGTCACCGGCGGCTATGCTGGCCTCGGCCTCGAAACCGCGCGAACGCTAGCCGCGGCCGGGGCATCGGTCATCGTCCCCGCACGTGATCTTGCCAAGGCGCGCGCGGTGCTCAACGGTATCGAGCGCGTCGATATCGAGTCCATGGACCTGCTCGATCGCCATTCCATAGACACCTTCGCCGACAGGTTCTTGGCTTCAGAGCGGCCACTGCACATCCTGGTCAACAGCGCGGGCATCATGGCGCTGCCGACCCTGACGTTGGATGCGAGGGGCTACGAGCATCACTTCGCGGTCAACCATCTCGGCCACTTCCAACTGACCCGGAAGCTCCTGCCGGCGCTGCGCAGAGCTAACGGTGCGCGTGTCGTCTCCGTGTCGGCGTGGGCACATAGACTCTCGAACGTGGTGTTCCACGACCCGTTCTTCCAGGGTCGTGAGTACCAGCCGATGCTGGGATACGCCCAATCGAAAACGGCCAACATCCTGTTTGCGGCCGGCCTCGACATGCGCGAGCAGCGGCATGGCGTGCGCGCCTTTTCATTGCATCCGGGAAGCATCGTGACGACCGATCTTGGCCGCAACTTCGATCAGGACCAGTTGAGGGCATTCGGTGTCATAGACTCGGAAGGCCGGCCGATTCTCGATCCTCAAAAGCAGCTCAAGACGGTCGAACAAGGCGCCGCCACCCAAGTCTGGTGCGCGACCAGCCCGCAGCTCGATGGCATCGGTGGTGTCTACTGCGAGAACGTCGAGGTCGCGCGGCTGGTGCCCCCCGAAGAAAGTACGAACTGGGGGCCGGCCGATTCCACGAAGAAGCTGGGCGTCATGCCGTATGCGGTCGATCCCGATGGTGCGGAACGCCTGTGGGCGCTCAGCGAAGCACTGCTCGATGCGACGCCGCGGCAATCCGCCTGAACGTCACCAGGATATTTGGAGAACCACAATGACTACTCCCCAAACCCCAATCAATTCAGGTTTCACCGCCGCATCCACGACTTCCCATGTCATCAAGGGCATCGACCTGGTTGGCAAAGTGGCGATCGTCACTGGCGGCTACTCCGGGCTCGGCCGCGAGACCGTGCGCACCTTCTTGTCCGCGGGCGCTCGCGTCATCGTCCCGGCGCGCGATGTGGAGCGAGCGCAGAAGGCGCTCGAAGGCTTGTCGGCAGCCGAAGTCGAGGACATGGACCTGCTCGATCCAGCGTCGATCGATGTCTTCGCCAAGCGCTTCTTGGCGTCAGGGCTCCCGCTCGACATCCTGGTCAACAGCGCCGGCATCATGGCTCTTCCCGAGCGGACCCTGGACGCGCGTGGCTACGAACTGCAATTCGCCACCAATCACTTGGGCCATTTCCAGCTGACCGCACGCTTGTGGCCCGCGCTTCAGCGAGCGGAAGGTGCTCGGGTGGTCTCGGTATCGTCCATGGGCCATCGCTTCTCACCGGTCGTCTTCGATGACATCAACTTCGAAAGCCGCCCATACGACCCGTGGGCAGGCTACGGCCAGTCCAAGACCGCCAACATCTTGTTCGCGGTCGAACTCGACGCCCGCGGCCAGAAGGACGGCGTGCGCGCCTTCTCTCTGCATCCGGGCGGCATTCCCGGCACTGGCCTGGAACGGCATGTCCCGGTTGCGGATCTGATCGCCGCTGGCGTGATCGATGAACAGGGGGTTCCGCAGATCAATCCCGCCAAGGACATCAAGTCCATCCCGATGGGCGCTGCCACCCACGTATGGTGCGCAACCAGCCCGCAATTGGCCGGCTTGGGTGGGGTTTTCTGCGTCGATTCCGACATAGCGCCCCTGATGGACGCCGCCCCGAAGAATTTCTCGATCGCTGAAAGTCAGTCAGGACACCGCACCAATGGCGTCGCGCCTTACGCCGTCGATCGAGAAGCGGCCAAGCGGCTGTGGGATCTCAGTGAGCAACTGACCGGCGTGCGCTTCCTCGACTGATGCTCAGCCTCCGGTCTCACCGGCCTGGCCGTTTCATCACAACTATTGGGAATGAACCATCATGAGTAACCAGTCTCCCCTCGGCACAGGCTTCGGTCGCGCCTCGACTACGTCCGATGTCATCAAGGGCATCGATCTTCGCGGCAAGATCGCCATCGTCACCGGAGCGAATGCCGGCCTCGGTCAAGAGACAGCTCGCACTCTGGCGGGCGCCGGAGCACATGTCATCGCGGCGGTGCGCGATGTCAAGAACGCACAGCGCGCCCTGGCTGGCGTGGACGGCCTGGAGTTCGACACGCTCGACTTGATCGACTCCAAGTCGATTGCAGCGTTCGCCGAGCGGTTCCTGGCCTCCGGGCGTGCGCTGGATATCCTGGTTAACAACGCCGGGATATTCTGCCGACCGTTCGCTCTCGATTCTCGCGGAATCGAGTCACATTTCGCGGTCAATCACCTAGGCCATTTCGAACTGACGACGCGGCTTTGGCCGGCGCTGGTCAAGGCCAATGACGCGCGGGTCGTCACGGTCAGCTCGCTGGCCCACCGGATTGCGCCAGTGAGCTTCGAGGACATCAACTTCGAACGACGCGAGTATCAGCCAATCCTGGGATACGCGCAGTCCAAGACGGCGAATGCCCTGTTTGCCGTCGAGCTGGACCACCGTGGACGTGATCAGGGCGTACGCGCCTTCGCCGTTCATCCCGGCGTGATCGTCGAGACCGACATCATCGATCACCTGAGCGACGACGAGAAGCATGCGATCGGCGAATGGACGCCTGACGGCCGGCCCGTGATCGATCCGGCGAGCGGCTACAAGTCTATCCCGCAAGGCGCGGCAACAGCCGTCTGGTGTGCGACCAGCCCACTGTTGGAAGGTCTGGGGGGCGTCTACTGCGAAAGCAGCGACATCGCTCCGGTTGTCTCGCCGGAGTTGGTTGCGAGTTGGGGCGGGATTGCCGCCGATCCCTCACATCCCGCGGGTGTCATGCCCCACGCCATCGACCCAGTGGCGGCTGAGCGCCTGTGGACCCTCAGCGAGGAACTGACGGACACTCGGCTGTCGCAGTCCGAATAGAACGAAGCGGGATCACGCACTCTGCGATGAACGGCCCACATTGCATCCATGCGGTTCGATCCATGTAAACCGAAGAAGGATCATAAAATGACTGTTGAACAGATCAATCCTGCCGGCGCACCCAGTCCTTGGAAGGACAAGGTTGCAATCGTTACCGGAGGCTCAAGAGGCATTGGCCGGCGTATCGCCGAGCGTCTCGCTCAAGAGCGGTGCCGGGTCGTGATTGTCTATCAAAGCGACGCGACCAAGGCGAACGAAGTCGTGGCCGCTATTTCCGAAAGTGGCGGTATCGCGCGCGCTGAGAAGGCAAATGTGTCTGATGAAGCGGCTATCGCCGCGATTTTCGAGAACGCCGAACAAGAGTTTGGCGGCATTGATATTGTCGTCCATGCAGCTGCCATCCTGCCTGTAAGCACGCTGGCCGAGGTCGACCTGGCCGAGGTCGACCGGGTACTGCAAACCAACCTTCGCGGCACCTTCGTCGTGAACCAGCAGGCTGCGCGCAGAGTGCGCTCCGGAGGGTCAATCATCAACATCTCCAGCGCGATCACGCGCCAACTCGTGCCCGGATACGGGGCCTACGCCGCATCGAAAGCCGGCATGGAAGCGCTCACGGTCGTACTGGCGAGAGAACTCCGAGGCCGTGGGATCACTGTGAACGCGGTGGCTCCGGGGCCGACCGACACAGAGATGCTTACGCAGACGCTTGAAAGCAGCAGCGACGGCGTGGCGATGCGCGAAGCCCTTGTCAGCGCCATCCCCCTGGAGCGCATCGGAACGACCGATGACATTGCTGACGTCGTACTCGCGCTCACAGGAACCGTGCGGTGGGTCCATGGGCAGGTAGTCCATGCCAGTGGCGGAATGGTCTGACCGCAGCAAACGCTTGCCGCGACTTTGCCGCACTTCTCAAATCGAGCAGCTAAGGATTATGGACATGACAGACAAAATCGACACGCATCGACGCAACGCGATGATTGGCGTTGCGGCCGGCGCGGCGGGAATGATGACTCTGCCTGTGGCGGCCCAAGGGGCCAGAGAGAGCGATGCCGAGCAGCAGAAACCTTTGACTGGCAAGATCGCGATCGTCACAGGCGGTTCGAGAGGTATCGGCAGACGCATCGCCGAACGGCTGGCCCAGGAAGGATGCCGAGTGGTGCTTGTCTACCTAAGCAACACGGCGGCTGCGAATGAGGCTGTAGCGGCCATCTCGCAGCAGGGTGGTGTTGCCCGAGCGGAGAAAGCTGACGTTGCGGATGAAAAGGCCATCGCGGCGGTATTCCAACGCACGCAACAAGATTTCGGTGGAATCGATTTCGTCGTCAACGCCGCCGGCATCCTGCCAGTGAGTTCGATCAGCGAGGTAAGCTTGGCAGAGGCGGATCGGGTCTTTCAGACCAACCTGTGGGGAACGCTTGTCGTTGACCAGCAAGCGGCCCGAACTGTCAGGGCCGGCGGGTCGATCATCAACATCTCCAGCGCAATCACGCGCCAGTTGGTTCCCGGATATGGCGCCTATGCCGCTTCAAAGGCCGGTGTTGAAGCGCTTACCGTGGTGCTCGCTCGCGAACTTGGCGGCCAAGACATCACCGTCAATGCCGTGGCCCCCGGCCCAACCGACACGCAGATGCTGAACCAGACGCTTGAAAGCAGCGGAAACGCCGAACAAATGCGTCAGGCGCTCATCAGTGCGATTCCGCTTGGGCGGATCGGGCGGACAGACGACATCGCCTCTATCGTCCTGGCGCTCATCGGACCCAATCGGTGGGTCCACGGCCAGGTCATTCATACGAATGGCGGCATCGCGTAGACGGTTCGAGCGAGAAGACCCTTATGCGCTGGCTGGCATCCGCGCTAAGGTCACTTTCATGCCATGGCGTTTACGCTGGTGGTGCGGTCAGTTCAACGTCGAAGGCTTTCAAAGCTATTAGAGGCCGTCCGCTCAGGGCTCTTCACGTCGATCTGACCGCTCTGCCTGTGGCTCACGCGTTGGACCATCCCAGCGGCCGAAGCTATGCGGACAAAGCCGCCGGTCGCTGTCGCGGCATCGGGACCAACTGCTTTACAGCCTAACAGACCAACAGGGCGGAAAGCCTACTGTGAGGCACTGCGGCACGGCAGCCGCAGCGAGACTGGGAAAGCGGTCGTTCGTTCATGGCGCAGCAATCACCCAGCCCTGCCACCCGCAAGGGCGGGAAGTGGTCTAACGGCAGTACGGCATAGCGGTGGCGACGACCTTGGCAAAGCGGCCGTTCAAGCATGGCATAGCGGGGCGTCTTTTCATGTGTGCAGGGCTTTGATGATGTGACCGCCCTCCGACGGCATCTGTGTGCCAAGGTGGGCCTGCAAGGATCCACATAGGAGAGCGGTCATGTCGGAGATTACCACTGTCGGGCTCGATCTGGCGAAGA
>NZ_SAUZ01000032.1 GCF_004022215.1 Paenirhodobacter populi
CCCCCCCCCCCCCCCCCCCCCCCCCCCCCCCCCCCCCCCCCCCCCCCCCCCCCCTCTTCCATCCACTCTCGCGGGTCGCTTCGGTTATGAGGCAGTCTCCGAAGCCGGCTTCAAAACCGAACTCACGGATGCGGGCGGATGGGTGGAAGGGGGCCAGCCCCCTCGCGCGTTCCGCGCTCACCCCCGGGATATTTATGGAAAAACGACGGCAGGAAGGCGTGGTCTCACGGCGGGTTCGGTTCAGATGGGCGCTGATTGCGGGTCCAGCGGTTTCCCGATCGGCGCGCGCCGGGATTTTCGGTGCGAAGGGGCGCCCGGAGGCGCCCTTCGTTCATCGTTTCAGATCGCGGAGTCGATCCAGGCCTTCAGCGCGGCCTTGGGCGCCGCGCCGATCTTGTTCGACACGACCTCGCCGTCCTTGAACAGGAACAGCGCCGGGATGCCGCGCACGCCAAGCTGCGCCGGGCTGTCGGGGTTTTCGTCGACATTGACCTTGGCGATCTTGATCCGGTCGCCGTATTCCTCGGCCAGTTCCTCGAGCGAGGGGCCGATCATCCGGCACGGGCCGCACCATTCGGCCCAGAAATCCACGATGACGGGCACGTCGGACTTGCGCACTTCGTCCTCGAAGGTGGTGTCGGTGACTTTGACGGTAGCCATTGCGGTCTCCTGAATATGCAGTTGGGTAAAAGGTATGCCCCGCCCCCCCAACCGTCAAGGGACGGGCATTGTGCGCAGGGCCGCGTCCATCTGTGCATCCGGGAGTGTCGTGATCGTGCCGGTCGCGGTCCAGACGAGCGCGCAATCCACCGCGCGCCCCGGATAGATCTGCCGCAGCGCGGCGCGATAGGCGGCAAGCTGGCGCACCAGACCCGCCGGCACCTGATCCGCCGTCCCCGGCACCACGGCGTTGGATTTGTAGTCGAGGACGGAGACCCGATCCTCCGTCACCCGCAAAAGGTCGATCGTGCCGTGCAGCCTCTGCCCCCCCAGTTCGGGGGGATCGGCGGTGATCTCCACCTCCGCCAGCGTATCGGGGCCGAGGAAGCCGGCCTGCCGCACGACCTCCACCACCCGCGCGGCGACGGGCAGGATCGCCGCGATCTCGTCAGGCTCCGCCCGGTCGGGGCCGGAGCCGAGCAGATCCGCCGCGATCCCCTCCCACATCTCGGGCGTGGCAAGGGGCAGGTGTTCCAGCAGCAGGTGCAACTGCCGCCCGCGGCGTTTCGAGGCCTCGTCGTCGTTGAATTCGGTTTCCCCGGGCAGCGCCTTGGCGCCGCCGAGGTCCGAGGGCGACAGGGGGGCTGGCGGGCGCAAAGGCTCCGCCGCGCGGGTGCGGGTCCAGTCCGGCAGGGGGGCGGGCGGCGCGGTGGCCACCCCGGGCGCGCCCGGTTGCGCCGGATCGGGCCAGTCGCCATAGGCCACGCGCCGCACCGGGCCAAGCGCCTGCGCCGCGCCGGAACAGGCCGCGACCTCGGTGAAACCGGCGCGCTCCATGCCTTCGGCGACGAGGGAATACCAGCTTTCCTCGCCCGCGCCGACCTCGCCCGCCGCCGCGACGATCAGCCACTTCTCGGCCCGCGTCAGCGCGACATACAAAAGCCGCATCCGTTCCTCGGCCATGCGGGTCTTTTCCGCCTCCTGCAGGGCCTGCAAGGCGGGGGGCGCGACGGGGGTGCCGCCGCGCCACAGGACGGCGCCGTTGTCGGCGGGATACAGCTCGCCGCTGCGGGGGGCGCGGGGTTTGGCCGTATCCGGCAGGATCACGATCGGCGATTCCAGCCCCTTCGAGCCATGCACCGTCATCACCCGGATCGTGCGGCCCTCATTCTCAAGCTGCCGCTTCACCTCGATCTCATCCGCGCCGAGCCAGCCGAGGAAGCCGGTCAGGCTGGGGATTTCCGTCGCCTCATAGGCCAGAGCCTGCGCGATCAGCTCGTCGATCCCGTCCTCGGCCTCGGCCCCCAGACGGGCGATCAGCCGGTCGCGCCCGCCGTGGCGGTTCAGCAGACGCTCGATCAGGTCGTAGGGGCGCAGGAAATCGGTGTGGTCGAGCAGATCCTGCACGATTTCCAGCGTATCCACCCGCCCGGAGGCCCGCAGCGCCTGCCACAGATAGCCCTTGCGCGGCTGCGCGAGGTCGTAAAGCTGCCCTTCCGTCCAGCCGAAGATCGGCGAGCGCAGAGCCTCGGCCAGCGCCAGATCATCCTCGGGCGTCGCCAGAAACGCGAGGACCGAGGTGATGTCCCGCACCGCCAGCTCGGCCCCCAGCTTCAGCCGGTCAGCCCCGGCGACGGCCAGCCCCGCCGCCTTGCAGGCCCGGATGATTTCCTGAAACAGCACCGACCGGCGCTGCACGAGGATCAGGAAATCCCCTTCATGCACCGGGCGCGGGTCGTTGCCATCGAGGATCCGGGTGCCCGCGTCGATCAGGGCGCGGATCTCGGCGGCGATGGTGCGGGCCAGCACGACATGCGCATCCGAGGCGCCGGGCTGATCCACCGGATCTTCCCAGTCATCCTCATGGTCCGTATCGGCGGGGGCGACGGCGGGCCACAGGTCCACCCGCCCCGGCATCGCGCCGAAGAAGGCCAGATGTTCCGGCACGCCACCGAGCCCCACCGAGCCGCCCGCCGAGAACGACAGATCCACCAGCCGCAGCACCGCGACCGAGGAGCGGAACGAATGTTGCAGTTCCGCATCCTGCAAGGGCCGCCCGATCACCGCGAATTTCTGCGCGAAATGGGCGCGCATCGCCTCATACCGGCGCAGATCGGCGCCCTGGAAGGAATAGATCGACTGCTTGCGGTCGCCCACGACAAAGATCGTGCGCGGCTCATCCCGCGCGCCTTCGCCCGCGGTGAATTCGTCGGCCAGCCGCTCGATCACCCGCCACTGGCCGGGCGAGGTATCCTGCGCCTCGTCCACCAGAATATGGTCGATCCCGCCGTCGAGCCGGAACAGCACCCATTGCGCGACCGAGGGGCTGGACAGCAGCGCCCCGGCCCGCTCGATCAGGTCGTCGAAATCGAGCCATCCGGCCGCCGCCTTGCGCGCCCGGTAGCGCGGCAGGAACACCCCGGCGAAACGGGCCAGCACCAGCGAGCGTTCCGCCACCACCAGTGCCGATTCCGCCGCCCGCACCGCGGCGATCCGCTCCATGAAGGCATGGAGGTCCTCGACCAGATCCTCGCCCATCTCGCGCGCCGCCACCTTGGTGGGGATCGAGGCGGTCTTGGCCGTCGCATCCTTTTTCAGAAGCGCATCGTAGAGCAGTTCCAGATCGGTGCGGGCGGGCGCGGTCAGGTTGACGCACGAGAGCGTCGCGGCCAGTGTCTTCATCGTCGCCGACTGCGCCTTCAGCACCGGGATCACGCTGTCGAACAGGGATTTCTCGCCGCCATCGAAGGCCATCGGCAGCAGACCGTCGCGCGTGAAACCGGGCGGCAGGCCGAGCGCCGCCAGAACGTCGTCTCGCCCCGGCGGCGGGACGAAGGCATCGGCATGGCGGGTGATGCCGCCGATCAGCGCGGTCAGATCCTCGCCCGCGTAGCACATCACCAGATCGTCCAGCACCCCGCGATCGGGGCCCGAGGCGATGTCTTCGAGGATGTCGGAACGCAGCTCGGCCGCGGAACGGTCGTCAAGCTCCGCGAAGCCATGCGGCACCCCGGCCTCCAGCGGGAACCGCCGCAGGAGCGCGCCGCAGAAGGAGTGGATCGTCTGGATCTTCAGCCCGCCCGGCGCCTCGATCGCCTGCGCGAACAGCCGCCGCGCCTGCGCAAGCCGGTCGGCGGTGACCTCGCCTTCCTCGCCCAGCTTGAGCAATTCGCGGCGCAGGCTGGCATCGTCCAGCATCGCCCATTCGCCCAGACGTTTCAGCAGACGGTTCTGCATCTCGCTCGCCGCAGCCTTGGTGTAGGTCAGGCAGAGCACCCGTTGCGGTTCCGTCCCGTTCAGCAGCAGCCGCGCCACGCGGTCGGTCAGCACCTTGGTCTTGCCCGAGCCCGCATTGGCCGAAAGCCAGGTCGATTGCCCGGGGCTGGCGGCGCGGATCTGCCGTTCGGTTGCCAGATCGGTCATTCGGTCACCTCGCCGCCGGGGGTATCGGGCAGGTCGCTCATCTCCCATTCGCCAAAGCGGGACAGATGGTCGTAATCGCTGCGGTCGCGCACCGATTGCAGCGCGCGGCGCGCGGTATAGCCGGTGCGCGGGTCCAGATAGCGCGCGATCAGCCGCTCGAACTTGGCCCATGTCACGTCGATATCGGCCTGATCCATCGGCAGGTCGCGGGTCTCGCCCTCGCCACCCAGCCGGATATAGGTCATCGCCCCCACCCGGCGCGGGCCGATCCGGTCGAAGGCGCCCTTGCCGATCATCGCGGCCTCCAGCAACAGCTGTTTGTCGAAATGCAGCACCTCGGCATCGGTGGGGGGCTTGCCGGATTTGTAGTCGTAGAGATGCGCCGAACCGTCGGGCAGGATGTCGATCCGGTCGGGCTTGGCCGAAAGCGTGAAGGCCGAGGCGGTCAGGGCCACCTTCCCCTGCTGTTCGATCACCACCGGGATGCCGGCGGCAAGGCGCGCGGCCTCGTCGGCGACGAAACGCGCGGCGATGCGGCGGATGCGGGCATACCAGATCGCCTGCGCGCTCGGCCATTGAATCCGGGCATCCAGAATGCGGCGCGCGATGGCCAGCAGGCGGGCCTCGGCCTCAGGCAGGGTTTCGGCGGCGGGGCGGTCGCGCAGGAAGGTCTCGACGATCTCGTGCAGCACCTCGCCGCGCAGGCGCGGATCGGGTTCGGGGCGCAGCGGGTCGAGCGGACGCAGCCGCAGGATCCGCCGGGCGTAGACCGCATAGGGATCGCGGATCAGGGTGCGGATCGTCGTCACCGGCAATTCGCGCGGCCGCGCCTGTGCCGGGGGCCGGGGCGAGGGGCGGCCCTCGGGCGGCACCCGGTTGCGCGGCTGTTCCAGCGCGATCGCCATATCCACCCAAGCCTTGCCGCGCGCCCGCATGTCGGCCAGAGCCTGTGGCCCGTCGCCCTCCTTCAGACCGCCCAGCAGGTTCACCAGCCGGTTCAGCCAGCGCGAGGGCACGGTTTCCGCCCCCTCGGCCCGCTGTGAACGCGACAGCACCACCTGCGCCGCCCCCGCCGCCTGCTGGAAGTCATGCGCCGACAGGCCGATCTGCCGTTCCGGCAGCAACAGCCCGGCATCCAGCCGCATCCGCCGGCTGAGCCACGGATCGGGGGCCGGGGCCTCGGGCCAGCTTCCCTCGTTCAGCCCGGCAAGCAGCACCAGATCGGCGGTCTGCACCCGCGCCTCCAGCGTGCCGAGGATCAGGATATCGGGATGCACCGCCTGCGCCTGCCGCACCTGCACCGCGCCGAACAGCGTGTCCAGCAGATCGGCGTAATCGGCGGGGCCGTATTGGCCGCCGTGATCCGCCTCGGCGGACAGGTCGTCCATGATCTGGCGGCAGGCCACCCCGGCCTCCTGCTGCCAGAGCCCGCTGGCACCGATGCTGCCGCCCGGGCCGGAAACCAGCCGCGCCACGAGGTCGAGATGCGTCGCGATGCAATCGGGCAGGGGCGCGGTTGCGGCCAGCGGGAACCGTTCCAGCAGATCCGCCACCCAGTCGGACCAGAGGCGGCGCGGCTCCTCCCCCTTCGTCCATTTCGGATCGCTCAGCGCGGCGCGGTCGGGGAAGGCCGGGCCATTGCGGCGCAGGTGCAGCTCCAGCTCGCGGCTGAAGCGCAGATGGTCGCCGCGCATCCCGCAGCCGGTCGCCGTCAGCGGCTGTTTCAGCAAGATCAGCAGCGGCTCGATCATCAGCCGCTGGCCGCGCAGCTTTGCCACATGCCGCAACAGACGCCCCGGCGCCGACAGCTGTAACGGCGCGCCCGCGCTGTCGTCGGGCAGGATGCCCCAGCGGTCGAGCGCCGCCGACACCCGCCGCGTCAGCATCCGGCTCGGCGTGATGAGCGCGGCCTTGCGCCCGTTTTCCGCGGCCTCGCGCAGGATCAGGGCCAGCGACAGCGCCTCGCGCCGTTCGTCGGGCGCCTCGATCAGGGTCAGGTCCGCGCAGGTGTCGGGCAGGCCGCGCAGCACGCGCCCCTCGGTCATCCATTGGTCGGTGACGGGGGCGGGGCGCAGAGCCAGCGACATCAGACCGTTGCGGGCGGGCGCGGGCGGCGCGGTATCGGTCCAGCAGCCGACCCGATCCGGCGCGGTGCCGAGTTTTCGCAGCAGGGTGCGGTAGCGGTATTGGGGATGATCCTCGATCGGCATGCGCCCGGCATCCAGCGCCTCCCACGCGAAATCCGGCATGTCGAAATCGAAACCGGGCAGGACGATCATCCCGTTCGGCAGCGCCGCCACCGCCCGCATGAAGGCCGCCGTGGTGCCGCGCGATCCGGTCGATCCGGCGATGACGATGCGGTCGTTCGTGGGCGCGATGGCCCAGTCCTCGGCCAGTCCCTCGACGATGCGGCGCAGGCGGCCGACGGCATCGGGTTCCGCCTCATCGGTGAAATAGCCCGCGACGATGCGGATGAAGTTCAGGCTCGCCTGCCAGTGGACGGCATGGCTGTCCTGAATGTCGAGCGATTCCAGCGCGGCGGGGGGCACGCCTTCGTCCTGCATCTCGGCCAGCAGATCGGCGAGGCTGTCGGCCAGACGAAAGACCCCGGCGCCCGGCTCGAACTGCGGGAGCTTCGCCACCAGCCCGGCGACAAGACGCGCGAGTTCCAGCCGCCGCCTGAGCGCGGGCACCGCAGCGGGCACGCCGGGCCGGGGCAGCCGCGCAAGGTCCGCGATCAGCCCCAGACGCGGCAAGAACCGCGCGCCATGACGGTCGAATTCCTCGCGCACGCGGCGCTGCATCCGGCCGGAGTTGAGGTAGAGCCGCAGCCGCGCCATCGCCTCGGGCGGTTCATGCTCCATGCGCGTGATCAGCCCGGCGACCAGCTCGCGCGGGAAATCGACGCCGATCGGCAGGGCGAAGACGGGGCCTTCAGACATGGGTCATCGCCTCGGCCAGCGGGATGGAGTCGGGATGGCCCACATCGCACCAGTCGCCCCGATAGATCATGCCGTAAAGCCGCCCCTCAGCCGCCAGCCGGTCCCACAGGAGGTTGAGCGAAAACGCCGGATCGGGGATGTCGGCCAGACCGGCGGGATCGATGATCTGCGCGCCGGTGTAAACGTAATCGCCCCCGCGCGTCAGCCGCCCGTCAGGAGCGACGGTGAAATCCCCCTTCGGCCCGTGACCGATGGCGCGATCCGCCGGCACCAGCGCCAGCAGCGCCCCCATCCGCGCCGGATTCCAGGCGGCGCGCAAGGCGCTCAGGACATTCGGCCCGCTCCAGACCGCATCGGTGTTGAGCGTGAACACCGGCCCCGGCCCCAAGAGCGGCAGCGCCTTGCGCAGCCCGCCCCCGGTTTCAAGGATACGGTCGCTTTCGTCCGAGATCGCCGCCCCCGTCCCCGCCAGATGCCGCACGACCTGATCGCCGAGGTAGTGGACATTCGCCACGATGCGCGCGATCCCCGCCCCCCGCACCAGATCCAGCGCATGGTCGATCAGCGGGCGCCCGGCCACCTCGACCAAAGGCTTGGGGCGGTGCCGCGTCAGCGCGCCCATCCGCGTGCCGAAGCCCGCGGCGAAGAGCATCAGGGCGTCGGGCATGTCGCGCATCGGTCTTTCAGCCTTTCCATCATCTCGGGCGTGGGCGGGGCATAGGCCGCGCGGACCAGCGCCGCAATATCGGCCAGCGCGGGGTGTTCCAGATCGCGGCTCAGGTTCGCCCAGTTCAGGGGCATGAAATCGACGTAATGCGCCTTGCCGCCCGCAAGGCAGAGCCGGGCGAAGACGCCGTGGATCCGCAACGCCCGCTGCGCGCCCAAGAGCGCATAGGCGGCGGCGAAACGGTCGGGGTCGAGCCCGCGCGCCGCCGTGTAACGGGCGATCTCGCGCGTCTCGGTCGCCGGGGAGACGGCGCGGCGCACGTCCTGAAGCGCCGAGACCAGATCATAGGCCGGATGCGCCGCCACGGCATCCTGAAAGTCGAGCAGGCCGAGCCGCGCCACGCCCGTCCGATCCGGCAGCCAGAGGGCATTCTGCGCGTGGAAATCGCGCAGCGACAGCACGGGCGGCAGATCGTTCAGCCCCGCATGGTGCCACGCGATGGCCTCGGGCAGCGCCCGGGCCGCATCCGTGGACAGGACCGGCGCCCATTCGGCGGTGAGTTCCGTGAGCTGGCCAAGCGCCGGGCCGTCGAGCGGCGCGACGAATGCGGGCGGCTCAAGCCGGTGCAGCGCCAGAAGGAAAGCCGTGACCTCGGCGTAAAGCGCGGCCTCGCGGTCCGGCGCGCGGGCGAGGAGGACGGACAGCAGGTCATCGCCCAGATCCTCGATCAGCATCAGCCCCGCGCCCGCCTCCATCGCAAAGATGCGCGGCGCGGAAAAGCCGTGGTCCAAGAGCCAGCTGCCGACCTGTGCGAAGCGGGTGACCTCGGAGGGGGAGGGGGAGATCATCAGAACCGCCCGGTCCGCGCCCCGCGACAGCCTTTCGTAGCGGCGGGCCGAGGCATCGCCCGCCAGATCGCGGCGCACGGCATCGCCCCAGCCGGCGGCGGCGAGGAAGGCGTCGATCGCGTCAGTCATGGGCAGGCACCACATCGGCGAGCCGCGCCATCCATGCCGCCGGCCCGGTGACCGTCACTTGCCGGGACGCGCCATCGTCCGTCGGCGCGAAGGTCAGCACCAGCGCATCGCCGGGCCGCAGCGATCCCAGCCGCTCCGGCCATTCGATCAGGCAGATCGCCGCCTGGAAGGCGTCCTCAAGGCCAAGCTCCACCGCCTCGTCGGGATGGGTGAGGCGGTAGAGGTCGGCGTGCCAGATCTCGGGTTCCGCATCGTAGGTCTGCACGAGGGTGAAAGTCGGCGAGGGAATATCCTCGCGCCGCCCGAGCCGCGCCAGCCGCGCGGTGATCAGCGCCCGGGCGAAATGGGTCTTGCCCGCGCCGATCGGCCCTTCGAGCAGGATCACGTCACCCGCGCGGAGGATATCCGCCATCCTGCGGCCGAAATCATCGGTCGCCTCGGGGTTCGGCAGGGTGAGGAAACGGGATCGGGGTTCGCCTTGCATGGTCCGCCTTTCATGGGCGCAATCTACCCCATGGGCCGGTCAGGGCAAGCATCGGCTTGCCACAAGGTGAAAGGCCCCCGCGGGGGCCTTTCAAGTCCTTCATTTGCGCAAGGTGCCGCCCGTCGCCTTCGACACCTTGTCGATGATCTTCGCGGAAACCGCCTCGATCTCCGCATCCGTCAAGGTCTTGTCCTTCGGCTGCAGGCGCACCGAGAGGGCCAGCGATTTCTTGCCCGCGCCCATCTGTTCCTCGGCCTTCGGGCCGGTGAACTGGTCGAAGACCGAAACCCCGGCGATCAGCGCCTTGTCCGCGCCATGGGCCGCGTTCACCGCCGTCATCGCCTCGACCGTGGTGTCGACGACAAAGGCGAAGTCGCGTTCCACCGCATGCAGATCCGACAGGACCAGCGCCGGGCGGGTGGGCGTCTTGACCTTCGGGAAGGGCGCGTTTTCCAGCCGGATGGTGAAGGCGACCGCCGGCCCCTTCACGCCCATCTCGCGCAGGACTTTGGGGTGAACCTCGCCGAAGGTCGCCAGAACGTTCGGCCCGAGCGCGATGTTCCCCGCCCGGCCCGGATGCCACCAAGCGTCGAGCTTGCGGTTGATCTGCACGCGGGCGGGCGCGCCGATGGCGGCCAGGACCGCCTCGGCATCGGCTTTCGCGTCGTAGACGTCGACCGAGCGGCGCGACCCCCACGGATCGCGCGGCGCCGAGGCGCCGACCAGCAGCCCCGTCGCCTGCAACGCCTGTTCGCCCGGCTCGCCACCCGCGAAGGCGGGGCCGACCTCGAACAGCGCCAGATCGGCGAAGCCGCGCGCCTGATTGCGCGCCGCCGCCTGCAACAGGCCGGGCAGCAGATCGGGGCGCATATGCGTCATCTCGGACGAGATCGGGTTTTCGATCCGCGTCGCCTCTGCCCCGCCACCAAAGAGCGCCGCCGAAGCCGCGTCGATGAAGCTGTAGGTGACACATTCGTTGTAGCCGAGCGCCGCGATGGTCCTCCGCGCGGTTTTCTCGCGCACCTGCATCGGGGACAGGATCACGCCGGGCACGCCCGAGGTCTCGCGCGGCATCGGAATGCCCTTGAGCTTCGTCAGCGAGGCGATGCGGGCCACCTCCTCGACCAGATCGGCTTCACCCAGCACGTCGGGGCGCCAGCTTGGCACATGCGCCATGTCGCCGGTGAAGGTGAAGCCGAGCGCGGTCAGCGTGCGGCGCTGTTCCGCCTCGGGGATGTCCATGCCGACGAGGCTGATCACCCGCGCCGGGTCCAGCCGGTAGGCGCGCGACGTATCCGGAATGGCGCCGTCCACCACGACATCCGACGCCTCGCCCCCGCAGAGGTCGAGCACCATCTGCGTCGCCAGTTCCAGCCCGTCCAGCGTGAAGGCCGGATCGACGCCGCGCTCGAACCGATAGCGCGCGTCCGAGGTGATCTTCAGCGCCCGGCCCGCCGCCGCGATGGTGATCGGGTCCCAATAGGCGCTTTCCAGGAAGACATCGGTGGTCTCCGCGGTGCAGCCCGAGGCCTCGCCCCCCATGATGCCCGCGATGCTTTCGACGCCGTTGTCATCGGCGATCACCATCATCGTAGGGTGCAGCGCATAGGTCTTGCCGTCAAGCGCGACGATCTCCTCGCCCTCCCGCGCGAAGCGGATCGACAGATCGCCCTTCACCTTCGCCGCGTCGAAGACATGCAGCGGGCGGTTCAGGTCGTAGGTGAAGAAGTTGGTGATATCGACCAGCGCCGAGATCGGCCGCAGCCCGATGGCCTCCAGCCGCTGTTTCAGCCAGTCGGGGCTTTCGCCATTCGTCACGCCGCGGATCAGCCGGCCGGCGAAAACGGGGCAGCCCCTGGCCTTCAGCGCGGGGTCGATCACCGGCCGGACCGGCGACGGGAAACCGCCCGGCACGGCCTCGATCTCCAGGGGTTTCAGCACGCCAAGCCCGCGCGCCGCAAGGTCGCGCGCGATGCCGCGCACGCCAAGCGCATCGGGGCGGTTCGGGGTGATCGAGATGTCGATCACCGGGTCGATCGCCTCGGGGCGGTTCTCGGCCAGCCAGTCGGTGAACTTCTCGCCGACCTCGCCCGAGGGCAGCTCGATGATGCCGTTGTGTTCCTCGGACAGCTCCAGCTCGCGTTCCGAGCACATCATGCCCATGCTCTCGATGCCGCGGATCTTGCCGACGCCAAGCGTCACGTCGATGCCGGGCACATAGTCGCCCGGCTTCGCCAGAACGACGGTGATGCCCTCACGCGCGTTGGGCGCGCCGCAGACGATGGTCTTTTCACCCTCGTCGGTCAGCACCTTGCACACCCGGAGCCGGTCGGCATCGGGGTGCTTTTCGGCATGCAGCACCTTGGCCAGCGTGAAGGGCGCGAGCTTCGCCGCCGGGTCCACGACCTCTTCGACCTCAAGCCCGAGGTCGGTCAGGGTATCGGCGATCTCGGCCAAGGTGGCCGTGGTGTCGAGATGGTCTTTCAGCCAGGAGAGGGTGAATTTCATTTGGAGAGCCCTCCGAAAACAGTCGGCAGATCGAGCGCGGCGAAGCCGTAATGGCGCAGCCAGCGCAGGTCGGATTCAAAGAATGCGCGCAGGTCGGGGATGCCGTATTTCAGCATGGCGATCCGGTCGATGCCCATGCCGAAGGCGAAGCCCTGCCATTGGGTCGGGTCGATGCCGCCGGCCTGAAGGACCTTGGGCTGCATCATGCCCGATCCGAGGATTTCGAGCCACGAGTCGCCCTCGCCGATCTTCAGCTGACCGCCCGCCCAGGAACAGCGGATATCGACCTCGGCCGAAGGCTCGGTGAAGGGGAAATGCGAGGCGCGGAAGCGCAGTTCCACATCCGGCACCTCGAAGAAGGCCTTGCAGAATTCCTCCAGCGTCCATTTCAGATTGGCCATCGAGATGTCGCGCCCGATCGCCATGCCCTCGACCTGATGGAACATCGGCGCGTGGGTCTGGTCCATGTCCATGCGGTAGACGCGGCCCGGCGCGATCACCCGCACCGGCGCGCCGCGTTCCTGCATCGCGCGGATCTGCACGGGGCTCGTATGGGTGCGCAGCACATGCGGCGGGCGGTTGTCGCCCTCGGCCCGCGCCATGAAGAAGGTGTCGTGTTCCTGCCGCGCCGGATGCTCGGGGGCGATGTTCAGCGCGTCGAAATTATACCAGTCGCTTTCGATCTGCGGCCCCTCGGCCACGGCGAAGCCCATGTCGGCGAAGATCGCGGTCACCTCGTCCATCACCTGCGACACGGGATGGATCGTGCCATGCGGGCGCGGGCGGCCGGGCAGCGTGATGTCCAGCCATTCGCCCTTCAGCCGCGCATCCAGCGCGGCATCGGCCAGCGCCTCCTTCTTGGCGCGCAGGGCCGCGTCGATTTCCGTCTTGAGCAGGTTCAGCGCGGCGCCGGTGGTCTGGCGTTCCTCGGGCGACATGCCGCCCAGTTCGCGCATCTTCAGGCTGATCTCGCCCTTCTTGCCAAGGGCCGCGAGGCGCAGATCCTCCAGCGCGGCCTCGTCCGGGGCCTGCGCGATCCCGTCCAGATATTTCGACTTGAGCTGGTCGAGCGCGTCCATGTTCGTCTCCTGACTGGTCGATGCCGTGCTAGCCGCGCCCCGACCCGAATTCAAGCAAATGAAATGCAAAACCCCGCGCACGGCGAAAAGCCGGCGCGGGGTTCGTGATGTAATCCCGGTAAGGGGAGATTACGCAGCCGCGGCAGCCTTCGCCTTTTCGACGATGGCCCCAAAGGCTTCCGGTTCGTGGATGGCGAGATCGGCCAGAACCTTGCGGTCCACCTCTACCCCGGCCAGCGCCAGACCGTTGATGAAACGCGAATAGGTCATTTCCAGATCGTAGGCGCGGACCGCGGCGTTGATCCGCTGGATCCACAGCGCGCGGAAGTTGCGCTTGCGCTGCTTGCGGTCGCGGGTCGCATACTGGTTCGCCTTGTCGACGGCCTGCGTCGCGGTGCGGAAGTTGCGCGAACGGTTGGAGTAGTAGCCCTTGGCCTTGGCCAGGACCTTCTTGTGCGAGGCGTGAGTAACCTTGCCGGATTTAACGCGAGCCATGTGTCAGCCTCCTGATCAGCGGTTGTAGGGCATGTATTTCTTGACGATCTTGGCGTCCGAATCGGACAAGATCATCGTGCCCGCGCTGTCGCGGATGAACTTCGTGGTGCGCTTGATCATGCCGTGGCGCTTGCCGGCCGGACCTGCGACGACCTTGCCGGTCGCGGTGAACTTGAACCGCTTCTTGGCGGCCGATTTGGTCTTCATCTTGGGCATTTCCATCTCCTCTTGACGAGTGGTGAACGCGCGACTCGGCATGCCACTTCGGCCGGACGCGCGTGTAGTCAGGGGGCGGCCATTAAAGGACCGCCCCCCGTTTTGCAAGTCCTATTCGGTCATTCCGGGTCTGTGCGGAAGATCAGCCGTTCGTCGCAGGGCGCGACGCGCAGGATGTTGGTCGTGCCCTGCACGTTGAAGGGCACACCGGCGATCACCACAATCTGCTGCGTCTCGTCGGCAAAGCCGAAGTCGCGGGCGGCGCGGGCAGCGTTGACCACCGCCATCTTGAAGCGGTCGACCACCTCGCTGTGGACGCAATGCACCCCCCAGTAAAGGCACATCCGGCGCAGCGTTTCCTGCAAGGGCGAGAGCGCGACGATCGGCACCCGGGGCCGTTCCCGCGCGATCAGCGAGACGGTCTTGCCGGTCTGCGTATAGCAGCAGATCGCGGCGATATCGGTCGATTCCGCGATCTCGCGCGCGGCGGCGACGATGCCGTCGGCGATGGTCTTGCGGTCGATGTTGCGCGAAGCCTCGATGATCTCGTGGTAGGTCTTGTCGCTTTCGACGGACCGCGCGACGGCGTTCATCGTCTTCACCGCTTCGATCGGATAGCGCCCGGCGGCGGATTCGGCCGAAAGCATCACCGCATCGGCGCCTTCGTAGATGGCGGTCGCCACGTCGGACACCTCGGCGCGGGTGGGCACCGGGCTTTCGATCATGCTTTCCAGCATCTGCGTCGCGACGATGACGGGTTTGCCCGCCGTTCGGCATTTGCGGATCAGCCGCTTTTGAATCGGCGGCACCGATTCGACCGGCAGCTCCACCCCCAAATCGCCGCGCGCCACCATCACCCCGTCGCTGACGGCGAGGATTTCGTTGAAGGCGCGCTCGGCGGCGGGCTTTTCGATCTTCGACAGGATCGCCGCCCGGCCGCGGGCAAGCTCGCGCGCCTCAAGCACATCCTCGGGCCGCTGAACGAAGCTCAGCGCCAGCCAGTCGACGCCCAGATCGCAGGCGAATTCCAGATCCCGGCGGTCCTTTTCCGACAGCGCCGCCAAGGGCAGCACCACATCGGGAACGTTCACGCCCTTGCGGTTGGAAATCGTGCCGCCGGTGGTCACGATGCATTCGGCGAAATCCGAGCCGCAGGCCTCGACCCGCATGCGGATCTTGCCGTCGTTCACCAGAAGCCGCGCGCCGGGTTCCAGCGCGGCGAAGATTTCCGGATGCGGCAGGCAGACACGGTGGCTGTCGCCCTCGGTCGTGTCGAGGTCGAAGCGGAACGTCACCCCGTCCTCAAGCTCGGCGGCGCCGGCCGCGAAGGTGCCGACGCGCAGCTTCGGCCCCTGAAGGTCGGCGAGCACGGCAATCGGCCGGCCGGTATCGACCTCGATCTGCCGGATGATGTCGTAGCGCGCCTTCTGCTCGTCATGGGTGCCGTGGCTCATGTTCAGGCGGAAGACATCCGCTCCGGCCTCGAACAACGCCCGGATGGTGTCATAGTCGGAAGACGCGGGGCCGAGCGTGGCCACGATCTTCACATTGCGAAGGCGTCTCATGCTGCCTCGATGCTTAAGTTTCAAACGCTTCGTGGGCCCGTTGCCAGCTATGACCTAAATATTCGCACAGGGCAACTGGCACTCACCCCCGGTCTGACGTAAATCCCGGACAAGACAACCGGGCGACGCAATCATGACCATATCCCAGAATTCTGCCTACCGGATCATCAGCGAGGGGCGCGCGTCACGATGGCTGGTCACGGTGGACCATGCGACGAACCGGGTACCCGACTGGATTTCCGGCGGAAATCTGGGGATTTCGGCCCCCGACATGCAGCGCCACATCGCCTTCGACCCCGGCGCGCTTGGCGTGGGCACGGCGCTGGCGGAACGGCTGGACGCGCCGCTGATCCACACGGATTTCTCCCGCCTCGTGATCGACCCGAACCGGGGCGAGGATGACCCGACGCTGGTGATGCAGCTTTACGACGGGACGATCATCCCCGCGAACCGCAGAATCACCGAAGCGGATATCGGGGAACGGCTGGACCGCCTCCACCGTCCCTATCACCTCGCGCTGGAGGATCTGGCCGCCAGACGCCCGGACGTGGTGATCTGCGCGATCCATTCCTTTACCCGGCAGTTGCGCCATTGCGCGCCCCGACCGTGGGAAGTGGGAATCCTCTATTCGCCCAAGGACACCCGGCTGGCGGTGCCGCTGATCGCGGCGCTGACGGCGACGGGCCTGACGGTCGGCGACAACGAGCCCTACGCCGGGCATCTGGACGGCGATTCGATCGACCGACACGCGCTGGCCTCCGGCCGCCCGAACGTGCTGATCGAGGTGCGCAACGACCTCATCGCCGATGCCGCGGGGCAGCGGGAATGGGGTGAGCGGCTGGCGCCGGTGTTGCAGATGGTGCTGAGGAACAGCGGGCTGTGAAAGGCCGGCGGACCTGTCAGAACAGGCCGAAGTTGACCTGCCCCGTCGTCCCGTCCGACAGCCGGTAGAAGCCCGCGGCCTGCGACGTGTGGCGGTTGAGGAAAACCTGAATCTCCCCCTTGCGCCTGTCGGAACAGGACAGCGGCGCTTTCGCGGGTTGCGGCTCGTCATCCGCATGCAGGAAGGTCGCGTTGCAGAACCAGCCCGCCTGACTTTTCAGGGTGATGCTCACGACCTGCGATCCCGGCACCGTTTCGAGGGTGCCGGATACCGCGCCGCCATCCGACGCCCTGCCGCCGCCCTGCGTTTCATTCGTTTCGACGCATCCGCACAAGGTTGCGAGGGTCGTCAGGGCAAGGAGTCGAAGGCGCATGCGCTCGGCCTTTCCGGCATGGATTCGTCAGGGATCGCAAAGAGAGGACAGGCCCCTGTGCGCGGGGCCTGTCCGGAACTCAGATCGAGTGTTTGCGCGCTTCGTCGATATAGATCTCGCGCAGGCGCCGTGCCACCGGGCCGGGGGTGCCGTCGCCAAGCGTGGCGCCGTCGACCTCGACGATCGGCATGACGAAGGACGAGGCCGAGGTGTAGAAGGCCTCATCCGCGCCCTGCGCGTCCTCGATGGTGAAGGGGCGTTCCTCGACCTTCATCTGCCGTTCCGCAAGGATCTTCAGCAGCGAGGCGCGGGTGATCCCGTGCAGGATGTCGTTCGACAGCGGCCGGGTGATGATCGTGTCGCCCTTGACGATATAGCAGTTGTTCGACGATCCCTCGGTCACGAAGCCATCCTCGACGAACCAGGCGTCGTCCTTGCCGGCCTGCTCGGCAGTCATCTTGGCGATCGAGGCCCAGAGGAGCTGCACCGTCTTGATGTCGCGCCGGTGCCAGCGCAGGTCGGGAACGGAAATCACCTTCACGCCCTTGGTCACCTTCGGACCGTCGAGCATGTCGGGATGTTCCTGCGTATACAGCACCACCGTCGGCGGCGTGCCGGCGGGCGGGAAATGGAAATCCCGGTCGCCCGCATTGCCGCGCGAAACTTGCAGATAGACCCCGCCAAGCGTCAGCCCGTTCAGTTCCAGCAGCTTGCGGTGGATCGCCAGCCATTCGTCGCGGCTGATGTCGCAGGTGATCTGCAATTCCCGCAGCGACCGTTCCAGACGGGTCATGTGGCCTTCGAAATCGGTCAGCTTGCCGTCAAGGACGCAGGTCACCTCATAAACGGCATCGCCCATCACGAAACCCCGGTCAAAGATCGAGACCTGCGCCTCTTCCTCGGGGATATAGTCACCATTCAGATAAACGGTGCGGCTCATCTTCGTCTCCTTCAGCCCCACAGGCCCGGCTCGGGCGGGAATACCTTGCCGCCGTCGTAATGCAGCGGCGCATCGCGGTCTTCTGCCAGAAGCAGCGGTCCGTCAAGGTCCACCACCTCGGCGCCCTGCGCGACCAGAACCGCGGGCGCCATCGCCAGCGACGAGCCGACCATGCAGCCGACCATCACCTGATAGCCCTGCGCGCGGGCAAGGTTGCGCAGCTCCAGCGCCTCGGTCAGACCGCCGGTCTTGTCGAGCTTGATGTTGATCACGTCATACTTGCCCTTGAGGTGATCGAGGCTCTTGCGGTCGTGGCAGCTTTCGTCGGCGCAGACCGGCACGAGGCGGTCGAGCCCGATCAGATCCTCGTCCCCGGCGGCGGGCAGCGGCTGTTCTACCAGCGCCACGCCAAGCCGCACCAGATGCGGCGCGAGGTCGAGGTAGCTTTCGATCGTCCAGCCCTCGTTCGCATCGACGATGATCTTGGCATCCGGCGCGCCACGGCGGACGGCCTCGAGCCGGGGCATGTCGTCGGGCGTGCCCAGCTTGATCTTCAAGAGCGGCCGATGCGCGTTTTCCGCGGCCTTGCGCTGCATGTTTTCCGGCGTGTCCAGCGACAGCGTATAGGCCGTGGTCACCGGCACCGGCGCGGGCAGGCCCGCCAGATCCCAGACCCGCTTGCCCGCGGCCTTCGCCTCAAGGTCCCACAGGGCGCAATCGACGGCGTTGCGCGCCGCGCCGGCGGGCAGGGCGTGCTGCAATTCGGCGCGGGTGATGTCGGCGGGCAGGCCGTTGATCTGGGCCGTCACGCTTTCGAGGCTTTCCTCATACCGCGCATAGGGCACGCATTCGCCCCAGCCCAGAATGCCGTCGCGCTCCACCCGGACGGTCAGCACCTTCGCCTCGGTCCGGCTGCCGCGCGAAATGGTGAAGACTTCGGCCAGCCGGAAAACGTCTGCCGTTACGGTGATCATTCGCTTCCTCCTGATGACGCCCCGCCCGGGGACCCGGACGGGCGCAACAGTGTCAAATCGCGTCGAGCGCGTCCACCAGCTTTGCCGCACCGAAGCGGAAGGGATCGGTGGCGGGCAGGGACAGGTCGGCCTCGACCTGCGCCAGATAGGCCTTGGCCTCATCCTCGGACATGTGCTGGGTGTTGACCGAGACGCCGACGACCTTGCAGGCCGGATTGGCCACCTGCGCCAGACGCAGCGCGACATCGCGCAGATCGGCAAGCGAAGGCAGCTTGTAGCCCGGCAGGCCGCGCATATGCGGCCGGGTCGGTTCGTGGCACAGAACCAGCGCATCCGGCTGCCCGCCATGCACCAGCGCCAGCGTCACCCCGGAATAGGAAACGTGGAACAGGCTGCCCTGCCCCTCGATCAGATCCCAGTGGTCGGCATCATTGTCGGGCGTCAGCCATTCGATCGAGCCCGCCATGAAATCGGCGATCACCGCGTCGAGCGGCACGCCGTTGCCGGTGATCAGGATGCCGGTCTGGCCGGTGGCGCGGAAGGTCGCCTTCTGGCCACGGGCGCGGAGTTCCTTCTCCATGCAGAGCGCGGTATACATCTTGCCCACCGAACAATCCGTGCCGACGGCGAGCATCCGCTTGCCCTGCCGCTTCACGCCATTGGCGATCGGATACTGGACCGAGGGCACCCGCACGTCATGCAGGCTGCGCCCGTGTTCGCGGGCGATGGCGACCAGTTCCGGTTCGTCGCGCAGCAGGTTGTGCAGGCCGGAAGCGATGTCGAACCCCTGTTCCAGCGCCGTCACCAGCACCTCTTTCCACGCGGGCGAAATGATGCCGCCGCGATTCGCCACGCCGATCACCAGCGTCTTGCAGCCCGCCGCCTTCGCCGCCGGCAGGTCCAGATCCGGCAGGCCCATGTCGGCCTTGCACCCCTCCATCCGATACTGGCCGACGGCATATTCCGGTCGCCAGTCCTTGATTCCCTGCGCGACCTTCGCCGCGAGCTGGTCGGGCGCATCACCAAGAAACAGCAGATAGGGGGTTTCGATCAACGACATGGTCACCTCGGCGGTTGTATTGCGGCGGTTGATGGGGAAGCGGCTCACACCGGCGAACCCTTGCCTACAGAATATAGCGCACAGGTGAAATTTCTTGGGAAAGTCGTACCCGGATGGCCCGACCACGCGAAGATTATGCGACGACAGGCCGATCATTCGAAGAAACCTGCGTCCGTTAACGCAAGCATGAAACCAAACTGTCACACATGCGCACGATTCCGTGAATCTTACGAAGCCCTTGCCCGGCGCCCCGCAAGATTATATCTCATTCAAACACGTTTGAGCCAGATCATTAGCAAGACGAACGACCGTCCCCGATTCGCTGCCCATCCGCTTCCTGCCGGGCACCGGGACCCACCACGAACAGGCGGACAAGCAGATTTTCATGAAAGTGACGCGACGAAATTATTCTCCAAACGACAAACCAGGAAGCAAAAGTTATTGTCATATGGGGAAAAATGACTAAGGATTAGGCTGAATGTAAACACATTCAGAATCGAATCAGAATAGGATCCCGGAGCGGCGAGGAGGGGAGGCCACGCCAGCATGAGGGAACCAGGGACGCCCCGGCCACAGGTCCGGGGCGTTTCCTTTTCTGTTTACCGCCGTCCCGCGCGCCGCACCATGCGACGTTTCGCTGCACCCCCCTCTGCCCCGCCCGTGACCGCCGATTCGTCCACCCACCGGGTTCGGTTGCATTTTCCATGCCGGACTTGCATATAGTCCGCACCGCAAACGGAGGGATCCGATGACGACCTATCTCGAGTTCGAAAAACCGCTGGCCGAAATCGAAGGCAAGGCGGAGGAACTGCGCGCGATGGCCCGCGCGAACGAACAGATGGACGTCGAGAAAGAGGCGGCGGCGCTCGACAAGAAGGCGGCGCATATGCTGCGCGACCTCTACAAGGATCTCAGCCCCTGGCGCAAGACGCAGGTGGCGCGGCACCCGGACCGCCCGCATTGCAGGGATTACATCGACGCGATCTTCGCCGAATACACGCCGCTGGCCGGTGACCGGAACTTTGCCGACGACCATGCGGTGATGGGCGGTCTCGCGCGGTTCAACGATCAGCCGGTGGTGGTGATCGGCCATGAAAAGGGCCATGACACCGCCAGCCGCATCACCCGCAACTTCGGCATGGCGCGGCCCGAGGGATACCGCAAGGCGATCCGCCTGATGGATCTGGCCGACCGCTTCCGCCTGCCGGTCATCACCCTTGTCGACACGCCCGGCGCCTATCCGGGCAAGGGCGCCGAGGAACGTGGTCAGGCCGAGGCGATCGCCCGCTCGACCGAGAAATGCCTGACCATCGGCGTGCCGCTGATCTCCGTCATCATCGGCGAGGGCGGATCGGGCGGGGCGGTGGCCTTTGCCACGGCGAACCGGATCGCCATGCTGGAACATTCCGTCTATTCGGTGATCTCGCCCGAGGGCTGCGCCTCGATCCTGTGGAAGGATGCCGAAAAGATGCGCGAGGCGGCCGAGGCGCTGCGCCTGACCGCGCAGGATCTGAAAAAGCTCGACGTGATCGACCGGATCATCAAGGAACCGCTTGGCGGCGCGCAACGCGACCGGGCCGCGACGATCGCGGCGGTGGGGTCGGAAATCGCGTTGATGCTCGAAGAGCTGAAGGGCAAGAAACCGTCCGAGATCATCAAGGACCGGCGGAAGAAATTCCTCGACATGGGGACCAAGGGGCTCGCCGCCTGATGGCCTGGGTCCTGCTGTTCGTCGCGGGACTCGTCGAGGTCGGCTGGGTGATCGGGATGAAATATTCCCAAGGGTTCACGCGGCCGGTTCCCTCCATCCTCACGGTGATCGGGATTTTCGCCAGCGTGCTCCTGCTGGAACGCGCGGCACGCGACCTTCCGGTCGCCACGGCCTATGCGGTCTGGGGTGGGCTCGGCGCGCTTGGCACGGCGGTCATGGCGATGATCCTGCTGGGCGAGCCTCTCGGCCTGCAACGGCTGGCGGGGATCGCGCTGATCGTCGGCGGGATCGTCACGCTGAAGATGGCCTGATCAGGCGCGGAAACCCGCCTCGGCCATCAGCCGGTCGGAGGCGGTTTCGATCGCCGCCTCGATCTGCCGGGTAAAAGCGTGGAGTTCCTCGCCCGGCGGGATTTCCGGCAGGAATTCGACCACCGCAAGGCCCGGCTTGCGCAACAGGCTGTGGCGGCCCCAGAACACGCCTACATTGGTGGCGACCGGCACGCAGGGCTGTTTCAGCGCGTGATACAGCGCCGCCGCCCCGATCTTGTACTCCATCTTCGCGCCCGGCGCGACGCGCGTGCCCTGTGGAAAGATGATGAGCTGCCCGTCCGCGAAACGCGGATTCCTGACCGCCGCCAGCATCGCCTTGATCGCCGCGCCGCGCTTGCCGCGATCAACCGGGATGCAGCCGATCAGCCGGGCATACCAGCCCACGAACGGGGTCTGGACCAGCTCTTTCTTCATCACGAACTTGCCGCGCGGCAGCGCCGAATAGATCAGCAGGATATCGAGGAAACTCTGATGTTTCGCGGCGATCAGCACGTCGCCCGTGGGCACCGCGCCGCGCACCTCGGTCCGCAATCCAACGATCCACCGCGCGGAGAAGCGCACCCAATGGCAAAACAGCCGGCAGATGCCGATCGCCACCGACCGTCCGCCGATCAGCGCCACCGGAAACAGGCAGACCCCGATCAGCGCCATCGCCAGATACATCTGCACGATGAAGATGACAGAGCGTATATATTGCACCACGATCATCGGATCCCCCGCAGCATGTGCCGCGCCGCGGCGCGCGTCGCCCAGAAAGACACAACCGCCGCCAGCGGCGGCAGAACCAGCGGCCAGAGCCAGCCCCATCCGGTGAAGCCAAGGCCGGTGAGGAAGCCGCCCGCCTCGTTCGCGCGGGGCAGCATCGCCACCGCCGCCATGCCCAGAAGCGTCCCGGCCCCCGCGCCCAAGAGGCCGCGGATGGTGAAGCGCCGCTCGAACGCGCGGGCGATGAAGGTGTCGCGCGCGCCCACCAGCCGCAGCGTCCGGATCACCTGCCCGTTCGCGGCAAGAGATGCCTGCGCCGCCAGCGTGATCATCCCCGCCATCGCACCGCCGATCAGCAGCAGCGACAGCCCGCCCAAGAGACGCAGCCGTCCCGCCGCCTCGACCAGCGGCCGGCGCCAGCGGGTGTGATCGTCCAGCACCGCACCCGGCGCCTCGGCCGCAAGGCGCATCCTGAGCCCCTCGGCATCCATCCCGCCCGAGGTCTCGGTCAGCTCGATCAGCTTCGGCAGCGGCAGCGTCTCGACCGGCAGGTCCGGCCCGAACCAGGGATTGAGCAGCTTCTTCATCTCGTCGTCGTCCAGCACCCGGTAGCTGGCGATGCCGGGCGTGGTCTTCAGCGCCTCAAGGACCGCCTGCACCTGCGTATCCGCCTGTTCCGGCGGGGCCGAGATGCGGATCGTCGCGGTGCGCGCCAGCGCATCGGACCAGCGATCGGCCAGCCGGCCGCTCGCCATCGACAGGGCCAACGCGAAGACCGCCAGAAAGGCCATCGCCGCCGCCGTCAGGACGGTCAGGTTGGCGGTGTAGCTCGACGGCGGCACCACCCGGTCGGCCGGGTTCACGTCGGACCGGAACAGCGAAAGAACCACGCGAATCACAGGTCCGCCCCCGCCAGATGCAGCCGCCGCCCGGCGATGCGCAGAACCCGCGCCGAAATCTGCGTCTTTGCCTGCCGGATCAGGTTCAGGTCATGCGTCGCGATCACCACCGTCTTGCCCATCTTGTTCAGTTCGACCAGCAGCGACAGCAGCCGCAGCGACATTTCCCAGTCGAGGTTGCCCGTCGGCTCGTCCGCAAGGATCACCTCGGGCGAGGTCATCACCGCCCGCGCCAGCGCGGCGCGCTGCCGTTCGCCCCCCGAAAGCTGCGGCGGCAGCGCGGTCGACTGCGCCCGCAGACCGACCCAGCTGATCAGTTCCTTCAGCTCGCCGATGTCGACATGACGCCCGGCCACGGTCAGCGGCAAAGCGATGTTTTCCGCCACCGGCAGATGATCGAGGAACTGGCAATCCTGATGCACCACGCCGATCCGTTGCCGCGTGCGGGCGATATCGTCGCGCCCCATCAGCCGCACATCCTGCCCGAACAGCCCGATGAACCCGGTCGAGGGCAGCAGTTCGGCGTAGCACAGCTTGAGGAATGTGGTCTTGCCCGCCCCGGACGGGCCGGTCAGGAAATGGAACGACCCGGGCACGAGCTTCAGCGTCATCTCGGCCAGCAGATCGGCCCCGCCATAGCCCACCGCGACATTCTGCAGCTCGATCAAGGCGCGGCCCCTTCGTCTCGTCTTTGCGGATCTGCGGCGCGCACGGCACTCAAACCCTTGGATAAATGATCCTCGCTTGCTACAACATGTGCAAGGGAATTGCCAGAATGCCGATTACGGTCTGAATGGGGAGAGGCATGCGGCTGATCTGTCCGGGATGCGGGGCACAATACGAGGTCGACGACGGCATCATCCCCGATGCCGGGCGCGATGTGCAATGCTCCGCCTGCGGTCAGGTCTGGTTCCAGAAAAGCCGCCCGATGCTGTTGTCGGAGGAGGAGGCCGTGGCCCTTCCGCTGACGGCGCAGGACCGGCATCCGGGAATCGAGCCGCCCCGTGCGCCGCTGTCTTCGTCCGATGCAGCGGATCAGGTGATGTCCTCGGCCTTTGCCGAAGACCCGGATCCCGAACTGCCCGAGACGCCTTCCGCCCCGGCCACCCGGCCGCAGCCGCGCCGGGCGCTGGACGAAAGCCTGCTGGCGATCCTGCGCGAAGAGGCGGAGCGCGAGGCCCGCGCCCGCCGCGCCGAAAGCCCGGCGCTGGAAACGCAGGAAGAGATGAACCTGACCCCGGCGCCCGCCCCGCCCGCTCCGGCGGCGGCTACGCCGGCGGAACCGGTGCCGGAGGATGCACCGGCCGACACACCGGCCGTCGACCCCCTGCCCGAAGAGATCGTGGTGGAAACGGCCGTAGTGGAAACGCCCGCGGAACCGGAACCCGAACCCGTCACCCCGCCGCCCCGCCCGGAGCCGGAACCGCTGCCCGATATCAGCGCGCTCAAGGCCTCGCTGCGGGCCAGCGCCGACCGCAACAGCGCGCATGTCGCGCAGATGGCCGAACAGAAGCGCGCGGGATTCCGTCTGGGCTTCGTCTCGGTGCTTGCGGTCGCGGCGCTGGCGACGGCGATCTACGGCTTCGCGCCGGAACTGGGCGAGGCGGTGCCGGATCTGGATCCGGCGCTGTCGGCCTATGTCGATCAGGTGAATCAGGGCCGGGTCTGGCTGGACGAGCATCTGCGCAGCGCGATGACCGTGGCGCAGACCGCCCTGCGCGGCTGACACCCCCTATCAGAACTGATCTAGCAGCCGGCGCAGGTAGTCGAGTTCGGCTTCGGGGCGCAGACGCTCGGCCGACCGGCGGCGGATTTCGTCCAGCAGGTCGCGCGCCCGGCGGTTCACATCCTCGCCCTGCAGCATGTCGTTGTCCGATCCGGCATGGGCGCCATCGCCGGTCGCGCGACCCAAGGGATCGCGCGGCATTTCGCGCGCACCACGCCCGCCCGTCGCATCGCCAAGACGCTGGTTGCCCTCGGCCCCGGGCTGCTGGCCCGGCTGGCTGCCCTGTTCCTGCGCCAGCGCGTCGCGCATGTCGCGCATGCCTTCGCGCAGCGCCTCGATCGCATCGGCCTGCCGGTCCAGCGCCGCGCCGTTGTCGCCGTTGCGCAGCGCCTGTTCCGCGCCCTCCATCGCCCGGCCGGCATCCTCGAGGTTGCGCTGCGCCGATTCGCCCGCCTCGCCGCCCGGACGCGGCAAAAGCCCGCGCTGCCGGTCGAGTTCCTGCCGCAGCGCATTCTGCCGGTCGGCAAGGCTCTGGCCGCCCGGCTGACCGCCGCCCTGACCCTGCCCCGGCTGTTGCCCCTGCCCCGGCTGCTGACCTTCACCCTGCTGACCTTCGCCTTGTTGGCCCTCGCCTTGCTGACCTTCGCCCTGCTGGCCGGGGCCCTGCTGCAATTCGCGGAAGGCCTCGTCCGACAGCCGCTGCTGTTCGCGCAAAGTCTCCCCCAGATCGCGCATCGCCTGCTGGCCGGGGCCGCCGCCTTCGCCGCCCTGCCCCTGCTGCACGCGCAGGTTTTCCATCAGCCGGGCGAGCTGATCGAGCAGTTCCTGCGCCTCGGCCATCCGGCCCTCCTCCATCAGGCGCTGGATTTCATCCATCATCTGCTGGATCTGGTCGCCGGTGATCTGCTGGCCCTGACCGCCGCCCGAGGGCTGATCGGTCTGGTCCTGCTGCTCGGCCTGTTCGGCCAGCGCGCGCAGGTAATTGTCGGTCGCTTCCTTCAGCTCCCGCATCAGCTTGTCGATCTCGTCCTTCGAGGCGCCGTTGCGGATCGCCTCGGACAGGCGCTGCTGCGCCTGCTGCATCGCGGCCAGCGCATCCGAAACGCCGCCATCCTCCAGCAGCTCGGCCATGTCCCAGAGCATCCCGGCGATCTCGTCGCGGGTTTCGGGCGTCAGATCGGGCTGTTCCAGCCGCAGCGCCGCAAGCCGCAGGGTCATGGGCATGTCGGGCTTGGGAAAGAAATTCTCCGGCCGATTGGTGATCGCGCGCAGGATTTCCGCGCTGGTGCCGGCATTCTCGCGCGACCACAGCAGATCGCGGCGCACCTCGATCAGCGCGGCGGCGCGGCGGTCGAAGAAGCGCCGCCCCGGCAGCTCGAGCGTTTCGGGCTCGCTCATCCCGGTCTGGCCGCGGCCATCCTCGACCGAGAGCGTCAGCTTCACCGGCAGGTTCGCCCAGGGGTGCTGTTCCGCATCCTCGACCAGTTGATCGATGAAATCCGCGCGCGAGCCGGAAATCGGCATCGGCAGGTCGAAGACCAGATCCGGGCGCGGTTCCGGCTCCACCGTCAGCCCGTAGCGGCGCGGCACGGCGGCGAGGTCGAGGCTGACATGCGCCTCCCCCGACACCACGGCGTGGTCATCCTGCGCATGGAACGGCTGCGCGAGCTTGCCGTCCGCGCGGCGTTCCGCCAGCCCGACCAGCTCGACCGAGGGCGCTTCGTCGTTCAGCACGACGATCTCGAAATCGCGGCCGGCGGGACCGCCGATGGTGATGCGGCCGGAGCGGACCGCCTCGAAATCGCGGCGCTCCACCGTCGAGGCCTCGCCCGTGGACTCAAGCGGCGGGGCCGCCGGGCTGGAGACGGATTCGGTGAAGGGCACCGATCCCGGCGCACCGTAGAAGCGGAAGGCGAAGCGGGTGCCTTCGGGCACGGTGACCTGCCCGCCCTCGACCTTGTTCAGATAAAGCCCCGGCTTGCCGGTATAGCGCGGCGGCTCGGCCCAGCCTTCCCAGCTTGGCCCCATCGCGGCGGTCGCGGTGCCCGGCGCGCCGGGGCGGGGCGCGGCATCGAAGATCGCCAGCGGCGCGCCGAAGATCAGCGCCACCGCCGCCGCCGTCAGCGCCACCAGCCGCAGCGCATAGGGGTCATGCCGCGCCAGATCGGGATCGGGGGCGACGGCGCGGGCGGATTTCGATGCCTCGGCCATGCGCCGCAGATGCGCGCGCCACAGCGCGGCCGAAGCCGCATCCTCCTGTCCGAGCGCGATCCGGTCGCCAAGCGCGGCGATCGGCCGGCCGGGCAGCGTCGCGTCCAGACGCCGGATCGCCTCTGCCCGCGTGGGCCAGCGGAAGCGGCGCAGCCCGAACCAGAGCGCGCCCAGCAACGCCAGCACCATCCCCACGGCCAGAACCGACAGGACCCCGCCCGACAGCGCATCCGGCAGTCCGAACGCCAGCCCGGTAAAGATCAGCGCGCAGAGCGACAGCAACGGCCAGAAGGCGCGCAGCCCCCGTTCTACCACCATCCCGGCACGGGTCAGCGCGATCGGGCGGGCAAGGGCCGCAAGTGGCCCCCGGTTACGGGTGTCTTTGCTGTCGGGGCTCTGTCGCATCGGTCCTTTCCGGCCCCGGCGGGCGGGAGGATCGCCTAGAGCCACTCAGGGATCGTATCGCGGGAAAGCATTTCCTCAAAGCTCGGTCTCGCCCGAATGACGGCGAATTGATCCCCGTGGACCAGAACCTCGGGCACCAGCGGGCGGGAATTGTATTCCGACGCCATCACCGCGCCATAGGCCCCGGCCGAGCGGAACGCCACCAGATCGCCCGCCGCCAGCGGCACCAGCGCGCGCGCCTTGGCGAAGGTGTCGCCGGTTTCGCACACCGGGCCGACCACATCGCAGGGCGCCAGCGGCGTGCCCGGCGTGGGTTCCACCACCGGCACGATATCATGCCAGGCGCCATACATCGACGGCCGCACGAGGTCATTCATCGCCGCGTCGAGGATCAGGAACTTCCGCCCCTCGCCCTCCTTCAGGTAGATCACCGAGGACACCAGCAGCCCGGCATTGCCGGAGATCAGCCGGCCCGGCTCGATCTCGATCTCGCAGCCCAGATCGCCGAGGGTCGCCTTGATGACCCCCACATATTCGACCGGCAGCGGCGGCGCATCGTTCGAGCGGGTATAGGGAATGCCCAGCCCGCCACCAAGGTCGAGCCGCTCGATCGCATGGCCGTCGGCGCGCAGCGCCTGTGTCAGGGTCCGGACCTTGAGGAAGGCGGCCTCGAAGGGCGCAAGTTCGGTCAGTTGCGAACCGATATGCACATCGACGCCCTTGATCGCGATCCCCGGCAGCTTCGCCGCCAGCGCATAGACGATATGGGCGCGCGCGATCGGAATGCCGAACTTGTTTTCCGACTTGCCGGTGGCGATCTTTTCATGGGTATGCGCATCGACATCCGGGTTCACCCGGATCGCGATCGGCGCCGTCACCCCCATGGCGGAGGCGATTTCGGAAATCGCCAGCAGCTCGGGTTCCGATTCCACGTTGAACTGACGGATGCCGCCTTCCAACGCCAGCCGGATTTCCGCCCGCGTCTTGCCGACGCCGGAAAAGACGATGCGGTCGCCCGGCACGCCGGCGGCCTTGGCGCGCAGATATTCGCCGCCCGAAACCACATCCATTCCCGCGCCGAGCCCCGCCAGCACCTTCAGCACGGCGAGGTTCGACAGCGACTTGATCGCGAAGCAGACCAGATGCGGCGTGTCGCCCAGTGCCTCGTCGAACAGGCGGAAGTGGCGTTCCAGCGTCGCCGTGGAATAGACGTAGAACGGCGTGCCGACCGCTGCCGCGATCTCCGGCAGGGGGACATCCTCGGCATGCAGGATGCCGTCGCGATAAAGAAAGTGATCCATGACGCCCCGGTTGGATGCTGCGGCCTTTTCCCGCTGGCTAGCGCAGAATGGCCGGGCGCGCAATCGGCGGCACGGTCGGTCGCGCGGTCAGAACCCCGCACCCAGACTGACCGGGCCAAGCGAGGTGCCCAGATAACCGCCGCCATGATTGTTGACGCCGACGCTGACCGGGCCGACGCCGCTGCCGACGGAGGTCGTCACCCGCCCGCCGGATCCGGCATAGACGCCCACATGCGGCGGATGCGGCTGCGTGGCGCAACCCGCCAGCGCCAGCACCACGGCAAGGGCGCCCGCCCGGGTCATAGCCGCGTCGAGACGCCGAAGCGGGCCTCGCCGCTGATCGAAACGTCGGATTGCTTCACCTCGCGCGGGGGCTTCGGCGGACCGTCGACCCCGCAGGCGGCCAACAGCGTCGCCAGCAATGCAAGGGTCAGGGTGATGCGTGTCATCCGGGCCTCCTCAGCCAAGGGCCTGTTTCCAGCGGGCGATCTGCGCGCGCACCTGATCGGGCGCGGTGCCGCCGTAAGACTGACGCGAGGCGACCGAATTGTGAACCCCGAGCACGCCGAACACCGCATCCGTGATCGCCGGATGAACCGAGCGCATCTCGGCCAGTGTCAGATCGGGCAGGTCGACGCCCTTCTTTTCCGCCAGCGCGACCAGCGTGCCGGTGACGTGATGCGCCTCGCGGAAGGGAAGGCCCGCCTCGCGCACCAGCCAGTCGGCGAGGTCGGTGGCGGTCGAAAACCCGTTCGAGGCCGCGGCCTCCAGCTTTTCACGGTTCACCGTCAGGTCGGAGATCATCCCCGTCATCGCCGCCAGCGCCAGCATCAGCGTGTCGGCGGCATCGAAGACCTGTTCCTTGTCTTCCTGCATGTCCTTGGAATAGGCGAGCGGCAGCCCCTTCATCACCGTGAACAGCGCGACCGAGGCGCCGAGGATCCGGCCGATCTTGGCGCGCAGCAGCTCCGCCGCGTCGGGGTTGCGCTTCTGCGGCATGATCGAGGACCCGGTGGACCATTTGTCCGACATCGCGACAAAGCGGAACTGCGCCGAGGACCAGATCACCAGCTCTTCGGCCAGACGGCTCAGATGCACGGCGCAGATCGAGGCCGAGGACAGGAATTCCAGCGCGAAATCCCGGTCCGACACGGCATCGAGGCTGTTCGCCATCGGCCGGTCGAAGCCAAGCGCCTCGGCCGTCGCGAAACGGTCGATCGGAAAGCCCGTCCCGGCCAGCGCGGCGGCGCCGAGGGGCGATTCGTTCATCCGCCGGCGCGCGTCGCCGAAGCGGCCCTTGTCGCGGGCGAACATTTCCACATAGGCCATCATGTGATGCCCGAAGGTCACCGGCTGCGCCGTCTGCAGGTGGGTGAAGCCGGGCATGACCCAGTCCGCCGTCGCCTCGGCCCGCGTCAGAAGCGCGCGGATCAGCGTGTCGAGGCTGTGGCCCGCCGCGTCGCATTGATCGCGCACCCAGAGCCGGAAATCCGTCGCCACCTGATCGTTGCGGCTCCGCGCCGTGTGCAGCCGCCCCGCCGGTTCGCCGATCAGATCCTTCAGCCGCGCCTCGACGTTCATGTGGATGTCCTCGAGCGCGGTCGAGAACGGGAAATCGCCCGCCTCGATCTCTGACAAGACCGTGAGAAGGCCTTCCCGGATCGCTTCGGCATCGCTATCGGTAAGGATGCCCTGCGCGGCGAGCATCGCCGCATGGGCCCGGCTGCCGCGAATGTCCTGTGCGTAGAGCCGCTTGTCGAACGAGATCGAGGCGTTGATCGCCTCCATGATCGCGTCCGGGCCGGCGGCGAAGCGCCCGCCCCACATGGCATTCGAGGATTTGTCGGCACTGTCGGTCATCGTTCGGCCCTTTTCAGGAGGCATCATGCTCAGGTTGCTTGCTCTTTATACGGCCCTGAGCCTCGGCGCAAATCCCGCGGCGGCGCTGGACCTGTCGGCGCTGAAGACCGGCGAGATGAAGAAGATGGTGGTCTACGATCAGCCGCTGGCAACGCCCGACCTGCCCTTCGTCGATGCCGAAGGCGGGTCGCACAGCCTGCGCGACTTTCGCGGCCAGCCGGTCTTGCTGAACTTCTGGGCCACATGGTGCGCGCCCTGCCGGGCCGAGATGCCGGCGCTCGACCGTGCGCAGGCCGATCTGGGGCCGCACGGGCTGAAAGTCGTGACGCTGGCGACGGGGCGCAATCCGCAGGCGCAGATCGGGCGGTTCTTCGATCAGGCCGGGGTCGCCCACCTGCCCCGCTATCAGGATGAACCGCGTGCCCTTGCCCGCGCGATGGGGGTGGCGGGGCTGCCCGTTTCCGTCCTGATCGACCGCGAGGGCCACGAGGTCGCCCGGATCATCGGCGAAGCGGATTGGGACAGCGCCGAAGCCCGCGCCGTGCTGGACGCGCTCACCCGGGAATAGCCATCGCCTGCACTTCGCCCATCGCCGCGCCGATCACCTCGGACAACTGCACGATCGTTTCCAGCCGCGACCGGATTTCCGCATGGAATACATCGAGTTGGTCGATGGTGGAGGCAAGCCCGCCCGCCTCCTGCATCCGGCAGCATTCGACCCGGCCCAGCACCCGGATCGTGTCGAGCGCCAGCATGTGGCGGCGAATCTCCGCCCCCGCGCGGCTGACCCGGGCCGAGGCGGCGATCGTTTCCCCAACCGCCCGCTGCGCCGCAAGGGCAAGCCGCGGCCCGGTCGCTTTCAGCTGGCCGCGTTCGGCGTCGCTCATTTCCTGACCGACATCGCGCAACATCCGGATCGCACCCAGCAGGATCAGCACATGCGACAGCCCGCGGGCCGCCAGTTCGCACAGCCCCTCGTCGTGGCCAACAAAGGCCTGAAGCCGGCGCGAGATTCCCCGCGACGACGCCCGGTAGTTTTCCGCGATCGCCGAGACCGGCCCGCCCGTCGGCTCAAGCCGCGACGCGACGATCTGCATGTTGTTGGGGATGAGCTGCAACCCCTCGAAGCTGCGGATCAGCCCGACCTGGCCCTGCATGCCAAGCACCAGCGATTCGGTCATCGCCGAAAGCGCCCGGCCCCGCAGATCGGCGGCCGGGGTTCCCATGATCCCCCGCGCCGCGAATTCCTGCGCCAGCGCGCAGGCCACGAAACTGTCATATCCCGGAAATCCACGCGCCAGCGCCAGCCGCCGCAGGGTGATCCCATTGCGGTCCGGATCGGTGCGGTCCTCATCCTCGCGCGCGACCGATTCGCGGTAGATCCCGGGCACATCGGCGAAAATCTCCGCCCTCGGCGGCAGGTGAAGCGAGATGAACCCGTCCTCCAGCGGCAGCACAATGGCAAGGACCCAGTAGCTTTCGCCCGCACGGGTGCGACTGCACAGATAGGTCGCGGTCGGCTGCCGGGTGCCGAGCTTGCGCCACAGCAGGTCATAGATGGCGCCCGGCGTCTGCGGATCGCGCAGGACATGGTGCGACTGACCGGCAAGCTGCGCGGCGGAATGCCCCGAGAACCGGGCAAAAGCGTCGTTGACGGTGCGGATGATCCCGTCAGAATCGGCACGCGAATAGAGGATGTCGTCAATCTGATGAATCTCGGCCCTTGTCGTCACCCTGCGCGCGCCTCCGCCCGTTCCGGTCAAGGCTAACGGCCACGGCTTTCCGGTTCCTTAACGCGCGTCCTTTCCGGCATTCTGCGGAAGCCCCGAAAAGTTTTACGGGTTGTTAGGCTCGGCGGAGGATGCTGTCGCCAGCCGTAACGGAGTGCCCCATGTCGAACGCCGCAAATCTTCCGCCTGGCCCGCCGGATTCCGAATACCCGACTCCGCTGGATTACGCGATCGCGCGATGTGACAGCGAAGTCCTGACGATGGTGCGCCGCGCGATCGAGAGGAAAGAAGTTCTTCTGGCATTTCAACCCATTGTGCAAAGCACGCGGCCCGAACGCCCGGCCTTTTACGAAGGGTTGATCCGGCTTCTGGATGAAACCGGGCGGATCATTCCTGCGCGCGATTTCATCGAACATGCGGAAACCACCGAACTCGGGCGGCGAATCGACTGCCTTGCGCTGGAACTCGGGCTCCGGGCGCTGGCGGAGGATCCGAACCTGCGGCTGGCGATCAACATGTCGGCGCGTTCGATCAGCTATCCCGACTGGATGCGGGTGCTGAACACCGGGCTGTCTTGCGACAGCACCGCGGCGGAGCGGCTGATTCTGGAAATCACCGAAAGCTCGGCGATGCAGATGCCCGACATGGTCACCACCTTCATGGCGGAGCTGCAAAACCGCGGGCTGAGCTTCGCGCTTGACGATTTCGGGGCGGGATACACCTCCTTCCGCTACCTGCGCGAGTTCTACTTCGACATCCTCAAGATCGATGGCCAGTTCATCCGCGGCATCTCGGACAATCCCGACAATCAGGTGCTGACCGCGGCGCTGATGTCGATCGCGCAGCATTTCGACATGTTCACGGTGGCGGAATCGGTCGAATCCGCCTCGGACGCCGCCTATCTGACCGAACTCGGCATCGACTGCATGCAGGGATATTACTTCGGCGCGCCGACCGTGCTGCCACCCTGGAAACTGGCCGAGGCGGCCCGCGCCCTGCGTGCCTGACGCAGGGTCCGCTATGCCCTACGCGCCGGATTAAGCTTGACCTGACAGACCCATACTGCATCCTGCCCTTAGGAAGATCTTCCGTCGCAGGCGGCGGAAGGTCCTGTGAGGAGAGGATCATGACCAACGTCGTCATCGTTTCGGCCGCGCGCACCGCGGTCGGAAGTTTCAACGGTTCCTTCGCCAATTCGCCGGCCCATGAACTTGGTGCAGCGGTGATCGAGGCCGTCGTGGAACGCGCCGGAATCGAGAAGGGGGAGGTTTCGGAAACCATTCTCGGTCAGGTGCTGACCGCGGCGCAGGGGCAGAACCCGGCCCGTCAGGCGCATATCCTGGCCGGCCTGCCGATCGAATCGGCGGCCTGGGGACTCAACCAGGTCTGTGGCTCGGGCCTGCGGGCGGTGGCGCTTGGCGCGCAACAGATCCAGCTGGGCGATTCGGCCATCGTCATCGCCGGAGGACAGGAAAACATGTCGCTTTCCACCCATGCGGCCTATCTTCGGTCGGGGCAGAAGATGGGCGACGTCAAGTTCATCGACACGATGATCAAGGATGGCCTGTGGGAGGCATTCAACGGCTACCACATGGGCCAGACCGCGGAAAACGTCGCCGAAAAGTGGCAGATCAGCCGCGAACAGCAGGATGAATTCGCCCTCGCCTCGCAGAACAAGGCCGAAGCGGCGCAGAAGGCCGGCAAGTTCAAGGATGAGATCGTCCCCTTCACGGTGAAGTCCCGCAAGGGCGACACCATCATCGACACCGACGAATACATCCGCCACGGCGCGACGATCGAGGCGATGCAGAAGCTCAGGCCCGCCTTCACCAAGGATGGCACGGTCACGGCGGGCAATGCGTCGGGCATCAACGACGGCGCGGCGGCGGTCCTGCTGATGAGCGAGGCCGAGGCCGAAAGGCGCGGGCTGACGCCGCTTGCGCGGATCGCCTCTTGGGCGACGGCGGGGGTGGATCCGGCGATCATGGGGACGGGCCCGATTCCCGCCTCGCGCAAGGCGCTGGAGAAAGCAGGGTGGACTGTTGCCGATCTGGACCGGATCGAGGCGAACGAGGCCTTTGCCGCCCAGGCCTGCGCGGTGAACAAGGACATGGGCTGGGATCTGGACAAGGTGAACGTCAACGGTGGCGCCATCGCCATCGGTCACCCGATCGGGGCCTCGGGCGCGCGGGTGCTGAACACGCTGCTCTATGAACTGCGCCATTCGGGCGGCAAGAAGGGGCTGGCAACCCTGTGTATCGGCGGCGGCATGGGCGTCGCCATGTGCGTCGAGGCGCTGTAACCCCGCATTCGCGGGCATGGGAACCACCGTGCCCGCGACAACTTTCCAATAAATACAAAAACAAGAACAATCAGCGTTACCGGCAATTTCGGCGATTGGAGGAATCATGTCGAGAGTTGCACTTGTTACCGGAGGATCGCGCGGCATTGGTGCCGCAATTTCAGTCGCACTCAAGGTGGCGGGCTATACCGTCGCCGCCAATTACGCGGGGAACAGGGAGGCCGCCGCGGCATTCACCGCCGAAACCGGGATCAGGACCTACAAATGGTCGGTCGCTGATTATGACGCCTGCGAAGCGGGCCGAAAGGAGATCGAGGCAGATCTTGGCCCGATCGACATCCTTGTGAACAATGCCGGGATCACCCGCGACGCGCCATTCCACAAGATGACCGCGCAGCAATGGTCCGAGGTGATCGACACCAACCTGAACGGCCTGTTCAACATGACCCATCCGGTCTGGCCCGGAATGCGCGAACGCAAATTCGGGCGGGTGATCAACATTTCCTCGATCAACGGGCAAAAGGGCCAGTTCGGGCAAGCGAATTACTCGGCGGCGAAGGCGGGCGACATCGGCTTCACCAAGGCTCTCGCGCAGGAAGGCGCACGGGCGGGTATCACCGTCAACGTCATCTGCCCGGGCTATATCGCCACGGAAATGGTGATGTCGGTGCCGGAAAAGGTGCGCGAGTCGATCATCGGCACGATCCCGGTCGGCCGGCTTGGCACCCCGGCGGAAATCGCGCGCTGTGTGGTGTTTCTCGCCTCCGATGACGCGGGCTTCATCACCGGTGCCACATTGACGGCGAATGGCGGCCAATATCTGGCCTGACGGTCGGCAACCCCTTGGCAAATCAGCAAGAGGTCCGCATGGTGCGGGCCTCTTTCCTTTGCAGGGGGCGGCATGACCCGCACGCAGGCGACGCTCATCGGTTTTTCGGCCATTGTCCTGTGGGCGCTGCTGGCGTTGCTGACCGTCGGATCGGCCCCGGTGCCGCCATTGCAGCTCAACGCGGTCTGCTTTGCCATCGGCGGCGCGATCGGGCTGATCTGGATCGCCGTCACTGGCAGCTTCGGGGCGCTGCGGCGTGTGTCGTGGAAGGTCTATGCCTTTGGAACGGTGGCACTTTTCGGATACCACCTGCTGTATTTCACCGCATTGCGGCTGGCGCCTCCGGCAGAGGCAAGCCTGATCGCCTATCTCTGGCCGCTGCTGATCGTGCTGTTTTCGGGTCTGCTGCCCGGCGAACATCTGAAACCGCTGCATATCATCGGCGCGCTGGTCGCCTTCGCCGGGGCAGGGCTGATCGTCGCGCGGGGCGGCATCTCGGCCCGGGCCGAGGCGCTGCCGGGCTACGGGCTGGCGTTTCTGTGCGCGCTCACATGGTCCGGCTATTCGCTGGTGTCGCGGCGTCTGGGCACGGCGCCCACGGCCGCGGTCGCCATCTACTGCCTCGCCACGGCGGTGTTGTCCGCCATCGCGCATCTGTTTCTTGAGCAAACGACATGGCCAACCACCGGCCCGGGCTGGCTCGCCATTCTGGCGCTCGGCATCGGGCCGGTGGGGCTTGCGTTCTATACCTGGGACATCGGGGTCAAGCGCGGAGATATCCAACTGCTGGGCACGGCATCCTATGCCGCGCCGTTGCTGTCCACGCTCGCCTTGATTTCGACCGGGATCGTGGGTGCCAGTCCCATCCTGCTGCTGGCTGCCTTCATGATCGCCGCCGGGGCCTTTCTTGCCGCCATGGCCAGCCGGTCACGCTGATCCCGGAGGGGAGGCGTCAGGCCGGAGCCTGCTCGAGCCGCGAAATCTGTTCCTTGATGCGAAGTTTCTGTTTCTTCAGATCGGAGATCGTCAGATCATCGGTGCTTGGGCTGCGGGCCGCCTTTTCGACCTCGAGCGACAAAGCCTGGTGCTTCCTGCGCAGTTCGGTGATATGCGAAGTCAGTGACATAGCAGTCTCCTCATCTGTTTCGGTTTGATGATTGCAGCACGTTTTCCGAGTCGTGTCACCAGATTGTCGCGCGATTGAAACCGATGCGACAAAGAGTCAGGCGAAATCTTGCGAAAGTTTTAGCGATCGAGGCGCAAGTCCTTGCCGCGACGCAGAATATCCTGCGCAATATTCGTCAAATCCTCGGCATCTGCCGCGTGAACGGGCGATGCGTGAAGAATGAGGGGCGCCAGCAGCCGAAAGGCCCCGCGCCCGCCCTTGCGCGCCTGCACGATCACCCGCCCCGCGGCGCGATCCACCCGCGGCGCGATGGGCAGAACAGCAACGGAGCCGCCGCCCTGCGACAGCGCCGTCAGCAGATCGGGCAGCCGGTCGGCGTTCTGGATCATCGTCAGCCAGCCGCCCGGATGCAGCCGCCGATAGCCCGCCCGCACCCAGTCGGCCAGCGCGGTTTCCTCGCGCTGCGCCTTTTCCCGCCCGGCATCCGCCGCCGCCGTCCCGGTGCCCGCGCCGAAATAGGGCGGGTTGGCGATGACATGATCGAAAGACCGCGCCCGCAGGTCAGCCGGCATCCGGGCCAGATCGCCCTCGACCACCGTCAAGGCGATGCCGTTCGCCGCCGCATTGCGCCGCGCCAGATCCGCATAGGCGGACTGAAGCTCCAGCCCCGTCAGCCGCGCCCCGGGCACCCGCCAGCCAAGGCAGAGGCTCGCCACACCCGCACCGCACCCCAGTTCCAGCACCTCCTGCCCCGGTCTTGCCGGGCAGGCGGCGGCCAACAGCACCGGGTCCATCGCCGCCCGGTAGCCGTGCCGCGGCTGCGCCACCAACAACCTGCCGTCCAGAAAGCGATCCTGGGTCAATTCCGCGGGAGCGAACATCAATCCGTCCCGATGTTGTTGTCACGCAGGATGGCCCGTGCCATGAACAGATCACGCTCCGCCACCATCAGGCGACGGGGCAGGATTCCAAGGCTTCCTTCCAGCACGCTCATGTGGACGTCGAGTGGAAAGGCCGTTATACCCTCGCCCTCAAGAAGGGCCGACGCCATAGCGATTTTTACCGGGTCCGTGGTGCGCAAAAGCTCTTTCATAGTCCCTCACTTAGGGCCAGTTTCCCGGCCTGTCGAGTGAGGGGGATCGGAAGGAAGAATGATGAGCCTCGACGAAAAGGCCACCAAGCCGCATGACCGCCTCGCCGAGGCCCTCGCCGCCGACATGGATCAGGTGAATGCCCTGATCCGCGAACGGATGGCTTCCGAACATGCCCCGCGCATTCCCGAGGTGACGGCCCATCTGATCGAGGCGGGCGGCAAGCGGCTGCGGCCGATGCTGACGCTGGCGGCGGCGCGGCTGTGCGGCTATGCCGGACCCTACCATGTGCATCTGGCGGCGACGGTCGAGTTCATCCATACCGCGACGCTTCTGCACGACGACGTGGTGGACGAAAGCACCCAGCGGCGCGGGCGGCCGACGGCGAACCTCCTGTGGGACAACAAATCCTCGGTTCTGGTGGGGGATTACCTGCTGGCCCGCGCCTTCCAGCTGATGACCGACACGGACAACATGCGGGTGCTGAACATCCTGTCCAACGCCTCGGCGGTGATCGCGGAGGGCGAGGTGTTGCAGCTGACCGCCGCGCAGGATCTGCGCACCGATGAATCGATCTATCTGCAGGTGATCCGCGGCAAGACGGCGGCACTGTTTTCCGCGGCGACCGAGGTGGGCGCCGTCATCGCCGCCGCGCCTGAGGATCAGGTGAAGGCGCTGTATGATTACGGCGATTCCCTTGGCATCGCCTTCCAGATGGCGGATGACCTGCTGGATTACGGTGGCTCGACCGTCTCGATCGGCAAGAATGTCGGCGACGATTTCCGCGAACGCAAGCTGACCCTGCCGGTGATCAAGGCTGTGGCGAAGGCGGACGCCGAAGAGCGCGCCTTCTGGAGCCGGGTGATCGAACAGGGCGATCAGCGGGACGGCGATCTGGACCATGCGCTTGAGCTGATGCACCGGCATGGCGCGCTGGAAGCGACGCGGGCCGAGGCGCTTGGCTGGTCGGAACGGGCGCGCCATGCGCTGCGCCTGCTGCCCGATCAGCCGCTGCGCGGGATGCTGGCGGATCTGGCGGATTACGTCGTCGAGCGGGTGCGCTGACGGCGAACGCCGGGGGCCGTCTGCCCCCGGACCCCCGAGGATATTTATGGAAGAATGAAGAGCAGGATGCTCAGGCCCGGCGCGCCTGCGACAGGGCGCGCTGATCGCCGAGCGCACCGCAGGCGCTCCACCACTCGGGGCGGGTTGCGCGCAGGCGGGTGAGGGCGGTTTCCGCCTCTGTCAGGGTCGCGAACAATCCGAAGCAGGTCGCACCCGAGCCCGACATCCGGGCGAGCCGGCACCCCGGCAGGGTGGCAAGGGCGGAAAGCGCCGCCGCGATCCCGGGTGCGATCGCCTTTGCCGGCGGTTCGAGGTCGTTGCGCTGCCCCGCCAGCCAGTCGATGCAATCGGCCGTCGAGGCGAAACCCGGGATCGTCGCCATCGGGGGATTGTCGCGCTCGGTCAGGGCCTTGAACACCGCCGGCGTCGGGACCGAGCCGCGCGGATTGACCAGAACCGCGGGCAGTGGCGGCAGGGTGACCGGGGTGATGTCCTCACCGATGCCCCGCACCCGCGCCGGGCGGGGATCGAGGCACATCGGCACATCCGCCCCCAGTTCCAGCCCGCGATCTTCGGGCAGGGACGCGCCGCGCAACAGCGCCAGCCCGCGCAGCATGGCCGCCGCATCCGACGAGCCGCCCCCTATCCCCGAAGCCGGCGGCAGGCGCTTGTCGAGCGTGATCGCCGCCCCCTGCCCCCCGGGCACCAGCGCCGCCGCGCGCAGGACGAGATTTTCCGGCCCCTCGGGCACGCCCGCGCCTTCCGGCCCGGTGACCGTCAGCGACAGGGCCGGGGCGGGAACCAGCGTCAGATGATCGCCGAAAGGCGCGAAGGCCACGAGACTGTCGAGCAGATGATACCCATCCGCCCGCCGCCCGGTGACATGCAGCGCCAGATTGACCTTGGCGGGGGCGAAGACCTCAATCGGCGGCATGAACCGGATGCAGCGCCGGGGCGCCTTCTTCGCGCAGAACCGCGTCCAGACCGATATCCAGCTTGCGCCGCACCCGGTCCATGTCCAGATCCTCGCCGGGGCCGAGGCTCAACGCCCGGTGCCACTGGAATTCCGCCTCGCGCTTGCGCCCGACGGCCCAGTAGACATCGCCCAGATGGTCGTTCAGCAAGGGCTCCGTCGGTTCCAGCGCCACGGCCTTTTCCATTTCCGTCACCGCATCATCGTAGCGGCCGAGCATGTAATAGGCCCAGCCGAGGCTGTCGATGATATAGCCCGCATCGGGCCGCGCGGCGACGGCGCGCTTGATCATGTCGAGCGCCTCGTCCAGATCCTGCCGCCGCTCGACATAGGAATATCCGAGGTAATTCAATACGGAAGGCTGATCGGGGCTGAGCGTCAGCGCCTCGCGGAAATCCTTTTCGGCCTTGTCCCACTGGTCCGACTTGTGTTCCGAAATGCCGCGCGCGAAGTAGACGAACCAGTCGCGCGGGCCGGGATTGCCGATCAGCGCGATCGCCTTGTCATAGGCGGTGACGGCATCGGCATAGCGTTCCGCGCGCCGGTAATTGTCGCCAAGCGACAGCCAGACGGAGCCCAGATCCGGATGCGCCTGCGCGAGCTTTTCCAGCACCCCGATCGCCTCATCCCCACGGTCGGCGGCGACCAGCGCCTCGGCCCGGCCAAGCTCGGTCGCCGGATAGACCGGGCTGTCGGGTTTCACCTGCGCATAGGCCGCGATCGCCAGATCATATTGTTCCTGGCCCTCGAGGATCGCCGCCGTCAGCAGCACCGCATCGCCGAAATCGGGCCGCACCAGCAATGCGAGCCGCGCATGGACCAACGCCATCGCCGTCGGCCCGTCGGCGTTCAGCGCCTGCGCCACGGTGAAGAACGTCTCGGCCACCCCTTCGGAGGCCGTGCGCACGATGGTGAAGGGCACGGCCTCACCGTTGGCAAGGCTCGCCCGCACACCGGCAAGCTCGGGGTCCAGCCCCGGGCCGAAGGCGTCGTCCAGCAGTTTCAGCGCCTCCTCGTCGCGTTCGAGCTGCGACAGGATCTGCACATGCGCAAGGATCGAGCGCCGCGTGCCGTGCAGCACCTGCGCCAGATCGCCGGAAAAGATCTTCTCCGCGCCTTCGTAATCGCCGACCATCGCCAGCGACAGGGCCTTGTGATAGGCGGCGAAGCCCGCCAGCCCCTGCGTCGCGCCGAGCGTATCGAAGGCCTTGCCCGCCTCGGCCATCTGGCCCTCGCCGACCAGCGCCCAGGCCCGGAACAGGCCAGAAACCAGCTCTCCGCCATCGCCGCCCTGATCCAGAATCGCCAGCCCGCCGGCGAAATCGTCGGCCTTCGCCGCCTCGGCCAGCCCGGTCAGCGCGGCGATCTGGCTTGGAGGTTTCTCGGCCAGCATGATCTTGGTCAGCGCGGCGACCTGGTCCTGATCATCGAGCGCGATATGCGTGACCAGCGCGCCTTCCTGCACGTTCCGGTCTTCGGGCGTGGCCAGCAGCAGCCGGTCGTAATAGGCGCGCGCCGCGGCGTAATCGTTCTGCGTCGTCGCAAGACGGGCGGCCAGATAGGGGCCGGCATAGTCCGCGGCCGGGGCCGGCGGCGCGACAATCGCCATCATGGCCGCCGCGACAAGGGCGGAACGCAGGAACGGGAGGCTGGGCACGGGCGGGTCCTTTCAATTTCCCCCGACCCTAGCCAAGGCGTTCGGGCAAGGCAATGGACGGTGCCCCGCCACGCCCGGCCCGGTCCGGGTTTACACGCCGTTGTGACGGGCCCCCGTCACATATTCGGATAATTCGGTCCGTCGCCGCCCTGAGGTGTTGTCCAGTTGATGTTCTGGCTTGGGTCCTTGATGTCGCAGGTCTTGCAGTGGACGCAGTTCTGGAAATTGATCTGGAAGCGCGGGCCGGCCTCGCCCTCGATCACCTCGTAGACGCCGGCGGGGCAGTAGCGTTGCGCGGGCTCGGCGTAGTCGGGCAGGTTCACCCGGATCGGAATCGTCGGATCCTTCAGCTTCAGGTGGCAGGGCTGCGATTCCTCGTGGTTGGTGAAGCTGAAGGCCACGTTGGTCAGCCGGTCGAAGCTGATCACCCCGTCCGGTTTCGGATAGTCGATCGGCTTGAAA
>NZ_SAUZ01000033.1 GCF_004022215.1 Paenirhodobacter populi
AAACACATTCTTCGCCAGATCGAGCCCGACCGTGATAATCTCCGACATGACCGCCTCCCAAAGTGGATTGTTGCGATCCCACCATGGCACACAGATGCCGTCGGGGGGCGGTTACACCATCAACGCCGCATGACAACAAGATTGCGATCAAATGCGGCAACCATGCCTATCGCGAGCGGACGCGGGAACTTCAGGATCAGCATCACCGCAAGGTCGGCTGAACATCTGGTCTGACACGCACCGGACCCAAGCTGGTGCGTCTGTCTCGACAGCAGTGGCGGCGGAAGGGTGAGGCGACCCCAAAAGGGCTGCATACCGCCCGCGGGCGATGGTCGTACGTTTCCACGCTCTACTTCGGTCAAGGAAAACGAGGTCGGTCGTACAGCGATTGGCCGCCCCTCTCCTCCTGTGACGGCATTACAGCCCCGGCACCTTGTGTTATACAGCGCTTACAAGGGACTTCATCCTCGCCAGAAAAGTCGGGATCATACGCCGCTCCACCTCCTGCATATCGGCGACATGGCAGAAAATGCGGCGGTTCGCATCCACGTCCGTGCGATCAGACGGTAACTCTGTGGCATCCGCAGATCGGCGCGGGCATCGCAAGACCCGCGGTCCCGGCCTGCCGTCAGGCATCGGCGCCCGGACGGTGCGCCGCGAGGCGGCTCATCGAGATCAGCGCGGCAAGCAGCGCGAACCCCGCGCCAAGAAGCAACGCCGCCGTAAGCCCCGGATCCCCCATCCGCCCCAGCAGCAGCGAAACCAGCGCCGCCCCGAGCGACTGTCCCGTCAGCCGCGCCGTGCCCAGCATGCCTCCCGCCGCGCCGGAGCGGTTCATCGGCGCCGCCTCAAGCATGGCGCGGTTGTTCGGGGACTGGAACATCCCGAAGCCGAAACCGCACAGCGCCATCCGCCAGCAGATATCCCACGCCGGGGCATCCGCCCGCATCAGGCCAAGCGCCAGCATCCCCGCCGCAAGGCATATGAGGCCGATACCGCCCAAAATCGCCGGCGGATACCTGTCCGACATCCGGCCCGCGAAGGGCGCGATCACCGCGACGCCGAGCGGCCAGGCCATCATCAGCAGGCCGACCTCGGTCGGGTCGTGCCCCATCACCCCCTGAAGCAGGAAGGGCAGCGCGACAAAGGCCAGAAGCTGCGTCGTGAACGAGGCGACGGAGGTGCAGACCGACAGCGTGAACACCGGGATGCGCAGCAGATCGACCGGCAGCATCGGCCGGTCCGAACCACGCTCATGCCGGATCTGCGCCACGAAGCACAGCACCGCCGCCACCACCTGCCCCAACGTCACCAGGGGCGGAACTCCCGCGCCGACGCCATCGACCGCGACGATCATCAGGCAGATGCCAAGCGCGCTGAGCACCGCCGAAAGCCAGTCGAAGCGGCGCGGCACGCGCAGGCTTTCCGGCAGGCTGAACCAGCCGAACAGCAGCGTCGCGATCCCAAGCGGAATGTTGATCGCGAACAGCCAGTGCCAGCCCGCGACCGACAGCACCATCCCCGCGAAGGCCGGCCCCACCGTCGAGCAGACCGCGACGACCAGCGCATTGAGACCCACCGCGGCACCGAGCTTTTCCCTCGGCACGGTGAAGCGCAGGATCGACATGTTCACCGCCATGATCCCCGCCGCGCCGAACCCCTGCACGATGCGCGCCACCGTCAGCGCCCCGATCGAACCGGCCAGAATGCAGCCAAGAGACGCCAGCGTGAACAACGCGATACCGCCGAGGTAGACATTGCGATAGCCGTGAATGTCGGCCACCGTCGCCAGCGGCAGCATGGTCATCACGATGGCAAGCTGATAGCCGTTGACGATCCAGATCGAGGCCGCAGGCTCGGTATGGAAATGCGCGGCGATGGTAGGCAGCGCGACATTGGCGATGGTCCCGTCGAGCACGGCGAGCGCCAGCCCCAGCATGATCGTGATCCAGGCGAAATGGCGGCGCGGCGCGGGCAGCCCCCTGCCTTCCGCCGATCTCTGCGCCAGCGCGTGCCGGGCATCCTCGTCAACGGATATGGCGTCTTTCAGGAAGGTCACGGCGGAGTCCGGAACTGGGGAGGTGGCATTTCCGATAGGCATCCAGAGCCCGGTTTGCAATCGCCCGCCGCAAGAAATCCGCGCCCCGGACCTGAGCGGGGGTTATCCGCCGACTCCGGTTTATCTGTCCCCCGCCAGAAGCCGGAACCTAGATCGGCGGTCCGAATTCATATAAACTGGATGTGTTATTCCGCATACCGCCGGGACGGGACATCTGTCCGCTGCCCGCCGGTCTGCAAGCGCGGGACGTCGAACCACATGCCCAAGGATGAGTTCATCGGCAAGACATCCAAGGCGGCCGGAGGCTGGGGCGCGCTGAAAAGCTGCGGCAGGCAGCTTCTTGAAACGCGCAGACCCCTCGCCGGCGCCCGGACCATGCTGAAGGCGAACCAGCCCGATGGTTTCGACTGCCCGGGTTGCGCATGGGGCGATCCCGAGCATGGATCCTCGTTCGAATTCTGCGAAAACGGCGTCAAGGCGGTCTCGTGGGAGGCGACGAAGCTGCGCGCTCCGCCAGAGTTCTTCGCGGCGCACAGCGTCACCGAACTGCGCGGATGGAGCGATTACGACCTCGAACATCAGGGCCGTCTGACCCATCCGCTGCGCTACAATGCAGGCACCGATCATTACGAGGCGGCGAACTGGGACGAGATATTCGCCGAGATCGGCCAGCGCCTGAAGGCGATCGCGCCGGATGCGGTCGAATTCTACACCTCGGGCCGGGCCTCGAACGAGGCGGCTTTCCTGTATCAGACCTTCGTGCGGCTTTACGGGACGAACAACTTCCCCGACTGTTCCAACATGTGCCACGAGGCCTCGGGCGTCGCGCTGACCGATGCGATCGGCATCGGCAAGGGCACGGTCCTCTTGGAGGATTTCGAGCAGGCCGATGCGATCTTCGTCTTCGGCCAGAACCCCGGCACCAACCATCCGCGCATGCTGGCCGATCTGCGCAACGCCACCCTGCGCGGGGCGCAGGTCGTGGTGTTCAACACGCTGAAGGAAAAGGGCCTGACCCGATTCGCCGATCCGCAGAACAAGGTCGAGATGCTGACGGGCGGCTCCGAGGCGACCTCGACCCTGTATTTCCAGCCGAGGCTGGGCGGCGACATGGCGGCGGTGCGCGGCATGGCGAAGCTGGTCTTCGCCGCCGATGACGCGGCGCGCGCGAAGGGCCTGCCCCCGGTTCTGGACGATGCCTTTCTGTCCGAACACACCGCTGGCATCGCCGAATGGCGCAAGCTGGTCGAGGCGACGCCCTGGGACCAGATCGAGGAGCAATCCGGCCTGACGCGCGAAAACCTTGCCCGTGCGGCCGGGGTCTACATGGCCTCCGACCGGGTGATCGCGACATGGGCCATGGGCGTGACCCAGCACCGCCATTCGGTGCAAACGATCCGGGAAATCGCCAATTTCATGTTCCTGCGCGGCAATATCGGGCGCAAGGGAGCGGGCCTTTGCCCGGTGCGGGGCCATTCCAACGTGCAGGGCGACCGCACCGTCGGCATCAACGAAAAGGCGCCCAAGGCGCTGCTGGACGCGATGGAGCGCGAGCTTGGCGTGCCGATGCCGCGCAATCCCGGCCACAATGTGCTGGAAGCCATCGGCGCGATGCTCGCGGGCACGGCGAAGGCTTTTTTCGGGCTTGGCGGCAACTTTGCCCGCGCGACACCGGACAGCGCCCTGATCGCCGCCGCGATGGACCGGCTGGATCTGGTCGTCCATATCGGCACCAAGCTCAACCATTGCCATCTGCTGCACGGCAAGGCGGGGTTCATCCTGCCCTGCCTTGGCCGGACCGAGATCGATCGCAATTCAAAGGGCATCCGCCAGATCGTCACGGTCGAGGATTCGATGTCGATGGTGCATGGGTCCGGCGGGATCAACCTGCCGGCCTCGCCGCACCTGAAATCCGAGGTCGGGATCGTCGCCGGCATCGCCCGGGCCACTTTGGGCAGCAAGATCGTCGACTGGCAGGCGCTGGCCGACGACAACGACCTGATCCGCGAGATGATGTCGCGCGTCCTGCCGGGGTTCGGGGATTACAACGCCCGCGTGCGGGTGCCGCGCGGCTTCTGGCTGCGCAACCCGGCCGCGGAACGCGAATGGCGCACCCCCACGGCCCGGGCGAATTTCGGCGCCTTCGATCTGCCGCAGCAGACCGAATGGCAGATGCGCACCGAACAGCCGGGGATCTTCGTGCTGCAGACGCTGCGCTCGCATGACCAGTACAACACCACGATCTATGCGATGGATGACCGCTACCGCGGTGTCTATGGCGAACGCGAGGTGGTCTTCATCAACCCCGCCGACATGGCGGGCGCGGGCGTCGCCGCGGGCGACAGGATCACGATGGAGACGCTGAGCGACGACGGGATCGACCGGCGGATCAGCGGTTTTCGCGTCGTGCCCTACGACATCCCGCCGGGGTGCATCGCCGGCTATTATCCCGAACTGAACGCGCTGGTGCCGCACGGCTCTTTCGGCGACCGCAGCTTTACCCCCACGTCGAAATCCGTTCTTGTGAGGATGTCGCGGGATGCCGCCTGATGATGCGGCGCTGATCGCGGACTGGACCGCGCTTTGCGCCGCGCTCGAAAACGACGACAGCCTTTCGTGCGGCCCTCTTGCCTGCGGATTGCTGGCCGCGGTCGCACTCGGCCTCAGCGGCGACAGCCGCGGCTTCGCCCGCGACTTCGGGATCGCACATGCGCTGGTGCTGCGCGAGGTGAACATCCTGTCCGGGGACCTCGGCCTGCTCACGGTCAACCGGAACGACGAAAGAACCCAGCGGCGTTTTCTGACGCTGAGCCCCGCCGGGAAGGACCTGACCGATCGTCTGACGCGCGCCTGAACGATATTCCGGCCTCAACAGCGCACCGCTTCAGCGGTTCACGGCACGGCGGGCGGCTATCTTCTGATACCACCGTGTGATCGCCACGCGCATCCGGGCATCCACCGGCACGGCGAACCGCGCAAGCAGGACGCTGGCGACCGTTCCGACCGAGATCATCGCGACGACACCAAGGCTTTGCGTGCCGACATCCAACCGGCTGGCCAGCCTCGCGACCAGCCGGCACAGCGGCAGATGCAGGATATAAAGCGGAAACGACAAGGCACCGAGCCACAGGCACAGCGCGTGCAGCCGGCCGCGCAAGGCCACCTGCGCCCCGGCAAGGATCAGCGGCGGATAGACCATGATGACGATCAGCGCATCCCAGCTGCGCGTCTGACCCGGCTCCGGCAGCACGAATGTCAGCACCAGCACCGCGCTCAGCACCCCTGCCAGCCCCAATGCGCCCGGATGCGAAAGCTGCCCGCGGATGCGCCACAGGAGCACGCCTGTGCAGAACCCGAAGGCGGTCCGCGACGATCCTCCCCACAGCTCACCGCCATTGGCCCCGACATCGAGCCCGCCATACCACAGGGAACAGGCGACAAGGTTCAGCGCCCCGACAGCGACCAACCCGGCCAGCAACCGGGTGGACAGACGCGGGGCGACAAGGACGAAGACGGCATTGGCGATGAACTCGTAGAACAGCGACCAGGCGACCCCGTTTGCCGGAAACAGGTTCGGGTCGCCATCGACTCCGGGGGTCGGCACAAGCAGCAGGTTGAGCAGGAATGAATCGACGATCGTCCAGACCTCGACACCCGGCTCGACGAAGACCTTGGCGAACTTCACCGCAAAGCCGAAAACCATCCCCGCGAAAAACAGCGGGTAGAGACGGATGATCCGCCGGACAAGGAACTCCTTCGCGCCGAGCTGCCCCTGACGCAGCCGTTCGTCATAAGCGCCGGTCAGCACGAAGCCCGAGAGAATGAAGAAGAAGTCGACGGCCAGATAGCTTCCGACAGGTATCCCCGGAAGGCCGAGCCGGTCGGACTGGTGGAAAAGGACAACGGCGAGCGCCGCGATTCCGCGCAGACTGTCCAGAAAATCGAACCGGCGGGGCATGAAGGTCTTCCTGTCGGAATGGAAAGGCCGTTGGATCTGATGAAAGGATGTGTCCGGGGTCGAATGGCGTCGGCAGTTCGGGAAACGTCGCGTCGGTATCGATCGTCGGCAGCCATATCCGGCTGCCCGGTTCCTTATCTAGGCGGGTCCCCGCAAACCTCAAGGCCGGGAAAGCCGGCGCCGGACGCGGCGGCTGTTCAGTCCTCTGATGCCGCGGTGATCTGGCGAACCGGGACCTCGGTGCAGTGACGGTCCTGCGCGCGCTCCGCCATCATGTCGAACAGGATATCGAGCATCGTTTCCACATCCTGCCGCGCCATCAGGATACGCGAATCGATCAGCGCGGCGAAAGGGTCCCAGTCGAAGCTGCCGATATGCGGTATCGTCGCCTCCGGATGATGGGACCGCAGCCAGCGCATCACCCCTTCAAGCGCGCTCGTCGAATTCACGAATATCCCCGCCGGAAGGGTGGGCATCGCCGCAGCCAACTGCGTGACGGCCTGTTCCGCGCGTTCGGCGGCATAGCCCGTGGTCAGGATCATGTCCTCGCGCGGGGCGATCCCGGCCTGCGCATGGGCATCGCGGAAGGCGCGCAGGCGTTCGAGCGTGTTGTGGTCCGTGGACCGGCCGCCGATGAAGGCCAAGGGCTCGGGGCGGCCCGCCTCGGCCGCACAGGCCGCGAGCACCCGCGACGTCAGCACCAGCGCCCCGCCGTAATTGTCGGAAATCACCGACGGTGCCCGGCTGCCGGGCAGATCAAGGTTATAGTTGAGCACACCCGAGGCCCGGCAGATGTCCGAGATCAGGTCCGGGTTCGTCGCCCCGGTCGCGATGACGCAATCGACCTTGTAGGAAAGCAGGGTGCGCGCGGCCTGAAGCTCAAGCTCCGGATCGCGCGACGTGCAGGTGATGATCGGAAACAGGCCGCGGATCCGGGCCCGGTGCTCGAACTGTTCGGCGATCGAGCTGAAATAGCGGTTGTCGTATTTCGGCATGATCATGCCGATCAGATTCGACCTCTGCCGCCGCAGCGCGCGGGCCTGCTGGTTCAGCGCGAACCCCTGACGGTCGGCCACAAGGCGGATGCGCTCGGCCGTCTTCTCGCTGATCCGGCGCGATTTCCAGTTGCCGTTCAGCACGGCGCTGACCGTGGAGGCGGACAGCCCCACCTGCCGGGCGATGTCGTAGATCGTCGTTTGACGTGGCGTTTCGGGCTTTGCTGACACTTCGTCCTCCTGCATGCCACCTTGACACTCCGCACGGTTTCAAACAAGCATGCACCATCGGTTGTGCAATGCGGCACGAACGATGGTGCAGAACAGGACGCGCAATTCGCCGGAGGAAGCCGTCCACCCCTTTCCACTGCCGGAAGGCGATGGACAAGGATCGGACGACACCTGACCGCACCCGACAGAAACGTGGAGGAGATGACAGAGATGATGAAACAGACCCGATCCGTTGCCTCGGCCGCGGTTGTCATGGCCGGCCTGCTGAGCAGCGCCGCCTGGGCCGCGCCGAGCGGCACCGTGGCCTTCCTGATGCCCGATCAGGCATCGACCCGCTATGAGGAACACGATTTCCCCGGCTTCAAGGCCGCGATGGAAAAGCTCTGCCCCGATTGCACGGTGATCTATCAGAACGCCAACGGCGACGTCGCGCTGCAACAACAGCAGTTCAACTCGGTCCTCGCGCAGGGGGCGAAGGTGATCGTGCTCGATCCCGTCGATTCGGCGGCGGCGAGCGGTCTTGTGAACATCGCGCAGTCGCAGGACGCGAAGGTCATCGCCTATGACCGGCCGATCCCGGATACGCCCGCGGATTACTACGTCTCCTTCGACAATGCGGGCATCGGCCAGTCGATCGCCGAATCGCTGGTGAAACACATGAAGGATGCCGGCGTGCCGGAAGGGGCCGGCGTGCTGCAGATCAACGGCTCGCCCACCGATGCCGCCGCCGGCCTGATCCGCGACGGGATCCACAAGGGGCTGGAGGGATCGGGCTACGAGACGCTGGCCGAATACGACACCCCGGACTGGGCGCCGCCGAGGGCGCAGCAATGGGCGGCCGGGCAGATCACCCGTTTCGGCGACCAGATCAAGGGCGTGGTCGCGGCGAATGACGGCACCGCGGGCGGGGCCATCGCCGCCTTCAAGGCGGCCGGGGTCGATCCGGTTCCGCCGGTCACCGGCAACGATGCCACCATCGCGGCGCTGCAACTGATCGTCTCGGGCGACCAGTACAACACCATCTCGAAACCCTCCGAGATCGTCGCCGAAGCCGCAGCCAAGATCACGGTGCAATTCCTCAACGGCGAGACGCCCGAGGCGAAGACCACGCTCTACAACACGCCGAGCGAGCTTTTCGTCCCCGCCGTCATCACCGCCGAGAACATCAAGGCCGAGATCTTCGACAAGGGCATCCAGACCGCCGATCAGGTCTGCACCGGCGAATATGCCGCGGGCTGCAAGACGCTCGGCATCACGAACTGATCTGCAATCCGGCGCCCGGCACACCCGGGCGCCCCATCGGACATGGCGCCATGAACGTAACCTCTCCGGCGGCCGAGGCCGCACCCCCCGCGACGGGCGAAACCATCCTGCGCCTTCGCGGCATTTCCAAGAAATTCGGCGCGGTCTCCGCCCTGACGGATATCGCGCTTGACGTCCATGCGGGCGAAGTCGTCGCGCTGGTCGGCGACAACGGCGCGGGCAAATCGACGCTGGTCAAGGTTCTGGCCGGTGTGCATCAGCCGACCTCGGGCACGATCGAGTTCTGCGGCCAAGAGGTCACCCTGCCCGATCCCGGCGCGGCGCTGCATCTGGGGATCGCGACGGTGTTTCAGGATCTCGCGCTGTGCGAGAACCTCGACGTGGTGGCGAACCTGTTCCTCGGGCATGAAATGGCGCCCTGGCGACTGGACGAGGTCGGCATGGAAGTGCGCGCCTGGACCCTGCTGCGCGAGCTGGCGGCGCGAATCCCCTCGGTGCGCGAACCCATAGCCTCGCTTTCGGGCGGTCAGCGGCAGACGGTGGCGATCGCGCGTTCGCTGCTGCTGAACCCCAAGATCATCATGCTCGACGAACCCACCGCCGCGCTCGGCGTCGCGCAGACGGCCGAGGTGCTGAACCTGATCGAGCGCGTGCGCGACCGCGGCCTTGGCGTCATCATCATCAGCCACAACATGGAAGACGTGCGCGCCGTGGCGGACCGCATCGTGGTGCTGCGCCTCGGCAGGAACAGCGGCGTCTTCACACCCGAGGCGAGCAACAACGAACTCGTCGCCGCCATCACCGGCGCCACCGAGAACGCCGTTTCCCGCCGCAGCGCCCGCAAGGCCGCCGAACATGGGGAGATCTCCGCATGAGCCAGAACCAACCCGCCCTGGATCGCAGTGACGAGCGCGTCCGCCACGAGGAAACCCTGTCCGACAGCCTGCGCGCCTTCTTCGACCGGATCCGATCCGGCGATCTGGGCGTGCTGCCGGTGATCGTCGGGCTGATCGTGATCTCGGTGGTGTTTTCCTCGCTCAATCCGGTGTTCCTCGCGCCGAACAACCTCGTCAACATGCTGTTCGACTGCGCGACCGTGGGGATGATCTCGCTCGGCATCGTCTGCGTGCTGCTTCTGGGCGAGATCGACCTGTCGGTGGGCTCGATGAGCGGCTTTGCCTCGGCCATCGTGGGTGTGCTCTGGGTGAACATGGGCTGGCCGGTCCCGGCGGCGATCGCGGCGGCGATCCTTGCGGGGGTGGTCGTGGGGGCGCTCTATGCGCTGCTCTACAACCGGCTGGGGATGCCCAGCTTCATCGCCTCGCTCTCCGGGCTGCTGGCGATGCTGGGGATGCAGCTCTACATCCTCGGGCCGACCGGGTCGATCAACCTGCCCTATGCCTCGCCCTTCGTGAAATTCGGCCAGGTGATGATCATGCCGGACTGGTTCGCCTATCTGGCGGCGCTGCTGCCGGGCGCGGGGATCCTGCTCAACGGCCTTTCGGCCCGCCGCCGCCGTCTCGCGGCGAACCTGAGCGCGCAGCCGATGACGAACCTCGTGCTCAAGGCCGGGGCGCTGACGGCTGGGCTGCTGTTCGCGGTCTGGTATCTGAACCTCGGCCGCGGCGTGCCGTGGATGTTCGGGCTCTTCGTGCTGCTGGTGGTGGTGATGAACTACGCGCTCACCCGCACGAAATGGGGCCGTTCGATGTTCGCCGTCGGCGGCAACCGCGAGGCGGCGCGCCGGTCGGGCATCAACGTGCGGCGGATCTACCTGTCGGCCTTCGTGCTGTGCTCGACCCTCGCCGCGCTTGGCGGGGTGCTGTCGGCATCGCGGCTGGCATCGTCCAGCCAGCAGGCGGGGACCGGCGACGTGAACCTCAATGCGATCGCGGCGGCGGTGATCGGCGGCACCAGCCTCTTTGGCGGGCGCGGCAGCGCATGGGCCGCATTGCTGGGGATCATCGTGATCCAGGCGATCTCGAACGGCCTGACGCTGCTGAACCTGTCTTCGTCGCTGCGCTACATGATCACGGGTGGGGTTCTTGCCATTGCCGTGATCGTCGACTCGCTGGCCCGCCGCTCGCGCATGAGCCACGGCCGCGCTTGAGAATGGAGTGAAAAATGGCTGAATCACTACAAGGCAAGGTTGCCGCCATCACCGGCGCCGCATCCGGGATCGGGCTGGAATGTGCCCGCCATCTGGTCGCCGCCGGCGCCAGGGTCGTGCTGATCGACCGCGCCGAGGACCGGCTGAAGGCGCTCTGCGCCGAGATCGGGCCGAATGCCCTGCCGCTGATGGTGGACCTGCTCGACGGGCCGCAGGTCTCGGGCATGCTGCCGCGGATCCTCGACCTCGCGGGCGGGCTCGACATCTTCCACGCCAATGCCGGCGCCTATATCGGCGGCCCGGCGGCGGAGGGGAACCCCGATGCCTGGGACAGGATGCTGAACCTGAACATCAATGCCGCCTTCCGCTGCGTGAACGCCGTCCTGCCCCACATGATCGAACAGAAGTCGGGCGACATCCTCTTCACCAGCTCGATCGCGGGCGTGGTGCCGGTGATCTGGGAACCGATCTACACCGCCTCGAAATTCGCGGTGCAGGCCTTCCTGCACACCACCCGGCGGCAGGTTTCGCAATACGGCATCCGCATGGGCGCGGTGCTGCCCGGCCCGGTGGTGACGGCATTGCTCGACGACTGGCCGAAGGCCAAGATGGAGGAGGCGCTGGCCAACGGCAGCCTGATGCAACCGAAGGAAGTGGCCGAGGCGGTGGTCTTCATGCTGACCCGTCCGCGCAACGTGGTGATCCGCGATCTGGTGATCCTGCCCAACAGCGTCGATCTGTAAGCCATGAGCACCAGCGAATTCCTGATCGGTGTCGATGTCGGCACGGGCAGCGCCCGCGCCGGGGTCTTCGACACCAACGGCCGGATGCACGGCACCGCGCGGCGCGAGATCACCATCTGGCGCGCGCCGGGCGGCATCGTCGAACAATCCGGCGCGCAGATATGGGAGGCGGTCTGCGCCTCGGTGCGCGAGGCCGTCGCAGAGGCAGGCATCGACCCCGGGGCGGTGAAGGGCATCGGCTTCGACGCCACCTGCTCGCTCGTCGTGCTGGGGGCGGAGGGGCAGCCGCTGCGCGTCGGCCCCTCCGAAGACCCCGAGCGCAACATCATCGTCTGGATGGATCACCGCGCGGTTGGTCAGGCGGAACGGATCAATGCCACCGGCGAAATGGTGCTGAAATATGTCGGCGGCCGGATCTCGCCCGAGATGGAAACGCCGAAGCTCCTCTGGCTCGCCGAAAACCGCCCCGAGGTCTTCGCGCAGGCCCGGGATTTCTTTGACCTTGCGGATTTCCTGACCTGGAAGGCCACGGGAAGCCGCGCGCGCTCGACCTGCACGGTGACCTGCAAATGGACCTATCTCGCGCATGAAAACCGCTGGGATCCGGGCTATTTCCATCGCATCGGGCTGGGCGTTCTGGCAGACGAGGGCTTCGCGCGCATCGGCACCGAGGTCGTCGCCCCGGGGACCCCGCTGGCCGGCGGGCTGACGGCCGGGGCGGCGAAGGCGCTTGGCCTGCGGCCGGGCACCGCGGTGGGTGCGGGGATGATCGACGCCCATGCGGGCGGCATCGGCACCGTGGGCATCGACGATCCGACCCGGGTGATGGCCTATGTCTTCGGCACCTCCTCCTGCACGATGACGAGCACCCGTGCTCCGGTCTTCGTGCCGGGTGTCTGGGGGCCCTACTATTCGGCGATGGTGCCTGGCCTGTGGCTGAACGAGGGCGGCCAGTCCGCCGCCGGGGCCGCGATCGACCGGCTTCTGTCGATGCACCCCGCCGCGACCGAGGCCAGCACCCTTGCCGCCGGAGCGGGGCAGTCCCTGCCGGTCTGGCTCGCCGCGAAGGCCTGTGCCGGCATCGCCCCCTCCGAGGCGATCCGCCTCGCCGGTCGGCTCCATGTCGTGCCCGAATTCCTCGGCAACCGCGCCCCGCATGCCGATCCGCACGCCCGCGCGCTGATCGCCGGGCTGGGGATGGAGACCGATATCGACAGTCTGGTTTCCCTCTACATCGCCGGTCTCGCCGGGGTGGCCTATGGCCTGCGCCAGATCATCGAGGCCCAGACCGCGGCGGGCGCCCCGATCGACGCCATCGCGATCAGCGGCGGCGCCGGGCAGCTCGACCTCGTGCGGCAGATCCTCGCGGATGCGACGGGCAAACCCGTCGTGGTGACCGCGGCCGATGAGCCGGTGTTGCTTGGGGCATCGATCCTCGGCGGCGTGGCCTCGGGCCTGTTCGCCGGCATGGAGGAGGCGATGGCCGCGATGACCCGTGCCGTCCGGCGCCATGAACCGCAGGAGGGCGCGATCGCGGCACTGCACGAGGGGCGCTACGAAGCGTTCCTGAAACTGCAACGCATCGGAACCGAACTCTGACCCATCCCCGGTCCGGGGAGGATATCCGCTGGTTGTGAAAACCCGGATGCTCTACACCGGCGCAAGGATCAACCCGCCCCGGACCCTGCGATGCCCCATGACGCGGAAGCGTTTCTCGACCGCCTCGACCGGCATGCGACGGCAAGCGCCGCGCTGGCCGAGTGGTGCGCCACGCGGTTCCCGGGTTGCGCGGGGCCGCTTGCGGCCGCGGTGATCGAGGACCGGGAGCTGTCCCCCGCCGAGCCCGCCCCCCTGCCCCGCGATCCGAGCGCGCCGATGCGCTACCGGCGGGTGCGGCTCGACTGGGGCGGCACGATGGTCTCGCAGGCGGAAAACTGGTATCTGCCGCGGCGCCTGCCCGCGGGCATCGCGGCGCGCCTGCTGGACAGCACCATCCCCTTCGGCGTGCTGCTCGCCCCGTTCGCGCCGCTGCGCCGGGCTATCCGCACCGAAATCCTCGACCGGTCCGATGTCGCGCTGGAGGTTCAGGCCGTCATGGCGCTGCCCGGACGCGGCGATGTGGCGCTGGTGCGCGAGCTGTATTCCCGCGCCCTGCTGCCGGAATGACAAGGGCCGCCCCGAAGGGCGGCCCGATATCAGGCTCAGTGCTGCACCGCCGGCTCGGCGTCCTTCGGCTTGCTCCAGCGGCCAAAGACCCAGTTCACCAGCACGAAGGACAGGGGCACGAACAGGAACACCAGAATCGTCCCCGACAGCGTCCCGAACAGCACCGAATAGCCGATCGCCTGCCGCGCCCCGGCGCCCGCGCCCGACGACAGCACCAGCGGCACCACCCCCAGACAGAAGGCCATCGAGGTCATCAGGATCGGCCGGAACCGCAGCTTGGCCGCGATCACCACCGCCTCGACCGCCGATTTGCCGAAATGCAGCATCTGGTCGCGGGCGAATTCGACGATCAGGATGGCGTTCTTCCCCGTCAGCCCGACGACGGTCAGCATGCCGACCTGAAAATACACCCCGTTCGACTGCCCGCCGATCCAGGCGCCAAGCAGCGTGCCGATGATCCCCACCGGCATCGCCAGCATCACCGCGATCGGGATCGACCAGCTTTCATACAACGCCGCAAGACACAGGAACACCACCGCCAGCGACAGGCCGTAAAGCGCCAGCTCCCCGTTGCCCGCCTCCTGTTCCTCAAGCGACAGCCCCGTCCATTGCAGCGAAAAGCCCGGCGGAAGCTGCGCGGCCAGCCGCTCCATCTCCGCCATCGCCGCGCCCGAGGATACGCCCGGCGCCGCCGAACCCTGAATCTCCATCGCCGGGATCGCGTCGTAGCGCGTCACCTGCTGCGGACCATAGACCCATTGCTGCGTCGCGAAGGTCGAGAGCGAAACGAAATCGCCATTCTCGTTCGGCACCCGCCAGAGCGCGAAATCCTCGGGGTTCGAGCGCGCCCAGGGTTCGCCCTGCACATAGACGCGCTTCACCCGGCCTTCATAAAGGAAGTCGTTCACATAGGACGAGGACCAGACCGTGTTGAGGAAACTGCCCACCTGCGCCGCGGTCAGCCCGACGGCCCCCGCCTTCGCCCAGTCGATGTCCAGCCGAAACTGCGCCGCATCCTCGACCCCGTTCGGCCGTACGCCGGTCAGCAGATCGCTTTGCGACGCCATGCCCAGCAACTGGTTGCGCGCCGCCAGAAGCTGTTCGTGCGACTGGCCGCTGTGCGCCTGCAGGAACGCCTGGAAACCGTTGGAATTGCCCAGTTCGATCACCGCGGGCGGCACGATCGGCACAACGATCGCTTCCTTGATCCCGCCATAGAGCGGCCCAAAGGCGCGCTGCGCGATCGCGCCGGCCGTGTCCTCCGCGCCCGTGCGTTCATCCCAGGGCTTCAGCTTGACGAACATCATCGCCATGTTCTGCCCCTGCCCCGCGAAGGAGAACCCGACGACCGAGAAGACCGAGGCGACATTCGCCTCTTCCTTCTGCCGGTAATACTGCTCGACCTGCTGGACGACCTTCCGGGTCTGTTCGCTCGTCGTGCCCGAGGGCGTCTGGATCACGGTCATCAGGATGCCCTGATCCTCGTCCGGCAGGAACGAGGTCGGCGTGCGGGTATACATCACCCCCATCGCTGCGACGATCAGCAGATAGACGATGATCCCCTTGATCGGATTCGCCACCATCCATTTGACGATCCCGCCATAGCCGTTCGTCACCCGGCCGAGCCGCTTGTCGAACCCGTCCGAGAACCGCGCCTGCAAACCGCTGCGGTCATGCGAATGCGGTTTCAGGATCGTCGCGCAAAGCGCCGGGGTGAAGATCAGCGCCACGATCACCGACAGCGTCATCGCGGACACGATGGTGATCGAGAACTGTTTGTACACCTGTCCTGTCGAACCGCCGAAGAACGCCATCGGCACGAACACCGCCGACAGCACCATGGCGATGCCGACCAGCGCGCCCGAGATCTCGCCCATCGACTTCTTTGTGGCTTCCTTCGGCGAAAGATGTTCCTCCGCCATGATCCGCTCGACGTTCTCGACCACGACGATGGCGTCGTCGACCAGAAGCCCGATGGCCAGAACCATCGCCAGCATGGTCAGCGTGTTGATGGTGAAGCCAAGCGCCGCCATCACCCCGAACGTGCCCAGAAGCACCACCGGCACCGCCAGCGTCGGGATCAGCGTCGCCCGCAGCTTGTGCAGGAACAGCAGCATCACCAGAACCACCAGCACGATCGCCTCGATCAGCGTATGCACCACCGCGTCGATCGAGATCGTCACGAAGGGCGTGGTGTCGTAGGGGATCACATATTCCATCCCCGAGGGGAAATAGGGCTTCAGTTCCTCAAGCCGTGCCTTCACCAGCTCCGCCGTATCCAGCGCATTGGCGCCCGAAGCCAGCTGGATCGCCATCCCCGCCGAGGGCACGCCATCGTAATAGGCCTGAATCTCATAGGTCTCGGCGCCCAGTTCGACCCGCGCCACGTCGCGCAGCAGCACAAGGCCGCCATCGGTATCCGCGCGCAGCACGATCCGCTCGAAATCCTCGGGCGTCTGCAACAGCGACTGCGCCGTGATCGTGGCGTTCAGCAACTGCCCCTCGGGCGCCGGCTGCGCGCCGAAGGCACCGGCCGAGATCTGCGCATTCTGCCCCTGCACGGCCGCGATCACCGTCGCCGGGCTCATGTCATAGGCGTTCAGCTTGTGGGGATCGAGCCAGATCCGCATCGCATATTCCGACCCGAACACCTGCACCGTGCCGACCCCCGCAAGGCGCGAGAAGCTCTCGACCATCGAGGAGTTCATGTAGTCGGCCAGCTCGACGTTGGAGCGCGACCTGTCGGGCGAGATCAGCGAGACCACCATCAGGAAGCCCGATGTGGATTTCCGCACCGTCACGCCCTGCCGCGTCACCGATTCCGGCAACGAGGCCTCGGCCTGACTCAGCTTGTTCTGCACCTGCACCTGCGCGATGTCGGCATTGGTGCCCAGCTCGAAGGTCAGGGTGATCTGCGCCGTGCCGTTCGAGGTGGTCGAGGAATTGATGTAGCGCAGCCCGTCAAGGCCGGTCATCTGCTTCTCGATCACCTGCACGACCGTATCGGCGACGGTCTCCGCCGAGGCGCCCGGATAGGTCGCGCTGATCACCACCGAAGGCGAGGCGATCGAGGGATATTGCGAAATCGGCAGCCGCAGGACCGACAGGATGCCGATCCCCATGATGACGATGGCGATGACCCATGCAAAGATGGGCCGGTCAATGAAAAAGCGTGCCATGTCAGTTCGATCCAGCCTGTGCCGTCGGGGCGGGCGTATCCGGAACGATCTGCACCGGCGCGCCCACGGCGGTCTTCTGGAAGCCCGAGGTGATGACCTGATCGCCCGGCTGCACGCCGTCCGTCAGCACCCAGTCGTTGCCCGAGGCTTTCGCGATATGCACCGGCCGCTGCGCGACCTTGCCATCCGCCACCACCCAGACAAAGGCGGCGCCGGAACGGTCCCGCATCACCGTGTTCTGCGGCAGGGTGATCGCGTCATGCGCCACCGATTGCGGCAGGTCCACCTCGACATACATGCCCGGTAACAGGATGTGGTCGGGGTTCGGATAGCTCATCCGCAGCGTCACCATGCCCGTGGTCGGCTCGACCTGCGGTTCCGCGGCCTCCAGCCGGCCCTTGGCGCCATAGGTGCTGTTGTCGGGCAGGATCAGCGCCGCCTCGCCCAGCTCGCGCATCTGCCGCCCCTCGGGGGTCGAGGTCAGCCGCAGGATGTCCGTCGCAGATTGCGTGACGTCCACATTCACCGGATCGAGCGTGCGGATCGTCGCCAGAGGCGTCGCCTGCTGCGCCGCGACCAGCGCGCCGGTCGTGGTCTGCGACAGGCCGATCGCGCCCGAGATCGGCGCCCGGACCGTGGTGCGGTCAAGGTCGATCTCGGCGCTCATCAGTTGCGCCTGCGCCGCCTGAAGCGCCGCATCCGCCGCCTCGCGCGAGGAAACGGCCGTGTCACGGGCCTGCGCCGAACTGGCGTTTTGCCGGAACAGCTCCACCGCGCGCTTTTCCTGCGTCACCGCCAGATCGTAATTCGCCTGCGCCTGCGCCACGGCGGCTTTCGCCGCCGCGACGGCAGCGCGGTAGCTGTCATCCTCGATCTTGTAGAGCGGAGCCCCCGCCTCGACCATCGAGCCTTCCTCGAACAGCCGTTCCCGCAAGATGCCCGACACCTGCGGACGCACCTCGGCCACGGTAGAGGCCTTGATGCGCCCCGGCAGGCGCGCCGTCATCACCACGTCCGAGGCCTTCGCCTCGATCACCGTCACGGGGGCCGGTTGCCCTGCCCCCTGTGCCCAGACCGGCGCGCCGATCACAAAAACTGCGGAAACGGTGCCGAGGCATCGGAAAGTGGCATTCAGAAAAGACATCGGTAACCTGCGTATGCGTGAGGAGGGGGAGGACTCCTTCATCGCCTCATCGCGTTGACCTGCCTGCGGCAGCGACGCTGAGAGCGATGAAATCCGCCGCCCGCTGCCGTTCGGCGGCGGACAACGACTGTTGTGCGGAAAGATAGCTGCGTTCGGCATCCAGCACGTTCATGAACGTGCCTTCGCCCAGACTGAAATTGGTGCGCGACAGCTCGACCGCCTCGGACGAGGTGGACACGAGCCGCTGCTGCGCCGCGATGTTGCGGGCGTCGCGGTTGTAGGCCGCAAGACCCGATTCGACTTCCTCGATCGCGTTCAGCACCGATTGTTCCCAGGCGAGCTTCGCCTGCACCGCGCGCGATTCGGCGCCCTTGAGATTGGCGATGTTCCCCGCCTGAAAGATCGGCAGGTTGATCGTCGGCCCGATCGCCCAGTAGGTGATGCTGTTGCCGCCCCGCACCTGCGTCGGCGAGATCGACCCCGACAGGCTGACCGAGGGCCAGAACGCCGCCTGCGCCACGCCGACCTCGAAGGCCGCCGCCGCATACTGGCGTTCGGCCAGATTCACATCGGGACGTTCGCGCACGACCTCGGCGGGAACACCGACACTGGCGCTGAAACGCGGCCGCGGCTGCGGGCTGCCGCGCCGCAGCGTCGGGCGCAGATCGGCGATCCGCTGCCCGGTCAGCGTCGCCAGACGCGCCAGCGCCTGATCGAACCCCACCTCATAGGCCGGCAACTGCGCCTCGCCCTCGGCCACAAGCTGTTCGGCCTGCAACACGTCGAGCCGCGCCGCGCCGCCCAGATCGAACTGCGTCCGCGTCAGATCGAGGCTCCGCCGCCGGCTTTCCAGCGACCTCTGCGTCAGCGCGATATTCGCCTGATAGTAACGCATGTCGACATAGGCATTGGCGATCCCGCTTTCCATCACCAGCCGCGCGACATCCGCCGACAGATAGGCGGCATCGAGCTGCGCCGCCGCCGCCCGCCGGGCGTTGCGGTTCGCGCCGAAGATATCAAGCACCCAGCTCGCGCTCGCGCCGACCGAGCTGGAGGTCGCCGTCCCGGTCCCGTTGGGGTTGCCGCGCTGCGCACCCGCCGTCGCGTCCACCCCGGGCAGGTCATTCGCGCCGATCGCCTCGGCCGCGGCCCGCGCCTCGTTCACCGCCTCGACCGCCTGCCGCACGTCGAGGTTGCGGGCATTGCCCGCCGTGATGAGCTGGTCAAGCTGGCTGTCACGGAACGAGGTCCACCACATCCGGTTTCCGGTCCGCGCCGGTGCCGTGCCGTCGAACCGCGCGGCAACCGCCGCCGCGGGAGGATCGTAATTCACATCCGCGCATCCGGCCAGCGCCAGAGTGGCGGCGGACCATTTCAACAAGGAACGCCTGCCGATTGTCATTTGCGTCATTGGACTTCCCTTTCCCATTCGCTTCGCGTTCGGGACTCATATGGTCCCTGTTTCTCCGTCCGACCCGGCAGTCGTGTTCCCGTCATTTCCCGCTTAACATGCGGACCATTCACACACCTTTCCGGAACTCGTGCCGGAAAGACTAGCATCAAGTCGTCGGATACGCTTGTCCGAATTTTCTCAATCGGTTGGAAAGATTAGACCAGCCTTCTGCGTTATTCTTATTACATACATTCATGTTTGTTTGTAAAGTGGGATCGACAACGAAAGGACGATTGATGAGACGCAGCAAGGCAGATGCCGAACAGACGCGCACTTCCATTCTGGACGCGGCGGAACGGCTTTTCTGCGAATGCGGCATCGCCGCCACCCCGCTTGAACGTGTTGCACGTCAGGCGGGCGTGACGCGCGGCGCACTTTACTGGCATTTCAAGGACAAATCCGACCTGCTCAAGGCCCTGCGCGAACGCTACCGTCTGCCGCAGGAAGACCTGATCGCCCGCGCCGCGCGCGAAGGCCACGCCGATCCCTTCGGCCTGCTGCGCGACACCGCCGGCGATCTTCTGGCCACCTTCGAGGCCGAGGAAAGCCGCCAGAACCTTTATATGATGCTCAACGCGATGGTGCCCGACACCGAATCGGGGCGCTGGCTCTCGGGCTGCAACGCCGAAATGTTCGGCCTGCTCCAGCGCCTGATGGAACAGGCGCGCGAACACCGCATGCTCACCCCCGATCTCGAGCCGCAGGAGGCGGCGGTGGTCCTGATGATCACGATGAACGGCCTGCTGACCGAATGGATGCGCTCGGGCAAGGCCTTTTCGCTGACCGGCCTCGGGCTGAAAATCATGTGCCGTCAGATCGACAGCCTGCGCGCCCCCGCCGCCTGACCGATTCGTCGCCACGACGGCCACGACGGCCACGACGGCCACGACGGCCACGACGGCCACGACGGCCACGACGGCCACGACGGCCACGACGGCCACGACGGCCACGACGGCCACGACGGCCACGACGGCCACGACGGCCACGAATCATCGGCTGGCAGGACACCCCCTGCAACTCCTTTCTCCCATCATTCTTCCATAAATATCCCGGGGGTGAATTTGCCGTCAGGCAAAGAGGGGGCTGGCCCCCTCCACCGCCACGCACACCCGCGCTTCCGGCTTTTGAACCCGGCCCCCTCAAGCCACCCTCCTCTGGACCCCAGCCGGATTGTGGCCGATGATCCCGCCGCCAGCCGCAGATCGCAGGACAGACCTTGAGCCAGCCGCCCGCCATGCCCGCCATGCCCGCCAGCGCCAAGGCGCTTTTCATCGCCGCCGAGGTCCGCCGCCGGATCGTCGGTCGCGAATGGCGGCAGGGCGACCGCATCCCCGACGAGGCGGCGCTCGCCGTCACCTTCGGCGTGGCGCGCGCGACGGTGAACAAGGCGCTGCAACTGCTGGCCGAGGAAGGCCTGCTCGAACGCCGCCGCCGCGCCGGCACCCGCGTCGCGGTGGACCCGGCACGCAAGGCGGTGCTGACCGTGCCGATCGTGCGCGAACAGATCGAGGCGGCGGGCTTCCCCTACGGCCACCGCATCATCGCCAGCCGCCGCAGCCCCCTGCCCGCCTCGATCGCCCGCCGCATGGGCCTGACGGCGGGGCTCACGGCGCTCCACCTGCGCGAGGTCCATTATGCCGGCAACCGCCCCTGGCAGCTCGAGGACCGCTGGATCAACCCCCGCGCCGTGCCGGAGATCGAGGCGGTGGATTTCCGGCAGCTCAATTCCAACGAATGGCTGGTGCGCAACGCACCCTATGTCCGCGCGACGATGGATGTCTCGGCCGCGAATGCCGACCGGCGCGAGGCGCGGCTGCTGGACATCCGTCAGGGACAGGCGCTGCTGATCGTCAACCGCACGACCTTCAACGATATCGGGCCGATCACCTCGGTCCGGCTGGCCTTCCAGCCCGGCCATGTGATGGTCGCCGACTGATCGGGATCATCTTCCCGAGCCGGCCCGCAGGCGGATGGGAAGAAAGGGGGCCAGCCCCCTCGCCCGTTCCGGGCTCACCCCCGGGATATTTATGGAAACACGAAAGGCAGAAGGCGTCTTTTGAGGATGCCCTGAAGCGGATTGGACGCAACGGTTTTGACCGGAGGCGCGCGGTTTTCGGTCGTGCAACATCATGGGATCGGGTTCCGTATCTGCCAAGCCTACCCTGTCACACGGACTTTTTCAGCAGCCGCTAGAGGATCCGCAGCGGCATCTCGGGCGCGACGACCGCCAGCGCCGCCGCGATCCGCCCGATCAGATGCGTCTGCACATAGGCCGCGTGAAAGCCCGAGGGCGCGCGCAGCACCAGCTCGCCCGCCTCGTCGACGGGTTCCAGCGCCGCGAACCAAACGCGATGGATGCTCGCATCCTCGGCGAGCAACCGGCGGGACACCTGCCCCCAGAGGCTTTCCCCCGACGGCAGCGCGGCGCCTGGAAACGGGATGACGGTCGAGGCGGCGGGTTCCGGCGCTTCCTCGGTGCGCAGCCGCACGTCCAGATCCGGTCCGACCCGGATCCAGTCGGCGCGGGTATCCTCGAGGATCTTGGCGATCGCCAGCCCGTATTGCGCCACCCTGCCCCGCGCCGCCGGACGCTTTTCCACCAGCCAGCCGCGTTCTCTGAAAGCCGCCATCTCGCGCTTGACGGTGCGCACATCGACCGACCACAGCCGCGCGATCTCTTCTTGTCCGATGGAAAGCAGATCGTTCTGCCAGTTGTAGCGCGCCGTCACCAGCGAGATCAGCCGCAAGGCCTGCCGCTGGAAGCCCTTGTCGCGTGCAAGCGCATGCACCGCCAGCACCGTCAGCAGATCATATTTGCGCGTGCCGCCGCCTCGCCCGACGGCTTTCTTCATCAACACCGGACTGCCCTTTCCATGTCATTGTGACATGCCGCCTGCTCACGCGTTTGCCGCGTCTGTATCATGAGAACGCCGTTCGCGGGATCCCGGCCAAGAACGTTGCCTTCGTTCCCTGCCGCGCCAATCCAACGCTATTCGCCATTCTGTGGTTATTAGCGTTGGCATTTACGATTCTGTCAAGTGCCGGGCTGAAACGGCTTTGCCGGATCACGCCAATGGAAAAGAAAAAACGGTTCCATTGGTATTGGGGGACATCCTGTCTGTCACCCCAAATGCCGGAAATGTCCCCCCAATCCCTCCGAGACCCCCGGGTTTTGTCCCGTCAACCGGACCCTGGCCTGCGGGTCCGCCACCCGGTCGGGGCGAATCGGGGAAAGCCTTTCCGTGCAGGCATTTGGCCGCTTATCGGCGCTTTCCGGCATTCTGCGCCCCGATCATAACTTAACTTTTGCGATTTGCGCAAATCCATCGTATTTCTGTTTCGCATAACAATCTACGTCCAGAAAACGGAAACGAGCATGTTCACCCATGAGGATCTTGCAGCCCTGCAGGCGCAGTCGCTGAAGATGCAGAGCCATATCCGCCGCCAGACCTTCTCCCCCGAGCATGAAAAGACGCTGCGGCGCTTTTCCTCGTGGGAGGTGTCCGAGCTGATCTTTCGCATCAACCAGTCGACCTTCCGCGGCCGGCTGGTGTCCGAGCCCGACCTTCCCGGCGGGGAAGTCGAGGAGGACGGCCGCCAGCGCTGGTTCTCGCTCTCCGAGATCAACGAGCTGCGCCGCAAGATGAAGATCAACCGCCATTCGCTGATGCCGGTGCGCCCGGCGGGCAAGCGCGCGATCCGGGTGGCGATCTCGAACTTCAAGGGCGGCGCGGGGAAATCGACCGTCGCGCTGCACATGGCGCATGCGGCGGCGCTGGACGGATATCGGGTGCTGCTGATCGATTTCGACCCGCAGGCGACGCTGACCCATTCGATGGGCCTGCATGATGTCAGCGAGGAACTGACCGTCTGGGGCATCATCGCGCGCGACCTCGTGCATGAAACCGACCGGATGAACGCCGCGCCGCGCGCCGCCGAAACCGGCACTGCCCTGCCCCAACGCCGCCTGCCTGCCTCGGTCCGCGATCTGGGGCTTGGGGATCTGCGCGTGGGCGACTTCATCCGTCCGACCGCCTGGCCCACGATCGACATCGTGCCGTCCTGCGCCAATGCCGCCTTCGTCGAATTCGCCTCGGCGCAGTATCGGCACCTGAACCCGGACTGGTCCTTCTTCGCCGCGGTGTCGCGCTATCTGGACGCCCTGCCCCATGATTCCTACGACCTGATCCTGTTCGATTGCCCGCCGGCCATCGGCTATCAGTCGATGAACGCCGTCTTTGCGGCAGATGTGCTCTATATCCCCTCGGGCCCCGGCTATTGGGAATACGACTCGACCACCTCTTTCATCGGTCAGCTGGCCGAGGCGCTGTCCGACCTTGCCACCGGCTTCGACGGCACCTTCCCCGCGGGGAAGATGACGCTGCCGAAAGCCTTCCTTGATGTGCGCTTCCTGATGACGCGCTATGAACCGGGGAATGAATTGCATCGCGCGATGTTCGAGGCATTCCGCAAGGTCTTTGGCGATACCGTCGCCAAGGAACCGATCGAGATGACCCGCGCCGTCGAACAATCCGGGCGCTTCCTCTCTTCGGTCTATGAAATCGACTACCGCACCATGACGCGGGAAACCTGGCGCCGCGCCCGTGCCTCGTTCGACCGCGCCTATATGGAATTCAAGGACTGCTTCCTGCAAGCATGGGAAAAGGTGGAGGCTGAGGAATGAAAAAGCGCCGCATCTTCGACATCGACCTGCCCGAGGAGGAAGAGACCTTCCCCGCGGGGAAGCCCGAGGAACCCCCCGCGCGCCGGTCGCCGATGGCCGCCGCGATCACCGAAAACGCCGAATCCCTGCGCGAACGCCGCGCGGTCGAGGATCAGATCCGCGCCGAGAATGACGCCCTTGCCGCCGAACATGTGCGGATGAAGCGGCTTGGCCTGATCGTCGACATGGTGCCGCTCGACGCGGTGGAATGCTGGAAGCTGGTCCGCGACCGGGTGAAGGGCGACGATTACGAATTGACGGAACTTGTCGCCTCGATCCGCGATCTGGGCCTGTCGAACCCGATCCGGGTCGAGGCGCGCGAGGATGGCAAATACGAGCTGATCCAAGGCTACCGGCGCCTGTCGGCCTATCGGCAATTGCTGGAAGAAACCGGCGATGCCGAGAAATGGGGCCGCATCCCGGCGGGCATTCTTCCCCGCGGGGAAGATCTTGACGGGCTCTATCGCCGCATGGTCGATGAAAACCTTGTGCGCAAGGACATCTCATTCGCCGAAATGGCGATGCTCGCGCTGAATTACGTCCGCGATCCGCAGACGGCCGAGAACGATCCCGACAAGGCCGTGGCGTTGCTGTTCCAGTCGGCCGGCTATCAGAAGCGCAGCTACATCCGGCAATTCGTCCGGCTGATGGACCGCATTGGCGAGGATCTGCGCTTTGCCCAGCATATCCCACGCGCGCTTGGGCTGAAGCTGGTGACGGTGCTGGAAGAACGGCCCGAGCGCGCCGCGCAGATCCGCGCCGTGCTGAAGGACTGGGACAACCGATCCGTGTCCGATGAAATCGCGGTGCTGCAAAAGGCGGTGGGGGAGGGGGATCCCGAACGTCCCATCCCCGTGGCGACGGTGGCGCCCCGACCGGGCAAGGCCAAGACGACGTTTCAGGTCACCTCGCGCGTCGGCACCGCCAAATGCACCGCCGCGAATGGGCGGCTGGAAATCCGGCTGGACCGGGATTTCTCGGCGCTCGACCGGCACAAGCTGGAGGCGGCGCTGGCGCGGCTTCTGGACGATATCGGCTGATCTTCCCCGCGGGGAAGGGGAGGGGAGGGCGCCCGGGGATTTCCCCGGGCGTTTTCAGTCCAGCAGGTCCGTTGCGGGGTTCTGCTCGATTTCCACATCGGCATAGTAGCGCCCGGCCTGCTGGACGGAGCGATGCAGCGACAGCTTCATCGCCGCCTGCAGCGGCGCACCGTCCAGCGCCGCTTGGGTCAGGAAGCCCGATCGCAGCCCGTGCGGCGTGGCGTAATCCTCGGGCAGGCCCGCGGCCTTCAGCCGGGCGCGCAGGATGATGCGGATCGCGTCCGGGGCAAGCGGGCGGGGCAGGGGGCGCCCGGCCCGGCTGACGGGGCGGAAGAGGGGGCCAGAGTCGATCCGCGCGGCCTCGATCCAATGCACCAGGGCGCGGGCGGCGCGCCCCTTGACCGGCAGGCGCGGCGCAGCCCCCCGTGCCGTGGTCTTGGTTTCCAGAAGCCGCAGCCAGATCAACCCGCGCTCGGCAAAGTCGCTCAGGTCGATGTCGTCGCGCTTCAGCCCGGTGATCTCCGAGCGTCGCCGGCCGCCCGAGGCGAAGCCCAGCATCAGCACTGCCCGGTCGCGGATCCCGCGCAGGCTGTCGTCGCAGGTGGCCAGCAGGGTTTCCAGCACGTCGCGGGTGACGGGGCGGGGGGATTTCGGTTTCTCGGGCCGGGCCGCGGCCTTGCGCGCCTTGGCCCGCGCCTGACGCAAAAGCGGCGCCTCGAACGGCGAGGGCAGGTTGCGGATCCGGTGAAACGCCCGCCACGAGGCGATCCGCCGGTCCAGCGTCGACGGGGCAGGGCAGTCGAGCGACCGCCGCAGCCCCGCCGCGATCAGCTCCATCGCCGCCTCATGCGCATTGGTCCCGGGCCGGTCGTTCAGGTCGATGGAATGGTCGAGCACAAAGCGCAACGCAACGCGCTCGTCCTCCGGCCAGACGAGAGGCTGCCCGAATACCTCCGCCTTCCACGCGGCGATATAGGCCAGGTCCCGTTCCCAGGCCCGAAGCGTATTCGCCGGCGTGCCGCGCCGGTAAAGATCCGTGAGGGTCTGTTCCTCATCCTTCGACAGGCTGGAAAAGCTGATCGGAACCGGCGCGGTCATGGTGGTTTCTCCCGTGGTTTCGGGGGAGGATGGCGGATGGCGGCCAGATTTTCAATACTCACGATAATCAGGATTTATCGTGTGTAATACCAAAATAGAGATTTACGATGCAGACCGCATATAAGGATTATATTGCGGCTTACGCATTACATGTTATATCAATGGAAACCCGATAGCGCGGGCCGCGCGGCATTCACTTATTCCCCCACGATCGGGAGATATGTGCTTGCAGGGTTTCTGTTGGCAGTGTCGCCGATCGTGCCGCGCATCCCGGCGGCACTAATCTACCGCAGACGGCAACAGCCCGGGAAACCCCGGGCCGTCAGATGTCGTTTGGTCTGAACAACCACGTCAGGCCGCGACAGGGGATGTGTTCGCCTCTGAGGTTTCGTGGTCGTGATTTCGGTGATCGAGACCGGTTCATGTCTGATCTGAGCACACAACGTAGTCATGAAGCCTGACGATCGTGGATGAAGCGGCCAGCCAGATCCTGACCGGCCCGCCGATGTCACCGCCTCATATCCCGAAATCCCTTGGCGCAGTATGCGTGGAATGCGTAACCGGATCGCACAGGGATATCTCGACGTTGATCCTCATGTGGGACCGTCGAAGCAGAGCTTCCACCGCTTGTCGAGCGCCCGCGCAAGCTGTCCAGCCACTCGCTTTCCCGGTTTCAGCCATAGCTCGTCGGCCCTCCGATGGATGCTATGAAGGCGTGCAGGCCGGGGCGGTCGATGATGCGTGAGGGGAACCATATACGGCGGGCGGCGCCTTCTGCCGCCAGATCCAATCCGTCGGGGTCAAGCGATGTCACGCGCCATTTCCCCCGGACGCCGCCCGCCCGGGCGGAAAGCGCGGCCAGCGCCGGACGGCTGTCATTGATCCGGCGGATCTCGTCCACTTCGTGGCGGCACAGATCCTCGGCGCTGGCCAGTTCCGTGCGCAGGTCTGCCGGCGTCAGGTCGTCGGTGTTGCGGGCCGGGCCGCCGTTCAGGTGAAGGCCCTCGACCGCGACCCGGAACATCCGGGTATCGCGCAGCCCCAGATAGGCCGCCGATTTCGGAAACCGCCGGCGGTAGCGCTCCCGCGCCCGGTCCAGCATGTCCGGTGGCAGGGGATGCGCCGTGCCGACCAGCGTCAGCCGACGTTCATTCAGCACGTCGAGGCCCCCGGTCTGCGCGATCGACAGCGACACCCTGGGATCCGCCAGAAGATTGCGCGCATGCAACGACACACCCGCGGCATAGAACAACGGTGTGCCGTCCGGCTCGATCGAGAGGTTGGTGAAGGTGCTGTAGGGATAGCCGCTGTCGCGATCCAGCGTTGCAAGCGCGGCGACGCGACTCGACCGGAACAGGTCGCGCGCGGCGATGCGGGCATCGAACGGCGCTGCGAGGGAGGTGTCGATCGGAATATCGCGCGGCGTGATGACAGGGGTATGCGTGGTCATGGCCCATCCTTCCAGGTGACGATCGAAGGCTGGCATGGGCTGGCGGATATCCGGCACACATGACGGCAACCGCATCGCAAGGCAAGTCCTGCGAACACGGAATATTGAACTCGGCGCTGCGGGCCGCTAAGGTCCGCGCGCCCGGGCCTGTTCCGGGCCGGCCGACTCTCCGAGACAGCGGACCTCAGCGTTCTGCGATCAAGGGCAATGTCGCATTTCCCTGATCGACGAGGAGACAGTCATGTCGCATCACGCGCTAGCGCGTTTTCATACCCTTGGGTTTCTGCTGGGCAGCAGCATTCTGGCCGGCTTGCCCGGCAGCCTTGCGGCGCAGGAGGCCGCATCCCCGCAAGACGGGCAGACCGCGGCCAGCGGTGCCGTCGTGCTCGACCCGCTGCTGATCACCGCGCGTGACGGTTCCGGCGGCGGGCAGGGCGACAGCATCTATCGGACGCCCGATGCCGTCAGTTCCACGGATGCGGCTGAGATCCAGACCCGCAGCGGCGGTAACCCGCAGGGCGCCCTGCGGATGATGCCCGGGGTCTTTACCCGGCAGCAATCGAGCCAGCCCGGCATCGAGGTCAATATCCGCGGCCTCAGCGGTTATGGCCGGGTCAATGCGATGATCGACGGCGTGCCGCAGACCTTCAGGAACATCGCCGGGCACGAGGCTTCGGGTGGGTCCATGCTGTATGTGCAACCCGAACTGCTTGCCGGGGTCGATGTGGCGCGCGGCGCCGTTGCGGGCGCGGCAGGTTCCGGCACGCTGGCAGGCGCCGCGAATTTCCGCACTCTCGACATCGATGATGTCGTGTCCGAGGGGCAGAAACAGGGCGTGCTGACCCGGTTGAAGTTCGGCGGCAATGGCTATCACCGCTCCGGCATGGTCGCGATGGGCCAGCGCTTCGACGGCCTCTGGGGCGGCATGGGCGAGGCCAACTATATCGTCGGCACCGCCTACACGGTGCAGGGCGATTACAAGGGCGGCCATGATTATGAGATCCCGGGCGGGCAGACGGGCCGCGCATCGGGGAATTCGCCGAAAGGTTCGCTTGCGAAGGTCGAGATCAGTCCGAATGCGGCGCACAGGTTCTCGATCGGCTGGCGGGACTATGACAACACCTTCCGGAACTCGTCCTATACGTGGAACGTGCGCAACAACACCTGGACGGCGGGCTATGCCTATGACCCCGGCAGCCGGTGGATCAACCTCGACATCGAGGCCTATTACAACGACAGCAAGCTCGATTACCTCAACACCACGGGCAGCTATGCGGGGCGCAGGACCGAGGACAGGACGACCGGCCTCAATGTGACGAACCGTGCCTCGGTGGACTGGATGGGCCATCCGCTCGACCTGCAATATGGCGTGAGCTGGAGCCGGAACGACTTCCAGACCCATTATGCGCGCGGCGGCAACTCTCCGGGCAAGCTCGACAAGGCGAGCCTGTTCGGCGAGGCGGCGCTTGACCTTGGACGGTTCGGCCTGAACGGCGGGCTGCGCTACGATCACTGGAAGATCGACGGGTATCGCGCGCCCTATGCCGCCGGCGTGGGGGATTGTCCGGCCGGTGGTGCGGCTTGCGGCGACGACTGGGTGACCCGCGATGGCGGCAAGCTGTTGCCGAAAATCGGCCTGACCTTCAAGGCGCGTGAGGATCTGGAGCTTTATGCGAGCTATGCCCATACCTTCCGCCCGCCGACGACGCATGAGGCATTCTTCTCGCTTGTGCCCTTTGGCAATGGCACGGGCAGCGGTGTGGCGAACAACCTCGACCTGAGCCCCGAGACCAGCAAGACTGTGGAAATCGGGGCGAATTTCGTGCGTGACGGGCTGTTCCTGCCGGGCGACAAGGCGCGGCTGAAAGTGGGCGCGTTCCACAGCGATATCAGGAACTACATCGTCAATGACTTCGTCTATGTGCCGGGGCGGGGCACGACGGCGATGTGGGTGAACAGGTCCGGCACCACCGGCATGGACGGGATCGAGATCGAGGGCGGCTATGATCTGGGCTTCGCCTATCTGAACCTTGCCTTCACGGCCAGCAACACCGACGACCAGCCGCATGGCGACGGGGCCGGATCCGGCAATGGCGAAGGCTCGGTTCTGCCCGATACGGTCGCCACGCTCGACATCGGCACGCGGCTGATGGACCGGCGGCTGAGCCTTGGCGCGCAGGTCCGCTATGTCGGCGAGGGAAAGGAAGCCATCGGTGACTACAGCGGCTCGGGCATCACGAGCCAGTGGACCACGACCGATGCCTATACGCTGGTGGACCTTTACGGCAGCTACGCGGTCACCGACCGGGTCGAGGCGTTCCTCTCGGTCGAGAACGTGGAGGACAAGAAATACGGTTACGCGGGTTCGGGCTATGGCGGCTACGCGGCCCAGACGGGCCGGGGCCGGACCTTCATCGTCGGCATGACCGCGCGGTTCTGACATCGGCCGGCCCCCCGCGTGGGGGCCGGTTTTCTTTCAGCCGATCTCCAGTGTCCTGAACGGGCCGAGCGCATCGGGCCTGCGATGCGAGACGCACAGGATCGCCGCATCGGGCAGCGCCTCGCGCAGGTTGCGCAGGACCAGAGCCTCGGTCTCCGGATCGAGCGCGCTCGTCGCCTCGTCCAACACCACCCAGCCGGGCCGGGCGAGGAAGACCCGCGCAAGGGCGAGCCGCTGCCGCTCGCCGCCCGACAGGTCCTCGACCCGCGCCTCTTGCGACAACGCGCCGAGGCCGCTTTGCCGCAGGGCATCGGTGATCCGGTCCGGACCATAGGTCTCGGGCGGCTCCGGATAACTGGCGGAGGCGGCGATCCCTTCGGGCAGCAAGCGCGGCTGCTGCGGCAGGACATGCAGCCCGCCGGGCGCGGTGATCCGCCCCTCGGGCGTGTGGAGGTGCAGCCCCTGAAGGCGCAGCGATCCGTCATCCGAGGGCAGCCGCGCGATCCGTTGCGGCACCTGTTGCAGCGGCGGCGCTGCCGCTGTGCGGAACAACCCGTCGAGACGTTCCGAGACCGCGACGAATTCGGCCAGATCACGATAGGAGAAGATGAACCAGCTCAGCGTCGTCGTGACATTGGAGAAGGCCGAGGCAAGCTGCATCAGGCCGCCAAGCGTCACCGTTCCGGCGAAATAGGCGGGCAGCGCCAGAAAGGTGGGAATCCGCAGCACCGTCTGAAAGTAGGGCCGCGCGAACAGGCCGAGCACCAGCTCGCGCCGGATCAGCAGGTTCCAGTTGCCCCGCACGGCGGCGAACAGCCGGTTCAGGCGGCGGGTCTCGGCGGGCTCGCCGCCCGCGACCGCGATGGCATTGGCATTTTCCCGCAACTGGATCAGCGCGTGGCGGAAATCGGCCTCGCGCTTTTCCTGCGTGAAGATCGCGCTCTTCAGCGGCCGGCCCAGCAGATGGGTGACGACGGAAGACAGCGCCACATACAGAAACGCCGCCCAGACCATGTAGCGCGGGATCCCGACGCCCCACAGCTGCAGGGGAAAGGAGGACAGTGCCCATAGCAGCGTGACATAGGACACCAGCGCGACGACATTGGTGATCAGGTCGAGCGACTCGATCAGCAGGCGATTGACGAACAGCCGGCAATCCTCGGCGACGCGCTGGTCCGGATTGTCGATCGCGCCGGGCGACATGCCGGGGCGAAGATACCAGTAGGCCCGCCCCGACACCCACAGATCCAGCGCCCGCCGCGTCAGATTGGCGCGCCAGCGCATCAGGAGCCGCTTGCGCAGCCAGTCGCCGGCAAGGAAGGCGGCCGCCGAGGCCGCGATCCACAGCCCGAATACCCCGATCTGATGCAATGCGCCCGCCGCATCCATCTGTTCCAGCGCGTCATAGAACGCCTTGTTCCAGGCGATCAGCCGGACCGAGATCCAGACTCCCAGAAACTGCAACGCCAGAACCACACCATAGACCGCAAGTCCGCCCCACATGCCGGGGCCGGAAACGGCGATCCACGCCAGCCGCATCACGCGGCGAAACAACTGTCTCATGTCAGCCATCACGATACGCCCCCGCGGGGGCGGTGATCCCTTCGGGGCGCGCGTGTGCCAGGGGCACGGGCTGGCGGCGAGGCTCGCCTGCGGTATCATTTTTGCCGCCCGGGCATCAATAGCGTCTTTCTATACCCGTCCTGCGACGGTATCTGTCAGGGGCCGCAGCCCGTCATCACGCTTTGCCTGAGCCAGCGCCGGCAAGAGATCACTCCGACAGAGGAGATGGGCATGGCCCTTTCCGAACAGGCGATCACTCCGCGCGGAATCGAGATCAATACCGCCGCAGGCGCGCCCTTCGACGCGCGCGGCACGGCGCGCAACCTGCTGCATGAAACCCGCGTCGCGGCCTTGTCCTGCACCGATCCGAGCGGTTTTCCCTATGGAACGGTGACGAACATCATCGTCGAACCCGATGGCACCCCGGCGTTCTTCGCCGCGGGCCTGACGTTGCATGCGCGCAATCTGCTGGCCGATGACCGGCTGGCCCTGACGCTTGCGGCGTTCGGGCAGGCGGATGTGCTGACCCGGCCGCGGCTGACGCTGGTCGGTCGCGCCGTCCGTCTTGCGCCGGAAGAGGCGGAGCCGGTGCGGCGGCGCTATCTTGCGCGGTATCCGAAGGCGAAGCTATATCTGTCGCTGCCGGATGCGCTGATGTTCCGGGTGACGGTATCGGGGGTGCAGATCAACGGTGGCCCCGCCCGGAATGCCGCGCAGATCGGCCCCGAGGATCTGCGCATCGACATCGCGGGGGCGGAAGACCTGATATCCGCCGAAGCCGATCTGCTGGACCGGCTGAACGCCGGACCGGGTCTTGCCAGCCGCGCGGCGGCGCGGGCGGGGCGGTGGCGTTTCGCCGGCATCGACCCGGAGGGTGCGACACTGGACAGCGGCAAGGAGAGCGTCCGGCTCTGGTTCGGGACACGGGTGACCCGGCCGGACGATGCCTTTTCCGAAATCGAGCGCCTGTCGCACGAGGTGAAGGCCTGACGCCTTTGGCGCGTTGAAGACTGCCCCCGTCGGGGAGCCGTGCAAAGTCATCGGATCACGATGCGCATTCCCGGGAGCTGCCCCCATCCTGCGATGGGAGGCAATCCCGTTCCCCGCCAGCTCTGTCCGGTTCAGACATAGCTCGCCGCCAATCCCTCTTCCGCCGGTCTGCGGATCCCTGTCCCGATATGTCCATATGGTCTTTACTATTGGATCATATGGACTATATTGGAGCGAACAGGAGATCATCATGCAACTCGCCGTCAAAACCCGCGACCCCGCCGAGATCAATGCCGTTGCCCTCAAGGCCTATGCCCGGATCGCCGACGCATGGGGTCTCAGCCTGCGCGAGGCGGCCGGGCTCGCCGACATGTCGGAAAGCACCTGGAAACGGGCGAAGAAGCCCGGGTTCGCCGGCGAGCTCACGAAGGATCAGCTGCTCCGGCTCAGCGCGGTGATCGGGATCTACAAGTCGCTCGATCTCTACTTCTCGGATCCGCTCGCCCGGACCTGGTTCACCCGGCCGAACACCGGCCCGCTGTTCGGCGGCGCCCGGCCGGTGGACACCGCGATCGACGGCGGCCTGCCGCAGATCCTGGCGATCCGGACCTATCTGGACGCGCTGCGGGGCGGTGCATGAGAAAGGCCGAACTGTCGGACCGCGGCCTGATCCGGCTGCTGCCCGCGACCTATCACAAGCCACCCGCGCTGCGGGGGCTGGTCGACACCGACGACGAGATGGAGGTCCTCGCCGAGATCGAGGGGCTGACCAGCGCCCGGCTTCTGGCCGAGCGCGGCCGCAGCCCGCATCTCGACCCGCGCGAACTGGCATGGCGACGCCGGTCCCGCGATCTGCGGATCTACGGCGACACCCATGTCAACGCGGCCTTCACCTACACAAGGACCGGCGGCAACCGCTTCAACGCCGAGGATCGGGGCGCATGGTATTGCACTTGGGACGTCAGGGTCTCGGTGGCGGAGGTCGCCTGGCACCGGACCCGGGAACTCGGCTTCACCGGCTCGTTTCACGACAGCGCGCGCTATGTCGAGCTGCTCGCGGATTTCATCGGCGAATTCGACGATCTCACCGACGAGCCCGGGCATCCGGCGCTGAACCCGGACCCCGACATCGGATATCCCGAGGGGCAGGGACTGGCAGCGCGGCTGCGGCGCGACGGATCCCGCGGCCTCGTCTATCCGTCCGTCCGCGCACCCGGCGGGAACTGCCTTGTCTGTTTCGAACCGGGGGCGGTCCAGAACGTCCGGCCGGGCGCATCCTGGGATCTGACGTGGAACGGAACGCCGGACTATTCCATCGTGGCGGCTTGATTGCTGGCGCCCGGCAGGCTCAGGCCTCCAGCCCTTCCATCAGGGTCATGAGGGCATTGTCCAGGGCATCGGCCCCGACCTTTTCGGGAAGCAGGAGGCCGTCGATGGTCAACAGGGCCAGACCATGCATCTGTCCCCAGCAGGCCGCCATCTGGCCGCGAACGTCACGCGGGCGCAGCGTGCCTTCGGCCTGGCCACGCATCAGAAGCGCGATCAGGGGTTCGCAGGCGGCCAGCGCCCGTTCGTCCAGATGCACATCCGCAGGTTGCCTCCCGGCGTCGGCGCTGAACATCAGCCGGTAAAGACCGGGGTTGGCGGTCGCGAAGCGCATGTAAGCCCGCCCCATCCCGAAGAATGCGTCCCGCAAAGAGCCGGAAGCATCCGGCTTGTCCTGCGACAGGGCCTCGCGGAGCCGGTCAAAGCCGATGAGCGCCATTTCCGCCAAGAGCGATGCCTTGTCCGCGAAATGCTTGTAGGGCGCAGCATGGCTGACACCTGCCCGCCGGGCGATCTCCCGCAAAGTGAACTGCCATCCGCGATCCTCATGCAGCATGGCCATGGCGGTGTCGAGAATGGTGCGTCTGAGGTCGCCATGGTGATAGGGGCGGTCGATGGTGTGTTGCATGGAGGCTTACGAAGTTGTCAGTGAAAACATATGTTGACGATGGCTACTTGTGGACCATATGTCAACAACAGGAAGTTTCCGCCGTCAACTTCAGGGGACAGGCATGGACACCACGGACATGATCCGGACCGCCGGACGTCTTGAAGACATCCTCGCCCTCCAGCGAGCCGCCTTTCTGCGCGATGGCCCGCCTGCGCTTGACCGGCGCCGGGCGGACCTGAAAACCCTGCGGGCGGCCGTGCTCGCGCGGCGGAGCGAGATCGAGAACGCGCTGAACGCGGATTTCGGCCATCGCTCCCGCCACGAGACGGCGATCATGGAGATTTTCCCGCTTGCCGCCGGGATCGACTATCTGCGGCGGAATCTGCGCCGCTTCATGCGCCCTTCGCGTCGGCATGTGGCTTTGACGATGCGCTTCGGCCGCGCCCGCGTCGAATACCAGCCGCTCGGCGTGATCGGCATCATGGCGCCATGGAACTATCCGCTCCAGCTGGCCCTGATGCCGCTGGCGACCGCGATCGCGGCCGGGAACCGCGCGATGGTCAAGCCTTCGGAGTTCACCCCCGCTACCGGCGAACTGATGTCGCGGCTGCTCGCCGATGTGTTCCCCCGGGAACAGGTCGCGGTCATCACGGGCGACGCCGAGGTGGGCGCGGCCTTTTCGGCGCTGCCGTTCGATCATCTGCTTTTCACCGGCAGCACCCCGGTCGGACGCAAGGTGATGAGGGCCGCAAGCGACAATCTGGTGCCGGTGACGCTGGAACTGGGCGGCAAATCGCCCGTGATCGTCGCGAAGGGGCACCCGCTGGATCATGCGGCGGCCGGCATCGCCTACGGCAAGCTCGCGAATGCGGGCCAGACCTGCATAGCGCCCGATTACGCGCTGGTGGATGAGGGCGAAATCGACGCATTCGCGGCGGCCTTCGACAAGGCCGTCGCCGCCCTCTATCCGGAGGGCCCGGCGAGCCCGGACTACACGGCAATCATCAACGACCATCACCACGCCCGGCTGTCCGCGCTGATTGCCGATGCGCGCGAGAAAGGTGCGCAGATCAGAACGGTCGGGGGCAACGCCGAACAGGCGGCCGGACCCGCGCGCACCCTCGCGCCGACGCTGGTGCTGAATGCCACGGACGACATGCGGATCATGCAGGAGGAGATTTTCGGCCCCGTCCTGCCAGTGGTGGGCTACCGCGGGATCGACGCGGCGATTGGCTACGTAAACGCGCGCGCCCGACCGCTGGCGCTCTATTATTTCGGCCCCGACGGGGAGGACAGGACCAAGGTGCTGACACGCACGACCTCGGGCAACGTCACCGTCAACGGAACCCTCCTGCACATCGCGCAGGACGATCTGCCCTTCGGCGGCGTCGGCGCCAGCGGTATGGGCGCCTATCACGGCATCGAGGGCTTCCGCTCGATGAGCCATGCCAAGGGCATTTTCGAGCAGGGCCGATGGAGCGGCGCCGCGCTGCTGCGCCCGCCCTTCGGAGCGCTCACCGACAGGATACTGGACATGGTCCTTCTACGACAGCGAGACTGACCGCTCTCTGGAAAAGGCCGGCCGTCTGCCCCTTCAGGTTGAGCAGACCCTACATCACCGCGAGCGAACTTCCGGGGGGCAGGCCCTGAGCGGTCGGCCGCGGGCGCGAAGCAGCAAAGCCGCGAGCGTATAGCCCGCAGCCAGGACGAGTTGCCAGACGATGGTGCCGGACACCGCCGCAAGGCCTGACCCCATCTGATCCACCCGGACGAAGGCCGTGATCGCCGTCGTCGACGGAATGAGCGCCGCGATGGCCCAGAGTGGCTTCGGCATGCTCTCGACCGGCCAGGATATGCCCGAAATGAAGAACAGCGGCACCCCCATGACGACAAGGGTGAAAACCATCGCTTCCCGGCTTGGCGCCAGCTGTGCCATGACGAACCCGAGGGCGGTGACGGCCAGCAGGAACGGAATGGCCAGCGCGTAAAGCTGCTCCCACGATCCCAGACGTTCGATCCCATATGCGAAAGGCAGCAGGATCTGCGTCACGGCGATCCACAGGCCATAAAGCAGGATATAGACCAGCGGCGCCGCGATCGCGTCGATCCATCGGTCCGCCCGACGACCCGCGTGCAACACCCCGATGCCCATCAGGAGCGTCTGTTGCAGGATCAGCACGAAGGCCGCCGGAACGACGTAGCTCGCATAGCCTCCCTGCGGGTTGAAAAGTGCTATGGAACTGATCGCGACCGGACTGACCATCGCCATCGCCACGCCGGGATCCACGCCGGCGGCGGTCAGGCGCTCGTATTGCACTTCGGCGCCCAGATCGCCTGCCGCGCTGCTCACGGCGGTCGATATCGCGCTGTAGATCAGGAAATAGCCCGCATCTCCGTAGACGGCGATCGGCGATGGATTTCCGTCGAGCAGTTCGCGCTCGAAATCCGGGGGGATGACGACGCCGCCGCTCACCTCGCGCGCGAAAAACAGGGCCTGCGCATCGGGGAGCGTCGGAAGCGCCGCAACCACGGCCACACTGTCCGTCGCATCAATGCGCCGGATCAGGTCCCGGCTGGCCGACGAGCCGTCCTGATCCACGACAGCGACGGGAACATCGCGGACGACCTCCGAAACATAGGGCTGGGGATAGATGCCCGAATAAAGGATGATGGACAGGAGCATGGTGGCGCGGGCCGCCTTGTCCGCAAGCAACCGCCGGAACGCCGTCCACATGGCGCGAAACAAGACAGTCATCCGGAAAGCTCCCCTGCGGAGATTTCATGCGGCCGCGCCTGCCGGCGCACCAGCAACAGCGCGAGGCCGCCGTAAAGACCCCACAGCGCGACCAGCCAGCCGAGGGCGGGGAGGGACATGGCCGCATCCGCGCCCCGGACCGCCTGATCGATGCGCAATTGCAGATAGGGCGTCAGCGGCAGGGCGGCCCCCCATGCCAGGGCGAAACCGTTCATGGCCATCCTCGGAAAGCTGATCCCGACGAAACCGAAGGCCGGCGCCGTCAGGATGCCGGCATATCCCAGTCCGATCAGGGGGCTTTCCGACACGAGGCCCAGAAACGCCCCGAGCGAGAGGCATGCCGACACGAACAGCAGCGAGCAGAGCAGATACAGCACCGGATCGCCGCGAAACGGGGCGCCGAAATAGCCGAAGACGATGGCATCCGCCCCCCAGAGCATGACGAGATAGATCATCCCGTATGGCGCGAGCTTGCCGATCAGCGCCCGCCATGCGCACCCACCATCGGCGACGAAACGCGCCATGCCGCCGCGATCGCGGCGTTCGCGCGAGATGGCGAGAACGGCGCTGGCGCAGATGAAGATCTGCAGGACCGACGGCATGCTGGAGGCCAGCAGGAACTGCGTATAGTCCAGCGCCGGATTGAACAGGGGGCTTTGCCGGACCGGGATCGGGTTCACCCCGGCCTCGGCCTCCTCTGCGGTTTGCCCCTGGGATTCGCGCAATTCGATGGACACGCCGGCGGCAAAGCTGCCGAGCGCCGCGCCCGCGGCCCGCGCGACGATGCCGCCCACCGTCAGCATCTGGCTGTTGTGGAAGACGACGATCTCGGGGCGTTTCGACGCCAGCAGATCGCGCTCCATCTCGGGCGGGATCATGACGATCCCATAGACCTCATTGGAAACGAGCGCCTTTCGCGCCTCGGACAGATCCGGCAGTTTTGCCACGACGGCCAGATCCGGCGTTTCGTCGATCATCCGGACAATCTGCCGCGACATCGTGCTGCCATCCTGATCGACGACCGCGACCGGCAGGCCGGTCGGCACCTCCTGATGGAACGTCGCCGTCAGCACGAAAAGCAGCAGCAGGGGATAAGGCACCAGCAGCACGAACAGCGCGCGGCGCGACGCGATCTGGCGCACCTCCTGGCGGAAAACCCGCCATATCCCCCGGTCGCTCGATGCGGACATGGCTCAGCGCCCCTTCACGTCGATCAGGGCGCTCATCCCCGGGCGCAACCGCGCATCCTTTTCCAGAGGAACGGCGCGGAGCGAGAACGTGCGCAGATCGAAATCCCCCGTGGCCTTCGTGGCGCGCCAGTTGGCGTAGCTTCCCAATGCGTTGATGGCCGTGACGCGGCCGCGAAAGACCTTGCCGGCCAGCGCGGGCACGCGGATCTGCAGCTCGTCGCCGATGGAAAGGTCTCCAAGCAGGTCCTCGCGCAGGTTGAACGTGAACCATGCGTCGTCGACATCCACCACCGAGATCAGCGGCGAGCTGGCGGCGAAGTTCTTGCCCGGTTCCGCCATGCGGGCGGTGATCTGACCGTCGATCGGGGAGACGACCGTCAGCTCCGCGATATCCGCCTCGGTCTGCCGGACGGTGGCCTCCGCCTGCCCGACCTGCGCCACGGACACGGCCTTTTCTTCGGGGCTGTTGCCGTTGCGGGCAAGGGCCAGATTGGCCTGTGCCGCCTCTTTCCCCCGCAGCGCCGCATCCAGCTTGTTCGCCGCGTCGTCCACATTCTGTGCCGATGTCACCGAAGATTCACGCAGCGCCGAGACCCTGTCATAGGTCTTTTGCGCCAGAACGAGGTCCGCCTCCGACTTGGCCAGTTCGGCTTCGCGGGCGGCGATGGTTTCCGGGCGGGTCGAAAACGCGAGGTCCCGGTTGGCTTGCGCAACCGCCAGGGCGGCGCGCCCGGATTCAAGGCTGGCCATGAGCTGCGGACTTTCCAGCCTGACGACGACCTGCCCCCGGCTGACCCGGTCGCCGAAGTCCACCGGAACATCGGCCACACGACCGGAGACGCGCGAGGCGAGATCGATCCGCGTCGCCTCGACCTCTCCCTGCACGCGCACGGTGGAGGGGCGCTCCCCCGCCCAAAGGGCATAGCCGCCCGCCAGCAAGACAAGCGCCAGCGGGATCGCCATCAGCATTTTTCGGTTCGGCATGTTCATCGCCTCGTCACGCGCGGGATTGCGCTTGCGGTATTTAGGAAAACTGGTATTTTCCTAAATATGATTCAAGGAAGCATGTCAATGGAATCCGAAGAACCCCTTCCCCCGGAGGTCGCGCCTCCGGCGGCAGAGGCGGCGGGCCAGTCCAGACGTGCTCCGGGACGGCCACCGCTGCGCGAGCAGGAGGAAACCCGGCAGATCATCATCGAGGCCGCCGCGCATGAATTCGTCACCGCCGGGTTCGCCCATGCCAGCATGAGCCGCATCGCCCATGCCGCGGGGGTGTCCACCCGCACCCTCTACAGGGTGGCCACCGGCAAGGACGATCTGTTCCGCATCGTCGCCGAACAGCGGATCGCGCGGATCGTGGCGGATTTCCTGCGCGTTCGCGGAGAGGGTCTTTCCCCGGCGGAGGAACTCGTCGAGCTGACGACCGCCTATGCCGGGTTCGTGCTTGGCCCCGAGGTCAGCTCGACGACCCGGATGGTCGGCGAACAGCAGGGGCGCTTCCCCGATCTCGCGACCAGTTTCCGGCAAAACGCGCAGCGCCTAGCAAACGCATTCGACATGGCCGTGGCCGAGCTGTTCGCCCGTCGCTTTCCCGGGCGGGACGATGCCGCGTTCATCGCCCATTTACTGCGGCTGGTCTTTCTGGGGCAGCAACGCCAGCAGACGGCAGGGATCGCACCGCCCCTGACCGATGCCGAGATCCGCATCTTCGCCCGGCAGGTGACCGGGTGGATCGCCCGAACCGAATGAACCACCGCCCGGATCGGCCCCGACGCCGACAAGCCCCGACATCAACCAGGAGCTTCGGATGCAGTTCAATTCCATCAGGTCGCAAACGGCCCCCGGTGGGGAGATCACGTCGCGGGCGGCGCGGCGGCCCTTCCTTGGCGCGGCGGGCCGGCAGGGGCCAGACCATGAGCAGCGGTGATCCCAACGTTTCGGCCGCCGTCAGCGTCCGGCAGGGACCTAAGGGCACCGGGATCTCGGGCACTGTGAGTGTCTGGACGATCGGCCAGTTGCCCGCGCCGGAGGCTTTCGCCGGGCGGGTCAGGTTGGACGATGTGGGTTTTCTGGACACGGCGGGGGCGTGGTATCTGCTGCGGCTGCGGGCGGGCGGGGTTGTGCTGGAGGGGTTGAGTCCCGCGCATG
>NZ_SAUZ01000034.1 GCF_004022215.1 Paenirhodobacter populi
ATGTGAGCTTGAGCGCGCAGGTCTTTGACACGCGTTCCAACGGGGACCGGACCCGAGATCCGAAAAGTCAGAAGGAGAAAAGCCAATGATCCAATGAAAGCCGCTTGATCCAATCCTCCTCATGTGAGCCGTTCGTCAAGCGCCAGATCCTGCATCCGGTTGCGTCCTGAACATCGAAACCACGTCTGGTCTTATGACTTCGTTCATTGCCGCACTGATGATGGCAGGGTGTTTCGGACGCTGAACATCCTCGACGCGTTCAGCCACGAATGCCTGACGATCAGGGTGCGGCGCAAGCTGAACGCGACAGACGTGATCGATGCACTGACCGACCTGTTCATCTTGCGTGGCGTGCCGGCTTTCATCCGCTCCGACAATGGACCGGAGTTCATTGCCCTGGCCATCCGGGATTGGATCGGCGCTGTCGGCGCCCGGACAGTTTATCGAGCCCGGCTCACCCTGGGAGAATGGCTATTGCGAGAGCTTCAACGCCCGCTTTCGCGACGAACTGCTGAATGGGGAGGTCTTCTACAGCCTCCGCGAGGCACAGATCCTGATCGAGCAAGGGAGAAGGCATGACAACACGACCGCGCCTTGGGCTATCGCCTGCCGGCCCCAGAAAGCCTCGTCCAGATGGACCAAAGGTCGATTATGCACTAACTTTCAAACTGGACCACTCAACTGGGGCTGATCAGTGCCGGCAGGATCTCTATAGTCCTCGTTCCGCGCGAGCATCGCCCAGATCATGCGCGCCATCTTGTTGGCGAGCGCGATCGCAACCAGCATGCGCGGCTTCCGCGCGAGCATGCGGCTGCCCCTTTCGCCAGAACCGTGATGTCGCCCGAGACTCAAGAGGCATTAGCTCGCAATCACGATTTTGCTCTGGCTTTGCTGGGCACAACAAAGGTGAAAACTCGTTGGCGACCAGCATAACGTCATATCGACTTTTGAACGGCAGCCATACAAGGTTTGCGCCACTGAAGGATATATTATAACATAAATACTGACTATAGAAATTCGTTTGGTGTAGATTTCATTTTTTGAAGCTGCTTCTTCGTTTCACGTCAGGCGCCTACAGACCCGCCATGAAGCCGGATCAGCGTCCGGTTCGCGACAGAAAGGAAGCTCATTTCGCTTTTGTGACCGCGGTCACAATCTGGCAACGCAGGTCATCTTGGCGCCGTCGCCACCACGAAAAGTCCCGTGCCTGACAATCTGTGATCGACCTGCCTGTTGCCCATTACATGTTTGTGGCCGCGGCCACAGCTGCTCTTCACAGTGTCTGCACGGGCGAGCCAAGGATGCGGGTGCTAGCTTCGCATATACTAAATTTATTATAAATATCATATAGATATGTGAATTATGCTTGACCCCTTGGCACGATAGAGCTAAGTATCCGTTATGATGAAAGCTGTCCTTGTCACGCACGGCCAGCCATGGCAGCGACCGAGCGGTGGTGGCAGGTTAGCCAAAAAATTTGATCAAATATCGGCGTATTCGATACCAATTGCCTTGCCAATATCCCGGATTTCGTCCTCGACCGAGGGGGCTCTGATCGGCCGGGCAGGGGCCGTCTCCTCGAGGGCATCACTGCAACGGTCCCCGAAGAGGATCAGCGCAAACTCCGGGCCTGCCTGATAGGACGTGTAATAGATGCCCGCTGCCCAAGGGATGTATGCGTGGATAGCCTCGGCCCAGGCACGCGTGGTTTGATAGTGCAGCGTGCCGCCGGCAAGAAGCGCATTCCCGATAAGTCCGATCGCGCGTTGTCCGAAAGCGGTCAGGTCAACGAGATCAAGCGCACGACGGCTTCGGACCACGGAATGCTGGTAGCTCTGATAGTCTTGCGGAGACACCACCGTGAGGGCTGACGGATCCGAAACCGCGTCCGGTGCGCGCAGGATGATTTCACAGGCGGCGCATTTGAAACTCTCCGCCGCGTAGATAGTGGGTATGATCTTTCCGTGCAGATCCTTGATCGGAGAGAACCGGGCACTTCCAAGGTTCGTGCCGTTGAACTCACAAGGCCCATGAGCCTGATTGTGGATCCGGTGCAGCTCTGCGCCGGATGGCAACTGAGTGCGCATTGGGTCCCGAAAGTTCTCAGGAGCCGGGTCGGCCAGCTCCATCTCGATCCGTGACGACATCAGCCGTGCGTTTCCGGCTCTATAGCTCGGCGGAACGCATCGAGGATCTCTTCATCTGCCCGTCCCAGAAGCTCTGCGGGCGGGCGCCCGAAATCCGCATGCGCACGGCTGAGCCAGTAGCAGACACGCATATTGCTCCAATGCGTCGGTCGTAGACGGTTGATCTCGCTGATAACCGGATAGATCCGCCCGCCGTCCACATCGAACTGAAAGAGCGGATAGAAGGGCCTGCCGTCGCGGTCGATACGGATCAGTTCACCGCGGTCTTCCTTGCGGCGGAGCGTGGCAGAGGGGTTGGATCTGGAAAGGCCAAGCAGCTCGCAGGCCTCCCCTTGGTCCGCCATGTCCAACGTGGCAAGAAACTGTTCCTGGACCCTGACACGGTTCAGCGCTGTCTTGACCGCAAGGTTGCGTCCGGAAGGAAGCTCATCGCGGATCATCCTTCGATAGCTGTCGGCCAGCGTTCTGATTTCGGCGGAAAGCGCAGCTTCGACCACTTCCGCGTAATGCTCTACGCTGGGGCGCTCTGCAGCGTGAGCCTCACCCTGCAGATCCCCGACAAGCACCAGAACCATGCCGCTTTCAGTGGCAAGGGCCTGCAACCGGTCATGGCTCACAAGACGCCGTGGACCTGGCCGACCCGGTCTGCCCGTCATCTCGGCGATGATCGTTGCGACGTCTTCGTTCGTCTGCAGGAGAAATTGCATGGAACTGCTACCTAGGATATATCTAGAGGATACATAGCAAATATAGCTCACGATTCCAAAATTGCAAGGCCAACCCTCAGCGCGGATGCACACGGGTGTAATTCACGGCCAGGCAAATCTGTCCTGGATATCGGCGGCGGCGCCCTCACATCTCAACGAACGTGTATCCGCCCTGACGTCGACGGCCCCGGCTCCGCGGGCTTGGGCTCTACGCGGCGCCGATATCAGTTCCTCCACCAACAACCCGGTCTGCGCCTCCGCTAGCAGCAGGACGACGCAGGCTTGATCCGGTCGAGCGCCTCGCGGGCGATCTCGGATTTGGTAGACTGCCAGACATCATGGAAGTCACGGCGTAAATGCGCCCAGCAGGCAGCCTCGCGGAATCGAGCCGGGCTGCCGTCCGGCTCGGGGAGGTAGAGCTTGGCATAGCCTTTGTAGCCATCGGCTTGGAGGATGCCGCCGGACCGTCGCAGATGATGGCGGACATGTTCTTCCTTCCAGTCCGGCGCGAACTGGTAGGTGACGCCCGGCGGCGCCGCGCCGGACCAGGGTCGTTGATCGCGGACATAGGCCCAGGTCCGGCCCTTCTTCACGCCCTTGCTAGTGGAGCAGCATCTCAATCCGTGTCTCGGTCAGGGTCACGACAATTTCCTCGAGTACGGTGCGCAGGATGCGCTTCCTGGTTTCTGCGGTGGTGCCGGGATACGACCAAGCCGCCTCGAGGTCGGCCCCAACGATCACTCGCTCCCGCGGCAGATGCTCGGGGAATGACTTCTTGATCGGCTTGCGCCGCTCGAAGCCGGCGACCTTTGTCGTCTTCTCCGCAGTCTGCTCGGCCCGGATTCATGGACTGCTCGCTGGTATCCTGGCGATTGGAATACGAGCCGGCGGGAAAGCTGGCGGTTGCCGCGATCCGAAAATCGATGAGCGCCTGACAAGCCGTATCAATCCGTCGCGGCGGTCACGCTGGCTCGTTCCGTCCGCATGACAAAGAGATACGCTCCGCCCGCAAGCAGGAGAGACGCCAGCATCAGGCCCGCCATGTTGAGCGCCGGATTTCCCGTTGGTTCAAGCGCGGCAACGAGGGCGCTTGCTATTGCGCCGAAAAGCATCTGGATGCAGCGCATGACGCCGGATGCGGAGCCTGCGACATGCCCCAGCTTGTGAAGCGCCTCATGGTTGGCGCTCGGCGTGATGAGACCGAAGCAGAAGATGACGATGGCGACCAGCGGCGCGATGATAAAGGCGCTGACGATCCCGGCGTAGACCAGCGCGAACAGCAGGCCGGCGCTGCTCCCCATGGCGGCAAGGCCAGAATTGATGATCCTGTGCGAAGGGACCTGTTTTCGGCTGAGGCGGCTGCTGAGAAGCGAGCCGAAGAGGATGCCGCATGATGTGACCGCGAAGATCAACGAAAAGGCCGTTTCCGATAGTTTCAATTCGCCCATCAGCATGGAAGCGGAGCCGGAGATATAGCTGAACATGCAGGCAAAGCCGAACGAATAGACGAGAGTGAAACCGATGAATCTCTTGTCGGAAAGAACCGTGACATAGCTCGCGGCGAGCGGCCCGGGCGCCAGCGACCTCCGCTTTTTCTCCGGAAGAGACTCGGCAAAGCCAATGAAAGTGACGATGAATAGCATAGGGAGCTGACGCTGGAGAACGATCCTCCGCAGGACTTACGCGGCCCCACAGGGGCCACGGTTCCTGCTACGATGTCCGGCGCGCTCGGCAAGGCAGGTCTGTTGCCATGCGCAAAAAGATGATCGATCCCACAGCCAAGCTGAGCCTCAGCCGTCAGACCGTCGTGCCGGGGATCAGCCGGGGGGCCTTCTATTACAAGCCCTCGCCCTGTGTCAGGTGCCGATCTGAGGCTGATGGCCGCATTGAGGGCCTGAATGTCGGTTCGAAAGTCGGCGCCATCGATCCACATCCGGTGCAAGATTCACCGCGATGCGTCGAGCAATCGCTACCATGGCCCGCTTGGCACCACGGCGCCGTGCAAGCTGGGCCCCCATGTTCTCAGCCGAGCGAAGGCAACCACGGTCATGGAACGCGGTATTTGCATTGCGCCGGAGCTTTGGATGCCGGACCGCGCGATGAATTCCATCTTCAGGGTGATCCACAGCAAGGCGTCGTCTTGATGCGCGTTCAGAGCAAACGCGCCTTCTACCGAATTTCGTTTGCGCCATTCGACCAGTCCCCACTGTCCAGAAAGCGCTCGATCATCGCCCGCCAGGGGGCGATGTCAAAACCGTTCGCAGCCAGCCAGTCGGGGTTGTAATAGGTCTGTGCGTAACGGTCACCGCTGTCACAGACAAGCGTGACGAGAGATCCCTCGCGCCCTTCATGCATCATATTCGCGGCAACCCAGAGAAGGCCGAAGAAATTCGTCCCCGTCGACCCTCCGACCCGGCGGAAGAGCCGATCTGAGAGCACGTGCATCGCCGCGATGGAGGCCGCGTCGGGGACTCGGATCATGTGATCGATCACGCCGGGGATGAAGGATGGCTCCACCCTGGGGCGACCGATCCCCTCGATCCTGCTTCCTGGCGCGGTGACGTCGAGATCGCCCTCGCACCAGGCTGGGTAGAAGGCGGAGCCTTCGACATCGACGACACAGAGCCGGGTGGCGAGGTTCTTGTAGCGGATATAGCGCCCGATTGTGGCCGAAGTGCCGCCGGTGCCCGCACTCATCACCACCCATTCGGGGACGGGATGTGCCTCGCCCCGCATCTGGGCGAAAATGCTTTCGGCGATGTTGTTATTGCCCCGCCAATCGGTCGCGCGCTCGGCATTGGTGAACTGGTCGAGGTAATGCCCGCCAGTCTCTGTCGTCAGCCGATCGGCGGTCTCATAGACTTCGCCCGCGTGATCAACGAAATGGCAGCGCCCGCCGAAGCGCTCGATCGCCTCGATCTTCGCGGTGCTGGTCGAGCGAGGCATGACGGCGATGAAGGGCAGATCGAGGAGATGGGCGAAATAGGCCTCGGACACCGCGGTGGAGCCGGAGGAGGCTTCGATCAATTTGGTTCCCTGCCCGATCCGGCCATTGCAGATCCCGTAAAGAAACAGTGACCGCGCGAGCCGATGCTTGAGGCTGCCGGTCGGATGGGTGCTTTCGTCCTTCAGATAAACCGAAATCCCCTTCAACCCCTTGAAGACAGGATTGACGAGATGGGTATCGGCCGAGCGGCGCCCATCGCCTTCGAGAAGCGCGATGGCGCGCCGCGCCCAGTCGCGATTGCGGCATTCGGGCAGGCCCGTAAGACCCTGAAGGCGGGATGTCGTGTGATCTGCCATCGGTGAAGCCCCTAAGCCCTTGAATCGCGCATATATATCATCGCGTAACCCTCACGGATCGCAGCGGTGATCTGCTCGCGCCTGCATTCGATATGGGCGTGCAGAAGTTCGTAGGCCCGCGCTCCGTCACGCGCGGCAACGGCCTCGAGGATCTGCGCATGCTCGGCCTGGGTCTGCCGTCGGCGGTCGTTCTCCATCGCAACCCAGCGCACGAAACGGATGCGCGCATTGATGCGGCGCAACGTATCGACCAGCGCTTCATTGCCCGAAAGGCCCGCCAGCATGAGATGGAAGGTCTCATCGAGCTGCACGAGTTCATAAAGGCCGCGCTCGGGATCTTCCCGGCGGCTGACATCGATAAAGGCGCGGATCGGATCGATCTGCGCGGGCGTGGCGCGCTGGATGGCGAGGCCGGTTCCCGCAATTTCGAGCTGAAGACGCAGCTCGTACAAATCAACGATCTCGTTCACCTCGAGCGCGCGACGATAGAAGCCCTTGCCGGGACGCGAATCGAGGAAGCCATCGGCCGTCAGGCGATTGAGTGCTTCCCGCAGCGGCGTGCGCGACACGTTGAGCCGCGCGGCGAGTTCGACCTCGTTGATCCGCTCGCCGGGCAGCATGTCGAACCGGATCGCCAGCTCGCGCAGCTCTTCATAGACACGCTCGACGCTGCTCGATGCGACGGCCTTGATCACCGACATCCCCTTAAAGCTCCGCAAACAGGAAGTCGCGGGGCAGGGTCGTAAATTTCTCCGCCCCCGTTTCGGTGATAACGTAGCAGTCCTCGACCTGGAAGCCCCCGAGCCCCCGGATATAGAGCGGCGTTTCAAGCGCGATCACCATGCCCGCCTCCAGTGGCCGGGTCTCCACCGGCGAAAGATAAGGCCCCTGCTCGCCCATGCCGAGGCCCATCGTATGGCCGATATGGCCGCGGGTATACCAAGGCAATCCATGCGCGCGCACGGCCTCGTGCCCGGCATGGAATACCTCGCACATCGGCGTGCCGGGGCGCAGAAGCGGCTCCGCCGCCGCCATTCCGGCGATGACGGCATCGAGGAATTGACGCGCCTCGGACGAAGGCCGGCCGAAGGCAAGCGTGCGGCCGGTGTCGGAGCCGTAGCCATGAATCGAGGTCGCACAATCGAAGAACACCAGCTCCGCGCCCGTAACCCGCGCTCCCCCGGCGATGGTGGGCGAGATCGCCCCCCCGACCGAAGCCGTCACTCGGGTGCCGAGATATCCCCCCGTCCCGCGCGCAGCCGCGAAATCAGCGCAGGCCGCGTCATAGATCTGTTTCAATCCAGCCACGTCGCGACCACGCAATGGCGTCGCGGCCAGAATCCGAAGGCCATGTTCGGCCCCGAGCGTCGCCTCCTTGATACAGGCGATTTCCCACGGCGACTTATGGATGCGCAGATCGGTGAACACCGCTGCCGCTTCGATCAGCCGCGCCGCGGGCAATGCGGTCGCAAGCTGCGCGAAGGTCGCGGCGCTGACGGCACCCATCTCGAGGCCGATCCGCCCGCGCTCAAGTCCGCGCGCCCTCAGCGCCTCGGCGATGCGCCGCATGTTCGCTCCGATGTCGTAGCGCGGGCTGGGTTTGGCGATGGTGGCCTGGGTGCCCGCACGGATCGCTTCGAGATCGCCGATCTCAAGCCAGAGCGGAAAGGTCTCGATCTCGGTGATCCGGCTCGCGGCCGCGGCGGCATCGGCCATCCAGGCGGCAATCAGGATCATCGGCGGCTGCGCCGGATCGGCGGGGATCAGCGCGACCGAGGCGCCGGGAGCGTCGAAATAGTTCTGATATCCGGTGAGATAAAGGAAATTCGCGCCGCCGAAGGCCAGGATCGCGTCCAGCCCGGCGGCCTGCATCAGGCCGCGCAGCCGATCGAGGTCGCAGGGCCACTGCGCCGGAGAGACGGGAATGGGGGGTGGGGTCATCACGCGGTTTCCTCCGAGGTCAATTCAGTGATCAGCGCTTCGATTCGGGTCCGGTCGGGGGGCGTTCCCGCGCGTGTCTCAGCCAGCACCCGCGCTTCGAGCCCGGTACGTAGCGTATCGCGCACCGCTGCCGGGCGCAGCAGCAGCGCGGCGATCAGCGCCTCCTGCACGGCTTCGGGCCAATCGGCCTCGAAGCGGGCGCGATGGCTGCCCTTGTCGATCCCGGCCTGCGCCGGCAGCGACAGGCGCAAAGCCTCGGTCGCAGCGACGTCGACGGCCCCGCCCCCGATCACCACGCCATACCCGGCGCGCGCGGCGGCACATGTCAGATAGCCCTCTTCGACATCGCGCAGCACCGCTTCCGGCGCGCGCGCGCGCGGGTCACCGTAGCCGCCGCCGGAAGGCGAGAGGAAGTCGACCACATCACCGCGGTCCAGCTCGACAAGGTCGATCTGGCCAAGATCACGGGCCGCGCCCTCGGGATTGAGGCGGACCTGGGTGTTCGCCCCGGCCGCTCCGCCATGCAGGCCCCAGGCATTGAAGCGGAACCGCTCCAGCCCGCGCGCGGTCAGCACCGTCCCGGGCTGCAGGTTGCGGAAGCGGAAACGGACGGCGGCCCCTCCGCGGTGCAGACCAGCCGCCGCGCTGTCGGTTGCATAGCCGTATTCCTCGACGAGGATCGGCATTTCGGCTTCCAGAACTTCGTTGGGGACATTGCGCAGCCAGCCGCCGGTGAAGGAGGTGCCCTCGATTCCGTCCTGGCGCGGCCGCCCGCCGGACCCGCCCGACAGGGGCTGTGCCACGGTGATGCGGCGCTGACCGCTTTTAGGATCGAAATTCGACAGCAGCACGATCGCGATTGCCCCCGCGCTGGCCGCAGGAGTCGCCTCGGGCAGAGCCTGACCGAGACAGGCCATGATCACATCCATCACCCGGATGAAGGTCGCCGCACGCACGCCATAGGCGCGGCCCGGATCCGGGTTCACGATCGTGCCCTGCGGCAGGGTCATCTTCAGCGGCCGCGTCAGCCCGGAATTGTAGGGAATCTGGGGGTCGAGCGTGCGGAAGTAATTCAGCATCGCCAGCGACAGCATGTAATGCCCGGGCTGGCCATAGGTCGGCAGGTTGAAGGCCGCCTTGACCTGCAGGTCGGTTCCGGTGAAATCGAGGGCAATATCTTCGCCCGCCACATGCAGCGTCAGGGCGATGCGGATCGGGCGGGTGACGCCCGCCTCGATCTCCATGTAGTCACTGGCAGAATAGCTGCCGTCCGGGATCGTCGCGATGATCCGGCGCGCGCGGGTCTCGGCGCTGGCAAGCAGGTCGGTGATGCCATCGGCCACCGCCTGACGGCCATAGCGCTGCGCCAGCTCGCGCACCCGGCGATCGGCGGTGGCGAGCGAGGCAAGTTCGGCCTTGATGTCTCCCCAGTTGCCATCCGGGATGCGGCAATTGGTCAAGATCAGCTTCACGATATCTTCGTTGATCTGGCCCGCGCGCACCAGCTTCAGCGGCGGGATGCGGATTCCTTCCTGCCAGACATCGGTGGCCACCGGCGTGATCGACCCCGGAACCCGGCCCCCCACATCCGAGGAATGGATGAAGTTGAAGGCGAAGGCGACGATCTCTCCCTCGACGAAGATCGGTCGCCAGACCCAGATGTCAGGCAGGTGGGTCGAGAGACCGCGGGTGGTGTCGGGATCGTTGGCGATGCAGACATCACCTTCCTCGTAGCTGTCAAAGGCCTTCACCGCCTCCCATCCCGGCAGGCCCACCATCAGGGAAACCGAAGTCTCGGTCGGTGCCGCCAGCACCTCTCCCGTCGGTGCAACGAGGCAGGCGCCGAAGTCCGAGGTTTCCTTGACGAAGACGGTGAAGCTGGTGCGCAGGGTCACCGAGGCCATTTCCTCGACGATCGCCTGGAAGCGGTTGCGAAAGATCTCGAGTTGGACGGGGCTGGTCTTCATCGCCGGTCGCTCCTCAATTGCCCTGTGCCGGGGGACGCAGGCGCCCCAACAGGTTGCCACGCGCGTCGATCTCGGCCGTGAAATCGCCGGGCAGATAGATGGTGGTATCGGACGCCTCGACCACGGCGGGGCCCTCGATGACATGGCCGGGACGCAGGGTGCGGCGGTCGTAGAAGGCGGCCGTGACCTCCCGCCCCTGTTCGATCAGCGGGCCGATCAGTCGTGGTTCCGGCCGCGCGCCCGGAGCCGCCGGTTCGAGCGAGTCGGAGAGACGCGCTTTCGGCGTGACGCCCAGAACGGTCACCCGGGCGTTGGTAATCTCGATTGCGCCCTTCGGATCGGCGAAGCCGTAGATCACCGCATAGGCCGAATGGAAGGCCGCGATCAGCGCGGTCATCGTCTCGCCGCCGAAATCCTCGGTCGCCAGGACCGGCACCGTCAGGTCGAAGGACTGTCCGCGGTAGCGGATGTCCGCCGCAAGCCTGACCTCGGTCGACAGCACCTGCACCGGCTCGGCCTGGAGCCAGGAACGCGCCTCGGCCGAGAGACGCCCGAAGGCCTCGCGCAGGATCTGCGGGCGGTCGATCACGCCGTGCGGCAGGCTCGCGATGAAGTCCTGCCGTAGATCCGCCCCGAGACTGCCCTGCGCGCAGAGCGTGCCCGGCGAGGCCGGAACCAGCACCGATTCCACACCCACCTCCCGCGCCAGCAGGAAGGCATGCTGCGCTCCGGCTCCGCCATAGGCCAGCAGCTTGAAATCGCGCGGCTCGAGGCCCTTGCGCGCCATCAGCGGCATGAATTGGGCGAACATGTTCGCGGTGGTGACGTCGAGAATGCCCTGCGCGACCTCGGCCGTGGTCAGGCCGAGCGGCCCTGCCAGTTCGGCCAGCGCCGCTTCGGCCCGGGCCTGGTCGAGCCTGAGGCCGCCGCCCAGCACCCGGTCGGGCGCATAAAGACCGATGCGCACATAGGCATCGGTGACGGTGGGCCGGTCGCCGCCACGGTCATAAGCGGCAGGTCCCGGCACGGCACCGGCGCTTTGCGGACCGACCTTCAGGATGCCCGAGTTGTCCAGCCAGGCAATGGATCCGCCGCCGGCACCGATGGACGAGATGTCGACCGTGGGCATGATCACCGGAAAATCGCCGACCTGGCTTTCATTTGAATAGAGCATGTCGCCATCGACGATCGCCACATCGACCGAGGTGCCGCCCATGTCGAAGCCGATGAGCTTGTCATAGCCCATCGCCCGCCCGGTCATCAGCGCTCCCATCGCCCCCGAGGCCGGCCCCGACAGCAGCGTCTCGACCGGCGTCTCGGCGGCCGAGGCCGCGGTCATGATGCCGCCGTTCGATTTGGTGGTCATCAGCCGCGCGCGCAGGCCGACGCCCGCCATGTCCTCGTGCAGCCGGTCGAAATACCGCTTCATCGGCTTGCCGACATAGGCGTTGATCGCAGTGACGAGGCCCCGCTCGAATTCGCGCGCTTGCGGCCAGATGCGATGGCTGGCGCAGATATAGATCTCGGGGAAGGCCGCCTGCAGATGTTCCGCAAGCGCCGCCTCATGCCCGGGGTTCCGATAGGCATGCATCAGCACGACCGCGAAGGATTTGACGCCCTCGGCAACCTTCGCGGCCACTGCGGCTTCGGCTGCCGCGAGGTCGATGGGCGCGACCACCTGGCCGTGCACATCCATCCGCTCGTCGATCTCGATCACGTCGCGGCGGTTCACCAGCGGACGGATGCGCTCGACGTAATAGTTCGTCGGATCGGGCAGGCGCAGCCGCCCGATTTCCAGCAGGTCTCGAAAGCCCCTGGTGACCAGCAGGCCGGTCCGCTCGCCGTTGCGCTGCAGCAGGGTGTTGAGCCCGAGTGTGGTGCCATGCACGAAATAGGCGATGTCGGCCGGGGCGATCCCGTGCTCGTCGCGCAGGATGGTCACCCCATTCAGCACCGCCCGCGCCGGGTCGGAGGGAACCGAGGGCGTCTTGAAAGCGATCATCTGCCCGGTGGCCTCGTTCAGGAGGGCAAGGTCGGTAAAGGTTCCGCCGATGTCGATGCCCAGGCGGTAGAGGGGTCTGGTCTCTGTCATGATCCGTGCCTTTCGGATCCCATCATCTTCAGCAGGGCCTTGCCGCGCACTGCGAAAGGCAGGACGAGGGCGATCACCAGGGTGAAGAGGATGAGCAGCGTCGAGAGCGCCGCCAGCGTGGGATCCTGATATTGTTCGAGGAAGTGATACATCTCGACCGGCAGAGTGTTCACGGCCGGCTTGACGAGGAAGATCGTGGTTTCCACCTCGTCAAACGATGTGATGAAAGCGAAAAGGCCCGAGACGACCAGCGCGCCCCGGATCTGCGGCAGCACCACGCGAAAGAAGGTCGAGACCGGCGCGGCACCGAGGTCGCGCGCGGCTTCCTCGACGATCGGGTCGACCTCGCCGAAGCTGGCGGCAAGGATGGTGACCACAAAGGGCAGCATCAGGATCGCATGCGCGAGCACGAGCCCGGCGAAGGTGCCGTAAAGCCCCGCCCCCGTCGCGATAAACAGCACAAAGAGCGAAAACCCGATCGCAACCCGCGGCACCACGAGCGGCGCGAACAGGATCGCGCGGATCGCCGCAAGCCCGCGCAGCCGGAACCGGGCCAGCGCATAGGCAATGGGGGTGCCCAGCACCAGAACCAGCGCGGTGGACAGCAGGCCGACCTTGACCGAATTGATCGCGCCGGTCCGGAAATGCGGGTTCGCAAAGACCTTGCGATACCACTCGAGGGTGAAGCCGGTGGGCGGCCATGCATTGAAAGGCGAGGCGTTAAAGGAATTCACCACCACGATCAGGATCGGGGCCAGCATGAACAGGATCACGCCGATCAGGATGACCTGCAGGGCCACGCGCTTGAAGAGAGAGTCATGCATTCTCAGTCCCCTTTCGCGGCATGGGTCGAACGGTTGACCCGCTCGAGCACGAAAAGCACGGCCAGCGCGGTCAGGAGCAGGACGATCGCCTGTACCGCCGCCATCGCCCACTCGATCAGCCCGATGTTTTCGTAGATCATCTGCGACAGGGTCTGCACCCGTCCCGCCCCCAGCAGGCTTGGCGTGACGAAGGCCGAGATCGAGAGCGCGAAGACGATTTCGGCGGCGACGACGATGCCGGGCAGCGTCAGCGGCAGCGTCACGCGGCGGAAAAGCGTAAAGCCCGAAGCCCCGAGATCGCGCGCAGCCTCGTTATAAAGGCCAGGGACCTGGGTCATGATATTCAGGATCGGCAGCACCGCATAGGGCATGATCACATGCACGATCGCGATGATGACCCCGGTCTCGTTGAAGATCAGCCTGTAGGGGCCCAGACCGAGCTGGCCGAGCAGCGCATTGACGAAGCCGGTCTCCGACAGAAGCAGCATCCAGCCATAGGAGCGCGACACAACGCTCATCAGCAGCGGCGAGAACAGCGCGACATAGGCGAGGCCTGTGAAAAGCGGGTTTCTCAGCCGCAGCAGCGCCGCCGCCGTGGGATAGGCGAGCAACAGGGTGAAGACCGTGGCGAGCGCGGCGATGCGCACGGAGGTCCAGATCACCTTCCAGCTGAACGGATCGCCAAGGAAGCGGCTCCAGACGTGAAACCCGGCGGCGCTGCCATCGGTGCTGTTGATGTTCAGGCTATAGGCGCCAAGTGTGGTCATGGCACCGAGAAACGGCAGCATCACCAGCACGAAGCCCGGCGCCACCAGCAAGCTCACCCGCATCCAGCGCGGCAGCGCGTTTCCCGGGCGGGCGGCGGCCCCGCTCATTCCGTATCCTCCGAAACGGTGGTGGCGCGGATCGGAACCGCGGCATCCTGTGCGAAATCCAGGCCGACGGATGTGCCCCCGGCGAGGGGGGCGTTTCCGGCCAGAGCCTGCACCAGCAGGGTCGGCCCAGCGGCCAGAGCGACGCGGTAGAGCACGGTCGCGCCCATGAACTCGACCTCGGCGATCCGGCCCTGGGTCTGCCCCTGCCCCGCGCCGACGAGCGCGATCCGCTCTGGCCTCAACGACAGCGCCAGCCGTTCTCCAGAGGTGGCGCCACCCGCGGGCAGCAGGAAGGACAGACCCCCGGCCTCAATCCGCGCCGCGCCGGCACAGACGGAGGCAATGCGTCCCTCAAGCAGATTGGTGCGGCCGATGAAGCTGGCGACGAAGCTGGTCGCGGGCGCGAGATACATCTCGGCAGGTGTGCCGAGCTGTTCGATCCTGCCGCCGTTCATCACCGCAAGCCGATCCGACATGGTCAGCGCCTCGGCCTGGTTGTGAGTCACATAGATGAAGGTCGTGCCGGTCGCCTTCTGGATCTGGCGCAATTCGCGCTGGAGCCTCAGCTGAAGCTTGAGATCGAGCGCGCCGAGCGGCTCGTCGAGCAGCAGCACCGCGGGCTCGTTCACCAGCGCCCGCGCGATCGCGACACGCTGCTGCTGGCCTCCCGAGAGGCCGGTGACCGGACGGGCGATAAAGTCTTCGAGGCTGACGACCGCCAGCATCGCCTCGACTTTGCGCCGGATCTCGGCCCGCGGCATCCGCTTGATCGTCAGGCCGAAAGCCACGTTGTCGAAGACGTTCATATGGGGGAAGAGCGCCATTTTCTGAAACACCAGATTGGTGGCGCGCTTCTCGATCGGGACATCGTTGACCCGCTGGCCGCGGATCATCACATCGCCCGAGGTCGGGGCTTCAAGTCCGGCGATCATCCGCAGCGTGGTGGTCTTGCCGCATCCCGACGGGCCGAGAAGGGAGAAGAATTCCCCGCGCTCGACCTGCAGGTCGATGTCATCGACGACTTTGCCGGCGCCGAAGAGCTTGCTGACGTTTCTGAGTTCGACGTCGGCCATAATTCCTCCTGCCGTCCTGAGCCTGAAAATTGCCTGGGCCGGCCTGCGGGACCGGAGCGGGCCGGAGTCCAGGGTCCGGCCCGCGCGCGCTCAGAGGTTGGCCTTCACGCGCCGCGCCCAGTCCTCGCCCCATTTCGCGCCATTCGCGGCAATTTTAGCGTAGTCGAGCTGGATGGCATTTGCGATGGCGTCGGGCTGGATTGCGGGATCGGACGCCATATCTTCGGGCAGGGCCACGTTGTCCATCAGCGGCACGACATAGGCGGTCTTGCAGTAATCGAGCACATTCTCGGGCGAGAGCGAGATCTCGAGCAGCTGCTTACAGAGCGCGGCCTGTTCCGGCGTGCCCCCCTTGACCAGCTGGAAGCCTTCGGGGAAGGCCACCTGCCCCTCTTTCGGCACGGAATAGCCAACCGACGCACCCTGCGCGATCCAGGGCAGGACCACGCCGCGGAACCCCGGGGTCAGCACGACCTCGCCCGAGACCAGCAGTTGCTGAAGCTGCGAGTTCGAGGTGACGAGGGCCGCGATCTGCCCGTCCCTGGCCGCCTTTTCATACATCGCCATGGCGACTTCGATGTCATCCTCGCTGCCGCCGTGCAGCTTGGCGATCGTCGGCAGGGCGTTGCCGGGCCAGAAGTTGTCCCAGAAGGCGATCTTGCCCTTGAGCGCCGGATCGAAAAGCATCTCCCAGCTGTCCGGGGCGGTCGAGAAGTGGTTGGTGTTATAGGCCAGCCCCACGACATCCATGCAGAAGAAGGCGCCAAGATTGTCCTTCTGCCGATAGGCTGGAAGGATATGCGAGACGGCCGGGACATCTTCGGAGGTGATCGGAGCCCAGAGGCCCGCCGCACGGCCGCGTTCGCTGGCATCCATGTTGAAAAAGCCGAAGTTCAGCAGTGGTGCATTCGGATCTATCTGCATCGAGGCGGCGAGCTTGGGATAGGTCGCGCCGTTGGTACCAGCAATCATCTCGATCATGACGCCCGAATTGGCTTTCATGAACTCTTCCGCGATCCGCCGCGGAACGGGTTCCTGTGCGCCGGTCCAGATGAACTGGGTCACTGTCGTCGAGGCGGCTGCGGCCGCGATGCGGGGCAGAACAGCTGTTGCGCCCAAGGCTGCGGCGCCCGCGAGCAGGGCACGGCGGCTTGGCGTGAAGGTCGTGGCAGTCATCTTCGTCTCCATCCATGTCTTTAACTGCGAGAGAGTGGCCGCCGCATCCGGGCGCGGCGGGCGAAGTCAAGATCGGACCGGCCTCAGCCCATCCACTTGCTGACCGGCGCCGCAGTGTCCTGCAGCGGCTGGCAGATAACATCGATCAGGGCAGGACCGTCGTGCGCGAGCACGGCAGCGATCGCAACATCAAGTTGATCCGGCGTCTCGGCACGGAAAGCCCTGATGCCGAAGGCTTCGGCCACAGCGGCATGATCCGTGCGCAGGAAATCGACCGAGAAATAGCGCTCGCCGTAGCCTTCCTTCTGGCTGGCCTTGATCCAGCCGAAGACCGCGTTGGAAAAGACGATCATCTTCAGCGGCACCTTGTGACGGCGGATGGTCTCAAGCTCGCCAACGGTGAAGCCGAAGCTGCCGTCGCCCATCAGCGAAAAGACCGTGGCTTCAGGGCGACCGAACCAGGCCCCGGTCGCCGCCGCCATTGAATAGCCGAGGGCGCCGTGGGCACGGTTGGTGATGTAGCTGCGGCCGGGTTTGCGCATTTCCAGGAAGGCCGAGGCATAGGGGCAGGGCGTGCCGGGATCGGCCACGACGATCGAATCCTCAGGCAGAAGGCGGTTCAGCGCCTGCATCACACGCTCGGGCCGGATCGGCAGCTCCCCGGAGGCCGCGATCGCATTGAACGCCGCCCATTTCCGCGCCTTCGCCTCGGCGGCGAGCGGGGCACCGTCGCGTGCCGCCGCATCGCGCTCGGCCAGCCGCCCCGAGACCGCGGCGCAGAGCGCCTCGAGCGCCAGCCGCGCATCAGAGACGATCGCCACATCGGTCTGATAGTTGCACGAGATCGCCATCGGATCGACGTCGATGTGGATGATCGGAATATCTGCCGTGGGCACCGTTCGATGCTCTGTCGTGGTCGAACCGGCGCGGCACGCGACGAAGATCACCAGATCCGCTTCGCACACCACGGCACGGGTCGCATCGACACCACCATTGGCCCCGACGACGCCGACTGCCAGCGGATGCGTCTCGGCAATGGCGCCCTTGCCGGTGATGGTGGTGCAGACCGGAGCCTTGAGCGCCACGGCCAGGGCCTCGAGCGCCCCGGTCGCGCCCGAGGTGACGACGCCGCCACCGACGATGAAGACCGGCAGACGCGCTCCGAGCAGCTTTGTCGCCGCTTGGGCGACAGCTTCGGGATCGGCTCCCATGCGCCAGGCGGGCACCGCGCCATGCCCGGCCTGCGCCCAGATGTCGTCGCCGCTGAAGGCCTGTTTCTGCAGATCGTAAGGCAGGCCGATATGGGCCGACCCCGGACGTCCGGTGGTCATCGCCCGGAAGGCAGCACGGATCACCTGAGGGATCTCGTTCACCGTGTCGATGACCTTGTTCCATTTGGTCAGCGGCGCGAAGAGCCGGCTCTGGTCGAGCTCGGTCAGCGGGTAATGCCCCCGTGCGGTCACAGGAACATCGGTTGTGATCGACAGGACCGGCACCGCGGATTCGTTCGATTCCACCAGCCCCGGCAAAATATAGGTGGCGCCGCCGCCGCTTGGCCCTTCGCAGACACCGACCTTGCCGGTCACGCGGGCGTAGCCATCGGCCATATAGGCCGCGCTGCGTTCGTCGCGGGTCAGCACATGGATGATGCCGTGCTCCAGTCTGGCCAGCGCGTCATAAAGCGGAAGGCTCGTATCGCCGCAGAGGCCGAAGACATGGGTAACGCCATTGGCCTCGAGCATACGGACCACGGCTTCTGCCCCATTGAGCGCATTGATTTGCCCAGCCTTATTCACTTCTGCATTCCCAATGTAACACCGCTCTGTATACAGATGGAGGTATGGATAAATCTGGATCAAGCCCGTTTTGTGGAAATTGACCAAAAAATACCGATATGCTCTAAAATTGAGCTGGAATTCAGTATAGAAATCCTGTTCGCCATCTCCTGCATGCTGAAATTTCGCAGCGAATCTGGTATCAATCCACGCTCTCATCACCGAACGCCAGATCCGCCGTGCCTTTTTTGACAGGGTGACGTCCCGTTTGGTGGTGTAGGTGTCAGTGGCCATCGGGTTTCTCGGTAGGGTCGGGTTGCGACAACCAACCTGAACCGAGGGACAGACCCGATGACCAAACCCATGATGGACCTCCGCGCACTGGTGGAGAAGAGCGGAGATGCCGATCTGCTGCGTGAGATGATCGGCTTCGCCGCCGAACGTCTGATGGAGCTGGAGGTCGGCGCCAAGACCGGCGCCGACTACGGCGAGAAGAGCCCCGAGCGGCTGGCACAGCGCAACGGTTATCGTGATCGCGATTGGCAGACCCGGGCCGGCGGTGTCGAGCTGCGCATCCCGCGCCTGCGCACGAGCTCTTATTTCCCGTCCTTTCGCGGGCCCCGGCGCTCGGTGGAAAAGGCTCTGACGGCTGTCATCCAGGACGCCTATGTTCATGGTGTGTCGACGCGGTCGATGGATGACCTCATGCAGGCGATGGGCGGCCCCGGCATCTCCAAGAGCCAGGTCAGCCGGCTCTGCGAAGAAATAGACGAGCGGGTCGACGCCTTTCTCACCCGTCCGATCGAGGGCGAATGGCCCTATCTCTGGATCGACGCGACCTGTCTCAAGGTCCGCCAAGGTGGCCGGATCGTGTCTGTCGCCGTGACGATCGCGGTGAGCGTGAACACTGATGGCCGCCGCGAAGTGTTGGGCATGGCGATCGGTGCTTCCGCGGCGGAGCCGTTCGGGGCCGAGTTGTCTCACGCGATCTTGTCCGCCGCGGCCTCTCCGGCGCGAAGCTGGTGAGGCGTGAAGCTGGTGATCAGCGATGCGCATGAGGGCATCAAGGCGGCCACGGCCCGGGTTTTGTCCACCACCTGGCTAGCGCTGCCGGGTGCATTTCCAGCGCAATGCCCTGGCCCATGCGGGCAAGAGCAGCCGCAGGGTGGTCTCCGCCTTCATCGCCACCGCCTTTGCCCAGCCCGACCATGCCGCGGCCAAGACCCGGTGGCGGCTGGTGGCGGACCAGATGCGGCCCAAGCTTCCGAAACGCGCCACGCTCATGGACACGGCGGAGGAGGACGTGCTGGCCTGCATGACCTTCCCCGCCCAGCACCGCGCGAAATGACACAGCACGAATCCGATCGAACGCCTGAACGGCGAGATTAAGCGGCGCACCGGCGTCGTTGGCGTTTGGCGGGCAATCCTTCCACCGGAAGACTTGCTTTTCCGCCTCACTCCCCAACGAGGCCTCCATCCGCAGATTGGTGGGCGCGATCCTGATGGAGCAGACCGAGGAATGGACCGTCCAGCGTGGACGTTACATGACACTGGAAACGCTCGCACCGGTCTGCGATGATGTCATGATCAGCCTGCCTGCCGCGCAGCGCGACTGACCTGCTCGGCCCGCATCAGAGCGCGAGGCCCACCGACAGCTACACCATCAGCTGGGACATCATCCTCGGGATTTTATTTTGCACAAATGTGTATCGACCCAGTGGAAATCTGCTCATGCTACAAGGGAGAACGTAGCAATGAGTGTGACCATGGACGACAGTATCAAGCGCTGGACAGCGAAGCGTAAGACGGCGCTGGTTATCGAGATTATTCAGGGCAAGACTACGGTGGCGGAGGCCAGCCGATCCTTCGATCTGTCGCCCTCTGAGATCGAGGGCTGGATCGATGACGCCAAGCGGGGGATGGAGAACTCCCTACGTGCGAACCCGCTCGACATTCGGGAACAATACGAGAAGCAGCTGAAGGATCTTCAGGAGGCCTATGGCGAGGCCATGCTGGAGTTGCGCGCGCGAAAAAAATACCAGGCCCTGCTGGATGCGGACGACAAATGATCCAGAGCATCCATCAGGGCCTTCTCGCTGAGGGTATTACGGTGCCACTGACAAAGCTTTGTGCCTGGTTTGGGGTGCCCCGCCGGACCGTCTATTACCGGCCAACCAAGGCGGCTCCGAAGGTCGATCCGCGCTTCGCCGAACCGATCAAGGCCATGATCGAGCAGGAACCGTCCTTCGGCTACAGGACGGTGGCCTGGCTTCTCGGCTTCAACAAGAACACGGTTCAGCGGGTCTTTCAGCTCAAGGGCTGGCAGGTTCGAAAGCGTCCCATCGGCATGCGTCCCCGCATCGAGGCAATCCCATCCGTGGCCACGGCCCCAAACGAACGCTGGTCGACCGACATGTGCCGTATCTGGGCCGGGCGGGATGGCTGGGCCACGCTGGCCGTTCGTCAGGAAAACGGTCCCCCGGACCGTTTTCTGATCTTCCTCACTCATCGATTGCCACACACGCGAGCTGTTGGGCTGGCATATGTCGCGCTCGGGCAAAGCCACGACCGCCGCCAGTGCGTTGGAGCATGCGCTGATCACGTGGGTCTCGGCACCCTGGGCCGGGTGCCAGCTGCGTTCCTTCTGAGGTCGGACAATGGCCTGGTGTTCACCAGTCGCAAGTTCACCGCGCTGGTCCGCAGCTATGGCCTGAAGCAGGAGCTCATCACCCCACATTCGCCATGGGCCTTGAACCCGTGGCGGCACCATGGCTCATCCCGCAGCAGAATGGCATGGTCGAGCGCGTGATCCGGACGCTGAAGGAGCAATGCGTCCATCGCCAGCGCTTCGACAGCATCCAGCACGCAACACGCAACACGCGCTATCGGTGACTGGATCAGCTTCTACAACAACCGCCGCCCTCACCAGGCGCTTGCCATGCGCACGCCTGCCGAGGCATTCAGATTAGCAGCTTAACCTGAGCAGATTCCGCTGGGTCGATACAAATGTGGCAAGCCGCACGAGTTTTTCCGGACATATTCGCAGACCGGATAAAATCCATATTAAATGATTTCAGATATTTGAGCGAGCACCATCTTCTCGAACATGCGGCATTCGAGCCCATCTAAAAACTTCTCTCACAGAACAAGGTCCAAAAAATTACCCGGCCCGATAATATGGAATGTCGACACAAAAATGCCCGAACGTCGGCTCGAAACATTATTATCGGTCAGAAGATGAACCCGGAAAACCGCAGTCTGTTCATCCGATGCCCATGCCCCACAACCGCCTTGCAGTCATGCCGGACATTGATCCTGCCCGATCATTCCCATCCCGACCCATAAGCCGACACGGTCGTAGTGGCCAAAGTCGCACCGTCCATCAATCGCCCTCTGCACGACGATTGAGGTCTGGGCAGATCGCTGTTCCGAAGACCAGCCCGCCATTCAAGCCTCCAGATATGTCCAACCGACTCGCCACAGGCTGTCATCATGCCACCGCACGAATCCAACAAAAGTTCCTCGCCATGGCTGTTCTCATCGAACCCGAAACCTCCAATCAAAGCTCAGGCCAAACTGGCTGTCATCATAGAATGCCACGTTGCTGTAGGTCTTCGCCCCATAGGCAGAAACGCTGATGGTCTCGCTGACCTGATACGACAGGCCCACCGACCAGATGCGTTTGTCGAGACCCTCGCCGAGGAAACTCCCGCCCCGGTTCCTCTGGGTGCCGATCATGATCGAGGCCGGGTGCTCGAGGAGCCCGAAGCCCGCACCGATCCAGATCCGTTCCCGCATCACGTTAACCCGGTCGATCTTCTCCGCAATGTGGATGCCCACCGCGAAAGCGTATCCGCCGGAAAGAGCAGAGGTTAGCGAAACGCTTCCAACGTTCTGATCATAAACGCGCCCTGCATCGTGCCGGTTGTGCTGGACCTCGACGGTGACCTCATGGATGCCGACCCCCGAGAAGAAGGCATGGTTCACGCCCGCCCGCGCCCCGTATCGACCGGTCTCGCCAAGATCGATCCGCCGCCAGCTTGCGTCCAGGCATCCGTAACCCCAGGTAGCATAGCTGACCATGTGGTTGACGCAGGCCGAAACGCCAGAGGACAGCTTTCCCATGTCATGCTCGGGCGCCCAGGCGGCACTGGCATTTGCGGCGAACGCAAGCCCGGTCTGACCGCCAAGCGCCATTCGCAAGGCCCCACTGAGGCTGCCTCCAATCAGCACCCCGCCAACAGCATAATAGCGGTCGTCGATCGAGAACGGCAGCCCGGCGAAGGTGAACCCCGAATTGCCATAGCCGCCGTTGATGTTGCTGTCCCAGGTCAGAACCGGGGCGAAGGTCAGGCTGCGCCGCGTCACGGCTCCCGCAGCACCCCGCACTCCCATCCCCAGCAGGATCCGTTCGCGGGCCGCGCGGGCCGGCCCGGGCAGACCGGGATCGGAGAACGCAAAGACCATCATCCGCTCCGTGCCGCCGAGCCGGATTGCCTGAATCATATCAGCGAAACGAAGCTCCGCTCGCGCTGGACGGGCGGGCAGAAACTGGATCAGGGCGCAGAACAGCAGGATTATGAGACGAAGCACGGGATTTCCGGGATCAGGATGAACACCCGATCCCTATATCCCGGCCCCGCAGAAATACATATCTTAGTGTGTATTTCTGCTTGATGCCTGACAGATTATCGGAGACAGATGGGGAACCATCGCCATTCAGATTGAGGCTCCGCATGATGTTTTCCCCGAAAATTCTGGCAATTATTCCGCTTTCTGTTCTGGCTGCCTGTGGGGGCGGTGGGAGTGGCGGAAACGGCTCGGGCAGCGCCTCGGTCACCCCGCCGGTCAATGGCACGGTCACTCAACCGACATCGACCTCCTCGGCCGATCTGATCAGCTTCCTCGAACAGGGGGCGACGACGGTCAACAGTCCCTACGGTTCGGACAAGGATATCTCCCGCGTTCAGCGAACGACGAGCTCGAACGGCGAAACCGTCACTGTGACCGCGGACAGGTTCGCGGATGGCAGCTACGGACTGATCCAGTATGTCTCCGGCGACGACACCCGTCTCTACACGCTCGACGACGGTCTGGTCGCGACGACGAAATCGCCTGACGGCCGCTACAACGGCACCTTCGAGGTCAACTATACCGTTGACGGCGGCACCACCTGGAATGTCGGAACGGGCGATTCGATCATCGTGCTCGACACCGAAAAAGGCACGGCCGATTTCGGTGGCATGGCCACCGCTTACAATGGCACCGGATCGAACTCGATCGAGTATTACGGCGGCAGTTCCCTGCAGAACGGAGCATTCGCGGACGCCTCGGCCTCGGTCCATTACCGGGAAAACGGCGCCTATGTCTCGTCGCACACCGGCACGATCGACGGCACCGCGATCGACGTGGGCGATACGCTCGGCGTGGTCGGACTGGTCGGCGGTGATGACGGTGTGTTCCAGGCGAATGGCGGGTTCACCTCGATCTGGCAGGCGGACAAGGACAGCTGATCTTTGCCCCCACGTCTGGCGATCCGGGCCTGACAGCACAGCCCGGATCAGCCTCTGCGCTCCGCGGCGAGGCCGAGGAACCTGCCCCCCACGATCAACCCCGCGCCGCGATCAGCGTGGTGGGCGTCGCGGGCTCCGACAGCAGCATCCAGGCCAGTGCGAAGCCGAAGAGCGGCTCGGTCCCCATCAGCAAGCTCACGCGGGTTGGGCTGGTGCGCCGCACCGCGCTGTTCTGCACGTAGAACACGCCGATGGTGCAGAACAGCGACAGGAAACCGACGGCGGCCCAGAACCCCGGCCCGGTATGGATGACCAGACCTGTCGGACTGACCTGCGCCAGAAGCACGGCCAGCGTCAGCCCGGCCACCGTGGCCGCCTACACCGCCGTCAGCGCCGCCGAGGACAATCCGCGCCCCGCCATCAGGCGCTTGGTCCGAAACCACCATCACCGCGCGCAGGCCCGCCGCCGCCAGCACCAGCAGATCCCCCGCCCCGAGCACCGCCACGCCGGCGACGGCAATGTCGGCCCTGGCGATGATGCCGGCGGGCGGCAATCGCCGTCGCAAGCCGAAATCCAGAAACGGCGTGAACACCGTGCAGAGCGAGATGATCAGCGCGGTATTCGTCGCCGTGGTCATCCGCCTCCCTGTAGGCGGGCGTGCGCTTCGCCAGATTTTCGAAATCCGGCTGTCCGCCGTAGAGCGACTTCGACAGTCCCAGCCAAAATTCATCGTCGGGGAACTCGATCACCTCGGCGGAGGCGGTGATGCCAGAACATGTTAGGGCGGCGGAAAGGAGAAGGGATTTCAGGGTCATGTGTCGGCAATGCCTTTGATGCGGATGGCGGGAAATGATGCCCGCCTCGCGCTCAACACATTTTAGTATGTAAAAAAGAAAAGCCCGAACTGCGATCCATGCCTGCATGGATATGCGCAAGCTCGTCGGTCACAATTTCGCGCGCCTGCGCCAGCAACAGGGGCTGACGCAGGAGCAGGTCGAGGAACGTTCAGGCTTCAGCCAGCAATACCTGAGCGATCTCGAACGCGGCAAGCGCAACCCGACGATCATCACCCTCTACGAGCTCTCGCTCGCCCTCGGCGTCAGCCATATGGAATTGGTCAGGCCCCCGGAGGAATAGCGGGGAAGATAAACTACGCTGCTGCACCGGCGGAGAATCGAAGACCATCGCCGCAAAGCCCCAGACTGTGCACGCCGGGCCGTAAAGAACTTCGCTATGTTCCTGAGGTCTCCACCGGATACCGCCATGCCGGGAGAATTACGCGCTTATTGGCGCGGCGCTCTCACCCAGCCTCGAGACGGCCCACGGCCCCGCATGACCTTTCCGCAGCCAGGCCGCGACCAGTTGGAAACCGCTCTGCGGCCAATCCTTCGGCGTGTCGATCCTGACCAGCTCGGCGATCCCAAAGCCGTTCTCCTCCAAATCTCGCAGCCGGGCCCGCGTCGTCAGGTTGGTCAGCGGCGCCAGCCAGACGATGTTCGGGGCGATCCTCATCGCATGCTGGCTGAAGACCCGCAGCCGGGACCAGGGCGGGTTCGTCATCACCCAGTCGACCGGCTGGCTCCAGTCCAGGAAATCCCGCCCTTCGCCGATCTCGCACCAGTGTCGCTCGAGATGCGCCGGAAACCGGTCATGGAACGCGCCCTGCCCCTTTGCCGGATCCAGCACGCTGCCCGTCATCCGGGGCGCGAAATGGGCTATGATGGCTGCCGCCAAATCCGGCGGCGTCATCACCAGATCCCGCTCGGGCGCATTCGTCGCCGGCACCAGCCCGCCGCGACCGGTGGCAACCGGGCGCAAGGCGGAACGCAACCCGAGAATGGCAAGGGCACGCACGAGCGTCGCCACCGTCCCGACAAGATCCTGCTCCAGCGCGATGATCGTAGGCCGACTGCAGCCGACACGGCGCGCCAGATCCGCCTGGCTCAGCCCCCGCGCCCGACGCCGCCCGGCGAGCTCCGAGCCGCCGCCATCCATCTCGCGTGCCCAGGCCCAGCGCAGATCCAGCACCGCCATCACCACGACGAGCGACCGGATGCTCCCTTCGCCGCGTTCGAGCGCCCGGACCGTCGGCACGCTGACCCCGGCCGCCTGCGCGACATCGGATTGCGTCATGCCGCGCGCGCGGCGGGTTTCGAGGAGGAGTTTCATGTCAAGAATCGTTTGCCTTTAAGCCGCAAAAAGCAAATGATTGTTTACATGATATGCGGTGCCTGACGTAGGCGTGCCGCTTTTTTAAGAACCTGGCTGTGGTCGCCACGGGCAGATAGAGTCCGTCCAACGGTCCAACGGTCCAACGGTCCAACGGTCCAACGGTCCAACGGTCCAACGGTCCAACGGTCCAACGGTCCAACGGTCCAACGGTCCAACGGTCCAACGGTCCAACGGTCCAACGGTCCAACGGTCCAAGAAGACCATCCGAGAAATATCGCGCTCGGCAATTCAAAATATGGCATGGCGATGCGATAAAACCAGCGGCATCCAAACCGGAAAATGTTGGAGAGGGCGGTAAGCGGCCTGATGGCAGTGTCGAGTGGTCGCTGCGGCGACGTTAAAAGAGCTGCCACTCGCGCCAAGCGCAGCGAAAAATATTTGCGAACCGATTACAAAGTCGGGAGCAGTCAAAAGAGTGGATCGCCACGTTGCGACTACGGCTTCTTGGCGATGCGGCTACTGAAGCCTTTTGGTCGCTCGTCACGGCACCGTCAACCTTGCAACGCATCGCAGAATACATGCATATGACGACCGTGAATCTCACTAAATACCCTTTGCCTGATCTGAGCGGGAACAGAGAATAGGAACGCAGCAATGACCTTAAAAGACACCATGGCCAATGCACTTGAGGCCGGATGGGCCGATGCTGTTCCGTTAAGCTGGAGACAGGAGTTTGATAATGTTAGTCCAGACTTCACGGCGCACGCACTTAATAAGGTTCAGGAAGGTGAATTTTCTTCACCATATCCGTCACTGTTGCCCGATCAAAATCAACGACACCTGTTCCGCGCATTCCGTGGGATCGCTCCAAATCAAGTTCGAGTCTGCGTTATTGGGCAGGATCCATATCCCGAACGGGATCGCGCCACGGGTCGAGCCTTTGAGGATGGTGCGGCCCACAGCGGTATCGCAATTAGCTTGAGGCGACTCCTTCAATCAGCCGTTACGGTATCGAATCAAAATCAGAAGGCGGACGAAAATGCGTCGGGGTGGAGTCTAATCAGAGATGATGCAGATCAATATTTTTCCGAAACAGAGGCAATGACAATGTACTTTGACAGATTGGCAGAAGAGGGGGTTCTGTTTCTAAACGCTGCTTGGACCTTCACCGAAAGCGCGCCCCTTCCTAGCAAAAAAGAGCTAAAATATCGTCGCGATCGAATTCAGCGCGCGCACGCTGCGCTCTGGAAGCCTGTAACTCTGCGGCTAATAAAGCGTTTGGCTGAGAGAGATGATCCACCAGTTTTTCTATTGCTTGGAAAGAAAGCCAAGAAAATCCTTTCTACGGCCACCAAGCGTGATAAAAAGGAAATTCCCAATGTTTACTGTCCTCATCCAACAGCGAGAAAAGGCGCCTATTTTAATCACCGAAATCCTCTCGCTCAAGTAAACGAAATATTGAAGCCTGCAGCAGCAGTTAAGTGGTCTCCGTTTGATGATGAAATCAACGAGCACGCCTGATTGGCTTTGTCCCGCTATTCGGGTTTTGGCTGGACGTATCTCTTTCCCAGATATCTTCAGCGCATGCGGACGGTCTCGGGCGTGCCGAGTGAGGTAAAGCGGTTCATGAGTGCGATGCGGATCTGAACCTCTGCATCCTGCCTGTCGAAGTCTCTGGCCATGATGCGCTCGCCCAGGAGCTTGACGCATCTCATCTTGGCTTCCACGCGACTTCGTCAGTGATATCCGGACCATTTCTTCCAGTGGGTCCGTCCGAACCATTTGGAGGCACGTAGCGCTTTGTTTTGCGCCTGCGGGCCGGGATCGTGCCCTTTCCAGGCCCTGGCATTTCGTCGCGGGAGGTAGTGAGGGCACGAACGCCATCGGTCCGAGAGAGTGCCCGAACGGCATCGGCGCCTCGGGCCGCGATGGCGCCGTGGCAGCCCTTGGTGTCATAGATACCATCGGCGGTAACGCTGTCGATCCGCTCTTCAGCTGGTATCTGCGCCAGTAGGCCGGGCAGAACGGGTGCATCCCGATGCGGTTACTGGTCATCTCCACCGCCCGCACTTCAGTGTATCAGCGTCGATACCGATGTGGATCTTGCGCCACTGGCGACGGCGGCTGGTCCCATGCTTGCGGACCTTCTACTCGCCCTCACCAGAGAACTTGATCCTCGTGCTGTCCACCAGCAGATGCAGCGGCCCGGACGCGGCACGATATGGGATCTGTACCTTCAGGTGCTTCTGCCTGCGACAGATCGTCGTGTAGTCAGGCACCGGCCAGTCGAGACCGGATAGGCTCAGCAGGCTCTCTACGAACCCAGTTGTTTGTCGGAGTGGTAGTCCGAACAGCACCTCGACCGACAGGCAAAACTGTATGGCCGCTGCCGAAGACCTCTCAGGATGACCCGGCTTTCCGTTCGGGACTGCGAACCATGACATCTCCGGGTCAAACCACACCATCAGAGAGCCACGGCGTTTCAGAACCTGACTGTAGCTAGACCAGTTCGTCGTGCGGAAAAGGGGATGGGCTTGCTCATGCGGTCAATCTAACCCGCTGACTCACAAACATGAATCCGCCGACCAGAGAGAGCGCAACAAAGCCCTTCAAGATCATTCGGTATAGCCACGGCTGTCGGGTTATTGCTTGCGTATCGTATACTAAGTATCATGCGGCGGGATCACTTATACTCTTTGGGCAAGCAATGGACCTAGAATACGAAAAGGAACAGCAGCGGAGATTGGCTATTCTGATTGAGGAACTGAAAGCAGGCAAGATCCATTTTTCCTCCCATCTCCACGCCAAAATGTCTGCATCCGTTGATGCTATTCGAATTAAGCCGGACGGCACCGTAGATTTGTCGACGGTGGACGCTTCGGTTCGCTCAATGGCCTTTATGTCGTCTATAATGAGGGATCGCGAAGACATGAAGGCAGAGATCTCCATCTACGAGATCAACAAGATGTTCTACGATTTTCTAGAACTGAACATGGGTTGGCTTATCAAGGGTGCCAAAGAGCGCGGCATGGACGCTCACGAGGTTGGATTGGCATTGAGTTCCTCAGCTGCCTACGTGGAAAATATTATCCCTAGCATTCGCAAATGTATGGAGATGCTAGATGATTTCTGGGAGAGCTTGACCGCAGTATGCCAATATCATCTTCAAGACTTTGATGGACTAAAGGCGGTATTTGGTGGTGATCTCTTCCCTTCTTATCAACAGAACATTGCATCTAGTTCAGGGCTATACTTGGATGTGATCGCCCTTAACGATCCTTTTTCAAAATCCAGGCACGTCTTTGAATCTGGAAGTTATAAGCAGGCTGTATATATATTCGCCAAACATGTAATTAACTTGATGGATTACAAAGAGCTAGCCCTATGCGATGAGCATATGCCGCTCGTTGCCATAGTGCCGCCAACAAAGTTCGATGAATCCAACCGTGAGTGGCTAGGATCAATGATCAGATCCGATACCACGAAGCATTTGTCCACCGCTTTCGGCCGCACGTTCAATGACATTGATGAGGTCGAAGACTTTTTGAAGGGCGCCGCCGAACCTGAGGACCTAGTCAAGTTGATCGTTAGGAAGGAAATGATCCTTTTCGACGTCGAATGGGAGGGCGACCTCCTAGCTCAGATGAAGCGAGCCATGGCGAACACCGATCTTAGAGTAGCCTCTCCGACACACGCAGGACGCTTTCTGACGGGCATTATCTTTGGGCGCATGGGGCAGGCTACCGACATTCTGCAGAGAAGCCGAGACTTCGGCAGCATTCCACTTCTTGATGCACCAACCTCTTGGCGGTATTTCAATTTCGCGCTGGCGCACCAGTCCACAGATAACCTGGCCTATGATCGCAAGGAGCTTCACATGGTGCATGGCCTGCAACGTGCTGCGGCGACTGATGCTGAGTGGCTTGGAAATATTCCTCCCTCAGCGCTGATAGAAATGCGAAAGCAAGGGGCCATGCCAGAAATCAGGGAGATGCTAAGTAAAGGAATTTCAGAGATCGCAGTAGCTAATCCAGATGGCTTCTACAGAACGGCCGATCAAGTAGTTGCGAACGTCCAAGAAGCTTTCGATCTGCACAAGCAGAACATAGAGGCTCTTAAGAAAAAGCGCTGGAAGTTTCTCGGCCATGACATTGGAGGCTGGCTCGTAACCGGATCATTGGAAATCGGAGCAGCGGTGCTTGGAACTCCGGCCATAGGATTAGGAGCCCTCGTAGCGCAAAATGCCTTCGATCTACCCAAGCTGAAAGATCTTCCGAAGAGAAATCGAGAGACAAAATCGGCATTGGATTATGCCAAGCGTTCGCCGATCGGCCTTCTTTTCAGCCACGGGCCAAAGTGACTGACGGATTCGTAGATTCGAGCGTGTCAGCCGCATAGGCTTAAAAGAGATGTTTGTAGACTGACACCCAGTCTATATATCTAGGCGTTTATATCAGCGAATGTCTGGAATGTCACGCATCACTACAAGCCCTCCCGCGTGTCATGCTGCGTCACGCCTCGAAGGGCGGCTTTGGAGAATGCGGCAATGCAGCATTCTGGGAAGCTGAGTGGCGACTATGGGCCGCATCACATCCAATCTTGCTGGTTGTTTGCTACGGATCAAGACGAAGGGCAGCTTCCGGGAATGCGGCCACGCAGCATTGCTCGGGGCCGACCGGCCGTAGTGGGCCGCCCTTGCCTGCGCGCCTAAGGTCAGTTCAGCCTAGAAAAATCTGCTGGGTGCTATGCCGTAGCATGTTGCTCGGGGAGCCATCGCCGACGCTCAGCTAGGTTGCAGCGAGTTCATAGGCAGCGCAGATGAGACATCAGGCGGGACCCTTCGCGGCCATTCAGAGGCGAGCCCATTCAGCGGTGCGGATTTTCCGGAGTGGCCGTTCCTGTTTGCCGCTGCGATGCATTTTGAGCAAGGTCAGTCGGCAGGTGCAGAACTACAGCAACGCAGCGCGTACATCGGAGCGGCCTCCACCTTGCGCGGCAACCCCGGTCACATCGACCAGCTTATGTCCTGTACGGGGCGTGCACCGTTCATCTTTCCGAGCTCACCGATTTCCTCTATCTCTTGACGAAACGAGAACATGAGCGAATTTCGGTCTATGGCTTCACATTTCGGATCAGTTAGGGATTTTCAAGGCTACTCCGCTGAAGAAGTGGGTGCGATGAGTTCTCAGGAACAAGTCGCGATGATGGTCGAGTGGTTCAACCAGCAGTTTGAGGACCCCCAAAACGATACACCATACAACAAGGACATGGGCGGGTACGTATACCTCTGGGGTGGACCCTTCGACGCCAGTGACCAAATCCAAGCTGAGTTCTCAGACGCCGTGGACTTCGATACGATGATGCTTGCGGTTGATCGTGTGCAGGGAGATGGGACGCTAGAATGGGCACCAACGACCGGTGGCGATTTCTACGAACACCCGGAAGACGACCGTGTTGAGGCGGGAGAGATTGTTGACGGGGACGGTGAATGGCCTCCCGTAGTCGCGGATCAGGTACCAGTGCCGCCGGAGCCTGAAGCGCGCGCCGAGGTGATCCGCCGCCTGGATGAATTGGAAGCAATAGTCCAACCGCTTCTGGATAGGTTTGAGGCCGAACCTCAAGCCCCCCCTATGATGGGCCACAACAATCCACCAGAGGAACTGGAAATCGTTCAAGCCGTTTCTCGGGACGAATGGCAGCAGGTGAAGGCCGCGATTGATGAAATTCGCCAGCAAACGCAAGTAGAAGAACCGGACATTGTGAGCGTGGAGCAAGGCAATAATCGCCTGTTCGCTGCGGCGACTGCCTTGGCCGGGTGGATTCAGAACCGGGTTAACGCAGCAATTGATGCCGGAGCCGCCATCGGTGTCGCGTATGGCATTGCAAATCCTGAGGCAGCAAGAGCAGCGCTTATAGGTGCGGCTCAAGCGGTTCAAACGTGGTTGGCCTCAATGCCTTGGCCGTTCTGATGTCCACACGGATCGAGTCTACACTCCGCAAAAATCTGGCGAAACTGTTCCCTGCGCGGTGCTCGGTCTGCCCATACTCGGCAGGATAGGAAGTACCCTCCTCGACGGCGTCATTTTCAGCGACCGCCTCGTCGGTGGCGGCGCAGTCCATTCGTGAGTGTCGCGGCGAATGTCGGCTCTCCGCCCTGTGGGGCAAGCTTCGGCGGAACGGATCTTATCCGTGTGCTGCACCAGCGAAGGGCGGGAATGTCCCGCTTCGCTACCATCATGGCCGAGTTCTTGCTGCGTCACCAGCCGAACGGCTGCTAAGCGGAATTCGCCCCTGCAGCATGAGTCCTCGCCGACCCGCAGCTTTGGGCCGCTCATGCCGTTGACCGAACGGAGAGTGTATCGATACTCATCTTCGTCTCGAAACTGGCCTGCCGGCCGGGGTTCCGCAGCAGCGGCCAATCCCCTGGCTTCGCTGCAAGCCTTTCCCCTGATCCTCCCGGACGGAGCCGAACCATGAGCAAACTCTTCACCCCTATCGCCGCAGGCAGCCTTTCGATGCCGAACCGCGTGGTCATCGCGCCGATGTGTCAGTATTCGGCCGAGGAAGGCCGGATGACCGACTGGCACATGATCCATCTTGGTCAGCTTGCATTGTCGGGGGCGGGGCTTTTGACCATCGAGGCCACCGCGGTCAGCCCCGAAGGGCGCATCACCTATGCCGATGTCGGCCTGTGGGATGACGCGACCGAAGCCGCCATGGTCCCGGTCCTGAAGGCGATCCGGCGATGGTCGGATATTCCGGTGGCGATCCAGCTTGCCCATGCCGGGCGCAAGGCCTCGACCGACAAGCCCTGGCAGGGCGGGGCGCAGATCCCGCCCGGACGGCCGAACGGCTGGCAGACCGTCGCCCCCTCTGCGCAGCCCTTCGCGCCTGACGAGAACGCGCCCGAGGCACTGGACAAGGCCGGGATGGATCGCATCCGAGATGCGTTCGCCGAGGCGGCCCGGCGCAGCCTGCGTCTGGGCATCGACGCGATCCAGATCCATGCCGCGCATGGCTACCTGTTGCACCAGTTTCTCTCGCCTCTGTCGAACCATCGCGAGGATGCGTATGGCGGCAGCCTCGAAAACCGGATGCGCTTTCCGCTGGAGGTCTTCGACGCGGTGAAGGCTGTCGTGCCGGACGACTATCCGGTCTCGGTCCGGATCTCGGGCACCGATTGGGTCGAGGGTGGCTGGGACATTGGCCAGACCATTGCGCTGGCGCAGGAACTGCGCGCGCGGGGTTGCGCGGCCATCCATGCCTCCAGCGGCGGGCTGGATCCGCGACAGCAGATCCCCGTCGCACCGGGCTATCAGGTGCCGCTGGCCCGCGCGGTCAAGGCTGCGGTCGACATGCCGGTGGTGGCGGTGGGGCTGATCACCGCTTTCGACCATGCCGAGTCCATCGTGGCGACGGGAGATGCCGACATGGTCGCCCTTGCGCGCGGGATCCTCTACGATCCGCGCTGGCCCTGGCACGCAGCGGCGCATCTGGGCGTACAGGTCCACGCCGCGCCGCAATACCTGCGCTGCCAGCCCCGTGCCCACCGGGCGTTGTTTCTCGATACCTGAGGTCGGGAGGGGGCGCCATCATAAGCCTCCAGCGAATTGAGACGTGAAGTGTAGGTTGCCTGCTTCCGGGTGAATGATCGCTTGCGTCCAGAAAAGGGGTTCGGCGACATTCCACGCTGTATCAAATTCGAGCGTCGGCTTCGGGGAGTGCTGCAGGGTAGCAAAACCAAACGGTGGCCGTCCAATATGGGCCGACCTTGACTGCCGGCCCTCACAAGGGCTGAGCAGGCACATCCCTCAATCAAGCATCGGGAGCCGTCATTTCCAGCCATTGTACCAGCGCCCGACGGATCATCTCCGGCCGTGTAGGCAAGTCCTTTTCAACGCGCCGACGATCATCAATCGCTGCGATGAGTTCCCGAGGGAGACGGAGATTTATCGCCTCGGTATCCTTTTTTGGGGGAGCCACAGAATTTATCCAATCTCGATATTGACACCATTATTCTAATGTGCCATATTAAGCGAGCGAAGGCAAGGGATCCGACCCCCTCGCCTTGCTCTAACCACACTGATCTCGGATAAGGAGACCACCATGGCTGATTTCACGCCTATCACCGTTCCCGTTGTTTCGGAACCCATCAGCTATTTCCGTCCCTCGCCGCTGAGCGCGCAGTTCACGGCCCTGCTGCCGGTGCTGTCGGCGCATATCGAGGCGGAGCGCGATCTTGCGCATGTCGACCGGTGGGACGTCGCGTTCATCGACTGGCTCGCGGAAGCCGAACAGACCCGCGCCGACCTGGAAGCCGCGCTGAATACGCTGTGCGAGACCGAGGTCCAGCGGCGGGAGGACAAGCCGCTGCTGCGGATGGCGATGCTGACCCGCATGATGCTCGCGAGCGAAGATGCGCAGGAGTTCCTCCAGCTGCACAGCCTGCCCCAGCGGATGCCGTCGATGTTCCGCTGTGCCGGAGATCATCCGGTTGCGGCGCGGACGAACCTCTTGCTGAGCGAAGTGCTGATCCGACTCGATGCGCTGGCCTCCCTGCCGGATTATCTCGATCCGATCGAGGTCGAGGCGGAGGCTCCCGTCGCGGACAGCCTCGCCTTCGCCCCGGCGCTGTAAACAGCCCTGACCTTCCCGCCTTCTGACCGGTGTCGCTGCCAGCTCCTCTTCGGGGCGAGCGCACGCCGGTCAGGCCAAATGTTCCGGCACACGCCAATCCCGACCAGATTTTCCGTAGCACTCCGAGCCCGTTCAGACCGCACGCCCCGGCATTTTTCAGCCCCCAAAGCTGGATTTTCCACGGTCTCGGACGCCGTTCAGGCTGCACATATCGGATTTTCCATGACCCCTCCCCCTTCCCAAGGAGTTCCGCTCCATGACGTTTCAACCATTGCTCCCCGGGCTGCTGCCCCGGCCGCCGCTGTGTCTGCCGCCCGGATCGCATCATCTCTGGGCTTTCCCGGACCTGTCGCGCGAAGACCGCTGCCGCCATGCCAAGGCGCTTGGCCTCGCCGGCGAATGCCTCGTCGACAGCCTCCTGCTGCGCTACGGCCTGTCGGTGATGCGGCTGCCCGAGTTCACCGCCGTCGACCGGCTGATCCTGCATCCCGAGCAGATCCTGCGGCTGCAGGTGAAGACCACCACCGCGCGCCAGAACGGTGCCTGGTTTTTCAACGCCCATCATGGCTATGGCCGCTCGCCACAGGGCCTGCGGCCCTATGAGCCCGATGCGTTCGACCTGCTGGCGCTGGTGGTGCTGCCGGAGAATGCGGTGGTCTTCACTGCTGAACGCCGGAGCCGCCACCGGGTCCGCGATGCCGAGCTCGCCATGATCAAGGCCGATCCCCGGCTGAGCCTCGAAGCCGCGTTCTGGTCCTTGGGCCTGTCCGTGCCCGGCCCGGACGGACCAGTTCTGGGCGAAGCGCTGGAACCGGACGCGCCCTCGATACCCTGATCGGCGCCAGACAGATTGGGCGATTTTTTCTGGATCAAGCAGGAACGTATCTGGCTTTTTTCTGGATCGCGCAGGTTTGGAGCCGGATTTTTTTCTGGACCGTTCAGAGCCGTATCCGTTTTTTTGCGACGCGCCCCGTCACAGAAAATCCGGAGCCACACGCCGACCTCTCAGGTGGATACCTTCAAAGGACACTGTTTTCGCTGACATTTTGTAAAAAACCGAACGCTCTCGGTCTGTCCCTATCCCGATCTTCCCGCTTTTTCCCCCACCCCTCACAAAACCCTCTCCCCGGCCCACTCCGGGAAGACCGCCCCCTTTTTCCTCGGAGGTCAGCCATGACGCCGCACCCGACCCAACCCGTTCCGATGAACACCACCGCGGATACCGCACCCACCCCGGCAACTCTGGCGACCGCATCCACTCCGGCTGCCCCAGCCTCCACGAGGCCCACCTCGCGGCCGGCGTGGTGGAGCTTCGCCCGCTCGGCGGTCGAACGGCTGCGCCAGCACACCGCCGACAGCGTTGGCACCTGTTTCTCGCCCTTCGAGATGTCCGATGACATCGGCGACACGATCCCGGCCTCGCCAGAAGCCCCCAAACCCTCGGTCCTCGAGCTGCTCGGCGAAGGCCCGGGCCTGACCGATCTCCCCGACGAGATCGCGCAAACCCTGCGCGACGAGGGCGGCGATCCTTTCGCGGTCTCGGTGACCGGGACCGACGCGCCCGCCATTCCGCTCCCCGCCGGCGCCCTGCTGACGGTGGTCCGCCTCGCCGCCAGCTTCGGCACTGACGGTATCGCGGCGGCGCTGCGCCCGGGCGCGGTCACCGTGTTGCGCGGCGTTCTCCCCGATGACACCGAGGCCCTGCGGAGTTTGCTGGCCCATCTCCTGCCGCCCGGCTGGCAGGTAAAAAACCCGGTGCGCGGCGTCCGCGTGGGCCCGAACACGCTGGTCTTCCTGGAGACGACCCGTGACAGCAAGGGCAAGCTCAGCGAGCTGGCCGTCTTCGAACTCCGGCGCAAGATCCGCGACGCGCTGGACAGCGCGACGCCGGTGCTGATCGCCCTGCCCCCGGATCTCGACCTGCCGCCGGCCCTGATGCCGCAGGCGCTGGACCAGAGCCGGTTCGTGCCGGTCAGCGCCGATATCCTGATCGCGGCGCTCTGCGCCAGCCATTCGGCGACGCGGCGGATCGACGAAGAGGCGGTCCGCGCCGCCCTGCCCTCGGAGGTGCTGCTCGCCGATCTGCCGATGCTGGGCTTTGCCCTCGCGATGCAGGCGAAGACGGCGCGGGCCGTTGCCGAACGGATCGCGGCGATGGTGGCTCAGGCGGCGCCGGGTCCCGACACCGGTCCCTGGCTCGAGGACATCCACGGCGACACGCCCGCGCTCCGGGCCGCGCGCCAGATCGTGCGCGACCTGCGCCGCTGGAAGACGGGCGAGGTCGCCTGGGCAGACCTGACCCGCACCCTGCTGCTCTATGGTCCGCCCGGCACCGGCAAGAGCTGGATCGCCCGCGCGATGGGGAACAGCGCAGGCTTCTCGGTGGTGACCGGCACTTTTGGGCAATGGCAGGCGGCGGGGCATCTCGGCGACATGCTGCGCGAGATGCGCCAGACCTTTGCGGATGCCCGGGCCAGCGCCCCGAGCGTGCTGATCATCGACGAGATCGATGCCGTGGGCTCGCGCGAAGGTAGCGACACGCATGGCAGGTCCTATCGGACCCAGGTGATCAACGCCTTCCTCGCCGAGATGGACAGCATCGCACGCGAAGAAGGCGTGATCGTCGTCGGCACCTGCAACCATCCCGAGTTGATCGACCCCGCCGTGCTGCGGGCGGGGCGGTTCGACATGAAGGTCGCCCTGCCGCTCCCCGATGCCGATGCGCTGTTCGGCGTGTTCCGGCACGGCCTGCCGGACTGGTCGGAAGCCGTGCTGCGCGATCTGGCGTCGCGCGCCGTCGGCTGCTCCTCGGCCGATGTCGACGCTGTCATCCGGCAGGCCCGGGCGGCAGCGCGTGGGGCCGGGCGCGACCTCACGCCCGAAGACCTGCGCAAGGTCTTTGCCCCGCCGCAGGATGCCGCGATCGACCACCGGATCGCGCTGCACGAATGCGGCCATGCCATCGCCTGCGCCGCGCTCGGGATCGGCCCGGTGCAGCGGATCCTGATCGAGCGCGAGGGCAGCGGCATGACGATGATCGATGCGGCGCCCAAGCACGGCACGCTTTCGGACATGCGGGACCGGCTGGCGCAACTCATGGCCGGCCGCGCCGCCGAGCGTCTGGTGCTGGGCGATGTTTCCGCCGGTGCCGGAGGCGGGCCGAACTCCGACCTCGCGTTGGCGACGGGGATCGCCACCGCGATCCATACCCAGTTCGGCCTCGGCCTGCACGGCCCCGCCTGGCTTGGTGAGAACGACACCCAGAACCTGCGCGATCCGGCCCTCCGCGCCCGCGTTCAGCGCCAGATCGAGGACGCCGAGCGCCGGGCCGCGCAGATCCTCACTGCCAATCGCCCCCTCCTTGAGGAGATGGCCGGGGCGCTGATGCAAATCAGGGACATGGATGCCGGAGACGCCGGGGAATGGCTGGAGCGGGTTCGGACGGAGGAGGTGGGCCCGGCACCCGAAGATATCTCCACACCCGACAGTGTCGCGACGACGGTGACGGAAGGAAGCACTCCTGAATGATCAACTGAACCGCCCCGGCGCAGACGCCCGCGCCGGGGCCTCTCTGGTGCCGCCCATCATCGCCAGGCCACCAGGGTCAGGAGCGGCAAAAAAAAATCCGCAGATGATATTTTCCAGGAAAGGGATCGATGAACACATCATCAGCGCAGCCCCATGACGCCTGTAACGCAATCTTCTGTTTTGCGCGCAAAATGCGTTACGCGCGCTCCGGAAAGGCCAGGATCACCGCCTCATGCCGCAGTCTTCCGGTCCCGGTGCCCGCACCGGATACGCCCCGGGATCAGCCATCATCGCCAGACCGCTCTGGGCAATCTGTAACGCAAAACGCAAGCAGTAACGCAGAGCGCGTTACGAACGCGGGGAATGCAAAGCACTGTTTTGCGCGCAAAATGCGTTACGCGTGCTCCAGAAAGGCCAGGATCACCGCCTCATGCCGCAGCCTTCTGGTCCCGGTGCCCGCACCGGATACGCCCCGGGATCAGCCATCATCGCCAGACCGCCAGGGTCAATCCGTAACGCCAAACGCGGGCAATAATGCAGGGAACGATAGCACCGTTGTTTTTCCCGGATGCGTTACGGACCTGCTCCAAAGCCCCATCGGCTTGACGAAAGCGTGGCACTTTTCAGGACAGGCGGGAACAGGCTTCAGGAGGAACATCTCAACACTGGAGTGTCCGGAAAGCCCTCCGCCCACCTGAGCGCCCTCCCCCAAACGCCCGAAGGCAGCCCTTGGGCTGCCTTCGGCAAACGTGGTGTCAAAGGCCGGGCCGGAGACCCGTCATTCAGCTGCGAACTTCGTCGCGAACTCGCCGCACCAGTCGGTCGGCTTGACGACAGGCCAGAAGCCGCGGCTGTCGGCGTCCTTCTGGGTCACCGGCGGGTTGGCGCGGCACAGACCGGCATCGGAGAGCTGGCTGTCGGAGTTGGCGGCATGGATTTCATAGAACGCGCAGGCGTTGCAGTTATGGGCCATGATGACCTCCTGGCTGGCAAAATGTGGATCGCTCGCTGGCTTTCGGCTGGCTTGCTGTCTCTTGAACCCCATATAGGCAGCGCGTCAGGCACCGTCAAGTTTTTTCTGTTTATTATCATATAATTGAGTGATTTCATCGGCGATTTTCATCTGAGGTTTTAGGTCAGGTTTGGATATGGGAGGAGGAAGAATGAGGATGATCTGCGGGATGGGAGAAGGGGCACAACACGGCGCGGCTCCTGAACGCCGGGCAGTTTTGGCGCCCCTGTCGTCAGCGCATGCGCACCGGTCTCTCGATCGTCCAGAGCGCCGGAGATTGCCAAAAAATCGCAGTCTTACGTAAGATTCCGAAAGACCTGAGCAAATCCCTGACCGCAAGCACAGGATTGACGGATCGGGCAGAGCAAAATCCGTTTCACATCCGCGGTTCACCTCCCAATCGGGTCCATTCCGGCCAGTTTTCCACAATCACGCGCATTCAGAGCCCTTCTCCGCGGCTGTTTCCATGCCCGAGGCCCCTGCCGATGCCCTATAATCCTCTCAACGAGCACGGGAGCTTTCCCGATCAGGATCATCATCAGAGAACGCCCCGGAACAGCCGCCGGGAGCGCGGGGAGAACCTTTGCCAATGGCACGGGACCGGAGAAG
>NZ_SAUZ01000035.1 GCF_004022215.1 Paenirhodobacter populi
GAGACATCAGCCCCATGCGCCTGGAACACATTCTTCGCCAGATCGAGCCCGACAGTGGTAATCTCCGACATGACCGCTCTCCTATGTGGATCCTTGCAGGCCCACCTTGGCACACAGATGCCGTCGGGGGGCGGTCACATCATCAAAGCCACATGAAGGTATAATCGTTACTTCCCCATCAAGGGGCAATTCCCGCCAATATCAGTGCCTATCCCGCGTCAGCGGGGTCGTTCAATCCTTAATGAAAATGCTCTCTATCCGCCCGCTCCATCAACTGCCACCCGTACCAGATCAAGAACCGGATCCCGATCCACAGCGCGATGATCATGCCAACGGCAGTTGACCCGAGCTCAATAATGTGGAGGCTTGGGAGAGCCGAACCCAATGACAGGCACGGCATTCTTGCAACCTGATGGTGCGCATGATGCGACATTTCTCTATCCGTTCCCTGCTGCTGGCTACCACTATGGTCCTTTCCGCAACCACAGCTGCGATGGCCGATACTCCCTGGACCCCTGCTTCGACCAGTTTTCCCGGAAGCGTGCGGGCAGGATCGCGTGAAGTTCCGGTCAAGGCCGGCGACGAAACCACGATCGCGATTCAGCGTCTTCCCGCAGGTGCCAGCGTGTCAGTTCTGCATGGTGTGGATCTTCTGACGCCGGAACCACTAACCGTTGGCGAAGACGGAAAATTGTCCGTGCCGGTTCAGGTTCCTGAGGGCATCGAGGATGGCTTCTACCCGCTGACCCTAGTTACGCAGAACCCGGCCAGCGTTTCGCAGGTGGTCCTCAAGATTTCGCATGTGGTTCCCGCGCAGAATGCCGAGGCTTTCACGCTTCGAACTGTACCGGTAGGTGAGCGCGCCTATCAAAGCGCGCTTTCGGCTGATGGAAAGCTGTTTGTCACCTCGGCACGTGGTCCGAACGATGGCAGCAGGCTGCTGCGGCTGGATGCGGCGACGCTGACGGTAGAGGCCGAAGCTGAAGTGGCCCTTGATGCGAAGGGCGAACAGATCGGTGTCTTCGGCGTGGCCGTCGACAATACCCATGGCAAGGTCTGGACATCGAACACCCTTGCCGAAACCGTCACCGTCTATGACGCGGGTGACCTGAAGGTCGCAAAGATATTCCCCGAAGGGTCCGTGCAGCATCCGCGCGACATCGTGATAGACGAGGCCAACAACCGCGCCTATGTCAGCGCGGCGCTCAGCCCTTTCGTCGAAGTCTATGACACCGAAACGCTTGAGCATGTCGGTCAGTTGCAATTCGTGGCGGATCGCGGACGGGTCGCCTTTGGCACCACGGATCTGGCGCTCGATGCCGAGGGCGGCAAGCTCTATTCGGTCAGCCGCGATACGCCCTGGATCGGCTGGATCGATCTGGCGACGGGGAAAAGCACGACGATCGAGGTGCCGCAGGCACAGGGCGCCACCGATATCGCCCGAGACCCAGTAAGCGGCCGGATGTTCGTCGCTTCGCAAGAGACCAACAACGTGGTCGTTCTGGATGCCGAGGGTGAACTGCTCGCCGATACCTATATCGGTGCGGGTGGTGTGTCTGTGGTCTGGGATGCAAAGACCTCGCAGGTCTTTGCCGCTGCACGCGCCGGCGGCACGGTCGCCGTTCTCGATGTGGATGGCAAGCTGGTCGCGAACATCCCGGTCGACGAAACCCCGAACCATCTGACCGTTGGTCCCGATGGCGCGGTTTATCTGGTCGCGATGTATGGGGTACCCGGAGACAAGTCCCAAGCCGGTTCAGTGACCAAAATCACCATCGCGCAGTAGCGTCTTTTATGGGGCATTCCGCTTTTGCGGGGTGCCCATGCCCCAAGTGTTCCCGACGGCAGTACTCCGAAAATGGAACCGCCTTAGTCAAACTGCGCAGCTCTGGATCTAAGCTCGTGATAATTGGCCGAAGCTGTGTCAAAACTCGGTTCTGGCGCCGCACCGGAGAATACGGTTCTCCACAGTGGCACCTATGTTCACATCGGCGCGCGCAGATGGCCTAAGGGTGGCTTCGTGAGGGAATTTCATTCTAAGCCACTGTCATAAAGGTGAGTTTTGACACAGCCTCGGCCGAGGGGGTGTCAAAACTCGGTGTCATGCTATGCTTTCTCGGTAGCGGGAGATCAGCATGTCGGGTTTCATCGAGGGCGTTCAGCGCAGCCAGATGGTGCTTTTCCCGGAACGTCTGGAGGACTGGATCGGCGAGGATGATCTTGTTCGTGTTGTCGATCTGTTCGTCGATGAGCTTGACCTGTCTGGCCTCGGCTTCGTGCGTTCGATCTCCGCGCGCACCGGGCGGCCGGGGTATCATCCTGCGGTCCTGCTGAAGCTGTTCATCTATGGCTATCTGAGACCCTGATCCCGTCGAGCCGCAGGCTGGAGCGCGAGGCGGGACGCAATGTCGAGGTAATGTGGCTGACCGGCAGGCTGGTGCCGGACCACAAGACCATCGCCGAGTTCCGCCGCATGAATGGCCGCGCGATCCGCAAAACCTGCGCGCAGTTCGTCGAGCTTTGCCGTCGGATCGGCGTGCTGAGAGGCGAGGCGGTCGCCATCGACGGCAGCAAATTCAAGGCGGTCAACAACCGTGATCGCAACTTCACCAAAAACAAGATCGCCAGCCGCCTCGCCCATCTGGAAGCCGACATCGAACGCTACATCAACGAGATGGTGCGCCTTGACCGCCAGGAAGCGGGCGAGGCCCGCGCCGGGAAAGTGTTTCACCTTGCCCGCCGCTACGGCCGTATCCGGCAGGAGATCGCATGGCTGAAAGCGATGGACAAAGCTCTGGTCGATACTCCGGACGGACAGATATCCCTCACCGATCCGGACGCCCGCGCTATGGCGACCAGCGCCCGGCACAGCGGTATGGTTGGCTATAATGTCCAAAGCGCTGTCGATACGGAGAGCCATATCATCGTCACGCACGAGGTCACGAACCAGGGCTTCGACCGCGACCAGCTCCGCCCGATGGCCATGGCCGCCAAAGACGCTCTCCGTCGCGAAGACCTGCATGCAATTGCCGACAAGGGATACTTCAGCGGCCCCGAGATCCTTGCCTGCCATGAGGCAGGCATCACCACGACCGTGCCGCGCCCGGCCACTTCGGGCAATGCGGCCAGGGGCATGTATGTGAAGGCCGATTTTGCCTATGATGCAGCCCGCGACGTCTATGTCTGCCCCGCAGGCGAAGAGCTCATCTATCGCTACACCACCGAGGAGCGCGGCGTTCAGGTCCGGCGATACTGGATCAACGAATGCCAGACCTGCCCGTTGCAGGGCCGATGCACCACCGGCACGGAACGCCGCATCACCCGATGGGAGCACGAACATCTGATCGACGCGATGCGCGAAAGGCTGAGCCGGGACACCGATCCGATGACCCTGCGCCGCTGCACCGTCGAGCACCCCTTCGGCACGATCAAGGCCTGGATGGGACACACCCATTTCCTGATGCGGAGGCTGAAAAACGTGCGTACCGAAATGGCGCTGAACGTCCTGGCCTACAACATCAAGCGGATGGTCTCCCTGATCGGGATCCGTAACCTGATGCAGGCCATTCCGGCCTGATAAGGGACCAGTCGTCTCTCCTCCGGTGCGGCACTGCGTCTGGCGAGGCTTATCGGGCCGCCACCCGCGCGAAAGGAAGACCTGACGTCGCTATGCCGGGCAGCACGGAGAATCACCCTCCGACAGGCCCCGCCACCGAGTTTTGACACACCCTCCGCCCTTTGGTGCCGTCGCCCCGCCGGTCGTGGTTTTCAGGTTCTCTCGCGACCATGATGGGGAACATCTAATGAGCATTTGAGGCCATTGCTGAGCGGCGCTGGCGCGTTACCCACTGTATGTTCTGCGTGGCATTCGACATCGATCCGCGAAATGATGTCGGTGCTCAGGTGGGAGACCGCTTCTAACTCGGTGCGATGACTCCGTCGGGGAGCGTGGCTCCCCACCTGTTTTATTTTCAGCCCGAACAGCCGGTAGGTCTTCGAGATCCCATCTGACAGGTAGGTGCAGCTATTTCAGGAGCGGCATCTTGAACATCGCAGCAACCCCGATCCTCTCTGACACCCAGATCCTTGGCATCGACGTATCCATGGCCTGGTTCGATGTCTTTCTACATCCAGGGCCGTCAAGGAACGCTTCAACAATGCTGCGGGTTTCCGCAAACTGGCCCGCTGGCTGCGCTCGGCCAACGTGGAAATCATCGTGATGGAGGCAACCGGCGGCTTGGAAACGCCGCTGTTCAACGCCCTTCAACGCGCGGAGTATTCGGTTGCCTGAGCCGTGAGGAGAGGCGGGATCAGCTTGCTGGATAACGTGTTATGCCACAAGGTGTTTGGCGCTGCATCCCACCCCATCACTGGTCTTGGCCGGGATCGGTGATGGGGGTATTTATAGCAGGATCGGGACACATAAGGGGGTTGAGTCCCGCGACGGCCTCCGGCAGCGTCAAACCGCTGCCTGACCCCGCGTCACCAAACTTTTGGCGATATCTCTCATTGCCACTCACCATGTTGAAAGGCCATGGATATAATAATGACGGAGGAATTCTAATTTGTCTGCTGCCACTTCTAAAATTGGCGAGCGTCTTAAAGCAGTTCGACTGCGCGCGGGCCTATCTCACGAACGGTTCTCAACCCTGTTAGGTTTTTCAAAGCGAACACTAATGAATTGGGAACAAGGTGTGTCTAAGCCACCAATATCGATACTTCCCAAGCTTCGTGAAATGTTCAATGTGGACCCAGAATGGTTGGTTATGGGGAAGGACACGATACCGAGAAGTTCTTTTAAACCGATGAACTGGAGGCGCCTTGAGCGTCTTGAGCGAGATGTGAGATGTGCTTGCTGGGACTCCCATCTGAATCTCTCTCCTGCGCAACTTACTGAACTGGTTCGATCGCTTTATGACGACGGTCCTGATCTAGATAAGGTGAACCGCGCGAAATTACCCGAAATTCTGATAGAACTAACGAGAGAACGTGGATGATATAAAATCAGTTTAGTTCCTATGGTAATCCTCCCTGTTTTAGCCCCCATGATCGTTGAACGAGCTGACTGGGTCGGTGGTCTCTCCCGCGGCATTCTCCGTTCGAGGGTTGCGCCGGATTGGCTGGTGCCGTGCCTCAGGAAGGGGGAGAGACCGAATGGAACATAACACGTTTATCGGGCTGGACGTCCACAAGGCATCGATTTCCGTTGCCGTTGCACAGGGCACGCGTGGCGGTGAGGTTCGGCATTGGGGATCCGTGCCGAGCCGACCAGACCAAGTCCGCAAGCTGGTGGAGAAGTTGGCTGTAGGCGGAGCGAGGCTGCACTTCTGGTATGAGGCTGGCCCCTGCGGCTATGGCGTGCACCGCCAGCTTGTCGAGATGGGACATGACTGCATCGTGGTCGCGCCCTCGCTGATTCCGGTCAAGGCGGGGGATCGGGTTAAGACGGACCGCCGCGATGCGCTTATGCTGGCTAAGCTGCACAGGGCGGGCGAGTTGACGGCAGTCTGGGTGCCGGATGCGGCGCATGAGGCGATGCGCGATCTGGTCCGTGCCCGGGCAACGGCGATGCGGGTGGCGGGCAAGGCGCGCCAGCATTTGCAGGGCTTCCTGCTTCGCCACGGCCGGATTTGGCTGGACCGGGGCCTATCGGCGCTGGCTTTCGCTGGTGAGGTTCACGCATCCGGCGCAACAGATTGTCCTGCAGGATTACATCGACGCGGTCGCTGATGCCGAGGCACGGGTGGAGCGACTGACCGGGCAGATTGCCGATCTTCTGCTATGCTGGAGCCTTGCGGCGGTGGTTGCGGCGGTTCAGGCGATGCGTGGTGTCGGCTTCATCGTCGCGGTGACGGTGGTGGCCGAGGTCGGCGACTTCCAGCGCTTCGACAGCCCGCGTCAGTTGATGGCCTATCTGGGGCTGACCCCATCGGAACATTCCAGCGGTGCCAGCGTGCGCCGGGGTGGGATCACCAAGGCGGGCAGCGGGCTCGCGCGTCGTGCATTGATAGAGGGGGCGTGGAGCTACCGGATGCAGGCAAGGATCAGTGTGAAGCTGCTCGCCCGGCTTGAGGCGCTGCCCAGGCTGGTGCGCGACATCGCCTGGAAGGGCCAGCTCAGGATGTGCCAGCGCTACCGGCACCTGATTGCGGCTGGAAAGGCAAAGGTCGTGGTCGTGACGGCGATTGCGCGCGAGATGCTGGGCTTCGTCTGGGCCATTGCCCGGGCGGTGACGACACCACCTGCCGTGCCGAGTGCCACTGCTGCTTGAGAAGGAAAGGAAAGATCGCCCGGATCAGGCCGATGTGCAGGTGTGGGGGCGGAACGCGGTGGGGAACCCTCGTGCCCTGTTATGGGCCAACGCTGTCGATGCCCGATCTCTAGACCGAGGCAGCCCCAGGACGTAACCACGGTCAGGCGGTATCCAACCCGCGCATGAGAGCTTGCTCAACCGTCGTCTCAGTTCCGCCTCCTGCCCTGCGCATCCACATCACGCACCACCCGGCAGCGCCGGATTAAAGGCCATGAAATAATGGGTTGACTGCGATCATGAGAACAGGCTGATGATTTAGTCCTGCGCTGAGAACGTTGTTCTTTGCCCTGTCAGAACTTCGGTTTGTTCATCTGGCTTGGTTGGCGGGTTTGGCCTGCTCGCGACGCCATCTTCTGTTCACGCTGCGAGCAGCTTCGGCAATCTGGCGAGATTTTCGGCGGCCAGCGTCAGGATGAAGCGGGCACGTGCGCGTTCGATACCCCGAAAGGCGGTTTGGGCAGCGCCTCCGATGGTTTTGGCCCAGCCGAAAGCCTCTTCGATCCATTTGCGGTGCCTGAGAGACAGGGCGTAGGCCTTGTGCCGGGTGGTGCGCCCATCGAGCGCTGAATAGCGCGATTGTCTCACGCTATATGCGGAGTGACACAGGCTTGGCGCAGGTCTGCAACAAACTCTGCCGCATCATATCCCTTGTCGGCACCTGCGCACGAATGTATCGACGCCGTGGAAATCTGCTCATGCTACCAGGGAGAACGTAGTATCTGTTTTGGTCAAGGGGCTGCTGGAGACCATTTTCGAGTATCAGCGATCAGGGTGTTTGCGAGTATGACCAGCTTACGCATGACTGCCGTGAGAGCGACCTTCTGGCGTTTCCCGGCAGCGAGCAATCTTTGATAGACGCGCTTTAGATCGGGGTTGAAGCGGCTGGCGCACGACGCGCCTGCAGGTCGCCAAACTCGGGCGGCAACTCGTCGCGGAGGCGCGCCAGAGCGAGGCCTGCCGGCTCCTAGCGTCGATCCCAGGCGTCGGCGCGATCACCGCGACTTCATTCGTCACAGCCATTGAAGACCCCGACAACTTCCGAAGGTCCAGTTCGGTTGGAGCCTGGGTGGGCCTGACAACCCGACGCTATCAATCCGGGGAAGTCGACCACGATGGTCACATATCCCGCCGCGGCGACCGTCACCTCAGAGGGCTTCTCTACGAGGCGGCAACGGTCATCCTGACCCGCAGCAGGGGGGACAGCGACCTGCGCACATGGGGGCTCAAGCTCCAGGAGCGTGTCGGCTTCAAACGCGCCGCCGTTGCGGTCGCCCGCAAGCTCGCCGTCATGATGCACGCCATGCTCCGGGACGGCACCCCGTTCGTGCAAACCGCCAAGGTCGTAGCCTGACGGCCCACCGACAGCGCTCAACCCCTGAGCGCGTCAGGACGTCCCTGCCGGGACGTAGGTCGAGCCATTCCGCTTGATGTGTTGCACCAGCTCAACAGCCGAGTGCGTACCCAACATTGGAAGGCTCCTCTGCGGAGACCCATCATGCGGCGACCGACCAACGTGTCGACCGCGAAGACGACCCTGAACCCGGCAAACGTACCAACGGCGCGCTCTTGAAAGCTCAAGCGCAACGGCCTCACATGACCACCGCCCGATCAACCTCCGACCGTCCACTCGTCTGGAGGCGCAAAGAAAGTGCTTGCAATTCCGGCCGCGATTAGACGACCCATCTTCAATGCCGCTCAGAAGCCAAACTCGCTGGAGCACGCAGCGGAGAGAATACTGCTGAATGCACGCGCACGCCAGTTAGGCACTTGCCGCCACCGGGTTTAGGCCCTAGCCTCTGCCCACTTACTCGTTGGGGTGCCCCGGGAAATCGGGGCTGAGAGGCGCAAGCCAACCCATCGAACCTGATCCGGTTAATACCGGCGGAGGGAACGGGTAGCTCGATTTCACATGGCTCTCATCCGCCATGTATAGCTCCCATAGCCAGTCCGTCGGTCCAGTTTGAGGGCGACGTGACATCTATTGCACTGACCATTGCAGGTTCGGACAGCGGGGGCGGGGCTGGTATCCAGGCGGACCTGAAGGCGTTTCCTGCTCTCGGCATCTATGGGGCGAGTGTGCTGACCGCCGTGACGGGACAGAACACTCATGGCGTGACGGCGATTGCCGGGCTATCGCGCGCCTGTGTTGCAGCGCAGCTTGCGGCGGTCTTCGATGATCTGGCGATCATATCGGTCAAGATCGGGATGCTGGGCGATCCGGCGGTGATCCAAGTGGTGGCCGAGGCTTTGCGGGGCAGCGGGCTGCCCATCGTTTCGGACGCGGTGATGGTGGTCAAGCCAGACGACAGGCTGCTTGCGGCGGAGTCTATCGACGCGCTCCGGACCGACCTCCTGCCGCTGGCGACGGTGCTGACCCCCAATCTGCCGGTAGCCGCGGATCTGCTGCGTGCGGACCCCGCCGTTGACGATGTCGCGCGCGAGGCGCAGGGCCGGGCGCTGCGCGATCTGGGGGCGGAGTGGGTGCTGATGAAGAGCGGCGATGCCGGGGGTTCTGTCTACACAGACCTCCTGCTCGGCCCCGAGACGCATCGGTTCAGCGCGCCCCGAAAGGCCACGCGAAACACCAATGGCCCCGACTGCACGCTATCCTCGGCGATCGCGGCAGGGTTGGCGCAGGGCCTGAGCGTGCCGCAGGCTGTCGCCCGCGCGCATAACTACCTGCAAGATGCAATCGCGGTGGGTGCGTCGCTGCAGGTCGGGTCCGGGCATGGGCCGGCGCATCACTTCCACGAATGGTGGACGCCATGAGGGCGCGCATTCTGGGGGCGGGGGTCATGGGCATGGCCATTGCGACCGAACTCGCCGCGCGGGGACACCAGGTCGAATTGGTCGATCCCGAGCCGGCCCCCGGTCCCCATGCCTGTTCCTGGTGGGCGGGGGGCATGCTCGCCCCGCACTGCGAGGCGGAATCCACCGAAAAGGCCGTGGAGCGCCACGGCCTTTCGGCCATCGACTGGTGGGACAGGCACACGGGCGCGGTCAGCCGCAACGGCACGCTGGTCCTGACCCTGGCCCGCGACCGGGGGGAGCTTGCGCGCTTTGGCCGACGCAGCAGGGGCCACAGCACCGTCGATGCAGAGGCCATCGCCAAGCTGGAGCCGGATCTGGCCGGACGTTTCACCTCGGGCCTGTTCTACCCGGACGAAGCCCATCTGGCACCCCGTGCCGCTCTTATGGCTCTGCGTGAGCGGCTGGTGGCGCAAGGCGCGACATTCCACACCTGGGCGCCAGATGGCGCCGCTGCTGTGGTGATCGACGCACGTGGCCTTGCTGCCCGCGATGCGCTTCCCGATCTGCGCGGCGTGCGGGGCGAGATGCTGGTGCTGCGCTGTCCCGATCTGTCGCTGTCGCGTCCGGTGCGGCTGCTGCATCCCCGCATTCCGCTTTATATCGTGCCGCGCGGCGAGGGCGTCTTCATGCTGGGCGCGACGATGATCGAAAGCGACAGGCGCGGTGTCGTGACCGCGCGCTCGTTGCTGGAAATGCTATCGGCGGCCTATGCGCTTCATCCTGCCTTTGGCGAGGCCGTGGTGCTGGAAACCGGCGCCGATGCCCGGCCCGCGTTCCCGGACAATCTTCCACGGCTCCGTCGGCGGGGTGCGACGCTTTATGCCAACGGGCTTTACCGCCACGGCTTCCTGTTGTCGCCCGCCGTGGCCCGAATGGCCGCCGACCATCTGGAAAGCGACACCATCCCCGAATTCATGGACGAGGTCAGCTGATGAATATCCTTCTCAATGGCGAGGGGCGCGAGACCCATGCCGCTACGCTCGCCGAGCTTCTGGCCGAACAGGGGTTCGGCCCCAAGGTCGCCACGGCTCGCAATGGCGATTTCGTTCCTGCCGGGCTGCGCGCGGCCACCGCGCTGGCCGATGGCGACCAGATCGAGGTCGTCGCGCCCATGCAGGGGGGTTGAGATGCCGGTCTTCTATGACATCGAAGTCGGCAGCGCCCTGATGCTGGGAACTGCACAATACCCCTCCCCCGCCGTGCTGGCAGAAGCGTTCCGCGCCGCCCGGCCGGGGATCGCCACCGTGTCCTTGCGCCGCGAACAGGGCGGCGGGCAGGATTTCTGGGGGCTGGTGCAGGGCCTCGGCGCAAAGATCCTGCCCAATACCGCCGGTTGCCATTCGGTGAAAGAGGCCGTGACCACCGCCCATATGGCGCGGGAGCTATTCAATACCCGCTGGATCAAGCTGGAGGTGATAGGCCATACCGACACCCTGCAACCCGATGTCTTCGCGCTGGTCGAGGCCGCGCGGATCCTGACGGATGACGGATTCGAGGTTTTTCCCTATTGCACCGAGGATCTGACGGTTTGCGGCCGCCTGGTGGATGTAGGCTGCCGGGTTCTGATGCCCTGGGGCGCGCCGATCGGATCGGGCCTCGGCATCAACAACGCCTGGGGTCTGCGCGCACTCCGGGCGCATTTCCCGGATCTGCCGCTGGTCGTCGATGCTGGGATCGGCCTGCCGAGCCACGCGGCGGAGGCGATGGAGATGGGCTATGACGCGGTCCTTCTGAACACCGCCGTGGCAAAGGCAGGGGATTCCGCCGGTATGGCACGCGCCATGGCTCTGGCGGTGGAAGCCGGACGCGCGGCCTTCCTCGCCGACCCGATGGAGCCGCGCGACATGGCCGCGCCCTCGACCCCCGTTATCGGAAAGGCGTTCCTTGCATGACCCTGCCGCGTTTCTATCCCATCTTCGAGAGCGCCGACTGGATCGCACGGATGCTGCCCCTTGGGGTGAAGCTGGTGCAGTTGCGCATCAAGGACCGGCCCGAGGCCGAGACCCGCGCTGAAATCATCCGCGCCCGTGACCTGTGCGGGGCCGCCGGCGCTATTCTGGTTGTCAACGATTACTGGCAGATTGCCATCGAGGAAGGCTGCGACTGGCTGCATCTGGGCCAGGAGGATCTCGATAGCGCCAATCTGGCGGCGATTCGGGCGGCGGGGCTACGGATCGGGGTTTCAACACATGACGAGGCGGAGCTTGGGCGGGCATTGGCTCTCGCCCCCGATTACGTGGCGCTCGGTCCGGTTTGGCCCACGATCCTGAAGCAGATGAAATGGCACCGGCAGGGCACCGCGAAGCTGACCGAATGGAAGGCGCGGATCGGCGACATTCCCCTGATCGCCATTGGCGGGCTGACCACCGCCCGAGCGCCAGAGGCCTTTGCCGCAGGCGCCGATGTAGTCTCTGCCGTGACCGATATCACCCTGAACGCAGACCCTGAGGCGCGGGTCCGCGACTGGCTGCGGGTGACGGGATGAGTGGCCCGGCAAACACCACGGACCGCTATGCCCGGCAGGTGATCCTGCCGGAAATCGGCGCAGCCGGGCAGGCCCGCATCCGCGCGGCGCATGTTCTTGTCGTCGGCGCCGGCGGGCTTGGCGTGCCGGTCGTGCAATATTTGGCGGCGGCCGGGATTGGGAGGATCACACTTGTCGATCCCGATCTGGTGGAGCGGACGAACCTTCACCGCCAGCCGATCTATGGCGGTCGCCTTGGCCGACCCAAGGCCCAGGCTGCGGTGGCCGTGCTGCGCATCCTGAACCCGGATGTCGTCGTGACCCCGGTCGTCGACTGGCTGACCCCCGCAAATGCGCCCGCTCTGGTCGCCGGGGCCGATCTGGTTCTGGATTGCGCCGACAGTTTCGCGGCAAGCTACACACTCTCGGACATCTGCCTACCGATGGGCAAGCCGCTGATCTCGGCCTCGGTTCTGGGCATGGCAGGCTATGTCGGCGGGTTCTGCGGCGGGGCGCCCTCCCTGCGCGCGGTGTTCCCCGACCTGCCGCCGACTCTGGCCACCTGCGCCACGACGGGCGTGCTTGGGCCGGTGGTGGGGATGTTCGGCACACTTCAGGCGCAAATGGCTCTGTCGGTGCTTCTGGGCTTTGCACCCTCGCCACTGGGGCAACTGATCCGCCATGAGATGTCGGGTTTCCGCCTGTCGGGTTTCCGTTTCGACAAGGCTCCCGAGCCGGAGCCGACTCCGCATCGCTTCATCGCCCGGGGCGATCTGTCACCGCAGGACTTCCTGATCGATCTGCGCGATGCGATCGAGGCCCCTCTGCCTGCCGCCCCCTTCGCGCGGCGCCACCGGGTTGAGGATTTCGGCCCCGGCGGACCCGTCCCCGAACCCGGCCAGCGTGCCGTATTCGCCTGCCGGTCCGGCCTGCGCGCATGGCGCGCCGCCGACCGGCTACGCCCCCATTGGCCGGGCGAGATCGCCCTGCTGGCCGACCTGCCCGAAATTCCCGGAGGAGAGACCCGATGAAAACACTGCGTTTGGTGGCCCTTGCGGCAACCCTTTGCCTTCCCCTGCCCGCGGTAGCCCAAGACCAGTTGACGCTGATCCTTGACTGGTATGTGAACCCCGATCATGCGCCGATCATCCTGGCGCAGGAACGCGGCTTCTTTGCCGATCAGGGGCTGGAGGTCGAGGTTATCGCGCCCGCCGATCCAAGCGAGCCGCCGAAGTTGGTGGCTGCTGGGCGCGCCGATCTTGCGATCAGTTACCAGCCGCAACTGCACCTGCAAGTGCATGAGGGTCTGCCGCTCGTGCGCGTCGGAACTTTGGTCGCGACACCGCTCAACTGTCTGATGGTGAAGGCCGATGGGCCGGTCCAGAGCCTGTCCGATCTGCGGGGCCGCAAGGTGGGCTATTCCGTTTCCGGGGTCGAGGAGGCGGTGATGGCGGCGATGCTGGGCTCGGTCGGACTCAGCATCGCGGATGTCGAAATGATCAATGTGAACTGGTCGCTGACGCCCGCAGTCCTGACTGGGCAGGTCGATGCAGTGATCGGGGCCTTTCGCAATTTCGAACTGACGCAGATGCGACTGGCCGGCGCAAACGGTCGCTGCTTCTTTCCTGAGGAGGCGGGTCTGCCCAGCTATGACGAGCTGATTTTTGTCGCCAATGCCGAGAGCCTCGACCGGAGCCGGGTGAACCGCTTCCTTGCTGCCATCGAGCGCGGCACCGAATACATGCTGAACCATCCCGATGAGGCCTTCGCGATCTTTGCCGCCACCTCGTCGGACCTATCGGACGAACTGAACACCCGCGCCTGGGCTGATACGCTGCCGCGCTTTGCGCATAGCCCTGCCGCGTTGGATCATGGACGCTACGCGCGGTTCGAGGCGTTTTTGCATGAGGCCGGACTGATTGACAGCATCCTGCCGGTCTCGGCCCTCGCCCTTGATCCCGGGGCGGCGGAATGAGTGCGCCGGACTACGGGCGCTGCTTTGTCGCGTGGCGCGCTGACTGTGCTGAACCGTGGTGGGCCTATACCCGCCACACCTTTGTCGAGGGGCTCTGCGACGGCACGTTGCCGCGCCCCGCATTCCTGACCTATCTGAGGCAGGACTATATCTTCCTGAAGCATTTCGCCCGCGCCTGGTCGTTGGCGGTAGTGAAGGCGGGTACTCTGACGGAGATGCAGACGGCGAGCGCCACGGTACACGCGCTGCTGCACACCGAGATGGCGCTTCATGTCGGCATCTGCGCGGCAGCCGGAATCGACCTTGAGGCTCTTGAGGCGACAGAGGAGGCCTCGGAGAACCTCGCCTATACCCGCTATGTGTTGGAAACAGGCTATTCCGGTGATTTCCTCGACCTCCTGGCGGCTCTGGCCCCCTGCGTTCTGGGCTATGGAGAGATCGGCGCGCGCCTTCTGGCCGGTGCTGCGGATACGCCCTATCGCGACTGGATCGAGACCTATGGCGGAGCCGAGTATCAGCAACTCTGCTACGAGACCGGCGCGCTGATCGACAGGGCGGTCGCGGATCGGCTGGGGCCTGCGCCTGAGGCACTGCCGCGCTGGCGCGAGCTGTCTGCGCGATTTCGCACCGCCAGCCGGCTGGAAGCCGCGTTCTGGGGTCTGGGTCGGGCGTGAGCGTCCCGGAAATCATATCGGTGCCGGTCGTGTCCGGGCAGGTGGTGATGGACGAAGCCCCGTGGCATTGAAGATGGGTCGTCTAATCGCGGCCGGAATTGCAAGCACTTTCTTTGCGCCTCCAGACGAGTGGACGGTCGGAGGTTGATCGGGCGGTGGTCATGTGAGGCCGTTGCGCTTGAGCTTTCAAGAGCGCGCCGTTGGTACGTTTGCCGGGTTCACCCTCCACGGGTGATCTCTGCTGTCGCCATGGCGGACTTCCAGACGGAAGGCCAAGGCATCATGACCGGCACAGTCAGCGTCGTCTGGCGGATCGAACCTGTCTCCCCGCCACGACCACGGAGAAATTGCAGCACCTGCGGGGACAGCCGCCTGTTCCGCTCAAGCGGCAAGATCAGATTGAATGCCAACGGGCGGCGGCTCGACGCATGGCTGATCTACAAATGTGACTCCTGCGAAAAGACGTGGAACCTGTCGCTTGTCGAACGGGTGGCCGTCACCTCGATCGCCGAGAGGGATCTTCGGGCCATGCACGGGAGCGATCCTGCCTGGGTCCGCGAGCGGGAGTTCGATCTCGCCACGCTCGGGCGGTATTGCGACCGGATCGACATCCCACCCGACCTGACCGTGACAAAGATCGTCGAAGGCGACCTCGCGGGAGCCTGGTCGGTCATCGAGCTTGCGATCAATGTCCAGCGACGGACAGGGCAAAGGCTGGATCGTCTGCTGGCGCGTGAACTCAAGCTCACGCGATCCGAACTGCAATCGATGCAGCGGGCGGGTGGCCTGCAGTTCGATTCGGGATCCGGCAGGATTATGCGAAAACCGATAAGAGGCAGCGTCACCCTGCGGTTCGTCTCCTCCGGTCTGACCGAAAGTCAGCGCGCGGCTGTGTCGGACAACGTGTCCGACAGACGACAGGACCTGCTGCCCTAGATGTTCAACCGCCTAACCGACACTGCCGCGCCACGATTGCTGCAGCAAGTATGAATGGCGGCTTCCAAGAAGGCCGTTTGACGGGACCGATCGGCCGGAAAGAGCCGCTCATGCTGTTGACCGAACGGACAGCGTATCGATACCCATCTTCGTCTCGAAACTGGCCTGTCGGCCGGGGTTCGGTATATTTCTACCGGCTGAGAGAAGGGGCTATGGCTCTGTCATTGCGCTGGCCGGAGCGGCGGTGGGATTCGTTCTGAGCTTCCTGTCGTGGACCTGGCTGTGGCTGAACGATGTGATTTCCGCTCCGGTGATCTGGCTTTCCGCCTTTCTTGGCCATGACGTCGCTGGTTCTGACGTTGACCCTGATCGGCGCGTTCTGGCTGATCCTGCGCCAGCGCAGGGTAGAGGCTTCCACCCCAGCCGGCCGTTGGCCCGGTGTTCCGGTCGGTGTGATGCTGGGCTTGAGCGCGATGGTCGCGCTTGGCTGCACGGTCGGGGTGATCATGTCGGGGATCATGGTCGGCGGCCTGTCGGGATGGGTGTTTGCCGTCGCCTGCTTTACAGGGGCATGGACCGGTTGGCGCCTGCGCGCACCTCCCCGGCAAAGCGGGTGATACATCGGGCTATCGTTCTCATGGCTCCGTAACGCATGCTCCCGTCTGCGGTCAGCCGGGTGCAAGCTCTGTCCGATGCACGTTGGGGAACGCAAGATGGACCTGCGGCGCCGCGCCGAACTTGGCGCGGAAGGCCTTGGAGAAGGCCGAGCGCGAGGAATACCCGCAGGCGATGGCGATATCCAGAATCGACATGTCCGTTTCCGCCAGCAGGATCCGCCCGCGCTGCAACCTCAGATCCGCCGCATATTGCTGCGGCGTCATGCCCAGATGCTGCCGGAACAGCCGCTGGATCTGTCGCCGCGTCACGCCTGCGTGGCGCGCGCAGCCTTCCAGATCGAAGCCGTTCTCGATCTCCGCCTCGATATGCTCCGCCGCGCGCACGACGGTCATGTTCCGCGTCGCCAGCCGCGAAGCGAGCGAGGTGAACTGCACCTCTCCCTCGCGCCGCGAACTGGACAGCAGGCACATCTCCATCACCGCGCGCGACAGCGTCGTGCCGAAATGCGTCGCGATCAGGTTGAGCGCGAGATCCGCCCCCGCCACGCCGCCGGCGCAGGTGATGATCCGGTCGTCGAGGCAGAAGACCTGCCGCACCGGCTCCAGCCCCGGGAAGGTCTCGCGGAAGCCGGGGATGTTTTCCCAGTGCAGCGTGAAGCGGCGGCCTTCGAGGATCCCGCCCCGCGCCAGCGCATAGGCCCCGGTGCAGAGCCCGCCGACCGTCCGCCCGCGCCGCCACTGCGCCCGGATCCAGCTGCCAAGCGCCGGGCGCATGGTCACATCGGGCGTGACGCCGCCGCAGATCAGCACGCAACCCGGCTCGGCCTCGTCCGGCAGTTTCCCATCGGGCAGGACCGGGATGCCGTTCGAGCTGCTGACCGGCTGGCCGTCCAGCGAACAGACATGCCAGCGGAACAGCACCCGCCCCGCCAGCTGGTTCGCCACGCGAAAGGGTTCCAGCGCCGAGGTGAAGGCAAGCATGGTGAACCGCGGCACAAGGACAAAGGTCACCGTCACCGGCCCCTTGCCCTCCGGCACCGGCACATGGGCGGCGCCGGGGGCGACGAACCGGCTGTCGGCTTCGCCGCCTGTGGCCGGACTTCCCCCGAAACCTGCACTGCGTTGTGTGGTCATGGCCCCCCGCTTGCCCGGATCGTCAACGCGATACCATGCGCATACCTCCGCCGTCAGGCAATCTGGAATCCGTGGCGAAGCGGATCGCGGTCATCGACAAAGATCGTGTTGTGCCCGGTGATCCGCGCCCAAGCCCCGAGGCTCGGCCGGATGCCCGCGAATGGGCCGATGCGGACCGCCTCCTCGATCCGGCCTTCGAAGATCGTGCCGATCGGGCTTTCGTTGCGCCACGACGCGCCGACGGCCAGACGCCCCCTGCCGTGAAGCTGCGCCATCCGGGCGAAGGTTCCGGTGCCGCCCGGCGAACGGTCGATCGCCCTGTCGCCATAGAAGACCGCACCGCGGCCATCCCCGCCCGCGCGCGGCGCATCGCACCAGATCACGTGATGCAGGCCGCGGATGTCGGGGTTTTCGGGGTGGACCGGCTCGACCACGCCCTGCAATGCGCAGAGCAGCCTCTGACTGAGGGACACGGTTTCCGCCGCGCCGGACAGGCCCGGCCAATGCGCCTGCGGCTCCACCACCGCGTAGAAATTGCCGCCATAGGCGATATCGACGCTGAGGGGGCCAAGCCCCTCGACCTCGGCCACCACGTCGCGCGCATGCAGATAGCTCGGCACGTTGAACAGCCGGACGGAGGCGACCCTGTCGCCCTCCATCTCATAGCGGACATCGACCCGGCCCGCCGGTGTTTCCAGCGACAGTATCCCCGGAACGCGGGGCGTCACCAACCCCTCCTCGATCAGCACGGTCGACAGGCCGATGGTGCCCGCGCCGCACATGGGCAGGCAGCCGCTGACCTCGATGAACAGCACGGCGACGTCGCAATCCTCGCGCCAGGGCGGATAGAAGATCGCGCCCGACATGATGTCATGGCCGCGCGGCTCGAACATCAGGGCGGTGCGGATCCAGTCATGGTCGCGCAGGAACAGCGCCCGCCGGTCCGCGATGGGCAGATGCGGCAGGATCGGCCCGCCGCCCGCGACGACGCGGACCGGGTTGCCGCAGGCATGGGAGTCGATGCAGAAGAAGGTCTTCCTCATGATTTGCCACCCTTGTCGCGACCCTGTTGCAAGATACCGCGCGACAGCCGGTCCATCAGCAGGGCGACGGCGACGATGGCCAGTCCCGCCCGCAGGCCCAGCCCCATCTCCATCCGGGTCAGGCCGCGCGTCACCTCGGCCCCCAGTCCGCCGGCCCCGACCAGACCGGCCAGAACCACCATCGCCAGCGACAGCAGGATGCACTGGTTTAGGCCCACCAGCAGCGTCGGCATGGCGGTCGGGATCTCGATCCTGAACAGCACCGCACGGGGCGAGGCGCCGATCGCCGCCCCCAGTTCCCTGAACGCGACGGGCACCTGACGGAAGGCCAGCGTGGTCAGCCGCAGCATCGGCGGGATGCCGTAGATGATCGTCGCCATGATCGCCGGCACCCGGCCGAGGCCGAAGATCATCACCGCCGGGATCAGATAGACCCACGGCGGCACCGTCTGCATAATGTCGAGGACCGGACGCAGGACCGCCTCGACCTTCGGCCGGCGCGCGGCGAGAACGCCGAGCGGGAAAGCGATGGCGACCGACAGGATCACCGCGACGGTGACCAGCGCGATGGCCTGCATCGTCTCGCGCCACAGCCCCATCAGCAGCACGAAGCCAAGACAGGCGGCGATCAGGACCGCCAGCCGCCAGCCGATCAGGAAGAACACCGCCAGCGCCGCGATGGCGATCACCGCCGGCGCGGGCAGGACGAGCAGGACGAATTCAAGGGCCGACAGCGCCGCCTCGACCCCCCGGCCGATCGCCGCGAAGACCCCGTGGAAATGCGCGTTCAGCCAGTCGACAGCCGGCGCCAGCGCCCGGCCGGGCGAGATTTGCAGAAAGGACAGATCCATCACGCCTTCTCCTTCGGCGGCACGAGCCCTTGGGTGATGCGGTCGATGATCATCGTCAGGATGACGATGGCGATGGCCGCGTCGATCGACTTCGCGATGTCGAGCGTGCGGATCGCGTCATAGATCGTCTTGCCAAGACCGCCCGAGCCGACGATCCCCGCGATCACCACCATGCCGAAGGCCATCATCAGCCCCTGATTGATGCCCGCCATGATCGACGGCAGGGCGAAAGGCAGGCGGATCTTCGTGAACATCTGCCAGCCGTTGACGCCGCTTGCCTCGCCGAGTTCGCGAAAGGCCTCGGGCGTCTGCCGGATGCCAAGGGCGGTCAGCCGGATCACCGGCGGCATGGCGACGATCACCGTGGCGACCAGCGCCGTCGCCGTCCCGTAGCCCAGCAGCGCGATGGCCGGCAGCAGGTAGATATAGGGCGGCAGCGTCTGCACGAGGTCCAGCACCGGCTCGATCAGCCGGTCGAGCCCGGTCGTATAGCCCACGAGAACCCCAAGCGGCAGCGCAAGCGCCAGCGTGATCAGCATCGCGCTGATCACCAGCGCGAGCGTGTCCATCGTCTCGGGCCAGAGCCCGGTCGCCCAGCACAGCCCAAGGCCGAGGGCCGCCAGCGCGCCGAACCCGCGCCCGACGAGCCACCAGCCAAGCGCCCCGCCGATCAGCGCGATTGTCCAGGCGGGCGGCCAGCCGACGCCATCGAGGACAAGGCGATAGAACCCGTCCAGCACGACCCGCGCGCCGTCGAACAGGAAATCCGCATTGTCGCTCAGCCAGAACAGCGCATCATCGACCGTGTTGTCGAACCCTTCGACAAAGCCGTCAGCCATGATCGCCTCCCTGCGCCGCGGGCGCTTCGCGCAGGCTCAGCAGCAGGTTCCGCATCGTGATCACGCCGACGGCCTGCCCCTGATCGACCACCGCCACCGCACCCTGCGCGGCCTCGGTGATCTGGCCGATCAGGGCGGCGACATCGGCATCGGGCGCGGCTGCCGGCAGGGTGTCGAGCGCGATATCCGGATGCTGGTGCCGGAACTCGGCCACCGGGATCATCACCGAATGCGCCTTGACCAGATGCACACGCGAAATCCCCGCGACGAAATCCGCCACATATTGATCGGCCGGGTTCAGGATGATCTCTTCCGCCGTGCCGGTCTGGATGATGGCGCCGTCCTTCATGATCGCGATGCGGTCGCCGATGCGGATCGCCTCATCGAGATCATGGGTGATGAACACCGCCGACTTGCCAAGCTCCTTGGTCAGCTGCCGGAATTCATCCTGCAATTGCCGCCGGATCAGCGGATCGAGCGCCGAGAAGGGCTCGTCCATCAGGATGATCTCAGGATCCGAGGTCAGCGCGCGCGCAAGGCCCACCCGCTGCTGCATCCCGCCCGACAGCTCGGACGGATAGCGATCGAGCCATTCCGAAAGCCCGACCTTCGCCAGCGAGGCCCTTGCCGCGGCGTTGCGTTCCGCGCGTGGGACGCCCTGCACCTCCAGCCCGAAGCCCGCATTCTCCAGCACCGTCCGGTTCGGCAGCAGGGCGACCGACTGGAACACCATGCCGATGTGACGGGCGCGCATCTCGCGCAGGCGCGCGGTGTCGAGGCGGGACAGATCCTCACCCTTGACCAGAACCTTGCCGAGGCTCGGGTCGATCAGCCGGTTCAGCATGCGGATCAGCGTGGACTTGCCGGACCCCGACAACCCCATGATGCAGAAGATCTCGCCCCGCCGGACCTGAAGCGAGGCGCCGGACACGCCGACCACGCAATTGAACTGTTGCAGCACATCCGCCTTCGTCGCGCCGCGTTCGGACACGGCGCGAATCGCGGCCTCGGTCTTGTCGCCGAAGATCTTCCACAGCGACTGGCAATCGACGAGCACCTCGGCTCTGGATTCGTTCATATGTTGACGCTCCCCGTCACGGCCTTGCGCAACGACAACGCCCGCCCGGATCCGGGCGGGCGCGATCGTGCCGGCCGGTTATTGTTTGATGTTCTCCCAGCGGGAAATCAGATCGCCATGCGCGGCGATCCAGTCCGCAACCGCCTGATCCATCGTCTTGCCGTCGCTGACCTCGCTGTTGATCGCGGTGATGTCGGCAAGCGGCAGGTAGACGCTGGCGATGGCTTCGCGCGCCTCGGGATCGGCCTCGGAAAAGCCCTTCTGCCCGATCCAGTAATAGGTCTGCGGCGGCGGGAAGACGCCCTTCGGATCGTCAAGGAAGCGCAGGTTGAACTTCTGCATCATCCAGGACGGCTGCCAGACGGTGACGGCGATCCATTCCTTGCGGTCGACCGCGGATTTCAGCGCGGCGGTCATCGCGGCGGTGCTGCCCTCGACCAGTTGCGGCTTCAGATCGTATTCCTTGACCGCCTCGGCCGCATCCCGCATCAGGCCCGAACCCGGCTCGATGCCGATGATCTTGCCGCCGAACTTGTCCGCGTTGTCGTTGAGCTGCTCGATCGAGGTGATCCCGACGTAATCCGGCACCGCGATCGCCTGATAAAGACCATGCGACACGGGCGAGATCTTTTCCAGACGGCGCTTGTTCTTGTCCCAGTAGTCATGCGCGGCATAGTCGGTCTGCGAGGTCAGCAGTTGAATGTCGCCCTTGGCCAAGGCCGCATAGGCGATCCCCCATTCCGAGAAGGACGTGACCTCGACCGTGTAGCCCTTGTCTTCCAGCACCTTTTTCGTGACCCCGGTGATCGGGGTCAGGTCTTCCCAGGACAGCGTGCCCATCTTGATGGTCTTGTCCGCGGCATAGCCGGGGATCGCGGTCATCGCGACCATCGCGGCCGCGCAGAGTGTCTTCCAGATGGCTTTCATTTTTATGTCTCCCTGTGGTTTGAGCCAGTTCTTGTGCGCGCAAGGACCAAGATCCGGCATGGAGGAAAGCCGTGACCAAAGGCGAGTGGTGTTTCCGTAAGCTGATCTTCTCGGATAAGCTTAATCTTTTCCGGCCAGAGCAGCAGAAGTCACCCTTCCTCAGGATATCCCGGACCATACGCTTGGAATTTCCCGGGTTTTCACGGCGTTCAGCACCGGATTCGGCCACGGAACAGCGCATAATCTGGATGGCTAGCAAGGGAAATTGGATATGTATTGGATATTTACGACATTAAACTAAAATAATTGCGACATGCCTTCAGAAAGACCTTGGCCGCATCAATATTCATCTCGATGAAAATAGGGGATGGTGTCTTTTTAGAGCATAATAATATTTTACTTATGTAAGTGCGATGAAAATTCTCGTTTGCAATGGGGCGGAATTTGGCCTGAACATCTGCCGATCCGCCGACCGCCCCGATCATGGACGGCCCCGGAAAAGGCAAGACCTGCCCCGCCCCGGCAGCCTTCCGGCCTGCTGATCTGAAATTTCGCTAGTGGTGATGCGACGATGACATTCCGACTGACGCTTGAGGGAATTTACACGCCCCTCGTCACGCCCCTGAAGGACGATGGCGGTTTCGACCTCGACCGGCTCGCCGATCTGGTGGAGCATTTGATTGACAAGGGCGTGCATGGCCTGATTTCCGGCGGTTCGACCGGCGAGAACTATGCCCAGACGGTCGAGGAACGGCTTGCGCTCGCCCGGTTCGTGACCGAGCGGGTCAAGGGCCGGCTGCCGGTCATCGTCGGCACCGGCGCGATGCGCACGCCCGACAGCATCGCCCTTGCGCAAGGCGCGCGCGAGATGGGTGCGGATGCGCTGCTGCTGGGCACGCCGCCCTATTCCGTACCGACCGAGCGTGAAAACGCGCTCAACGCGCTGGCCATCGACCGCGCGGCCGATCTGCCGATCATCCTGTATAACTATCCCGGCCGGATGGGCGTCTCGATGGGGGAGGATTTCCTCAACCGCGTCAGCCGCTCGCGCAATGTCATCGGGATCAAGGAAAGCTCGGGCGACATCAACCGCGTCCACCTGCTCGCGCGCGACTATCCGCATATCCAGATGTCCTGCGGCATGGACGATCAGGCGCTGGAATTCTTTGCCTGGGGCGCGCGGAGCTGGATCTGCGCGGGCTCGAACTTCCTGCCCGAGGAACATGTCTACCTTTATGAAACCTGCGTGCTGAACGGCGATTTCGCCAAGGGCCGCGGGATCATGTCGGCGATGATGCCGCTGATGCGGGTGCTGGAACAGGGCGGCAAGTTCATCCAGTGCGTCAAGCACGGCACGACCCTGGCCGGCATCCCCACCGGCCCGATGCGCCCGCCGCTCAAGGGCCTGAACAAGGACGAGAAACGCGAGCTGCAACAGGTCATCGCGGTTCTGAAAACCACCATCGCAGCGATCAAGGCAGGGAACTGAGCCATGACGGACCTTCTCACCCGCGAAGAATACGAGGCGCTGGCCGCATCGCTCAGCTTCCCCGCGAATGCCTTCATCGACGGCGGCTTCCGTCCGGCGAAATCCGGCAAGACCTTCCCCACGACCAATCCGGCGACGGGGGCGAAGCTCGCCGATGTCGCCGCCTGCGGGCCGGAGGACGTGGATTTCGCCGTCGCCAAGGCGCGCGACGCCTTTGAAGACGGGCGCTGGTCGCGGCTCGCCCCCGGCGCGCGCAAGGAGGCGCTGGTGCGCCTTGCCAAACTGGTCGATCGCAACCGCCACGAACTGGCCGTGATGGAAAGCCTCGACAGTGGCAAGCCGATCTACGATTGCGCGACGGTCGACATTCCCGAAACGGTCAACACGCTGAAATGGCACGCCGAGCTGATCGACAAGATCTACGATCAGGTGGCGCCTGCCTCGGACGATCACATAGCGCTTGTGGTGCGCGAGCCGGTGGGGGTCGTCGGGCTGGTCGTGCCGTGGAACTTCCCGCTGCTTATGATGGCGTGGAAGATCGGCCCGGCGCTGGCCGCCGGCTGCTCGGTCGTGCTCAAGCCCGCCGCGGAAACCTCGCTCACCGCGCTGCGTCTGGCGGAGCTGGCGATGGAGGCGGGCCTGCCCGCGGGTGTGCTGAACGTCGTCACCGGATCCGGGGTCGAGGCGGGTGAACCGCTTGGCCGCCACCCGGACGTGGACATGGTGTCCTTCACCGGCTCGACCGTGACGGGGCGGCGCTTCCTGTATTATTCGGCGGAATCGAACCTGAAGGAAGTCGTGCTGGAGATGGGCGGCAAGAATCCCTGCATCGTACTCGACGATGCCGAGGATCTGGACGCGGTGGCCGCCCATGTCGTCAACGGCGCCTTCTGGAACATGGGCGAGAACTGCTCGGCCGCGTCGCGGCTGATCGTGCAGAAGGGGATCAAGGCGCGGCTTTTGCAAAAGATCGCCGAACATGCGCGCGAATGGAACGTGGGCGATCCGCTGGATCCCGCGGTGCGGATCGGCGCGCTGGTGTCGAAGACGCATTTCGACAAGGTGGCGGGCTACCTTGAGGCCGCGCAGGACGGCACCATCGTCATCGGCGGCAAGGCGCTGAACGGCACCCATGTCGAGCCGACGGTCGTCGAGGTCGCGGGCAACGACCACCGGCTGGCGCGCGAAGAGATCTTTGGCCCGATCCTCGCCGTGATCGAGGTTGCCAGCTTCGACGAGGCGATCCGCATCGCCAATGACACGGATTACGGTCTGGCCGCCTCGATCTTCACCGCGAACGGCAAGCGGGCGCTGCGCGGCGCGCGGATGCTGCGGGCGGGCACGGTGACGGTCAACAGCTTTGGCGAGGGCGACATCTCGACCCCGTTCGGCGGCTACAAGCAGTCGGGCTTCGGCGGGCGCGACAATTCGATCCACGCGCATGACCAGTATACCCAGCTCAAGACGATCTGGCTGGATCTTTCCGACGACGCGGATACCGCCATCGACTGACCCCTGTCGGCCCGATGGGCCGTCCTCTGGCCGGAGGCGCCCCGCCTCCGGCCCCTTTGATGCCGAGATCCCCGATGCCCAGACCCGGTTCCTTCCGCGCCGTCCGCCTTCCCCGCCTCGCAGGTCCCGCGGCGTGGGACAGCATCCTTGGCCCGCGCCCCGCCGCGCCGCCGCCCGAAGGAACCCGACGCGCGGATTTCGTCGTCATCGGCGGCGGCTTCGCGGGGCTGTCCGCCGCGCGGCGGCTGTTGCAGCTGGCGCCCGAGGCGAAGATCGCGGTGCTGGATGCGGGCCAGATCGGGCAAGGCTCGGCCGGGCGCAACTCGGGCTTCATGATCGACCTGCCGCATGAACTGACGTCCGAGGATTATGCCGGCGCGGATACCGGATCCGACCGCACGCTGATCGCGCTGAACCGGCAGGCCATCGCCTTCGCCGCCGAGGCGGTGCAGGAATACGCCATTCCCGCCGGCTATTTCCGCCGCGACGGCAAGGTGAACGGCGCGGCAAGCCGCCATGCCGACGCGCAGAACACCGCCTACGCCAAACACCTCGCCCTGATCCAGGAACGGTATGAGGTGCTTGACGCCAAGGCGATGCGCGACCTGACGGGATCCGCCTATTACCGCTCGGGCCTCTATACGCCGGGCACGGTGATGATCCAGCCAGCGGGCTATATCCGCGGCCTTCTGGCCGGGCTGTCGCGCCGGGTGGCGGTCCACGAAGACACGCCGGTCACCGATCTGATCCGCTGCGATCACGGCTGGCAGGTGGTGACGCCGCAGGGCCGGATCGACGCGGGGACGGTGATCCTTGCGAACAACGGACATCTCGAAAGCTTCGGTTTCGCGCGCAGGCGGCTGATGCACATCTTCCTCTTCGCCTGCATGACCGAAGAGCTTTCGCCCGACGCCCTGCGGCGCACCGGCGGCGCCGACTGCTGGGGGATCACCCCGTCGGACCCGATGGGCACGACGATGCGGCGGATCTCGACCGCACAGGGCGGCAACCGGATCATCACCCGGACGATGGCGAAGTTCCTGCCCCACATGGTCACTTCGGGCTGCCAGATGCGCCGCGCCATGACGATGATGCGGGCCAAATTCGACGCGCGCTATCCGCAGCTTGCGGATGTCAGGATGGAATTCGGCTGGAGCGGGCATCTGTGCCTGACGCAGAACAACAGCTCCGTCGCGGGGCGGCTGGATGAGGACCTTTTCGCCGCCTGCGTCTGCAACGGGCTCGGCACCACGCGCAGCACGCTGACCGGCATCGCCGCCGCCGAAGCCGCGCTTGGGCACGACAGCGCGATCACCCGGTTCTTCGCCGCGCAACACCTGCCCGCGCGATTGCCGCCCGCCCCCCTTGCACAGATCGGGGCAAACCTGTTCATTCGATGGAAGGAATGGCGTGCGCGCAAGGAGTGACGGATATCGGCGATCGAGCGGACAAGAATGGGTCTTCGGATCGGGATTCCCGACCAGTCTATCGGCTGCCCAAGCGGAGAAATATGCCTTCGTTGGGTGCTTTCGCGACCTTCGAGGTGGCCGCGAAGCATCTGAGCTTCACCCAAGCGGCGAGTGAGCTCAACGTGACGCAGGCGGCCATCAGTCAACAGATTCGGGGCTTGGAAAAGGCGCTTGATCGGCGGCTCTTCCTGCGCAAATACAACGGCATGGAACTGACCTTTGAAGGCCAGATGTTGCTCGAGGCGGTGACGCAGGGGCTCGACCGGCTGAGCGAGGCGATCTTCCGCATCGGCCAGAGTGGCGGTAGCCAGACCCTCACCATCGCGGGCACCTATGCGGGCGTGTCGAATTTCATCAAACCGATCGCCGATGATTTTCGCCGCACCAATCCCGATGTGGGATTCACTCTGCTCGCCTCGGACGAGAATGACCGGCTGCAGGATTTCGACGAGGTCGATCTCGCGGTGATCTGCGGCCATGGCCGCTCCGAGATCGGTCCGAATCTGATAGCGCTGTTTCCAGAGGTGGTAGAGCCGGTTTGTTCGCCAGCCTATCTGGCGGCACATGGTCCTTTCGTCTCGCCCACCGATCTTGCACACGCCGACCTGATGGAGTTACACCGGATGCATTGGAGTTCCGACGCGATCGCATGGTATCCGCTGACCTGGCGCGACTGGTTCCGCAAGCATGCACCCGAAGTCGATGAGATCCCGCAGGATTTTGTCTCGAACAGCTACGGCCTTCTGGTCGATGCGGCCGAGGAGGGCCAGGGCGTCATCCTTGGCTTCCGCCATCTGGTGCATCAGGCAGTGACCGAAGGGCGGCTGGTGCGGATATTCGACCGGCCCCTCAACGCAGGGCGGACTTACTACCTCAAGATCAATCCACGCACTGGCAAACATCCAAATGTCCGCGCCTTCGTCACCTATCTGCTTGATGCCATCGAGGACATCCCGATGCTGAAACGCTGAGCATAGTGCGGTTCCCGGCGCGCGGGGGGAATGCGATGATATCTTCATGGTCATCCCTGCGTTTCGGGATTCTGCCACTCGAGGATTTCGAACTGGCCGCTTTGGCTGCGTTCATGGATGCGTTGCGCTTCGCGGGCGGAGCGGCTGATACCCGCTGCGCCTGGAATATTCTTTCATTGGACATGGAGCCTATACGGGCGGACAGCGGCATAGCCATTCAGCCCGATGCACCTCTATCCGATCCATCCCAGATCGACTATCTCGTTGTGATCGGCGGAGCCTCTCCCCCGGACAGGCCGATCCCGGAGGATGTCACTCGTCTACTTCGTTCCGCGGCGGAAGGCGCTACCCGCGTTATCGCTTTGCGCTCCGGTGTGTTCGCCCTCGCGGAGGCGGGGCTGCTCGATGGCTGCGGATGCAGTGTCGAGCTGGCTCTGCATATGGATTTCCGCGAAAGATTTCCGCGTACTATTCCGTTGCCGGACGCCTTCGTAATTGACGGATGCAGCCTGACCTGCGCGGAGAACCGAGGTGTTAGCGATTTGGCGGCACATGTTGCCTCTGCACACCACGGCAGAACTGGCCTCCGGGAGACCTCGACGCCATTGAGTTCAAGCGCGCAGGATCCACTCGTGGTTGCGGCTCTGCTCTGGATGGGGCAAAACCTCGAAATCGCGCAGACGATTGAGGACCTCGCCCGGGATATGCGCGTTAGTCGCCGCAAGCTGGAGCGTCATTTTCGCGCCGACATCGGGAAATCTCCTCAGAAGGCCTATATGTCGCTCCGGCTTGCAAAGGCGAAGCGCCTCCTGAGGACGACGGACGAGTCGATCAGCGAGATCGCCCTGTCCTGCGGGTTTTGCGATGCCTCGCATCTCGTCCGGTTGATGAAAGGTAATCTCGGCATGACTCCCGCGCAGATCAGGAAAGTGATGGATACTCGCGATGACGAGGCGTCTGCCCCCTAGCTGTCTGGTTGCGACATGTCCGGCGCCGTCGGCTTGTAAAGAGGATTGGCGAGAGGGGGCATAAGGCCGATCCGTTCCTCTACCTTCTGGCGAGGTGAACTGCCCTGGAGCAGGCGCTGTCGTCGTCGATTGTAGGCATGACTGCAGCCGGTCATCACGATAGAGGAGGTCGACGTTAGCGTTCCTAGTGGTTTGCGATCCGATGCTAGTCAGGCCTGCATGTTATGGCAGGTCTGTCGATGCCTGTATCCGGATCGTGGTTGGTCGAGCTTCCGGCCGATATTCTTGCAAGCCGGCACAGCGCTTCGTTGATCGCCGTCTGGCAAACACCTACTGTTGATGATGGAATAGCAAAGGAACCTCAGTAGGATGAGACCCGTTCGCCGCAGATATCTGCCATCGCTGGGTGCACTGGCCACCTTTGAGGTCGCCGCCAAGCATTTGAGCTTCACGCTTGCGGCCAAGGAGCTGAACATCACCCAAGGTGCAGTCAGCCAGCAGATCAGGTTGCTGGAAAAAGCTTTGGAGGTAGAGCTTTTCATCCGCAAGCACAATGCACTGGAATTGACAGTTGCAGGGCGCGGCCTGCTTGGGGCCGTTGTCGCCGGACTTGACATGATCAGTGCTGGAGTAGGCTTACTGCAACCCACTGCCGACCCGCAGACTATCACGATTTCTGCAACGGATGCTCTTGCGACATATTGGTTGAAGCCCCTCATCGACAGTTTTCGCGCCACTCAGCCGCAGATCGAGTTCGTCGTGCTCGCTTCGGATGAGGATGCTGCGCTTAGCAGTTACGATGACGTCGACATCGCCCTCTTGTGCGGCAACGAACGTAGCGATGTCGGGGAGGAATTGCATTTCATGTTTCATGAGGTCGCGCAGCCGGTCTGCACCCCGGAGTATCTTGCGGCACATGGGCCATTTACCACCCCCGAAATGTTCAACGACGCCACACTTCTTCATTTGCACGAGCGACACTGGAGTGCGAGTTCTATCCAGTGGCATCCGCTCGGATGGCAGGAATGGTTTCATGCGCAGGGTGTCCGCGGGCAGAGAGGGTCCTCGAGCTTTACCACCAATAAGGTTCCGCTTCTCATGGAGGCGGCGCTCAGAGGTGAAGGTGTCATGATGGGAATTCACAATCTGGTGCGGAACCATGTTGAAGCAGGTGCGCTGGTATACGCACACCCCGCCTCGATTACCGCTGGTCGCGCAAACTTCATGAAATGCAACTCCCTTACCCGCAAACGGCCGGCGGTCTCTGGATTTATCGACTATTTACTGCGGGCTCTGCGTGGCTGAACCAAGGTGTGCGGTTCCCTCGCAGGTATATACCCCCGAAAATATAGCATGGGTCCCAAATACAGTGTCCGACCCCATCAGCCAAACTAATCCGTAACTCAGCCAATTGAGCTGCTTCCCGCTTCGTGGACAGTTGAACCGCTCCGGGTTTGCCGGCAACTGTATTCAGGCTGGTTGAACCTCCCTGAAGCAGGTTCCGGCGTAAGCATCCGGCGTAGGCCCCGGTCATGCAGCGAGTTTGCATTCCGTTGGCTGCCAGTTCCACGGCAGAAGGCCCGGGGCCCGTGAAGCCGTTGTGTTGGGGAGCCGGGCGAGGACGTCGGCGAGCCAAGCCAGCGGGTCAATGTCGTTCATCTTGGCGGTGACGATCAGGGAATACATGAAGGCGGCGCGGTCGCCGCCGCGCTCGGATCCGGCGAAGAGCCAGGACTTCCGTCCCAGTGCGACACCGCGCAGCGCCCGCTCCGCTGCGTTATTCGTCAGGCAGACCCTGCCGTCGTCGAGGAACCGGGTGAAGGCAGGCCAGCGCTCCGCCTTGAACATGTAGTCGATCGCCTTGGCGACCGGGTTGTGCTTCGACAGCCGGTCGCGCTCGGCGCGCAGCCAGCCCTGAAACCCCTCGATCAGAGGCCGGGACAGCTGGTGCCTGGCCGCCTGACGCTCCGCTGCCGTCAGCCCGTTGATACCGCGTTCAATGTCGAAGATCTCGTCGATCCGAGCCACCGCCTCCAGCGCAACGGGGGAGATGTCATGGGCGGGCTTGCCCTTCCGCGTATTCCCCTTGAGGTCGGCAAGCTCGAAGAACTTGCGCCGGGCATGGCTCCAACACAGAGCCCCCTCGATCGGTCCGGGGTCGCGGTCGGCGCGGTATAGATCGTTGTAGCCGCCATAGGCATCGGCTTGCAGGATGCCCTGCCATCCCGCGAGATGTCGGTTCGGGTTGGCCATTCCTCGGTCACGGGAGAAGTGGAACAGCGCAGCAGGTGGGCTGTCGCCACCGAAGGGGCGATCATCGCGGACATAGGTCCAGAGCCGCGCGGTATGGGTGCCGCCCTTCGCCAGCAACGGCACTGTCGTATCGTCGCCGTGCAGCCGCTCGGCATCGAGAACATGGGCCCTGATCAGCGCATGGATCGGCTCGAGCGCAGCAGCGCAGGCCCCGACCTAGTCGGCCAGCGTCGAGAGGCTGATCTCGATGCCTTCCTTGGCATAACGCTCGGCTTGGCGGTTCAAGGGTTGATGCTGTCCGAACTTCTCGAAGATAATCATCGCCAGCAGGTTCGGACCGGCCCAGCCACGGGGTGTGGGGTGGAACGGCGCTGGCGACTGGCTGATCTTCTCGCACTGCCGGCAGGTGAACTTCTCACGCACCGTCTGGATCACCTTCCACTGCCGGGGAATGACCTCAAGCGTCTCGGTGACATCCTCGCCCATCTTCAGAATGCGATCCGAACCGCAGCAGGAGCAGGTGGTGGGCGCTTCAATGACCACACGCTCGCGCGGCAGATGCTCCGGAAAGGGCTTGCGCGCCGGGCGGCGGCGCTCGAACCCGGTGACGGTCGTGGTCTTCGCCACCTTCTCGGCAACGATCTCGTCTTCGGTGGCCGCGGCCTCCAATTCCTCGAGTTGCAGCTCCATCTGGTCGATCAGGCGGGTGCGACGTTCCGAGCTGTGGCCGTATTGCTCTCGCCGGAGCTTGGCGATCTCGAGCCGGAGATGTTTGATCATTGCTTCCGAGGTCGAGACGACGGCCCGGGTCTGCGCCAGCTCGCTCTCGGCAGCCTCGGCGCGGGCTTCCGAGGCCGCAAGGGCGGCGCGCAATCTGGCGATCTCGGAGGCAGTATCTGACATGGACGAGACCTACCACGTGGCCCTCTAAAAGCCCATGCAAATAAGGCAGATTGCAGCGATTTACCCAGCCTTTGCAGGGCGTTGCGTCCAGCGTGGATTGCGCCAGTCGATCCCCTCCAGCGAAGGTGTTTAGGAATACCCCGTCCAGTGAGGCTGACGAATCCTTTCCCGATGCGATCATGGTCCGCGACCCGCGTCACCCGTTGTATGGGCGCTCGTTTCAGGTTGTCCGTCGAACGAGCCATCGCGGTGGTAATTTTTACCATCCTACGAGGTTGAATTCCGAGACGGTGTCACACTCCTTATCCCCGTAATAGCAACAGATTCCGCTGCGCTGTCGCCAGATCCAACCAAACTGAGCATGGACGCTTTGCTGGATCTACTAAATGTTGTAGACTTCTATGATCATGACCCTGGCACCCGAAGTTCTTTGGACGACGCTGCCGCCGACCCTTCGACGACAGATCGTCGACGACATTGCCGCAGTTCTGGCGGAGGTCTTTCGTGATGTCCGAGCTTGTCCAGTTGACGCATCTGAAGCGCAAGGCCGTCGTCTACATCCGGCAGTCGACGCCCCATCAAGTGTTGAGCAATCAGGAAAGCCTGCGGCTCCAATACGCGTTGCGCCAACGCGCTCGCGAACTCGGATGGCATGAAGCCGATATCGATGTGATCGATGCTGATCTTGGCCTGAGCGCGGCGTCGGCCGCGCATCGTGGTGGTTTCAAGGAACTTGTCGGTCGCGTCGGGCTCAGCGAAGTAGGGCTGATCCTGTCGGTTGACGTGACGCGGATCGCGCGCAACTGTTCCGATTGGTATCCTTTGCTGGACATTTGCGGGCTGCGCGGGTGTCTCATTGCTGACCGTGACGGCGTCTACGATCCTGGAAGCCCAAATGGGCGCCTGTTGCTCGGCCTCAAGGGGACCATATCCGAACTCGAGTTGCACACGATCCGTAGCCGCCTGACGGCCGGTCTGATCGCCAAGGCCACGCGTGGCGAACTTGCCGTCTCCCTGCCGGTCGGCCTGGTTCGCGACGAGAGCGGCGTGGTGCTCAAGGATCCGAACATTGCTGTCCGGGATCGGCTCAGCCTGGTGTTTCAGCTCTTTCTGAAGGTTCGGACTGTCGCGGCCGTCATGCGGATGCTGAACGACCAAGGCCTCGATTTGCCGCGCCGGGACCGACATGGCGAGTTGTGCTGGGCGCGCGCCACGGTCTCGGCTGTTTCGATGATCCTGAAGAACCCCGCCTATGCAGGCGCCTTCGTCTACGGCCGAACCCGGATGCGGGACAATATTCGCACGGATCGCACTCCGGCGAAGATCGCGCGACCGATCGACGACTGGCGGATCGTCGTCAAAGATCGCTATCCGGCCTACATCGACTGGCCGACCTATGAGAAGATCCGCAACATCGTAAGCGACAATCGGGCCGAATATATGCGCACCAAGACGAGAGGCGCCCCTCGCGATGGCGAACTTTTGCTGCACGGTATCGCCTGGTGCGCGCGGTGCGGCCACAAGATGTATGTCCGTTACAAGGGCGGCGGCGAGTATGTCTGCAACCACTTGCGCTCCCATGCGGGTTTGCCCACCTGCCAGCACATACGGGCCGCACGCGTGGACGCCGCCGTGGCCGACGCTTTCCTGACCGCGCTGGCGCCCGCCGAATTCGATGCGCTGTCGCGCGCCCGCAAAGCCCAGAGCCAGGTAGAGTTGGCGCTTCGAACGAACGCCGAACGCGAAGTCGAGCGCACACGATACGCTGCCGCTTTGGCGCAACGGCAATTCAATCGTGTCGATCCGGATAACCGTCTTGTTGCCGCGGAACTGGAACGTCGCTGGGAGACCGCGCTCATGGAGGTCCGGGCAGCCGAGGCAGCCCTCGCCGAACAGACGGCAGCGCGACCGAGCCCTCAGCGGCCCATGGGCAAGGCTCTCGAAAGCAAGGTCGTTGCCCTTGCCGGCCGTCTTCCTCAGATATGGGTCGATCCAGCCACCACGGATGCTCACCGCAAGGCATTGCTGCGCTGCCTTGTTGAGAAAGTGATCCTTGATCGCGGAGCACATGACATCACGCTCGCCCGGATCGTTTGGCGGGGCGGTGCAGTGACCGAACTCAACGTGAAGATGAGGGTGAACTCGGTGGCAAAGCTGAGCCGCGGTCAGGAGATGCATGATCGCGTGCTCGAACTCGCGCGGGCCGGGATCCCTGACGACAAGATCGCCAATATCCTGACCAGCGAGGGGCATCGCTCACCGAACAGCGCCGACACGGTATTGCCGATCACCGTTCAGCGGATCCGGTTTGCCGCAGGCATCAAGGTGGCAGTTCAGCGCACCAAATGGCGCCATGCACCAGGCATCCTCAGCGCAAACGAAGTCGCCACGACACTCGGCATCCCCGTCAACTGGCTCTGATCAGCCCCACTTGAGTGGTCCATTTTGAAAGTTAGTGGATGAGCAGCCTCAGGTCCATCGCGATGATGGCTTCCGGAGCCGGTGGTCTGTAGCCCAATGCGCTGTGTGGTCGTTTC
>NZ_SAUZ01000036.1 GCF_004022215.1 Paenirhodobacter populi
ATCCGCTGTTGCGCAACCTTGCTGGCCGCGTCACGTGGCAACTTCATGGTCTTCGATGATACATCCATGGCGGCTTCCTCCTTCCCGAAAATAGCACGGAAAGAAGGTTAAGAGGACAGATTATCAATGCACCCGCCGCCACACATAGGATGACAACTTGATACGAACCGGCCCGTCATCTTCCTGCGCAGGTGTTTCCGCTCTCGCGGGCACAACCTCGATCCGATACGGACCATCCTCATTCTCTCGTGAAATCTGGAACGTATCCCCTGACTTCGCTCCGGATTCCCGGAGAAATTTGGTCAGCCAAGTGATCCGATACTCGTTCCTGGTGCCTTTGGGGGCGTGCAGCTTGTTGTTGTAATAGACAAACCGGAGCCGAAGGATCTGACCATCCGGAGTGCTGCACTCGATCCATGCCGATGGGTTGAGCACGCCTGGATCAAGTTTCGGGAGGAATGCCAAAAGTTCACCATCCCCCTTGGGGACAAGAATTCCGCCCATATGGGCGTCGGTTTCGCCAACGTCGTTCGCGCTGAGCGTTTTTGCGAATGTCTTTTCCATCATGTCCTCCCCGGGGTGATTTCCAGCGCGCGTTTCAGGTCGTCGGCATCGCGGCTCGAGACCGGCACTGTCTCGTTCGCGAGCTCGCTTTTCCAGCCGGCTCGGTCAATCATGACCTCCTCGACCGTATCCTTGTAGAACAGGCGATAGACCGTGACCGGCTCGGTCTGGCCGCGCCGATGGGCACGGGCACTGGCCTGGGCCTCGAGTGCCGGGTTCCAGACAGGGGTGTAGTGGATGACCACCGTTGCCGCCGTGATGTTCAGGCCCGCCCCTGCCGCCTTGGGGTTCAGGATGAGGCAGGCCGGGCCATCATGTGTGCCGAAGGCATCGATGATGGATTGCCGCTCTTCCTGGGGCGTAGAGCCGTTGATCGCATCCCAGAACGTGGCCGGGAAACCACGGCATGCCTCTCGGACCAGGTCGCCGATACGGTTGAACAGAGCGAATACGATCACCTTGCGCCCATTGGCAAAGGCCTCGCGCAGTAGCTCGACCGTCCGCTCCATCTTCGGCGTCATCAACGGCAAGGCGTTGCCTCGCTCGATCCGGGCATTTTCGGCATCTGCATCGGAAGGGTCATCCTGCCGCAGCCAAGGATGGGCGCAGACGAGCTGCAGCTGCAATGTGGCGACCAAGGCGCCGGCAACGGGATACTTCTCCATCGTCGCAGTTCTGACAGCATTGTAATGGTCGACCAGCCGGTCATCGAGCTCTAGGCCGAGATCGATGTCGAGCCGCTCGGGCAAATCGCCGGCGACATCCGCGACGCGGCGACGCAGGATGATGGGGTCGGTCAGCCGACCAAGTGCTTGGCCCGCCTCGACGGTATCGGGAAACTCCAGTTCGAATTCGGCGCGGTCACCCAGCATTCCCGGTATCGCGAAGTCTGTCAGCGACCAAAGGTCGAGCAGTGTGTTCTCCACCGGGGTGCCGGTCATCGGGATCGAGCGTCTGCGCGGGATGCTGACGATGGCCTTCCGCCGGTTCGACTCCGGGTTCTTGATCGCCTGCGCTTCGTCGCAGATCACCCAGGACCACTCGAAGGACGAGATCACCGCGATATCGTTCACCATCGTATCATAGGTGGTGATGACCACGGATGTCTTCTGCAGATCGCGGTAGATGCCGGCCCGATTGGTCCCGCGATGGGCCAGCACTGACAGCGAGGGAGCGAACCTTGCAATCTCCCTGACCCAATTGGCGATCAGGCTGGTCGGGCAGATGATCAGTGCCGGCGCATCCGGTGTCGGCGGCGATCTCATCAGCAGGGCGATGATCTGCAGCGTCTTGCCGAGCCCCATCTCGTCAGCAAGGATCAGCCCGCCGGTGCGGTTGACCGTTTCCCACATCCACTGCACACCGCGGGCTTGGTAGGGAAAGAGGTCGGCGTTCAGACCTGCTATCTCGACCGATGGCGACAGGGTCTCGGCAACGATCTTGCCCGAGTGCAGGATGCCTTCGGCGGCCTGGACCTCGATCTCGTCGGATTTGCGCCGGATGAGGGCAAGGGCATCGGCATAGGAAAGATCAGCCGCATCGGCCGCACCAATGGTTGCCTTCAGAACCGCCGGTATGTCGGCAGGCAGGGGGCGGATCAGGTTGCCATCGACCACCCAGGCATGGCCATTCGACGGGGCGGGCATGATGATCTCGGTGCCACGCACGACCCGCCGACCCGACAGCCTTGCTGACAGCTGCCCGCCTTGACGGTCGAGGAGAATGACCGGATCGACAACCCGTTCCGACAGACTGAAGCCCTCAGGGAGATGGGCCCGCAACTCTTCGAACTCGGCTGGAAGCGCGGCGAAATCAGTCATGTCGCGCGCCCCAACATCGCCTTCAACTCGTCGATCGGCAGAGGCACCGGTCGTCTGGTGTGAACAGCACGGTGGCAATTGGGGCAAAGCGGGACAAGGTCGATTGCCGGGTCATAGGACCGGGGCTCGGCCTGCAATGACAGGGCATCCAGATGATGGACCTCGATGATCGAGCCGGGTCCCTCGCCATAGATGAGTTTGGGCTCCAACCCGCAAACCATGCATTTTTCGCCATGAATACGGATACATAGCAGCCTGTTCCGCGGGTTTCTCTCGCGCCGGCGAACAACGGATTCAAGGATTTCTCCTTCGTAGACCGGCTCGACAGTGTTCTCCTCGACGACGTCATATCCGATCAACTCGGCCATCGCGGCCATGATCGGCACGATGACCTCACGACAGGTCCGGGTAATCGCCGTGTCGGGATCAGTGCCTTCCGGGTGACGGATGATTGCAACCAACTTGAAGCTTCCGTCACTGACCTGCCAATTTGCGATGTCCTGATGATCGCCAAGATCCAGATCAACTCCTTCCGGGATGGAGGCAACCAGCGCCCTAGCGAGGGCGACGTCCTCCTGCGAGGCCTTTGCGATCTGGGCGACCGTCGCTCCGGCGAAGTTGCCGAAGCCGAGCGTAACGCGGTGGCCGCGCAACCCGTGCGGACGCAGGTCGGCCACAGGTCCATGCCGCTCATCGAGATCCGAAAACCAGATGCGCATTGCGGAAAACAGTCCTGAATCGTCAACCGACAGTCCGATCTCGGCCCCGGTTCCCGCCTCAATCTCCCTCTGGATCAGATACTTACGCGCCGAGATCATCTCAATCTTCTTCGTTTTCCGCCAGTTCCGCGGCCTCGGGATCCGGCACATTCCGCAACAGCTTGCGCAGGTTGCTGGAAATCTCTTCGCGGATGTCCTCGAAGATCGGCTCCAACTCGGGATTGGTGTTGTTCTGCTCTGCCATGGCGAATGCCCAAAGGAGCAGATCCATGCCCTCGACCGCATAACCGTTGGCGGCCGCACGCTGATAGATTTTCTGGTAGAAATCGTGGTGCTTGTTCAGCCGCACACCCGGAATGTGGTCGGTCGCTCCGGGGCTGCGCAGTGACGGCTCCCACAGGTGACCGCTGGTGATCGTTGTGACCGCTTCCACATGCAAGGCATCCGGGCTGACATCGTTCTGGATCGGCGTCTTGATCCTGATTTTTGGCCCGTGGTTGTTTGAAATCTCTGCGGTCTGGGTGATAGGATCGACCGAAGCCACTTGGGGCTTGGCAGTGTTGCCGGTGCCCGCGATGCTCTTGTTTGCGCTGCTATGGTCGACCGTCTGCTTGGCGTTGGCGCCGTCGCGGTTCGTGCGGCGATAGCGCTGCCCGGCCTCGCGATAGACCGGCTGCAGCAGTTTGCGCAGGCCCTCTTCCAGATCGGGATGGAACAGGATGCGTGATTTCTTGACGTCGATCCTGAACGCTTCGTCAAGCGTGTGGCCGAAATCGAACTCGATGCGCAGCAGTGACGTGTGTGGCTCGGGAGGGCCGAAGACATCCAGCCACCCACCATCTTGGATGAGCCGCCCCTCCCGATAGACATAGAAGCCCTGCGCCCGGTTGGAGATACGGGCGCACGTAGCTTCCTCCTCCTTGGTCATGTCATTGCGATGGGGTAGGATCCACGCCTTGATCGTGGCAACATCTTCGTTGCCATCGGGCATCTCGACCACGATATGCTGCATGCGTTCGGCCAGAACCTGATCCGAACGGGATGGGTAAAACGGGTTCCAAGGACCGACAGGCTCGCCATCAACCCTGATTTCAATATTGCGTTCGCGGGCATCATCCTTGTCGAGGAACCGATGGAAGACGAGCGAAATATGTTTGGCAAGGCTTTCGGACATCCGCTTGATCGCGGCCTTCTCCTTCGAGCCCTGCTCATAGTCTTTCGAAAGGATCCGATCGCATTTTTCCCAGACGACAAGCGTGCCGGTGTCGCCGCAGAGAGCCTCGAAACTGTCCTGTTCGTCAGCCGTCACGGGCTCACGCAGCATCTCCCAATCATTCTGGTTTGCCACATGATCCAAATCCCATGTCAGCTTGGCCAACGGTTGATCCGGCACTTGGCGAGAAATCAGAGAGAACCTTTTGCAGACCGAGCTGGATGCCGTCTTCAGGCCGAGACCGAACTTGCCGAGGCTCTGCCGGTTGACCCTTTCAGGGGAGCCATAGCGCATGGCCTTCCAGACGCCATCGGCATTCATGCCCTCGCCGTTGTCCCCGAAGCAGACGATCTTGCGACCGTCGGCCAGCAAGTCGATGGAGATATTGATCTCCGTTGCCCCAGCGGCAATCGAATTGTCGATGATGTCGGCGGCGGCCATCTTCACACTGTATCCAGTATCCCGGAAGCCGAAAATAGCCCTCGCCGCATCGGGCGGATTCACCAGATTTTTCATTCCAACCTTCTCACCCGCCATTGATCATCTATGTGGCGATTTCTCGTTGCCCCGAGGTATTTCCCCGGAAATCTCCCCGACAAGATCGCTACCCTGAAGCCAGGAAACAATGGCATTCAAAAGGAAATCCACAGAATTCGACTTTGTGGCGCATTCCCAGACCGTCAGGACTCTCCACCCGTCTCGTTTCAGTTGGTCAACCTTTGCGATATCGCGCTGATGGTTGCCAAGAAGCTTGGCCGTCCAGAATTCACTCCGCGTGCCGGGAATACGAAAATACCTGCACCCTTCGTGCGCGTGCCAGAAACAGCCATGGACGAAAATGACCGACCGGAACCTCGGCAGCACGATATCCGGCCGCCCAGGAAGACCACCGACATGGAGCCTGTATCGCAGCCCCCGCGCGTGGAGGCCACGCCGGACCAACATCTCCGGCTTGGTATCTTTGCCCCCGATCCGTGCCATCATCTCGGATCGGGTCATCGGTGCCCGCCGTTCAGCCACGGAGCTTTCTCTTGGGATGCAGCGCGACCACGTTGTTGATCCAAGGGGCCATCGCCTCGGCGATCGCCACCGCCACAGGTGCGGCCACGGCATTGCCGAACTGGCGATAGGCTTGGGTGTCAGAAACCACGATCTTCCAAGGCTTGTTCGAACCGGGCTGGTCGAAGCCCATCAGCCGCGCGCATTCCCTTGGGGTCAGGCGTCTCGGAATATCTTTATCGGGCTGGGCGATCAGAATCTCGGAACCATCCTTATAGTAACGCGCACTCAACGTCCTTGCCACGTTTTCCGGGCCACAGAGACCAAAGCCGAAGCCGTTGCCCGCGGCTTTGTGCTTCGCGGCGTATTTCTGGAGGTATTCCCATAGCTTGGGTGTCAGGGTGTATTTGGGCGATACCTCTGCCGTTGGACCGACGGTATACGGCTCTTCGACCACCTCCGATCCGTCACCGGGATGCAGGATGCTTTCAAGCCGCGGGTTCGGCCCCTCCGGCAGAACCACGTCATCGAGCGAGAAATCGGTTGGGCAGTCCTCACGGAAACCCACGATGAAGATCCGTTCCCGGTGCTGCGGGACCCAATGACGCGCGTCTATGACCTTATGGTCGATCACATAGCCGAGTTCGTTCAGGGCATGGGTGATGACACGGAAGGTGTTTCCCTTGTCATGCGACAGCAGGTTCTTGACGTTTTCGAGCAGGAAGGCTTTCGGCTTGTGGTGGCGCAGAATGCGGACGACGTCGTAGAACAGCGTGCCCTGCGTCTCGTCCGCGAAGCCATGAGGACGCCCGAGCGAGTTCTTCTTCGAGACGCCCGCAATCGAGAAAGGCTGGCAGGGAAAGCCGGCGAGCAGCACATCGTGGGCCGGGATGTCGGCCTCGTGGATGGCGGTGATGTCTCCGTTCACCTCATGCGTGTCATCCTCGAAGTTCGCCTTGTAGGTGGCCTGCGAGAACTTGTTCCACTCACTGGTGAACACGCAGGTGCCACCAATCCGTTCGAATCCCACCCGCAGACCGCCAATGCCTGCAAAAAGGTCAATGAATCTGAACCCTTGGCCTGCCATCATTTCACCATGCTCCCCGCTGTCACCCGACATCCATATGCCGACTGTCTGTCACTGGATCCTGCCGCTTCAAGGCGAAAAAATCCAGGTCCGTTTCGCTGATTTCGCGGCTTCGATGCCCGAAACTGTGGACAACCGCAATGTCGTCATCCTTCAGAACATACTCTTAGTAAAGGTGTGGTTTTCAGGGCTTGCTGCCCGACTCGATCTGATGCCAATGCGCATTGACCGGCAGGTGGGCGTCCCGCGTTCCACGTTTTCGGTCAGGCCGAACGCGACAAGCGCCTTGCAGCCGAACTGACAGGAGCTGCAGAGATCTCGATCTCACCGTGAGGGCTAAAGAATGGCGGATCTTGCTCGATGAAGGCGATGACAGGTCCGGCCCGGAAGGTGCCGCCCGCACCATGTGCCGTCATTCGTCCTCTTCATCTGGCGGCACATCCGGAACCACCCGGTTCGGAATGTGGAGGGCGGCATCGACATTGGCGCGTGCGGCGCGGCGGCGCATCCGTTCATGGCCTTCTGCTTCTCTGAGCAGGACCGGAACCTCGGAAAGGCTTCGGATCCGACCAGGGGTCGGCACCGCCATTGACAGCGCCAGCTGCAGGGTGGGCATCCCGGCCGCCGCCGCGCCCCGAATATCGGAACCGAGGCTGTCGCCAACCATGAGAATCCTTGAGGCGGGCAGGCCCAGTCTGGTTTGCAGTGCCTCGAAGAATTTGGGCTCCGGTTTCACCGCCCGGATATCTGGATCGCAGGAGAAACAGGTGACGTCGACCTGATCGCCCAGCAGCCGTTCCACGGCCGGGACATAGGCCGGAGCCAGATTGCTGGCCAGCGCCAGTCGGAACCCGGTTGCTCGCAGGCGACGAAGAACATCGGGGGCATCCGGCGCCACCTCGATCGATGCGATTTCGGCATCCAGATCGCGGCCCCATTCCGGGCGGAATTCCACCCCGCAGGCCGCAGCAAACGCCTCGATCGTGGGGATGGGCTCGCGGCGCGGGTCGAGCTTTGGGGCATCGGATTTCCGGCGCACCTCGGCCAGCAGCGCTTTCCAGGGACTTCGGGGGGGTGCGGATATGCAGGAGCGTGCCGAAGCAGTCGAAGGCCACTGCATGAATATGGGGCTCTCTCATGTCAATCCTCACGGCGATCTTCATAGGTGGCCGTCATGTCGCCAACCATGAGGATATGCGAGGTGGACGGTCCCAGCCTGGTTCGTAGCGCTTCGAAAAATTCGGGCTCCCGCTTCAGTGCCCGGATGTCCGGATCGCAGGAAAAACAGGTGACGTCGACCAGATCGCCCAGAAGCCGTTCCACGGCCGGGACATAGGGCGATGCGAGATTGCCGGCCAGCGCCAGCCGGAACCCGATCCGGCGCAGGACATGAAGAACCTCATCGAGCCCGGGCGCCAGTTCGATCGACGCGATTTCGGTGTCCAGATCGTGCCGCCACTCGGGACGGAATTCCACCCCGCAGGCCGCAGCGAACGCCTCGATCGTGGGGATGGGTTCGCGGCGCGGGTCGAGCTTGGGACTGCCGGAATTCCGGCGCGCTTCGGTCAGCATCGCTTTCCAGGGATTTCGGGGGGCGCGGATGTGCAGGAGCGTGCCGAAACAATCGAAGACCAGCGCGGGGGTAACGGTCACCGACATGTCAATTCTCCCGGGCAGCGGAGCGGGCGATCGCGTTCAGCACCTTGTCCATACCAGATGCGCAGGTCGGGGGAGAGTTTCATAGGGATGGTTTCCTGAATGATGAGTGAAAGGAGCTCCGTGCTGGTTCACTGCAGCGGTGGCCGCTGTTGCATCTGTTCGGCCCGGTCGAGCATGCGCAGCACGGTGCGCAGGGTCGGCAGGCGATCCTGCCGTTCGGCCCATTCCAGCGCGGCCCGGATCGCGTCGACGGCCTCGGGCGACAGCCCGCGAGAACCGCCCTCGCGCGCGACAAAGCCCAGAAGGTGCGCCAATGTCGGCGGTTCGAGCCGGATCGGCGGGCATCGGCTGAGCAGCGGGTCCGGCAGCCGCCGCCAGTCGTTCGAGGTCAGCACCCAGATGATCCAGCCCATGTCGAAGGGCAGCTCGAAGTAGGGGCAGGTCCAGTTCCGGGCGCTGAGCGGCTCGAGCAGCGGCAGCAGCGCGGCGGTCAGATCGAACGACCGGCCCTTGTCGGACTGCGCCGTTCCGGCCTTTTCCACCTCGTCGACCACCACGACCGGGTTCGCCACCCGTTCGGTCAGGATCAGGTTCACCAGCCGCCCCGGCGCCGCATTGCCCCAGCCGCGCTGGCTGCCGACCAACCCGAAAGAGGCGTTCTCGGTTGTGGCGTCATAGACCCATGCCAGGCACGCCGATCAGCGATCCAAGCCGCCGGGCCCAATGGCTCTTGCCGATCCCGGGCGGACCGTCGAGCAGGATCGGCGGCAGCCGCAGCCCCGCATCGCCGCGCTGGACCGAGCGCCGCATCGGATGCCAGACCACCTCGGTCGCCGCCCCCATCCACGGGAACTCCGCATGCAGCGCGGCGGCCAACTCGTCCGCCCGGTGTTCGTTCGGGATGCCGATCAGCTCGACGCCGTCTCGCAGGGGCGTGATCCGCTTCCGGTCCTCGATCTTCAGCCGCGACAGGGGCGACCTCTCGGCCCGGTGCTCGACGATCCTTGCGGCGCGCTCGCGCAGGCGCTTGGTCTTCGCATAGGGCGGATCGATGCTCTCCAGCATCACTTCGTGCCCGGCCTCATCAATGGTGCCGTCGGCGTTCAGGGGTGGCTCGATGCCGATCTTCGGGGCAATCAGCCTGACAAGATGCTGTCGCAAGCGCCGCTCGATCACGTCGGCGGAGAGGTTCGGGTCCGGAAAGGGGAACAGGGCGAAGGGAATGCGGGTCATGGGAAGTTCCGGGCAGCAAGGGGCCTGCGGTCGGGAGAATCCCGATCGCGGAAGGACGTTGTGGTGAGGGCTGTCAGGTGCCGGTGAAGATCGGGATGTTCATTAATCGCGCGCCTCCGCGACGAGACGGCGGATCTCGTCCGCGTGTGCGGCCAAGGCTGCGGCCAGAACATCTGGATTCGCCAGCGGGCGGAAACCGAACGGGTCGGGTAACTCCCGTTTATCAGGGGCGAGCGGCCGCCCGAGCCGATACCAGCGGCTGAGCGTTCGCGCCCAGCCCGCCTTGGCGTCGATCCCGAACAGCTGCGACGTGAAGATGCCGGTGTTGCGCAGGATCGGGTGCCCGGTCACGTCGCCGAAGAGCACGATCCGGCCAGTGAACTCCCGCATCGCGATCCAGTGGTCGAGATATGGGGCGTTGGCCAGGTCAGCGACGGTGGGACCGGCCTCGGCCAAGGCGATGAGGGGCAGATGGGCGGCGACCAAGTCGCGCAGATGTTCAGGGAGCATGGCGGATCTCCGATGCGGGTATGAGGCTCCGATCCGGAAAGCGGGGCTTTCCGGGCGGTGTGTTGCGAAGGGTGGCGAACCCCGGATCGGCCGGACCCGAGGGATCGGGTGTGGCCGGTTCGAGGAGTGATCCGGACGATGCTGAGATGGGGCGGGGGCGTCAAGGCAGGTAGGCCGCCAGCCCCGGTGGCAGGGTGCTGTGACGGGTCGGCTATGCCGTTTTGGAGGGGTTCCGGCAACTTATTGAATCATAATAAGATTTCTGATTCTTCGCCATGAGTGGGCGATAACTGCCTTGGAAATGGCCGCCGAAATCCCGAAAATGGGTCTCAACTGGCTGTCGTTTCAAAAAGTGTAACGACAGCCAGTTGAGATATTTGGCCAATTTTTAAAGCATTGATTTCTAATGATTGTCTGCACGCTCATGGCAGAAAAGGCGGCGCAAACGCCCATTTGACAAGGGAGTTATCGCCCACCGAAATCTGCCGCCGAGAGATGAAAAAACCGCCCCCGAGGGGGCGGCGTAAGGTTGAACTGGCGGAATGATCAGAAAGCGGCGCGCGGGTAGAGGCTGAACTCGAATCGCGCGGCCCGCACAACGGGGGTGATGCCAGCGGCAGAAAGACCAAGGATGAGGTCTCGCGGCTCGATCGCTTTGTCCCGGGCTGCCTGGGCGAGGGTCAGATGCTCCTCACGGAACCGCATGAAACCGCTCGCCTCCAGGTGCCAGACGTTCTTGTTCTTGCCGGTGAGTGGCGTTACGTGGCGGATGACGGGGGCGCCGTTTTGCGTAGCGGCTCGGAGCAGCTTGTCGACGGTGCCTCGGTCAACGCCAAGAAGGCGCGCGGCCTCGGCCTTCGAGAAACACGAGGCCATTGCCGGGGCCTCGAACGCATGGCGGAGTTCCTGCTCATCGATGATGATCGACAGGAATCCCGATCTGTCCGGACGTCGCGCGATCCGCTTCAGCGCCCCTGACAGGACCATGCGCAGAATACGGTCGATGGGCCAGTGGAAACGATAGGCCGCCTTCATCATGTCGAGAGGGTGGGCGATCACGGTGTGGGGCAGCGTGGCGACGCCCGCCAAGGTATTCATGAACCGGTCGATCGATCCGATTTCGACAAGATCGAGCGTGCTCGGGCGTTGAACGCCCGCTTCATTTCTTCCTCCGATGCGGGATACGTGGCCGCGGGAGACCAGCGCCGCAGCCGTTGTGGCATCGCAATGCAGGTATTCGGCAAGAGCGTTCATGGGGATCGCGTTTTTCAGCTGATGGGCGACAGCTTCCCCGGCGGCAGCGTCGAAAACCTGTTGCTGATGTGGTTTCCCGAGCTCTTCCGGGATCATGAGCCCCTGATTCATCAACACCTTTGACAGGCGCCTCGACGAAACCCCTTCCTGCCGGGCGAGACTGCGGACACTGTGATTTCGGCGGGTATGGACCGGGGTGCCGAACACCACGGTTCCGGCCGCGATGGACATGTTGTCGAGGATATGCTCGCGCAGGATCGGCCGCAGCGGAGCATAAAGGTCCTGGTCCTGATCCACATGACGGAACAGGCTGCCGTAAGCGGTGGCCGGTGGCATTTCCCTTTGCTGCTTGTAAATCTGCGCCAGGATCCGGTCGAAGACGTCACGGAGGCCTGTTTCGCCATATGACAGGGCGTCGAACCCGCAGGCCCCGGCGGCATCCAGCTGATCCTGGGTCAGGTCCGCCATTCTCACCCCCGCGCCGTGTTGCATGCAGGCCCCCAGCAGCGTGGCACAGGCCACGACCTGATCGACGCGATGCACGCCATGCCGTTCTTCCCCATCGAGACCTTCGAAGCGGTTCTGGATGTGAATCTGCAACGGGGAGGGGATGCGCGCGATGGCTTTGTCCGCCAGCGTTCCCAGTTCCGTGTCGGTGTAAACGCCATCGTCGAGCAGGTCGATCAGTTCGAAGTCATGCTCTGCCAGACGGCGGATCAGGGGGATATTGTGCCTCGGGCAGGTGCGGATGGGGGCGAACTCCCAGATCTGTCGTCCGATGCGATGGCCGTCGGCATCATGGGATGCACGATCCTCGATCAGGCAGCAGGGACAGAACGAAACCATGCGATCGAGCTGGAATGCGGAGGCGAAAGGCTTGCCGCGATAGCGGCGCAGTTCAGCACTGTCAGGAAGGATGGCGGTATCGGTGAGCATATCCCGATCGACGCCGGACAACGCCGCGATGCGATCAAGGGTCGGTGGATCGGGCGCGATGAGATCGGTCTGGCGCAGACCGATGAACGTCAGGAAGGCGCGCAGCGACATGCCCGCCCGGCACCGGGCCAGGCGGGTCATGTAAGAGATCAGGGTTTCACCGGAGATGATGAGAACGAGCGGAAGCAGTGCCATCGGTCAGCGCTCCCTTTGCCGCTGCCCACGGTGTCCGCGCAGAACGGCGAGATCCAGCGGTTCGGGATCCAGATCGATTTCGGCCCAGTTCTCGGCGACGAAGACGTTTTGCGACCAGGAACAGCCTTCATTGGCGCCCCAGGCTTCGGCGAAATGCTCTGCGGTCAGCGTGTCTGCCCCTTCCTGCAGGGCCCGTCCGATGGCGTCGATGGTGGTTTCGATGACGCGCCCGAACCGGCCACGGCTGGCATGGATCAGGCGGCTGGCCAGATTGTTCCTGAAGGCGCAGCGCAGTCCGGCCTCGTCGCAATAAAGCTGAACGAGATCTGCGACATCTGCGCTATCGGCGCCGATCGCCAGAGCGCGCGGGTGGATCTTGCGGAACCGGCGATCGACCTGCGGGTCGGAGCGCACGATGCCGGAGAGCAGGTCGGTGCCGCTCAGCACCACGATGACCGCGGCCTCGCCCTGCATCAGGCTCTTGAGCATCTTCAGCATGTCATCGAGTTCGCGGGGCGAGCGCTGGTCGAACAGATCATGCGCCTCGTCGATCCAGAGCACGACGATGCCCATGTCCGCGAGGCGATGCCGCACAAGGCGCCAGATTTCCCAGACCGTCGCACGGGGTGCCACATGGTCGATGCCCGTCTCGCGCAGAATGGCGATGCCAAGGCTCTTTTGTGTGGCGGGGCTCTCGACACTGACATGGACGAAGCGGGGTGCGCCGGTCAGCGGATTGTGGGCCAGAATGTCGGAGCCGGTCAGCACAGTGCGGATCGCGGTGGTCTTGCCGCCGCCGGCCGCCTCGATCACCGCGATTCCCCTAGTTTCGAGGTCCGCTGCGAAGCGGACGGGGATCGGCAAGGGCGTTCCGTTGGGCGCTTTATCGAGGAGCATAAGGAGCTGCTCCTCGAAGTCGCGTCCGCGTTCATTTTCGATATGGATGCGGCGAAGCCTGGACATGATGATTGCGGCCCCTTGCGGGGCCGCCTCCGGGGAGATTTCATGGGTCATCAGATCAGCCTTTCTTCTTCGTCCAATTGTTGCGCTTGCGCGGGGCGGAGGGCGGGGTCGGATCGGTCCCTTCGGGTGCGATCGGTTCGATCGACCGGCCATAGCCGTCATCGGAATGGCGGGTTTGCGGACGCGAGGAGCGGATGCGGAACCCGGCGAAAAGCGAGGCATCCTTCTTGTCGAGGTCTTCCTGGTTCCAGTTTTTGTCCATGATTTGAACGGCGAGTTGGCGGGCCGCATTCATCGCGCGGATTTCCTTCATCGCCTCGGCAACCGCAGCTTCGTCCCAGATCTTCTGTTTTTCGTCGCGAGCGGCCAGCGCACGCCGCGTCACGATCCATTCCTGTGCGGTGAGGCCGTCGAACGGACGCTCGCCATCGGCGGTTTCGTGAACAGAAAGGACCTCGTTCCAGCGGTCATCGAAGAACACCTCGATCGCGCCGAGATCGGTATGGCTCCAGCGCAGGTCCAACACCTGGCCGCCGTTGTGTGCGAACGAAGCAGCCAGTTCCTCCGAGTGGTAGCGGATGCCGAGGATGGTCAGCCCATCCTTGTGCAGCTTGCGCTTCAGGGCGACGCCCAGGGCCAGACGCTTGCGGCGCTGGTTGGGGGCGGCATGAAGCGGGAAGTTGCCCTGTGCATGATCGTGCCGCCATTGCTCGAGGGGCGTGAGGCCCCCGAGACCTTCATGCGGGGTGTTGTGATAGACATCGACGATCCAGCGAACCAGAGCGAAGCACAGGTCGTTGGTGTCGAGACAGGCCCGTTCTTCCGCATCATGGTCGCCGCGCTCCAGAACATTGGCGAAGGTGCGTCCGGACAGCCGGCTGCAGACCCCCTCGATCGCGGTCCCGAAGAAACGTTCGACCCTGGCGCGCAAGGCGGGATGTCCGGCCATGGTGCGTTCCAGGATGATGCCCAGCTCAGCGCAGCAATCGGTGAAGACCTTCGACTTGAAGCAACCGTTGTCGGTGACGAGGGATTCCGGCTTGCCAAGCATATCCCAGGGCGTCACAGCCCCGACCGCATCGGCGAATGCGCCCTTGTCCTCCATCACCATGCGCAGGCATTCCATTGCCGCGCTGGTGCGGGGATTGTTCACAAGCTGCATGCCGAGAATGACACGGGTCCGGCAGTCGATGGCAACCACCAGCCACCAGCGCCCTTTGCCATCCTTGAGCCCGAGCGCTTCAATCTCCTCGGGTGTGAAGAAGCCCATCAGGCCGCTTTCCGCCATCAGGGTGATGAGGTCGATCTGCCATTCGTCCATCTCAACACGTTCGAGGGGACGGGATACCTCCAGTCCCTGGCCGACAGGCTTCATCCGCTTCATCGCCTCGTTCCGCCCGTAACGGGCGACGGTGACCATGAATTTGTCGAGTTTCCGGATATAAAGGCGCACCGCCTCGCGGCTGGGCGTGCGGAATTGCGAAAGGCCCTGTTCCTTGCGCTGGCGGTTCTCTTCGGTAAAAGCCGCCGCCACGTCGCGCGCCGTTGCCGCAATCGAGAGCCGTTGCGGGGTCAGATACTGTTTCCTGATGACCTTTGCCATCAAGGCCTTTTCTTCGGGCGAGAAGTAGCTCGCCCGGAAACCGCGCCGGGAATAGGCTGGCACGACGCCGTGTTTGCCATAGCGGCGGACATCGGTGATCCACCTGCGCAGCGTGACCGGGTGAACCGCGTCCGGCACCGCTACGGCTTTGCCCCCCTTGGGCTTGCGGCCCCCGCCGGCCCGATAGAGGCGAAGCTTCTCGATCTGTTCCGGATCCGGCAGGCTTTCGACAAGATAGTCTGCCGCCAGCTCACGGATGAGGTCCATGTTTGCGGCGAGCGCATGGTCGGTCTTGCCGATCCTGACCGTAGGATCGTCATGATCCTGCAGGTGGATGCCCACCTGGGCCATCGCATAGGCGATGTCCATCCGGTCGCGGGCCGCCTGGCTGAGAGGGGCCATCGCGCCCATTTCGGGAACGCGTCCCCTGGCGGTGCGACGCTCTTCGGGGAGGAAATACTCGACCTCATGGGTAATTTTCCCGGCCGCATTGAGGCGGCGGAGATGGGAGAACTCGAAGGTCTCGGCGACGCCGTCGCCTTCGGCAGGCTTCAGGACCGCGCTCTCGCCCGACATGTAGGCGAGGCAGAATGCCTTGCCGCCGATGGTCAGGCGATCGTCATATCCGATCATGAAAGGCGGGAAACGGCGGTCAAAATCGTAGCTCATTGCAGGAATTCCTTGCGGGTGACGAGGATGGAAGGGGAGATGCGCTGACCGGCCTGGACACGCAGGCGGCCGTTGCGGATCAGTCGGAGGAGGGCGCGATAACCGCGCGCGTCCATGCTGATCGATTGGGTGAGATCGCGAAGGGTGCGGGCCCCGATAACGTGGCGAACCTGCAGCCAGGCCGCGCCATCGGCCTCGGGATCCGGCTCCCGGACCGCTGCGATGATCTTGGCGTTATGCACGAGGACGGGGTCGAGATCCGCCTCGGTGATCAGCCGGACATCATCGGCGAAGCGCTGCTTGCGGACCCACCAGGTGATGATCTGCATGCGTTCGAGGAAGGGCAGGCCCTTCGGGTCGTCCTTGCGGCGGCGATGCAGGTGCGCTTCCGGCTTGACGGTATAGGCGATACGCCGGCCGTTGTGATGAACGGCGAGAGCGTCGAAGTAGTGGTGATCTTCAAGCTTGGGGCCGTAGCTGAACAGAACCTGTTCGCGCAGGTCTGCAACCTCGGGGGAGGCATTGAGGATCAGCAGGTTCAGAAGTTCGGTATGGGATTCGGCCTGGACGCGAATGCCATTCCCGTCCCCAAGCACGGCGAAGGCGGTGCAATGGCCGGTGGCGGCGTTCGCAATGGACCTTTCGGTCCGCGAGGGTTCGGGCAGCACGATGCCGCCCGCGTTGCTGCGGTTCATGACGTGTCTCCGGCGATTTGTGAAAACTGGATCTGTCGATCAGCCGAAACGGCGATGGACCGGCCTTGCGTCGCGGATCCGCAAACGGATTCCGGATTCGTGCAGGATGATTTCGTCGGGCAGGCCGAGCGGGTTCCAGCTGTCGATGTGCTGGTAATGGATCCGCTTCTGGCCGCGGACGGTAATATCTCCGGTGAGGTCTTGGAGAATGGTATTGAAGGTCATGGCGTGTTTCCCTGGTCTTTGAATTGCTCCCGGCCGGTATCCGGATGGGAAAAAAGAAGATCGCGATGGAGATTTCCGGAGGGGATACCGCGCACTATCCAGAAAGGTCATCGATATTTTCGAGCGCCAACAGGCAAAAGAGATCCGTCCGGATTGCGAAAATGCAAATCCATGAACCGGCTTTCTCGGGCGGGCGTTGTGTATTTCCGGGGAGAGCCAAAGCCATTGCAGATCGGGATCGGATCTGCTACGGAACACTTGCGATGGTTGGCTTCGGTCACCCCTGATGCGGCTCTGGACGGATGGTGGAACATTCTTCCGGGGCCGTTTTCGTTTCGGGCTACGTCATGTGCTTCTCCTTTTCTGGTCCTGCGCTCGGTTTCGGGTCTGTCCGTTCACTGGGTATGGTTTACGGCTGCACTTGATCCCTTGGTAGTGACTTGAAAACATTGTGGAAATATGAGATTGTTCTTGGTTGTGAGGTGACGGTTTGCGAAAAAAGAGAGCCGCGTTTCCCTTCAAAAGAAGGGTGGGAGCCTGAATTTCTTTCGAATGGACATTCATTCTGTTTCTGCCTTTCATTCTCCGTCTATATGTCGGGAACTATGATGATATTCGAATTGTCCATTTGATATTTTCGCATCACGAATTTCTGGTATTTTCGTCGGAATGCATTGCCCGTCCGTCATGTTGTCTTGTGTCGCTTGTGAGTCGTGGTGTCCTGTGTGGGCGAAATTCAGAAGATTATTCTCCGCACGGTTCGGATCGATTGCCCAGCAGCACTGAAATTGGCCCTATCTCAACTCTGAGAATTTGATTCAGATGCGAATCAACGCATCGCATAGGTCGAAAATTTCAGATGCGAATTCGGATTCACGGGCTCGGGAATGCAGATGTGGCGAGTCCCTTTATTGCCGCCGTTCGCAGCAGAAAGAGCAGCGATCGTGTCGGCGCTGTTCATTTCAAAGGGCTGCATGACCTGATCTCCCATGACGTTCGTCCTTCCCATGTCCGGCCAGGTCGGGGCGACCCGGGCTGAAAGGGGAGGGCGTATCTGAAACCTGCGACTGATCCGGTTGGATCAGCCTATTCGCCTCCGGGCGGATATGATGTGCAGGTTCGGCGTCATGGCTGTTCTTTCGGGGCGAACACGTGAAGGTCGGTCGCCGGTAAGCGGCGATGGGCAATTCTCTGGCCGCGGCGCTACCGGAATGCAACATCCAAATTTAATCGGATTTCGGCCTCTGGGCCCCCTCTTGACAGGGGCCCTTCTATACTCCCTATGGTCATATTTATAGAAGGGCCGCCGATGGAAACGGCTGCGCATATTTTTATCGTGTGCATTTGTCCTGCTCTGCTCGAGCCGAGAAAATAGGCAAAATCCCTCGATTTTCGTCAGATGTGGTGCCGTTTGGTCCGGAGATTCGTTCGCATGAAGCGCGAATCTCTTCCCCGGACGATCCTGTTGATTCGCCACTTTCATCGTGGAGCCCCGGTTTCCGGGGCAGGGTTCGAGGCATCGGATGTGCGGCTTCGTTCGTCAGTGCTGTTGTTCTCTGTTGCGCAGCCCATCGGGAACAGTAGCGTGGTGGCATGAAGCAGTCCCGTAGCGTTCGCCCATGATCGAATTCCTTCCTCTGCCCGACGACCACCCGTATCTTGCTGCTTCTCCTATGCAGCGCGGGGCGCGGCACATCCTCCGCTACGCGCTGGAGCGTGAGGGCATCGGGCTCACCGCGACCAAGGCGTTCAAGCGCGACTTCGTTCATTGGGCGGTCGAGAACTTCGAATGGCCCGGGAAATCGCCTGAGGAGATGTTCCGTTACCATCGGGTCGTGAATGAGGCGGACTTCCAGCCGCTTGAACTGCTGCATTTCCTGCTGATCCGGCTGCGGCTCGGCCGCCACTACAAGGGCCGATTTCTGGCGACCAACGATGGTCGTATGTATGCGCGACAGCCTGGGGCGCTGTTCGACAAGCTGGTGCCATTTTTTCTGCTGGCCATGGATCATGCGGCCTATTCCCGGATCGGGGAGGCGCCACCTGGCAACTGGGACACCTGGCTGAACGTCATGAACGTCGAGATCGAGGATGGGGTGAGTGAGCGGAAGCTCTTCGGGGTATTCTACGGAGAGGGGCCCGACTGGGACAACGATGGCTGGCGTCAGATCGGCACGTTCAGCAGTTGTGTCCTGAAGCCGTTGGAGTGGGCGGGGCTCATCACCTTGCAGGAAACGCGCGAGCCGGACGGGCGGACGGCGCACATGATCTTCAAGGCCCCGCTGTGGCGGTCGGCGCTGAAGCTCGAGACCGATGAAATGGTCCGACCGGCGGTGCGGCACTGATTGTTCTAAACCTGTGTCGCGCCAGTTGGCCACGTAAATTCTACTTCTGCGTCCCGTTAAAACGGGGAGGATTACCAGAGCTGTCTCATGAGGCCATGACCTCGAAAAAGGACCATGACCCCGGCGCGGCCTCAAAACAGGCTTGACCAAATCACGCAATTAAAGGGCCGATTGACATCTGATCGCGCGTTTCTATGCTGCCGGTTGGAGCGTGGCCTCCGGCGGTAGAATTGGGCACCCCGCAAGTGAACTCCCGGCACCGGTTTCGGCGGCGCTGGCTGTGCAAGTCCTCTGGCATTTTCGTTCCGCTTGGAATATCCGTCCATTTGTGCCAAGCTGAGCTGGATTGAGCTGTGATGTTTGTTTAGAGTCCATCGGACAGCCCGTTGGGACGGAAGTTGTTCAGCTTATGCCAATTAAATATGATAAACTAACTGCATCTAAAGATGGAAGAAATGCTAAGTCCCGATCAAATTCAAATATTAATCTTGGCCCTACTACTCGTAATATTTTTGATGTTGTGCATTCTCACCCTTTTGATGATCGAAAAAAAGCCCATGTCCGCCACCGACCAAAATTCTAAATCATTTTTGGATGGCATCATAAGGCGCCTTCGTATTCCTGGCAGCACCGCTGATAGTCGAAGGAGAAACCTCTACACATACGTGGCTATCGGATTCTCTGGAGTGTTGATTTTTGAAGCCGTCTGCCTGCAGGCCGATCTTCGAGATTTTCCTGTTGCATACTTTATAGTTATTGCATCGATAGCATATTTTTTCAATGTCACTTTCACTGTGCTGACAATAAAGCAGGTTGAATTCACCCCGAACCCTATAAGGCTGATGAGAGACACTACGGCCTCATCAGTATTTCTGATACTATCTTTTGCGTTATTTTACAGAACAGGCGAATATCTGCATACAGGAGAAGTCAACGAAACTGCGGGAGTCGCAATACTTAATTCCATATATTTTTCCGCAGTGACATTCTCAACGTTAGGATATGGAGATATAAAGCCAATGGGAATTTCTAAGATCTTATCTGCCCTCGAGGCTATTCTTGGTAATATTCACTTGGCATTCATTGTGAGTGCAGCCTTCGCCGCCATAGCCAATAAAAAAGAGAGCTGAAGCTCTCTTTTTTATTGGCTATTATTTCCCGCGGCGTTATCATGCCCGAGCAATCATCGCAATGAGGGCTACCAGCGCGCAAATTACTGTGGCGCTAATTCCGATATCGATAGCTGTCCGGTACACTTTAACTGTCATCATAGCCTCCTAATATTTTGGGTTTAAAATACCGCAAATCCAAGGATTTGTCAAGAACTGATGTGCTATACAACCCCGCAGGAGGTCAATTAAATCCCGCATAGTATACATCTAAAATTGAGAAAATTCAATGAATGTTCGTCTTGTATCAACGCGGGCCACGGTATGGAGGCATTTGTCAATGCTGGCGTGTATCGACCCACTGAAAACCTGCTCATGCTACAAGGGGGAACGTAGTATCCGTTTTGGTCAAGGGGCTGCTGGAGACCATTTTCGAGCATCAGCGATCAGGGTGTTTGCGAGTATGACCAGCTTACGCATGACTGCCGTGAGAGCGACCTTCTGGCGTTTCCCGGCAGCGAGCAATCTTTGATAGACGCGCTTTAGATCGGGGTTGAAGCGGCTGGCAACGAGAGCGGGCATATAGAGACTGCGTCGCACCCAAGGCCTGCCACCTTGGATACGGCGGGGCTTCTCCTGGCGGCCTGATTGCTGTGCGATCGGAGCAAGCCCGACCAATGCGGCGATCTGCTTGGCTGTTGCGCTGCCGAGCTCGGGAAGTTCGGCAGCCATTGTCACCGCGGTAAGCTGTCCAAGGCCAGGGATGCTAGCCAGAATCTCCACCCGCCGCTTTTGCCCGGGATCCTGATTTGTGAGCCGCTGGAGTTCGGCATCGATTGCGGCGATATCCTCGCCGATCTGCCGGATTCGCCGCCGCAGCATCCTCGCCAAAATGGGAAGGGTCGCCACCGCGAGGCGTGTCTTTGCGGCAATCCGATCCTTGGTTAGGCCTCGGCGGCAGACCAGAAGATCCTGAAGGATCGTTTGGTTGGCGGGCGGTGCGGCTTGCGCTTGCAGGTCAAGCTGCCGCCCCATGCGCGCCAACAGCTCCGCGTCGACACGGTCGGTCTTGGCGAGCTGCCCAACGGCCTGACAGTAACGGCGGGCTTGCTTGGGGTTCACCTTCACGCAACGCAGCCCGTTCAGGTGCAGGAACGCCTCGAGCGACCGATGATATGCACCTGTCACTTCAAAGACGATGAGCTCGGGCGGTTACTTTTGAAGAAGCCATGGCTGACCATGTAACGCGCCCGCTGCCGCTCTTGCGCGGCGAACAACTCGATCGTCGCGTTCACATGCGCCAGGTCGTGTCTGGCTTGGGCGATCTGCGCCTCATAGGCCTTGATCCGGCCAAGTATCTCGGCACGCTTCTGCGTCAGCGTCTGGATCACCAAGGGTTCGGACATGCCGACATTGGAACAAACGTCGTGCCCCTGATCCAGTAGGCAATGTGGTGCGCTTGCTACCTAAGACCGAATGCGTCCATCGCCAACGCTTCGACAGCATCCAGCACGCAACACGCGCCATCGGCGACTGGATCAGCTTCTACAACAACCGCCGCCCTCATCAGGCCATTGCCATGCGCACGCCCGCAGAGGCATTCAGATTAGCGGCTTAAACTGAGCAGATTCCGCTGGGTCGATACACTTCCGCCTCAGCAGCACCGCATCCGGATCGGCCAGAGTCTCCAGCGCATAGTTGCACACTGTCGCGCAAGGCATCGGCATCCCATGGAACACATCCAAGGATTGACTGCTGCCATCAAGACCCACTATCGCCAGATAGCCTCTGCCCGCATCCATCCGGTCTTGCGCTGTTCGTCGCCCAGCAGGCCATCGAGAAAATGACCAGCCGAGGTTACGCGCCGCTCCTGCGTGAACAGCACCCGCATCCGTGCTTTCACCTCCCGAAGCGACAAATCCCAGAGCTCCAGCGTTTCCTCGACAGGCAATCCCGATATCCATGATCTCATCACCATCATGGTAACCCGATGTTTCAGAGGTCGGATAAAACGCAACTGCAATACTAAGATAAATTCCTACACTCCTCCAGCAGCGCAGTTTTGTAACTTCCGGGTGACTGAATTATTGCAAGCGCCTCTTTTCTCATAGAGCGCGTTCCAACATATATCGTTCGCCCCTGCCTCCCACTTTCAAGAAGAAACCCATGTTTCACCATAATTCGAATAACTTCGGGAGCCAGGAGTCGCGCCCTATGATCTAATCCACGAAGCAGAGCACTCTCTAGCCTAGAAACACCAGATTGCGCGTAAACCTTGCGAAGCGTAATTACCAATACCTTAACGCCCAGTGCTAATTCCGATCCCAGAATATCATTATTAACGGTGTAAGAAGCCGAAAATTTATCAACATCACACGAAATAAAATTATCTTCCGGCAGATCGTTCTCAGAGGACCTTCCTTCAACCTGACCAATAAGGCATTCAGTAAAGTGCAACCCTGCGGGCAAATCTCCCTCAGGCGGGATAATTAAACGTGATATCAAACAATCAGAAAAGTCAACATTAGTATTCCCCCATATATCCTGGCAAATATCCAACTCATCAATATCTATTCCCTCGAATGTCAAATAATTCTTCGACCCCCCTAAATATGCCAATGGGAAAAATAAATCATATGCCAGTTTGTGATTCCCCTCCTCCATCTCCTTTGACAAGCACGCCTCTAATAGGCCGGTAGATATTCCACTTTGCTCAATTTCCGAGCAAAGGACATGCGTTCCAACTTGATTTAGCTGTTGCGTGATATTTCGAAGATCTTGGCGATATATTTCGTCACCATAAGGATGCCTCACATGCGCAGCTATCATTTCTGCGCTAGCGGCGTTGAGAAAATCCACATCAATAAAAGTGCGATTGGTTGCACTTTCTGGTGATATTCCCAAGCCGGGTAGTCGCAGAAGGAGACGCCGCTCATCCTCGCTGACGGAGTTTCCCGTTGCTATATAGAAGACCTCATCCATCTCCGTGGGCGAGAAACTTTTCTGAATAGCATTACCTTGGCGCGCCTTAGTAGCCAATAGCCCCCAGAATTTCAAGATTGAATCTTTATCGACACCCTCAGATTGCTCGCTTTCGCGTTCCGCAATCATCCGCAGGAGAGCTAGCCATGCAGCTCCTTCTGGAAACGCTCCTTGTGCAGATACATTCACGGCTTCTGCGATCAATCCTTTATTGATTAGATAATTAAGAAAGAGAGGGCGAGTAGGCAACCATTGAGGAAGATCACCTTCATGTCCCTTTCTATGCAAAAATTCGGCCGCCTGATCGGCATCAAATGGCTGTATCGAATAGTGTTCGAAAGTCTCAACTGGCGTCCCAAGCGCTTCGCGCATTTCACTATCCGAGTCGAAATACGCTGCTCGGCCAGATATTACAACCGATGACTTTCGCGGAGTTTGTCTTATTAGGTTCTTCACAACAGAGTGGGTGCTACGCCTGAACTCTCTTAGTTTCCTGTGATCACCAGTCCATCCACGCGTGGAAAGTTCATCAAAACCATCTATTATAAGGTCAACATAACCCGCACTCCATGCGGCGACTAATTTACGTGGATCCGCCGCGTTGCTGCGAGCATGCCGCTCTAGCAGTTCAACTGGATCGGATTGCCCCAGATGCTCTCGCAAATTAATAAACAGAGGAAAGCGAAAGCAATTTCCGAGAGAAAATTGTGTTGCCAGCGCAAAGAATACCTCTCGCAGAAGCATACTCTTTCCAACCCCGTATTCCGCCGTAATAACAAATCTACGGGATGACATTGTGGCCTGAACGAGTTCAGAAATAGAAATAGCGCCTCCTATTTGACTTTCGGAATTTATCACAGTCGGAGAAACAAATTCAGACCTTGCCACTTCAAATGTTTGCTGAACATGGTCATAAATTGAACCGAAAGGCTTACCTGCTCTCGTTCGAAGATATGCCGATGCATCGAAAAGTAGAGATCTAAGTTCATCAAACGAGATAATTTTTGTGGTTTTATCCCACCTCTTCACAGCTAAACGTTGATCTGCTGTCGGCTCATGGAGCGTAACAAGATAACCTTGAGCCATATTTCCTTCAGAACGAATTTTACTGACCAAATCATGTGTCTTCTTCCCGTCGGTAATAGCTTTCTCCTTTTTTTTCTCAGTCGTTGCCTCAACAATCGTGAAAAAAGATCCGCTCCAAAATACACCGTCTCGCTCTCGACCATCCACCTTCTCCGCTCCTTGACCGAGTGAATTCGAAAATAAACTTCTGCAAATCCTCCTCACTTCATCTTCAAACTCTTCACCAGTAAACGTTCGCATCGCGCTTCATCTCTTCCATATAAATATTTCTCTGATCACATAGGTGATTTCTAGTTAAGTCAAGCTCTTATCGAAAGACTACAGATAGAGGTGGCTGCGGAAATCTGAACAGCCGGGATAAGTGGATTTTCCGCGCAACGGCAGCATGATGCTGCGAGCGAGGAGAAGACCATGGGAAGACGACCGCGCCGGAACCACAGCCCGGCCTTCAAGGCGAAAGTGGCGGTAGCAGCGATCAAGGGCGAGAAGACCATGATCGAGCTGGCGCAAGAGTTCGACGTGCATCCGAACCAGATCAAGCAGTGGCGTGACCTGCTGCTCGAGGGCGCGACCGGGGTATTCGGGGAAGCCCCGAAGGCAGAGCCGGAGCCGACCATCGATGTGAAGACCCTGCATGCGAAGATCGGAGAGCTGACGCTGGAGAATGATTTTTTGTCCGGCGCGCTCGGCAAGGCGGGTCTGTTGCCGAGCGCAAAAAGATGATCGATCCCACTGCGCAGATCAGCATCAGCCGCCAGGCCATCGTGCTGGGGATCAGCCGGAGCAGCGTTTATTATCAGCCCCGCACGGTGTCGGAGGCCGACCTGAAGCTGATGCATCGGATCGACAAGCTGCACATGGAATTCCCGTTCGCGGGCAGCCGGATGCTGCAGGGGCTGTTGGTTCAGGAAGGGTTCAAGGTCGGGCGGTTGCACGTTGCTACCCTGATGAAGCGCATGGGCATCGAGGCTCTGTATCGCCGACCAAACACCTCGAGACCTGCACCCGGGCACAAGATCTACCCGTATCTGCTGAGAAAGGTGCCGATCACGCGGCCCAACCAGGTCTGGGCGATGGACATCACCTACATCCCCATGACCCGGGGCTTCATCTACCTCACCGCCGTGCTGGACTGGTTCACCCGCCGCGTCCTGGCATGGCGGGTATCGATCACGCTTGAGGCCGATTTTTGCATAGAAGCGGTGGAGGAGGCGCTCGTGCGCCACGGCGCACCCGAAATCTTCAACACCGACCAGGGCAGCCAGTTCACCTCGACCGAGTTCATCAAGGTGCTGGCCGCCCGCGAGATCAAGATCAGCATGGATGGCAAGGGCGCATGGCGGGACAACGTCTTCGTCGAGCGCTTGTGGCGAACCATCAAATACGAAGAGGTCTACCTGCGCGCCTACGCCAGCGTGTCCGAGGCCCGGGCCGGGATCAGCCGGTATCTCACCTTCTACAACGGCCGCCGCCCGCATTCATCGCTTGACGGGAAAACCCCCGATCAGGCCTACTTCAACCAGCCGGTGCCTAAAGCGGCGGCGGCATAACTGAGGCGGAAAACCACTTAGAAAACGCCCAGGACCTGTTCAGATAAGCCGAACCACCTCTTCATAGGTGGCCATCATGTCGCCAACCATGAGGATATGCGAGGTGGACGGTCCCAGCCTGGTTCGCAGCACCTCGAAAAATTCGGGCTCCCGCTTCAGCGCCCGGATGTCCGGATCGCAGGAAAAACAGGTGACGTCGACCAGATCGCCCAGTAGCCGTTCCACGACCGGGACATAGGGCGGCGCCAGATTGCCGGCCAGCGCCAGCCGGAACCCGATGCGTCGCAGGACATGGAGAACCTCATCGAGCCCGGGAGCCAGTTCGATCGACGCGATTTCGGTGTCCAGATCGCGACCCCATTCCGGGCGGAATTCGACCCCGCAGGCCGCAGCGAACGCCTCGATCGTGGGGATGGGTTCGCGGCGCGGGTCGAGCTTGGGACTGCCGGAATTCCGGCGCGCATCGGCCAGCACCGCTTTCCAGGGATTTCGGGGGGCGCGGATGTGCAGGAGCGTGCCGAAGCAATCGAAGACCAGCGCGGGGGTAACGGTCACCTGTCGACACTCGGCCGGCCGCTAAGGGCGCATGTGAACCGCGCCGGCGACAAGCCGCCCCGTGCCGAGCGGGCGGCCCGTCATTGCCGCACCCGGGCATCGGGCGATAAGGATATCGCCATGGACAATCCCATCGTGCTCCACCCCTACGACAACCGCTGGCCTGCTCTTTTCGAGGAGGAGCGAACCCGGCTGCGCGCGGTGTGCGGCGCGCTCCTTCCGGACCTGCATCACATTGGCAGCACGTCGATCCCGATCGCGACCGGTCTGGCGGATCGATACCCGGAGCCCTAAGCGGACAGTGCCTCGGTAACATGCAGGACCAATTCTTCGGCCAGGCTTTGCACCTGCTTCTGTCGACTGCTCCAGCTCTCGGAGATTTCGCCGAGATATGCGCGCCTCGCATGGTCCAGTATTGAGGCGCTTTGGTCGCTTAGCTGCGGGATTGCCCAAGCGGCAGCTTCATCTTTGCTGACGAACGTTCCTTCGTCGGCGGTGTGCCACATCCGGGCCAACGTCAGCAGCGCGTTACGGGTGTCATCCTGCAGGCCTTTCAGCAATGCAGGGAGAAGCTCCCGCATTGCATCCCGGATTTCGGTCATTGGAACCTCGGGCAGAAGTTCATCCCGATCCGGTCCAAGCAGCGCAATCGCTTCCTGCCGAGCCTGGGCGAGAACCAGCGTCAATTCGGGATTTTGTGTGGGCATTGCGGCCTCGCCCGCCGCAAAACCATCGCGAAGCCATTCGCCAAATACGAAATCGGCGCGTGCCGGAAACAAACCCGCGGTCAGATCGGGGTGTGAAAACACCATGACCTCCAGGCAACGCGGCCCGCTCGGCGCAGACGGATAGCGACCGGAAAGCCTGAGCAACGATGACAGAAGCGAGGCCCGTTCACTCTCGGTCAAACCGCACCTCACGACAGCAAGCAAGTCGATGTCGCTTTGCGGCCGGAGCCTTCCCGAAGCTGCCGAACCATGCAGGTAGACCGCTTGCAGTCCGCCCCCGAGGATGTCGCGCAATGCCGCTAAAGTCTCAGACACTTGCTCAGATTCGTTCAGAACTGCCTGCATATCATCCCCGCCCTCACACTACTACCGGAATATCACTCTTCTGGTCGCTTTGTCCGCAGAGTGATCGCCGCTGGCCCTCTCCAGCGGGAGGGTGTGGTCAGGTCGGCGGGACTAACATGAAGAGCCCTTACGGTTCTTTCATTGTCGAACCGTGCTGCATGGTGGCGATCGCCAAAGCTGCCGCTCAGACAGGACACGGTGAAATGGCGATGGGGTTGCAATGGCAAGGATTCCGCTCCTGGCCACAACATCCCGCCATCACGCCACGATATTGTGGCTGCCTCCGGCGCCGAGGCTCGATGTCACCCGACTTTTCGGACTCGCGCAATGCGCCCTGCGAGGATGGCCAATACGGCACTGCCCAGGCTGAACAATGCGCCCATCTTGGCGGCATCCTGCACTGGCCCTGCGGGGAAAGCCACCGAGGCCACGAAGAGCGCGACGGTGAAGCCGATCGCCGCCACGCAGCCGATCACCGGCAGGTCGCGCAGGCTCATCCCCTCCGGCAGGCCAAGACGCAGCACATTGGCCGCGAACCATCCGAACAGCGTGATCCCCAATGGCTTGCCGATGATCAGACCAGCCAGCACCAGCCAGGTCGGGGCCGAGATCGCCCCGAACTCCACCCCGGCATTGACCAGACCGAAGGCACATAGCACCACCTGCACCGGCAGTTTCAGCGCATGTTCGATACCGTTCAGCAGATCGGTCGCATAACGCTCGCTTTCCGCGAAAATACCGAAGTCCCGTTCGGCATGGGGGATGGCCGGGATGACCGGCAAAAGGCCAAGCGCGGGATGCAGACCTGCGCGATAGAAGGCATACCAGCTGATGCAGCCCGCGATCACATAGGGCCAGGGGCCCAGGACCCGGCGGGTCCAGGTGGAGCTGGGGCGGTCCTGCTTGCCGCGGTCCATGCGCCGGGGCAGCCAGCTTGCCAGCAGCCAGACGGCGATCGCCGCCGCGACCGACAGCAGCAGCCAGACCGGCAAGACCTCGCCCGTGGGATAGAAGATCGCCAGGATCGCAAGCCCGCCCGCATCGTCTGCGATGGCCAGCAGAAGCAGAAAGCCGATCGCGGGGTGCCGCGGGCCAAAGACGATGCGTCCGACCAGATAGGAGAAGGCGATATCGGTCGCGGTGGGGATCGCCCATCCCCGGCCGACATCCGCCATGATGCCAAGCGCCCCGGCCAGCGCCAGATAGACGGCCACCGGCCCCGCCATGCCGCCCAGAGTGGCGATCAGCGGCGTCAGCGCCTTTTTCCCGCGCAGCGAGCCGCCTGACAGGATGACCGCCTCCCACACCTCCTTGGCCGCCATGGCGAAGAACAGCGCCATCAGCACGTCGTTGATCAGAAAGTGCAAGGTCAGGACGCGGGATGTCACACCATCATGGGTCTCGACCATGCCGATCGGCGCATCGGTCCAGAGCGGCAGGTGAACCAGATGGTGATAGCTGTCGGGCGCCAGATTGGCCCAGATCAGCGCGGCAACCGCGCCCCCCACGAGCAGGAGCGAATACTCCGCAACGAAATTCCAGATCCGATACAATGGCTGCTCTCCTGTTCAGGGGCTGCGGATAGCAAATTTCGGAGCAGAGATGAAATCGAAATGCCACGCCTCCCGGCCGGAGATCATCTTCGCATGGCAGGGCTGACCGGATAGCGGCCCGAAAGCCCCTATCCGATCTGGCCGCCTTTACGGACCCATCCTCAGCGCCAGATTTCGGGGTCAACACCTTTGGCTATTTCTGGATGTTCGGCGACGTGGAACTTCGGCTGTATTCCGGCGTCGCGCTGTGCGAAGTAGTTTCGTGTCAGGGCGACGACCGTGCCGGAAAGCGCAAGGATCGCGATCAGGTTGATCGTCGCCATGAGCCCCATCGAGGCATCGGCAAGGTCGAACACCGTCGCCACCGCCTGAAGCGCGCCCCAGACCACCATGACCAGAACAGCCACGCGCAGCACCATCTGCCCGGTCCTGTTGCCGAGGCCAAGGAAGGACAGCGCCATCTCGGAATAGGCATAGTTCCCGATGATCGAGGTGAACGCGAAGAAGAAGATCGCGACCGCCACGAACCACGGCCCGATTCCGCCGATATGATCGGCCATCGCGCTTTGGGTCAGCTGTGTTCCGGTCAGCTCCCCTCCGGGCACATAAACCCCGGAAAGCAGGATCATCAGCGCGGTGCAGGTGCAGATGAGGATCGTGTCGATGAATACGCCGAAGGCCTGAACGAAACCCTGGCTGCTCGGGTGGTGCGGGTTGGGCGTCGCCGCTGCCGCGATGTTCGGGGCCGAGCCCATCCCGGCCTCGTTCGAAAAGAGGCCGCGCTTGACGCCGTTCAGCATTGCCGCCGCGATGCCGCCGGTCACGCCACCCGCGGCTTCGGCCAGACCGAAGGCATTGGACAGGATATGCCACAACATTGCGGGGACTTCGGACAGGTTCATCAGAACCACGATGATTGCGACGAGCAGATAAATTCCGGCCATGAAGGGAACGACATATTCCGCCACGACCGCGATCTGGCGGATTCCGCCGAAGATCACCACCGCCGTCAGCGCGGCGAGGAAAAGGCCGGTGACGATCTTGGGAATGCCGAAGGCGCCCACCATTGCATCGGCGATGGAATTGGCCTGAACCGCATTGAATACCAGCCCGAAAGACAGGATCAGGCAGACGGAAAACAGCGCCCCGACCCACGGCAGGCCCAGCCCGTTAGCGATGTAGAAAGCGGGGCCACCGCGATAGACGCCCCGAGTGTCATCGGCATCCCTGACCTTGTAAAGCTGTGCGAGGGTTGATTCAGCATAAGCCGTCGCCATCCCGACAAAGGCCACGACCCACATCCAGAAGATCGCGCCTGGTCCGCCAAGCACGAGGGCGACGGCCACGCCTGCAATATTGCCCGTGCCGACCCGGGAGGCGAGACTGGTGCACAATGCCTGAAAGGGAGAGATGCCCTGTCGATCACTTGCCGGGGCCGCGGTGATGGAGCGGATCATTTCACCGAAATGCAGAACCTGCTGGAAGCGCAGACGGATGGTGAAATAGATGCCGACCGCGATCAGGCCGTAGATCAGCACATAGCCCCAGAAAATGGTATTGAGAAAGTCGATGATACTCGTCACGTCCAACCCCCTGTTATGATTTGATCTCGCCAGATCCGTCAGTATCACGGGACCGTTACATGGGGTTCGCCTTGTGACAACCCGGTATCCGCTGTCCTGCCGTTGATCCTTTATCTGGTGGAGGTTGTGGCTCAATTTTGTGCTCAGATTTTCACAGGTTGAGCATTCGCCGGATCGTGAAACCTAATCTCATGGCCAGAGACTTCGACAGACAAGATGCGGAGGTCCAGATCCATATCCTTCGCAGGTTCTCTCGAACCATCGCCCATCGGGCTTGAACCGGGTATGGCGCAAGATCCACATCGGGATCGACGAGAAAACATTGGAAATTCGGGCCGCCGAGTTCACCACCAGCGAAATCGGTGATGCGCCGATGCTGCCCGAATTACTCGATCAGATCCCGCCCGACCAGGAGATCGGCAGCGTCACCGCCGACGGCGCCTTCGACACCCGCAAGTGCCATGACGCCATAGCTGCTCGAGGTGCCGCTGCCATCATTCCACCCCGCAAGAACGCCAAACCCTAGAAACCCGACACCGCCGGGGCTGTCGCTCGCAACGAAATCCTGCGGACATCGAAGCGCGTCGGCAGGACCATATGGCGACGATGGAGCGGATATCACCGCCGAAGCCGTGCCGAGACCAAAATGCACTGCGTCAAGTTGCTGGGCCAGCGCTTGTCCGCGCGCGAATTCGACCGTCAGGTCGCCGAGTTCCAAGTCAGGGTCGCAGTGCTCAACGGCTTCACCGCGCTCGGCATCCCCGTCACGGAAGCCGTGGATAAGTCTGTCCGGAGTAAGGGGCAGTCCGCAAGGCACCAGATTTGTGCAACATGTGTAACCGCCCCTTGCGCAAGAGGGATCTTCAGAGCTTTTTTTGGCGCGTCATCGGGTGCTGACATGTGTCCGGCCTCTGGTGCGGCGTTGATGGTGTAACCGCCCCCCGACGGCATCTGTGTGCCATGGTGGGATCGCAACAATCCACTTTGGGAGGCGGTCATGTCGGAGATTATCACGGTCGGGCTCGATCTGGCGA
>NZ_SAUZ01000037.1 GCF_004022215.1 Paenirhodobacter populi
CGCCGATCGAGGCCGTCGCCGCGGCGGGCGACAAGGGCCTGTCGGCCTGGGTCGAGGACAAGGTGGTGAAATCCGACCGGCCCGAGCTGACCTCGGCGAAGATCGTGGTTTCGGGCGGCCGCGGCATTGGCTCGGCGGAGAATTTCGCGCTGATCGAGGCGCTGGCGGACAAGCTGCATGCGGCGGTCGGCGCCTCGCGCGCGGCGGTGGATTCGGGCTATGCGCCGAACGACCGTCAGGTCGGGCAGACCGGTAAGGTGGTGGCGCCCGAGCTCTATGTGGCGGTGGGCATCTCCGGCGCGATCCAGCATCTGGCCGGGATGAAGGATTCGAAGGTGATCGTGGCGATCAACAAGGACGAGGAGGCCCCGATCTTCCAGGTCGCCGACTACGGCCTCGTCGGTGATCTGTTCACAACGCTGCCGGAACTCACCCAGAAGCTGTGAAGCCGCTGTAATTTCCGTGAAAGCCCCGCCTTGGCGGGGCTTTTGCGTTTGGCCATGACGCAGCGGCAAACACCGCGACACCCTTGCGCCAGTCTCTGCGCCGCAGCATAGTCGGGGGGCAAAGAGGGGGAACGGAACATGGCGATCGAAAAGGTTGGAATTGTCGGCGCGGGTCAGATGGGCAATGGCATCGCCCATGTCTTCGCGCTTGCGGGTTATGACGTCCTGCTGAACGACATCAGCCAGGACAGCATCGACAAGGCGCTGAAGACGGTGGGCAAGAACCTTGACCGGCAGGTCTCGAAGGGGAAGATCACCGAGGCGGACAAGGACGCAGCACTTGGCCGGATCGGCACGACCCTGACGCTGACCGATCTGGGGCCCTGCGACCTTATCATCGAGGCGGCGACGGAAAAGGAAGCGGTCAAGCACCAGATCTTCAAGACATTGGTGCCGCATCTGAAACCGGACACGATCCTTGCCTCGAACACCTCGTCGATTTCGATCACCCGGCTGGCGACGGGCACGGACCGGCCGGAAAAGTTCATGGGCGTGCATTTCATGAACCCGGTGCCGGTGATGCAGCTGGTCGAGCTGATCCGCGGCATCGCCACCGACGAGCCGACCTACCAGACGATGCTGGCCGTGGTGGAGAAGCTGGGCAAGACCGCCGCCTCGGCCGAGGATTTCCCGGCCTTCATCGTCAACCGCGTGCTGATCCCGATGATCAACGAGGCGGTCTATGTGCTGTATGAAGGGGTGGGGAATGTCACCTCGATCGACACGGCGCTGAAGCTTGGGGCGAATCACCCGATGGGGCCGCTGGAGCTGGCGGATTTCATCGGGCTGGACACCTGTCTGGCGATCATGAACGTGCTGTATGACGGGCTGGCGGATTCCAAATATCGCCCCTGTCCGCTCCTGACGAAATATGTCGAGGCGGGGTGGCTTGGCCGCAAGACCGGGCGGGGCTTCTACGACTACAGCGGCGAAACGCCGGTGCCGACGCGCTGATCCGCGATGTGCCAGAGCCCGTCCCGCCGCAGGTAGCGGTGGGGCGCGGCGGGGTGGAAGGATGAAGCCTCGTCCGCAAGCCAGGGCGTGACGGTGACATCGTCGGGCCGGATATCCAGCACCGAAAAGCCGTGATCGGTTTCGCCGACCCGGCCGCAAAGCGCGGTGCCCGTCTGCACCTGCAGGATCGGCTGCGGGGTCTCCGGCGTGATGCCCAGCCCGATCGCCCAATGGTGCAGATGCCCCGACAGGACGATCTGCAACCCCGCCGCCTGCATCTGCGGCAGGGCCTGCGCGGCGCCCTTCGTCTCACCCCGCTCGAACCCCGGCGGCTCGCGCAGCGGGTGGTGGCAGACGAGGATGTTGACCCCATCCCCGGGCGTGCGGCGCATGCCCGCGCAGATGCGCTTCAGGTCGCGCCCGCGCAGGATGCCGCGCCGCAGGCTGTGCGGATCGGCGGTATTGGCGGAAAAGATCCGCAGCGGGCCAACCTCGGCATCCGGCGTCATGCTGCCCGGAACCGCCCGGCAGTAGCCCCGGAACGGAAACAGCATCCGCGCGACCAGATTGAACAGCGGCACATCGTGATTGCCGGGGATCGTCAGGAATGGCAGGTCCAGCCCGCGCAGGAAGGCCATCGCCCGGCGGAACTGCGTGCGCCGCGCCCGGTGCGACAGATCGCCCGACACGATCACCAGATCCGGGGCGCAGGCGCGGACGGCTTCATGCAGGGGGGCGACCAGATCCGCGCGCTCGCGCCCGAAATGCAGGTCGGTCAGGTGGACGAGCCGGGTCATTCCGCCTCCGCCGGCTGGATGACCCGCAGCGCGCCCGGCAGGATGCGCAGCCGGAACGGCCCGGTGAGCCGCGCCTTTTCGCCGTCGAAGGCGATCAGCTTGCGGGTCTTGCCCGTCTCGATCAGCATTTCGTCGGAAATCACCAGATCGAAATCCTCGCCCCGCGCGACCTTGCCGAAGGCCAGCCGGAGCGAGGCGAGCATCAGCGCCGGCCGGCTTTTGCGCCGCGCAAGGAACAGCGCGAAATGGCCGTTCCGCACCGCTTCGGCGCCTTCGAGCCCGAGGCTGTCCAGCTGGAACGCGCTGCGGGCGGCGAAGGCGAGCGGGGTGCTGACCTCGCGCGTCCTGCCCTCCACGGTCAGCGACAGGCGGAGCGGGGCGTTCAGCTCCCACAGCGCCACCAGCACCGACCAGTAGGCCGCGATCCGGCTGCGGCCCCAGCGGCGGTAGATCCCCTCGCGCCGTTCGAGGATCTCGGGGTAGACGCCGAAGCTGGCGTTGTTGAGAAAGATCCGGTCGTTCACCGCGCCCAGATCGCGGCTGCGTACCCGCCCCGCGATCAGCGCGTCGAGCGCCTGATCCAGACTGTCGCCGACGCCAAGCTCGCGCGCGAAATAGTTGAAGGTTCCGCCGGGCAGCACCGCCATCGCCACGCCGGTCCCGGCCAAAGCCCCGGCCACGGCGGATTGCGTGCCGTCGCCGCCGAAGGCCGCGACGATGTCGGCGCCCTCGCGGATCGCGGTGCGGGCGGTTTCGGCGAAATCCATGCCCTTGCGCATCTGGTAGACGGCGAAGTCCCGCGCCGCAGGCTCGATCCGCGACCGGATATGGTCGACGCGGCCGCGCGCGTCCCTTTTGCCGGCCTTGGGGTTGAGGATCAGCGCGACCTTGCAGCGGGACAGGTCGCAATGGTCAGCGGTTGGGGGCATCGCGGCTGCCTCCGGGCTGGTCGTAGGTCACCACGCGCCAGACATAGGCCAGCACGCACAGCACCACGATCCCGGTCGATACCGGGTCGAGCCAGGCCGCGATCCGGTCATATTGCGCCTCGAGGATATAGCCGAGCGAGGTGAGGAAGGTCGTCCACAGCAAGGTGCCGATCGCGGAGAAGATCAGGAATTTCAGCGGCGGCATGCGCACCAGCCCCGCGGGGATCGAGATCAGCGTGCGCGCCGCGGGGATCAGCCGTCCGATCAGCACCGCCGAGGCGCCGTATCGGCGAAACCACCGCCGCGCCATCCGCAGCCCGACGAGGTCGATCCCCGCCCATCGGCCGTGGCGGCGGATGAAGCGGCGGATCTTTTCCTCGGGCACGCGGCGGGCGAGCCAGTACCAGAACCACGCTCCGGCCAGCGATCCCGCAGATCCGGCCAGAACGACGGCGACGAAGGACATCCGACCCATCGCGGCATTGTAGCCCGCAAGCGGCATGATGAGTTCCGACGGCACGGGCGGGAAGACGTTTTCGACGAACATCAGCAGCGCGATCCCGGCCAGCCCGGCCGAGGCGATCAGTCCCGTGATCATGTCGAACATCTGGCGCCGTTCCCCCGTTTTGCCCCTGTCAACCGGCTGTGCGGGGGTTTGGTTCCGGGGATGTCGTCGTGGGCGCGCACGGAAGGGGAAGGAGGGGGCCAGCCCCCTCTTTGCGCATGCGCGCAAATTCACCCCCGGGATATTTATGGAAACACGAAAGGGAAGGAGGCGCGCGCGGTATTGCGGGATGGGTTCAAAGACCGATCCGGGTGAGCGCCGCGTCCAGCGCCGCAGGATCCGCGATCCGCAACCGCACCGGCAGCGTCAGAACCTGCGGGCGGAAGGTGGTGGGCAGGCGGGCGGCGTCCTTTTCCGTGGTGACGAGCTGCGCGCCGGAGGCCTGTGCCTCGGCCGTCAGCCGGGCGAGGAGGCGCGGCGTGAAGGGCTGATGATCGGCCAGCGCCTCGGTCCGGACCGGATCGGCGCCGAGGTCGCGCAGCGTGGCGAAGAACTTTTCGGGATGTCCGATGCCCGCGAAGGCCAGCACCTTCTGTCCGCGCCAGTCCATTCCGGTTCGCAAAGGCTCCAGCGCGCCGGTCAGATGCGGGACCTGCACCGCCGCGCCCCAGCGGGCGGCGAAGCGGGCTTGCGCCGGGGCATCGCCGATCGACAGCAGCAGGTCGGCGCGGGCGAGGCCCGCGGCCACCGGCTCGCGCAGCGGGCCGGCGGGCAGGCAGAGGCCGTTGCCGAAGCCCTTCGCGGCATCGACCACGACGAGCGACAGGTCCTTGACCAGCGCCGGGTTCTGGTGGCCGTCGTCCAGAACGATCGCCTGCGCCCCCGCGGCGATCGCGGCGCGCGCGCCCGCCGCCCGGTCGCGGGCGACCCAGACCGGGGCGAAGGCCGCGAGCAGCAGTGGCTCGTCCCCGGTGTCAGTGGCGGTGTGCCGGGCGGGATCCACCCGGACAGGCCCGGTCAGCCGTCCGCCGTGGCCCCGGCTGACCACATGGGCGGCGATGCCGCGCCGGGCCAGATGTTCCACCAGCGCGATCACCGTGGGGGTCTTGCCGGTGCCGCCCGCGTTGATGTTGCCCACGCAGATCACCGGCGCGTCCACCCGCGCACCGGGCCGCGCCACCCGCCGCGCCGTTGCCGCCGCATAGATCCGCCCGAGTGGGGCCAGCAGCCGCGCGAGGACACCGGGCGGATCTGTGAACCAGAAGCGGGGGGTGCCCATCAGCCCGCCTCCGCGGCCTGCACCGCATGCGTGTCGAAGACCGACAGGATGGCATGGGCCACCGCCTCGGCCGCCCCCGCGCCGCCCGAGGTCACCACCCAGGCGTTATGGGCGAGCATCGCGGCGCGGTCCGGCGCCATCAGATCCGACACCGCCTCGCCCAAGGATCGGGCATCGGTCACCTGACGCGCCGCCCGCGCGGTTTCCAGCCGCGCATATTCCGCCGCGAAGGCGCCCGTCTCTGGCCCGTGCAGGATCGCCGATCCAAGCGCCGCGGGATCCAGCGGCGAGCGCGACGCCGTGCCCGCGCCGCTCAGCGTGCCGCCCATATAGGTCACCGGCGCGATGCGGAACCACAGCCCGTATTCGCCGGGATCGTCGGCAAGGAAGATCTGCATTTCCTCTTCCGGCTCGCCCTCGATCGAGCGCTGGCCGGTCACCCAGCCCTGCGCCTCCAGTTCGGCGGCCAGTCCGTCCGCCGGCATCCCTGTCTCGGGCGCGAGGATCAGCAGCATCCGATGGGCGTGGCGCGCCGCATGGGTATGGGCGTCCAGCACCATGCGCAGTTCGGCATCGGGCACGGCGGCGGCCAGCCATACCGGCCGCGTGCGCGTGATCGCGGCGATCGAGGCGCGCTCGGCCTCGGAGCAATGCAGGGGTTCCGGCGGTTCGGACAGCGCGCCGCCCACCTCGGTCAGCGAGGGCGACACGCCCAGCTCATGCAGCGCCGTCTGGCTTTCGGCATCGCGCAGGATGATCCGGTCGAGCCGCGACAGCAGCGCCACCTCGATCCGCCGGGCGGCGAGGCTTTTCGGGCGCGTGGCTTCGCTTCGGCGCATGTCGACGGCCATCACGGGAATGCCCTGTTCCTTCGCCAGCGCGATCAACGCCGCCGGAAGGCTGTTGCCCATCAGCACGATCAGCCCCGGGCGCCAGTGCGACAGCATCAGCGCGGCGGCGGCGGGGCAATCTTCGGGGCGGGCGATGCGGATCACCCCGGGCGGCAGATCGGCGACCGGGGCGTCGAGGCTGACCAGCAGCCCCGTTCCCGGCCGCGCATGGACCAGCCGGCGCAGCAACAGCCCCGCGCTGGCCGCGACATCGGGCGCCGGATCGACGATGACCCAGATCAGCGGCCCGGCCGGGCGCGGCACCTGCGCCGCCGCAAGCGCCTGCGCGCCAGCAACCCGGGGCCGCTGGACCAGAAGCCGCAGCCAGAGCAGGAACGATCGCCGCATCCGGGTCCTTCGGGCGCCGTTACGCGCCGAGCATTTCGGTCGAGGACGCCGCCGATTCCTCGTCGCGCAGGCGGTGCAGGTGCGCGATGAAATAGCGGGTATGGGCGTCATCGACGGTGCGCTGCGCCTCGGCCTTCCAGGCGGCGTGGGCAGAGGCGTAATTCGGGAAGATGCCGACGATATGGATCTTGCTGACATCCTTGAATTCGCTGCGCGAAGGATCGACGAGTTCCCCCCCGAAGACGAGGTGCAGACGTTGCGGTGCCTTGCTGGACATGATCACTCCTGTGGCAAATGGGCTGCGTTGCGGGATTTGTATACCGATGTATGCTGTATCTCAAGCGCGGCCTTGCCCTAACTTAGCCTTCCCTTAAAAGGGACGCAACGCAGTCCCATCCGGGGAGAGGAAGCGATGAAGCAAAGCCTGATGCAGATCTACGATACCCGCGTGGCCGAAGGGGCGCTGCACCCGGATGCGGCGCAGCGCGCGGTGCTGCCGCTGCTTGAAGACATCCGCGTGGCGCTGGAAACGCCGCCGAAGAAACAGGGGCTGTTCTCGCGCCTTTCCCGGCACCGGCCCGAGCCGGTGAAGGGGCTTTACCTCTGGGGGGGTGTGGGTCGCGGCAAGTCGATGCTGATGGACCTGTTTTGCGGCGCGGTCGCGGTGCCGAAGCGGCGTGTCCATTTCCACGCCTTCATGCAGGAGGTGCAGGCCCAGATCGAGGCCGCCCGCCGCGCCAAGGTCGAAGACGCTCTGCTGCCCGTGGCCGATGGAATCGCGCGCGACATCCGCCTGCTGTGCTTCGATGAGATGCAGATCACCGACATCGCCGATGCGATGATCGTCGGTCGCCTGTTCGAGGAACTTTTCGCTCGCGGCGTGACGGTGGTGACCACCTCGAACCGGGCGCCCGAGGAGCTTTACAAGAACGGGCTGAACCGGCAGCTTTTCCTGCCCTTCATCGACATCATCCGGCAGAAGCTGACGGTGCATGAGATCATCAGCGAGACGGACTACCGCCAGCACCGCCTGACCGGCGCGCAGGTCTATTTCCATCCGCTCGGCAAGGCGGCGACGGCCGCGATGGACGCGCTCTGGGGGGAACTGACCGGCAACGATCCGGGCGCGCCGCTGAAGATCGAGGTGAAGGGCCGCGATGTCATCATCCCGCATTTCCATTCCGGCGTCGGGCGGGCCTCGTTCTGGGATCTGTGCGCCCATGCGCTTGGCCCGGCGGATTATCTGGCCATCGCCGGGGCGATGCGGGTGCTGATGATCGACGACATCCCGCAGCTTTCGGCGGACAATTTCAACCAGGCGAAGCGGTTCGTGACGCTGATCGACGCACTGTATGAGGCGAAGGTGCGGCTGATCTGTTCCGCCGCAGACGAACCCGAACGGCTGTATTTCGAGGGCGAGGGATCGTTCGAGTTCGAGCGCACCGCCTCGCGCCTGCGCGAGATGCAGGATGCGGACTGGGGCAAGGCGACCGAATGAGGCGCGCCGGCCCCTTTCGGGTGCCGTGACGAGGGAAGGAAGAAGGGGGCCAGCCCCCTCTTGGCCTTCGGCCAATTCACCCCCGGGATATTTATGGAAACACGAAAGGAAGAGAGGCGCGCGGCGTTCCGGTGTGGGGTTCAAAGCCACCCGGACGGATGGTTTGCCTGTCGTTTTTCCATAAATATCCCGGGGGGAGTCCGAAGGACGGGGGCAGCGCCCCCTGCGCCGCCCCCGGTTTTCGCGATCTTTGGTCAGGCGGCTTCCGCGGCCAGCATCTCGCGCACCAGCGGGATGACCTTGGTGCCGTAAAGCTCGACGTTCCTCAGATTCGCGCGATAGTCCTGCGGACCCGAGGAATATTTCAGCGTGAAGCGGTCGAGGCCGAGGATCTTCACCGTCCGCGCGATCTTCTTCGCCACCGTTTCCGGCGCGCCGACGTAGAGCGAACCATGCGCGATTTCCGCGTCATAGGCGGCGCGGGAGAGTTTTCCCCAGCCGCGCGACCGGCCGACCATCTCGTGCATCTTCGCATAGCCCTCGAAATATTCGTCGCGGGCCTCGGCGTCGGTCGCGCCGACATGGCCGGGGGAATGCACGCCGATGGGCAGGACGGGCGTGCCCATCTGTTCATGCGCGCGGCGATAGAGGTCGGCGAGCGGGGCGAAGCGCGCCGGATCGCCGCCGATGATGGCCAGCACCAGCGGCATCCCGGCCGCCGCCGCCTCGATCACCGATTGCGGGCTGCCGCCGACGCCGCGCCAGATCTTCAGCGGGGTTTCGGCGCGCGGCCAGACGGTCACGCCCTTCAGTTCGGGCACGTGGCTGCCCTGAAACGTCACCTTCTCCTGCGTCGCAAGTTCATGCAGAAGCTGCGATTTTTCGGTGAACAGGTCTTCGTAATCGTCGAGCTTGTAGCCGAAGAGCGGGAAGCTTTCGGTGAAGGATCCGCGGCCGATGGTGATTTCCGCCCGTCCCGGCGCGATGGCGTCGAGCGTGGCGAACCGCTGGTAGACGCGGATCGGATCGTCCGAGGACAGCACCGTGACCGAGGTCCCGCCGTGGATGTGCTTTGTCTGGCCGAGCAGCGCGCCGAGGATCGGCTCGGGCGCCGAGATGGCGAAATCCGGGCGGTGGTGTTCGCCGAGGCCGAAATAGTCGACGCCGACCTGATCGGCGAGGATGCCTTCGGCCAATGTGTCGCGGATCACCTGCGCGCCCGTGCGCAGGCCGCTGTCGTCGCGGGTGATGTCCCCGAAGGTATCGAGGCCGAATTCGAGGTTTTGAAACGTGGTCATGTCTGGCTCCTGATGCCGGTTGCCTGAGCGTTGGGCCGAAGATAGGCACGACCGGGCGACGTGCAAATATGCACCGTCGCACAAGGATCAGCGCATCAGGGCGCAGATCTCAATGGTTTTCGCGCAGCACCTTGCCCGCCAGATACAGCGAGCCGCAGATCAGCACCCGGGCCGAGGGATCGCGCGCGGCGATGGCCGACAGGGCCTCGCCCACCGATCCGGCGCGGAAGGTGGTGGTGAAACCGGCGATGCGGGCGTCCTGCTCGATCACCTCGGCGGGGACGGCGTTGGGTTCCTCGGGGATCGTGACGGCGGTCAGGCTGACGGCCTGATCGACCAGCGGGCGCATGTAGCCCACGACATCCTTGGTGTTGATCATGCCGCAGATCAGATGTGTCGGGCGCGGGGCCATCCGCGCGAGCGTTGCCGCCACGGCCAGCCCGCCCGCCGGATTGTGCCCGCCGTCGAGCCACAGCTCCACCCCCGGCGCGCTGGCGGCGAGCGGCCCCTGACGCAGGCGCTGCATCCGGGCGGGCCATTCGGCGCGGGTCACGGCAGCCTCGGCCCCGTCGCCCAGCCCCAGCAGGCGCAAAGCGGCAATGGCGGCGCCGGCGTTCTGGATCTGGTGCGGGCCGGGCAGGTTCGGCAGGGGCAGGTCCAGAAGGCCGTTTTCATCCTGATAGATCAGGCGGCCGCGTTCCTCGAAGGCGTGCCAGTGCTGGCCGTGGACGAAGAGGGGGGCGCCCACGCGGGCGGCGCGGGCCTCGATCACCTCAAGGGCCGCTTCCTCCTGCGGGCCGACGACGCAGGTGACGCCGCGCTTGAGGATCCCGGCCTTTTCCCCGGCGATCTCGGGCAATGTCTCGCCCAGAAACTGCTGATGGTCGATCGAGACCGGGGTGATGATCGTCAGCGCCGGCTTTTCCACCACATTCGTCGCATCGAGCCGCCCGCCGAGGCCGACTTCCAGAAGCGTGAAATCCGCGGGTGTGCGGGCGAAGGCCAGAAAGGCCGCGCAGGTGGTGACCTCGAATAAGGTGATCGGGGCGCCGGCGTTCCTGTCGTAGCATTCCTCCAGCAGCGCGGACAGGTCGGGTTCCGAGATCAGCGCCCCGGCGATGCGGATGCGTTCGTGGAACCGCGCGAGATGGGGCGAGGTATAGGCATGGACCGCCTTGCCCTGCGATTCGAGCCCGGCGCGGATCATCGCCTGCGTCGAGCCCTTGCCGTTGGTCCCGGCGATATGGATCACCGGGGGCAGGGCGCGTTCGGGATGGCCGAGCACGGCCAGCAGCCGTTCCACCCGGTCGAGCGTCAGGTCGATCACCTTCGGGTGCAGCGTCATCAGCCGCGTCAGGATTTCATCGGAATGGGACATGATCGCCTCCTGCGGAGGCGAGAGGGGCTCTGCCCCGCCGAGGGCCAAGGCCCCCGGCCCCCCGGGATATTTGGGGAAGAATGAAGGGTCAGGCGGGCTGCGATTCGACCGGCTTGCCGGGGGCGGGCAGGTCGCCCGCGACGGCGGGGGGCTGGTTCATCAGCATCCGGGTGATGGTGATGAGCTCCTCGCGCAGGTGCTTGCGGTGGGTCACGCGGTCGAGCATGCCGTGGTCCAGCAGGTATTCGGCGCGCTGGAAGCCCTCGGGCAGCTTTTCGCGGATGGTCTGTTCGATGACGCGCGGCCCGGCAAAGCAGATCAGCGCATTCGGCTCGGCGATCTGCACATCGCCCAGCATGGCGTAGGAGGCGGTCACCCCCCCCGTCGTCGGATGGGTGAGCACGACGATATAGGGCAGGTGCGCTTCCTTCAGCATCTGCACGGCGACGGTGGTGCGCGGCATCTGCATCAGCGACAGGATGCCCTCCTGCATGCGCGCGCCGCCGGCGGCGGAAAACAGGATCAGCGGGCGTTTCAGTTTCACCGCGCGTTCGGCGGCGGCGATGATCGCATTGCCGACATACATGCCCATCGAACCGGCCATGAAGGCGAAATCCTGCGCCGCGGCGACGATGGGGGTGCGGCCCATCTCGCCCTCGGCGACAAGCATCGCCTCTTTCTCGCCGGTCGCTTTCTGCGCGGCCTTCATCCGGTCCGGGTATCGTTTCTGGTCGCGGAACTGCAGCGGGTCGGCGATCGGGACGGGGACCTTCACCTCGGAGAAAATGCCGCCGTCGAACAGCGAGGCAAAGCGCGCCCGCGGCGAAATCGCCATGTGGTGATCGCAGTTGGTGCAGACGTTCAGGTTGTCCGCCAGCTCCCGGTGGAACAGCATCGTTCCGCATTCGGGGCATTTCGTCCAGAGGTGTTCGGGCATCTCGCGCCGCGAGAACAACGAGTTGATCTTCGGTTTGACGTAGTTCGAGATCCAGTTCATCGGTCGAAAACCCTTTTCGGTGCCTGTTCGCAGCGTCAGCCCCAGATAAGCCGCAAGGCCGGGAAATGCAATCAGACGCGCAGCAACAGCCGCACCAGCAGCCAGGAAACCAGCATCGACAGCGCATCGGTGGCCATATAGGGGGCCAGCATCGCCGGGTTGCTCGGGTCGATGGCGACGGTGAACAGGCTCAGCCCGTCGAGTTCCCCCGCCAGCCCCAGCAGGAACAGCGCCGAAAGATTGTTGGCGAAGTGAAAGCCGATGGCCGCGCCCAGATTGCCGGTCCGCGCCGTCAGGTCGGAGGCGAGGCAGCCGAAGGCCATGGCCCAGAGCACCGGCCAGAACGCCATCGGCCCATAGGTGCCCGGCGAGAAATGCAAAAGCCCGAACGCCGCCGAGGGCAGCACCATCCACAGCCAGCGCGACCGCCACCGTGCCGCCATCTGTTGCAGGAAATAGCCGCGGAAGACCAGTTCCTCGGCGGTGATCTGCACGGCCAGCAGCGGCAGCGCCAGCGGTGCCCAGGCGATCAGCGTGCCGAACGGCGTCGATTTTTCGATATGCGGATCAAGCATCGACAAGGGCAGCAGCAGAACCGACAGCGCGATCAGCGCCGGCCCCGTGCGCAGCATGGTCCCCCAGGCGCCGGGGCCGAACAGCGTCGCCACGGGCCGGTCGTTCAGCGTGCGCGTCACCAGCGCCACCGACAGCGCCAGCGGCACGAAGGTCGCCAGCATCAGCACCAGCCCCTGCGGCGTCGTCGCCTGCGCCAGCGACAGAAGCAGGCGCAGATAGGCGGTGTCGCCCTCGATCCGGCGAAACAGATGCAGCGCGCCGACCAGCGCCGACCAGTAGAGCACGACAATCAGCCCCAGCCCCACCACGGTGCGCCAGATCTCCGCCCGCGCCGTGGCCGGGGCGCAGAAGCCTTGCAGCGGCCGGTAGGCCGGCGGGTCTTCCGGGGGATGGTGCAGCATGGCGGTCCTCTCGGGGGCGAAGCTAGGCGGCTGCGGGGCCGGCGGCAAGTCACGGCTTCGCACTTTACTTTGCCGGGCGCGAAGACGATGAAGGCGCGCCGCCCTCCGCGCGGTGTTTCCCGGTCCGAAAGCGATGTTTGAAGTCACCACCGATCTCGTGCTGTTCCTGCTCGGCGCCGCCCTGCTGGCCGGCTTCGTCGATTCGATCGCCGGGGGCGGCGGGCTGATCACGCTGCCCGCGCTGCTGCTGGCCGGGGCATCGCCTCTGGGCGCGCTGTCCACGAACAAGGTGCAGAGCATCTTCGGCTCGGCCACCTCGGCTTATTCCTATGCCGTTTCGGGCCATGTCGATCCGCGCAGCCAGATCCGTGCGGCGGCCGTGGCCCTGCTGGCCGGCATCGCCGGGGCGTGGTCCGCGTCCCTCGTGCCGATGGAGTCGCTGCGGATCGCCCTGCCGGTGATCCTGATCGCCATCGCCGCCTTCTTCGCCTTCCGGCGCGGGCTGAACGATCTGGACCGGGTGCGGCGGATCTCGCCCCTCGCCTTCACCGCCTTCGTGGTGCCGGTGGTCGGGTTCTACGACGGTGCGGTCGGGCCGGGGGCCGGGTCGTTCTACATGCTCGGCTTCGTCACGCTGGCGGGCTATGGCGTGCTGAAGGCGACGGCGCATACCAAGATGCTGAACTTCGCATCGAATTTCGGCGGTTTCCTCGCCTATGCGCTGACCGGCCATGCCTGGTGGGCGATCGGTCTGGCGATGGGCGTGGCGCAGATCATCGGCGCCCGGATCGGCTCGCGGATGGCGATGAAACAGGGTGCGCGGCTGATCCGGCCGCTGCTGGTGGTGACCTCGACGCTGATGGCGCTGCGGCTGGTCTGGCAGATTCTGTGAGAGGACTCACGGCGTTGTGATGCGGCGGCGGGACGCGGGGACGGGGCCTAAGCTCCGGTCCCGCAACGGGGAATGGCCCCGCACCCGCGCGGGCGATCCGCGCATCTGCGGCGCAAAACACGCCGCTTGGGGCTTTCCCACCGGAACAAAAATGCGCTATTCCTCGAAAATCGAGTTGAATTCGCAACCGCCATGTGAAGATGGGTCAAAGGCCTGCGCGGCGGCAGAGGCATTGACAGCTGGAGGCTGTAAGCATGATGAATATCGTTACCCGGGGCGTGACACTTCTGGCGGCGTCGCTTGCTTTCGCAGGCACGGCAGGGGCACAGGCCAGCTCGAACCGCGTTGCCGCCAAGACGGACTGGAGCGTCTTCGTCGAGGGCAATCCGAAGGAATGCTGGGCCGTTTCGACGCCGAAGAGCACCGTGAACACCAAGGACGGCAAACCCGCCGAGGTGCGCCGCGGCGACATCCTGCTGTTCGTGACCTATCGCGGCGCGGGCGCGGGCGAGGTGTCGTTCATGGGCGGCTATCCCTTCGCCCCCGGCTCGACCGTCGACGTGGCCGTCAACAACGGCCAGAAGTTCAAGCTGTTCACCGATGGCGAAGGCGCGTGGACCGGCTCGCCCGATGATGACGCCAAACTGGTCGCGGCGCTGAAATCCGGGGCCGATGTGACGCTGACCGCGCATTCGGCGCGCGGCACGCAGACGCAGGACCGCTTTTCGCTGATGGGCTTCACCGCCGCCACGAACGAGGCGGCTGCCCGCTGCAAGTAAGGCCGCGCCCTCCCTTGGAACGCGCCTTTCCTGCTTTCGTGTTTCCATAAATATCCCGGGATGAGGCGGACAAGCCGATCTTCCGGTGGAAGATCGGCCCGCCGAATGCGCAGGACACGGGCGAGGGGGCTGGGCCCTTGCTGCCCCATCCGCACGCGCCCGGGATTTCGGTTCTGGACCGGATTTAGGGCCCGGATCCGGGCAAATCCGGCAAAGCCGCGTCCCTCCGGCGCGGCTTTCGCGTTTCGTGCTTTGTTTTTCAGGACGAATCCCCTATATCGCCCTCTCCACCCCCTTTGGACGATGGCCATGAACAAGCCCGCAGCCCCGATTACGCAAGACGTGCTGACCATTCCGCGCAAACTGCCCGAAGGCGGCAAGGTGAACCTTGTCGGCCTGACCCGGACGCAGTTGCGCGATGCGCTGATCGCCGCGGGCACGCCTGAAAAGCAGGCGAAGATGCGGGTGGGGCAGATCTGGCAATGGATCTACCACTGGGGCGTGCGCGATTTCGCGCAGATGACCAACCTCGCCAAGGATTACCGCGCGCTTCTGGCCGAGAATTTCGAGGTGACACTGCCCGAGGTCGTGACCCGGCAGGTCTCGATGGACGGCACGCGCAAATACCTGCTGCGGATCGCCGGCGGGCATGAGGTCGAGGCCGTCTACATCCCCGAGGAAAACCGCGGCACCCTGTGCATTTCCTCGCAGGTGGGCTGCACGCTGACCTGTTCCTTCTGCCATACCGGCACGCAGAAACTGGTGCGCAACCTCACGGCGGGCGAAATCGTCGGTCAGGTGATGGTGGCGCGCGACGATCTGGACGAGTGGCCGAAGCCCGGCGCCCCGCGCGACGAATCCCGGCTGGTGTCGAATGTCGTGCTGATGGGCATGGGCGAGCCGCTCTACAATTTCGAGAATGTCCGCGACGCGATGCAGGTGGTGATGGACAACGAGGGGATTTCCCTGTCCCGCCGCCGGATCACGCTGTCTACCTCGGGTGTCGTGCCGGAAATCGCCCGGACGGCGGCCGAGATCGGCTGCCTGCTGGCCGTCAGCTTCCACGCGACGACGGACGAGGTGCGCAACCGCCTCGTGCCGATCAACAAGAAATACAATATCGAGACGCTGATCGCGAGCCTGCGCGAATATCCGCGGCTGTCGAATTCCGAACGGATCACCTTTGAATACGTGATGCTGAAGGGCGTGAACGACAGTGACGAAGACGCGCGCCGTCTGGTCCGTCTGATCCGCGGCATCCCGGCCAAGATCAACCTGATCCCGTTCAACGAATGGCCCGGCGCGCCCTATCAGCGGTCCGACTGGGAACGGATCGAGGCCTTCGCCGACATCATCTACAAGGCGGGTTACGCAAGCCCGATCCGCACCCCGCGCGGCGAGGACATCATGGCCGCCTGCGGCCAGCTCAAATCCGCAACGGAACGCGCCCGCAAGAACCGCGCCCAGATCGCCGCCGAGGCGGGGCTGTAAGAAGGGGGCCCGAAGGCCCCTTTCCCTCATTTCACGTCGCGCACGACCAGCCGGTTGTTCGCCGATTGCAGCGGGCGGGCATCCCCTTCGGGGAACAGACGGGCAAACGTCTCGATCTGCGCCTTCGAGGCCTGCATCGGTTCCTCCATCACATACCAGTTCACCCCTTCGGAGCAGGGCGGCGTGGTCAGCGATCCCATCAGCCGGTAATAGCGATGATCCTGCGGCAGCAGGCCCGCCACATCGACCAGCACATCGGGATCGGTGACCGTTTCGCCGACCGTCGCGGGGATATGGGCAAAGACCTGTTCCAGCGCCGGGTTTTCCGCGCCCTCGTCGAACATCACGCTGACCACGGCCAGCGCGCCATCGTCACGCTGATGCACCAGATGCAGCTCCAGCGGATAGGTCTTGCCGTTCACATGGTATTCGGCGGGCGTGTGGAAGTGGAACTGCACGAGATCGAAGTGATGCCCCTCGATGTCGAAGCCATTGTCCGGGGCGCCCGCGACCTGCAGGCTGTGGCCGTTGTTCACGATCGTCAGCGGGAAGGGTTTGTAGGCGACCTCCAGATCCGGCAGGTCGGCGTCCACGGCGGCGGCATCCTCGATGTCGATCGGCGATTGCAGGCTGCCGTCGGTGCATGCGTGCCAGGCCTCGGCCAGCTCGCCCCAGTGTTCAGGGTCGGCTTCGCCGGTATAGCTCCAGTGCGGGGCGGTGGTTTCCTCTGCGGATACAGGTCCCGCCACGGCCATCAGGGCTGCGAACGGAATGAGGAACCGATGCGATCTCATCGCGATGATCTCCGAATGTGTTGAGTGGTTTGGGGGGATCCCTGAGGGTCGGCCCCGGGCCGGTTCATCTGCCTGCCGCAGCCGATTTGCAATGGCCCGCCGCGAAAAATTTCGCGCGGGGCCGGCGGCAAACAAAGACCGCGCGTTTCACCCGAAATGCGCGGCCGTCAGTCTTTCATGGGCGCGCCGGGAAAGGCCGCCCCGGGCGGCGCTCACTCGCAGCCGTAATCCCAGGCGTCGATGATCGCCAGCGCCTCGCCCGCCGTCTCGACGAAGGACAGAAGGTGCAGGTCCTCGGCGTTGATCGTGCCGGCCTCGACCAGAAGGTCCCAGTTCACCACCTGCTTCCAGAACTCGATGCCGAAGAGGATGATCGGGATGCGTTTCATCCGGCGGGTCTGGATCAGGGTCAGCGCCTCGAACATCTCATCGAGCGTGCCGAAGCCGCCGGGGAAGACCGTCACTGCCCGCGCCCGCATCAGGAAGTGCATCTTGCGCAGCGCGAAATAGTGGAAGTTGAACGACAGGTCCGGCGTCACGAAGGCATTCGGCGCCTGTTCATGCGGCAGAAGGATGTTCAGCCCGATCGACTGGCCGCCCGCCTCGTTCGCGCCGCGGTTGCCGGCCTCCATCACGCCGGGGCCGCCGCCGGTGCAGACGACGAACTGCCGCCCGTAATGCTGCAGGGAACGGTTCGTCACCTCATGGGCGAAACGGCGGGCTTCCTCGTAGTATTTCGTCAGCTCGCCCAGCATCGGGGTCTTGGCGGTCTCTTTCCGCTCGGGCGCCGGGATGCGGGCGCCGCCGAACATCACCACCGTCGATTCGATCCCGCGTTCGTCGAGGATCATCTGCGGCTTCAGCAGTTCGAGCTGCAACCGCACCGGGCGCAGCTCTTCACGCATCATGAAATCTTCATCGACGAAGGCCAGCCGATAGGCGGGCGACCGGCTTTGCGGGGTGTCGGGCACCCGGTCGGCAGCCTTCGCATCCTCGACGGAATCGCGGAAGGTATGGCTGCGTTTGTCTTCGTTGATGATATCCATTCGGTCCTGCTCGTTGCGCCTTTGCTTTCCGGCTACTATAGGCATTCGGTAAGGAAAACCAAAGACACCGTGAACCGGAGGGCACCATGTCGAACGCCGCGCTCGAAACCGCCATCGAGGCCGCCTGGGAAAACCGCGACGCCATCACCCCCACTTCGAAAGGGGAACAGCGCGACGCGATCGAGGCGACGCTGGACGCCCTCGACAACGGCACGATCCGCGTGGCCGAAAAGCGGGCCGACGGGTCCTGGCACGTGAACCAGTGGGCGAAGAAGGCCGTGCTGCTGGGCTTCCGGCTCAAGGACATGGAAATGCAGGACGGCGGCCCGCAGGGGTCCGGCTGGTGGGACAAGGTCGACAGCAAGTTCAAGGGTTGGGGCGACAACCAGTGGCGCGCGGCGGGCTTTCGCGCGGTGCCGAACTGCGTCGTGCGCCGCTCGGCCTATATCGCCAAGAACGTCGTGCTGATGCCCAGCTTCGTCAACCTTGGCGCCTATGTCGATGAAGGCACGATGGTCGATACCTGGGTCACGGTCGGGTCCTGCGCGCAGATCGGCAAGGGCGTGCATCTGTCGGGCGGTGTCGGCATCGGCGGCGTGCTGGAACCGATGCAGGCGAATCCGACGATCATCGAGGACAACTGCTTCATCGGCGCCCGCTCCGAGGTGGTCGAGGGCGTCATCGTGCGCGAGGGATCGGTTCTCGGCATGGGCGTCTTCCTCAGCCAGTCCACCAAGATCGTGGACCGCGAAACCGGTGAGGTCTTCTACGGCGAGGTGCCGCCCTATTCGGTGGTCGTCTCGGGCTCGCTGCCGTCGAAGAACGGGGTGAACCTGTATTGCGCGGTGATCGTGAAGCGGGTGGACGCCAAAACCCGCTCGAAAACCGGCATCAACGAGCTGCTGCGCGACTGATCCACACGCCGATGTGATTTTAATCCGCCGTTCCGGGAACCGGGGCGGCGGTTTCGCGTTGATCCCCTGCTTATTGCAGGAGGTTGTCTTGGGACTTGGATTTTTCGCCTCGATCATCATCGGCGGACTGGCCGGATGGATCGGATCGCGCATCATGGATGCGAACACGGGTATTTTCCTGAATGTCATTCTGGGAATCGTCGGCGCGATCATCGCCAATGCGATTCTGGCGCTTTTGGGTATTTACGCGGCCAACGCCTGGCTGCCGCAACTGATCGTCGGGACCTTGGGCGCGATCATCCTGATCGCCCTTGGCCGCGCGTTCAAACGCTAGTTGACCGGCGCGGCGGCCCCCCCTATGCCGGAACGGCACAGGAGGCCGCCATGCCGGACGATACGACGACCGAAGATACCCCGAAGAAGCCGAAACGCCCCCAGCAGGTCTATACCCTGCTGATAGAGGTCGGCCGCAAGAAGGGCGACGGCCTGCCCAAAGGCGCGACCGGCGCGGGGATCCTGTGCTTCGCCTCCGGCGTCGACGAGGCCGAGGCCGTGCGCGAAACCGTGGCGATCCTGAAGGAGGCCGATCTCGCGCCGCTGGACGTGACCGGCTATGGCACGCTGGCCGAACGCGAAAAGCTCGGCCATGAAATCGACGCCGAGGAACGCGCCCTGATGCAACGCGCGCTGGATGAAAATTCCGTGATCGTCGTGCAGATGACGCCCTACTATGGCGATCCGCCCGCCTGAGCGGGATTCACGGCCCCTCACTTGCCTGTTAGACTGTCCCGAACAACAATGGGCAGAACGAGGCAGGCATGCAACGCGCAGTGAAACTCACCACCCTGACATTCATGGCATTTTCCGGGCTGGCGGCCTGCTCGAGCCCGGTGGAACGGTATGCGGGCCCCTCCGGGCCTACCGGTGGCGTGACCGCCGAGGCTATCCCTGCGGCGGATTCGGCGCATGAACAGGGGCTGCGCAACTGGCTTGCGGATTTCAAGCCGCGCGCCATGTCGGCCGGGATCAACGAAAGCACCTGGAACCGTTCCGTCGCGATGATCCGCTACAACCCGAAGGTGATCGAGCGGGATCGCTATCAGGCGGAATTCACCAAGCAGATCTGGGAATACCTCGACGGCGCGGTGTCCGAAAGCCGGATCCAGAACGGCCGCGCCATGCTGGCCCAGCACCGCGATCTGCTGAACGCGATCGAGGCGCGCTATGGCGTCGACAAAGAGGTCGTCGTCGCCATCTGGGGCATGGAATCGAACTACGGCAAGAATCGCGGCTCGACCCTGATCCTGCCCGCATTGGCGACGCTGGCCTATGACGGGCGGCGGGGCGCCTTCTTCCAGCAGCAGTTCATCGACGCGCTCAAGATCATTCAGGCGGGCGACACCGACCCGATGCACCTGACCGGATCCTGGGCGGGGGCGATGGGGCATACGCAGTTCATCCCCTCGTCCTATCTGGCCTATGCGGTCGATTTCACCGGCGACGGCAAGCGCGACATCTGGTCCGACAATCCGGCCGATGCGCTGGCCTCGACGGCCGCCTATCTGGCCCGGTCCGGCTGGACGCGCGGCCAGCCCTGGGGGGTGGAGGTCACGCTGCCTTCGGGCTTCAACTACGCGCAGAGCGGCAAGAAGGTGAAGAAGTCGCCTGCCGAATGGGCGGCGCTTGGCGTGCGGGCGGTGAATGGCGGCACGGTGCCGAATTACGGCGCGGCCTCGATCCTGCTGCCGGCCGGGGCGCAGGGGCCGGCGATCATGATCTTCGGCAATTTCCAGGCGATCTCGCGCTACAACGCCGCCGATGCCTATGTGATGGGCGTGGGGCTGCTGTCCGACCGGCTGAAGGGCAAGGGCGGGCTGGTCAAGCCCTGGCCCCGCGACGGCCGCGCCCTGACCTCGGCCGAAAAGACCGAGGTGCAGCGCCGCCTCACCGCGCTTGGCTATGACACGCAGGGCACGGACGGGATGATCGGCCAGAACACCATCGACGCGCTGACGGCATGGCAGCGGGCTAACGGCCTGCCGCCCGACGGCTTCGTGACGATGTCCGTGCTGCAACGGCTGAGGAATGGCTGATGGGGCCGCTGGAACGGGCTTTCGCCGCGATCGACGCGGCCAATGGCGCGGATACGACGCTGGAAGACGGGCGGCCCGCCGCCCTTCTTTACGGCGAACGGATGACGGCGGAGCTGGACCGGCTGTTCCCCGAGGCCTCGGACCCGCTGAAGATCGCGGCGCGCGGCCAGCATGTCGAACGCTGGCTGCTGCCCCGCAAGGACTACCCCGAGGGGCGCGTGGGCTATCTGGAATGGCGCCGCGAACAGGGGCGCCGCCATGCCGCGCGCGTGGCGGGCATCATGCGCGACGCGGGCTATGACGACGCGGCCATCGCGCGGGCGGAAAAGATGCTGCGCAAGGAGGGGATCAAGCGCGACCCCGAGGTGCAGGCGCTGGAGGACGTGATCTGCTTCGTCTTCCTGCGGTTCTATTTCGCGCCTTTCGCGCCGACGCGCGATCCGGGGGAGTTGCTGGAGATCGTCGCGAAGACCGCGCGGAAGATGTCGCCCGAAGGGCGGGTGCGGGCGCTGGCGGAATTCGCCTTGCCCGAGCCTTTTGCAGCCGCGTTCCGGGAGTAGGGTTCTGCGGCGCCGGTGGATGGGGTGGCAGGGGGCCAGCCCCCTCTTGGCCTTCGGCCAATTCACCCCCGGGATATTTATGGAAGAATGAAGGGAGGAGGCGCGCGCGCGTTCAGACGTCAGCGCCCCTTGGACATCTGCACCGCGAGGATGCCGCCCGCGATCACCGCGACGCCCAGCAGGTCCGCCGGGCCGAGGCGCTCGCCCAGAACGGCGGCGGCGATCGCCACGCCGAAGAACGGGTTGAGGAAATGGAAGGTCGCGGCCTTCACCGCGCCGATCTGCCCGACCAGCCGGAACCACACCCATGTCGCCAGCACGCCGGGGATCAGCGTGGTGTAGATGAAGGCCCAGATCAGGCGCGCGCTCCAGTGGATCGCGGTCCAGTCCTCGGTCAGGGCGGAGGCGGCGAACAGCGCCGCGGCGCCCACGAACATCTGCAGCCCGACGATCATCAGCACATTGCCGCCCGAGGCCGCGCCGCGCACCGACAGCGTGGCGACCGACAGCGCCAGCGCGCCCGCGAAGCACAGCGCCACGCCGACCGGATCGACCCCGCCCGACAGCCGCGCGCCCATGATGATGCCGACGCCGATCACCCCGGCGATCAGCCCGATCAGGCCAAGCGGCCGGATCCGGTCGCGGAACACGATCCAGCCGAGGAAGGCCACCATCAGCGGCATGGTCGAGGCGATGATCGACGCGACCGAGGCCTGCACCCACTGCATCGCGATGAAGTTCAGACCCAGATAGAGCGCGTTCTGGCAGATGCCGAAGATCACCGTGGATTTCCACTGCGCCCGGCTCAGATGCCAGCTCTGGCCCATGGCGGCGGCGATGCCGCAGGCGATCAGCCCGGAAAACAGGAACCGCAGCGCCAGCGCCAGCATAGGCGGCGCATCGGCGACGATCATCCGCGCCGAGGTGAAGGCCGAAGACCACATCAGGGCAAAGGCCAGCCCCATGCCGATCGCGCGCAGATCCATGTTTCTGTCCCGAAAACGAACAAGGGCCGCCCCGTGGGACGGCCCGTCGGGTGACGCCCCGCGAGGGCGGCCCGGTCAGACGTTCACGCTGTCCTTCAGCGCCTTGGCAACGGTGACCTTCACCTGCTTGTCGGCGGGCTTGGTCATGGTCTCGCCGGTGGCCGGGTTGCGGACCTGCCGTTCCGGACGCGCCTTGCACGAAACCTTGCCGATGCCCGGCAGGGTGACGGCGCCGCCCGAGGCGACTTCGCTCGTCACCACGGTCGCGATCGCGTCAAGGGCCGTCGTGGCGGTCTTCTTGTCCGAGCCCATCGCCTCGGCGAGAGCGGCCACAAGCTGGGTCTTGGTCATCGGTTTCGACATCTCAAATCCTCTTGTTCGCCCCGGTGGCCCAGGGTCATCTTTCCCGCGTCGCGGTTTTTTCGACCCACCTCTAACACACGGTTTTTTCCAGCATGGCAAGAGAGATTGTGCAAGTTTTGCGCCCGTGAGCCGATTTCCCCCGCGGAGCGCGGCGCGAAATCACCGGAGGGCGCACGGGGGCGCCGCCCCCTCGCGCGTTCCGCGTGTTCGAAGGGCACCGGAACGCCGCTTTTCCCGGCTCACCCCGGAATATTCGTGAAAAGACCACGGACGAAAAGCTCCTTTCAAACCGCCTCTCGTGGAAAGATCCGAAGGCGGCATATATGCTTCGGGCGCGCGATCCAAAGGTATTTGAAACGCCCCTTCTCCCCTTCATTCTTCCATAAATATCCCGGGGGTGAATTGGCCGCAGGCCAAGAGGGGGCTGGCCCCCTTTTCCCCCTCCACGCGCGCCCGGCTACCGGTCGGGCGACGCGCTCAAAGAAACGCCGTTTCCTCGAAGCTGCGCAGCTTGCGGCTGTGGATCCGTTCAAGCGGCATGTCGCGCAGCTTTTCCATCGCGCGGATGCCGATCTGCAGATGGCTCGCCACCTGGGTGCGGTAGAATTCCGTCGCCATGCCGGGGAGCTTCAATTCGCCATGCAAAGGCTTGTCCGACACGCACAGGAGCGTGCCGTAGGGCACGCGAAACCGAAACCCGTTCGCCGCGATCGTGCCGCTTTCCATGTCCAGCGCCACGGCGCGCGACAGGCTCAGCCGGTGGACCGGGCCGGACTGGTCGCGCAGCTCCCAGTTGCGGTTGGCGATGGTCGCCACCGTGCCGGTGCGCATGATGCGCTTGAGCTCATATCCCTCCAGCTGCGTGACCTCCTGCACCGCCTCCTGCAAGGCGATCTGGATTTCCGCCAGCGCCGGGATCGGCACCCAGACGGGCAGATCGTCGTCCAGCACGTGATCCTCGCGCAGATAGGCATGGGCCAGCACGAAATCGCCAAGCGACTGCGAATTGCGCAGCCCCGCGCAATGGCCCACCATCAGCCAGGCATGCGGGCGCAGCACGGCGATATGGTCCGTCGCGGTCTTGGCGTTCGAGGGGCCGATGCCGATGTTCACCAGCGTGATGCCGTTCCCGTCCGGGCGCTTCAGGTGATAGGCGGGCATCTGCGGCAGCTTGGTCAGCAAGGGGATCATCGCATCCGCGGCCGTGATCTCATGGTTGCCGGGGGCGACGAAGCTTGTGTAGCCCTGCGCCGGATCGGCCAGCATGGAGCGTCCGACCTTTTCGAATTCATCGACGTAGAACTGATAGTTGGTGAACAGGACGTGGTTCTGGAAATGCTCGGCGGCGGTGGCGGTGTAATGGCTCAGCCGCGCCAGCGAGTAATCCACCCGTTGCGCGGTGAAGGGCGCCAGATGGCCCGATCCGTCGGGATTGGGCTTTGCCGTGCCGTTGACGATGTCGTCGTTCATCGTCGCCAGATCGGGCACGTCGAACACGTCGCGCAGCGAGAAGTCCAGCACCCCTTCCTGCGGCACCATCACCCCGGGCTGCGAGGCGACGGCGAAATGCACCGGGATCGGCGTGGCCGAGGGGCCGATCTGCACCGGCACCTGATGGTTCTTCAGCAACAGGCCGATCTGCTGAACCAGATAGTTGTGGAACAGGTCCGGCCGGGTGATCGTCGCGACATAGGTGCCGGGGATCGGCAGGTGGCCAAAGCTCAGCCGCGCGTCGGCCTTGATATGCGAGGGCACGGTGATCCGCACCTCGGGGTAGAAGGCGCGATAGCGCGCCGTGGCCCGGCCCTCGGACAGGACCAGGTTGAACTTTTCGATCAGATAGGCGACGGCATCGTCGTAAAGCCGTTCGAGCCGCGCCACGGCGGCTTCGGCATCGGTGAACAGTTCGGGGCCGCACAGGTCGGGGCCATGCGTGACAAGCGGTTCATTCATCTGGGAAATCCGTATATTGCCCCGCAAGCGGATCGGGGCGGGTGCGACCGGCTGATGTCCGGGGCGCGCAATGCCCCTGTCCGGTCTGTGTTTTCGATCTTCTTCATGGACATGGCGCAGCCTGCCACCGGGATGGCCCCGGCGCAAGTGATGTTGTGATGACGGTGATTGTGGGGCGGGCGCGCGGGCGCTAACCTGCGGGCATGGAAACCAGCGATCAGACACCCGCCGCGAAACCGCGCGTCACCATCACCTATTGCACCGGCTGCAACTGGCTGCTCCGGGCCGGCTGGATGGCGCAGGAGCTGTTGCAGACCTTCACCGAGCAGTTGGGCGAGGTCGCGCTGATCCCCGGCTATGGCGGCGTCTACGAAATCCGTGTGAACGGCGAACTGATCTGGGAACGCAAGCGCGACGGCGGCTTTCCGGATGCGAAGGAGATCAAGAAGCGCCTGCGCGACGTGATCGAGCCCGGGCGCGATCTGGGCCATATCGACCGGAGCGGCGCGTGAAGACGTTGCTGTCGATCGGCCACGGCTATTCGGCGCAGGCTCTGGCGCGGGTGCTGTTGCCGCAGGGCTGGCGGATCATCGGGACGACCCGCTCGGCGCGGACTGCCGCGCAGATCGCCGCGACGGGGGTGGAGCCGCTGATCTGGCCGGGCGAGGATCTGCCCTTCGATCAGGCCACGCATCTTCTGTCCTCGGTCGCGCCGGACGAGGCGGGCGATCCCGTGCTGCGCGCCTGTGCCGGGCGGATCGCCGCGGCGCGGTTCGACTGGGTGGGCTATCTGTCGACGGTGGGCGTCTATGGCGACCACGACGGCGGCTGGGTGGACGAGGATACCCCGCCCGCCCCCGCGACGGAACGCGGCCGGGCGCGGATCGCGGCCGAGGCGGCGTGGTCGGCCGTGCAGCCGGTCCATGTCTTTCGGCTGGCCGGGATCTACGGGCCGGGGCGTGGGCCTTTCGCCAAGGTGAAGGCCGGCACCGCGCGGCGGATCGTCAAGCCGGGTCAGGTCTTTTCCCGCATCCATGTGGATGACATCGCGCAGGTGCTGGCGGCCTCGATCGCCGCGCCGCATCCGGGGCGGCTGTACAATGTCTGCGACGACGAGCCCGCCCCGCCCGAGGATGTGCTGGCCTTCGCGGCGGAGCTGCTGCATCTGCCGGTCCCACCTGCCGAGGATTTCGCCACCGCCCGGATGAGCCCGATGGCGCGCAGCTTCTATGCCGAGAACAAGCGTGTGCGGAACGACCGGATCAGCCAGGAACTGGGCGTCCGGCTACGGTATCCGGATTATCGGGTGGGGTTGAGGGCGCTGGCTTTGGCTGGGGCTTAGCCGGGATCGTTGCGCGGGCGGATGGGGGGGCAGGGGGCCAGCCCCCTCGGCGCAAGCGCCTCACCCCCGGGATATTTATGGAAAAACGACGGGAAAGGCGCCGCGCGGAAATGCGTTTCAGGCCGGGGCGGCGGCGTTCATCGGGCGTTCGCGCACCGGCAGGTGGACGATGGCCGAGAAGGCGCCGACGCCGACGCCGATCCACCAGACGGCGGTATAATTGCCGTAGATGTCATAGAGCCGCCCGCCCAGCCAGACGCCGAGGAACGCGCCGATCTGGTGGCTGAGGAAGACGAAGCCATAGAGCGTCCCCATGTAGCGCAGCCCGTAGATATAGGCGACCAGACCCGAGGTCAGCGGCACCGTCGCCAGCCACAGCGCCCCCATCACCAGCGAAAAGACCAGCACCGTGGCGGGTGTCATCGGCAGCATGATGAACAGCGCCGCCGCGATGGTCCGGCCCAGATAGATCAGCGCCAGAAGGTATTTGCGGCTCCATCTGTTGCCCGCCCATCCGGCGGCGATGGCGCCTGCGATATTCGCCAGCCCGATGACCGAGATCGCCACCGCGCCCAGTGTCGATTGCGTGCGGATGCCAAGCGCCGCGAGCATCCCCGTGGGGTCGATGGCGCCACACAGTTCGGTCACCATGGCGGGGAAATGCGCGGTGATGAAGCCAAGCTGATAGCCGCAGGAAAAGAAGCCGATGAAGATCAGCGAGTAGGTCGGATCACGGAAGGCGCGGCTGAGCACGGTGCCCATGCTCTCGGCCAGTTCGGCGCGGGTGGCGCGGGCAGGCGCGCGCAAGAGCGGCAGGGCCAGCAGGCTGGCGAGGATGACGCCCGCGAAGACGATGAAGACACCCTGCCACGGCATGAAGCCCAGCAGGATCTCGGCCACCGGGGCGCCGAAGACCTGCCCGGCCGATCCCGCCGCCGTGGCGACGCCAAGCGCGAGCGAACGGTTCGCATCCGAACTCGCCCGTCCGACGACGGCGAGGATCACGCCGAAACCCGTGCCCGCGACGCCGAAGCCCACGAGGATCTCCAGCAGGTCGTGCTGCCACGGCTGCACCGCGAAAGAGGACAGCACCAGCCCCGCCGCATACAGCAGCGCCCCCGCGACGATCGCGCGCCGGTCGCCGAATTTCTCCGCCAGCGCGCCGAAGATCGGCTGACCGATCCCCCAGGCCAGGTTCTGGATGGCGATGGCGAGGCTGAACTCGGCCCGCGGCCAGCCGAATTCCTCGGCGATCGGGATCTGGAATACGCCGAAGGAGGCGCGGATCGAGAAGCTGAGCAGAAGGATGATGCAGCCGCCGATCAGGACGGGGGTGAAAAGGCGGGTCATGGTCTGTCCTTGACGCGAAAGGCGGACCTTCATTCGCCACCAATGCCGCGCGTCCGTCAATCGGGCCATTGTGCCGGAAACAATCAGGCGTCTTGCACCCGGCGGGGCAAAGTGGTCGGATGACGCGACGCCATCCGGGCGTCGGTCTATCTCCCCAAGAGGCATAGCATGGCCAAGCCGGTCCCCGTTTTCGATGGTCACAACGATTTCCTTCTGCGTCTGCTGCATGCGCCCGAACGGCGCGAGGAGCTTTGGCTCAAGGGGACGGAGGAAGGGCAGCTCGACCTGCCGCGGATGAAGGCGGGCGGTTTCGCGGGCGGCTTCTTTGCGATCTGGGTGCCGACGCCTGAGGCGGTGGGGGGGACGGTGGATCTGGGCGCGCTGGACCGGGCGATGAACAACCCACCCTTCGCCATGCCGCTGCCGTCCGAGGTTCCTTACGAACAGGCGCTGCCCGTCGCCATGGCCGAGGTCGGGCATCTGCTGTGGATGGAGCGCACCGGCACGCTGTCGATCTGCCGTTCGGTCGCCGATATCCGCGCCGCGATGGCGGCGGGCAGGATCGCCGCGATCCTGCATATGGAGGGGGCCGAGGCGATCGGCACCGACCTCGATGCGCTGCATGTCTGGCACGCGGTGGGGCTGCGCTCGCTCGGACCGGTGTGGTCGCGGCCGACGGCCTTTGCGCATGGGGTGCCCTTCGCCTTTCCGTCCTCGCCCGATACCGGCGACGGGCTGACGGCGGCGGGCAAGGATCTGGTGCGGGAATGCAACCGGCTGAAGATCATGCTCGACCTCAGCCATCTGAACGAGAAGGGATTTGACGACATCGCGGCGATTTCCGATGCGCCGCTGGTCGCCACCCATTCCAACGCCCATGCGGTGACGCCCTCGTCGCGCAACCTGACGGACCGGCAACTGGCGATGATCCGTGAAAGCCGGGGCATGGTCGGGCTGAACTACGCGGTGGGCTTCCTGCGGCCCGACGGGCTGGGCACGGCGTTCGAGGGCTGGGATCCGGTTTTGCGCCACCTCGATCATCTGATCGGCCAACTGGGCGAGGATCATGTCGGCCTCGGCTCGGATTTCGACGGGGCGACGATGCCCGCCGATCTGCGCGACGTGGCGGGGTTGCCGCGGCTGCTGGACGCGCTGCGGGCGCATGGCTTCGGCGAGGAACTGGTCGAGAAGATCGCGCACCGGAACTGGCTGGCGGTGCTGGGGCGCGTCTGGGGGGAATAGAACTCTGGAGCGCAGCGCGCGCCCGCCCGCCCTTTCGTGTTTCCATAAATATCCCGGGGGTGAGCGCGGACCGCGCGAGGGGGCTGGCCCCCTGCCACCCTCTCCTCTGCCGGTTCACGCAGCCTTGGTTTCGCAACTGTGCGGAAATCCCGAGTGCCGCCTGCGGATGGGAAGAAAAGGGGGCCAGCCCCCTCTTGGCCTGCGGCCAATTCACCCCCGGGATATTTATGGA
>NZ_SAUZ01000038.1 GCF_004022215.1 Paenirhodobacter populi
GCCTGGAACACATTCTTCGCCAGATCGAGCCCGACAGTGGTAATCTCCGACATGACCGCTCTCCTATGTGGATCCTTGCAGGCCCACCTTGGCACACAGATGCCGTCGGAGGGCGGTCACATCATCAGAGCCCCCATGCTGGCGAAACCCTGACTATTCGCGGATGGTCTGAGCGCACCGGCCTTTCTATTCCGACTATCAAGGAGCGGATCAGGAAGGGATGGCCGATGGAAGAAGTGTTGCACCCTGTTGATAGGCGAGGCGCGCATATGAAGCAGAAAGCGGCCTAACCTATCAGACGCCATAGGAGGTCCATCCTGTTATTCAGGTAGGGTGACATGGCCAAAGGGTAAGGCACGATTTGTGTGGGCCGGCAAAGTAATTTAACCAGCCTTGGTGACGCTAATTACCGTAAATTCAATACTGTCGGTCGGATTTACGCTAAAGTCTAGGCCGCCACACCCCAAGAATCTTTCTCTTTCGTTTGGTGCTAGATTGACAGAGTGTTCTTGAGCGCTCTTGATTGTAGTATTGGGATTATTTCTTGTGCCGGCAAGAGATTTCACCTCGACCTTATATACTATTTTTATTGAATATGTGTTCATGCTGTTGGCATAGAACGGTTGAAGTCTTCTGTTAGCGCACGAGGCGTTATATGGTCCTTGTGCTACATATCCAGTTGGATACTCTGGCTTAGCCTCTGTGGCACCATTGGACAGCTGAGCGTTACCCGGCGTGGCGGGTATATACCCTAGCCCCCCCTCTCGTGTTCCTCTCAGTGTTCCATATGAATTTGCATCATGTGGTTTTCGGGCATCCTCTGCAAAGGCTTCATCAAGCCACGCTGGAAACTCTGTTGAAATTTTAAGTGCAAATGTGGTCGCTTCAGATAATATGGCTTCCGATGAAGGCATTGGTCTGTTGGGCTGATTTCGTGCTGAATCATAAGCATTCAAAATTAGTCGGAGTTTACTTTCTAGCCTTACGTTTTCCAGTTGTAGCTTTGAGATCTCTAACTCTAAAATCGAGATTTCAAGATCTCTGTCGGAATTTGTGGTTTGGGCTTGCAATGTTGACGCTGAGAATGACGCGATGAACATTGCTAATAATGAGATGTGTATATTGGGCCACATAGCATAGTTCCCCAAAGTGGACAAAGCAGCTTGTCTGGAATTGTAGCGATAGATCTGCGATTCGTGAACAGATAGTCGTCTAGGTTAGGGGGCTACCCTCAACTTCCACCCTATTCAGGGAACCGGCGTGGGGACCGACGCGCAAGAAATGTTATAATATAACTTTTCCTGATGAATCGCGCATGTTACATAGCTTTCGTGATGTATTGCGCGAGTAACGAGTATGCCCCTGCCCATCGCCCTTGTCAGGGCGCACCTGAATCTTAGCGAAGACGAATTTGGCGGTGTCGCCCCGGAACTGCTGACCCATTATGCCAACGTTGCGGCGATGTGGGTTGCCGCTTACACCGGCCAGCCCTTCACCAGCGACAACGCCCTGATGGCGCAAGCGGCGCTGCTGCTGGTGGCGCATCAGTGCGAAAGCCGCGAGGCGATCACCTTCGCCAGCACCTACCAGCTTCCTTTTGGCGTCCATGACCTTCTGTCGCCCCTGAAAGAACGTGTCACCGGCTACCGGCGCGAAGCGGAGGCCGAGTAATGGCCCGTATCCTTGAAGGTTCCGAGGCGATAGCGCGCAAGCTGGCGGCTCTGAAAGACAAGGTTCCCGAGGCGCTGCGTCCGGTTCTGGTGAAGGCTGGCGAGGAAATCGCCGCCGATATGCGCACCCTTGCCGAGAGTTCGCGGCGCACGGGCGATCTGATCGAGAGTATTCACGTCACCGGGCCGGGCGAGACCACGCCCGCGCATTCCGCCGATGGCGGGCAGCGCACGGCAGGCGAGTTCGAGGTTCTGGTAACGGCGGGCGATACCGACACGCGCCACGCGCATCTTGTAGAGGGCGGCACCAAGCCGCGCTTCCGCAGGGACGGCAGCACCACCGGCAGAATGCTAGCCGCGCCGTTCTTCAACCCCGCGTGGCGGCTGAACCGCCAGCGCCTGCAACGGCGCATTGACCGGGTGTTGCGCAAGGCAATCAGGGATGCGGCGAAATGATCGAACTCGGCCTGTCGCTGCAAACCGCCGTCCGTTCCGCGCTGATCGCCAATGCGGGCGTGACCGCACATGTTCACCCCGACCGCATCCGGGCGAAGTTCCATCCGGCCCGAGCACCTGCCGTCTATTGTCCTGTCACCGGCTCGTGTCGCGCTGCTAGGTCGTGCTGCGGGCGGGCAGGTGGAGGCCGAAGTGGCGCTGATGTTGAACCTGTGGTGACGATCCGCGAGGACAAGCCTAGCGCGAACCTCATACGCACTGTGCGGTGGATGCTTGGCGAGGAAGGGGAGGCCGCGTGATGAGCGACAACGGCATGAATGAGGCCAATGTGTTTCGGTTCGAGGTCGAGGAACTGAAACGCTGGCGCGATGAGGCCGGATTGCGCGTTCTTCCGTCTGATGAGGGTGTATGTTCCGACCCTCGGGATAGTCGAGATATTCGGGCTATGCTGAATCTTCTTTGTGAAAGGCCCGCAACGCATGGCGAGGCGGCTGCGCTGATCGCGCATGAGATTGAGGCGCGAAAGGTCAAGCTGCGCGCCATTGGCGAACCGGCCTAACCACCACCACCACGGGCACCCCAACGGGTGCCCGTTTTTTCTCTCTATCCCAACCGACACTTTCCCGGTTCGACCGTATCAACACTTAGACGGTTGACGCGCCGGGCCACCCAAGCAGGGCCGAGAGCGTTGCGATTAGTCGGTGAGTGCGCGGGTCTCATTTGCCCATCAACCCCGACACGGCACGGCGGGGCATATTCTCCCCCGCGCGGTGCCGAAGTCCTGACTTACTCCATGCGACCGGCAAGGGCGGTGCGAAAGCATCGCCCTTTCTACATGCCGGGCGAGTCGCGGAAGGGCCGAATGTGCCGTGTGGAACACCCACACAACTGTAACACACAGCGAGAGGTGTCGGTAGTTAAGTTATTGATTTTGCAGGATTATTTTTGAGTTTCCGCATTATTCTTCCGATTGTGATCAGACAGAGGTCAAAGGTCCCGATGTCGGCAGGCAGGGCGTAGATATCGGCCTCAAGAAACCGCGTCCTGGCGCCGGATGCGTCCGCCAGCCGCTGCGCCTGGGCGAGGAATGCGCCTGACTGGTCGATCCCCAGCTTCGGCACGATCCCCAGAGAAGCGAGGGACAACAGCTCCCGCGCGTTGTTGCATCCGACCTGAACCGCTGACCGTCCCGCGAGATCGAGACGGCGCAGCTTGTCTGTCAACGTCTGGTCGAGAACGGAAAAGCCGGGATGTGCGGCCTGGGCCAGCAGATGCTCCCACTGCGTTCCTTGTGCGTGCAGCGGTGCCGAGGCCTCCCAGGCTGCGCGGTTCGCCGCCGTATAGGCGCTCGTGGACTTGCGGGTCATCCCTTCCCCTTATTGCGGACAGCAAAACACATCAGGCAGCATATGGGTAGACGCTCGAATATGCACCGAGCTATGCTTTCGGCATGAGCGACATCCTGTCCCGGCCCTACGAAGCTGATGATCTTTCCGCCTGCCTCGCGATCTTCGACGGCAATGTGCCGGTATTCTTTGCCCCGGAAGAACGAGTTGAATTTTGTGAGTATCTGGAAAGCGTCAATGCCACCACAACGCACTATTTTGTGCTTGTTCGGGATGGGATCGTGCTTGCCTGTGGCGGACTGACCATCGATGAAGCACAACGGAAGGCATCGTTGTCGTGGGGGATGGTCGATCGAAATCTCCATGGGCAGAGGCTTGGAACCCGTCTGACCCAAGCCAGACTGACGCTGGCCCGGTCAGTCCCGGGGCTTCTTGAAATGGTGCTGTCCACGAGCCAGCACACCCACGGGTTCTATGAAGGCTTCGGTTTCAAAGTCTCGCTGGTGACGCCTCGCGGTTTCGGTCCCGCATTGGATCGCTGGGACATGGCTTTGCGTCTGTGGCAGCCAGAGAGACAATGACAGGTTTGTCCAGCCTCACTGTCGTTCCGGCAGCACGAGGTTTGGCCCCCCAAAATGTCATTGCGGCACTGACATGAGGCGATCATTAATTCCGTGATGCCTGTTACTCCTTTTCGCCCCACGGACCGCGCCAACCTTGCTCACCTCCTGGCGAGCTATCGAACATGGCTTCTCGAAAACACCGCGGAGGTCGCGGAAGCCGAACGCGTTGGTGTTGAAATCCGAAATCTGAAGGAGACCGACTGGCAACCTCAAGGATACCATCTTGCACGTGCCGCAGATGGAGATGTGACCGGCTGTATAGTCATGAAACTTGTGGACGATACGGTGCTGATTTCACGATTTCATGTTTCCCGGCCAGGAGGCGGCACTGGGAGATTGCTTTTGAATTACGCTCTTCAGATCGCCGCATCTCAACGGGTTCGATGCGTGGAACTGGATACCTCCATCAAAATGGTTGCCGCGCAGCATCTGTATCTCTCGCTGGGGTTTGTGGACGTGACGAAAGAGCATGATGCTCCGGAAGCCGGAGTGATCTACTTTCGGAAGGTGCTTCGATAACGCTCAATGCACCCGCCCCAGAGCGTCCGCTTTGCCTCCGCCCAGCTGGTCCAGCGTAATGGGGCGAGGCTGTTCTGTCGAATCGACATGAAGGCCCACCACCGGCAGCCGGGCAAATCGCAGCACGCCTCGCTTCGTCGCTTGGGCAGCATACTGCTTTGCCCAGAGTTATCGCCGTCGCGTCGTCCAGCACGAGCGGTCGGCCAGATCGTCGCTCGGAGCCATTGCGGATGGTCAGGGGCTCGGCCATTATCCAGTGACAGACGCCCGTAGGAATAAAAATGAAACGTCACAACCTCGGGATCGCGGTCATCCTGATTTTCGCGGGCATGTCGGTGTCCGCGCAGGCTGACCCGCTCTCATTGGGGCAGCGGATGGCAGAAGGGTTCCTGAGTGGTGATGTCGAGACCGTCTGGTCCTCATCGACGCGGGAAATGCAGCGAGCCTTCGGATCAGCCGAAAATCTGGCCGCGTTTCGTGATGACCTTCTGGCAGATTTCGGATCGGAACAAGCTGTCCTGTCCGAGCGCACGGCAGAGCAGGCAGGTCACGATGTCTATACGCGCGTTTCGCGCTGGACAGAGACGCCTGCGCCGCTGGAACTTGTCATCGCCTTCGATGGTGCGGAACGGATCTCAGGATTCTTCATAAGGCCTCAGCCTGTCGCCGTACCAAGCTCATATCTGGATTACGAAACGAAGGCGGTGTTGCGCCTGCCCGTCGATGGGAACTGGTTCGTCTACTGGGGCGGACGCGACATCGAGGACAATTACCATGCCGTCGACGTGGGGCAGCGATTTGCACTGGACCTGCTGATCGTGCGGGACGGGCAAACCCATTCCGGCGACGCATCGGAGCTCGAAAGTTACTATTGCTGGGGGCAGCCGGTGCTGGCCCCGGCGAAAGGCATCGTGATGCGGGCCGTCGACGGCTTGCCGGATCAGGCCATCGGAGAGTCAGATGTGGCGAATCCGGCCGGAAACCATATCGTTATCGACTTTGGCGGCAACGAATACGGCTTCCTCGCCCACCTGCAACAAGGCAGCCTCCGCGTCGCGAAGGGAGATGTCGTTGCGACAGGACAGGAAATCGGTCTGTGTGGAAACAGCGGCAATACATCCGAACCACATCTGCATTTCCACATGCAAACAAGCCCGAGACTGGGACAGGGCGAAGGCTTGCCAGCGCAATTCACGAACTATCGGGCAAACGGGGTGCTGATCAACCGGGGAGAACCCCAAAAGGGAGAAAGCATCCACCCCGCCGAATGATCGCAATGTCCCGCATCGCTGCCGCCGTTGGCCCGGGCTAGCAAGGGTAAGGGTGCGGTCAGGTTGGCGGGACCGACAGTCAGAGCCCCAAGCTGTCGGTCAAGCTCCTATCTGGATCGAAAAGCGGGGTGGATGCGCATCCTTACGCTCGAACCCCAATGCCTCGTAGAACGCTTGGGCCTTGTGGTTGTCGGGATGGGTGCCGACCGTCATGTAGCCGCACGACAATGCGTTCGCCTTGATCTTGCTGGCTTCCACGAGGCTATTCCCAACTCCGCGCCCCCGGAACGAGGCTTCGGTGAACAGGTGATGCATGTCGATCCCGCGCAATCCGAACTGGAGTCGGATCAGTCGACAAAGGGCGACATAACCGACCAGCTCACCATCTGCTTCCGCGACAAGAACGTAGAGCGATGGATTTTCACCCGAAATATCCCGGATAAGGTCGTGCGCCGTCAGTGTCGGTGTATCCCCATGGTGAGCGGCGAGCTTTCCGGCCATCTCGACAATGCGCTCTGCATCGATTTGTCGAGCACAGCGGACCAATCCGAATTCGGTTTGTATCGGTAGGGTGTGCTTTTGCATTTCTAGCTCCATTTCGCCGTAGGAGCCAACCATCTGCCACCATACGGCGGCAGCATGTTGATATGCACCGCGCTCAGATGAGGCAGCGATAATAGGTCACGAACTGGGTAGCATTCATGGTCATACGGTGTTCGTCGCAGCAATCCCGCTGTGTGTCAATGACGGGTTTGTCTCGCAGAGCTGCGGCGCCAACGAGTATTGCGCTGCGGCTCCGCTTGAACGACAGCTTTACGAAATGCTGCCTAGCAGCATACATCGACGCTGATCGTCGGCTCGTGCGGCGGGTCGCTCGAGACCGGCGATCCTGTCGGCTGCTGTGTCGCACCATGTTGCTCGGGAGCCCGAAGCCGCCATTCGCCTATGATGCTGGCCTACCGCAGCGGAAGGTGGGACAAGATGTCCACGATGACCTCCGCATACCTGCCGTCGGGATCCAGATCGGGGTCGAACACCGTGACGGTCATGCCCAGACATGCCTGATCGGATACGCACCTGCTCAGGACATGAACGAGATCTTCGACGTCCAGACCGGGCGAGCCGGGGCAATCGACGGCCGGCATGATCTCCTGATCCAGAACGTCGACGTCGAAGTGGACCCAGAAGCCATAGTTCGGGGACAAGGCAAGTCGTCGGAATATCTTCTCCAGAACGGCGGATGATCCGATCTGCCGCGCCTCGAACACGTCGATCCGTTCGATATCCGTCCAGTTCACGTCCGGCCAGGCGAAGTCGGGGTTGGGGTTCTCCCGTTCCCCGAGTTGGATGACGTTACGCTCGGCGACCAGGGGGCCCGTTACACCCGGCCAGTCAACTGCCCAGGCCTCGCCCTTCCCCGTCGCCATGGCGAGATCCATTCCGGCGGCAGCACCGAGCATCGCGTTCGTGTCGTAATTGCCTGGATGGCGAAAGTCGCTGTGCCCGTCGACATGCAGTAGCGAAAGCGGACCGTGCCGTCGTGCTCCGGCCAGAGCGCCCAGCAAGATGGAGCAGTCACCTCCGAGAACCAGGGCGAAATCACCCTCCCGCAGCGCTTGGTCCACCTCGTCGGCAAGTGCGAGGTTGAAGCTCCGCATCCGTGGTCCGTTCCGCAGCTGCGTTCCGATCTGTGCCTCCGGAGAGTAGGCAGGGCGTTCCAGCGAGACGACCTTGGCAGGAGCGAGGAGTTCCTGCAAACCCGCGTTCATGAGCACGGTCGGTGCCCGCCATGTGCCGGGTTCGTGGCCGGGCCTCAGCGGGCTGAGGCCGAGGTTCGAGGGTGCCATAATGATCCGCATGCAGCCTTCGTAGCGGCCTATGAGGCTTCTGTCGATGGAATGTTGAGTGACCGCGATGTCCGCATAGCTACCATCATGGCCGGGAGTTTGCTGCGGTACCAGTCTAACGTCGGCTTCGCGGGTACGGCCACGCAGCATCCGTCGAGGCTGACCGTCGGCTCAGGGCCGCCCGTTACTTATCCGTCCTGTCCTGCTGCTTTCATGAACCGTCCCGGCGGCTGACCAGTGTGGCGGCTGAAGGCAGTGCTGAAGGTGCTGGCGGAGCCATAGCCGACCCTCGCCGCCACCCCATCCAGTGCGATGCCGCCGCGGCGCAGCAGGTCGCGCGCGACCGCCATGCGCCATGCGGTCAGGTATTCGATCGGGCGCGAGCCGACCATCCGGGTGAAGCGTTCGATGAAGGCCGAACGCGACATGCCCGCTTCGCCTGCAAGATCGGGGATGGTCCAGGGCCGGGTGATGTCGCCATGCAGGCCGCGCAGGGCGCTGGCGATGCGCGGATCGGTAAGCCCGCGCAAGAGGCCCGGTTGCGTCGTCCGGGCGGGGGCGGCGCGCAACGCCTCGATCAGCAGGATCTCGACCAGCCGCTCCAGGATCAACTCGCTGCCGGCCTCATCCCGCGCGGCCTCGTCGCCCAGCATCCGCACCAGTTGCGTCAGCCGGGGAATGCCGCGGATGTGGATCATCCTGGGCAGCAAGGTCACCAGCAGAGCCGCGTCGGGCATGCCGAAGGCGAACCAGCCGCCGACTTGCCGCATCTCGGGCGGGCCGTTCTGGCGACCGTAGCGAACCTCGTGCTGCGGCGGCGAGGAACTGGCGTCGATGCGCTGCACCGGCGCGGGCGCGAGGCTGGACATGCTGAAGGTCGGTGTGGCGGGCAGCAGGACGAAATCGCCTTCCTCGACCACCACCGGGTCTTCGCCCTCGACGGCAAGGCGGCAACTGCCCTCGATCACCGCCGCGAAGGCGGGGCGGCCGAAATCGACATATTTCACCGCCCAGGCCCCGGCGCCGCTGATCCCTTTCGAGAACACCGCCTGCGGGCGCAGCAGTTCGATCACCTGGGTAAGGGGGTCAGTCATTCGGGACTATCGCCAATTCATTCTGGATTATGGATTGATGATCGTCCTGATCATGCGCGCTACATCCTTCTTGTCAACCAGAACACACAGGAGACCGCCATGAACACCGTTCTCATCACCGGCACTTCGTCGGGCTACGGGCTGGAAACCGCCCGCCATTTCCATCGCAACGGCTGGAACGTCATCGCCACCATGCGCACCCCGCGCGAGGGGTTGCTGCCGGATGGGGTGCGGGTGCTGGCGCTGGATGTTACCGATCCCACCAGCATCGCCGCCGCCATCGGGGCGGCAGGCCCCATCGACGTGCTGGTGAACAACGCGGGCATCGGCCTTGTCGGCGCCTTCGAGGCCGCACCGATGGACTACGTCCGCAAGATCTTCGAGACTAACACCTTCGGCACCATGGCGATGGTGCAGGCGGTGATCCCGCAGATGCGGGCGCGGCGGGCTGGCGTGATCGTCAACGTCACCTCCAGCGTGACACTGGCGCCGATGCCGCTGGCCGCAGCCTATACCGCCAGCAAGCAGGCGGTCGAAGGCTTCACCGGATCGCTGGCGCATGAATTGGGGGCCTTCGACGTGCGGGTGAAACTGGTCGAGCCCGGCTATGCCCCGACCACCCGCTTCGCGCAGAACATTGACTTTTCCATCGACGAGATGATCCCCGAGGCCTATGCCGATTTCGCCCGGCCGATCTTTGATGCCTTCGCCAACCCGTCCTTGACCACGACGGAAAGCGATGCGGCTGAGGCAGTCTGGCTGGCGGCGAACGATGTCTCCGACAGGCTGCATTATCCTGCAGGGCCGGATGCCGTGGCGCTGGCCCGGGCAGGATGACCAGCTGACCGGCGACAGGCGGTCACTCAGCCCCGCGAGGCTGGCCGGCCTGCCATCTCCCGCACCAAGGCGAGGAAGGCCGCAAATCCTGCCGAAGGGTTACGCCGACCGGGATAATACAGGCAGAAGCCCGGGCGTGGCGGGGTCCAGTCTTCCAGCAGGCGGACCAGACGACCGGCGGCAATATCGTCGGCCACATCCTGTTCGATGAAGAACCCGATGCCCGCCCCGTCCAGCACGGCGGCGCGGGCGATGGCGGCCTCGTCCAGCGTCAGGCGGCCTTTCGCCTCGAGCAGAACCTGCTCGCCACCTCGCTCGAACGGCCAGCGGAACAACGCCCCGTTCGGCAGGCGCACCCGGATGCAATTCTGAGCAGGCAGATCGGCGGGGGTCAGCGGCGCCGGATTCGCCGTCAGCCAGGCGGGCGCTGCGACAACGGCATATCGCTGCGGTCTGCCCAAAGGCAGCGCGATCATGTCGCGAGGCACCAGATCGGCGGGCCGGATGCCCATATCGAAGCCCTCGGCCACGATATCGACCAGCCGCCCCTCGGTCACCAGATCGACCTGTATCTCAGGATAGCGGCGCAGGAATTCCAGCACCACCGGCGTTATCTCCCGCCCCGCCTGAACCGAGGCATTGATGCGCAGCAAGCCCGATGGCGTCTCGCGCTGCGACCGCACGCTGTCCATCGCGCCACGGATCTCGGCCAGCGCCGGGCCGACCCGTTGGACGAAGTCCCGCCCGGCATCGCTGAGCGAGACGCTGCGGGTGGTCCGGTTGAACAGCCGCACACCGAGGCCGGTTTCCAGTCGTCCGATGGTATGGGACAGCGCCGTGGTCGACATGCCGAGGTCGAGCGCCGCCGCCCGGAACGATCCCCGACGCGCGATGGCCAGCACCGCTTCGATCCCTTTCAGTCCCGCATCCATCATCGTCCCGATTTCGTCATCACCACATATCTATTTATCCCGATTAATGTGACAGCGGTCGAGCGCTATGTTCCGGACAGCAAAGAAAAGGACTGCTCCCGATGAAGCTTCCCGTACCGATCCAGACATATTTCAGCGCTGAACCTCCGCAGGATAGTGCCGCGCTGGCTGCGGCTTTCGCCACCAACGCCATCGTCCGCGATGAGGGCCGCGTCCACCGCGGCCCGGACGAGATCCGCGTCTGGTGGCAGGCCGCCAAGGCCAAATATCGGCACCACGCCGAGCCGCTGGATCTGACCGAGGTCGCGGGCAAGTCAGTGGTCCGCGCGCGGGTCAGCGGCGATTTCCCCGGCAGCCCGACCATTCTGACCTTCGCCTTCGGGCTGGCGGGCGACCGGATCACCGATCTGGAGATCGGCTGATGACCGGCTTCCTGACACTGGAGGGCAAGCGTGCGTTGATCACCGGCGGCACGCAGGGCGCAGGCGCGGCCACCGTCGCCCTGTTCCGTGAGCTTGGGGCGCAGGTGCTGACCACAGCGCGCACCCGCCCCGAGGGCCTCCCGGCCGAGATGTTCGTCGCCACCGATCTGACCAGTTTGCAGGGTTGCGAAACTGTTGCCGAGGCGGTGCGCAACCGCTTGGGCGGCGTGGATGTCATCGTTCATATGCTGGGCGGCTCCTCCGCGCCCGGCGGCGGCTTTGCGGCGCTGGGCGAGGCGGAATGGCAAACCGAGTTGAACCTGAACCTTCTGCCAGCCGTGCGTCTGGACCGCGCGCTTTTGCCGGGGATGGTCACGCAGGGCACGGGCGTGGTGATCCATGTCACCTCGATCCAGCGCCTGCTGCCGCTGCCGGAGGCGACGACCGGATATGCCGCCGCCAAGGCAGCACTGTCGGTCTACAGCAAGAGCCTGTCGAAGGAGGTCTCTCCCAAGGGCGTGCGGGTCGTTCGCGTCGCCCCAGGCTGGATCGAGACCGAAGCCTCGGTCCGGCTGGCCGAACGGCTGGCCGCGGAGGCGGGCACCGATCTGGAGGGCGGTAAGCGGATAATCATGCAAAGCCTCGGCGGCATCCCCCTCGGTCGTCCGTCAATACCTGCCGAGATCGCGAACCTGATCGCCTTCCCTCGCATCGGATCGTGCGGGCAGCATCACCGGCACCGAATATGTGATTGATGGCGGGACCGTGCCGACGGCGTGAGAGTGCCCGCTGCGCCGAGCCGGAATGCCTGCTTTGAAGGCATCCTATGGCGCTGCTGCGTCGCGGACAACCGGCAGGTTTGGCCGCTCATGCGAACCAGTTGGAGCTGCTACTCACCGGCCCACCTAGCCCCGGACATCGAGCTGTCTTCCGTAACGCATGTCAACCAATTCCTCGTCTGAGAGGTCAAGGTAGCCTTTCTGTGTCGCAGCGGCGAACTCCAATAGGTTCCATGGGCCCGTCTTTGCCGTGTTGCCCGGGTCGGGCATCCTATCTAACCTTCGCTCCATCCCGTCAGGGTCGAACAGATCGGCCCCGGTGATAACAATGACGGGCGAGGCAGGGTTTCTATCCGTGCGCGGGCGTGACCATCCCCATCGGCAAAGATCAGCGAGGCGTCCCTTTTCCTCATCCGACAGCACGCTCTTCAGGCAAGCTGCAATGAGATAGGCTCCGGGCAGCCATTCGCCGAGGCGGCGGAGTCGGTCGACGTCGGCCTGCTTGAAGGCGTCTTCAGCAAAGCCTTTGCACTCTCCGACCAGCAGGCTCGGTCCGGCGAGACGACGCCCACCAATGTCCCGGTCATGCCAAGCGAAAATATCCGTTTCAAGCCGCTCGCCGTCCCTCGTCAAATCGAGGGCCGTGGCGAAGGTCATCGCTGGCGCCATACCGAAGGCCTGGCGCAGAAAGTTCAGCGTCAACAAGCAGGTGTAGGAGCCACCGGCGAGATTTGGGACAGCGTAGGGGCCGACAACGCGATATCGCCAAGCGGTCCTCGATGGCAGTTGGCCCTGCGGGAAGGAAAAGACGGAGAGGCACCGCTCGCAAGTGACCTGCGCGCCGACTTGGTCAAGGTCATACCAGTTCCATTTGCCGCAGTGGTCGCATTGGACAGATAGGCCGAGCCGGAGAGCTCCGATATCGACGAAAGGTTGCAGCGTTGCAGCCCGCCCCCGACGCGCCCGGATGGCACGCAACATGGGCTGTAGCTGATCGACCGTAGCGGTCCGAAAAGGCACGTCCTCGACCTCGCCGACCCCGGTTTCCCGTCGACTGTGCGCCATACGGTCGAACTGGCGCAGGACTGCCTCGTGGCCGATGATGCGGCTTTGGTTAAGGCCGCCCAAGGTGGCCAGCATGCTGTGGGCCACCCGCCCGGCATCGGACGGCGCAGCCTCAATCCCCTGCGCGGTTAGCCACGCCTTGATGACATCGCGCATGAAGGGCAGCCGGATCGAGTGCCCACCTTGGTTGTAGGAATGGAAGGTAAGCCATCCTTCGCGCGTTGGGCGCTGCTCCATCAACTCGGACTGGGGAGGATAGGCTCGGCTGCGGTCCACTGCAGCGGACGGCATCGCATCCGCCCGATCATCGTTGGAACCGTAGAACCGGTGGCTGATCGTGTTTACCCAACCGGCGTCTAGATTGCGCGTCTGGCGCAGGTAGGGCGGGGCGATGTGGGGAACCCGCACAGCCCACCGATCGTCGAGCGGGACCTCAACGTCCCGACGCTCTGCTGAAAGATACGAAGGCTCTGGACGGCTGAACAGACCCGGATCTTCCAGCCGCCATATCGGATCATACCAGGTCTTGATCGCGTAGCTGCCATCGGGAAGGCCGGCTTCTGACAAGCGCAAGGCTTCGATGATTGCAGGGTCGAGCGACCGCCCAAGCTGGATCGTCGTGTGGATCATCAGCCCGCTGGCGTTGTTGGGCAGCGGCCGGTGTTTCCGGCGGATGAGGTCGACAACGAGATCGCGCGAACCTTTGAGCCAATGGACGTTGACCGGTACGACGTCCCGCCGGAACAGGCGCAAGTTCCAGAAGTCGATTATGTCAGGGCCGCTGAGTGGATCGAAGATAAAAATCGTCTCGCCCCACGACCTTTGAAAGAAGCGTTCCGTCCCGTGGAGAGTGACGTCGAATGGACACATCGCCTCCTGCCGTTCCATGACCGCCCAGGTCTCGACATCTGGCGGAACCAATTGTGCATCGAAGGCTCGCTCATATGTCGCCTCAATCCCAGCGAAGTCAGGGCGATCCGGAAACATCCCGTAGGCCATCTCGAAGAAGGCCTGTCCGACCTCATCCCCGACCCCGAAGCGCAGCAACTTGCGTGGGGTACGTCTTTCGAACTGGAACTCCTTCTGATGTAAGTAGGCGTAGACGTGGTCCATCGTCACACCGACGTCCCGCATCGTATTCACGGCACCCTCGACTTGCACGAACACGCCATGGCCCAGATTCGGATGACGCTCGTAGCGATCACTGGCATGAGGATCTATGCGCTCGAGCTGGCCAGCACAGGTCTCCACAAGCAGGTCCGGCTCAAAGTAACTTAGCAGGCCACGCGTCAGCTCGTTCGGATCGGGATTGGCAAGGTTGGCCTCGCACCAAGCCGGTGGAAGGGCGTCCATGATCGGGATCATCGGACAGGCGATGCCGCCCCATTGGCAGGTCGCGATCCTTGCAACCTCAGAAAGCGTTCGCCTATCGAGTGGATCTACAAGGAAGCCTAGCCGAATAGGACGAAGGTTGATCTCAAGACTTGCGGTACTGGTTGTCATTTTTCATTCGCCTTGGGCACGCCCTCTAATGTGGAACTGCCGCCCAAAACCGGGGCCTCCAATACGCAGGCGGCTTGTGATTGCCGATGAGCACACATCCGCGGCTTGGTGGTCGGTCGGCCCGCGTTGGAAATTCTCCCAAGTTTGAAGCCACGGGGCCGGGCTCTGCCTATAGAAAACACTCTCAGTTTTAGATTTCAGATTCAGACTCGTACTCGTCTTGAGCCCGCTGCGCGGCATGATTTCCAGCCGTCCACGTTTTGTAAACGAGCCAGTCTTCGGCGAGGAAAAATTCGCCGCCCAGAACCTTGGCGTTCTCATCGACCAGTCGTTTCTTCATTGCGTCTTCGCCAACAATGGCGACCGCAGCATTGGCGTATGGTGCTTCATCCGGCATCTGCACAGGGAACAACATCTGCCACTGGAACGATCCCGCCGGATAGGCGCTTTGAATCTGGTTCCTGCGCGCGAGCGGGCTTTTCGAAAACCCCACCTTGATGATTGATTGTTCCTCGACATCGGCCGCGGGGCATCCGAGATACGCCGCAATGTCTCCATCTAGCTTAAGGATGTAGAGGAATTTCGGCCCGTCAGTCTCGCCGACCGTGTAGGGCGCCGAAGGCGGAGGTACGGCGCGGCTTGGTGAGAGCGCGCTTTTCAGCGTCTGGATAGTCGGATCGGCAGCAGCAGTGCTGCCATAGACATGCACCTCTTGCACGTCCAGTCGGAGAAGCTTCTCGGCTTCTTCTGCCCCGACCTTCACTCCGCTTGCGCCGATAAACTCGGGGTGGGCGCTGTTATAGGCCTCGGGAAATATGTCCTCCACGCGCTTCCAGTCTTCCGGCACGATGCTCCAGGCGCGAGTGGCTTTGACGGCACATAGCCATTTTCCCTTTGAGGTGGGATCAAGCTCCTTCTCCCGCCAGCGATCACCCGAAATGTAGTTTTGCGCGTGGCCCGCCTCGTGCGAGAGTTCCAGCACGCCGACGACCTTGCCGCGCATGTCCTCGAGGCCTTTGCCCTTCGTCACATTGATCGCGACCAAAGTGCCCGGCCGTGACTGGGTCAAGAAACGGTTGCGCTTGGCTTCGTCGGCAAAACCGATGCATCCCCATTGCGAAGGGTTGAAACCCCAGAACGAAGTCAGCCAGACTTCGCGACCATCGGGGAGCTTGGTCGGGTCGGGCTGTAGCTCCGGCACGCTCGCCCAATCAAAAGCAAAGACCCCTTGCTGGGTCGCCTCAATGTCTATGTCGCCGAGGACATTGCGGATGTATTCCATCGCGTCTTCATGCGGATGGCGCTCGCCTTTCCTGACGAGCACTGTCGTCAGAGGAGGCAGCTTCTTTTCGGCGAGGTAAAGGAGGATAGCTTCGAGATGGGCACCCAGGCCGCGCCCGTTCGGATGGTTCCAGCCGACTGCTTCCCCTACTTCCTGATAGGTTGTCCTTTGCCCAAGTGCAGCCTTGGAGGCCAGAAAGCGGGCAATCTCAAATTGTAGTGAATCCATGTTATTAGGTTCCCACGATCCTCTACCGCTCCCTACCATCTGTGTGGCATTATGCGCAGAAAATAATATCGGCTAGCTGAAAGAACGAACGGCCGTGAAGGCCATTCTTCAATATTTTGCTTACGCCACTTGGCCACGCCAACTGCCGCATTTCGAGAGCTTCCACAGCCCTGAGAGCGACTATGCGACCTCAGCGCATTAGTCGACACATAACGCCGGGGTTCGGATTATGTCGGGCTGATCCGCGGAACCAGGTACGTTTCGCTTGGCGCGGCGCGGCGTATCGGCATAATTCAGAGCGCTTCGAGGAATGCCAAGAGTTCGTCACCCCGTCGATATCGTCCGCCTGTCTGGCCAACCGGCTTTGCCAGAGTCATCGCTCTATCTTTCAGCTGGACATTATTGTGTTTAGGGGCTTTGCCGCGGCACCGCCTGAACGGCGGCTTCGGGAAATGCCGCTCTGCAGCATGAAGCAGCCACGACCGGCAGGTAAGGGCCGAGTTTGCCAGCACATCTGCCCACGTACTCGGCTTTCTATACGCACGCCAGACGCGTGTGTCACCGAACCTTATTTGGGATCAGGAGATTTCTTCCGCCGCTCATAGGCCGAAGGGGGGTAGTTCGTTGCCTGAAGGGAGGAATAGTGTCCAAAAGGGACGATTACTGTGGCAATCCACATTATTCTAATTGGTCGGAGCGAGAGGATTCGAACCTCCGACCCCCTGCTCCCGAAGCAGGTGCGCTACCAGGCTGCGCTACGCTCCGACCGTGTGCGTGCTCCTATATCACTTGTGGGGGAGTGGCAAGTGCGATTTCTGCTATTCATTTCATCATCTGCCAGCGTTGTTCCGGCGGGCGGATCCTGTCGTGCGCGGGTGGCGAAACTGTCGGATGACGGGGGACAGCCGCCGTTCTGTTTCGGGCAGGGCGCCATGCCCGCCGGGCCGCGGGGCGGGAGACCCTGGCAAGCCCTCGTGGCAGAATGAAACGCCGCCCCGGCGGTCACCGGGGCGGCGTTTCTCTTTCAGGCCGGATCCGTTCAGGCCGGATCAGGCGACGGCGACGAGGCCGCGCTTGTGTTGCAGGTGGCGCATGACCATCTTGCGGCCCTGCCGACCGGAGACGAGCATCCGGGCCGCTGTCGGTGTGTAGTCGCGCGCGCGCAGCTCGGGGAAGATCGCGAAGATTTCCTCGATCGCGGCGCGGCCGACGCTCTTGAGTGCCTGCGGCCCGGTGAAGAGCGACTCGGTTTCCGCCCCGTTCGAGATCACCACCTCATGCCGGTCGAAGAGAATGTGGAAATATTCGACACCGGCCAGATCCTCGGCGATGTCGATCCCTTCGACCTGAAGCAATTGCTTCGCGGCGATCAGCACCTCTTTCGCGCCGAACAGACGCTCGGCGATCTTTGAACGCACCAGGATCCGGTGCTGCGGCGAAACGACCAGATCGTTTTCCGGAATGCCCTGACCGAGCGCGCCGGCGCGGATGCGGATCGGGCGCAGCTTTTCGTTCCGCGCCAGATCTTCGGCGGTCTTCGGGCTGCGGCCGATCCAGCGGATCGGTTGCGGCCCGTGATCCTTGGTCAGGACCAGATCGTCGACGGCCAGATCCTCGACCCGGCGGTCGCCCTTGGGCGTGCGGATCATCGTTCCGGCGGCGAAGCAGACCTGCACCGTCGACGGATCGAGCGACTGGTGATCCTTCACCCCGCCCGGGACCACGGTCAGCACCGTGCCCTGCGGCGGAGCGGGGCCATCCCAGATGAAGCCGACAATCGTCGTTTCGTTCGCGGACGCCGTTCCATCCTCATCGCTGAAAGTGGTGACGGAAATCGCCGCCAGGACGTAGCGGTTGCCATCCGCGTCCTGAAGCGTGATTTCATATTCATCCTCGATCGCGGCACCGGCGGGATAGGTCTTCCCGCCGATTTCCAGAGGCTGGTCCAGAATCTGCGTGCGCGATTCAATGCCGCCGTTTCCATCGTCCGACCAGAGCGGATCATCCGTCAGTTCTGCGGCCCCGTCGGTCCGAACTTGGGCCGTGGTGGCTCCTTCGGTCGTATAGCTTGTGGTCTTGCCCCACCAGCCCGATCCGTCGACATATTGAAGGTTCGCTTCCGTTCCGGAAAAATTCAGGGAACTCAGCGGGATGATCTTAAGGGTAAAGCCCATGGGCGCATTTCTCCATCAAATATTGGCGGTCGGGAAAACCCGGCGAGGCGTCGATGGGAAAGAGGCAATACCCGCTCACAAGGAGACGGCGGAGAATTAGGACACAGACAGCTTTCGCACATCGAAACCCGCAGACGCGAGTAAGTATGCATTCATTTATGACGGCCCGATGGGGACTCGTCAACGTTCACGATGCGCGGGGTGTCGTTTGCATGTGCCTGCTGCAGCCGGAAATCGCCTCCCGCGCCGCGATCCGGCCACCCGGCTGGCAACTTGACCGATGCCGCCCCGCATGCGCTATAGTCCGGTGACCTGAACGAATGGGGGGAAGCATGAGGATCAGCGCGCGCAACGTCCTGCCGGGCACCGTCGTCGAGATCGTCCGGGGCGCCGTGACGAGCCATGTCCGCATCCGCATCGGCGACAGCATCGTCACCGCCTCGATCACCAACGAGGCGGTCGCCGAGCTGGGGCTGGAGGTAGGCTCCCGCGCCTCGGCGGTCATCAAGGCATCGGATGTGATGGTCGGGGTCGATGACTGACACGATCGCCGATCCGCTGCGCCCGGGGGAGGCGGCGGTGGCGACGCCGCCCGCCTTCGACGCGGAACTGTGGTTCATCGGACGCATCCGCACGCCCTGGACGGATCGCGACGCCTGCCCGAAGCGCGGCGATCCGGACAACGGGCCCATCTGCCGGATCGAGGTCTTCGCCCCCTGGGACGCCGCCCTGCGCGGGGTCGAGGCAAAGGACCTGATGCAGGTCCTTTACTGGATGCACCTGTCGCGCCGCGACGCCGTGCTGCAAAGCCCGCGCCATGACGGGCGGATCACCGGCACCTTCGCCCTGCGCTCGCCCCTGCGGCCCAATCCCATCGCCTCTTCGGTCGTGCGTCTGCTGCGGGTCGAGGGGCCGGTGCTGATCGTGCGCGGCCTCGACTGCCTCGACGGCACGCCGCTCGTCGATCTCAAGCCCGAATTCGGAGATTTGCCATGCGACGCCTCCTGCCTGCCGCGCTGATCGGGGCGCTTCTGGCGCTGGCCTCCCCGGCGCTGGCGTTCGAGGGTCAGGCAGTTGTCGATGCGACGGGCCGCACGGTCGAGGTTCCGGCCGATCCGGCGCGGGTCTTTGCCGCCGGTCCGCCGGCCGCGACGCTGCTCTATGCGCTGAAGCCCGATGCGATGATTGGCTGGGTGCGTGCGCCCCGTCCGGACGAGCGCGCCTTCCTCCGCCCCGAGGTGCGCGACCTGCCCGAACTGGGCCGCCTGACCGGGCGCGGCGACACGCTGAACCTTGAGGTCCTGCTGACGGCGAAGCCCGATCTGGTCGTCGATTTCGGCACCATCAGCGCGACCTATGCGGATCTGGCCGAGCGGGTGCAGCAGCAGACCGGCGTGCCCTATGTGCTGATCGACGGCGCCCTTGCGGCGATGCCGCAGGCGATCCGGCAGATGGCGGATGTCCTTGGCGTGCCCGACCGCGGCGAGGAACTGGCCGTCTATGCCGAGACGGCGCTGGCCGAAACCGACGCGCTTCTGGCCGAGGTGCCCGAGGATCAGCGCCCGAAAGTCTACTTCGCCCGTGGCGCCGAAGGGGTCGAGACGGCGGGCGCGGGTTCGATCAACGCCGAGATCATCACCCGGGTCGGCGGCCGCAACGTGATCGAGGCGGCGGGCAGGGGGCTTGCCACCGTCTCCCCCGAACAGGTGCAGGCGCTGGCGCCCGATGTCATCCTCGCCACCGACCGGGAGTTTGCCGAGAATGTCGGCCGGATGCCGGAATGGCAGGGGATTCCCGCCGTTCGGGACCAGCGGGTCTATCTTGTCCCCTCGGCGCCCTTCGGCTTCATCGACAGTCCGCCTTCGGTCAACCGGCTGATCGGGCTGAAATGGCTGGCGCACAAGCTCTATCCCGCGCAGGCCAAGGGCGATCTGCGCGCCGATGTGCGGGCGTTCTACGCGCTGTTCTATGGCGTGACGCCCGACGAGGCGGAGCTTTCGGCGCTGCTGGGTGAGTGAACGGGTCCTCCTCCTTGTCCTGTCGGCGGGGCTGGTCGCCACGCTGCTGACCGGTATCGCGATCGGGCCGTTCAGCCTGTCGCTGAATGAGATCCTTGCCACGCTGACCGGCGGCGGGGGCGAAAGCGCGCGTGTCGTGCTGTGGAACATCCGCCTGCCGCGGGTTCTGGCGGCGGCGCTGGTGGGCGCCGCGCTGGCGGGGGCGGGGGCGGCCTATCAGACGATCTTTCGCAATCCGCTCGTCTCCCCCGATATTCTGGGGGTTTCGGCCGGGGCGGGGTTCGGCGCGGTGCTGGGGATCCTGCTCGGGCTGCCGGTGCTGGCGATCCAGCTTCTGGGGTTCGTCACCGGCCTTGCCACGGTCTCGGTCGTGCTGCTGATCGCGCTGACGCTGCGCGGCGGGGGGCAGGTGCTGGTGATGGTGCTGGCGGGGGTCGCGGTCGGTTCGCTCGCCGGGGCGGGGATTGCGCTCGTCAAGCTGCTGGCGGACCCGGATCAGCAACTGCCGGCCATCACCTTCTGGCTGATGGGCAGCCTTGCCGGGGTGAAGCAGGCCGACCTGCTGACCGCGCTGCCGCCGATCGTCGTGGGGCTCGCGCCGCTGGTCGCGCTGCGCTGGCGGATCGGGCTATTGTCGCTGGGCGATGACGAGGCCCGGATGCTGGGGGTCGAGGCGCGACGGCTGCGCCTCATCGCCATCGCCGGGGCAACGCTTGTGACGGCGGCGGCGGTGGCGATGGCGGGCGTCATCGGCTGGATCGGGCTGATGGTGCCGCATATGGCGCGGCTGATCACCGGGCCGCGCTTCGACCGGCTCTTGCCCGCCGCGCTGCTGCTGGGCGCGGCGTTCATGGTGCTGGTCGATACCGCCGCGCGCTCCATCGCGCTGATCGAGGTGCCGCTGGGGATCCTCACCTCGGTTCTGGGGGCGCCGTTCTTCATCTGGCTGCTGTCGCGGGGGAGGCGGTCATGGGCGGAGTGACCCCGCTGATCGCGGCGCAGGCCCTTGCCGTCGGCCATGCCGGGCGGGCGATCCTGTCGGGCGTCGATTTCGCCCTCCGCCCGGCCGAGGTGCTGTGCCTGCTCGGTCCGAACGGGGTGGGCAAGACGACACTGTTCCGCACGTTGCTGGGCCTGATCCCCGCCATCGCGGGGGAGGTGCGTCTGGCGGGCAGGCCCATTGGCACGCTGTCGCGGGCAGAAATCGCCGCGCATCTGGCCTATGTGCCGCAATCACTGGCGACGCCGTTTCCCTATACCGCGCTCGACATCGTGACGATGGGGGCGTCGACCGCGCTCGGCCCCTTTGCCCGTCCGGGCCGGGCGGAGCGCGACCGGGCCGAGGCGGCGCTCGACGGTCTTGGCATCGCCGCGCTGGCGCAGGAGGAGGTGACGCGGCTCTCGGGCGGGCAGCGGCAGATGGTGCTGATCGCGCGGGCGATGGCGCAGCGGGCCGTCGCGGTGGTGATGGACGAGCCGACCGCCAGCCTCGACTTCGCCAACCGCATCCGCGTGCAGGAGGCGATCCGCGCGCTGGCGGAGCGCGGCATGGGCGTGATCCTGTCGACGCATGATCCCGATCAGGCGGCCGAAACCGGGGATCGCGCCCTGCTGACGGGGCGCTCCGGCGTGATCGCCTGCGGGCCGGTGGACCGGGCGCTGACGGCGGAAAACCTGTCGCGGCTGTATGAGATGCCGGTGCGGGATTACACGCTTGCCGACGGCTCGAAGGTGTTCCGGCGCGGCTGACCGCGCCGGATCCGGTATCAGATTTCCTGCGCGGTCATGTCGTAGCTGAAGGCCTTGGCGTCCAGCTCGTCAAGGTCATGGTTGCCAAGCGTCCCCTGCGGATACATCAGGAACGGCAGCGCGGCGCGGCGCCCGTCCAGCGCCAGATCCTCGGCGGTGTTGAAGCCGACCCAGTTGCCCTCCCAGTTCCCCAGAAGCGCGGCATTGACCGCGGCCACCAGCGGATCGGACGGATCCTTGATCCAGGTGTCGGTCTCGGCCCGCATCACCTTCAGCACATCGGCCGGATCCATCGCGACCCAGCCGTAATCGGACAGCCAGACCTCGGCGCGGCAATGCTGCGCCCCGGTGACCGAAGCGGTGTTCGCCCCAAGCTGCTTGAACCCGAATTCCGAAGGCGCGACCCGCACCCCATAGACATCGCGCGCCGGCACCCCCGAGGCCCGCGCCAGCCCGACGAACAGCCCGTTCAGATCGGCGCATTTGCCGCCCAGCCCGTCCGAGGTCAGCGTCGCGACGGTATCGCCCGGGCCGCAGCCGGGCGTGTCGAGGTTGCGGTAGCAATGCGCGACGATCCAGGCATAGATCGCCTTGACCTTGTCGAGGTCGGTCTCCGCCCCGGCGGTGATCTCGGCCGCCCTCTGCGCGACGACCCCGTCCAGCGGCTTGTTCGCCGAAGGCTTCAGCGCGGCGGCAAGGACGGCCGGATCCTCATGGGCCTCGGTGGTGCGGGTCCAGTCGATGGTGCGGTTGCGGGTCTCGAACCGGCTGGTCAGCACCAGTTCGGGCACGACCCCTTCCTCGAAGGTCGCATGCAGGTATTGCGCGCCGGTCACGGGATCGGTCACGATCTCGGCCGTCTTCGCATTGCCGGTGAATGTGTTGTCCAGACTGCGCTGGAAATCCGTCGTCAGCGACGGCACCGGCAACCAGACCTGCGCCGCACCCCGGTCGGCCGGCAGCTTGACGGCGGTGCTGATCTGGAACCCGCGCCAGTCACTGGGCTGCGGGGCAAAGGCGCGCTCGGTGGCGGCGCGGGCGGGCAGGGCGCCCAGCATGGGTGCCGCTCCGGCGGCAAGGGCCATCTGCAGGATGGTCCGGCGATTGGCTGCAAACATCGTATCCTCCCCCTAAGGATCCGGGCGAAACCGCCCGCGATTTTGTGGCGTTCTGCGGCCATGCTACACGCTGGGGGCAGATCGACCAACGCGGAAATGCCCGCGGTCGCAGATCCGGCTTGAGCATCCGGAACGAAGCGGTGAAACTGCGGCGCGGTTATCGCCCCCGCGTTCGGAATGGAGAGGGCATGGACCTTCTGGATGGATTGCGCGCCTTTGTCGCCACGGCGCAGACCGGGTCGTTCACGGCGGCGGCGGAACGGCTTGGCCTGTCGAACCGGCTGACCTCGAAATACGTCGCGGAACTGGAATCGCGCCTTGGCGTGCGGCTGTTGCAGCGCACCACGCGGCGGGTCGGCATCACCCCGGCGGGGGAGGAGATGCTGCTCCGCGCCCCGGCTCTGCTGGACGAGATCGAGGATCTGCTTGCCTCCACCTCGGCGGGATCGCGGGGCTATACCGGGGTGCTGCGCATCTCGGCCCCGGTGAGCTTTGGCGAAAGCCATGTGAAGGACCTGCTCAGCCGCTTTGCCGCGCATCATCCCGGCCTGTCGATCGACCTGCGGCTGGACGACGGTTTCGTCGATCTGGCGACGGCGGGGATCGATCTTGCCTTCCGCATCGGCGAGCCGGGGCAGCAATCGCTGAAGGCGCGCCGGCTGGGCACGCTGACCAGCGCGCTGGTCGCCTCGCCCGGGTATCTGGCGCGCTGCGGCCCGGTGCAGGTGCCCGCCGACCTTGAGAAACATGACTGCATCGTCGACACCAACCGCCGGAACCCGTTCCTCTGGCCGCTCCTGCGCGACGGCGAGGAAACCGTGGTCGCGGTCCGAAGCCGCTTCATGGTCAACAGCGCGCAGATCGCCCGGGATCTGGCGGTGTCGGGGATCGGCGTGGCCTTCTGCCCGCGGTTCGTGCTGCGCGACGACCTCGCCTCGGGCCGGCTGGTCGAGCTGCTGCCCGACTATCGCAGCCGCACCGCACCCCTGAACGCCGTCTATCTGGAAGGCCGGGTCCTGCCGCGCAAGATCCGCGCGCTGATCGATTTCGCCGCCGCCGAACTGCGCCGCGACGGGCTCGACTGAGGGCGCATCGGGCCGCGGTGTCGCAACGGAAACCGGTCCTGCACCGGGTCCCTTTCGGCATATGTTTGATAATCCGTGAGAATTGCGTTATACGCATCTCAGTCGCGCGGAATTGCCGCGATGTTCGTGCCGCCGCGCCCCGATCCGGCCGGTGTGGTGGAGCACTGTTTGCGCCCCTTTTCGGGCTTGCATCCGGGTCCAGGTCGCCAAGGCGGCCGTTGCGGGTCCTTCGATACATCCAGCGGGTCGTCGTGGGGCAGCACCATGGCGGGTCTTCTTTTGTGCTGCACAACACAACGACGACGGAGGACATTATTGTCATGACGAAGTTGGTCTATGCCTCTGCCATCGCGCTTTGTTCGGGTCTGGCGGCGGGAACCGCCATGGCTCAGGACGCGGCGGATTGCGGGCGTGTCTCGATCGCGGAAATGAACTGGGCTTCGGCGGGTGTCGCCGCCTGGGTCGACAAGATCGTGCTGGAGGAAGGCTACGGCTGCCAGGTCGATCTGGTGGCGGGCGATACCATGCCGACCTTCACCGCGATGAATGAAAAGGGCGAACCCGACATCGCGCCCGAGCTTTGGGTCAATTCGGTCAAGGATCCGCTGGCCGCCGCCGTGGAGGAAGGCCGCCTGATCGAGGCGGCGCGGATCCTCGAAGACGGCGGGGTCGAGGGCTGGTGGGTCCCGCGCTATATCGCGGACGCGCATCCCGAAATCACCTCGGTCGAAAAGGCGCTGGAACATCCCGAGCTGTTCCCCGCGCCGGAAAACCCCAGCCGCGGCGCTGTGATGAACTGCCCCTCGGGCTGGTCCTGCCAGATCACCACCGCCAATCTGTTCCGGGCGGAAAAGGCCGCGGAAAAGGGCTTCGATCTGGTCGACAGCGGCTCGGCGGCCGGGCTCGACGGGTCGATCGCCAATGCATACGAACGCCAGCAGGGCTGGTTCGGCTACTACTGGGCGCCGACGGCGATCCTGGGCAAATACGACATGGTGCGGCTGCCCTTCGAGGCGGAGCTGGACCTTGAGGAATTCACCACCTGCACCACCGTCGTCGATTGCGACGATCCGAAGGTGACGGAATATCCGGTGGCCGAGGTCTTCACCGTCGTCACTCAGCGGCTGGCGGCGAACAATCCGGTGGTCATGGACTATCTGGAACAGCGCAGCTGGAAGAACGAGGTGGTGAACGCGCTCCTCGCCTGGCAGGACGAGAACCAGGCCACCAACGAGGATGCCGCCTGGCACTTCTTCGAGACCTATCCCGAGGTGTGGAAGGCCTGGCTGGGCGACGAGGCCGCGCAGAAGGTCGAAGACGCGATCTGATCTTCCCGCGAACCGCCCGGCCCGCCGGGCGGTTTCCGTTCCATCATGAGAGAAAGGAGAGGCCGTGGCTTCATCCTGTTGGGGGCTTCCGTCCCTGTTGTGCAACGCCCCCGAACTGAGCGGAAGCACCCTGCGCCAGATGCGGCGCACCATCGACACCGGCTTTCGCGATCTGGTGCGCGCCTGGTCGCCGTGGATCGACGCCGTGACCGCACCCTTGCAGAAATTCCTGAACGGGCTGGAAAGCCTGTTCGTCAACACGCCGTGGATCGTGGTCTTCGTCGCGCTGCTGCTGGCCGCCTATGCCGCCAGCCGGTCGTGGAAAATCCTGATCGGCACGGCGATCGGCCTGTTCGGCATCGGCTGGTTCGGCCTGTGGCAGGATGCGATGATCACCCTGTCGATGGTGACCGTCTGCACGCTGATCGCCGTCGCCATCGGCCTGCCGATCGGCATCCTCGCCGCGCGCTCCGACCGGGCGCAGCGGATCATCAGCCCGGTTCTCGACGTGATGCAGACGCTGCCGAGCTTCGTCTACCTGATCCCGGTCGTGGTGATCTTCGGCATTGGCAAGGTGCCCGGCATGATCGCCGTGGTGATCTACGCGACGCCGCCGATGATCCGGCTGACCAACCTCGGCATCCGGCTGGTGGACCGCGAGGTGATCGAGGCCGCCGATGCCTTCGGTTCCTCGGAACGGCAAAAGCTGTGGAACGTGCAGCTGCCGCTGTCGCTGCCGACGCTGATGACCGGCGTCAACCAGACCATCATGATGTCGCTGTCGATGGTTGTCGTCGCCTCGATGGTGGGGGTGGGCGGTCTTGGCCGCAACGTGCTTCAGGCGATCAACAACCAGTTCTTCACCATGGGCTTCCTGAACGGCTTTGCCCTCGTGGCCATCGCGATCGCCTTCGACCGCGCCTCGCAGGCCTTCGGCAGACGGCTGCAACGACATTCGGAGGTCCGCGATGACTGAGCAGAAGATGACTGGGCAGAACCAGACCGACATCCTGCCGCCGGATGAGGAGGAAACCGTCCCCGGCATCCAGATCCACAACCTCTACAAGATCTTCGGCCCGCATCCCGCGCGCTATGTGCAGGCGGTCAGGGACGGCATGACCAAGGCCGATCTGAACCGCAAGCATCACCATTCGCTGGGGCTGAAGGACATCTCGACGGATCTGCCGGCGGGGCGGATCTCGGTCATCATGGGGCTGTCGGGGTCGGGGAAGTCGACGCTGCTGCGCCATATCAACGGCCTCATCATGCCGACGGCGGGCGAGGTGCTGATCGACGGGCAGGACGTGGCGAAGATGTCGCCGGATGAGCTGCGCACCTTCCGCCGCCACAAGACGGCGATGGTGTTCCAGAAATTCGCGCTGCTGCCGCACCGCACCGTGCTGGAAAACGCCGTCTACGGACTGGACATTCAGGGCATCCCGCGCCGCGACAGCACGAAACGCGCCCGCCACTGGATCGAGCGCGTCGGCCTGAAAGGGTATGAGGATCGCTATCCCTCGCAGCTTTCGGGTGGCATGCAGCAGCGGGTGGGCCTTGCCCGGGCGCTGACGAACGATGCGCCGATCCTCTTGATGGACGAGGCGTTCTCGGCGCTCGACCCGCTGATCCGGATGGACATGCAATCGGTGCTGCTGGATCTGCAAAAGGAACTGGGCAAGACCATCGTCTTCATCACCCACGACCTGGACGAGGCGCTGCGCCTTGGCGACAAGATCGTCATCCTGCGCGCGGGCGAGGTCTCGCAGCAGGGCACGGGTGAGGAAATCGTCCTGCATCCGCAGAACGACTACGTCCGCGCCTTCGTGAAGGAGGTGAACCGCGGGCGGGTGGTGCGCCTGCGTTCGATCCTGCGGCGCAAGAGCCCGGAACGCGACTGGCCCGGCCTCCGCCTGCCCGGCGCCACGACGCTGGAAGAGGCGGCGCGGCGCATCCTTGACACGTCCGCGACAGAGGCGACGGTGCTTTCGCGTGGCGGCGAGCCGCGGGGCGTCGTCACCCTGTCCGATGTGATGGAAAACATCCTGACCCGAGAGGATGAAATCTAGGGCGGACCGCAAAGCCACCTGACCGGCCCTCCATCATCTTTCCAAAAATATCCCGGGGGTGAATTTGCCGTCAGGCAAAGAGGGGGCTGGCCCCCTTCTTCCCCTCCGGTCATGGGCCGCGCTTTCCGGTTCGAAGCCCGTTCCGGAGCGCGGGTGGAGAGGCCGGGGGGGGGGGGGGGGGGGGGGGGGGGGGGGGGGGGGGGGGGGGGGGGGGGGGGGGGGGGGGGGGGGGGGGGGGGGGGGGGGGGGGGGGGGGGGGGGGGGGGGGGGGGGGGGGGGGGGGGGGGGGG
>NZ_SAUZ01000039.1 GCF_004022215.1 Paenirhodobacter populi
CCGACGTGACCGGGACGGTGAAGCTGCCGGAAGGCACCGAGATGGTGATGCCGGGCGACAACCTGAAGTTCACCGTCGAGCTGATCGCCCCGATCGCGATGGAAGAGAAGCTCCGCTTCGCCATCCGTGAAGGCGGCCGCACCGTCGGCGCCGGCGTGGTCTCCAAGATCCTCAAGTGATCTTTCCGGCGGTTTCCGCCGGAGATCGTGACGAAAACGAATGGCGCGCCAGAAGGCGCGCCATTTGCTCTTGACAGACTCGGGGGCGTCCCGTAGGGGACGCGCCTGATCTCCAAGAGATTGTGGTTCGATGCAGGCGTCGCATTCGGCGGTGTCTGCCTCTCAACCTTCTAAGCCCCTGCGAGAGGCAAGACTAAATGAGTGGTCAAAACATCCGCATCCGGCTCAAGGCGTTCGATTACCGCGTGCTGGACGCCAGCACCCAGGAAATCGTCAACACCGCGAAGCGCACGGGTGCACAGGTGCGCGGGCCGATTCCGCTGCCGAACAAGATCGAGAAATTCACGGTTCTCCGTGGTCCGCACATCGACAAGAAGTCGCGCGACCAGTGGGAAATCCGCACGCACAAGCGCCTTCTCGACATCGTCGATCCGACCCCGCAAACCGTGGACGCGCTGATGAAGCTCGACCTCGCCGCCGGTGTCGACGTCGAGATCAAGGTCTGAGGAGGTTCACCATGACACAACGTTCTGGTGTTATCGCCAAGAAGCTGGGCATGACCCGGCTGTTCCTTGAAGACGGCAAGCAGGTTCCGGTGACGGTTCTGCAACTCGACGCGCTGCAGGTCGTGGCCCAACGCACCGAAGAGAAGGATGGCTACACGGCCGTTCAGCTCGGCGCGGGCGAAGCCAAGGCGAAGCGCACGACGGCTGCGATGCGTGGTCACTTCGCCAAGGCGAACGTGGCACCGAAGCGCAAGCTGGCCGAATTCCGTGTCGATCCGGAAAACCTGATCGAAGTCGGCGCCGAGATCTCGGCCGAGCACTACAATGCCGGTCAGTTCGTGGACATCGCCGGCACCTCGATCGGTAAGGGTTTCGCCGGTGTCATGAAGCGCCACAACTTCGGTGGTCTGCGCGCTTCGCACGGTGTCTCGATCTCGCACCGCTCGCACGGTTCGACCGGCCAGTGCCAGGATCCGGGCAAGGTGTTCAAGGGCAAGAAGATGGCTGGCCATCTGGGTGCCGTGCGTGTGACCACGCAGAACATCCAGGTCGTCAAGACCGATGCCGACCGCGGCCTGATCCTCGTGAAGGGCTCCGTGCCCGGCGCGAAGGGTGGTTGGGTCACCATCAAGGACGCCGTCAAGAAGCCGCTGCCGTCGGACGTTCCGATGCCTGCCGCGCTGAAGGGCGCCGTTGCTCCGGCCGAAGAAGCTTCGGTCGAAGGGGGTGAAGCATGAAACTCGATGTGATCAAGCTCGACGCCGGCAAGGCCGGTGAAATCGAACTCGCCGATGACATCTTCGGGCTGGAGCCGCGTGCGGACATCCTGCACCGCGTCGTGCGCTGGCAGCGCGCGAAGGCCCAGCAGGGGACCCACTCGGTTCTCGGCAAGTCGGACGTCAGCTACTCGACCAAGAAGATCTACAAGCAGAAGGGCACCGGCGGCGCACGTCACGGTTCCCGCAAGGCTCCGATCTTCCGTCACGGTGGCGTCTACAAGGGGCCGACCCCGCGGTCGCACGCCCATGACCTGCCGAAGAAGTTCCGCGCCCTTGGCCTGAAGCACGCGCTTTCGTCCAAGGCCAAGACCGGCAACCTAGTCGTCCTGGACGTGGCGGAAATCGCCGAGGCCAAGACCAAGCTGCTGGCCAAGGCGGCGAAGGAACTGGGCTGGAAGAAGGTCCTGGTGATCGACGGTGCCGAGGTGAACGAGAACTTCCTCAAGGCATCGCGCAACATCGAGGGCATCGATATCCTGCCGTCGATCGGCGCCAACGTCTATGACATCCTGAAGCGTGAGACCCTGGTCATCACGAAGGCGGGTGTCGAAGCTCTGGAGGCTCGCCTGAAATGAGCACGAAGCCCGAACACTACGACGTGATCGTGAAGCCGGTCATCACCGAAAAGGCCACCATGGCCTCGGAGCATGGCGCGGTCGTCTTCCAGGTGGCGAAAACCGCCTCGAAGCCGCAGATCAAGGAAGCGGTCGAAGCTCTCTTCGGCGTCAAGGTGAAGGCGGTCAACACCACCATCACCAAAGGCAAGACCAAGCGGTTCCGCGGTATCGCGGGTGTCCGTTCGGACGTCAAGAAAGCCTATGTGACGCTCGAGGAAGGAAACACTATCGACGTTTCCACCGGCCTCTGATAGAAGCCGCGACGAATCTTGCGGGCCCGCGCGTCGGGCCCGCTCGTTTTATGGGTGCGGGCAACCGGATCCACGAGCGGGATGGAAACATCCCAAACGAAACGGACCTTTGGTCCAAAGCAACGGAAGACAGAGAGCATGGCACTCAAGTCGTATAAGCCGACGACGCCTGGCCAGCGCGGGCTGGTTCTGATCGACCGTTCGGAGCTTTGGAAAGGCCGTCCCGTCAAAGCCCTTACGGAAGGGCTGATCAAGACGGGTGGCCGGAACAACACCGGACGCGTCACGATGTGGCACAAGGGTGGCGGCGCGAAGCGTCTCTACCGCGTTGTCGATTTCAAGCGTCGCAAGTTCGACGTTCCGGCGACCGTCGAACGGATCGAATACGATCCGAACCGCACCGCCTTCATCGCGCTGGTGAAGTATTCGGACGGCGAACTCGCCTATATCCTCGCCCCGCAGCGTCTGGCTGTCGGCGATACCGTGATCGCGGGCGCCAAGCAGGACATCAAGCCGGGCAATGCGATGCCGTTCTCCGGCATGCCGATCGGCACGATCGTCCACAACGTCGAGCTGAAGCCCGGCAAGGGCGGCCAGCTGGCGCGCGCCGCGGGCACCTACGCCCAGTTCGTCGGCCGTGACGGCGGCTATGCCCAGATCCGCCTGTCCTCGGGCGAACTGCGCATCGTGCGTCAGGAATGCATGGCGACCATCGGTGCCGTGTCGAACGCCGACCATTCGAACCAGAACTTCGGCAAGGCCGGCCGTATGCGCCACAAGGGCGTGCGCCCGACCGTTCGCGGTGTCGCGATGAACCCGATCGACCACCCGCATGGCGGTGGTGAAGGCCGGACCTCGGGCGGCCGTCACCCGGTGACGCCGTGGGGCAAGGGCACGAAGGGCAACAAGACCCGCTCGAACAAGAAGACGGACAAATACATCCTCCGTTCGCGCAAAGCTAAGAAGGGTCGTTAAGATATGGCACGTTCTATTTGGAAAGGCCCTTTCGTTGACGCCTACCTTCTGAAGAAGGCGGAAAAGGCGCGCGCTTCGGGCAAAAACGATGTGATCAAGATCTGGTCGCGCCGTTCCACCATCCTGCCGCAATTCGTCGGTCTGACCTTCGGGGTCTACAACGGGCAGAAGCATATCCCGGTCAACGTGACCGAGGAAATGATCGGCCAGAAGTTCGGTGAATATTCGCCGACCCGGACCTACTACGGTCACGCCGCCGACAAGAAAGCCAAGAGGAAGTAATCGTCATGGGTAAGGAAAACAATCCGCGCCGCGTGGCGGACAACGAAGCCTTCGCGAAAACGAAGATGCTTCGCACCTCGCCGCAGAAGCTGAACCTCGTCGCCGCCATGATCCGCGGCAAGAAGGTCGACAAGGCGCTTGCCGATCTGACCTTCTCGAAGAAGCGGATCTCGGACGACGTGAAGAAGTGCCTGCAGTCGGCCATCGCCAACGCCGAGAACAACCACGGTCTGGATGTCGACAGCCTTGTCGTCGCCGAAGCCTGGGTGGGCAAGAACCTTGTCATGAAGCGTGGCCGTCCGCGTGCGCGTGGCCGTTTCGGCAAGATCATGAAGCCGTTTTCGGAAATCACCATCAAGGTGCGTCAGATCGAGGAGCGTGCGTAATGGGACAGAAGGTCAACCCCATCGGGATGCGCCTCCAGGTCAACCGCACCTGGGACAGCCGCTGGTTCGCCGAGTCGAAGGACTACGGTGATCTGCTGCTGGAAGATCTGAAGATGCGCGACTTCATCCACAAGGAAGTCAAGCAGGCCGGCATCAGCCGCGTGATCATCGAACGTCCGCACAAGAAGTGCCGCGTGACGATCCATGCCGCGCGTCCGGGTGTGATCATCGGCAAGAAAGGCGCGGACATCGAAGTCCTTCGCAAGAAGCTGGCGAACTTCACCTCGTCGGAGCTGCACCTCAACATCGTCGAAGTGCGCAAGCCGGAACTCGACGCCCAGCTGGTCGCGGAATCGATCGCGCAGCAGCTGGAACGCCGTGTGTCCTTCCGTCGCGCGATGAAGCGCGCGGTGCAGAACGCGATGCGCATGGGCGCCCTTGGCATCCGTGTGAACGTCGGTGGCCGTCTTGGCGGTGCCGAAATCGCCCGGACCGAATGGTACCGCGAAGGTCGCGTGCCGCTGCATACCCTGCGTGCGGATATCGACTATGCGCTGTCCGAAGCGACGACTCCCTACGGGATCATCGGCGTGAAGGTCTGGATCTTCAAGGGCGAGATCATGGAACATGATCCGCAGGCGCGTGACCGCAAGGCGGCCGAGGCTCAAGAAGGCCCGGCTCCGCGTGGCCCGCGTCGTGACGCGCGCTGAGGAGTATGAAAGATGCTGCAACCGAAACGGACGAAGTTCCGCAAACAGCACAAGGGCCGTATTCACGGTGAGGCCAAGGGCGGCTTCAACCTGAACTTCGGGTCCTTCGCGCTGAAGGCCACCGAACCCGAGCGCGTCACCGCGCGGCAGATCGAAGCGGCCCGCCGCGCGATCACCCGCCACATGAAGCGTCAGGGCCGCGTCTGGATCCGGATCTTCCCGGATGTGCCGGTCTCGTCGAAGCCCACCGAAGTTCGTATGGGTAAGGGCAAGGGCTCGGTCGATTACTGGGCGGCGCGGGTTCACCCCGGCCGGATCATGTTCGAGATCGACGGCGTGTCCGAAACGATCGCCCGCGAGGCCCTGCGTCTCGGCGCGAACAAGCTGCCGGTGACCACCCGCATCGTGATCCGCGAAGACTGGTAATTCCGGTCAGGACCGCAGAGACAACCGCGCCCGCCGATGAAAATCGGCGGGCGTTTGCAGTCCGGTCCGGGGTGCCCGCCGCCATCCCGCCAAACCGGAGCGTCGCAACGGGCGACGTGATGCGGCGGATTCATGGGCAAAGATGAAATGCGAATGACGAGCAGCAGGAAAATGTGGCTGGCGTGTGTGGCCCTGTGCGGCGCACTGACGGCGTGTTCCGAGGAACAGAGCGGCGAGGCCGTGGCGATGGAGCAGTTCAAGACCGCCTGCAAGGGCGGCAACCTGCAGGCATGCAACGGCATCCTGCAATATGAGAACATGCACCGCGCCGATGCCGCCCAGGCGAGCGCGCAGCTCTCGGGCGCCCGGGCGACAGGCTACTGACCGGGGCGCGACCTTCCGCGCGGATACCGGGGCCGGCCTGTTCACCGCAGGCCGGCCTTGTCGTTCCCGCCACGCCGGATTCCTCTTTCGCCCAAGTTTTTAAAGGAATCCCTTGCGCCGCCGGGGATGCGATGATATTGGCGGCGGGTCCGGGAGACCGGGCAGACATAACCCACCAGATCAAGGGTCACCCATGCGGGCCCTCTGGTGCCAAGAAAGGACCCTGGGATGAAAGCCCAAGAACTCAAGGCGAAAACGCCTGATGAGCTTCGTGATCAGCTCGTCGCGCTGAAAAAGGAAGCCTTCAACCTTCGTTTCCAGCAGGCCACCGGCCAGCTTGAGAACACCGCCCGCATGCGCGCCGTCCGCAAGGATGTCGCCCGCGTGAAGACGGTTCTGAACGCCAAAGCTGCTGAAGCCGCGAAGTAAGGAGATTTCCGATGCCCAAACGTATCCTTCAAGGCGTGGTCACCTCGGACAAGAACGACCAGACGGTCACCGTCCTCGTGGAACGCCGCTTCAAGCACCCGCTGCTGCAAAAGACGGTGCGGAAGTCCAAGAAATACCGCGCCCATGACGCGGAAAACACTTTCAAAGCCGGCGATACCGTCCGTATCGAGGAATGTGCGCCGATTTCGAAAACGAAACGCTGGAAGGTTGTCGTCGAAGCCTGAATTCGTTCAGGCCCGGCGACAAACGTCAGTTTGTCGAAACCCTGGGACTAGTGCCCAAAGGTCGGGAGTAACCCTATGATCCAGATGCAAACCAATCTGGATGTTGCTGACAACTCCGGCGCACGCCGGGTGCAGTGCATCAAGGTTCTGGGCGGCTCGCATCGCCGCTACGCATCCGTGGGCGACATCATCGTGGTGTCGGTCAAGGAGGCGATTCCGAAGGGTCGTGTGAAGAAAGGGGACGTCCGCAAGGCCGTCGTCGTTCGCACCGCCAAGGAAGTCCGTCGTGAGGACGGCACGTCGATTCGTTTCGACCGCAACGCCGCCGTCATCCTGAACAATCAGGGCGAGCCGGTCGGCACCCGTATTTTCGGGCCGGTCGTTCGTGAACTGCGTGCGAAGAACTTCATGAAGATCATCTCGCTCGCTCCGGAGGTGCTGTGATGGCTGCGAAGCTCCGCAAAGGCGACACGGTCGTCGTTCTCGCCGGCAAGGACAAGGGCAAGCAGGGGAAGATTTCCTCGGTTGCGCCCAAGGACAACAAGGCCGTGGTCGAAGGCGTGAACACGTCGATCCGTCACACCCGTCAGTCGCAGACCTCGCAGGGCGGCCGCATCGCGAAGGCGATGCCGATCGATCTGTCGAACCTCGCGCTCGTTGACGGCAACGGCAAGGCCACCCGCGTCGGCTTCCGTCTGGAAGACGGCAAGAAGGTGCGTTTCGCCAAAACCACCGGGGAGGCGATCTGATGCTGGATCAAGCTACCTACACCCCGCGTCTCAAGACGCTGTATGCCGAGAAGATCCGTGCCGCGCTCAAGGAAGAGTTCGGCTACAAGAACGACATGCAGATCCCGCGTCTGGACAAGATCGTCCTGAACATGGGCGTCGGCGAGGCCGTGAAGGACACCAAGAAGGTCAAGCAGGCCGCTGACGAGCTGTCGCTCATCGCCGGTCAGAAGGCTGTCATCACCCATGCCAAGAAGTCGATCGCCGGCTTCCGCGTGCGTGAGGAAATGCCGCTCGGCTGCAAGGTGACGCTCCGTGGCGACCGGATGTATGAATTCCTCGACCGCCTGATCAACGTGGCCCTGCCGCGCGTCCGCGACTTCCGCGGCGTCAAGGGCACGGCGTTCGATGGCCGTGGCAACTACGCGATGGGCCTGAAAGAGCACATCGTGTTCCCGGAAATCGACTTCGACAAGGTCGATGAGGTTCTGGGCATGGACATCATCATCTGCACCACCACCCAAGTGGACGCGGAAGCCAAGGCGCTGTTGAAGCACTTCAACATGCCGTTCAACAGCTGATCGCGGGAGAGACATTTATGGCCAAGAAATCCATGGTTGAACGCGAAGTGAAGCGCGCGAAGCTGGTGAAGCAATACGCCAACAAGCGCGCCTCGCTCAAAGCGATCATCGAAGACCAGTCCCTGCCGATGGAAGATCGCTTCAAGGCGACGCTGAAGCTGGCGGAACTGCCCCGCAACTCGTCGGCGACCCGGCTGCACAATCGGTGCCAGCTGACCGGCCGTCCCCATGCTTACTACCGTAAGCTCAAACTCTCGCGGATCATGCTGCGCGAACTGGCCTCCTTCGGTCAGATCCCCGGCATGGTGAAGTCGAGCTGGTAAGGGAGATACGGGAATGTCTGTGAACGATCCCCTCGGCGATATGCTGACCCGCATCCGCAACGCGCAAATGCGCGGCAAGTCCACCGTCATCACTCCGGCGTCGAAGCTTCGCGCCTGGGTTCTGGACGTGCTTGCGGCGGAAGGCTACATCCGTGGCTATGAAAAGAAGACGAATGGCAAGGGCCTGCCGGAACTCGAAATCTCGCTGAAGTATTTCGAAGGTACCCCGGTCATTCGCGAAGTGAAGCGTGTGTCGACCCCGGGTCGCCGCGTCTACGCTTCGGTCAAGGAAATTCCGACGGTCCGTCAGGGCCTTGGTATTTCGATCGTCTCCACGCCGAAAGGTGTCATGACGGACGCGGCTGCACGCACTGCCAATGTTGGCGGTGAAGTGCTCTGCACCGTGTTCTAAGGAGGTCCGCATGTCTCGTATTGGCAAGAAGCCGGTCCACCTGCCCGCAGGTGCTTCCGCGAAGCTCGACGGCCAGACCATCGAAGTGAAGGGCCCGAAGGGCGCCCGCAGCTTCACCGCCACGGATGACGTGACGCTTCACCTCGACGGCGACACCATCACGGTGACGCCGCGCGGAACTTCGAAGCGCGCCCGTCAGCAGTGGGGTATGGCCCGCTCGATGATCGAGAACCTCGGCGTCGGTGTCACCACCGGCTTCAAGAAAGAGCTTGAAATTCAAGGTGTGGGTTACCGCGCCGCGATGCAGGGCAAGGTTCTGAAACTGTCGCTCGGCTATTCGCACGAAGTGAATTTCGAGGTTCCGGAAGGCGTGACCGTCACGTCCCCGAAGAACACCGAGATCGTCGTCGAAGGCATCGACCAGCAACTGGTCGGCCAGGTGGCGGCGAACATCCGTGAGTGGCGGCAGCCGGAGCCCTACAAGGGCAAGGGCATTCGCTACAAGGGCGAATATGTCTTCCGCAAGGAAGGCAAGAAGAAGTAAAGGTGGCGAAAATGGCGAACAACAAACGCGATCTGTTCCTCAAGCGCCGCCTGCGCGTGCGGAACAAACTCCGTGCGATGGCCAACGGGCGTGCGCGCCTGTCGGTTCATCGTTCTTCCAAAAACATCAGCGTTCAGCTGATCGACGACGTCAAGGGCGTTACCCTGGCGGCGGCATCGACCCTCGAAAAGGATCTCGGTTTCGTCGGCAAGAACAACGTCGAAGCGGCGGCGAAGATTGGTGCGGCGATTGCCGAGCGCGCGAAAGCGGCTGGCGTCGAAGAGTGCTACTTCGACCGCGGTGGCTTCCTGTTTCACGGCAAGATCAAGGCTTTGGCCGATGCTGCCCGTGAAGCTGGCCTGAAGTTCTAAGGAGACGAGAATGGCTGAACGTGAAAATCGTCGGGATCGTCGCGACCGCGAGGAAAACCCGGAATTCGCCGATCGTCTCGTGGCGATCAACCGTGTGTCGAAAACCGTGAAGGGGGGCAAGCGCTTCGGCTTTGCCGCTCTCGTGGTGGTCGGCGACCAGCGTGGTCGTGTCGGCTTCGGCAAGGGCAAGGCCAAGGAAGTGCCGGAAGCGATCCGCAAGGCGACCGAACAGGCGAAACGCTCGCTCGTTCGTGTGCCGCTGCGTGACGGCCGGACCCTGCACCACGACATCGAGGGCCGTCATGGCGCCGGCAAGGTCGTGATGCGCACCGCCGTGGCCGGGACCGGGATCATCGCCGGTGGTCCGATGCGCGCCGTGTTCGAAATGCTCGGTGTTCAGGACGTTGTTGCGAAGTCGATCGGCTCGCAGAACCCCTACAACATGATCCGGGCGACGCTCGACGGTCTGAAGAAGGAAGCCTCGCCCCGTCAAACCGCGCAGCGTCGCGGCAAGAAGGTTGCGGACATCCTGCCGAGGACCGAAGCCGAACCGGCCGAAGCCTGAGGAGATTGAGAGATGGCGAAGAAAACCATCGTCGTGCAGCAGGTGGCCTCGGCCGCCCGCCGTCCTGCGATCCAGACCGCGACCCTCAAGGGTCTCGGCCTGAACAAGGTGCGTCGCACGCGTGAGCTGGAGGATACTCCGGCGGTTCGCGGCATGGTCAACAAGATCCCGCATCTGGTGAAGATCATCGAAGAACGCGGCTGATCCGCCCGTTCAAAGAAACGCGAGGCGCCCCGGTCGAAAGGCCGGGGCGCCTTGCTTTATGGGCGGGGCCGGGGGATCCTTGGCCCGAGGCAGCATAAGGGACTGGCAAAATGTCAGCGTTTGTTCGATCGGGCGTGGTGATCTGCGCGGTGTTTGTGGCGGGTGTGGCGCAGGCGGGGCCCTGCGACTACCGGCCCAGCAAGATGGCCGGGGCTGCCGCGGGCTCTCAGGTAGCGTCGGATACGGCGAAGGCCGTGGGCTCGGAGGCGAAGGCCGTGGGGTTCTACACCCTGACGGGCGGCGCGACGGGCAGCACGCTGCTTGGCGCGGGCGGCGGGGCCTCGGGCGCGATGGCGACGGCGGGGGCGATCGCGACGGCGCCCGCCACGATCATCGCCGGGGCCGCGGCGGCGGCCGGGCTCGCCGGATATGAGGGGCTTTGCTATTTCTCCGACAAGCGCGTCACCAAATATGACGAGGTGATGGAGGTGATGCGCAACCTCTCGCAGAATGCCGATCCGGACTATTTCCGTCTGGAAGGTGGCACGGAGGGCAAGGAGGACGCCATTGTGACCGTCCGCAATTCCTCGGGCGAAATGGAACAGCATGCGGTGCGCGATCTCTATATCGTCAACGGCGTGCTGATGTATCGGGCCAGGGGCAAGGACGGGGTGATCGGCAATGTCGATTTCGTCGCCCGCGCGGCTTTCCCGGGGGGCGATGGCGCGCCGCTGAACGCGATCCAGCCCGACGATCCGCAGGCCGCACCCGAATCGCCGGCCGAAGACCCCGCCGCACCCGCCGGTGACGCTGCGTCGGAACCGGATGCGACAATATCGCCGTAAGGTCGGGCTTGAACGGATCGGGCTTTCTGTCTATACGCGCCCGGTGGCCGCCAATGGCCACGATCATCAACAAGAAATGCCGTGTGCTCCCTTCTGTCGCTTGCGAGGGGGTTTCCGGCCAGAGGAGAAGCGACATGAAACTGAATGAACTGAGCGATAACGAAGGCGCCACCCGCAAGAAGAAGCGCGTTGCCCGTGGTCCGGGCTCGGGCAAGGGCAAGATGGGTGGCCGTGGTATCAAGGGCCAGAAATCGCGTTCGGGCGTTGCGCTGAACGGCTACGAAGGCGGCCAGATGCCGCTCTATCGCCGCCTGCCGAAGCGCGGCTTCACCAAGCCGAACCGCCTGTCCTACGCGGTGGTGAACCTCGGCCTGATCGAGAAGTTCATCGGCCTGGGCAAGATCGACGCCGCGGCGGAGATCACCGAAGACGTGCTGGTGGCCTCGGGCCTCGTGCGCCGCAAGCTGGATGGCGTGCGCGTGCTGGCGAAGGGCGAGATCACCTCGAAGGTCACGCTGACCGTGACCGGCGCGTCGAAAGCGGCGGTCGAGGCCGTCGAAAAAGCTGGTGGCAAGCTGACCGTTGCGACCGCGGAATAAGCGGTTGTGGGCGGGGCATGCCCCGCTTACATAGGCAATAGTTTTCCAGGCGCCGCCGACCGGGGAACCGTCGCGCGGCGCCTCTCGCATGAAAGAGACGGCATATGGCTTCTGCTGCAGAGCAAATGGCGGCGAACCTCAGCTGGAGCGCCCTGAGCAAGGCGACCGAGCTGCGGCAGCGCATCATGTTTACCATCGGGCTGCTGATCATCTACCGGCTCGGCACCTATATTCCGGTGCCCGGCATCGACGCCGACGCATTGCGCAACTTCATGAGCGGCGCGGCGGCCGGTCTTGGCGGCATCCTGTCGATGTTCACCGGCGGCGCGCTTGGCCGCATGGGGATCTTCGCGCTCGGCATCATGCCCTATATCTCCGCCTCGATCATCATCCAGCTTCTGACGGCGCTGGTGCCGTCGCTGGAGCAGATGAAGAAGGAAGGCGAGCAGGGCCGCAAGAAGATCAACCAGATCACCCGCTATGCCACCGTGGCGCTGGCGCTGTTCCAGGCCTACGGGCTGGCGAAATCGCTTGAGGCCGGTGGCCTTGCGCATGAAACCGGCATGTTCTTCATCGCTTCGGTGGTCATCACGCTGGTCGGCGGCACGATGTTCCTGATGTGGCTGGGCGAGCAGATCACCGCGCGCGGCATCGGCAACGGCGTCTCGCTCATCATCTTCGTCGGCATCGTCGCGGAAATCCCGGCGGCTCTGGCGCAGTTCTTCGCGCAGGGGCGGGCGGGCGCGATCTCGACCCCGGTGATTCTTGGCGTGATCGTCATGGTCGTCGCGGTGATCGCCTTCGTCGTGTTCATGGAACGCGCGCTGCGCAAGATCCACATCCAGTATCCCCGCCGTCAGGTGGGCATGAAGGTTTATGACGGCGGCTCGTCGCATCTGCCGATCAAGGTCAACCCGGCGGGGGTCATCCCGGCCATCTTCGCCTCGTCGCTGCTGCTGCTGCCGACGACGGTCGCCACCTTCTCGGGCGCGCAGACCGGGCCGGTGATGTCGGTGCTGCTGGCCTATTTCGGGCCGGGGCAGCCGCTCTACCTGCTGTTCTTCGCGGCGATGATCGTGTTCTTCGCCTATTTCTACACGGCCAACGTGTCCTTCAAATCGGATGACGTGGCCGAGAACCTGAAGAATCAGGGCGGCTTCATCCCGGGCATCCGCCCCGGCAAGAAGACCGAGGATTATCTGGATTACGTCGTTACCCGTGTTCTGGTGATCGGCTCCGGCTATCTGGCGCTCGTCTGTCTGCTGCCGGAAGTGCTGCGCCATCAGTTCGCCATCCCGTTCTACTTCGGCGGCACCTCGGTGCTGATCGTGGTCTCGGTGACGATGGACACCATCAATCAGGTTCAGTCGCACCTGCTGGCACATCAGTACGAAGGACTGATCGAACGTTCGCAACTGCGGGGTCGCAAGAAGACGGGGGCCAAAAAGACCCCGTCGCGGCGCTGAACGAAGGGAAGGGTCATGACCAACATCATTCTGCTTGGGCCGCCGGGCGCAGGCAAAGGCACGCAGGCACGCAAGCTGGTCGAGGAACGCGGCATGGTGCAGCTGTCCACCGGGGACATGCTGCGCGAGGCGCGCACCTCGGGCACGGACATGGGCAAGCGCGTCGCCGAGGTGATGGATCGCGGGCAACTGGTGACGGACGAGATCGTCATCGGCCTGATCCGCGAAAAGCTGGAAACGGTGAAGGCGCCGGGGTTCATCTTCGACGGTTTCCCCCGCACGCTGCGGCAGGCGGATGCGCTCGGCGAGCTTCTGGCCGCCGAGGGGCAGCAGCTTGACGCGGTGATCGAACTGCGCGTCGACGATCAGGTGCTGGTCGACCGGGTATCGGGCCGTTACACCTGCGGCGACTGCGGCGAGGTCTACCATGACAAGACCCGCCCGACGAAGGTCGAGGGCGTCTGCGATGTCTGCGGCAGCCACAACCTGAAGCGGCGGGCCGACGACAATGCCGAAAGCCTCAAGACCCGGCTGATGGAATACTACAAGAAGACCTCGCCGCTGGTGGGCTACTACTATCATGCGCACAAGCTGCATGTGGTGGATGGCCTTGCGGAAATCGACGAGGTTTCGGCCGCGATCAACAAGGCGCTGGAAACTCCGCTGGACTGAGGAAGGCGCTTGACCCCGGGAGGAAAACTCTTTAGGTCACGGCGTCTCGCATGAGAATGCCCGAATCGTTCGGGCTGGAAGGCCCGGAGCACGAGGTTTCGGGCCTTGTTGTGAAAAAAGGTTCTGGGATCACGGAACCGCAACCAAGGGATCTACGCTTTGGCACGTATTGCTGGCGTCAACATTCCGACCGGGAAACGCGTCCCGATCGCATTGACCTATATCGCGGGCATCGGCCCGTTCGTTGCTAACCAGATCGTCTCCGCCGTCGGCATCGACCCGGCGCGTCGCGTGAACGACCTGTCCGACGCCGAAGTGCTCGCCATTCGCGAATACATCGATGCCAACCTCACGGTGGAAGGCGACCTGCGCCGTGAAGTTTCGATGAACATCAAGCGCCTGATGGACCTTGGCTGCTATCGCGGCCTGCGTCACCGCAAGAACCTGCCGGTTCGCGGTCAGCGTACCCACACCAACGCCCGCACCCGCAAGGGCCCGGCGAAGCCGATCGCCGGCAAGAAGAAGTAAGGGGAGGGTTAGAGAATGGCTCGCGACAAGACCCGCGTCAAGCGCAAGGAACGCAAGAACATCGCCACCGGCGTCGTTCACATCAACTCGTCGTTCAACAACACCAAGGTGCTGATCTCGGACGTGCAGGGCAATGCGATTGCCTGGTCGTCCTCGGGCACCATGGGGTTCAAGGGCTCGCGCAAATCGACGCCCTACGCTGCCCAGATGGCTGCCGAGGACGCCGCCAAGAAGGCACAGGAACACGGCCTGAAGACGGTCGACGTCGAAGTGCAGGGCCCCGGTTCGGGACGTGAATCGGCGCTCCGCGCGCTGGCCGCCGTCGGGCTCACCGTCACCTCGATCCGTGACGTGACGCCGATCGCGCACAACGGCTGCCGTCCGCCGAAGCGCCGCCGCGTCTAATTTCACCAACACCGATCGGGCCGCGCGGGAAAACCTGCGCGGCCCGGTCGCTTACGTTTTTTTCCTCGGGCGTTTCCGACTTGGGACATGGGCCGGAAACAGGAATGGAGGCAGAACGCATGATCCATAAGAATTGGGCTGAGCTTATCAAGCCGACGCAGCTCGACGTTCGTCCGGGCAATGACCCGCAGCGTCAGGCGACGGTCGTTGCAGAGCCGCTGGAACGCGGCTTCGGTCTCACGCTCGGCAACGCGCTGCGCCGTGTGCTGATGTCGTCGCTGCAGGGCGCCGCCATCACCTCGGTGCAGATCGACAACGTGCTGCACGAGTTTTCCTCGGTCGCCGGTGTGCGTGAAGACGTCACCGACATCATCCTGAACCTGAAGGGCGTCTCGCTCAAGATGGATGTCGAGGGGCCGAAGCGCATCTCGATCTCCGCCAAGGGGCCGGGCGTCGTGACCGCGGGTGACATTTCGGAAACGAATGGCATCGAAGTGCTGAACAAGGAACACGTCATCTGTCACCTCGACGATGGCGCCGATCTGTTCATGGAACTGACGGTCAACACCGGCAAGGGCTATGTCGCCGCCGACAAGAACAAGCCGGAGGATGCGCCGATCGGCCTGATCGCCATCGACGCGATCTATTCGCCGGTGAAGAAGGTGGCCTACGAAGTCACGCCCACCCGCGAGGGCCAGGTGCTGGACTACGACAAGCTGACGCTGAAGATCGAAACCGACGGCTCGATCACGCCGGATGACGCGGTGGCCTATGCGGCGCGCATCCTGCAGGACCAGCTCTCGATCTTCGTCAACTTCGAGGAACCGGAATCGGCCTCGAAGACGGATGCGGAAGACGGGCTGGAATTCAACCCGCTGCTGCTGAAGAAAGTGGACGAGCTGGAGCTTTCGGTCCGTTCGGCCAACTGCCTGAAGAACGACAACATCGTCTATATCGGCGACCTGATCCAGAAGACCGAGGCGGAAATGCTCCGCACCCCGAACTTCGGCCGCAAGTCGCTGAACGAGATCAAGGAAGTGCTCTCGGGCATGGGTCTGCATCTCGGGATGGAAGTCGAGGACTGGCCGCCGGAAAACATCGAGGATCTGGCGAAGCGGTTCGAGGATCAGTTCTGATCGCTTGACAGATCCGGGGGGCGTGGTCTACACGCCCCCCATTCAAAATGCCCGGTCAGCCGGGGAACCCTGGGCAATCCGCCCCAACGACGTTTCGCCCAACGCAGGCGGGACAACACAAAGCAAAACGCGAATCAGGAGATACCCATGCGTCACGCCCGCGGCTACCGCCGCCTCAACCGCACCGCCGAACACCGCAAGGCGCTGTTCTCGAACATGGCCGGCTCGCTTATCGAGCATGAGCAGATCAAGACCACCCTGCCGAAGGCCAAGGAACTCCGCCCGGTCATCGAAAAGCTGATCACGCTGGCGAAGCGTGGCGATCTGCACGCCCGCCGTCAGGTTGCCGCCGCGCTGAAGGAAGACAAGGACGTCGCGAAGCTGTTCGACGTTCTCGCCGCGCGCTACAAGGACCGTCAGGGCGGCTATACCCGCGTCCTGAAGGCCGGCTTCCGCTACGGCGACATGGCGCCGATGGCGATCATCGAGTTCGTCGACCGCGATGTCGAAGCCAAGGGCAAGGCCGACAAGGCCCGCCTTGAGGCCGAAGAAGCCGCCGAATAAGGCCCCCGTCAGGGAAACCGCTCGATCCCGCCCATCCGGGCGGGATTTTCATTTTGGGGGCGCTCGCGTGACGAAGCGCATTCCCTCCCCTTCATTCTTCCATAAATATCCCGGGGGTGAATTGGCCGAAGGCCAAGAGGGGGCTGGCCCCCTGCGCCCTGTCCACCCGCGCTTCCGCGTCGTTTCAAGGCACGCGTCACGCGGCCCCCTTTTCTTTTCGCCCCGGAATGCTTTCATTGGGGGCAGAGGAAACCCATGCCCGATCTGTTCGATACCCCCCCGGACCCTGCCGCCGCCCCGAAAGAGGCGCCGCGTCCGCTTGCCGACCGGATCCGCCCGCAGAGCCTGTCCGAGGTGATCGGGCAGGAACACGTTCTGGGCCCCGAAGGACCGCTTGGCGCGATGCTGGCGGCGGGATCGTTGAGCTCCGTCATCTTCTGGGGGCCGCCCGGTGTCGGCAAGACCACGATCGCGCGGCTGCTCGCCCATGCCTCGGACCGCCATTTCGTGCAGGTCTCGGCGATTTTCACCGGCGTTCCCGAACTGCGCAAGGTGTTCGACGCGGCAAAGCTGCGCCGCCAGCAGGGCAAGGGCACGCTGCTCTTCGTCGATGAAATCCACCGCTTCAACAAGGCGCAGCAGGACAGCTTCCTGCCGTGGATGGAGGATGGGACCATCCTTCTGGTCGGCGCGACGACGGAAAACCCCTCGTTCGAGCTGAATGCCGCCGTCCTGTCCCGCGCGCAGGTGATCGTGCTGGAACGGCTGAGCCTCGCCGATCTGGAACGGCTGGCGCAGCGGGCGGAAAAGACGCTCGGCCGGGCGCTGCCGCTCAAGGCTCCGGCGCGCGAGGCGCTGCTGGAGATGGCCGATGGCGACGGGCGGGCGCTCCTGAACCTGATCGAGCAGGTGATGGCGTGGAAGGTGGCGGCCCCCCTGGACACCGATGCGCTGTCCACCCGCCTGATGCGGCGTGCGGCGAAATACGACAAGTCGGGGGACGAGCATTACAATCTGATCTCGGCCTTGCACAAATCGGTGCGCGGCTCGGATCCGGATGCGGCGCTTTACTGGTTCGCGCGGATGCTGGAGGGCGGCGAGGATCCGCGCTATCTGGCGCGCCGCTTCGTGCGGATGGCCGTCGAGGATATCGGTCTGGCGGATCCGCAGGCGCAGAGCCACGCGCTGCATGCGTGGGAGGTCTACGAACGGCTCGGCTCGCCCGAGGGCGAACTGGCGCTGGCGCAAACGGTGATCTACCTCGCCCTCGCGCCGAAATCGAACGCGGGGTATATGGCCTACAAGGCGGCCCGCGCGCTGGCGAAGAAATCGGGGTCCGAGCCGCCGCCGAAGCATATCCTCAACGCGCCCACGCGGCTGATGGAGGAACAGGGCTACGGCGCGGGCTATGCCTATGACCACGACGCCGAGGACGGCTTTTCCGGGCAGAACTACTTTCCCGATACCGTCAGGCGCCCGGTGCTCTATTCCCCGGTCGAGCGCGGCTTTGAACGCGAATTGAAGAAGCGGGTGGACTGGTTCGCCAAGCTGCGCGAGAAGCGCAACAGTTGACATCCGGCCCGGGCGGGGCAAGAGAGGCGCGATGATCCAGACCATGTTCACCGTCGCACTCGGCGGGGCAATCGGCTCCACCCTGCGGTATCTTGTGAATGTCGCCTCGGGACGGCTCCTTGGCATAGGCTTCCCCTATGGCACGATGTTCGTGAATATCGTGGGTAGCTTCGTGATGGGGGTTCTGGCGGTTCTTCTGGCCGGCCGGTCGGGATCGTGGCATGTGCCGTTCCTGATGACCGGGATCCTCGGCGGCTTCACCACCTTTTCGGCGTTTTCGCTGGATGCGATGATGTTGTATGACGGGGGCCGGGCGGGTCTGGCGGCCTTTTACGTGATCGCCTCGGTCGTGTTCGGCCTGATGGCACTTGTGGCGGGCATGGCGCTCGCGAAGGGATATTTCGCATGAGCAACGTGCAACTGATAAAAGTGACCGAGGCCGAGGGCGAACAGCGCCTCGACCGCTGGCTGAAGAAGAAATTTCCGCAGCTTGGCCAGATCGCGGTGGAAAAGATGTGCCGCAAGGGCGAACTCCGCGTCGATGGCGGCCGGGTGAAGGCCAATTCCCGCGTCGCGCCGGGGCAGGAGGTGCGCGTGCCGCCCTTGCCCGAGGCTGCGCCCCGCCGGTCCGACGAACGCCGCGACGCGCATGAGATTTCGGACGACGATGCCGAGATGATCCAGTCCTGCGTTCTGTGGCGGGACGAACATATCATCGCGCTGAACAAGCCGCCGGGGCTGCCGTCGCAGGGCGGCTCGGGGCAGGGGGACCGGCATGTGGACGGGCTGCTGGATGCGCTGCGCTTCGGCTTCAAGGACCGGCCGAAGATGGTGCACCGGCTGGACAAGGATACCTCGGGCGTGCTGCTGATCGCGCGCACCGACCGGATCGCCCGGGCCTTGTCGGAATCGTTCCGGTTCAAGACGACGCGCAAGATCTACTGGGCCGCCGTGGCGGGTGTGCCCAACCCCAAGATGGGCACGGTGCGCTTTGGCCTGATGAAGGCGCCGGGGCATGGCCGCGGCGGCGAGGGCGAAAAGATGATCTGCATCCATCCCGCCAAGCTCAAGGACCACCCGGACGCCAAGCGCGCGACGACGGATTATGCCGTGCTCGACGCGCTTGGTTCGCGGGCAAGCTGGGTCGCGCTGGTGCCGATCACCGGGCGTACGCATCAGCTCCGCGCGCATATGGCGGAACTGGGTCATCCGATCGTGGGGGATGGCAAATACGGCGGCTCGGGTCAGGAAAACCCCGGTGACGGCTGGGGCGCGCAGTTGGGGGGCGAGATCAGCCGCAAGCTGCATCTGCACGCCCGCCAGATCAGCTTCGACCATCCGATCACCAAGAAGCGCGTCACCATCACCGCGCCGCTGCCGACGCACATGAAGAAAACGTGGAAGACCCTCGGCTGGATCGAGAACGACGTGCCCGCCGATCCGTTCGAGGATCTGGAATGAAGCTGGCGATCTTCGATGTCGATGGCACGCTGTCCGACAGTCAGGCGCAGATCGTCGCCTCGGTGACGCGGGGGTTCACGGCGGTGGGGCTTGCAGTGCCCGACCGGCGGACGATCCTGTCCATCGTCGGTCTGTCGCTGCCCGAGGCGATGGCGCGTCTGGTGCCGGAGGCGACGGCGGAACTGCGCGCCGAGATCATCGAGACCTACAAGTCGAGCTACCACCTCTACCGTCAGCGTGACCCCGCGCCGCTTTACCCGGGGGCGGCCGAGACGCTCGACCGGCTGGCGGGGCAGGCGGACATGATCCTTGGCATCGCCACGGGCAAGTCCCGGCGCGGGCTGAACGCGCTGTGCGACCATCACGGCATCGGCGGCTATTTCGTGACGCGGCAGGTGGCGGACGACCATCCCTCGAAGCCGCATCCGGCGATGGTCGAGGCGGCGCTGGCCGAGGCGGGCGTGCCCTCGGCGCGGGCGGTGATGATCGGCGATACGACCTATGACATCGAGATGGGCCGCGCCGCCGGTGTCGCCACGATCGGCGTGAGCTGGGGCTATCATCCCGTCGCCGATCTGCGCGACGCGGGGGCGGTGCGGATCGTCGACAGTTTCGCCGCGCTCGAGGCGGCGATCGCCGAGCTTCTGGGGGATGAGGGATGACTGTCTGGGCACCGAAACGGTTCTGGAAAGCGGCGGGCGTGGTCGAAACGCCCGAGGGCTACGGCATCGCGCTGGACGGGCGGGCGGTGAAGACCCCGGCCAAGGCCGCGCTGGCAGTGCCGACGCGCGCGCTGGCCGAGGCGATCGCCGCCGAATGGGACGCGCAGGGCGAAACGATCGATCCCGCGACCATGCCGCTGACCCGCGCCGCCAATGCCGCCATCGACAAGGTCGCGGCGCAGCACGGCGAGGTCGCGGCCTATATCGCCGATTACGGCGGAACGGACCTGCTGTGCTACCGGGCCGAGGCGCCTGAGCCCCTTGTCGCCCGTCAGGCGCAGGGCTGGGACCCGCTGCTCGACTGGGCGGCGGAGGCGCTTGGGGCGCGGCTCTTGGTGACGCAGGGCGTGGTGTCCGTGGCGCAGCCTGACGAGGCGCTGGCGGCGTTGTCCGCGCGGGTTGCGGCGATGGACGCCTGGCAGCTTGCGGCGCTGCACGACCTCGTGGGGATCAGCGGTTCGCTGCTGCTTGGCCTTGCGGTGGCGGAAGGGCGCCTTCCGCCCGAGGAGGCCTGGGCGCTCTCGCGCATCGACGAGGACTGGCAGGCCGAGCAATGGGGCCATGACGAGGAGGCCGCCGCCCTCGCCGCCGTCAAGCGTCAGGCCCTGCTGGATGCCGCGCGATTCTGGACCCTGCTGCAGCGCGGATGACTCCAGCCCGAATGCGCCTGAAATTAAGGCATTTGCACTGCATTCGGGCATTTTATCGGCAGTTCTTCCTCACTCTCCCTTGACCTGTCGGCCATGATTTGCCCAAGCTTGTGATATCGGGAACAAGAGCCCGCATTATCCAGACCCAACACGGGCATCACGGACCGCTGGTTCACGGCGGAAACTCAGGAAGAGGTAAACATGAAGAAAACGGTATTTTTCGGCGCACTGGCGGCGGCCGGTCTGACTGCGGGGATCGCCTCGGCGGCCACGCTCGATGACGTCAAGGCCCGCGGCGTGCTGAACTGCGGCGTGAACACCGGGCTCGTCGGCTTCGCGGCGCCGGATGCCAACGGGAACTGGTCGGGCTTCGACGTCGCGCTGTGCAAGGCGGTTGCCGCCGCCGTCTTCGGCGACCCCTCCAAGGTGAAATACGTGCCCACCACCGGCCAGACCCGGTTCACCGCGCTCGCCTCGGGCGAGGTCGACGTTCTGGTGCGCAACACCACCTGGACCTTCTCGCGCGACACCGACCTGAAGATGGATTTCGCCGGCGTCAACTACTACGACGGTCAGGGCTTCATGGTGCACAAGGATTCGGGCATCACCTCGGCCAAGGAACTGGACGGGGCTTCGGTCTGCATCCAGACCGGCACGACGACCGAGCTGAACCTGGCCGACTATTTCAAGGCCAACGGCATGTCCTATCAGCCGATCGCGATCGATTCGAACGCGGAAGGCGAACAGCAGTATATCGCGGGCGCCTGCGACGCCTACACCACCGACGCTTCGGGCCTTGCGGCGACCCGCGCGGCTTTCGCCGATCCGGACAACCACATCATCCTGCCGGAAATCATTTCCAAGGAACCGCTCGGGCCGGCCGTGCGCCACGGTGACAGCCAGTGGCTCGACATCGTGAAATGGACGCTCTACGCGCTGATCGCGGCCGAGGAATACGGCGTCACCTCGGCCAATGTCGAAGAACTGGCCAAGGGCACCGAGAATCCCGAAGTGAACCGTCTTCTGGGTGTCGAAGGTGGTCTGGGCGCGATGACCGGCCTACCCAACGACTGGGCCGTTCATGCGATCAAGGCCGGCGGCAACTACGGCGAGATCTTCGCCGCCACGATCGGCGAATCGACCCCGATCGGGCTGGCCCGCGGCCTGAACGCGCAGTGGACGCAGGGTGGCCTGCTCTACGCGATGCCGTTCCGGTGAGCTGATTTTGCAAGGGGTGTTCCGTTCCGGCGGGACACCCTTCTTTCAAACCATTTGATGATCCGGCCGCGCGTATCTCGCCATAACATGGGCAAAAGCCCGGGGGCGCGACGGGTTCAGGGGAAGCATATCAATGACCAGCGTACCCGATACGCCGGAGCCCGGGTTCCGGCTCAGCCAGCTTATCTATGACACGCGTTATCGTTCGCTCACCATTCAGGTCGTCGTCCTGTTTCTGGTGATGGCTGGAGCCGCGTGGCTCGTGGACAATACGATCCGCAACCTCAATGTCCTTGGAAAGGACTTCAACTTCGGTTTTCTGGGAAACAGGTCGGGCTATGACATCGCCCAGCACCTGATCCCCTATTCGAATGACAGCACCCATGCCCGCGCCATGCTGGTGGGGCTGCTGAACACGCTGTGGATCTCGTTCGTCGGCTGTATCACGGCGACGGTGATCGGGGTTTTCGTGGGGGTCATGCGGCTGTCGCCGAACTGGCTCGTCTCGCGGCTGATGACGGCCTATGTCGAGGTGTTCCGCAACATCCCGCTGCTGCTGTGGATTCTGGTGGCGATCGCGCTGCTGACCGAGGTGATGCCCGCGCCCAACGCCTATCGGATAAATCCGACGACGGGTGAGGCGCAGACCTCGATGATCCTGTTCGATTCCGTCGCCCTCACCAACCGTTACACCGCTATCCCGAGCATGGAGTTCCTGCGCTCGCTTGGCGTGGTGAACACGCCGTTCGCGCCGATCTCGCTTGATGTCGTGGCGGTGCTGGTGCTGTTCGCGGTATCGATCTGGGCGAACCGCAGGTTCGTCGGCTGGGCCAATGCGGTGCAGGCGGCGACGGGCGTGCGCCCGACGACCTGGTGGAAAAGCCTGCTGATCCTGTTCGCGCCGGTGATCGTGCTGCTGATCGCGCTTGGCTTCCGGCTGCATGAACCGACGCTGCAGGGGTTCAACTTCACCGGCGGCACCAATGTGTCGAACGCCTTCGTGGCGCTTTGGGCGGGGCTGTCGCTCTATACCGGCGCCTTCATCGCCGAGATCGTCCGCGCCGGGATCCTGGCTGTGTCGAAGGGCCAGACCGAGGCCGCCGCCGCGCTTGGCATGCGTTCGGGGCGGATCATGCGGCTGGTCATCCTGCCGCAGGCGCTGCGGGTGATCGTGCCGCCGCTGATTTCCCAGTTCCTGAACCTGACCAAGAACTCCTCGCTGGCGATCGCGGTGGGCTACATGGACCTGCGCGGCACACTGGGCGGCATCACGCTGAACCAGACGGGGCGCGAACTCGAATGCATCCTGTTGATGATGCTCATCTATCTTTCGATCTCGCTGGTGATTTCAGGGGCCATGAACCTGTTCAACCGCAAGGTCCGGCTGAAGGAGCGCTGAGATGATCGGAAAACCCTCTCCTACCGCGCCGTTCGTCCGCAAGCACATGCTGCCGGCCGAGGTGCCGCCCGCGCGGGCCTCGGGCGCGCCGAAGTGGTTGCGCGAAAACCTGTTTTCCAGCTGGGCGAACACGGCGCTGACGCTTTTCGGCCTCTTCATCCTGTATCTGCTGGTGTCGCATTTCGCGCCCTGGTTCCTGCATGGGGTGTGGCAGGCGGATTCGCTGGCGCAATGTCGTCAGATCATCGCCGAACGCTGGGGCGAAGGCGCAAGCGGCGCCTGCTGGGCGGTGATCCGGGCACGCTGGACGCAGTTCCTGTTCGGCTTCTATCCGTCGCAACTGTATTGGCGACCGGTGCTGGCCTTCGTGCTGATGTTCGTGGCCATCGCGCCGGTGCTGTTCACGCAACTGCCGCGCAAGATGCTGTGGTTCACGCTCGCCTATCCGCTGGTGGCGATCTGGCTGCTCTGGGGCGGTTCGATCTGGCCGGTGGCGATGATCGCGGTGGGCTTCGCGCTTGGCGCGCTGGCCTATCGGCTGCTGGCGCTGCGCAGCTCGCTGCTTGCCTCGCTTGCGGCGATCGCGGTGCCGCTGCTGTTCTGGTCCTTCCTCACCGGGCCGATCGATAGCGTGCTGACCTCGGTCGTTCCGCTGGCGATCCAGCCGGTGCCTTCGCGTGAATTCGGCGGCTTCCTGCTGGCGATCGTGCTGGGCCTTGGCGGTATCGCGATGTCGCTGCCGCTTGGCATCGTCCTCGCGCTTGGCCGGCAGTCGGACATGTTCCTGATCAAGACCTTCTCGGTCATGTTCATCGAGTTCATCCGGGGGGTGCCGCTGATCGCGCTGCTGTTCGTGGCCTCGCTGCTGCTGAACTACTTCCTGCCGCCGGGGACGAATTTCGACATCATCCTGCGGGTGATGATCCTCGTCACGCTGTTCTCGGCCGCTTATATCGCCGAGGTCATCCGCGGCGGTCTCGCGGCCCTGCCGCGCGGGCAATACGAGGCGGCGGATGCGCTCGGCCTCGACTACTGGAAGGCGCAGCGGCTGATCATTCTGCCGCAGGCGCTCAAGATCTCCATCCCCGGGATCGTCTCGACCTTCATCGGGATGTTCAAGGACACGACGCTGGTGACCTTCGTCGGCCTGTTCGAGCCGCTGAAGTCGATCCCCGACACGATCCGCGCCGATTTCGCCTGGAAGGGGGTCTATTGGGAACCCTTCGTCTTCGTCGGCGCGATCTTCTTCCTCTTCAACTTCGGCATGTCGCGCTACTCGATGTATCTCGAGCGCAAGCTGAAGCGTGACTACCGTTAAGGAGCCCTGAAATGACACAAGCCCAAGCTCAGAAATTGCAGGTCTCGGACGAGGTCGCGATCCAGATCGAGAAGATGAACAAGTGGTATGGCCAGTTCCACGTGCTGCGCGACATCGACCTGACGGTGCATCGCGGGGAACGGATCGTCATCGCCGGGCCTTCGGGTTCGGGGAAATCGACGATGATCCGCTGCATCAACCGGCTGGAGGAACACCAGTCGGGCAAGATCATCGTCGACGGCACCGAACTGACCTCGGACCTCAAGAACATCGACAAGGTGCGGTCCGAAGTCGGCATGGTGTTCCAGCACTTCAACCTGTTCCCGCATCTGACCATTCTGGAAAACTGCACGCTGGCGCCGATCTGGGTGCGCAAGGTGCCGAAGAAGGAAGCCGAGGAAACGGCGATGTATTTCCTCGAAAAGGTCAAGATCCCTGAGCAGGCGGACAAATATCCGGGCCAGCTTTCGGGCGGTCAGCAGCAGCGTGTGGCGATCGCGCGCAGTCTGTGCATGCGGCCGCGGATCATGCTGTTCGACGAACCGACCTCGGCGCTCGACCCCGAGATGATCAAGGAGGTGCTGGACACGATGATCCAGCTTGCCGAGGAGGGGATGACGATGCTCTGCGTGACCCATGAAATGGGCTTCGCGCAGGCGGTGGCGAACCGGGTGATCTTCATGGCCGACGGCCAGATCATCGAGCAGAACAACCCGCATGACTTCTTCCACAATCCGCAGTCGGAACGGACGAAGCAGTTCCTGAGCCAGATCCTCGGGCATTGATGGTTTCCGGGCGGGGCTGGAATCCGGTCCCGCGGAAGATCCGTGACATCGCAAGGCCGGCGCCCGGTGGCGCCGGCGCATTCATTTGAAACAAGGCCACAGTCACGCCCGGATCGGCCGTCGTTCCGGCGGGTCGCCATGACGCAAGATCCCTGTTCGATCCGGTTCAGGCACATCCGATCGCGGCGAAGCCGCATCGCTCCCACGCGACCGGAAAGCCGCAGATGCCGGCGCGATCCTTGCGGAAATAGCGACAATCATTGACGTCTGTCCTGCGCCGGTCTTCCCTGCGCAGGACGGTCTTTCGCCGGAATGGTGCTTTCGAGGGCGTATTCAATGAAGCAACAGTCGCATGCGAAGGTCTTGCGGCGCGCCGTATCCGGTCCGCGCCGATGCGATGATGCGACGCGGCCACGCCGTCGGAGTGGAAAGCCATGAGCCCCGGCGATGCGGCCCCGAAACCCGCTGTCAGCGTCCGGCAGGGGCCTGAGGGCGGCGGGATCTCGGGCACTTTGAGTGTCTGGACGATCGGCCAGTTGCCTGCGCCGGAGGCTTTCGCCGGGCGGGTCAGGTTGGACGATGTGGGTTTTCTGGACACGGCGGGGGCGTGGTATCTGCTGCGGCTGCGGGCGGGCGGGGTTGTGCTGGAGGGGTTGAGTCCCGCGCATG
>NZ_SAUZ01000040.1 GCF_004022215.1 Paenirhodobacter populi
CACGAGCCCGACCACCCGCACGGAGGATATCGTCGAGGCCTTCGACCGCGCAAGCCGCGGCCTCGTCGCCGAAATGACCGCCTGGGGACTGGCCGCAATGCAGATCAACACACAGAATTGTCGGCCCCGGTGAGCGAAGGTATTCTCTCCGCAAATGAAGCGCCGTATTTCGCGGTCACAGATGTGGGCTATTCCTGATCCGGCTTTCCCGTCGTTTCCCCCCATCGGGCGCGACCGCGGCCTGCCCTCTCCTGAAATCGGGAGCATTATCCTCCCGGTGCCAATCAGGCCGGCCGGTAACGACGCCAGACCACCGCCCGCGATCACATGAAATCGCCGCCCCTCAATTCGAAACACGCACGCAAGGTGGAACCGGCCCGGTCCGAGGAGGGCGCCTGGTTCCGGCGCGAAGACGTGTGACAGGGGCGCGGTGGTTTCGTGAGGCCGGCGACATCGCACATCGGCCGAAGCCTCACGGCCGCCCCACACCCGACGGATGCATCGGCACGATCCGGACGTCATCGACAGACGGAGTCAGCCTCGACCGGATCGGATCCGGACACGGGATCAGCCGCTCAGGCAACCGGGCACTCGTGGCGCCGGCCGCAGTGCTTCGTCCCGGCGTGCCCGATCCGACAACCGTGCCGGATTGGCTCGCTTCGCCGGATGATCACAATAGGTGGACGGGCAATCGGCGGAAGGCTGCAGATCGGCCTTCGCCATTGGGCTCGAACCCATGGCGCCTCAATGGCTCGGTCCCGTGCGTGCCCAGATGGGCCTCGATGAAGCCCACCATCACTTCGACCGGCGGTCGGGCATCTCCGGCAAGGTTCGAAGCAGTGCCGCATTGCCTTCGATCATCGCAAAATACGCTGACGCCTCCAACAGGATGTCGTTCGCATGTCCAGAACCATTAGAACGGTACGTGCGCACTTCGGGTGAAAACCTGTTCGTTGTCTTGCTCATGATGCTCCATCCCACTCAGGCGTTGGAGCCTCCTGTCTTTGCAGGATCTGTTATGAAGGACGGTGCGGGCGGCATCCCGCGAGCCTTCGGGGCCATCGACTAAGCCCGTTTGCCGGCAAATCCGAAGCGGAACAGTCCTGCGTTTCCGCATTCCCGATCTCCCAATCCTTCGAGACCAGAAAACGTCGGATCGCAGCTTTCGTCACTGTCTGATTTTCCGGAACTAGCTCATGGAATCTGACGGCGTTGAAGCGGAGCCGCCATTGCGGTCGTCCGATCCCGGATCATAATGGGCGGGATACATCAGACGCGGGAAAGAAACATGTTCGCACTTTCGTTCGAGGCATTCGGCGGGCCAGAGGTCTTGCAGTATGTGGAGCTTCCCGATCCCCCCGTTCTTCCGGGCCATGTGCTGGTTGACGTGAAGGCGGCCGGCGTGAACTTCGCCGATATCTACAGGCGCCGCGGAAGCTATCGGGAGCTGGGCGAGCCGCCGTATATCAATGGCTACGAAGGCGCAGGCATCGTTTCGGCGGTCGGCGCAGGGGTGAGCGGGATCAGGATCGGGGATCGCATCGGTTTCGTGGATGTCGCGCGCGCGAATGTCAGCCAGCTGAATGTGCCGGCTGACCGGGCGATACCGCTTCCTGACGATGTGGACTACAAGACCGCCGCCGCCGTGCTGCTGCAAGGGCTGACGGCACAATACCTTTGCGAGGACAGCGCGGTCATCACTCCCGGGGACTGGGTGGTGGTGCATTCGGCCGCTGGCGGTGTCGGACGTCATCTGGTCCGCTTCTGCCGCGCAAAGGGGGCGCGCGTCATTGCGATGGCGTCTTCGTCGGAAAAGCGGCAGATCGCCCAGGATCTGGGGGCTGACGTCGTGTTCGGTTATGACGGCGACTGGGTGAGCGCGGTGCGCGACATGACCGAGGGCGGAGCCCATGTGGTTTACGATGCCGTTGGATCGACACTGGACAAGAGCATCGAGGCCGCCCGCCCGCGCGGCGTCATCGTGACATATGGCATGTCCGACGCACCCCCGAGGCCGGTCGATCCCCTCGTGTTGATGCAGACATCCAAGGCGCTGCGAGGGGCCGAGCTTTGGGACTACCTCGACAGCGCCGCGGAACGGGCAAGACGCAGCGCGAGGCTGTTCGCGGCCCTGTCGAGCGGAACATTGCAGGTTCCCCCGATCGAAACCTTTGCGCTGGCCGACGGAAGGCGTGCCCACCGGCGCCTCGAAGACCGCAGTTTTTCCGGCAAGGTCGTTCTCGTTCCCTCGATGTGATTTATACATGCAAGCCAGTGGTTTGTGCCCGGAAAACGGCTCGCTAGAATGATCGGTGACCGCTTCGACGTTTGAGTGTGGCCTGTCCGATCTGGCATTGGGCCTCGCGCTCACAAGCGGGCGGAACTGGTCGGTAGCACGCCGGCGATGGCATCATCGCAGGCCGGGGCGGGCGTTTCCAGCGTCGCGGAACGACCCTGCCAAGAAGGATCCGAGACCCTTCCGGCGCAAGGATTTCCCAACGCGGGCCGGTGACTTCGGTGCGCCGCCTGATCTCGCCGGTCAAATGCGCGGGGTGCGGTGGGCAGCCCCTGCGCGTTACTGACCACTGCAAAGCCATTCCGTGCAAATTTGCGGGGTATGAGCCGGCAGAACTTGTCATTCGGCCCTCCGGCGCGCAGTAAGCGGTGAGCATGGGCATCCACGAAACCTGACGAGGGGACATGACCCGAAAGGCGCAGCCGACAAGCGGGAATGCGGTGACACTCATGGATGTCGCCTGCGCGGCGAACGTTTCCCGTGCCACGGCCTCGCTTGTCGTGCGCGGAAGCCCGCGGGTCGCCGCCGCCACCCGGGAGCGCGTCGAAGAGGCGATGCGGAGGCTGGGCTATGTCTACAACCGCAGCGCCGCCGGGCTGCGGTCAAGCCGCAGCGGCGTTCTGGGCGTCATGCTTCCCGGCATCTCGAATCCGTTCTTTGCGGAATTCCTCGAAGGGATCGAAACGGTGCTGCAAGGCGCGGGACTGACGAATTTCCTTGTCATTTCCGGCGAAGAGGCGGCATCCGAAGGACGGATCCTGCGGCTGCTGTTCGAGCATGGATGCGATGGCCTTGCGATCTGCCCGCCGCAGGATATGCAGGCCACATCCGTGCAGAGCCTGCTCCGCTCCGGTCTGTCCGTGGTGCAGGCGATGCGCGAGATATCCGACCAGTTCGACTATGTCGGCCCGGATTATGCCGCCGGCATGAGGCTGGCGGTCGATCATCTCGCCGGGCTTGGTCACAGGCATTTCGCCTTTGTCGAAACCGGCTTTTGCCATTCCGCGACGCGGGCGCGCACCGAGGCCCTGTCGGCGGCCCTCGGGGCGCTTGGCCTGCCCCCGGCCATCATTCTGCGCGCGCCAGCACCCGAGGAGGACGGCTCCGGGCTGGCGGAAGCGATCGACAATCTGCGGCGCGACGGGGTGACGGCGGCGATCTGCTTCAACGATCTGATCGCCCTGTCCCTGTGCGGATCGCTGGCGGATCGGGGCGTCAGGGTCGGCCGGGACTTTTCCGTCGTCGGCTTCGACGGCATGGCGATGGGGCAGATGGTCCGGCCGCGGCTGACGACGATCGGCATTCAGCCGCGAAGCATCGGGCGGGCTGTCGCAGAGCGGCTGGTGGCGCGGATCGGTGACCGGCAACTGGCCGTCGCCCGGACGATCCTGCCGGTCCGTCTCATCGCGGGGGACACGACCGGCCCGCGGGACTGATACGGGAGGCATCCCTGCCTCCCGTGGCCTGTCACGCGATCCTGCGGCGCCGGACAAGCAGGATCACCCCGGCCAGAACCACCACTGCGGCGACGCCGCCTGTGGCCATCAGGGCGGGGATATGGGGCTGGACCTTTGCGAGGAAGGGAACCGGCCCCCCATCGCGCACGACCTGAACATCCGCCGTGGTGACTTTGGCCGCGTTCGGGTTGCCATAGGTTTCCATGACGAAATTGGAGATATCGGCGATTTCCTGATCCGTCAGCACGGCGACGTAGGAGCCGGTGTTGAAATGCGGCATCAGCACATGGTCGCCGCCCGCCTCCCGGTCCACGCCATACAGGATCGTCGCGATCAGGTTCGTGGCGCTGGCGGCCCCGGTCACCGAATTGTGGAACAGCGACGGATAGGCCTGATTGCGGCTGCCCGCGCCATTCGGCTGATGGCAACTGGCGCAATAGCCGCTGTAAAGCTCGGCGCCGGTTTTCAGGCTGTCATGCGCGTTTTCGGGGAAAAGCCCGCGAATGCCGGGCTCGACATCGACGGGCTGGCCCATGTCGGTGCGCGAGGCGACGGATGGGGTGCTGGCCGTCGCAGGGGCGTTCACGGTTTTCAGATAGGCGGCGATCGCCCCCAGATCGTCGTCCGCCATGTGCTGAAAGCTGTGCTCGACCGCCTCGGCCATCGGTCCGGCGGCCTGCGCCTTGCCGGCGACACGCCCGGTTTTCAGATAGGTCGCGATCTCTTCATTCGCCCAGCTTCCGATGCCGTGGACCGGATCGCCGGTGATATCCGGCGCATACCACGGGCCGACCGAGCCGCCGCGCAGATATTGCCCGGACACCGACCCCATCAAGAGCCCGCGGGGACTGTGACAGGACGCGCAGTGGCCGAGCGTATCGACGATGTATTTCCCCCGGTTCTCCTGTGCGTTCAGCCCGGCATCCGGGGTGAAGGGCTTTCCGCCGGCATAGAGCAGGTTCCAGGCCGCCATCGAGAAGCGCAGGTTGAAGGGAAACGGCAGCTCGGTCACCTGCGCGGGCGGCTCGTCCACCGGCGCGACCCCGTGCATGAAATAGGCATAGAGCGCCTTCATGTCCGCGTCGGTGATGCCGGCATAGGCGTCATAGGGCATCGCGGGATAGAGATGGGTGCCGTCCTTCAGTACCCCCTTGCGCACGGCGTCCGAGAAGTCCTGCTCGGTATAGGTGCCGATGCCGTATTCCCTCGACGGGGTGATGTTGGTCGACCAGATCGTGCCAAGGGGGGAGGCGATGGCATATCCCCCCGCATAGGGCTTTCCCGCGCCGCGCGGCTGGGTGTGGCAGGCGGCGCAGTCGCCCATGGTGGCGATGTATTTTCCCCGCTCGATCAGATCCTGATCGGCGGTCTGCGCGATGGCGCCGCCGGCGAGGCTGGCGAAGACAAGGGCGGAAAGGGCGGTGATTTTCATGATTGCCCCCTACGCCTTCAGCGTCGCCGCGATGTCGAACGCGGCCTTGAGGCCGAGCGCCGCCATCGTCAGCGTCGAGTTCACCACGCTGGCCGAGGGCATCGGCGCCCCGCCCGGCAGCCAGAGGTTCGCGTGGTCATGCGCCCGGCAATTGCCGTTCGTCACCGAATTCCGGGGATCGTTGCCCATGATCGCGCCGCCCATGATGTGGTTGTTCGCGTTCAGCGATGTCGTGGCGTGGAAATCATCCGCCTCGAACAGGTCCGCCAGACCGCGCAGCTGTTCGACCGAGGCCTGATAGCCTTTGCGGACATAGTCGCCCACGTCGTAATAGACCTCGGGGCAGGGGATGCCGTGCGGATCGAGCCGCGTCTTCGACAGCGTCACCCGGTTGTTCGGATCGGGCAGGGGTTCGAGGCTGATCGACAGGTCGACCCCGTTGATGGTGCGGCGGCGGATCTCGGCGTCCAGATCCTTGCCGACGAAGCCGTCCTTGATCGCGGCCGAGGCGGCTTTGTGGGCGGCGGTGATGTTGTAAAGGATGACCTTGGTCGCGGAATATTCCGACCGGAACGCGCCATCGCGCGGCCCCACCATGCAGCTCGACTGCGCCGGGCCGCGGCCAAGCCACAGCGGCTCCTTCGCCGTGAAATAGGCGTGGAACCCCGAATGGTCCATCATGTAGCGCCCGACCTGATCGGTCGAGTTGGCGATGCCGTTCGGATTGCGTTCATTGGCGGCGGCGAGCAGCAGGCGCGGGGTTTCAAGCGCGTTGCAGGCGATGACGAAGGCCTTGGCCTCGACCCTGTGGGAAACGTGCTGCGCGTCGTAGAAATGCGCGGCGGTGATGCGGTTGTTTTCGTCGGTGTCGAGCCGGTAGACGACCGATTCCGCCAAAGTGACGGCCCCGAGCGCCTCGGCCGCCTCGACCGAATGGATGCCGTTGTACATCGCGCCGATCGGGCAGATCGGCTGGCAGTTGTTGTTGCCGCAGCAGGTCGGCCGCCCGTTCCAGGGCTGGGTCGAGCGTCCCTGCGGAATGGGCACGAGGTTCCAGCCGTGCGGGTTCACCACCTCGGCCATGCGCTTGTCGCCATAGCTCCACGGCACCATGTCCATCGGATAGGGGCGCGAGCGTTCGGGCGGCGATTGCAACGCCGGATCGTTCGGACCCGCCACACCCATCTTTTCTTCCGCGAGGCAGTAGAAGGGTTCGAGCTCGTCATAGGAAATCGGCCAGTCGCGGCCGACGCCATAGACCGAATGCATCTTCAGATCGACCGGCAGGTGCCGCCAGCTTGATGCCGCCCAGTGCCACGTCGTGCCGCCGACCGTCTTCAGGTAGCCCTGCTGGAAGCCGTCCGCGTCCGGGCCGGACAGGCCCACATAGTTGTTCTTGGGCCAGTAGAGCGGCGCCGGCGCCATCGGGGATTGCGGATAAAGCCCCTGATAATCCGAGCCGACCCGGTTCGCGAAGGGCATGTTGCGCCAGTTCTCGACGGCCTGGGCGCGGGTGATCCGCAGGCCGGCGTCCAGCATGATGACGGAATACCCCTCGCCCGCCAGATGCTCGGCGGTCAGCGCACCGACCACGCCGCTTCCGACAACGCAGACATCCGCGACGACGTCGCCATTATTGAAGACAGGCGATTTCATCACAGCACCTTCGGGACGTTGACGGGCATGCGGGTGACCCCCGGCGGCAGCGTGTCGCGCCACCACATCGGACCCTTGTCGCAATAGGTCGGCACGATCAGCCCGTCCTCGACCGGGCGATACATCAGCGCATCGTTATAGGCGATGACGGTGGTTTTCTGCTTGCCGGCGATGGTGCCCGTGTACCAGGCGCTGACGATATCCGTGACCGCGTCGCCCAGACCGGCGGTCCGGGCCGCGTCGCGCAGGGCATTCGCGTCGGATGCGGTGGCGGACAGCCCGGCAAGCTGCCGGTATTTTTCGGCATTGGCAGGATCGTCGGTGACGAGCGTTTCAAGAATGCGCTGCGCGATCGCTTCGTTGAGGTCGTCATAGCCCGTCAGAAGCCGCGAAAGCTCAAGAAAGCTCTGCAGTTCGGCATTGGCCGCCGGTGTCTGGGCGAAACTGGCGCCACCGCCCGCGAACAGCGCCAGAACGCTGGCAGACCAGACCAGCACGGTTCGGCGCGTCGTCACGGAAAGGGGAGGGCTATCGTAGGTTGGGCTGGGCATTTGATCACCTCGCTGTCCCGATAGGAAACGGCCACCGGCGTCAGAGATTCCCGTCGCTGCCGGCGACTCGCCGATCCTTGTATTCTCAGGATGACATATTGCCGCAGCTACCCAATAGATCGATCCAGTTCAAGGTGGATCGATCTAATACGGCGCAAATAGATGGTCTGATGCCCGAGGCTTGGGCAACGGACTTATCGCCGATACCCCCGAGAAACGTGGGACCTGAACAGGCGCTCTGATACCGCGATCAGGCTTTGCCGCCGCCATGGGGCGGGGTTTCGAGGACAATCACCGCCTCGGAGGTCTGCATCTGGAAGGTCAGGCTTTCCTGAAGGTAGAGCGTCACGGTATCGGTCGTATGGGCCAGATAGCCGATCGAGATGTCCTGTCCGAGCCAGAGGTCGAAGTCTCCGCCGCGCGTGGTAACCACGGCGCCGCCTTCCAGGGCCTGGCTCCAGATCACCGGCACATCGACGAGCTTTTCGAGGTGGTTCAGGACGGGATAGCCGTCGTCGGCACCGCCCGTCGCCTTGGTGAAGGGCTCCGTGCCGAGGACCAGCGCATAGGGTCCGTTCACCCCGGCCAGACGCAGGGCGCTGACGGCGCTCGCCACCGCCTCGGGATAATCGGCGACGTCTTCGGGCAGCGCAATGGCCGGGTTGCTGGAGCCGGGCAGGATGCCCGTCACCCCGGTCTCGGCATAGCCCTGAAAGACCAGCCGATCCTCGGCCAGCGCGATCTGCCGGGCGGCGTCCTTCAGCGGCTGCCAGTCGGAATCGTTCGATCCGCGCGATACATCGTCGATGGCGGCGCGGGTCAGCTCGAACGGCACCCGCAGCTCGACCAGCGGGTTCACCTCGCGCTGCGCGCAATGCACGCCGTCAGCCAGCGGTGCCGCGCTGCGCAGGTGGCCGGTGCCGACGGCCGACAGGTCGAACCCCTCCGGCCCGTGCAGATCCGCCACCCGCCGCGCGCCCAGATAGCGCGTCAGGGTGCGCTTTGCCTCTTCCTCGATCTGGGCCCAGGCGGCATCGCTGATCGGGGCCAATGCGCGGTGAAGGTTGTCCATGTCAGTTTCCCCTTTTCAATGATCCAAGGCCAAGCGAGCCGTCGGGCCGGGCCACAGGCTCCGGTTCGGATGCGGGTTCGGCCAGCGTCCCGCCCGCGGCGATCGTGTCGAGCATATCGGCCGGCGGCACGAAGAACAGGCCCCCCGTCACGGCAGTGCTGACATCAAGGATGCGGTCGTAATTGCCGGGCGGGTTGCCCACGAACATGTTGGTCAGCATCGTCTCGATCCGGCCGGGCTCGCGCGCATAACCGATGAAATAGGTGCCGAACTCGCCATGCGCCGGACTGCCGAAGGGCATGTTGTCGCGCAGGATTTCCAGTTGGTTGCCGTCCGCATCTTCGATATTCGTTAGGACGTTATGGGCAAAACTGGCCTTGTCCGCATCCGCGAATTCGATGTCCGAGAGCTTGTGGCGCCCGATGATGCGTTCCTGCTGTTCCACCGTCATCGCCTCCCACCGGGTCATGTCATGCAGGTATTTCTGCACGATGACATAGCTGCCGCCGGCGAACGGCGGATCCTCGTCGCCGATCACCACCGCCTCTGTCAGCGCGGCGCCAAGGGGGTTCTCGGTCCCGTCGACAAAGCCGAGCAGGTCGCGGTTGTCGAAGAACTTGAACCCCTGCGTCTCGTCCTGAACCGTCGCGGCGGGGCCGAGACGGCGCATGATATGGGTGACCAGCTCAAAGCAATAATCCGGTCGCGCGGCGCGCACATGCAGAAGCAGATCGCCGGGGGTCGATGGCGCGTGATGCACCCCGGAAATCTCGCGGAACGGATGCAGCCCCTGCGGCGTGGCGCCGGGCGCCAGCCGATCCCACAGCGCGGCGCCGATCCCCAGAACGCAGGTCAGCCCGGCCTCGGCGCTGCGAAAGCCCACGGCCTTGATCAGCGAGGGCAGGTCCGCGCAAAGACCGCGCACCTGTGCCAGCCCCTCGTCCCCTTCCGCCACGGTCAGGGTGACGAAGATGGCGCTGCGGGTCAGGGTGCCTTCTACGGGCTGGCTTGAACTGGGGGACATGGCGACTTCCGTAATTACGGAGCAAGGAATAGCGCGTTCTGCGATGATCCTGAAAGACCTTAGTTCTTCTTGCCCGGTTTATGTCGCATCGGCGCGTGGGGGCGGATTGGCGACCCCCGTGGTTCGGCAGATCGGGATGCCCCACAGGTTCGCCCTGAATGGCCTGCCGCGCTCATGATCGGCATGCGATGCGCCCTCGTCGCCAGCGGGCTGCCGGAGGCACCGAACAGACGGTCCCGCAAGAAAAGCACCGCTTCGGCAAGCCTCAGTCTTCCCGCGCACTCTCGATGAGACAGGGTTCGCTGCGGATCCGCAGCAGGACCGCCATCCTGTTGCCCGCGTTGAATTTTCCGAGCACCGAGGAAACCTGATGTTCGACGGTCCGCAAGGAACGGGACAGCTTGCGCGCGATATCCTTGTTGCCCAGCCCCTGAACGAGAGGGGCGAGCACCGCCGGTCGACTGCATGAGCGATAGTGCACCCTCGCAGGGCTGGTCCAGCGCGAACCACAGCCCGGCCGCCCTTTCGAAATCGCCCGCGAGTTCGGCGGCGCGCGGCGCCGGCAGATCCGCCTGCGAAAGCACTAGGCTTTCCCCCCAACAGCCGGTCGCCGCCGGATCGTCCGGCGAATTCGAGCGAGGTGCCCACGTTGTTGAGGGCATGGATCCGGACCTCGACCTGCCCGAGCCGGTCCGAAAGCTGCATCGCGGCCGTCGGTGCCATCGGCTCCAAGCATGTTCTGGCCAGGCGCAAGCGACCCTTTCATACGATCATTCCCGGCATTGTCTTCAAGGACGCCCCTCCCTGGCGCGTGCGAAATCAATCCGGACCTGAAGCGCGTGGAACTGCCCCTGATGGTGCGGCAAATTTATGATGGCTCGGCAAATTTATCATTGCCATAGTGCATACCTATTTGAAACATGGTGCGGGATACGGGATGATCCTCGGATCAAGGTGCCTCTCCGGAGCCTTCGGGGATCGGAAACCAGAACGCATCAGAAACCGACAGGGAAAGTCCATGAATCGCATCATCGCGGCGGTCGTCGCCAGTTTTCTCGCATGTGCACCCGCCATCGCCGATCCGGTCGCGGGCGGGCGCGCCAATGTCGTGATCCAGCCCGAACCGCCGAGCCTGATGCTCGGTCTCGTGCAGAACGCGCCCACCCAGCAGATCGCGGGCAACATCTACGAAGGTCTGCTGCGCTACGACGCGAAGCTGGAGGCGATGCCCTCGCTGGCGAAAAGCTGGGAGGTTTCGGACGACGGGCTGACCTATACGTTCCATCTGGAAGAGGGCGTGAAATGGCACGACGGGGCCGCGTTCTCGGCCGATGACGTGGTATTCACGGCCGATGTCTTCCTGCGTCAGCAGCACCCGCGGTTCCGCGCGATCCTTGAACATGTCGCGTCGATCACCGCGCCCGATGCCAATACGGTCGTCTTCACGCTGAAAGCGCCCTTCGGCCCGTTCCTGAACGCCTTCGAGGTCGGCTCGATGCCGATCGTGCCGAAGCACATCTACGAAGGCACCGATTTCCAGAACAATCCGGCCAACAACACCCCCATCGGCACCGGCCCGTTCAAATTCGGCGAATGGCAGAAGGGATCGTTCATCAAGCTGGTGAAGAACCCCGATTACTGGGACGAAGGCAAACCCTATCTGGACGAGATCTACTGGCATGTGATCCCCGACGCCGCCTCGCGCGCCGTGGCCTATGAAACGGGGCAGGTCGACATTCTGCCCGCCGGTTCGGTCGAGACCTTCGACATTCCGCGCCTCGCCGCGCTGGACAACACCTGCATGACCGAAGCGGGCTGGGAATTCTTCGCGCCGCAAAGCTGGGTCTGGATCAACACGCGCCAGGGCCCGGCCGCAAACAAGGAATTCCGGCAGGCGATCATGTATGCGCTGGACCGCGAGTTCATCAAGGATGCGCTGTTCAACGGCCTTGGCAAGATCTCGAACGGGCCGTTCGCCGCCTCGACGAAGTTCAACGACACCGATATCGCGCCCTATCCCTATGATCCGGCGAAGGCGAAGGAGCTGGTGAAGGCCTCGGGCTACAACGGCGAGGTGCTGAAGCTGGTGCCGATGCCCTATGGCGAAACCTGGATGCGGCTTGGCGAGGTGATCAAGCAGAACCTCGAGGACGTGGGCATCAAGGTCGAGATCGTCTCGACCGATGTTGCCGGCTGGAACCAGAAGCTGTCGGACTGGGACTATGACCTGTCCACCACCTATCTGTTCCAATACGGCGATCCGGCGCTTGGCGTGTCGCGGACCTATGTCTCGACGAACATCGCCAAGGGTTCGCCCTGGAACAACGTCGAGGGCTATGCCAACCCGGAGGTCGACGCGCTCTTCGCCGAAGGTGCGGGCACGATCGACCCGGCGAAACGTCAGGCCGTGTATAGCGAGGTGCAGAAGATCCTCGTCGATGATGTGCCGAACGCCTGGCTGCTTGATCTGGGGATGCCGACGATCATGCGCTGCTCCGTCAAGGACCTGATCACGACGGGCATCGGTCTGAACGACGGCTTCAAGAACGCCTATATCGAGAAGTGACGCGAACCCGGGCCGCAAGGCCCGGGTTTTCCGCGCCCAGAGGATTCCCGCCATGAAGATCCTGACCCGCATCGTCGGACGACTGGTCAAGGCCGCCGTCGTGCTGCTGGCCATTCTCGTCCTGAATTTCCTGCTGATCCACGCCGCCCCGGGCGATCCGGCCGCGGTGATGGCGGGCGAAGCCGGCGCGACGGACGAGATGTTCCTTGCGCAGCTGCGCGAGAAATTCGGTCTCGACCAGCCACTCCATGTGCAGTTGTGGAAATACATCTCGGACGTGGCTAGGCTGGATCTGGGCTATTCCTACCGCCAGCAGATGCCGGTGCTGGACCTGATCCTCGACCGGCTGCCGGCGACGCTGCTGCTGACGGGGACGGCCTTCGCGGTGTCGCTGGTGTTCGGCGTGCTGGCGGGCGTTCTGGCGGCGAGCCGGGTGGGGAAATGGTCGGATACGCTGATTTCCTCGGTCGCGCTGCTGTTCTATGCGACGCCGCTGTTCTGGGCGGCGCTGATGGGGGTGCTGCTGTTTTCCGTCACGCTCGGCTGGCTGCCGCCCTTCGGCTATGAAACGGTGGGGTCGGGCTTCACCGGCTGGCGGCGGGCGCTGGACATCGCGGAACATCTGGTGCTGCCGGCGCTGTCGCTCGGCCTGTTCTTCACGGCCGTTTACTCGCGGATGACGCGGGCCTCGATGCTGGAGGTCAGCCAGATGGATTTCGTCAAGACCGCCCGGGCCAAGGGGCTTTCGCCCGCGGTGATCGAGCGGCGCCACATCCTGCGCAACGCGCTTCTGCCGATCGTGACGCTGGCGGGGTTGCAGGCGGGGCAGCTGGTGGGCGGCGCGGTTCTGACGGAAACCGTCTTCGCCTGGCCGGGTATCGGGCGGCTGATGTTCGAGGCGCTCACGCAGCGCGACTACAACGTGCTTCTGGGCGTGTTCTTCGTTTCGGCGGCGATGGTGATCCTGTTCAACCTGATCACCGATCTTGTCTACGGGATCGTCGATCCCCGCATCCGCGTGCAGTGAGGCTGGCATGGATTTCTGGAGACGTTTCGCATCCAACCGCGGCGGCGTGATCGGCCTCGTGCTGCTGGTCATCATCGTGGCGGTCGCCGCCACCGCGCCGCTGCTGTTCCCGAACAATCCGTGGAAGATGGTCTCGCGCCCCTTTCTGCCGCCGTTCGAGAACATGAAATTCATCCTCGGCACCGATACGGTCGGGCGCGACGTGGCGGCGGGGCTGGCGCATGGCGCGCGGGTGTCGTTGCTGGTCGGGCTGGTGTCCACTGTCGCGGCGCTGCTGATCGGCATTCCGATGGGCGCGCTGGCCGGATATTTCGGCGGCAGGGTCGATGACGCGCTGATGCGCATCACCGAATTCTTCCAGACCGTGCCGAGCTTTGCCCTCGCCATCGTGATCGTGGCGATCTTCCAGCCCTCGGTGGTGTCGATCACGCTGGCCATCGGCATCGTGTCATGGCCGCCCGTGGCCCGGCTGGTGCGGGGCGAGGTGATGTCACTGCGCAAGCGCGAATATGTCGAGGCGGCGATCCTGCAAGGCCTGTCCGCACCTTCGATCATCCTGCGTCAGGTCCTGCCCAATGCGATCTCGCCGATCATCGTGATGGCCTCGCTGATGGTCGCCTCGGCGATCCTGCTCGAAAGCTCGCTGTCGTTCCTTGGTCTTGGCGATCCGAACCTGATGAGCTGGGGCTACATGATCGGCGCGGCGCGCACGGTGATCCGGCAGGCGTGGTGGCTGTCGTTCTTTCCGGGCGTGGCGATCGTGCTGACGGTGCTGGCGCTGAACCTGATCGGCGAAAGCCTGAACGACGCGCTGAACCCGCGCCTGTCCCGCCGGAGGAGCTGATGGAACCGACCCTGAAGATCGAGCATCTGACCATCGACCTGCCCGAGGGCGCCGACCGGCCCCATGCGATCCGCGATGTGTCGCTGGCGCTCTATCCCGGCCGGACCCTGTGCATCGTGGGGGAATCCGGCTCGGGCAAGTCGATGTCGGCGAATGCGGTGATGGGGCTGTTGCCGAAGGGGGTCACCGTCGGATCGGGGCACATCCTGTTCGAGGGCCGCGACATCACCCATCTGACCGAGGAACAGTTTCAGGACCTGCGCGGCGCCGGCATCGGCATGATCTTTCAGGAGCCGATGACGGCCCTGAACCCGCTGATGAAGATCGGCGCCCAGATCGCCGAGGTGTTCGAGGCCCACGGTCGTCTGACGCCCCCCGAACGCGCGGCGCGCGCGCTGGATCTGCTGCGCGAGGTCGGCATTCCGGACCCCGAGCGCGCGCAATTCGCCTATCCGTTCCAGCTTTCGGGCGGGCAGCGGCAGCGGGTGGTGATCGCCATGGCCCTTGCGCTGGAGCCGAAGGTGCTGATCGCCGATGAACCCACCACCGCGCTCGATGTCACGACGCAGGCGCAGATCCTTCGGCTTATCAAGGATTTGCAGGTCAAGCACGGCATGGCGGTGATGTTCGTCACCCATGACTTCGGCGTGGTATCGGAAATCGCCGACGATGTGGCCGTGATCGAACTGGGCGAACTGGTGGAACAGGGCCCGGCCTCGAAGGTGCTGGTGAACCCCGATCATCCCTATACCCGCCGCCTGCTGGACGCGATCCCCAAGGTGGAATTCCACGAAACCCCGGCGAAGGAGGTTCCGCTGCTGCGGGTGCGCGATCTGGTGAAGGAATTCCGCACCGGCGACCGGGTGGTGCGCGCCTCCGACCATGTGTCGATCGACCTGATGCGGGGCGAGACGCTGGGGATCGTCGGTGAATCGGGCTCGGGGAAATCCACCCTCGGCCGCGCCATCGTGCAGCTCATCAAGCCCGACAGCGGCACGATCGAAATGGACGGGCAGGACATTTCCCGCCTGCGCGGCGCGGCGCTGAAAGCGCATCGCAAGAAGATCCAGATGATCTTTCAGGATCCCTATGCCTCGCTCAACCCGCGCGCGCGGATCGGCCGGATCCTGACCGAAGGGCCGATGGCGCATGGCAAGAGCCGCGCCGAGGCCTATGCCCGCGCCCGGGAATTGCTGGTGCTGGTCGGCCTGAAGGACAGCGCGATGGACCGTTTTCCGCATGAATTTTCCGGCGGCCAGCGGCAGCGGATCGGCATCGCCCGGGCGCTGGCGCTGGACCCCGAGATCATCGTGGCGGACGAGGCGGTCTCGGCGCTCGACGTTTCGGTGCAGGCGCAGGTGCTCGACCTGCTTGAGGATCTGAAGACGCGGCTTGGCCTGACGATGATCTTCGTCACCCACGACCTGCGCGTGGCGGGCAAGATCTGCGACCGGATCGCGGTGATGCAGCACGGAAAGATCGTCGAGATCGGCGCCGCCGAGCAGGTCTTCCGCCACCCGCGGGAGGAATATACCCGCAACCTTCTGGATGCGGCCCCGGGATTGGAGCTGCAATGATCAACGCGCTTGCCGCCATCGTCGGGCCTGCGAATGTCCTGACCGGGGCCGATACCGCCCGATGGTCGCGCGACTGGACGGGCGATTACGAAGGCGTGCCGCTGGCCGTCGTCCGCCCGACGAACCGGGACGAGGTTTCGGCTGTCCTGCGGTTCGCCAATGAAAACGGCATCCCCGTGGTGCCGGTTTCGGGCAATACCGGGCTGAACGGCGGCGCCTGCGGCACCGATGCCATCGTGCTTTCGGTCGAGCGGATGAACCGCATCCGCGAAATCCGGCCGGCTGCCCGCGTCGCCGTGGTCGAGGCGGGTGTCGTCATCGATGCGCTGAACGCCGCGGCCGAGGAACACGGCCTGATCTTCCCGCTGTCCTTCGGGGCATCGGGGTCCGCGCTGATCGGCGGTGTGCTGTCCACCAATGCGGGCGGCTCCAATGTCATTCGCTATGGCAACACGCGCGATCTCTGCCTCGGGCTTGAAGTCGTGCTGGCCGATGGCCGGGTGATGGACCTGATGCAGGCGCTGCACAAGAACAACTCCGGCTTCGACCTGCGCGACCTGATGATCGGCGCCGAGGGGCAGCTGGGGATCATCACCGCCGCGGTGATGAAGCTGTCGCCCCGGCCCGCCGACCGTGTCACCGCGATGGTGGCGATGGAGGATCTCGATCCCGCGACGGATCTGCTCAACGACCTGCAGGACGCCTCGGACAATGCGGTCGTGGCGTTCGAGTTCATGCCCCGCGGCTTCATCGAGGGGCATCTGGAAATCAACCCCGCCGCGCGTGAGCCCTTTGAGGCGCGCCACCCCGTCAATCTGCTGGTCGAGCTGACCGCCACCCGGCCCGGCGGTATGGACGAGGTGCTGGAAGAGGTGCTGGCGAACTGGATGGAACGCGGCATCGTTACCGATGCGGTGATCGCCCAGAACGAGGCGCAGCGGCGCGAGATGTGGGCGCGGCGCGAAAGCTCGGCCGAGATCTCGTTCCGCAAGCATCCCGTGATCGACACCGACATCGCCGTCCCGCGCGAGATGGTCGCGCGCTACCTGCGCGAGATCGAGCCCCGCCTGCGTGCCGTCGATCCGGATTGCGAGGTGTTTTCGGTCGCGCATCTGGGCGACGGCAACATCCACTACAACGTCTATCCGACCGACGCCGCCCTGATGGCCCCCCTGCGCGCCGAGATCGACGCGCTGGCGATGGAGATGGACGGCACCTTTTCGGCCGAGCATGGCGTGGGCATTTCCAAGCTCGCCCCGATGGCGCGCTACAAGGACTCCGTCGCGCTTGACGTCATGCGGGCGATCAAGGCCGCGCTCGACCCGAAGGGGATACTCAATCCCGGCAAGACCCTGCCCGAAGGAGACAAGCGATGAAGGTGATTTTCGACGAAAAGCAGCGGCTGCACGATCCGCGGTTCCGGTTGCAGGACGGCAAGGTGATCCTGAACACCGACCGCCCGGAGCGCGTGGCCGAGCTGCTCAAGGGCGCGAAGAACGCCGGGCTGGAGCTGACCGACAGCGTGGACCATGGCATGGCGCCTCTGGCCGCGCTGCACACGCCGCGCTACCTCGCCTTCCTGCGCACGATCTACGACCGGCGCAAGGAGACGGTGCCGGATCTGGAGGAAGTCGTGCCGAGCCGCATCTCGCCCGACCGCAAGGTGCATTATTCCTATGAAACCGAGGCGCAGATCGGCTACCACAACGCCGATACCTCCTGCCCGATCTCGGCGCATAGCTGGAACGCGATCTACTGGTCGGCGCAGACGGCGCTGACCGGGGCGGATGCGATCCTTGCGGGGGAAACGCGCTGCTATGCGCTGTCGCGGCCCTCGGGGCATCATGCCTATCCCGAGGTGGCGGGTGGCTTTTGCTTTCTCAACAATTCCGGCATCGCGGCGGAATACCTGCGCGCGCATGGTCACCGGCCGGCGATCCTCGATATCGACGTGCATCACGGCAACGGCACGCAGGGCATCTTCTACGCCCGCGACGACGTGTTCACGATCTCGCTGCATGTCGATCCGGCGGGGTTCTACCCCTATTACGCGGGCGGCGCGCAGGAAACCGGCGAGGGACGCGGCTTCGGCTACAACCTGAACCTGCCGCTCGCGCGGGGCACCGATACCGAGGGCTACCTGAAGGCGCTCGACCGTGCGCTTGAACAGATCGCGGCCTATGGCGCGACGGTGATCGTGGTGGCGCAGGGCCTTGATGCGCATGAGGATGACCCGTTCCAGGGCCTCAAGGTCACCACCGAAGGCTTTGCCCGCATCGGCCGCGCGATCGGTTCGCTCGGCCTGCCGGTGCTGTCGGTGCAGGAAGGCGGCTACATGCAGCCCTGCCTGCATGCCAACCTGACGAGCCTGCTTGGCGGGTTGCAGTCGGCCTGACCGATTACGGAATCCGGTCCGCCCCCTTGCGGGGGCGGCTTCGGGCTGTCTGCCGCGCCGTTCGGGTTCATCCGCCCATGTCTTCGGCAGACAAGCGTCAGCGTTTCCAGTTCCCGGTGCAGGCGTGGGGAAGCGGAGGGCTGATCCGGCCCAATGCATGGGCGCCCGACCAAAAGCACGACCGGCGCAATCAGCCGGCCGCGAGGAAGGCGCGCGACGACAGTTCAGTCTTTCGTCACGACATACCGGCTGAGGATCGCTGAAATATCCATCTGGGGGACCTCCTCGGCGTAAGCGCGGTCCTCGACCGCATGCAGATGCCGGTCCATGATCTCCATGGCGCGGGTCCGGTCCTGCTTCTTCAGCGCCTCGATCAGCTGGACATGTTCATCGATACCGCATTCCGCCGAATGCGGCCGGCCATAGCGCGCGAGGATCAGCGAGGTCCGCGCCACCGTCGCATTGACGAAATCCGCCAAGAGCGGCGACCCCGCCTGCTCCGCCAGCAAGGTATGGAATTCGCCCGCCAGCCGGATCGAGCGCGGTGAAGAGGCAGCGCCGAGGTTGTCCTGAAATGGGGGCCTCGCGCGATATCGGCTCGCTTGATCCCTATTCCTACGGCGACAGTTTCACTCGGCGTGCTCAATCATGTCTACGAGGGGCTCGTGCGCTACGACCGCAACCTGAAGCTGGAACCCGCGCTCGCCACGTCGTGGGAAATCGTTTCGCCCACCACATGGCGTTTTCATCTGCGCGAGGGCGTCAAGTTTCAGGACGGGGCGGAGTTCACCGCCGAGGATGTGCAGGCCTCGCTCAAGCGCGCGTCGGATCCGAAGTCGCCGCTCAAGGGCAATATCCCCGCCTACACCGGCTCGCGGGTGATCGACGACCACACGATCGAGATCGACGTGACGCCTACCCGCTGCTGCCCAACGACCTGACCACGATCTATATATTCGATGCCGGCTGGTTGCAGGCGAATAATGCCGAGGCGCCGACCTGCGTCGATATTCCGGTGATGTCCGCCTATCTGTGCATCGTTTCCTTCATCTTCGTCGCGCTCAACACGCTGGTGGACATCGCCTATGCGCTGATCGATCCGCACCTGCGCACCGCCTGAGCCGGAGACCGCCATGTCCGCAACGGAAAACACCCCCTCGGCGGTGATCTCGGCGGGGCTGCTGGTCGTGCTGATCGTCTCGGCCTTCGCGGCGCCCTGGATCACGGGGCAGAATCCCTACGACCTCGCCTCGCTGGACCTGCTGAACGCGGAACTTCCCCCGATATGGGAGGCTGACGGCCAATGGCCGTTCCTCCTCGGGACCTGCCCGCAGGGGCGCGACATGCTGGCCGCCATTCTCTACGGCTCGCGCGCGTCTATCATCATCGGCGCGGCCTCGGTGGTCGTGCCCCTCGTGGTGGGGGCGATGCTGGGGCTGTTGGAGGGCTATTACGGCAAATGGGTGGGTGACGTGCTGCTGTCCATGCCGACGATGCTGATCGCCATTCTCGTCACCGCGGTCGCGCGTCAGATGCTGCCGTCGGCGTGGCGGGATGTGGGCTCAATGGCGGTGATCGTGCTGGCGATCTCGATCTCGGCATGGGTGCAATATGCCCGCACCGTGCGCGCCCGGATGATGGTCGAGCGTGACCGCGAATATGTGCAGGCCGCGCGGCTCATCGGCGTGCCGGTGCACCGGATCCTGTTGCGCCATATCCTGCCCAACACCACCACGCCCCTGCTGGTCGCGGCGACGCTGAACTTCGGACTCGGCATCCTGATCGAGGCGACGCTCTCCTTCCTCGGTGTCGGCATGCCGCCGGAACAGCCCTCGCTCGGCACGCTGATCCGCGTGGGCAACCAGTTCCTTTTCTCGGGCACGTGGTGGATCGTCGTGTTCCCCGCCGTGCAGCTCTGTCTGCTGGTCGTCTCGATCAACGTGCTCGGCGACTGGCTGCGCGATGCCCTCAACTTCAGACTGCGGTGAAACCATGTCCGACCTGCTTTTGAAGAACATCCGCCCGATGGGCGGCGCGCCGACCGACCTGCTGATCCGGGCGGGCACGATCGCGGCCATCGGCCCGGATCTCGTGGCCCCGGGCATCGCATGCGAAGACGGCGGCGGGGCGATCGCCATTCCGGGGCTTGTCGATGCGCATACCCACCTCGACAAGGGGTTGCTCGGCCATCCTTGGTATGTGAACGACGTCGGCCCGCGCCTGATCGACAAGATCGACAACGAGCGGCGGGTGAAGCGCGATCTTGGCCTCGATGCGCATGTGCAGCCTATGCGGCAGGCGATCCTGTCCTCTAGCTTCGGCACGACGGTCATCCGCAGCCATGCGGACATCGACACCGATCAGGGGCTCGTGGCGCTTGAAGGGGTGATGGAGACGCGCCGCCAGCTTGCCGGCGTGGTGGAGATCGAGATCGTCGCCTTTCCGCAATCGGGCCTGCCGCGCCGGCCGGGCACGGTCGAGCTGCTCGATCGGGCGATGGTGGCGGGGGCGGGTCTGGTCGGCGGGCTCGATCCCTGCGGCATGGACCGCGATCCCAAGGGCCATCTCGACGCGATCTTCGCCATCGCCGGGAAATACGGGAAAGGCATCGACATCCACCTGCACGAGGCGGGCGAGATGGGCGCCTTCTCGATGGACATGATCTTTGAACGGGTTCGCGCGCTTGGCATGCAGGGCAAGGTGGCGATCAGCCACGCTTTCTGCATGGGGGCGCCGGACTGGAACATGACACAGGGCCTGATCGACGATTGCGCCACCCTCGATCTGCCGGTCCTGACCACCGCGCCGTTCTCGCGCGAGGTGCCCTCGTTGCAAAGATTGCTGGCGGCGGGCGGGCGCTTTGGCGCGGGCCTTGACGGTTTCCGCGATACCTGGGGGCCGTATGGCAACGGCGACATGCTCGAACGGGCCATGCTGCGTAAGCCGTGCAACAGCCCCGGAAAATCGCGGTGGTCTCTGTTCCGGCCGACTCTTCCTTGGCCATGCCGGGGATTGGCAACGTGTTCCCAGGCCGGTGATTCGAGACCTGTCTTTGATCGCTATCGGAGGTCGGGCTGACAGCTGCGTATGGAAAACAGACGGGATGACTCCCGCTCAGACCTCTCCAAGTTGAGGAAGAAAGTCCCTGGCATCTCCATGGACCAACTCGGACGCCCGCACCCCTGGGTGTGAGGCCAGATAACGCGCAACGAGCTGATACCCTAAAGAGTAGCCCAGCCATCTTGGAAAATCGGGGGAGCCGAAGAACCAGGCTTCATGCGCGTATCCTTCATATGCCCATTCATGAAATGCTCTCGGGATATGCGTGCGCAAAACGCTTACGGGCAGGCTTTCCCAGGGCTCGGGGCCTTTGCCGAACACTTCCTGCGCGAAATGCCCCGCCAGCCCTTCGGAAACCAGTGCAGCGCCAAGCGTCCGGCCGTATCCGGGGCCATCCCACCGCGCGGAATGATGCAGCGCATGCGCCAGCATCCGCTCCAGAGACAGGTCGGCATTCACGCGCAGGGCGGCGTGCCCCGGATCCACGGTGACGTAGACCACGCCAGCTTCCGTCGCGAACCCCGCGTGGCCCGTCTCCCGGAGGCTTTGTTGCGCTATTCGGGATGAGGTCGGAGCTGGCCTCGCCCCGGCGATTTTCAGCGCATGCGAACGGGCTCGGGTGCGCCGAGTGATGTGAAGCGGTTCATGACTGAGCAGGTGAACGGTTGCCCATCGAGGCGCCATCGGTTCAAGCCCGATGGGCGACGGTTCGAGAGAACCTGCGAAGGATGCGGATCTGGACCTCTGCAT
>NZ_SAUZ01000004.1 GCF_004022215.1 Paenirhodobacter populi
CTATCTGGGCCTGAAGCTGGACGATCCGAGCTTCAACGCCCCGATCTACGCCAGCCTCTTCGATGACGAGGACGGCGATACCCACTCGCTGATCTGGTCCCGCCCGCAGCGCCGCGACGCAAACTGAGCCACCAGGTCGCAGCCCCGCCCGCGAAAACCCGGGCGGGGCTGTCGTGCGTTTGGTGTCGCCCAAGGAACGGCAGATTGCCTGTCTGGAAGATCATGGACTTCAGGGCGGTACTGCACATGATCTGCAGAGGAGGGCCTGCGCCAGACGGTCGGGCCTTCTGGTTCCGCTGAAATATTGCAGGGAGATCATAGTCCCGGCGCGCGAGAATCCTGCCACGCAACCCGATCCCGATCCTGCGTCCGCGAGCCTTCCCGGCGAGAGGATGTCCTGCCTGCAGCGGAACCGGAGTCTGCGCAAGCTCTTGCGAATTGTCCGATTGCCACAGGAAGCCCGAACCGGAATCTCATGCGCATTGCATCGGAGGGCTCTCTGGCCCCTCGCAAGGGCAGCAAAGCCATCCCTCGCGATCCGTCGCTGTCCCTGGTCCGGTCGGGCGCCTCGACAATCAACCCACAAGAGGTCGGCTATGCCATCGGCATGCCGCCGGGCGGATTCGGACGAGCCGAACGCGCCCGGTGATTGCGGCTTCCGCCGGACCTGCGGGGCGCCTGTCACGCGGGGGATTGGCCCCTGCGGCACAAAGACAGGAGCCAGACCGATGTCCTACAACGATGCCACCGCCTATGCTGCCAGCCTTGCCGCCACCCTGATGGTATCGATCATCGTCTTCCGTGCAGGTGACGGGAGCTGCGCCGCTTGCCCGGCAGATGATCTGGACGGTGACGAGGTCTGCATCCTCGCCGAAATCGATCCCTGGGAGCTTCTTCGGCGCTGACCGCCCGCCATACCCGAACGACCAATGCTCCGGTTCGCCGGCGCATTGGTCGCGATTCGGACCCGGGTCAAAAGCTGCCCGAACCGGAACCTGACCGGGTGAAACCCGTCCGGGCATCAGGGCATGCGAGCATAGGAAGGCCGGATGGCAGGGCTCAGCTTCGATCCGCGGTGCTGTCTTCCAGCCGGGTCTGCATGCGGATCAACCACAGATCCGATGCTGCGCGGGCGCCGAGCGGGAGGGTAAGAACCGCTATGGCAAAGAGAAGAAAGGAGGGCAGGCCGATCAGCCAGGCCAGCGCCGTGAAAAGCGGGAACAGCGCGATATAGACAAGATCGTCGAAGATCCTGGCATTGCGCAGAGACCGCATCATCTCACGATGCTCGCCCTCATTCGAACCATCAGTGCTGCCCGTCATAAGCTCAGGCCCTCGTTGCATTTGGCACCGGCCGCCAGTGGCACCGATCCCGAACTGTATCGAGACGATGCGGCGGGTCCGGCCGGTCTTCGCACGCTGAAGCGACGCGTTTCACGAACAGGACGACATGGTTTGCGGTCGCGCTCCCGACATTGGCCAGGATTCGATTCCCGTGGCAAGAGGTGCCGGGTCCCTCACCACCAGGATTTCCCGTCATCCGCAGGCTTTGCGAGACGACATGGTGTTGCACCAGATCTTCTGAGAAGCCCGAGGCCTTTCCGATAGGGGTGCGGGAAGGATGACGCAGGGCAGATAAGGGGCAGCGGGTGTTACATGACAGGGATGGATCGCCGTCGCGGTAGCGGGCCGGGGATCTCAGGAAAGGATACTCGTCAGTTGCAGGTGAAGTGTTCGGGCGTGACCTCGCAAAGAAGCGAGGCACGGCTCTAGTCGCGCCCGCAAGCGGCCCCGACCGGAGCCAGCCGCAGGCGGCCGTCTCCGCCCATGCGGGTGACGATCCTCACGCGGGCCCCGGTCCCAACCGCACGATCCCGCGACACCGATGACCCGGGCCGAACCGGGCAAGAGGCACGGGAGACCGGTCGGGGTGTTCAGGACGGGCCAGGTCGGGCATTGTCGCGGCCCCTGGTCGGGGCCGCGGGCTCTTATCTCTATGACGTCCGAGTCTGCACCAGCCGCTCCGGCGTCAAGGACATCGCGGTCCCCCCGATTTTCGGCCGCCGCCTGGTAGGCTGCGCCAGAAAACCGGCACCCCCGCTCGCCGCCGCTGGCGGTCGCAGAGCGATCCCTGACCCCTCGCGGCAACGGTGCCTCCTGCCTTTCGTCATCAAGCGAAAGGAGCATGACATGGACGACCGGAATATCATCTGCATCGACGCGGGCAGCGAGGCCTACTGGCAGGACCGCCGCGAGGCCTTCGCGCTTATCTGCAAGGCGGAGAGGGCTGCAAAGCGGGCGAAGACAGCGCCGATGTATCTGCACGGCGGCTATGACGAGGACGGCGACGTGATCGCTATCGAAAATCTGGCGCCCTTCGAGGCGATGGGTGACGCCTTCTCCGGGGTGCTGGGCCATCCGACCGCAATGCGCATCCTCCTGGCGCAGCGCCGCAGCCAGATCTGTGGCTTCGACCTCGGGATGCCGATCAGTGGAGCCGAGACGGACGCCGGTTGAGGCGTCCCCGGGAGGCGGCGACCAGCTGCCTCCCGATTCTTCCGGCCGTTGGGAACGCCGCCAATACCGGATCGGCCCCTTCAGGGATCCCGGGAGGGTCGCATCCTGTTCGCAGAGAAGAAGCCAGCTTCAAACGGCGGGGCGTGCAGGGGGGATTCGGGCAAGCCGAACGCCCCCTGCAGGGCCGATGGTGTTCCCGGGTTCGAGCGCGGAGCAGAGAAGGAAAGAAAGGAAGAAAGGGAACCGCCGGTTCCCCCGGCAACCAGAAAATACTGCGCCCCAAGGGCCACCCCCATCTTCCGCACCTCCTGCGTCGGTTTGTGCAGACGGGGGCCCCGACCCTTGTGCCTTGATTTTCCGATTGCCGGGCCCCCCTCCTGCTCTCGCCGAGGGGCAATCCGAGAAGGAGAGACGCGCAAGAGCGCGGCTCACCTTCCCGGACAGCCCTGATTTTTCAAAGGGGGCCAAGCCGGAAAGGGATCGCAAATCTGAAAAGGGGTTTTCTCATGGCTCAATATCAATGCATCTCCTGCGAAACGGTCGCCATCGTCGCCTTTGCCTGCCCGGATGCCTGTTCCTGCTGCGGTGGCCCGGTTTTCGATCTGGACCGATACGAGGCAACCCGGACCGAGGCGAAAATCATCGGCGCGCAGAATGACGCTTTCCGCAAAGCCCTTGGCCCGGTTCTGGTCGATGGTCAGCAAATCCGGGGGCGGGTTTTCGTGACGCGCGGCATCCGCGACATGGGGCCGGAATTTGTCGAGGCCGCACTTGCCATGACCCGCACTGACGACAATTTCGTGGATGACCATTGCCGTTATGGCGCCCGCAGTTTCGGAATGCCTGACATTGCCCATGACGGCGACACCTTCCGCATCTATTGGAAAATCGACCTTTACGACAACGACGAGCTTATGGGGCCGGAGGTGGAAACCGACCCGAGCCAGACAATCCGCGTCCTGACCCTCTGCCTGCCCGACGAATACTGACAGGACAGGGCGGCCCCCAAGGCAGGGGTCGCCCGCCTTCCCTGACCAGAACCGGAAAGCCCGCCCCGACCGAAACCCCGCAGGGCAGGGCGGCAGGGGGCTGGGCTGGCGCTGAAAAGGTGACCTGTCGCGCCGCAGCCGCAAGGGCCACGGCGCGACAGGTCCGGCGCTGCCCGCGCGGGGGCCGCAGTCGCGGCGTTGCGCCCGGTGGTGGGGACGCGCACAACCTCAACCCGGGTGCCTCTGGCCCGTGCGGGAAAGAAGATCGCGCAGAAGCGTGGCATAGAACGGCTCGACCGCCCGCGCGATCATCGTGACCGCAGGCATCAGCCCATGCGGATCATGCCGGCGCTGAAGGTCTGCGACCGTGGCCAGGTCAAGTCGCAGGTCCAGACGGATCGTCTCGCACGGCCCTTGTTCCGCGTGACCCGATGCAGGCTCTGGCAGGTTGCGGACGATCTGCGCCTGCACCTGCCCGGCGAGGCCCCGGCGGATCGCTTTGCGATCGCTGGCAACATAGCCGCCCAACACATCCCCAAACCCGGCGACCAGTTCCGCCGGGATCCGCAGCGACAGCGAATATTTGCGCTTTGCTGGTGGCGCCAACGCAGGCGAGCGATTGGAAGTCACAGACACTGGCTGAGCAGGCGCGGGCGGAACCGGGATCCGGTCCGGCTCTGCGCCTTCGATCCTGCTGGCGCTGTCGCGATCTTCGGTCACCGGCACCGCAATCTGCCCAGGCAAAGCCTCCGGGCGACCGCCGGTCTTATGCGCCAGGCCCGGAAGGCGCGGACTGGCGCTGAACACACCTCGGTTCTTCATGTCGCGGTCCTCGCGCCAACAAGGATGGCATCCACTTCGGCCAGCAGTGCCCGGCAATCGTCAAGCGCCTCGCGGAGGCGCTTGACCTGCATCTTCTCCAGCCCGCTGGCCTGTCGCTCCATCAGGGCAAGCGTCCGACCGAGCAGGCCCCGCATCACGATATCCGCGAAGATTGCGGTATCGCGCAGCCGGGTTTCCATGACCGGGAATCCGTCGAGTGCCGCATCGCGATAGGCCGAGGCGGCGCTGGTCAGCTTTGGACGCATCATGGTGAACAGCACCCGCGCCGCGCCGATCTCCCCTTCATGCTCAAGTCCCCGGATCACTTCCAGCGCGGGACCGAGTTCGGCAAGTTCGGTTGCCGCCGGTTTGAAGGGCAGGAGCGTCAACTCGGCATAGCGCAGGGCCATGCGGTTGAAGGGATGATCGACACCGGCAAGATTCAGCAGCGCGTAGTCGAAGCGCCCGGAATCCTCGGCCGCCATCAGATCGGATTCCAGATGCGCCACGCCCGTGGCTTCGAAATCGAGATAGCGGACCTCCATCCTGTCGGACCAGCATCCGATCTCCTCGGCCTGCACCCGATACATGTTGAAGTTCCGCTGCGGATCGCAATCGACCAGAAGCGCAGATTGTCCGCGCGCCTCGATGGCACTGGCAAGAGCCATCAGCGCGGTGGATTTGCCGGTGCCCCCTTTGTGGCTATAGGCAGCAATGACGATCATGAGACGGCCTCCGGGTGGCTCGGGGTTGACGGGTTGACGCTCTGCCGCAATCGCGGTTCGGCGGTTCGGCGGTTCGGCGGTTCGGCGGTTCGGCGGTTCGGCGGTTCGGCGGTTCGGCGGTTCGGCGGTTCGGCGGTTCGGCGGTTCGGCGGTTCGGCGGTTCGGCGGTTCGGCGGTTCGGCGGGCGCATCAGCTTCCCCCGGCCTGTCGGTCGGGAAGCTGCACCTGCGCCCGTTGCTGCGGGAAAATCTCTGCCATCTGCCCGGCGAAGAAGGCGCGGGTCACAGTGGCCTTGTTGCCCGCCACGCCGTGATAGGCCGAAAGACCGGATTCCAGCGGCAAGCCAGCCCAGATGCGGGCCAGATTGTCCATGAAGCGGCCCGGCGTGATCCTGCCCGCCGCAAACTCGGCATAGCCCGCGTCGAGGATCAGGATATTCGCCAGAGCGTCCTGAATCTTTGCGTCGAACAGGGTTTCCGCTGGCAGGCCTGTCCTGCGGATCAGGTTTTCCAGCGTATCCGGCACGATCTGATAGCGACCTATCGCGTGGTGCTGGCCCGGTGTCGCCGCAATCCAGCTTCGGATTTCCGCGAGCGTCATCCGGCTGGGCGCCTTCGGGGGTGGCACGGCGGCGCTCTCGTGCCAGGCATCATAGCCCGCGCGACGGCTCTCCGCGTGCTGGATCAGGGCTTGCAGCTTCACCAGCGCGTCATTGCCACCGGGTAGACGGAAGGCACCGCCGCCCTGGGGTGCAAGGGCGAAGCCTGCACCCGGCTGGTCGAAGGACGATGCCACGCGAAGACCGGAAAAGCTGGACCCCGGCATGGCCTCCCTGCGCGCGGCGGGCTTCGGATCGAAAGACGATCCCCATGTCCAGCCCTCGGCCACAGCGGAAGTGGCAAGGCACAGCGCTAGAAGGCATCCGCCTGCGCCTGCGGGCAGGAGGGCGCAGGTTCTCTGCAGGCCGTCCTCGATGTGCCATCCCGAGGAGAAGGACCACACCTGACGCAGCAAGTGCTGCATCGGCCATAAGCCATTCATTCTGAATGGTTTATAGCCGTTTGGGGCCGTCGGACTGCCCTGAAAGGAATTTTCCAGCAATTTCAGCGGTGCGAATCTGCCGTGGCACGGCGTGCCACGAAAATGGCACGCCGTGCCACGGGATTCGGCCCATTTTCCGGCCGTTTTGGTCGCCTCAGACCTAGTCATCATCACGCTCCATCTCGCGCTCGTGACGTTCGTCGGTGAGGTTCGCGTCAAATCCTTCGCGGAGCCGGTGGAACTGCTCCGTGAGCGCTTCGCCAAGGCTTTCCTCCGGGCCGTCCTTTCTGTCGCTCTCGGTCGACGGGTTCTGAATCAGCTGATTGAGGATCCGCTCCTCCTCCACCAGCGAGAATTCCGGGATCTCCAACCCCTCTCTTTGCCGCCAGAGGGCCATCGTCGCGCGCAGCTCGTTGATAGCCGGCAAAGCCTTGTCATAGAGCCGTTCCGCCTGCTCGCTGCTCGTGGCCCCGGAGATGATCAGGACACGGCGAATGACGTGCAGTTCGCGGATCGTCTGCCCGACCGTCATCATCAAACCCCGCATCCCGTCGTTGTGGGATGACAGGAGGGACTGGAATCTCTGGTCGAGTCGGTCAAACTCCTCGCCAAGGCGGTTGTTGACCTGTCTTGCGAGTTCCACCTCGCCCTGAAGCGCTGCAATCCCTGCGTCGAGGTGCTCGGCCCGGGGCAAGTCGCCCTCGGGTGTATGATTGGCGGTAAGCGCCGCCGCCTCGGCGCCGAGTACGAAGCGATAGCGGTTGTCGATATTCTCTTTCCTCATCTGATCGGTCCTTCCTTCACCTTCTGCATCTGTTCGATCTCCTGGATGGTGCGGGCTACGTCCCGCTCATTGCGCTCAGGCGGCCGCTCCGCCCGCTTCAGCGCGGCATACTGATCGCGGAGGATTTCTTCGGTATTGCCGGGATCCCTGGCGGGCTGGCGGTCCGGCGCTATGGCGGGCAGGCGGGCTGACGCGGCGGGCTGACGCTCTGCCGGTTCGGCGACGGGGCGATCTGGCGTGGTGGCGGCGCGGCGGTCTGGCGGGCTGCCGGTCTGGCGCTCCGGCTGTGTGGCGGCCTGGCGTTCCTCTGGGTCGCCGCTCGCCCGGTCTGGCGTTTTGGCGGTATTGTGCTCTTGCGGTGCGGCTGTCCTGGCGTCCTGCTCGCGCGGTTGGCGGTGCTTCTCCGCCATCTCCCGCTCGCGCCCCTCGTCCCTCAGGCGCCGCTCCCAGGCATCAAGTGCGGCGGGCCGCTCGCCTGTCTGTTTCTGGATCTGCTTTGCGAGCTCGCTGACCTTCGTGGTGATCAGCATCACTTCGTCACGAGCCCGGGACAGCCCGACATAGAAGGATTTCTGGGTACTGAGCTGCTCCTTGCCCATCATGCCGACGATGATCCGGTCGACGGTCGCGCCCTGGAAATCATGCGCCGTCGCCGCATAGGCATGATCGATGCCGCGCGCCGCGAGACTGTCGAAGGCAAGCCGGGTGCGCTTGCCGTCATCGAGCAGAATCTCGATCTGACCTGCCCCGATCTGCTCGACGCTGCCGCGTGCGCCATTGGCCACACCGCTGGCGCGGTCGGTGAGTGCGAACTTCACGCGATCGCCAGGCGCAAAGTCGCGCTCAACCGGGCTATAGGCGATAAGGCTGGCAGCCGCTTTCCCCCCAGCGACAAGCGGCACGCGGATGGCAAGACCGCCATCCTCCGGGCGGAGCGTGATCGTGTTGCTGCGCAGGCTGGTATCGGTCACCTTGTAAAGGGTATTGCCGGTGAGACCGACGCCTTTCACATCCCGGATTGGAACGACGACATCGTTGATGCGATAGCTCGCCGCTTCGGCTGCCTCCGCCTTCGTGAAATTGTGCGGGGCCAGGCTTCTGATCTGCGTGTCGTTGGCAGCAATGCGGCCTTCGCCCCGCAGCCCTTCGCGGATCGCGGCATTGACCTCCTCGCGCACGGCATTGGTCAGCACGATCAGCCCTGTCCTCTCGCGCTCAGACGGTTTGAGCTCAAGCCAGGAATTGGCGACCTTGTCGGTGAACTTCTGGTTCCTTGCGGGCGTTGCGACCTCGCTGAGATTGGCGAAGGCCGCGTTGATTTCGCCGCGGATCGCATAGAGCACCGCATCGCGCAGGCCCTCGTCGCGCTGGCGCTGGATATCGGCCATCAGCGCTGTCGGCATCCCGGCGCGCTGCAGCTGCGCAAAGGGCGTGCCGGCCGCAACCGCATCCAGCTGCTTGATGTCGCCAAGCAGGATAACCCGCGCATAGCCCGCCTGATTGGCTCGCCCCATCAGATCGCGCATATCCGTGGTGCCGATCATCGAGGATTCATCGATGACCAGGATGGTCTTCGATTTGTCCGCCGGATCACGTTCAAGATCGGCGTCGAGCTTGAAGCGCGCGACTGTCCGGCTGCCGGGAAGCACTTTCTCCAGCTCGGCGACGGCACGGTTGGTCGGCGCCGCTCCCTCGACCATATAGCCGAACCGCTCGGCATAGCTCCGAAGCTGTTCGACCATGTAGGTCTTTCCCGTACCGGCATATCCCTGAACCGCGACAAAGCGCCCGGAAGGGGAGAGGCCAGTGAGGATGGCGTCGCGCTGACCTTCGGTCAGGGTGCTCTGGTTCAGCCGCTCCCGAAGGGTTGCGACCCCCGACATCTTGACGCCGCCATTCTCGCGCAGCCGATCCGGCAGAATGACCCCGTCGGCGCGGCGCCCGGCCCGAAACTCTTCCTGGACGCGGACCTCGGCCGCCAGCGTGGCATCGTCGGTGTAGAGGGAGCGGATCTCGGTCTCGATCCGTGTCTGGCGCTCGGGTTGCGCCTCGACCTTCTCCGCGATCCAGTCGTTCCGGGTGATCTCCTTCCAACCCTCGCCGTCCCGAACCCTGACAGGATCGGAAGCGACAATCTTCAGCGCCACGGTGTCTCCTGTTTCGAGGGCGGCCCGCTCGATAGCTCCGGCGAGCGCGACGCCCCAAAGGGTCTTTTCGCCCTGGCTGGTCTCCAGCGTGACGAAGTAGCTCCCTTTCTGTCCGTCCTGATGCTTGTAGGGGGCAGGGCCATGGGACTTCAGAGTGCCATGAATGCCTTCCACCTTCGGTGTGGCAATCGCAACTTCCCGCTGTTCATGGAGGTGGACCGGTACCAGCCGGCCTTCGGCCTCTTTCCGCAAGATCGCATCTTCAAGGCGATCGTGTCCGACCTCGCTGTTGTGATTCAAGGCGACCTTCAAAAGGTCATCCGCAGAATAGACAGCGTTTCTCTCGCTGACATGGCGGATGGCAAAATCGATTGCCGCCGCTGCTTTGTCCTCCTCGCCGATCACCACCGGGCCATCGCGCGTCATGCCGGGCAATCTCAGCGCTTTTGAGAGCGAAGCGTCGTCGCGGATCCTGTCCAGATCCTCCCGGGCGATACCGAGATCCCGGGCTTCCTTCAGCCAGCCCTCCTTCAGTTCCGCCCGGTCGATGCCCTTGTGCTTGCTCTTGCGTGTGGCCAGTGCCGCCAGCGCGGAATCCCTGGCGGTCGGCTCGGCCCCATAATCCTTCAGCGCCGCCTCGATTTCCTGGCGCCGCTTGGAGAACCCATCCATCAGCTCCTGCGGAACGCCCCGGATTTCCACGATGCCGGCGGGACCGACGCGATCCACGGTATAGCCGAGCTCGGTCAGCTCGCGGGCAAGGCCATTGCGGTAGATGCTGCCGAGCAGCATCTTGTTCTCATAAAGCGGTTCGTTGGTCAGTGCCGTCCAGCGCCCGTCCGGCCCGAGAACCATGTTCTGGATCACGGCATGGGTGTGGAGCTGGGGGTCCAGCGCGCGGGACGTGTCATGCCGGAAGAGCCCGGCGATCATCTTGCCGTGGACCGGGACGATTTCGCCATTCACCTCGCGTCGTGTGTAGACAAAGCGCTCCTCTGCCACGGCCATGGCGAGTTTGACGGCACGATCATGGGCGGCCACAATTCTCTCATCACCGCCGACCAGAGCCATGATCGAAACCGATTTGCTGGCCGAGAAGGTCAGATCGATCCCGGGTCGGTGCTGACGTTCACCCCCGACCCAGCGGCCGAGGGTCTGACCCTCTTTCCAGTTCCCCTCGGCATCGCGCTCCAGCCCCGGCGCGTAGCCCTGTAGCATGTCGGAGAAAAGCTCGTTGTCGACGCGCTCGCGGAAAGTGTCCCAGCCGATATCAGCCAGATGCTCGGCGGCTTTGCCAAACCAGGACGCGGCCGCTAGAGCCTCCGGGCTGCCGGCGATGTAATAGCCCTCGGCCTGATAATAGCCGCTCGCCGCCGCCCCGGGCGAGACGTTGCTGAGCGACATCATAGCAAGGAGCCACGGTCATCCATGGCATCGAACAGGGGGTCACTCTCGGGCGGCGGGGCAGGGTCGATGATATCCGCTGCCGAGGTGGTTTCGACGCAGGATTCCAGTACGGCAGCATAGGAGGGCACGTCAGGGCCGGGCTTGCCTGAAGACGCCTTGCGGCGGCTGGAAAGCATGGCGGTGGTATTCGGCGTCACCCGGAAAGCGGGGTTTCCGTTGCCCTTCAGGCGTTCGCGATAATAGTGATCCCAGAGAATTTCATCCGGGATGCCCATCAGCGGCGCTTCCATCTGACCGCTCTGCGGATTGAAATCCTCAGTCCGGCCTGCCTTGCGCCAACGGAAAAAGGCGTCGATCTGCTGATCCGGCGGCCAGCTTGCCCAATTACCGCGCTGTTCTTCCTGCACCTGATCAATGAGCTCCGGTGCGATCTGTGCGGGGATCGATCCGTCCTCGTCGGCTGGGGCAGGGGTCGTGTGCGGGTTCATCCCGTCCAGATCGAAGCCGATCCCCTGATAGGGAATAAACTTCTCGGCGCGTGGCTTGGTCGATACCGGCTCGAACATGACCTTTGCCGTCGGCGCGTCATAGGCGAAGCGGATATAGGCCTCGAACTGCGGCAGGGCCTGAATTTCGGAAGGGGTGACGATCGGGCGCTCGACCCTCTGGCTGATGAAGGCCACGCCGTCGCGGCTTTCATGAGCCCCGAAGCTGAGGTTCTCGCGCTGCTCGATCAGATCTTCGAAGCCGAGGGAATCCGAGAAGAGCTTCGCGGTTCTCGCATCCGGCGTGTTGAAGACGATGCGGTTGTTGAGCGTGCCGACAATGCTCTGCGCGCCCTTCTCGCCATAGATGTCCTCAAGCTGCGCATAGACCTGATAGCCGAGGACGAAGGCACCACCGAACTGCCGGACCTCCGCGAGTTTGGGGACCAGGAAGGGCAGGCGGTTGAGGGTGGGAACCTCATCGAGGAAGAACCACAGGCTCGGATCCCGGCGCTCTTCGCAGGTCATCAGCGCATTGGCCGCGACTTCGACGGCCGTGCTGATCACGTTACGAGTCGCCGCAGAATGCTCCGCATCCCCGGTGAGGAACAGGAACCCGGCCTTTTCGGACTTGACCCATTCGCGCACAGAGAAGGGCTCGCCATCGTCGCGGAGAAATTCGAGGAAGCGCAGCTCCGCGATCATGTTCGCCCGGATCGAGGCCGAGGTTTTTTCGACATGCGGCCCGAAGAAATGCGCGCCGGGCGTGCCGGCAAGCAGCTTCGCCAGCTCGTCCGCCGAAATCGTCATGATCGCGCGGCGCAGATCGGCATTGGTCGGCGTTTTCGCCTTGAGGAGCGAGCGGGCGGCGTATTCGAAGACGAGGCGTGCGGTCTGGCTCCAGAACGGGTCGTTCTGACCCGGCCGTTGCGGGATCATCACCTCAGCGATCTGGGCCAATGCCTCGGGCGTCCTGGCCTCAAAGAACGGGGACCAGATCGCAGAACGGGCATCGAATGGATTGACGATGATATCGGTCTCGGGGTCGTAGAAGTCCCGCACCAGGCCGCCCATCCGATCGTAGACGACTGCGCGGCCGGAGCCCGCGCGGATGGCTTTCAGCAGTTCCTTGATGGCATTGGTCTTGCCGACGCCCACAGTCCCGAAAACCCCGGTCTGCGCTTCGACCGCGTTCGGCGGAAAGGGAATGCCGGCGATGGTGTAGGCATCCATCTTGCCGCCAGATCGATAGCGCTTGCGGTAGTTTCTCCACTTCTGCCGCGACCAGTCTGCGAGGTCGGTTTGCGAAATCAGGCGGCTGCCGCGTACATGCTGGTTCTCGCCAAGCCGCCGCCCGGCCCAGCCAAATACCCCAATGCTGATCACGAGGACGGCACCCGCTGGAAGGGATGCGAACCACGCCAGCTGGACGGCGTTCTCGCGATATTGCCGCGCGACTTCGTTCATCCGCGCATCGGCCGTGATCTCGCTGGCACTGCGGTCCTGTGGGCGGTTCAGGTAATCGACATAGGTGAGGCGCCTTTCGGGGCGTCCGATATCGACGTTGTACTGGGCAAGCCAGCTTATGAAGGTTTCGCGGATGAGCCGGAGCTCGTAGCTGGTGGCGATCATCACGCAGTAGGCCAGGGTGAAGGCGCCGAGCGATATGAACAGAGACGTTCGCAGCACCTGTGCCGCCATACGCCACCAGTGCTGGGTGGTCTGTCCGCCCCTTACAAAGCGGGTCGGCTGGTTGTTGCGTCTCATCTCGGCCTCCAACACGTGCATGCCAATGAATCCCGTTGTCAACGATAGTAGTTCTATGCAACGATAGAATCCTAGTGATGATGATAAGTATCAAACGTTGAAATGAGAACCTTCGTCGGCCGTGGGGTGCAACGCCAGCTCACGGTCGGCGAGGCCAGCCAAGGAAGGACGGGAAGTTGACATCGATCTTGAACGACCGGCCCAAAGGCGCGGCGCACAGGCAATCCGACTGGCTGAAGGGCCCGCTGGTGGCCGTTGCCGTTGTCGCAACCGGTGCGGGTAGCGCTCTGGCAGAGCCGGGCTATACTGATGAGTTCGCGCAGAGCGCACGGGCCTGGCTTCTGGACAATCCTGAAGTTGTGCTCGAAGTCTTCACGCTGCTCGAGCAGCAGGAGGCGGTAAAGAAGGCCGACGCTCAGACCGGCATGATTTCGGCACATGCCGACGCTCTGTTCGGGAGCGACGATGGCAGAAAGGGGAACCCCTTAGGTCAGATTGTCGTGGTCGAGTTCTTTGACTATCAATGCGGCTACTGTCGGGCCGCCTTGGCGGAGTTGACTTCCGCGCTCGAAGGGGAGAGCGAAGTTGCGGTGGTACTCAAGGAGTTCCCGATCCTGGGGCCTGCGTCGGAGCAGGCCGCGCGGCTGGCCCTTGCCGTTCGTGCGGAACATGGCGATGAGGCCTATATCAGTTTCCACAATACCTTGCTGGCACAGAAAGGTCAGTTGAACGACACCTTGCTGCGGATGCTCGCCGGGGCGGCAGGTTTTGATTTCGATGCCCTGTCGGAACGAGGGCGGCAGCCGGATATTTCCGGGCGAATAGCGGAGAACAAGCGGCTTGCACAGGCTCTGTCGATCAACGGCACGCCGGCCTTTGTGTTCCGGGATGGGATCGTGCCCGGGCTGATGACGGCTGATCGCCTGCGGGATGCGTTCCAGCGCCCAGGGGTACGGGGTATCTGAGGCTGCCAGGATCTCGTAGATGGTAGTGGCGGCTGTTTCCTCGAGATCAATTCACGGAAGTATCAATCGAAATACGCCAGGCGCTGAACCTATTGGGATACTGCGGTGGCCAGTGGCCTTCCCGCCACTCGAACACGGAGTAATGCACAGGACCTCTGCAGAAAGTGAGGAGGGCATTGTGGATCAGTCGAGGTCGAGCGATGACCGAGCTGGATAGCCGTGGCCTCAATGATTAGGCAGGTGTCGAGGAAATTCTTGCGGGATTGCTGCGAGTGTGACCAGTACGATGTCGGAGATGCTCTTCGCTGGCTTGGTTATTGATTCCGCCATTGAAGCATTCACATACTTTCGGTCAGAAAGTCGTATTCACTGAAAAAGGTCGATGCGCCAGAGACCGCACCGATTTGCACGAAAAATTACTTCGTGTGGCGCGGTTTGCCCCGATAACCACCTCTCGCTACAATATTGCCAAGTGGGTGACGCACAGCATTTGAGTCTACCATTGTTGATCGCACTAGGGGGCCGACATGCTGTCGCTGACCGACGTCTCCAAAGGCTATGCGAGTTCCGAGGGCGGGGTCACCGTTCTGGACGGGGTCAGCCTGTCGCTGGCGGCGGGTGAGACACTGGCGCTGACCGGCGAATCCGGCAGCGGCAAGAGCACGCTTCTGCACCTTTGCGCCGGGCTGGACGCGCCCGATACCGGGCGGATCGAAATTGCGGGCCGCCCGATGGGCCGCAGCGATGCCGAACGCGCGGCGCTGCGCCGGAGCACGGTGGGGCTGGTATTCCAGCAGTTCAACCTGATCCCATCGCTCGACGTGGCGGGGAACCTTGCCTTTCAGGCACGGCTGGCGGGGCGGCACGATCCGCGCTGGCAGGCGGATCTGGTCGCGACGCTGGATCTGGGGCCGCTTCTGTCGCGCTATCCGGAAGAGCTGTCTGGCGGCCAGCAGCAGCGCGTTGCCATCGGCCGCACCCTTGCCGCCCGGCCCGCGCTGGTGCTGGCGGATGAGCCGACGGGCAACCTGGACGAGGCTTCGGGTGACAGGGTGATGGCGTTGATGCTGCGGCTGGTGGCCGAGACCGGCGCGGCGCTGCTGATGGTGACGCATTCGCCGCGCCTGGCCGCGCGGCTCGACCGGCAGGTGCATCTGCGCGGTGGGCGTCTGACATGACGGGGCCGATGTTCGCCCTGTCCGCGCTGCTGTCGCATTGGGCACGGCACAAGGTGCAGGCGGCGCTGCTTTTGCTGGGGCTGGCGCTGGCCACCGCGCTGCTCACCGGGGTGCAGGCGATCAATGCCGAGGCGCGCGCCAGCTACGACCGCGCCGCCTCGGCCCTGTCACAGGACAATTTGCCGCGACTGGTCGCGGAGCGGATCACGGTGGCCGATTACGTGGCGCTGCGCCGGGCCGGGTGGCCGGTGTCCCCGGTGATCGAGGGTGAGGCGCTGATCGGTGGGCAGACCCTGCGTCTGATCGGGATCGAGCCGCTGACCCTGCCGTCCGGTGTGGCCCCGGACATTGGCCTCGCGGGCGATCCGACCGGTTTCCTGACCGGCGAGGTGATCCTGTCTGCCGAGGCGCTGAACGATCCCCGGGTGCGTCCTGCCGAGTTGCCGTCCGGTGTTGCCCTGACCGATATCGGGGTCGCGGCTGGCATTCTGGGGCCGGAGATTTCCTATCTGCTGCTGACCGGGGACCGGCCTGCGCCGCCCGGCTATGCGCTGATCCACCCCGCGACGACCGATCTGTCGCAACTGACCGAAAGCTTTCATCTGAACCTCGCGGCCTTCGGCTATCTGGCCTTCGGGGTGGGCCTGTTCATCGTGCATTCCGCGATCGGTCTGGCGTTTGAACAGCGGCGGGGCATGTTCCGCACCCTGCGGGCGCTTGGCCTGTCGGCGCGCGCGCTGACGGGGCTGTTGCTGGCCGAGTTGCTGGTCTTCGCGCTGGTGGCGGGTGCTGCGGGCGTCCTGCTTGGCTGGCTGATCGCGGGGGCCCTGCTGCCGGATGTGGCGGCGACGCTGCGCGGGCTTTACGGGGCCGAGGTCGGTTCGGGTCTGACACTGCGTCCGGTGTGGTGGCTGTCGGGGCTGGGGATCGCCGTGCTGGGGATGCTGGCGTCGGCCGGGCAAAGCCTGTGGCGGCTGGGGCGGTTGCCGGTGCTGGCCCCGGCGCAATCGCGCGCCTGGGGGCGGGAATCGGCCCGCGCGATGCGGGCACAGGCGCTGGCGGGGGCGGGGCTGATCGGCCTTGGCGCCGCACTTCTGGCGGTGCGGGGGCTTTGGGCGGGCTTCGGCGTGCTGGCCGGGCTGCTGCTCGGTGGCGCGCTGATGCTGCCGATGCTGATGGCGGCTCTGACGCGGGCCGGACAGCGGCTGTCGCGGGGGACCGTGGCACAATGGTTCTGGGCCGATACCCGCCAGCAGCTTCCGGGTCTGTCGCTGGCGCTGATGGCGCTGTTGCTGGCGCTGGCGGCGAATATCGGCGTAGGCACGATGGTGGGCAGCTTTCGCACCTCGTTCACTACCTGGATCGACCAGCGCCTTGCCGCCGATCTTTATGTCGAGGCGGCGGACGAGGCCGATGCCACCCGGCTGCTGGCATGGCTGGGGAACCGCGCCGAGGCGCTGCCGATGATCCGCACCACGGATGGTGGCACCCAGATCGTGGGAATGGTGGACCACCCGCTGTTCCGCCGCGCCTGGCCGCTGTTGCGCGCGCTGCCCGACCCCTGGGCGCGCCTCGACGCGGGGGACGTTTTCATCAACGAACAGCTGGCCCTGCGCCGCGGACTTGCCCCGGGCGACCGGGTGGAACAGGGCGTGATCGCCGGGATCTACCCCGATTACGGCAACCCGATGCCGCAGGTCATCCTGTCCTGGGACCGGCACCGCGCGCTCTATCCGCTGCCGGTGCTGCGCTATGCGCTGATCACCGATATCCGTGCCGCCGAGATCCGCGCGGCGTTTCCCCGCGTGGTTGTCGAGGATCGCGCCGCGATCCGCAAAGCCTCGGTCGCGGTGTTCGAGCGCACCTTTGCCGTAACGGCTGCGCTGAACGTGCTGACCCTGGGTGTCGCGGCGCTGGCGATGTTTGCCAGCCTTCTGACGCTGTCCTCGCTGCGCCTGCCACAGGTGGCGCCGGTCTGGGCGATGGGGCTGACACGCGGGCGGCTCGCGCAGCTGGAATTCCTGCGTACGCTGGCGCTGGCGGCGCTGATCTGCGGGCTGGCCTTGCCGCTCGGTCTGGCGCTGGCTTGGGTGCTGCTGGCGGTTGTCAATGTCGAGGCCTTCGGCTGGCGGCTGCCGATGCTGCTGTTCCCGGGCGACTGGCTGCGTCTGGGATTGCTGTCGTTGCTGGCGGCGGGGCTGGCCGCCGCGCTGCCCGTACGCTGGCTGGCACGCATCGCGCCCGCCGAATTGCTGAAGGTCTTTGCCCATGAACGTTAAGGCGATCATGCTGATCCTGATGGCCTGTGCCGTATCGGCCCCCGCATCGGGGCAGGGCTTTGCCGGGTTGGGCTCTGACGCAGGCGGGTTCGAGATGCCCGGGCCCGGCCCCTTCGACTTCCCCGCCGATCACGGCCCGCACCCTACCTTTCGGATCGAATGGTGGTATGTGACCGCGAACCTGACCGCCGCCGACGGCACCGAATACGGCGCGCAATGGACGCTGTTCCGCAATGCGCTTGCCCCGCATGAGGCCGGGGGTTGGGCCAGCCCGCAGATCTGGCTTGCCCATGCGGCGCTGACCACTGCCACGCAGCACCTCGCGGCGGAAAAGCTGGCGCGCGGCGGCATCGGGCAGGCGGGTGTTACCGCCGAACCGTTTGGCGCCTGGATCGACGATTGGGAATTGTCCGACCATATGGCGGCGCGGGGCGAGGGTTTCGCCTTCGATCTTGCGCTGCACGCCACCGGGCCGATCGTCGCGCAAGGTGATGGGGGCTATTCTGTCAAATCCGCCGCCGGTCAGGCCAGCCGCTACTATTCGCAACCGTTCTACGCCGCCTCGGGCGAGGTCGAGTTGGACGGCAAGCGCATCCCGGTGACCGGCACGGCCTGGATGGACCGCGAATGGTCCTCGCAACCCCTGGCGGCGGATCAGACGGGATGGGACTGGTTCAGCCTGTCGTTCGACGACGGTGCGCGGCTGATGGGGTTTCGCCTGCGCGGGGCCACGGATTTCGTCAGTGCCACCTGGATCGGGGCCGATGGCCGCCCCGAACCGCAGCCACCCGGCGCCCTGCGCCTGACGCCCTTGCGCAGTACCACCGTTGCCGGCCGCGAGATGCCGGTGGAATGGCGACTGGAACTGCCGGCCAAGGGATTGGACATCACGACGCGGGCTTTGAACGATCAGGCCTGGAACGCGCTTTCCGTGCCCTATTGGGAGGGGCCAATCCGCGCCGAGGGCAGTCATCCGGGGCACGGCTATCTGGAGATGACGGGCCGTTGAGGATACCGATGAGAATGATGTTTATTCCATTGCGCTCTATACTGCTCCCGCACGCCAAAGAGGCGAAGGTGAATCTGCCTAGCTGTCATTGAGCATCCGCTTCGCTCTCTAAACATCGACTTCAGCAGGGAATGCGGCGATTACAGCATCAATGAACTGTCTCAATTTGGGCGTCATCCGGCGGTCTCTTGCATACAGCAAATGCATCGGTCGCGACGGACCCTCGCAGTCGTCGAGAATCTGGACTAGACGACCGGCCGCTATATCATCGGCCAGGGCAGTGATAGGCCCAAGCGTCACCCCGAACCCAAGCAAAGCGGCTTGATGCAGTGCTTTCCAGTCATTGGCCATCAAGTTGCCATGGACGGGCACATGGAACAGCTGCTCATTCTTGTGAAAGGTCCATTCGCGTCCAAGCTGCCCCGGCCAGTAACTGAAGATCGGGCATTCATGCCGGCTCAGATCGTGGGGCGAGGTGGGAACGCCGTGCCGCTCAAGGTAGCTCGGAGACGCGCAGGCGATTAATCGATATGGGCTCAAGGTGCGAGCGACCAGTGAAGTGCTCTCCGGCAATGCGCCAATGCGTATTGTTGCTTCAAAGCCATCTTCGATCGGATCAACCAACCGATCAGACAACACCACTTCTGCTTGCAACTCGGGGTTTTGCTCCAGATATGTCGCAATGACCGGCATGAGTGCATGCGTACCAAATGTTACAGGCGCATTGATGCGCAGGACGCCACGCACGATTCTGCGCGCCTCCGTTGCCTGCGCTTCGGCGTCATGGATATCCGCGAGTATGGTCCGGCAGGATTCACAATAATGCTGGCCAAATTCCGTAAGGCTCTGCCGTCGTGTCGTCCGGTTGATCAAGCGAATACCTAGGCGGCTTTCCAGCGCGCCTACGTGCTTCGCAACCATCTGGGCCGATATGCCAAGATGGTTGGCCGCCGCCGCAAAGGAACCTTTGTCGGCGACCTTGACGAAGGCTGCCATGCTGTCCAGCCGGTCAGGCATTCGACACCGTTAGTTGTTTTACACTATCTGAAGTGAATATTTATTCCCAATAATTGTCAATTGATAGTAGTGCGATTGCAGATTAAAGGAATCGCAATGGGATTCTACATCGTCACCATGGCTCATCCGGACGGACCGGCATGGAGTCGCTACCTTGCTGAACATGTGGAGTATTTGCTTGACCTCATCCAACAGGGAAGGCTCAAGGCTTCAGGCCCGCTCAAGGGAACGTCTCTTCGCTCCGGCTTCCTCATCTTGATCGCCGATAGCAAGAGTGAGGTTGAGGCAATGGTCGAGAACGATCCTTTCAGCCGCGAAAAGCTCATTGTTTCACTGTCCATCCAGGAGTGGGACCCGCTCTTTGGGGTATTTGCATCTCTATCGAGCAAAGATCTGCCGCCGGACTTGGAGATATTTTCTAGCAAGTTGGGCTATTCATGAGGGCGGAGCGAAAAAGTCTGTAGATTCAAGGCGAAACGCGACGGTCTTTATGCGACGGAGCATGGCCGGGCCGGGCGGAGACATCCGCCATCGCAGCCCGGACCGGCCATGCGGGGTCAGAAGCGGATGGTTGCATGATCGTCCCGATGCCGGTCTTTCTCTTCATGCGCGAGACTTCAACCGCTCACGAAAAACCTCCGCGGGTGTTCTGAAGCCAAGACATTTGCGTGGGGTTGCGTTCATTCGGTCGCAAAGGTCGTGCAGCGCCCCCGGCAACAAGGAGAGCAGGGGCGTTTCGCGGGGCAGCCATCGGCGGATGCGCCGGTTAGTATTCTCGACCGTGGGTTTTTGCCATGGTGCCTGCGGGTCGCAAAACCAGGCCTGTGCGCCCAATCCTCGCTCCATTTCGCGCCAGGATACGAATTCCAGACCGCGATCGAAGGTCAGGCTGCGGCGGGCGGTTTCGGGCAGGGGCGACAGCAGGCTGATCAGGCTGTTCATGATCGGCCGCGAGCGGCGGTCGTTGTTGCGAAACAGAACGGTGTAACGGCTCGTCCGCTCGACCAGCGTGGCGAGATTGGCCGGTCCCAGCTCCTTTCGGAACATGACCAGATCGGCTTCCCAATGGCCGAATTCCTCACGTTTCCTGACCCGTTCGGGGCGATTTCGGATCGAGCGGCTCTCCGGGAACGTCAGCCCTCGGGACTTCCGGCCGAAGCGCGGCCTGCGCTGGCGCCGTCGCTCGGGCAGGTATCGGGCGAGCTCCTCCGACCGGCCTTCGCTCGAATAGACATATCGATAGATTGTCTCGTGACAAACCCTCCGGGCACCGCCTTCGAAGCGAAGCCTCCCGGAGATCTGCTAGGGGGACCAGCCGTCCTTCAGTCGCTCCACGATCGCGATCCGCAATGCGGGATCACGGGAGAGCTTGCGATGCACATGCCGGCGGGCATCCGCGAGCTGTTGCGCCGTCACCGGCCAGTAGCCCGAAGCCTGCGGCACCTCGTCGTCGTTCCAGGTGTTTCGTCTGATCTCTCTGTAGACGGTCGAACGATGACGGCCGAGCCTGGACGCGATCACGTTGATGCCTAGTCTCTGGCTCATCAGCCGGTAAAGAAGGCGGCGTTCATCAAGGGTCAGGTGACAGGCGAAGCGGATACTCCCTTGCACAACAGCCTGAAACTACAGGCTTGTCGCGTTCCAGAATAGAATCCACCGTCCTATATCCGCGAGTCTGATAATTCATTTTATGTAAAATGATGTGCATTATTCGCACTTCGGATCCATAGTGGTTAGAATCCACACTTCAGTACTGGTCACCGAACAAATGAGCTGCCTATAGGTCCAGTGCGATGCCAGTGCGGTCCTCAATCTGCTTTTTCAGAAAGCCCTTCGCCAGCGCACGGAGCAAATCGACCGTAAAGCCTTTGGCCGCCTGCGCGCCTTCCTTCGTCTTGCGCCACACTTCCTCATCCCTGACGCTGTCAGCAAAATCATGACCTGCCCAGGTGAGCCGCTCAGGAATCCAGCCGTCGCCAGTCTTCGTGAATTCAGCAAGGCCGGCGTCTTCCAGCAAAGTCAGATGGTACTCCAACCGCTCGGCGTCGGCCTTGCTAAGGCCGCGCGCTTCGACCTGCAGAATTTCAGCGATTTCATCCGAGGTAGTTTCATACCAGTCCTTTCCAGCTTCGATTTCGAGGATCAGCAAGCGGAGAAAATCCATGTCTCTCTTCATGATTTATCCTTTTATCGATGGGGACGTTCAGTTTGCATACTGGACCGCGTAGAAACAAATTTGCTACCCAAGTCAGACAGGACCGCCCGGGCTGATAGGAGCGCCGCTTTTCATTTGAACAAAGCTTCAATATCCGTCATTGGTCGGAACAGCTTCATCGGTTGATCCGGGAGTTGTAAGAAGCTCTCGCGCTCATAGAAGCGCTTCGCGCTTTCGTCTTTTGCCTCCACGATCACCGCAAAGGATGCGATCTCGCTGCGCACAGCCCGGTAGAGCGCATCCGCGAGAAGAAACCTGCCGTATCCCCTTCCGCGGTAGCGCTGATCGACGGCGAGGCGGCCCAGCAAGGTCGCGGGAATCGACGGATATCGAGGCAACTTGCGGACAATTGCCTTCGGCAGTTCCGGAAGTCGAACTGCCGTCGATGAGAGCGTGTAATATCCGGCTATGCTGCCGTCCTTCAGCACGAGGGCGAAGGGTGCCGCCATCTTCTTTCTGGCATCCTGTCCGGCCTGCGCCCGGAAGTATCGGTCAAGCGGCTCCACACCGCTTTCGAACCCTGATCGGTCATGTTGCGGGCCGAGAAACTCGACTCGCAGAATGTCGTCCGCTTCCCCCACTCGTCAGACGCCTGTTCTCTCGCGATAGCGGCGGACGGTATCTTGCAGTCGTTCGTTGACTGGCCGCGGTTCAACCAGCGCCTGGACGAACGCCTGACTGTCCCGCACCGAAAGCTCCAGATGCTGATGTTCCTCGATTGCTCGCCGCGCAGCATCCTGCACGCTCGTGAGGACGAAATCCGTCACAGAGCGGCCTTGCAAGGCAGCCGCATGTTCGATCAAACGCTTTTGGTCAGCGGTCACGCGTGTCTCGAGGCGCTCACCCCGGACGCGACCAGTCGTCGACCTCTTTGCTGCTTCCGCCATGTTAGCTCTCCGATTCAAGGTGAGAATGTACGGCCATTGGCCGGAAAAATCAAGGCTGAATGCAAATGAACGAAGCCAATGAAACTTGGATCAACGCGCACGGATGGGTCGACCTGCTTCGGGTCAGGACCCGCTGATCTTAAGATTTAGGCGCATAATTCGGGATCCGCGAGGAGACTGGCCGATGAGCAACCTGTTCTGGCTAACGGCTGCGCAGATGGCGTGGCCAGCAACATTTGGATATACTTATCTCATTGGCATCAGATCGGGAGACCAGGGATCGACTTTCCACGCTGATCCTGACGCCTTCTGTGCGTTTCGGCACTGCAATGCGGGCGATTAGCAGCTTGCACCGGTCTTCTTGGAACTGGCAGAATGTGCAGGTATAGTGTGAGGATAAACCGGGATTTCGGGCACAAGGCTCAGTTCGGGCGCTCTGCCGCATCCGGTCGGACTGACAAAGCGGATGTGACCGCACGGATCGGAGAGAACCAATGTCGCTCGAAGCCTACCTTCTTCTGGTCGCTGGCGCTATGTTCGGGATTGCGACTATTGGCGTTCTCGCGAGCGGCGGCTTCGGCCGCGACTGCGCCAAACCCTACGCCATGGCTACCGTTACATGGGCCTGCCTCGCAGGTCCCCTGTTGCTGATCCGCTATGCAGACTTTTTCTGAGCTGGAGCCCTTTGGTCGCCAACAGGGGGCCGTTAGCCTTTCACGATCCGGTTCAAGCGGGGTCATCCACATCATATCAGCCCATAGTTGATCGTGGAGGCAGCCGAGAGCAACGGTAAGCTCAGCGCTGGATCTGAGAGCGGTCGATGAAAGGCCGGAGCACCCGGCAGGGCAGTTAGGGCGCGCTCGAACAGAGCATAGGCGTCCGCATTTCCTCCCATTGAGGATGGATAGATCAAGCCGTCGAGTTCGGGCCAGGTCGCATAGATCGCCTGACTCCAGCGGCGGGCACGCGCTTTGGCGCCGCTGTTGATTGCCGAGGACGCGCCGGCGCGGGTTGGCCACAATCCTCGCAGATCCAGAAGCGTCAGGTCACGCGAGGTGCTGAAGGCCGCAAACCATGGCGCGCGATCAGTCGAATCGATGATCCGGGTTTCCTGGAAAACCTCAGCGAGGCTGACGGCGAGTGCGCCTGGCCCACCCGATCCCGCTGCATAGTAGATCCCGCGCGAACCGAGGACAGGTTTGCCCGCCGGGTCGGGTAAATGGTGATCGAACCGTGCCTGTCCTGGCCCCCAAAACCTGAACTCATCCCAGGCGACAGGATGATCACCACCCCGAAAGAAGATCCGGCCGAGCGGTGTTGCGCCTTTCAGCACGCATGTATCGGGATCGATCTTCCTGAGTGAAGCAGCTGACGGGGGCTCGGGAAACTTGGCCATCAGAGACTCTTGGCAAGCTCCCGGACAGGCTCCGGGTCATGGCCGGAAAGCAGCCAGTCGACCGGCGTCATCGCTTCACCCTGGGCATCCTCCAGATCAGATTGCAGCGTCGTGAAGAAAGCTGCGGTCTGAACTGGTCTCAGATCTCGCCGGATAGCCCGCATAATGCCCCGCAAACCGGGCAACTCCCCGGTCTCGGTCAGTTGAAAGGGCGGGATGCGCAGGGTTCGCCCATCGGAACCATGAACCGCTAGAAGCGAGCCCTCGGCGACGCGCTGGCGCAGACGGCCATCGGTCACACCGAGTTTCGCGGCGACCTCCGCAAGCGGCAGAGCCGTTGCAACGAGCGCAGCGTAACTGACGGCGGTCTGCATAATGGGGCTGGCATCCGGGTCGGCGGCATCTGCGGCTACGCCCACCGAACGCAAGGCTTCTGTTTCGGCAACCGACAACGGCTCGGGACGGGCAGATAGCCGAAACCGGTTGCCGTGCCGTTTCAGGAACATACCGGCAATGCGGGAGAACTCCCTTTCCCCGTCACGAAGAGGAAGACCAGCCAGTGCCTCCTTCAGTTCCGAAAAATTGCCGTTGTCTCTCAGTGCTGCGACCATGACTGTGACCCCCGCAAAAGCTTACGAATACATATGTCGATAGGGATCGTTAGTCAATGGCTGTGATGCTGACAGGCGCCAACCGACAAAAAACCTGAGAAGCGGACAGTCAGATCGACCCGAACTCAGCGACCGTACGGGGCCACTCCCTCATCGTTGAGATCAGGCTACGCCTTTGCCCACCCGCGGTACAGAATCAATCCCGTCGCTTCTGACGACGGTATGCGCCTGCGGGATTCCAAGAGCGGCGCAAAGCTGGTAGCAATCGGGAAGGCGGCCGCAAAGGTCTTCGAGACCATCCCCAAGCTGGAAAAGCTGCCTCTCTGGTCGAACCGGGACTATCTTCAGTCCATGAATGATGGTATGTTCCCAATACGTTCCTGAAACAGATCACGCTGGCCTCTGTGCTCGCAGGACTGATCAGATTTACGAGGCCGTCCCGGTGCAACAACAATCCAAAGGCATCCCCTCCCTGCCGGGCATTACACGGCCCACCAATCTTCGATCTGTCGAGCCAGCGTCGACCGATTTCGAAATGCGGCAACGGAAGCTCCTTTCGCGCGGATTGGCCGCAGGAGCGATAATTTTTTTGATTGCGGGAGTGGCCGCGAACGTCGCATTTCTGGTGATCGGCTTTTTTCTGACGTTTGGAGCACTGGTTGCCTGCATGAAGCCAGGTCGAACGATGATCTTTCTGCACGAAACGCCTGAAGCCGATATCCCTGGGACAATCGCGTACGAATTAAAATGGGGAAAGCCTTCCAATCCTTTCCCCCCTCATTCGTCCTGAACCTTGCCGGTAAAAACATGTCCGCCAACCTGGACGGGCAGTGAATCTCGCCGCGCAGTCTCTCTATCCAGCCAGCTTGGGATCAGGTTCTTCTGATAGCCCTGCTCGACCAAGGCTTGCATCCCCGCTGGAGAGTAGTAGTGGGTTGATCCTTCCGTGAAATCGGGCACCAATCCCGCCATCACCACATCCACGACATAGGCAGCGCGCTCATACTGCGGATCGCCGGGATTATAGTTGCGAACGAGATCGTTCCCGCTGCCATCCTCGTTCCAGGCCGAGAACTGACGCTCCTGCAGCGCAACCTCGCCAACGCTCGCGGGGAAGCGTTGATCGTCCGACCGATTCCGAATGACGAGTGCAACACCCGCCATGCCTGCATTACTCTCTCCTGCAGCTTCCCCAAGAACGGTCCGGATCAGGATGTCGCGCTCTTCCGGGGTGATCGCCTTTGCGGGCATCTCCGTTTGAGGGGGGGAGACGTCCGCCGCAGGATCTTCTCCACCAGTTGCAGACCGCATGCTGACTCTGGGTGTCGGCAACCCACGCGCACCGCCGCCCATCATCTCCGGGGATATAGGCACGGCCTCCCCTTCCACAAACGGCCGGCCAGTCACCTCCTGGAATTTCTCCGGATGGGCGGCGTAATAATCGTATGCCCCACCTGGGGAGCTCCAGGCTTCGGGATGCGCTCGCATCAATGCCTCACCCTCGTCCTCCTCGACATTCATCCAGCCGAACACACGCCGCATCATCGCTCCGCCGATTGTCTGATCCATGTCCGCGTGGCCCGCGAGTTCCGCATCTGAATTCGTGACAACCTCCTTTTCCCAGTGTTCTTCAAAGCCGGTATACATATCCCGTCCCTCGCCCGCGACGTGCTCCCGGTGCGCGGCATCCGTCTCGGCGGCCTTTTCCCTTTCCCCTTCTATGGAAACCACTGCCCCATCCCCCAATGTTGTCTCGCGCGCCGGAGCAGTTCGGAATGCTTCGCGATCCGTCTCCATGACGAAGCCGGCAGTGGGATCCGCCGGTGCAGCTCCGACCAAATCATCCACGACCTTCTCGACGACGCTGTCGATGATCGCGGCGCTCGACCGAACCTCCTCCGGGGTCTGCGGGTTGAAAACGGCCCCTACATCAAGAGGCGACATGCCGCGCTCGACCAGTTCCCGTCCGACCATCTGGTTGAGATTTGCATCCATGGAAACGCCAGCGGACTCTATGCGACTGGCCGCTTCGGAATAGTTCTGCGCCTCATCCAGGCGGCTGATATAGGTTTCCGCCAGCCGCTGGCCCTCCTCGAGAGAATAACGGCGATCTTCGCTTGCAGAAGTCTGTTGGCCGCTGCTGTCGGATGTGCCAAGGCTGTAGCGGTTGGCGAAAATGTGCTGTGCATCCTTGCTGAGACCCGCATCATGGGCCCATTTCGCGAGTTCGGTGAACTGCTCAGAGCTCGTACCACCAAGTTTTCCCTGTCCGCTTAGCCCGAGGCTTCCGTTGATGGGGCCGGCATTTCCTCCCACGCCTACAGCACCTGTCAAAGCTGCCTGCATGGCGAGTTCCGTGGAAATCCCGTGCTGGCGCGCGAAATCCTCTATCCGGTTGTAAGCCTCGCGAACCTGGCGGCTGCTTTGGGTGGTGATGTCGCTGGTCCCGCTAGACGACGCCATTGTCCCATTTGACACGCTGCGCCCAAAGGCCGTCAGATCGCTCGCGCTGTTTGCAATGAAATCCGACAATTCGGTCGCAGCGCTGCTCGCCGCTGTACGGGAATCCTCGGCCCGCCGCGAGATCTCGGAGCGCACCGCCTGGCTGGCCTGCGCCGTCATCCCGCCGCTAGACACAGCAGTGCCGCCAGCCCAGGAATGGCTGCCGTCATAGTTTCGGGTGAGCAAAGCACCATTTGGCGCCGTGAAGGTCTCGCGGCCAGTATCCATCACGGAGGACAAGTTCAGCTTGTTGGCGGCGTAATTGTTCATCGACATATTGCCGAGGCTGATCTGACCGGTCGCGGCTTCCCGACCGGTTTCGATGGCAGCGCCCTGGCTGACGTTCAGCATCGAGGTTGCCATGCCGACCATGCGATTGGCCCCGAACAGGATCGCCGTGGCTATGAACGGCACCGACATCATCAGGTAGCCCGCAACCGAGCCCACGTCCTGCTCCACCGCCCGGATCCCGAAATGATTTGCCCAGGAGAGGACCACATCGTTGACGGAGCCGTCGGTTGTGACCGCGCCTGCCTGCCGGTAGAATCCGGTCGAGGCCTTGATGACGATGGAATGGAGAATGGCGCTCAGGGGCTCCCAGGCGGCGATCCAGACAAAGCCGCCCGTATAGCCCTTAAGGACCGTGGTCGCGAGCGGTGTCATCATCATCAAAACCGCAAGCGGGAAGGCCGCATAGTAGAGCGTCTCAAAGACGATCTTCAACAGCGGCACCCATCGCGCAGCATTCACGCCGATCGCGGCGTAGCTGGAGCGGGTCTGGATATCCGCGCGCGCGACCTGATAGATATCCATCGCGGCCGAGTTGCCGGACGTGGCGATGAAACGCATGAGCCCGTCGTCGAGCGAATTCACATACATCGCCTGCTTGATAGTCGAGACAGCCGAGGCCGAAGACATCGCCATCAGGTTCTGGAAATCGCCGAGCGTCCCCTGCAGCCGGGCGACATTGGCTGCGCCTGTCGCGTTGACGCCCTGATAGAGCCCCGCCGCCTTCTGCTGCAGGACCGCGTTGACCTCGGAGGTCACCGAGGCGCGGACATCGCTCCAACCGGCTGAACAGGTGCGAGTCTGACCGGTGACCACATCGTAATAGGCCATCGAGGCGGGCATGTTTGCACCGATGAAGCTCTCGAGATCGCCGTTCGTTGCCAGCATTTCGAGGTCCATGTGGCCGAGGTTACTTGCGTCGATGGCGCATTGCTGCATGAAGTTCACAAGGTTTTCGTGGATCTTCGGGCTAACCGCTCGCCAGCTTGCGGCCTGGGCCAGCAGGGTCGAGCCGAAGAGGATCCCGTTCTGTTGATAGGTCAGATCGGTCGGCGTCGACATCAGCGTTTCCATCTGACCGGTCAGATAGTAGCTCACACCGGAGGTATAGTGCCCGAGCATGGCGACGGCGGTTGGCACGTTGTCTACGATGCCGTAGATCGGGATGGTGCCGGAGGTCTTGTCGATGATGACGACGCTCGACTTGGGGCCAAGCGCGAACATCGAGATGATGACCATGGTCAAAGCGTAGCGCATGGCAGCGCCAAGGCTGCTGCCGAAGGCCAACTGAAGGCACATCCAGGCGATGCCGACGATGATCCCGATCCGCAGGAGGTTCCGGAAATTGCCGCTGCCGCTATAGGCCGCGAGGAAGTTGAACACGTCGTAGAGATAATAAGCGCCGCCGGTGGTGTAGATCTCCCACTGCATGTCAGCCCCCCTGCCCCATCATCGAGGCGAATTTGGTGGAGGAGCCGGCGGTCAGCAGCGCCTTGTGCAGCTGAAGCTTCTCGATGGCCGAAAGCGCGTCGTTGTACTTCTCCGCCGCCTGCCGGCGCAGGGTGCCAAAGCCGTTCTGCGTCTGACGAATGGTTTCCTGGAACTCGCGGATGATGTCGCCGAACGTGTCCACGTTCGAGGCCGCCCGGCTCATCTCGGTCAGGGTCTCGTTCATATAGAGCATGGCCAGCTCGACTGCGACGAGTTCGGACAGGAGCGCGATCTCGTCGTCGACGAACTGGTATTTGTAGGCGCGGGCGGTTTTCAGGGTCTCGTAAACCGGCGCCGAGGTCAGGCCGATCACGCCGATCATTTCCTCCGTCAACGCCGTATCGTCACGGATCGCGTCTGAAAGGCCGCGGATCACGTCTTCGACCAGCGCAAAATACGCCTGATCATGTGAGAGCGTCACGTCAGTCCAGACCGGATTGAGGCAGAGATCGAAGTTGTCGCACTTCAAAACAGGGACAGTGCCACCGTCGACAAGGGCGAGAAGCATCTCAGGGCTGAATGCACGGGGGGCAATTGTACGGTGCCGGGGCCCTTCGTCGTCATTTTCCGCCCCGGTGGTGATGATCGTCCCGGTCATCGACATGAAAAGCTCGCCAATGGCAGGGTTTGAGGACAGGAATCCGTTCTTTTTCACCGCCCGCCAGGCGTAGTTGATGTTGATCGGCACCTGGTCGGCGAGCTCCCCGGTGGCCTCGCCAAGGGTTTCGTTCTGCTGGCCGCCCGTGCCACAGCCATGGCGGCGCGCAACAGCATCAGCGAACTTCCCGTTCATACCACCGACCGTCTGGCAGATATGCTGGCTTGCTCCGTCCATTTTCGGCCAGAGCGACCCAACCAGCAGCTGCCCCGCCTCGCAGCTGTTGATGTTCATGGCATTCACCTCTTGCAGGAGGTCGCGCAGTTTTGAGACCTGTTCCGCCACAGCCGGTGAAAGGCTCTCGAGCGCCAGTTCAAAGGCGAAGGAGGCAGCGTTCTGCATGATCGCCTCCATCAGGTAGATCATCTCTTCCTTGCTGATGAAGCTGAAGGAGCCACCGAAAATGTCGATCCCGCCGCAACCGGCGCGAACACTCGGCAGCTGAACCTGCATCAGGGTCGCGTTGCGCGGCTTGGTCCGGACATAGAGGGAGCCAAGCGTCACAAAGCCACCCATCTGGCCGTTGTAGGCCTGCGGCCGTGTGACGTTGATCCCGCCACCGGTACGTTCCCAGAAATCCTTCAGATCATCGCCGAGACTTTGGGCCGAGACGGGGGAGAGGAGAAGGTGGAGCGCGGCGGCTCCTGCGGCAAGCGTGGTAAGGACCTTCTTCATCTGGATGACTCCTAATAACGCTCGCCGGCGGGGATCTGGGTGACGACATGGACACGCTCGAGGATCACATCCTCGGTCAGCAGGCCGGAACCGATGGGCTCAACCAAGCCGCTGCGCGGCTCGACCAGCGCGATCGTCGGCCGCGGACTGTCGGCCAGGCCGAGTGCGCGCAGCTGTCCGGTATCGACCTGGGCATTGGGAAAGAGCGGATGGAACGCGCCATCGGCGCTGATGACGATCACTTCGATCCCGAAATTCGCCTGCATCCGGGCGACCACCTCGAGCTGCGGGGTGCAGAGACCACAGCGGGCCGCATCCTCGACGATCACCATGAAACCGAGGTTGGCTGCGGCATCTCGCAGCGAATTCTCCCGAGCAACCCGGATCTGGTCCTGATAGACGGCTCCGCCCATCTGGCTCATCGGGAAGCGGGTATTGATGTCGAGGGAAGGTGTGCGGAACAGGACGCGCTGCCATTGGTCGGTAAAGGCCGTGGCCATCCGGCCCATATCCTGCTGGGCCGCCATATAGGCCTGTACATTCTCGGGAGTCGGATCCAGAACAGCGCGATACTTGAGCTCGTCCATCTCCCTGCGGAATTGCTCGATCTGCTCCGTGTAGCTCAGCTCGCGTGGGGTCTCAGGCACGGGCGACGAAGACGGCGCAGGGGCGGCAGCACGCTGCGCCTGCTCGTCGACTTCCTGTGGTGGCGGGTCGCAGTAGAAATTCCACCCGGCACGGATGCCATCCCGGCAATAACCTTGGGGCAGATCATCCCGCGCCCAGGCTGGCGCGGCAACAAGCGACGCAAGGCTGCCGAGGAAAACAGCTGTGATGGTCGGAGACGCCCTGCTACGCATGGCTGCTCCGTGGCGGATTTACGCGCAGTTCCTTCCGATGCCGGGCGTCGGGTTTGAACCGTCGCCCAGCCGAGCCTACGTCCATGTCATGGATGCCGCTTCCCCCTCCCGGCACGCCGGAAGAAATCCGGGCGGTGTCTCTCATGATCCGGAAATCGGTCCGGATGAGCTTGCACAATTCCCCTGGAACTGTGCTTTGACCTGCGAGAATCCGGCGCCTGGTCCAATGGACTGCACCTTCGTCACCATTGGACCGTTGCGCGGCGGCTTGTGGATCTTCGCCTGGCGATCGGAAGGAAACGAGAGCGTTCGGGTATTTTCCGCCCGCCGGGCAACACTTCGTGAGGAGCGGAAATATGAAGCGCGGCTGGATCGAACCTGACGGCGAAATCAGACCTCTCGATGGGTCGTTTTTTGCCACCGCATCGAGCGGACGTCCGGAACCCCGAGACGCGACGAACAAGACCAGGGACGCCGGCGAAAAACCGTCTGCGCCCGGAAATGACGACAGGTGATCGCGACCAGGATCAGGCATAACCTGCGTCCTGAATGGCGATGAGCGTGGATTTCACCCGGGAAAGATAGGCCCGAGGGTTGCGGAAGCCCTCGATCCTGGCAATGACCTGCTGGCTCGGGATATGGACAAAAAGCAGGATCGGAACCTGCGGAATATCCTTCGCAAGGGGATGACCGCGCGCATCGACGCAATCCGGGATGGGTTCGATGGGGCGCCCATCCTGAGAAGCCACCAGAAGCGGCAGCTCAACCGGGCCGGTGGCAGCTTGCAGGGCCGCAGCCGCGCCTTTGCAGAACTGGCACCAGCTCACACCAACAAGGATCAGCCCAAGCGGTCGGTCACGGAGTGCCTCGTCGGCCGTCGCACGGCCTGTCAAAACCGGTGCAAGGGCCAGCCCCGCAAGGAATTGGCGTCGTTCCATCGTCAGTCTCCATCGGAAATGGCCCCGGCGGTCAGCTCGAGGCGGTCGCGCAGATAGTCGGTGACCATCTGGGTCGTCGGCACGTTTGCGTCGTTCAGCATGTCCTCAAAGGCCTCGCTGAGATCGATCTCGCCCCAGTCAATGGTCTCGATCTCGTCGAGCGGCAGGCCGGCGCAATTCGGGCTTTTCGCACTGCCCCATCCGCTGCCGGCAAGGCGACGGATTTCCTTCTGGAAGACCATGCCGAGCTGGCTGTTGAAGGTGCAGTAGCTGCGGCGCTTCTGCAGGCAGACGCCGAGGACGCGGCGCGAGCAATAAGTGCCGATATAGACCGCAGCCTTCGCCTGAATGCGGTCCATCAGCGCCAGTTCGCTCTCCGAGCAGTCACCGAGAATACCGTTGGCCCAGCCACTGTCATTGCAGCAGTTGATGGTGCTGAGCGCTCCGACCTTGCAATTGCGTGCCGTCCCGGAGAACAGCGTCACGTCCTGCATGTCGATCGTCTTTTCGCTATCCTTTGCCGCCTCATCAAGAACCGTGAGCCAGGCGGCCGCATTGCCGAAATCGGTGTTCGGCTCATCCACGATCCCCTCGCAGAGATCGCCGACACAGACATTGAACGCCGTGCAGGCCTCGGGAAGATCGATCCCGCCGCCACAGCGATACTGGTACTCCCAGTGCTGGCATTCTGCCGGTGTGGCACCAAGGCTTTCGTCCGCTTCGACATAGCTGAGGCAGGTCTGACCGATCACTTCGCAGGACGGATCTGCCTGGAACGGACCGCAGTCTGTATAGTTTTCGACGCCCTCAGCCAGGCAGGTATAGCCTTGCGAGTATTCCCAGCAGTCTCTCGATACCGGGAAGCCCATGATGGTGCGCACCTCGGCACCTGCGGTGCAAATCGACTCTCCTGCCACGCATCCCTGTTCGGCGGGCTCCGGTGCACAGCTGCTGACAAGGCGGTCTTCAATCCGCTCGATCCGCGTCTCAAGCAGGCTCGCCGGGCTGTGATCTGTCAGGTCATTGAGGCAGGACCAGTCGTTGCGCTCCAGCTCGCATCCGCTCTCGCCTTCCGTCAGGCAGCTGCTCTGGGTCTGTTCGCAGGCGGGGGTTGCGGCAAGCGTCGCACATTGATTGCTGGTCTGGCAGCTGTAGTCGCGCTCCATCTGGACGCAGGTGGCCTCGGCCTTGCACACCCGGCGGACCGGATACCAAAACTCCCGCATCGCCGCGCCATTGTAGACCGGGGCCCAGGAGAAATCCGTCATCGGCTCCCCGGAATAGTCATAGTAGTAGGTGCAATCGCCGATCACCGCGGCATCGGTGTGATAGCCGTAGTTGACGCCCTCCCAGATCAGCGGCCCACCGATCCCGTCCTCGTCAAACCAGCCATAGCCCAACCCCTCCTCGACACCGAAGAACGGACCTTCGGTGATCTCGGCTTCCTTCAGGCGGTAGATACCGTACCACCACTGGTCGTTGCGGTTGCTCTCGTCCACGGCATAAGTCCATTCGCCGATGGTAAGGCTCGGCGGGGTCGTGGTGATGATCCCGGCGCCCCAGTTGAGCCAGGCACCATCCCAGAACGCGAACCAGGTATTGCCGATGCGCCACCAGCCGTTCTGAAGCGGCAAAGATCCGAGCCCTTCAAGCAGGGAGTCTGCTTCCGGCTCACGAACATAACCCCCCTCCCAGGCCAGGCAGCGTTCTTCAATGAAACTGCATTGGCTTTCGGGGTTTCCCTCCGGAATGTCTGCGGCCGCGCATGCACCGTCCGGACCCGGGGTGCAGGTAACGGTGACCTCGCTGCTGGCAATGTCACAGCGCCAGTTGTCACGCCTGTCGACCTCGACGATCCGGCTGATCGTGCAGGTCTTGTCCTGCATGTTGCTGTGGACGTCGCAGAAGCGCTCGAAAGGCTCCAGCACGCTGAAATCTGAGAAATTGCAGGCCGGGTTGGTTGCGGTGGAGCTGGTGAAGTATTGCCCGGCGATATCCTCGGCGTTGGTCGTCGCCTCGTCACCAACCTGGACGCCGATGTAGTCGGTCTCGAGCTCGTACTGGGGCCGCAGAGTCACGCTGTCCATCATGGTCTGATATGCGGTGGCCGCGTCTGTCCCGCCGGTCAGAGCCTCGTTCGTTTTCGCCTCGATGTTGCTGCCGCCAATCGCAGCCTCCGGCACCGCAGTACCGGCGAAGGGTGTGACAACCTCGGAGACAGAACCATCCGTGAAAACCCCGGATCCCGATTGCAACCGGGCATTGCTTCCTGCGGCCTTGGCCCGCGCGGTCGGATCAAACTCCACCTCTTGTGACAGACCGGGCAGCGCCATGGAGGTGAGGGTGAGCCCCAAGAGGAAGAGACGGCGGATCACGGCTTCGTCTCCGCCAGCGCGCGCGCTACGTCAGCCGCGTCACCATTGCCGGCAGCAATGATCCGGAGCGCCGTTTCAACGGGGATGTTCCCGCTGAGGCGATCATGAGCGGGCGCCAGATCCAGCTCGCAAGCCGGGGTTTCGCAGGTCCCGAGACTTTCCTTAAGCACGACAAGTGCCGGAACCGCCAGGATATCGAAGCGCCGGAACAGAGTTGGATCGATCGCAAAGGCCTCGCCGATCTCATCCGCACCGAAGACTTCCTCGAGCTTTGCCCGCGTGTCGAAGACCGAGTTGTTGACGAACCCCCGGAACACGATGGTCAGCCCGTGCTCCGTCGCTTCCTGCATCATCTGCCGAAGCGACTGCGGTGGCATTGAGAAGCTGGCAAAGAGGATGGCGCGTGTTTCCGCGTATTTTTCGCCCTGCCCTTCCGATGTGCCGTCCTCTTCCGCGAGACCAAGCAGCCGTTTGACGCGGGGATCGCTCAGAGCCTTCGCGCGCATACCCTCCAGATCAGCGATTGGAACCCCCTCCGTGGGATCCTGGATGGTCAGCTGGTCGGCGAGTTCGTCGCCTCGCCGCTCGGCTTCGCGAACGATATCGACGAGCGGAGTGGTCAGGCTGCCGGTTGCCCCCGGCGCGAACTGCACCGGGGGCTCATCCTCGGCCGACACTGGGGATGTCAGACCGAGGACGACTGCCGCCACGCCTGTCCCTCGCATCAGAGCGCGCAGCAATTGCGTTTTCGCCACATGAGCCATCCGAAGCTCTCCCCTTTGTACGGGTACTCCCGCATGGAATCGACAAACTGGGTGGAAGATCCGAGCGGCCCGCAGGCATAGCGTCCACTGGTCGCGGCCCTCGGGCGAGTGACCTGGAGCCGGTACTGGCTCTTCTTGATGATCGGCGCGACATTCGGTGTGCAGAGCGCCGAACTGCTGGACGAGGTATTCCGGGCAAGACCAAGCCGGTGCTGGCGCGCTATCATCTTTGCCGTGACGGTCTCGGAAGCCTGGATACCGCCGTAATGCGCGTTGCTGTCGCCTTGAATCGGATACATGCCGCCCTGACAGCCATTACACCAGAAGAGGCTGTCCATCGGCAGACGTCCGCTCGAAGCTTGAACGCAATCTGCGGCACAGGCTGCCTGCGCCACCGGATTGGCGAAGAGAATTGCTTCCGGGTTGACGATGGTGTTCAGTTCAGCGTCCTGCCAGAGCGGGTCGAACTCGCTGATATAGGCGACATCGAAAGTGGTGTTCTCGAGGCAGAGACCGTCGACCACTGTTCCGAGCCAGGAAATCAGGGGATAGTAGTAGTAGTGGACCTGCCATTTGCTGCCGGTCTGATCGCCGTCGGAGGATGTGACAGAGGACTTCCCGATCGAAAAGAGGCCGAGATCGGCCTTGAAGCCCATGTTCACAAAGCAGCCTGCCTCGTTGGCAACATCGGTCAGGCGTGCTGGTTCCCATAGGCCGATCGCGAGGCCGATCCGTGGCGGAACGCCCGGGCAGATGCAGACCGGCAGGGACGGATTCGAGGTGTCCGGGCGATTGTTCAGCACCCGGATCGCCCCGATGGAGATCGGAAAAATGCAATCCCAGCAGACTTCGGTGATCGGATTGAGGAAGCGGGCGTTGCATTTTGCCCAGACTTCCTCACCTGCGACCAGCAATCCGAGGACAAGCGCCAGCACGGTTCCAAAGCGCTTCATTGGCCATCCTCCCCTGTCGGGATCTCTTCGATCAGCAGCACGGGATCGGCGCGGGTGATGACGGAGGGCAGGTGCTCGAGGCCGAAGCGGTTCACGATCACTCCGTCCTGATCGAACCAGAACCGCCTGCCATGGCGGCGCATGAGATCCAGCGGCGCTCCCTTTGCGATCACGATCAGCGTGTCGAGTTCATTCCCCTCGGCCAGTGCGAAGCCGACCTGATCCTCGACATCGCCGTCGATCACCACGATCCGTTTGGAGAAGCCCGAATGCTCGAGTGGGTTTACGCGGGTACCGGCCCGCGCAAAGACGGTTCCCTGATGGTCGGCGAGATCCCTGTCGAGAACGATCGAGGGGTCGAACTGGAAGGCGCGGTATTCCTCGGCTGGAGCCAGAATCGCGGCAGATTGCGGGCGTTCCAGATAATCCCGTGTGCGCGCCTGCATGTCGCGCTCCATCTGTGCGAGCCCGCCGTTCTCTTCCATCATGCGGAAGCGCGACAGGATCTCCTCCAGGAAATCCGGTTCCGTGACAGGGAAGACCGGCCCGTAGCTGCCAAAGTTCTTCGCCATGGCCGGGGTCTGGCCCGGGAAGCTGAGCGCTGCCCCCAGACATGCGACGATCATTCCACGCGTGCGTCGGCCCATGCCTTAATCTCCTTCCAATGCGGGATCAGATTGGTGCCGAAACCAACAGCGACGATGTCGTTGGCCGAAAAGAGACCGACCGTCGCGTAGCGGCTGTCGAGGGAATTGGGGGCGCTGCCAAAGGCCGCATACATGCCCTCGGGGATCACACCTTCGGCCAGCGGTTCGGCAAAGGGGCGGCCATCACGCAGTGCCGGGCTGAAGCATTCGCCCGCAACACAGACCGCGCCATCACGATGCGCGATCCGGTCGCCTGGCAGACCCACCACCTGCTTGGTGAAATAGTAGCCTTCGAAGCTCTGTGCATAGGCTGCCGGCGGCACGGCCGCGATCACCGCCCCGCGCCAGACCACCTTCGGCCAGGCCCACATCAGGTAGGCATGATCCGGCAGCGACTCCGAGGCGTTGATATTGAGCCGGAAGTTATGCAATGCCCAGAATCCAAAGACCACGAATACCGAGCCGCCGACAATGAAACTGCGGCGCAGGAGGGTGCGGAGAGTCATGGCTGCACCCCGTGATCCGACGCTTTTGCCAGCGCCTCGGCCGAGACCCGATCGGTGATGTCGGGCGCGCCTGCGAGGACGGCTGCCGCATTGACCACGATCACCGAATGGTCCCGTGCGAAGGTCTCGATGGCGGCCTCGAGGTCGGCCTGGTATTTCAGCGCCTCGGTCTCGTAATCGGCATCCGGCATGTCGCGACCGCCGGACTTGATGAAGGCGAGGACGGCTTCGGTCGCATCGATGGTGACGATTCCGGTGGGCAGGCCAACGGGCTGGGTCCAGAGCACAATCCCAAGCGTCGATGCGATACTGACCATCGCGGTCATCACATGACCGATGAGCATGTCAGGCTTCACGGGAAATGCCCTCCCCGCCTGTCGAGGGCTGCGCCGAGATGCAGGACACTGGTGCAAACCGCGTGAGATAATTCCGCCGCTCCCGGCACCAGACCCGGTATGGATAGTGGCAGCGCTTTTCGAACGGATAGGCCGCATCCAGTGCCGCGATGCGCGCGTCGAGGCCGATCCCCTGTGGCAACCGGGCATGAACCTCGCGGATGACGGCGCGGGCCTTGTCCGCCCAGGTGCCGGTCTCACCCGGTTCGCGCAGCCGCGCATGCCGAAGATCTTCGCGCGAGGGAGACAGATCGCCGGTCATTCGACCGCCCCCTCTTCAACCAGGATGCGGATCGCCTCGACGGTGCTGTAGCCCTGATCCTTCAGCCGACGAAGCTTCTCGACCGTCGAGCCTTTCGAGGAATAGACGGCGAGTGAAAAGGGATCGAGCAACAGCCGGCCGAAGAACCAGCCGCCGGGGCCCTTGATCCCCATTTCGGAAAACTGGCCCTTGACGCTTTGCAGGGATTTCAATTGGCCCGCGATATGGGGCGAGACCGACAATCGCTTGTCGGCAACCAGCCTGTCTATGGTTTCGGCCTTCTGGGCCAGCAACACGGTCCAGTCGGAGTTCTGCAGGCAGACCGTCGCTGCGACGTTGTTGTAGTAGTCGTCGATCGACTGGGTGCCGGTGATCAGCGCGCCGGTGTATTTGCGCGCGCGCCGAACCACACCTTCGATGAAGCGGGCCGTCGCGTGGCTTTGCAGCAGGTCCCAGGCCTCATCGATCAGGATTGCCACCGGCGTCGACCGGTCGGTCTTGAACATCAGTTCTGTGCCGAGGAACATGATCATCTGCAGGACAACATCCTGCAGCACCTTTTGCCCCTTGATGTTTGACAGTTCGAAAACCGTGAAATTCGCATCAAGCGTCAGGTTCGCAGGGCCCGAAAAATAGACGCCATAAGGGCCTTCGCGGGTGAAGGCCTGCAGCTTGACCACCACGTCGAGAAGGCGCTGATCCTCCGAAGCGATCTCGCTCAACCGTTGCCAGACATCGGTCACCTCGGCCGCAGGCCCCTTCGCGTCCCAAAGTTCCCCGACGATGCGGGCGATGAAGCCCTCCTCCAGATCTTCGACCCGGCTTTGTTTGCCTTCGCCAAGTGCAGCCATCGAGGCGATGATCCGGGTCACCAGTTCAATGGCATCGGCCCGGTATTCGTCCTTCGCCATGTCGGCGGCCGAGAGCATCGAGAACGGATTGAGCCGGATCAGGGAGGAGCCATCGAAACCCACGAATTTGCCACCGAGGATTTCCGCCGTAGTCCGGAAGGAGTAGCCGTCGTCGATGACTACTACCTTGCCGCCGGCAGCGTAGATCGAGGTCACGAGTTCCTGCATAAACACGGATTTTCCTGCGCCGGATTTGCCGACGACCGCGACATTGTAGTTGCCGTCGCTCAGGAAATTGTCCCAGTCCATGATCTGGCCCTGGCGCCCGAGAAGCAGCACACCGCGGCCCGAACCCGATCCCGTCCACTCACCATGAACGGGAACCAGAGCGGCGGCCGCCTCGCTCTTGAGGATCTTGATGCGCTGGAGCTTTTTCAGATCCTCCATGCGCTTGCCGTGGGTGGTGAACGGCAAGGCTGCGAGGAAGATCGGCAGCTGGACGAAGGTGTCGTTCTCGAGCACCAGGCCGGCGTAGCGGTAGATCTTGGCCATTTCGGCCAGTGCATGGCGGGCATCCTCGCCGCCGCCCATGGCATAGGTGCAGACGATGAAACTGCTGTCGACGAGCTTCTCGCCCATCTCGACCGCCTCGTTCAGACCGTCGAACTCTGCCATCTTCTCGGTGAGATTGGCCGAGAACCGTGCGAACTGTGTGCTGGCGGTGTGCTGGAGGCCGGCGCGCTTCTTCATCAGAAAGCCGGACGCATCTGATTTCGAGCGAACCCGCATCGTGAAGGAGGTCAGCACCGGACCGGTGGGCCGATCCGCGATCCGCTCCGGCACGCCGTTGAGCAGCATTCCGAGCACGAATTGCCATTCGCGTGGGTAGCGCCGCACGCTGGCGCTCGCCACCCCCATGGTCGGATCTCCCATCAGCCCGATCGCGGAGCGGCCGACAAAGAGGCCTGCGCCCGGGAGCTGGTGGTTCAGCGCCTCCTCTTCGCTGTAATCCAGCTGCGAGATACCGGCGAGACCCCGGCAGTGCAGCAACTCGCCCAGAAATTGCAGGAACCCCGACGGGCCGAGGTGGCGAACATATTGCTCTCCGCCGAAGACGGAATATAGCGCGCGGCGGAAGTTTCGCAGATCCTTCTGCCGGCCTAGGTCGGCATCGCCATCAAGCCAGCAGGCGATGAACACCCGCCGATGGTGCGGCAGCGCCTTGATGACATGATCCGTGCCGTAGCGCGCGGCGCGCAGATGGGCCATGCGCCGCTGCGCCATTTGACGGACGAGCTCGTCGCCGGTCAGCCGATGCCGCGCCCAACGGATCAGGGGCGCATCGATATCCGGGCTCGTCCAGTTCAGGAACTGGATGGAGGCATTGTTCGGCGCATTCGAATTGATCACCGCCTGCAGATTGCTGGCAACGTCATCCGATCCGACAACCGGATTCACCTCGATCACGAAGCCGGTGCTGTTCTCGTTGAAATAGAGCTCGGATTCGGCGTCATAGAGGCGATAGGGCAGCAGTTCCGCGACCACATCGGTGGCCAGCGCCTGCGGCTCGTCCTCGCTCCAGTCGGGATCGTCGAATAGGCCCTGGAAAAAGGTCCGGAAGGCATTCATCACGGCCTCCCGGAGGCCCAACGCGCCTCCCTGACCACGAAATGCACAAAGGTCGCCTCATGCAGCAGCCCATCGGGATCGAGGTATGGGGCGACCCAGAGTGTACCGACCTCTTCCGGGCTGCGATACTGCGCAGCCGTATAGGCTATTCCGCCATCTCCCATGGCAGTCAGCGGCGCCGTTGCCGCCCCCTTCCCGGTCGCGGCCACAAGCGGCGTCTGCGACATCTCCTTGCCAAGCGTGTCGGCAAAGCGTTCCTTCACCGGCTCAGTCCGACCTGCGCCTCCACGGTCCGCCTTGGAAATCGTCGTACAAGGCGACCCGCCGGTTTGTGCGGGACACAAGAAATCCTTCTGGGTATTGCCACCGCATCCCGCGAGCGGGAGCGCTATAAGAAGAGCGCAGATCGCGCCGATACTGGCCTGAACCGTCATTTGAGCGACACCCCTTCCATGAACACCACCTCGACCTCGGTTCCCGCGTAAAGCGAAACAACCGGCTGATATTGCTCGGCTCTTTTGATGTAATAGTCGGCCAGGCGTTCGGCCGCGTTCTCCGCGCCGCCGCCGATCATGCCGCCGCCCGCGCCTGCGAGCACCGAACCTACGGATGCCGTCTCATCGTTCGAAGTGGCGATAGAAGCGGCCGAGGAAACTGCATCTGCGAAACCGCCGAGCGCGCCGGCTATAGCGGCATTGGTCGCCAGATTGCCCTCGCGGCTGACGACCTGGCCACGAACCCCCGCTTTCCCGGAGCCCGCGACGAGCCCGGCAACCGGCGTTTCGATCACCTGATCTCCCCGACCAACACAGGTCAGTGTGGTCAGGCGGACATAGACGCGCTCTGACGAAAGGTCGCCCATGGCCGAGCCGAGCACCGTACAACCGGTGATGTTGATCCGACGCCCAGGCCCAGTGCCGCTGGCGGCAGTGACCGCAGGCCCGGTGATCCGCACCAGGACCGGGACCGGGTTCTCCCGGGACACCACCCCTGTCGAAGCATCGACGCCGCTGATCACCACCGCAGGTGCGTAGGAACCGGCCGGAATGTAGGATCGCAGAGCGCGAACATTCGAAGAGCTTTCCTCTTCTGCGGCCGGTTCCGGCAACGGCGTCAGGGAGAAGTCCCGTCCGAAGCCAGGGGCGGGCGCGGCGGGGCTTGCCCCCTGCCCCTCAGAGCCGGGTCGCCCGGTCGCAGGCGTCCGGCCGCCCCCCGTGATGAACTCCTGACCGTAGTTCTCGCCGTTCGGTCCGGTAACCGTCCCGGGGGGAGCTGGTTGCGGGCCAGCGGTTCCACCTTTGAGGGCATTGATCTCCGCCTGCTGGGCGATGATCGCCTCATCATACTCGCCCCGGATCGCTGCCAGTTCGGTTTTCTGAGCTTCCGTCAATGCGGTCACCGAACTGGTCAGCTCCTGCACTGTCCGGCTCAGCCGTTCGATCTCCTCCCGGCTTTGCCGGGCCCAGGTCAGTTCGGGGGAAGCCTGGGATGTGCGGTCGGCAATGATCGTCTCGTCGACCCGGTTGCCATTTCCCGCCCCCTGAAACGCGGCGCGGCGCGCGTTCATGAACTGCCCAAGAACGATGATGACCAGGAGGAGAACGCCTCCGGCCATGCCGAAAAGGATCCACTGCTGTTTCTTTCGTGCCTCCGGCATCAGCGTTTCTCCACCACGACAACCCAGGTCCTCTGGTTCGGACCGAGGTTGTTTTGCTGAACCCAGACGGCGAGCACTTTGCCGGTGAAGAAGTCCTGCGGCCGGACATAGCGACCGGACTTGCCCCCATTTGCCACCATGACCCGCGCCCGCATGCCATTTGCAGTCTCGGATGCCACAACAGATCCATGGCCGCGCGACGGTGCCGCGCGACCGGCGATATGTTTGTCGATTGCAGAACGGGCGAGAACGACGAGGCTGGAGGCATACCCCCCGCCGCCCTCACCCGCCGCCAGCTCGAAGGATGGGGCGGCTCTCTGGCCGCTTCCCCCTGAGCTGCTGCCCGAAACCGCTGTCGGGATGTCCGGAGCGCCATTGACCGTAACGATCACGGTCTCGGCCCCAAGGTTGTCCTTCGGCGTCAGTTCGTAGCTGATCGTGACCCCGCGCTCGGTGATGATGTAGCCTGTCTCGGGTTCGAGCTTGTCGAGCGCGCCCGCAAACCTGAGAAAGATATCCCCTGTCGCCTCGTCATTCATCTCCTGGAACCGGCTATCATCCTTGATGATCCGCCGGATCCGATCACCCGCGACACTGATCCGGGTCACATCCGCTGTCGAAGCGGAAATCCTTATGCTGCCATTCGGGCGAACCGAGAGTTTCTGCTCGGCGAGGGCCGGAAAGGAGATCAGGGTCGCGACCACGGCCGTAAGCACCAGACGGGATTTCAGGCGCATCATTCGGCAACCTCCAGAAGTTCCATGCGGGAGAGACGGATCGACGAACCCTCCTCGACAAAGCCAAGCAGAATCCGCCGTCGGCCACGGCTGACCTCAGTCGTGTCGAGATAGGTTGCCAGATTGCCATCGACGGTGATCTGAAGACGGGCGAGGTTGTGCTCGATCTTCTCGGGACGAAAGACAGTGCTGATGCGCCGCAGCCGGATATCCTCGGCAATATCGTCGTAGTATTCCAGCAGGCGGGCGCGATCCTGCGCGGAAGAAATGCGGTCGATCACATCCCGGCCGTAGCGGATCGTTCCCGGGCTAATCGTATACATCGCGTAGACGGCATCGAGGCTCAGCGCCTCGATGTAGCGGATATCAGCCGCACCCCGGGCCACCATTCCGTCGGAGACCCGCGACGGGATCAGGACCACCTGAGTGTTTTCCTGGGCAACCCGCAGGCTCAGGAGCAGGTTCGCAGCGACCGCGACCGCCAGCAGAACCGCGACCATGTTGCGAGCGCGCTGCGCGCTTTTCATCCTGCGGCTGAGCGTGTCGAAATTCATCAGCCCCTCCACATCGTGACGGAGCTGTCGGGCCAGGATTTCACAGGGCTGATTTCGCGCGGCATATACCAGTAGAGCATCGCCAGCAGGCGCTCGAGACCGCCGTCGCCCTTGAGCCGCTTCCAGACGATAAAGCTCACTACCCCGAGCACGATCCCCGGTATGGCTGCCTGCAAGGCCACACCGATGCCGGCTGGCGCCAGCAGAGCGAGTCCCTCATCGACTGGAAACAGCAGCAGACGCGCCTGATCCTGCAACCGCTGTTCAATACGAACGACCTTCTCCTGCATCCGAGCCTCCAGAGCAGACAGATGAATGGTGAAAGGCCGCGCGGCCTGGGCCACGCGGCCGCTCTGCTCAGGCTTTGAAACCCTGAAGGGCTTCGGCTTGGCTGGGGGATTCCGCCATCTCGATCGTCGCGGTCACGCCGCCGATCGAACTGACGATCGAGACGCCGTAGCCCAGAAACAGCGATACCGCGACCGCGGTGATCACATAGGTCCAGCGGCCGGTTGCCATCAGGGTGATGGCAGCGACGATGATCGAAATGATCAGAATCAGATAGCCACCGGCACCGCTCAAAAGAGTCGTCAAGGTGGTGGTGATGCCGGCAAAGCCGGCTTCCACACCGGTTCCGGCACCGGCTGCCATGGCGGCAGCCGGAAGTAGAGTGGCCAGCCCGGCCACCGTGAAACGAATGAGTTTCATGGAGTTACCTCAGATTGTCTGGGAGATCGCCGGGCAGGCCACGTCTCCACATTACGCCCCAACGGAACGATTGCAACCTGATTCTAACAATAAGTATCTATTGTTGATATTAGAACTATATCTCACACGAAATCGCCCGGCGAACTACGCCGGGCGCGGAATACCTGCGGGCAGCCCAAAGCCTGATCAAGCCTGTTCCGCGTTCCGGTTCAGCTCGGCATGCATTGCCCAGACACCTTGCTCGTTCTCCACCTGAGCGAGCAGAGGTACCGTTACCTCTTCCGCGGGCAGTCGCTCCAGCAGGTTGAAAACACCCTTGGTGGTTTTGATGAACTTGAGACCGGCGTCCCTAGCGTTGAGCAGCAACAATCTTCGGTCGTTGGGTTTGCGAAGCATGACGTACCAACCCTCGACGTCCTTGGTGCCCACCCGCCCCCTGGCGATCAGTTCGATCACGGCACCTGCCTCGATCTCGGCCGCCATCCCGCGTTCAAAAACGGCAAAAGGGTCTGTCGAACGTTCCCTCATCACTCAGCCTTTCTTCCGGCAGCCCGGCCGGCAGAAAGCCGAGCGGATGCACGTTTTCGATTGAAGTGCACTATACGGCACTCGTTATAAAGATGTGTTTAATTCGCGCAATAGATATGTTTCGATACCTTTGGGCCGCTTTGTGTCGATTGCCTATCTTCGCGCAGTTCCAGGCTCTGAAGCGCTTGCTGCGAAGGAACCGCCCAGTCCAGCAGCAACCACAAACAGGCTAAGCCCCGTGTCAAAGCAACTTCTCATGAAGGTTGTTCTTGCACACGCAAAAGTAATGTTGATTATTGTTCCTACTGACACGTTACGAATCTTTCGTAACTCTAGGTATTTGGTGTGTCGTTAGGGTCGAACATCCGGAAGCAGCTACCGAGCTTCGCGATCGGTGGCCGTCCGCGGGATCCGGCCCGGTCCGGAAGGCGCCGTTGCCGGGATGAAAGCAGTCTGGCAGCAGGCGAACTTCCTCAGAAGTGAGGGGCGCAATGTCGGATATTCCTACAGCATCGATGAGGTTCAGGGAGCATTTGGTTCAAACCCGAACGCTGATTATAGTTCGCACGATCACCGAACAAGGCCATGTCTATGTCTTGAGATCGGAAGCCGCCGGTTGGGAGGGCCGCGTCCTCATCAGCGCGCGTGGCGCCCAGATCAAACAATTCCTGGGTGCGGAGAAGGTCCTGCGCTTTCTCGACAAATGGGGAATGGGCCAGGTCACAATCCCTTTTCGCAAAGCGGAGTCTGTCAATCATCTTTCCGTCGATGAATGTGCCGCGATATTGGAAAAACTCCGCCAGCCGCGCGCGACAGATAGTGGGAGCGACGTTGCCACCGCACCCCTTAAAGCCGCCATTAATCGCCATCCCACCGATTGGGGACCCGTCAGCCGCTATCTCGCAGAGGGCATGAGCCCTGATCGAATTTCACGACTACGTGGCGTTCCCCTCCCCACAATCCTGTACATCATCGATCTGATCAAGAAGCCGCCCTCCACAGATGAACCTTGAGAGGGCTTCGAGGTGTTCTTCGAGCAACGTCCCCGCGGGAATGGCAAGCATAAGCCTATCATCGACGGAGATCCCGCCAAAGATCACCGAACGCTGATGTCCGTTGTTGGCTCTCAGGCGTACGCCAACTTGCTCAAACTTTTGCGGTGTCTGCCCGTCCGGACGAAGGGCATAGATCTCGTGGATTTTGTATGCTCGGTCGAGGGAATTACCTGCCATGTAGTCTTTCCTTTCTGCGGGGCCGAACACCGGAGGAGCTCGGCAAGCTACCCGGTCCGTTTCGTCATCCGGAGGATGGACGGCCGAGCACGCTCCCTTAAGATACATGGACAATCTAAAGCAAACCCTGCGAGCCTCGCACCTCGCTTGACCGGCGTCTTCCGCCCGCGTTTCTCCCGTAATGATCTGACGCCACGTCAACCCTTGGGCAGATCACCTCCAGCACGGGCTCCTCCGCGGTTCCGTGTCCCCAACTGACGTGCCGAACCACGGCACAGTCGGCGTTCGTGCCCTTCAGGTGAGACAGCTACGAATAAATAGAAACCCCCGCACGGCGACAGCCGGTACGGAGGCTACAGGGACGGCAATCCCTTCTCTTCAAGTCTGCTGAGAAGCGTAGCCCCATCCGGAAAGGCAATCAACTGGTATCGCAAGCGAAAAGCTCTGCGACCGATGTCCTGTGCCTTCCTGTCGCCCGCACAGACGAGTGACCAATGATGCATGCCAAACTGCTTTCATCCGACAGCTTCACAGGACCCCACGCGGTCCTACCCGACCAACTGCAACGTTCCGACATAGAGGGACTTCTCATCGATCTTCGTTCGGCGCTGCAGCTCTCCCCTGCCCGCCTTGACGCTCTGCTGGCAATGATGCGCCGAACACGGCCCTCTGACTGGACGAACCCCGATGCTGACGCTGTCTGCTATGCGCAACAGCAGCAGGTCGCAGCAGATCTTGGAAAATCGACTCGCGCTCTTCGCAATGATGAAGCCGATCTTGTGAGGCGTGGACTGATCGAACGTCGGACATTCGGAACGGGCAGGCGTTGTATGATCACGGGCAACCACGGTCATCGCTTCGGCCTCTCATTCACACCGTTGATCCGCCAGATAGGACATCTGCTCGACCTTAGGGACATTGTGCACCGAGAGCGCCGACAGCAACAAGCGCTCAGGCTGGTCTGCTCTGCTCTGAGGCAAGAATTCAGGAGATGCCTTGCCAGGCTGCAGCTGGTTGGATCTCTTGACGATGCCGTCCTTGCGCTGACCTTGCGTTTTTCTGATTGGCCTCGCCGATTTGAAAATATGGGTTTCGCTGAATTGGAAGCGCATAGGGTCGAAGTCGAGTCCGCGCTTCGTGAAGCCAATGAGATTTCTGAAGCCGGCCAATCAACTTCCGGTCGACCGGAAGTTGACGTCCGCCAATCATTTCAAGATTCAACCAAAGATAAACCTGAATCCTGTAGCTGCAGAGAACAAGTTGAAGCGGCCTTTGCGACAGCGCTGCATGGGACGACACCGACCCGGAAATTGGAGGTTCCGGTAAAACTGCCCGAATTTACGCCCTCCCAGCTCTACTCTCTTTCAAGTGAGGAAATGCGCCTTTGGATTGATTGTTTCCGACACGATCGGCCGCGACCGGTCGCGACAGATATCTTGCAAGCGGCGGTCAGGCGCGTTCCGGAAATGGGCATTAACGAGGCCGCCTGGCGGGAGGCGGCAGATAGCATGGGGCCGATGAAGGCGGCACTCGCCATATTGGTGATCGATTCCAATCAAAATCACCCTGTTACCCCTGTTCGAAACCCCGGCGGTTTGTTGCGGGTTTTCACACGCCTGGATAGCAAAGGGCGGCTTAATCTTCAGGGAAGTCTCTTTGGCTTGTACGAGAGGTCAAGATTACCTCACGCTACACAATAGGCTCAGGAAAGGCGGATTGATCTTCCTGATTCAAATCTGAAAGGATACCATCACCATGCGGCAGTTCGATGTAAACGGAGTCGTGTTCGATGAGGATTCCCCTGTTTTGCAGGCCGCGCTTGCTGACGCCTGGCAGGCCCGGATCCGGCCACTCTGCCTCTGCCGAAAGCCGGGAGTGCCGACATATGTCGCCCGTATCGGGGACCAGTATCTGATCAAACGTATGCCGCTTTCGGGAGTGGATCACGAAGGCTCCTGCGAAGCCCATGCTGACCCATGGGAGGTCGGTACGCTCGATCCGGTGGTCGGAACCGGGATCCGCCGAAATGCAGAGACAGGAGAGGTTACGCTCCGGCTGGACTTCAGCTTGTCGAAGACAGCAGGCAAGTTGCGCGCTGAAGACATCGAGCCGTCCATTACCCAGTCTGTTGCCGCGACAGCCCCTCCGAGACTTGCGATGATCAGCCTGCTGCATTTTCTATGGCAGGAAGCAGAACTGAACCGATGGACTGCGCTCTGGACCGGGAAGAGGCATTGGTGGACCATCCGGTCGCATCTGCTCGCCGCCGCCCGCACTATGAGCGTTAATCGGGACTGTCTTGGTGGATTGCTCTTCATTCCTGAGCCGTTCCGCGTCGAGGACAAGTCCGCCATAGAACAAAGGCGGACAGCATCACTGGCTCGGCTCTTGACGCCTGCTTCTCAAGCGAAATGCCTCATGCTCATCCTCGGAGAGGTAAAGTCAGTCGAGGCAACGCGAGCAGGGTACAAAATCGTAGTTCGCCACTTGCCCGATCTGCCAATGCTGCTCGACGCTCATTCTTGGAAAAAAATGAAGGACCGGTTCAGCCGCGAACTCGCTCTTTGGGAGGCAGATCCGACAACCCACCTGCTTCTGTTCGCGACCTTCGGGTTTGATCCGGCGGGGCTCACCAGGATCGAAGAAGCTGTTCTCATGGTGGTCTCCGAGACCTGGATTCCGTTTCGCTCAGTGTTCGAACACAGACTTTTGAGGACCTTGGCCGGTTTGCGCGAGGAGAGCGTGTGGAGGATGAGCTTCGGGAGGGACGCGACCGGCATCGAACTGATGGCTGTTCTGCCAAGACGAAAACCGCATCCGCTCGGGCTCTACATCCTGCCGCCGGTTGTCGACGAAGCTGTGCGCGTTGAGCTTGACGCGGCTATTGCCTCCGCGCCAGACCTCGCATCCTGGGTCTGGGACGTCTCCAACGGCGACATGCCGACGATACCACCGCCGGGATAAATACAAGCCATACAAGCCCGAAATCCGGTCGGTCGCATTGGGAGAATTCTCAGGCATCCAGTCACCACATCCTCACTGCGCCTGGTAAGATCTGTATCAGGTTGAGACGCTCTAAACTCCGACACTGTCGCGGAAGTTACGATGGGCGCCCGAGCCGCAGTATGCTCTGATACGCCGGAATTGCTCTGGTACCATAGCCCTGAGGAACAACACATGAAGCAAGATGTCTATTGGGTGTGCGTTTTCAGAATTGAACCCGACACCTACCACGACTTCCAGAAAGTCGTTGCTCCACTCGTTAAGGCGACATTGCGGGAAGAAGGCTCGCTCGCCTACGAATACATGATAAGCGATGATTTGAGCTCAGTTCATATCCTTGAGCACTACAAGGACTCCCAGGCTGTCATCGATCATGTGACGAAGGTCTTCTCGCAGTTCGCCGAGGACTTTACGAATTTGGCGACAGTCGAAAGCTTTACGGTCTATGGTTCCCCAAACGTCGCTGCCCGGGAAATACTGGATGAGTTCGGCGCAGTATATCTTTTGCCATTTGACGGATTCACCAAATAGAGAGCGTGTCTGATGAAGGATTGCTCCATATCGCTCATGGATCAAATTTTGTCTGAAGCGCCTTCGGGTTGGTTGCGGCATGGGGATTCGTAAAGCCATTGCAATTAAATCGTGCGGTCCTCCATCACGCCGACATTCGACTGCCCGGTAACCGTGATCTCCGACCGGAGGTCACGTCGCTTTGCGCGACAGGATATCGGCTTGGATCTGGCAGCTTTCAGAGGAATTGAGATCATGAAATTACTGGTGCCTGTGAAACGGGTGATTGACTACAATGTGAAGGTTCGGGTTCGCGGTGATGGGTCAGGGGTTGATCTTGACAATGTAAAAATGTCGATGAATCCATTCGACGAAATCGCCGTCGAGGAGGCAATCCGTCTGAAGGAGAAGGGCGTGGCCTCGGAGATTGTGGTGGTCTCAGTTGGCGTGAAGCAGGCGGCGGAGACGCTGCGGACGGCCTTGGCGATGGGAGCGGACCGTGCGATCCTGATTACCGCCGCCGAGGATGCAGCGATGGATATCGAGCCTCTGGCGGTGGCGAAGCTTCTGGCTGCGGTAGTTGCGGCGGAGGCGCCCGGATTGGTGATCGCCGGCAAGCAGGCAATCGACAACGACATGAACGCGACGGGCCAGATGCTGGCAGCGCTTCTGGGCTGGGGCCAGGCGACCTTCGCCTCGGCGGTCGCGATCGAGGGTGGCCAGGCGGTGGTGACGCGGGAGATCGACGGCGGGCTGCAGACGGTGAAGGTCACGCTGCCGGCAGTCATCACGGCCGACCTGCGGCTGAACGAGCCGCGCTACGCGTCGCTGCCGAACATCATGAAGGCGAAGAAGAAGCCCCTGGAGGAGAAGACGGCGGCCGATTACGGCGTCGACGTGGCACCGCGGCTGACGGTGGTGGCGACTGAGGAGCCTGCGGGCCGCAAGGCCGGGGTGAAGGTCGGTTCGGTGGACGAGCTGATCGCGAAGCTGAAGAACGAGGCGGGGGTTCTCTGAGATGGCGGTTCTTCTTCTGGCCGAGGTGACGGGGCCCGATCTGGCGTTGGATGCGACGGCGAAGGCGCTGTCGGTGGCCACCGCGCTCGGCCCGGTGACGGTTCTGGTCGCGGGCGCGGGCATCGCGGGCGCGGCGCAGGCGGCAGCGGGGCTTTCGGGCGTAGCGAAGGTTCTGGCGGCCGATTCCGCGAGCCTCGGTCACGGTCTGGCCGAGCCGCTGTCCGCGTTGGTAGTCGGTCTCGCGGGGGGCTTCGAGCATATCGTGGCGCCCTCGACGGCCTCGGCCAAGAACGTGCTACCGCGGGTGGCGGCGCTGCTCGACGTGATGGTGATCTCGGATGTAACCGGGGTGGTGGCGCCGGACACGTTCCGGCGGCCGGTCTATGCCGGCAACGCGATCCAGACTGTGCGCTCCGCCGATCTGGTGAAGGTGCTGACGGTGCGCACGGCGAGCTTCCCGCCCGCGGCTGCGGGCGGCTCTGCACCGGTAGAGGCGGTAGCGGCGGCGGTAGATCCCGCCGTCTCAGCCTGGGTCGAGGACAGGGTGGCGACCTCGGACCGGCCGGAGCTGACCTCTGCGAAGATCGTGGTCTCGGGCGGGCGCGGCGTGGGCTCGGAGAAGAATTTCCGGATCATCGAGGCGCTGGCCGACAAACTCGGTGCCGCGGTGGGCGCCTCCCGCGCGGCGGTGGATTCTGGCTATGCGCCGAACGACTGGCAGGTGGGCCAGACCGGCAAGGTGGTGGCGCCGGACCTCTACGTCGCCGCCGGGATCTCGGGCGCGATCCAGCATCTGGCGGGGATGAAGGATTCGAAGGTCATCGTCGCAATCAACAAGGACGAGGAGGCCCCGATCTTCCAGGTCGCCGATTACGGCCTGGTGGGCGATCTCTTTGCCGTCCTGCCCGATCTAACCGAAAAGCTCTGAAAAAGTCCGGGCCAGCAATCTGTACCGCTCCGAAACAGCGGGAGCACGCGTGACAGGAACAAAGACCATGACCTCGGAGACTGATCGCGAGTCAATGGACTACGACGTCGTGATCGTGGGCGGGGGGCCGGCCGGGCTCTCGGCGGCGATCCGACTCAAGCAACTCGATGCGGATCTTTCGGTCGTGGTGCTCGAGAAGGGCTCCGAGATCGGCGCGCATATCCTGTCGGGCGCGGTGCTCGATCCTTCGGGGCTCGATGCCCTGATCCCCGACTGGAAGGAGCGCGGCGCGCCCATCAAGGTACCGGTGCGCGAGGATAATTTCTATCTTCTCGGCGCCGCGGGCAAGCTGCGCCTGCCCAACTGGCCGATGCCGCCGCTGATGAACAACCACGGCAATTACATCGTCTCGATGGGCAATGTCTGCCGCTGGATGGCGGCCCAGGCCGAGGAGCTCGGGGTCGAGATCTTCCCCGGCATGTCCTGCTCGCAGATCGTCTGGGAAGGCGACCGGGTGGCCGGCGTCATCGCGGGCGAGTTCGGCCGCGAGGCCGACGGTTCCATCGGCGCGAGCTACGAGCCGGGGATGGAGCTGCGCGGCAAATACGTCCTGTTGGCCGAGGGCGTGCGCGGCAGCCTCACCAAGGAGGTGATGGCGAAATTCGACCTGTCCAAAGGCCATGAGCCGCAGAAATTCGGCCTTGGCATGAAGGAGATCTGGCAGATCGACCCGGCCAAGCACCGCGAAGGCACGGTCACCCATACGATGGGCTGGCCGCTCGGGTCGAACGCCGGCGGCGGCAGCTTCATCTACCATTTCGAGGACAACCAGGTCCTGATCGGCTTCGTCGTGCACCTGAACTACAAGAACCCTTACCTCTACCCCTACATGGAATTCCAGCGCTTCAAGCACCATCCGCTGGTGGCGGAGCTTCTGAAGGGCGGCAAGCGGGTGGCTTACGGCGCGCGGGCGATTTCCGAGGGCGGCTGGCAGTCGATCCCGAAGCTCACCGCGCCGGGCGTGGCGATCCTGGGCTGTTCGGCGGGCCTCGTGAACGTGCCGCGCATCAAGGGCAACCATAACGCCATGCTGTCCGGCAAGGCCGCGGCCGAGGCCGCCCAGGCCGCGATCGCCGCCGGGCGCGAGGGTGACGAGCTGGTGGCGTATGAGGCCGATCTGCGCTCGGGGCCGATCGCCGCGGATCTGAAGAAGGTGCGCAACGTGAAGCCGCTCTGGTCGCGGCTCGGGCTGCCCGGCGTGGCGCTCGGCGGGCTCGACATGTGGGTGGCGAACCTCACCGGCTGGAACCCGTTCGGCACCTGGAAGCACGGCAAGAACGATGCGCAGGCCACCGGCGAGGCCAAGGATTACGCGCCGATCACCTATCCGCGCCCCGATGGCGTGCTCTCCTTCGACAGGCTGACGAATGTGAGCTTCTCCTTCACCAACCACGAGGAGAGCCAGCCCTGCCATCTGAAGCTGAAGGATCCGGCGGTTCCCATCGCCTATACGCTGCCCAAACACGCCGAACCCGCGCAGCGCTACTGCCCGGCCGGGGTCTATGAGGTGCTGGAGGGGCCCGACGGGCCGCGATTCCAGATCAACTTCCAGAACTGCGTCCACTGCAAGACCTGCGACATCAAGGATCCGGCGCAGAACATCAACTGGACGACCCCGCAGGGCGGCGACGGGCCGAACTATCCCAACATGTGAAGAAGCGATTTCCTGGTCGGTTGAGGAGGAAGGCGCTCGAACACCTTGTCAAAGCAGAAGGAAGGATCTTGTCTCGATTGCGCCGCGTCGAATTTCTGATGCTGCCGAGTGCAAAAAGTTGTGAGTTCTGGCCAACGTCTTGTCTCTCGCTTCTGACCTCACCCTGCCTCCAACCTGCCCAGAAGCTACATGGCGACCCACACAGGCGGCGGATGTCACTCTTGCTAATCGTGGCGGCCTGCCTTCATGCCTCGCCGTTCTCAAGTGGCGTCAAACGATACGCTCCCTTGCGTGACCAGAAGCCTGCCCCGATGGCAAATGTGCCTCGATGTGGCTGAAGATCAACAAACGCGTCCGTGCTACCAAATATAGCACCGATCTGTTCGCTTATGTGCCGATGAAGTTCAGGCTCATCGGCTGCGGCAATCTCAGCGGAATGAATCGGTGCCCCCGAGAAACCATTCCAAACTTCGAGGAGGAAGGTTCGCAAGAGGCGCTACTCCAAAAAACAACACTTGTTGATTATTCCGCGCTCGCAGTTTAGTCAAGGCTAAGGCGTCTGGAAAACCAGTGGGAAAATGTGATGGACCGAGCCGAAACTGGCAGAGGCAGGGGTCGACCCAGGCGTGGGGCCGAACTGGACAAGGCCCATGTGATGCGCGTAGCGCTCTCTTGCTTTGCCCAGGACGGATACGATGGCACAAGCTTGCGTGCAATTGCTGCAGGTGCTGGAGTTGATGTCGCCATCGTCGCGCGTTTGTACGGCTCGAAGTTCGAACTTTGGAAGGCAGTGATCGACCATCTCGCAGACCAGATGGCCCACGCCCAGACGGAGGCTGCATCATTCTCTCCGGACGGTCGCCCTGTTCATCTGCGCCTTGCGATCGCCTTGCGTCATTTTGTGCGCTTCCACACCGGTATCCCGGAGCTTCCGAGGTTCTTCTCCGATGAGGTATCCAGACCCGGCGAGCGGCGCGACTACATTGTCTTGCGACTGTGGCAACCTCACCGCGAGATGTTTCTGCCTCTCCTGGTCGAAGCCACAGAAGCCGGGATGATGCCCGGCGTAGATCCAGAAACGCTGCTCGTGATGATGGTGGGCGCCATCGGTATTTCGCTCGCGTTGCCGGTGATGAGCGGGAGGTCCGCCACTCCACTCAGCCTGGAGCAGACGTTGCTCGCACTGTGTCTCGGGCGGGATATCCCTTCATCCCGAAATGTCGGCAAGAGAGACGACGCCAAAGAAACAGCTCGCAGGATTGCCGACCCGGCTCTGGGTTCGGGCTTACTGGCCCGATCCTAAATCATTCTCGATACTGCGTCTCATCCCATATGAAACATGGTCGGGACTTCGGCCACGCCTCAATTGAGACGGGTCCGTGCGCCCCACAGAAATTGGCCGCGAAGAATTCACCTTGAGGGAAGGCGGCAAGGGAACCGCGCTCATGCAGGCGAGCTCTGTTGAGTGCGCAACGTGTCTCGATCACGCAGACACATGACGATGCGTTTTCAGGGGCAATTCGCTCGCCCGAAACTCAGTCGCACGTCAACAGGTTAGCAGATTGCTCATGGAATTCGGCACCCGCCCGGAGCGGCAGTCGGGGCCGCCGCGCCCAGCCCCGCGCCTTCCCGAGAACCCCTCTCCGCAGTCATCAGCCCAGCGAGAAACCACCATCAACGGCCAAAGCTTGCCCAGTCAGGTGCGGCGCGCAAGCCATATAGACAACCATCTGACCCATATCCTCCGGTGTCTGCGCCTCACCCTGCGGCAGGAAGGATTGCTGATGGCGCGCCCAAGACTGCTCTTCGGTTTCCCCAGGCAGAGCCCAGAGCCCGGACAGCCCCGTCTCGCCACGCCACATGCCGGTAGCGACGATCCCCGGGCACAGCGCATTGACGGTGATGCCCTCCTTCGCGACCTCCTTTGCGATCGCGTTGGTGAAGCCGATCACGCCGAATTTGGACGCGCTGTAATGCGAAAGGTTCGGGAACCCGACCTTGCCCGCGATCGATGATGTATTGATAATCCGTCCGAAGCGCGCCTTGCGCATCAGTCTGATCTCCGCCTGGCAACAAAGGAAGACCCCGCGCAGGTTGACGTCAATCAGGTCGTCCCATTGCTCAACAGTCAGGTCCTCGATACCGCCCAGGCTGACGACACCTGCATTGTTTACCGCGATATCGAGCTGGCCCCAGGTTTTCTCAATACTGTCGATCATCGCCTGAACGCTTTCGGGCTTACGGACGTCGACAACAATTGCCTCGCTCTTGCGTCCTAAGGACTCTACGGCAGCGGCACCCTCCTCGGCGAGAGCGACATTGTAGTCGGCGATCAGAACGTCAGCGCCCGCCTCGGCCAATGCCTTCGCGATACCTGCGCCGATCCCGCGGCCTCCACCCGTGACAAGGGCGACACGTCCACTCAGGGAAAACTGAGAATCTGCCAAGAAATTTCCTCCATTGTTGGCTTTTGTAACACGGCAACGCCGACCGACGGGCCGTCTGGCCATTCCGCCGGCCAGCGGTGTAAGCGGGACATCGACCCGCAGTGGCGCGCGCGAGCTATGACGCCTCGACGCGAACCTTGCCGATGTTGATCTTTCGATAGAGCGTTGCGCGAGACACGCCGAGATAGCGCGCCGTCAACGACACATTGCCGTTATTGTGACGCAGCGCGGCCTGGATACGGGAAGCCTCTGACTTGGATCTTGCAGTCAGATCAGTGTCCGCAATCTCAGCCACGATGTCGTCAGGCAGATGATCGAGCTGGATAAAGCGATCATCGCATAGAACCGCTGCATGTCGAAGTGCATGCTGTAGCTCCCGCGCGTTCCCGGGCCAGTGATAGTTGAGCAGAACAACGCGCGCCTCGTCACCAAGCCGAATGTTCGCTTTGCCCAGTATCTGTGCTTCGACTTCCAACATCTCGAGGATCATGCCTTCAAGGTCGGCGATCGCACGAAGCGGCGGCAGAACGATCGAGCCACCCTTGAGCCGATGAAGCAGGCTTGCACGCGGCCGTCCGTCCTTCTGCATCTGTTCCAACGAAAGATTGGTATTGGCGACAACGGAGATCCCGTTTGCCCCTGCGCTGCGATCTCTTTCCAGCATCCCGAGAAGTGCGATTTGCCCCGCGTCGTCGAGCTCATCGATCCGATCCAGGATCAGGCAGGCACTGCCGCGGGTTTGACTGATGGATCGGATTGCACGACCGGCCTCATCACCAGCCATCGCCGCGCAGTCCACAAAGATCATCTCGCCCTCCCGCGCCAGACAGCGGGTAGCGACTGCCCTGGCATAGGCCGATTTACCTGTGCCGGTCTCTCCCACCACGATCAGTGGCAGCCCAGATTGAAGAAGGCGTTGCCCACGCTCCAGAGCGATTTCAGAAACCGGTCCCATACGCGACAAACGGGGCTCTGAAACCTCATCGACCATTTGCACCTTTGAAATGGCTTCGCTTTGTGCAGGGTTGCGACCGCCGGGGCGGGCCATCCAGCGAGGCGCATCTGACACGGGCTCACGCACCAATGCCTGCAGACAACGCCCGTAGGCATGCATCCGAATAGTCTCGTCGGGACGGATCATGTCCAGATCAGAGCCGAGATCGAACGCCTCTTCCACCCTTCGCCCGAGAACCTCTGCGAGGGAAACACCGACCAAAGCCTGCAGGTTAGAAGTGCCCGCACGTATGCAGCCCTTCTCATCCAGTGCGACATGGCCCGCTTCGGCAAGTTCCGCATCGACAACGTCCACCGCGATCCGCAGCAGGCGGCTCGTCCGATGTTGCCGAAGGAACTGACGGTTCTCGATGCGCAGTGCCGCACGCTCAACAATATCGCGTACAACGTGGTTCGCCCGCATATCACTACCCGAGGCAGTGGTAACGTTGATCGCGCCTTCAATAGCGCCATCTCGCCCAAATACCGGCGCCGTCATGCACGTCAGCGCCCGGGTTGAACTCCCATAATGCTCACCCCCCGCTATCGCGATTGAACGACCCGTGCGAAGGCAGGTCCCGACACCGTTCGTACCCTGGCGCTCCTCGACCCAGACCGATCCCGGCTGAACGCCGAAGCCCGACATATTGTCCATGAACGGGTAATCACACCGGAACAGCATCATGACAGCCTCGGGCGACGCAAAGGATACGAGATATTCGCTGTCGACCAGTCTCGTGAACAGCCGTTCGACCTCCGGTTCCGCAATGCCGATCATCTCGTGATGTCGATCCGCAAGCTCGCGCATCTCGGAGTGGGTAAGCACAGCCGCGCGCGGCACACGATCAGGGTCGAGATTGTAGTCTGAAAGGCAACGTTTCCACGAGTCAGCGACAATACCTGACAGCGGGGCTGCTACTTTCTGGCTTCTGGCGGCACGCAGCCGGTAAACTTCCTGAAGCGAAGCATCCGTTCCGCAAAGATCCGCACTATTCACTTGCTCCCACATCCTGCTCCTCCCAAAGCAATCGCTGGAATATGAATTCAGATCGGTCATGTTCTCGGGTCAGGGTAGGCTGAAATGCCTTCTGCCTGTCCCGATCATGGATTATCCGTCTTTCTTCATCTCCCCTGGCCCTCTGGCTCCTCAGACAGAAGGTCGGCAAATGCTACATTGGGAAATGAAGATTGGTATATGGCTCAGGCGAGACAAAGCAGACGGAATGACTGTCTCAAATGAGACTGGCCACAGATCGGACCTCCCGGCGGAACACCGGGGCTGAAATCCGTCCAACTCGGTTCATAGGAAATCCCATGCTCATCTGACCACACCCTCCCCGAACAGGTCGGCGATTTTCATGTCATCAAAGCCAAACCGGCCAAGAACCTCGCGACTGTGCTGGCCGATCGTCGGCGGGACCAGCCTGACCGAGCCGGGCGTCCGCTTGAGTTTCACCGCAAGACCCGGTCCGCGATAGTCCTCGTATTCGACCGTCATTTCGCGGCTGCGGGTGTGGTCGAGCGCCAGCGCCTGCTCGACCGACAGGACCGGCGCACAGGGAACGCCAAGCTCCATCAGCCGCTCGAAGAGCGCCAGACCGTCATGTTGCGTCAGCAGAGGCTCGATCCGCGCGCGCAGGCTCTTGCGATTCACCACCCGGTCGCCATTGGTGCGGTAGAGCGGGTCGGTGCCCAGGGCCTCGTCGCCGAGTTCGCGGCAGAAGGTGCGGAACTGGCGGTCGTTGCCGATGGCAACGAACAGCTTGACCGTGCCGGTCGGAAACAGGTCGTAAGGAACGATGTTCGGATGCCCGTTGCCGGTGCGGATGGCCTTGCCGCCATTCAGGACATTGGCGACATGCGGATGCAGCATCGCGATGGCCGTGTCGTAGAGCGTGACCTCGACCATCTGCCCCTTGCCGGAGCGATTGCGCTCCAGCAGGGCCATCAGGATGCCCATCGCGCCATACATACCGGTGCAGGTGTCGACGACCGGAACGCCGATGCGACAGGCGTCGTCCGCCGGGTCGCCGTTGATCGCCATCAAGCCCGACATCGCCTGGATCGCCGCGTCGTAGCCCGGAAGCCCGCCATATTCGCCAGTATCGCCGAAGCCCGACACCCGGCAATGGATCAGCCGCGGAAAGCGCCGGGTGATCTCGGTCAGATCGCCGATCCCCCATTTCGCCCAGGTGCCGAGCTTGAAATTCTCGATGAACACATCCGCCTGCTCGAGCATCTCGAACAGCAGCTCCATTCCGGCACTGGTCGAAAGATCGACGGCCAGGTCCTGCTTGTTGCGATTGAGGCCGAGAAAGTAGGGCGCGACACCGTCGACGAAGGGGGGCCCAAAACGTCGGGTATCGTCCCCATCAAAGGCCTCGACCTTGGTGACCTCTGCACCATAGTCGCCCAAAAGCTGGCCGGCGAACGGCCCGGCGAGCACCCGCGAGGCATCTACGACGACCGTGCCGCTCAGGCAGCCCGAAGGCAATGTGTTCATGTTCGCTCCAGCGGGCTTCAGTGAAAGATCGCCGCCCCCATCAGGACAAACGGGGGCGAACAAAGTAAGGGTCAGATATCGCCGCGCGCCCTGCGCCACTCGATCATTTGCGCGACAGAGATGGTCTTGAGCCCAAAGCGACGGGCAAAGGCAGCGATCTGTTCACCGCGCATCATAGTGCCATCCGGATTGACAAGTTCGCCGAGCACTCCGACCGGCACATGACCGGCAAGCCGGACAAGATCCCAAGCGGCCTCGGTATGCCCTTCGCGCGTCAGGACACCTCCCCTACGCGCACGCAGGGGAAAGATGTGCCCGGGCCGACGCAGCATTCCTGGTTGAGGTGTAGCCGCCGACAGCGCGCGGAACGACACCGTTCGGTCACTGGCCGAGACACCCGTCCCGCAGCCGACAGCATCACAGGTTACGGTGAAAGCCGTTGCCTGTGGATCGTTGTTCCGCGCAACCATCGGGGGCAGATCAAGCGCATCCGCCCGCTCATCATCCATAGCCGCGCAAAGAATTCCGGTCGTATGGTTGACCATGAAGGCGACCATCTCCGGTGTAATGCTTTGAGCGGAAGCGATCAAATCGCCTTCGTTCTCGCGGTCATCGTTGTCGACAACGATGACCATCCCACCCACCGAGACTATTTCGATAGCCTGATTCACCGGGTCCGCTTCGTGTGGAACCGCATGGACGGCGAGCGCCTCGGTGGCGGGTTCGATCCTGCAATCAATAGTCACGATCATTTCCTCCGGCTTGCAGGTCCTCTGCGGTCAGGATGCATTCACCAATGGCAGAACCTCCTGGGCCAGAAGGCGCATCGTCAGGCGCTCGCGTTCAAGATTTTCCCCGCTACCGTCCATTGCCGCCATCAACAGCGTGCCGAAGGGGCCGGAACGCTCGCGCAGACTGCGGATCTTTTCGGCCACGGTCCTCGGCGAACCGAATATGACCGAGGCCCGAACAATATCCTCGACCGTCACATCCTCGTCCTTCATGTCGGGATCTGGTTTGATCACCGAGATGTAGTCGGCGCGCTTCAGCACTTCGAAGAGATAGTCAAAGTAGTAGAAGTTGGAGCCCTTGGGATCCATCAGCCAGTCCTCGGCCTGCGCGTCGCTTTCGGCGATCAGCACGTTGCGCGCGATGGTCCAGTCATCACCCGTGGGTTCCCGCCCGATCGCTTCACAGCCCTCAACATATTTCGCCCAGTGGCTGATGATCGTGCTTTCCGGGGCGAAATTCGCCGAAACCGGCCTGTAACCCTTTTTGACTGCAAAGGAAATCGAGCTGCTGCCGGGCGACATTGAAGTCATTGCGATCGGCGGATGCGGCTTGGTATAGGGCTTCTGCATAAAGCCGACGCCGAGTTCGGGGATGATGTTCTCGGTGATCTTTATCTGCCAGTGCTTGCCCTGAATGTCATAGGGCGGGTCCTGCGACCAGATCTTCAGGATCATCTGCATCGACTCGGCCATGCGTTCGTTGCGGATGCCGGCGTCAAGGTTCCCGAACAGTTCCATGTCGGAAGCAAGACCGCCCGGGCCGACACCGAACACGAAGCGACCTTCGGCCATATGATCGAAGAGCGCGACCTCGGCAGCCACGATGGCGGGGTGGCGGTTCGGAAGGCAGACCACACCGGAGCAAAGCTTGATGTTCTTCGTCTGCGGCAAAAGCGAGGCAAGGAAGACCAGCGGCGAGGTGATCGGCTCGGTCGTCGCCGACATGTGCTCGCCCACCCAGGCCTCGGCGAAGCCGAGTTCATCGGCGTAGATGATCTTCTGGGTGTTTTCCTTCACGACATCCGAAAGCGCACGAGTGGCCGGATGCAGCGGCATGTGGAACAGTCCGATTTCCAAGGTATTCCTCCCTCAGGTTTGTTCGACGCCCTGTCGGGCGATGTTGAAAGTTTCAGGCCACATGGGGGTGGATGGAGACCCGCCCGCCATTCAGCCATACGAGCGGCGCCGCCGCCTGCCCGTCGTCCCCGGGCAGAACGACATCGTCGACCTGGCCGAAGAAAACCGTGTGAGTGCCGAACTCATGCGCGGCGACAACGGTGCACAGATGCGAGGCCAAGGCGCCGCGCAGGACCGGAAGCCCGTGCAGCCCCGCAGACCAGTCGTCGGTCGCGAAACGCATCTCGCGCATGTCGCTGCGCGAAAAGCGCTCGAGGATTGCGCCGTGGTCCTCGGCCATCAGGTTCAGACAGAACGTGCCGCCGGCCGCGATCACCGGATGAATCGACGCCGAACGATTGACGGCGACCATCATCGACAGCGGATCCATGGACAAAGAGGTGGCGCTGGTCACCGCCATTCCGTGCCGGTTGCCCGACCCATCGCGGGCGGTCACCAGAGAAATGCTCGCCGCGGCAAGGCGCATGCTGGCCCGAAAGCGATCTTTCAGGGCCTGGTCCACACTCACATCGTTCATCTTCATCTCCAGCCTCCCCTCCGGCGCTTCGGGCAACTGCCCGTCAGGCAATGCTTCCGACCAGCATCCTCCAGCTATTCCCCCTATGAATATCAATTGGTTAGCGTCTGTATACTGGTCCAATTGCGCCAGTCCGGGCGTGCCCGATGTCTCATGAGAGACAGTTGTCACCGCACACGGCGACCAATTATTTTCTGTTCCTGCTGCCCTCGGCACACCCGCGCTCTTCCAAAGTCCGAGTTCGGTGGGTCCGCCAGAGCAGTCCGCCTGACGCCTCCGTCAGGTGGCACGAGGGAGGAGGAAACCCCATGAAAGCACTGCGTTTCCACGCAGCCAAAGACCTGCGCGTCGAGACCATTCCGGAGCCGGCAGACCCGGCGCCGGACGAGGTGGTCATCCGCAATCGCTATGTCGGCATCTGCGGCACCGACCTGCATGAATATGCCTACGGGCCGATCTTCGTGCCGAAGGAGCCGCATCCCGTGACCGGGGTGTCCGGCCCGCAGGTGCTGGGCCACGAATTCGGCGGCGTGGTCATGAAGACCGGCCGCGATGTGACGCATGTCGCCGTCGGCGACCGGGTGTCGGTTCAGCCGTTCATCACCCCGCGCAGCGGCGACTATTACATCGACCGTGGCGCCTTCAACCTCTCGGACACGATGGCGCTGGCCGGGCTCAGCTGGGTTGGCGGTGGAATGGCCGAGGCATGCCTGTTGAAAGGCTATAATGTCTATAAGGTGCCCGAGACCTTGTCGGATTCGGATGCGGCCTTGGTCGAGCCGACCGCCGTCGCCGTTTATGGCTGCGAGCGGGGCGGTGTGAAAGCGGGCGACTCGGTCCTGGTGACCGGTGCGGGTCCGATCGGCCTTCTGACGCTGCTGGCCGCGCGCGCGGCCGGGGCGGTGCAGCTCTTCGTGTCCGACCCGAACCCGACGCGCCTGGAAATCGCCAGGAGCATTCTGCCGGACGTCGTGACCATCGATCCGAAGAAACAGAATGTCGGTGAAGTCGTCCGCGCCGCGACCGAAGGAAATGTCGGTGTCGATGTGGCTCTGGAATGCGTCGGTAACACCTTTGCCTTGCAGGCCTGCGTCGATGGGGTCCGCAAGCAAGGCGTCGTGGTGCAAATCGGCCTGCATTCCGGCGAGGCTCCAGTGAACTGGTTCAACGTGGTCTACAAGGACATCGACATCCGCGGGTCCTGGGCCTACCCGAGCCAGATCTGGCCGCGCGTGATGCGTCTTCTCGCTTCGGGACAGATCCCGGCACATAAGGTGGTGACCCGGACGGTTACGCTCGACAGCGCGATCAGGGAAGGCTTCGACGTGCTGCTCGATCCTGCGGGCAGCCATCTGAAGATCCTGATCGACCTCCAGCCGTAGCGATTGCCTGGAACGCTCTATGAGTTGAGGAAAGCGGGGCCGGATCGCGCGCCGGCACGATCCGGCCCCCAGCGGTGGTGAGACGCCCTTGTGCCGGCGTTCATCATGTAGTGCCCACCGACGGCCAGACGCTCCAGACAGTCTGCACCTTCAACCGGGGGTGCCGGCCCGTCACGGACGCTCAAGCAGCAGGGCGACACCCTGCCCCACGCCCACGCACATCGACACGATCGCCCGGCGGGCATCCGTACCGTGCAGATCCAGCGCTGCGCTGCCCGCGATCCGGGCTCCCGACATGCCCAGGGGATGGCCGAGCGCGATGGCCCCGCCATGCGGGTTCACCCTCGGATCGTCGTCGGCGATGCGCAGACCGCGCAGACAGGCCAGAACCTGCGAGGCGAAGGCCTCGTTCACCTCGAAGAGGTCGATATCCGCCGTACCGAGCCCTGCCCGCTCCATCAACTTGCGCACCGCCGGGACCGGGCCGTAGCCCATAATCCGGGGCGCAACCCCCGCCGCCGCACCACCGGCGACGCGGGCCAGGGGGCGAAACCCGTGGCGTTTCACCGCCGACTCCGACGCCAGCAGCAGCGCGGCGGCACCATCGTTCACGCCCGAGGAATTGCCTGCAGTGACAGAGCCATCGGCGCGCACCACCGGCTTCAGCCGCGCCAGATCCCCGGCTGTCGTCTGAGGGCGGGGATGTTCGTCCTGCGTCACCTCGACCGTTTTGCCCCGGCCGACCGGAACGCTCACCGGCACGATTTCGCGCGCGAAGAACCCACTGGCCATCGCGACCCCGGTCTTTTGCTGCGAAGCCAGCGCGCAGGCATCCTGATCAGCACGCGAAATCGCGAAATCTGTCGCGACATTCTCGGCGGTTCCCGGCATAGGATCGACGCCGTATTGCGCCCGCATCTTCGGATTGACGAAGCGCCAGCCGATGGTGGTATCCTCCATCGCGACAGTCCGGGAATACGCGCTTTCCGCCTTCAGCATCACGAAGGGCGCGCGGCTCATGCTCTCGACGCCGCCCGCAATGGCCATGTCCATCTCGCCCGCGCGGATCGCCCGCGCCGCCGTCAGCACCGCCTCCAGCCCCGAGGCACAGAGCCGGTTCAGCGTGACCCCCGGCACGGAATCAGGCATGCCCGCCAGCAAAAGCGCCATGCGCGCGATGTTGCGGTTGTCCTCACCGGCCTGGTTGGCGCAACCCAGCCATACCTCCTCGATGGCGGCCGGATCGAGCTGGGGTTGGCGTGCCAGCAAGGCCGTCAGCGGCACGGCCGCGAGATCGTCCGTTCGCAACGCCGCCAGCGCGCCGCCGTGACGCCCGATCGGGGTCCGCACATAGTCGCAGATGAACACATCGCTCATGGTCGTTTCCTGTCGGTTCAGTCGTTAAGGTCGGCAAAGGCCGTCCCGGTGTCGGCGAGGCGGCGCAGCAGAGGCGGCACACGCCAGATGAGCGGATCAGCGGCGGCCAGTTCCTCGATCCGGCGCAGGATCGCAACGGTGCCCAACGTGTCGGCATAGTGCAGCAGGCCGCCGCGCCAGCGCGGGAAGCCATAGCCATGCACCAGCACGATATCGATATCGCGCGGGCGCGCGGCGATGCCTTCATCAAGGATGTCCGTCGCTTCGGCGATCATCGCCAGCAGTATCCTGCCCGAGATTTCCTCGGGCACGAAGCTCCGGCGCGTGACACCAGTGCCTGCCGAAGCATCGAGAATGACCTTTTCCACCGCCGCCGAAGGCACCGGCGTGCCCTTGTCGTCGTAGTCGTACCAGCCCGCGCCAGTCTTGCGGCCGAGACGCTTCATATCCTCGACCAGCGTGTCGGCGACAGGGACATAGCGGATATCCGTACGGCCCTTGAGGTTCTGGCGCTTGCGGTTGGCATAGGCGATGTCGAGCCCCGACATGTCCTGCGCGGCATAGGGACCCATGGCCATGCCGAAATCGCGCATCGCAGCATCCACCTGCCCGGGCAAAGCGCCCTCGATCAGCAGGATGTCGGCGACCTGGCGGTAGCGGGTCAGGATGCGATTGCCGATGAAACCGTCGCAGACGCCCGCCAGCACCGGCATCTTGCCCAGCCGTTTCGCCAGCGCGAACGCCGCCCCGAGCGTTTCCGCCGAGGTCCGCTCGCCGCGCACGATCTCCAGCAGCTTCATGATATGCGCCGGGCTGAAGAAGTGCAGCCCGAGGAAGCGGCCCGGATCGCGAATGCCGTCGGCCAACCGGTTCACATCGAGATAGGAGGTGTTGGTGGCGAGGATCGTCGTGTCAGGCTGGCTGGCCTGCAAGCGGGCGAAGATGCCCCGCTTGACCTCCATATCCTCGAAGGCGGCCTCGATCGCCAGATCCACCTGCGGCAGGGCATCGAACCCCGCCACGCAAGTCAGCCGCGCACCGATCCGCGACGCCGCATCGGCCGATAGCACGCTGCGCTTCACCCCCTGCTGCACCAGCCCGTCGACATTCGCCTGCGCCCTCGCCTGGCCGACGGCATCAGTCTCGACCACCGTGACCTGGATGCCGCTGCCCGCAAGCGCATAGGCGATCGCGGCGCCCATGTTGCCGCCGCCCACAACGATGGCGGTCTCGATAGCGCCGGCCGGCACGGGGAAGGCCTTGCCCGCCGAAAGCGCCGAGCGTTCGGCAAAGAAGATGTGCCGCAGCGCGCGCGACTGGTCCGCGCCGCGCAAGTCCAGAAACGCTTTCCGCTCGGCCGCCAGATTGGCCTCCAGGGGACGCTCTGCCGCAGCCTCGACCAGGCCGATTGCGATCAGTGGCGCTGTCTGTCCCGGCATGCGTCTGGCCACCAAGCCGCGCGCCGCCGCGATGGCCGCCGCATCGGCCTCGGGGGCGGGGCGGACATCCGCCACGATGGCGCCGCGCAGCATGACCTCGTCCAGCGCCTTCGCCGCCGCGACCGGATCCTCGGCGATCGCATCGATCATACCCAGATCGAGCGCCTCTGCCGCCTTCACGCTACGCCCCTGACCGATCAAATCGACCGCGGCCGCGATGCCCGTCAGCCTGGGCAGCCGCTGTGTGCCACCCGAGCCGGGAACGATCCCGAGCGTTACCTCGGGCAGACCCAGCACAGCCGAGGGCGCCGCGATGCGATAGCGGCAGGCCAGCGCGATCTCGCAACCACCGCCGAGCGCGGTGCCGTTGATCGCGGCGACCGTGGGGATCGGCAGCGCGGCAAGACGCGCAAGGATCTCGTTCAGATGCGGCGCCAGGGGCGGGCCATCGAATTCCCTCGCATCCGCCCCGGCGACAAAGGCGCGCCCCGCACCGGTCAGGACGATGCGGCCGACTCCGGCCTCGACCGCCTGCCCGATCGCCGCCTCAAGACCGGCGCGCGTTGCCTGGCCGAGGACGTTCAGGGGCGGATTGTCGATGGTGATGAGGGCCACGCCGCCGGCGATCTGACAATGTACAGTCATCTGATCCTCACGCCACGGGCCGGGTCATCATGGAAACGAATTTGGTGTTGAGATAGGCATCGAAGGTCTCCGACCCGCCCTCGGTGCCATAACCGCTGTCCCGGACCCCGCCGAAGGGCGTTTCCGGCAAAGCGAGGCCGAAATGATTCACGCTCACCATGCCCGCCTGCAACCCGGCCGCCGATTGCTCGGCACGCTCCAGCGAATTGGTGAAGACATAGGAGGCGAGGCCGAGCGGCAACCGGTTCGCCCGCGCCAGACCATCCTCAATGCCACGGAAGGGCGACACTACCGCGATCGGGCCGAAGGGCTCGTCATTCATCAGGGCGATCTCGTCGCCCTCGGTGGTGACGATGGTCGGCGCGTAGAAGTTCCCGACATTGCCGATCCGGCTGCCGCCGGTCACCACAGTCGCCCCACGCTCGACCGCATCGCCCACAAGGGATTCCATCGCGGCGACCCGGCCGGGATGGCACAGGGGCCCCATCTGTACGCCCGGCTCCAGTCCGTTGCCGACCTTCACCTTAGAGAAAGTCCCCACCAGTTCATCGACGAACCGCTCATATCCGCGCTCCTGGACGAAAAACCGCGTCGGCGAGATGCAGACCTGCCCGGCATTGCGCAGCTTGTTCGCCGCCAGCGCGCGGGCCGCGGCCTCGGGATCGGCATCGTCGAAGACCAGCACCGGAGCATGTCCGCCGAGCTCCATCGTCAGCCGTTTCATGTGCCGGCCGGCCAGTTCCGCCAGATGCTTGCCCACCGGAATCGAGCCGGTGAAGCTGAGCTTCTTGACCTCGGGCCGCGCCAGCAGCGTCTGCGAGATCAGGTTGGAATCTCCCCAGAGGAGGTTGAGGCAGCCGTCCGGAAGACCAGCCTCGCGCAGAAGATCCGCCATAGCCATGACTGAGGACGGCGTCTCGGCCGCCGCCTTCAGGATCACCGTGCAGCCCGAGGCGAGCGCCGCCGCGATCTTCCGTACCGCCTGGCTCATCGGGAAGTTCCAGGGCGAGATCGCGAGGCAAACACCCACCGGTTCGCGCAGAACCTGCTGCTGCACGCCGGCGACACGGGCGGGAATGATGCGCCCGTAAATGCGCCGCCCCTCCTCGGCGTGCCAATCGACGTGATCGGCCCCCGAACGGATCTCGATCACCGCTTCGGAGAGCGGCTTGCCCATATCGCGCGTCAGGTTGGTCGCGATGGCTTCGGCATTGGCGCGCAGCAGATCGGCAAACCGCCGCAGGATCGCGCTGCGCTCATAGGCCGACATTGCGCGCCATATGGCGAAAGCCGCTTCGGCCGCGCTGACGACCCGGTCCAGATCCTCCGGCGTGGCCGAGGGCATCATCCCCAGCTGTTCGCCCGTCGCCGGATTGAGCACTGGCCGGGCCTCGCGCGCCTCGGGGCCGATGCGTTCGGCGCCGATCACAAGCTCGATCCGGGGGTATTGGGTGGAAAGCATCGCGGGTCCTCCTCATTGCCGACGGCCCGCACCCGGGAGCGATCCGAAATGTCCGCATCCGGCCCCACCGAAAGCTGCGCCGCCACATTCCCCTTCATTGCTAGAGGGGTCCTCACCCCCGCGGCAATTGTCTCTTGTGCGACAGGTCATCCCTCCCGCGCTGGTACATCTGCGCCAGTTCCGCGGTTCCCAAGTGTCTGATATTCCTTCCGTGAAATGCCGATCACCGGACGGCTTCAGCCAACCGGCCGCCAAGAAGAAGGACACGCCAGACCATGAGCCTGGATCCCGAGACCCTGAAGCAGTTTCTGGAAACGCTGGATCGGTTCGTGCGCGAACGGCTTGTGCCGCATGAAGCGCAGGTTGCCGAAGAAGATCGTATTCCGTCCGGGCTCATTGCGGAAATCCGTGAAATGGGCCTGTTCGGCATGTCCATCCCTGAGGAATTCGGTGGGCTGGGCCTGACCATGTCCGAAGAGGTTTCCGCCGCATTTGTTCTTGGCCAGACCTCGCCCGTGTTCCGCTCGCTGGTCGGTACAAACAACGGCATCGGCTCGCAGGGGATCATCATCGACGGCACGCCCGAGCAGAAGGCGGCCTATCTGCCGAAGCTCGCCAGTGGCGAGATGATTGCGTCTTTCGCCCTGACTGAACCCGAAGCTGGTTCTGATGCGGGTTCGCTGCGCACCTCGGCCCGCCGCGACGGCGACCATTTCATTTTGAACGGGACCAAGCGGTTCATCACCAATGCACCGCATGCCGGGCTGTTCACCGTTTTCGCGCGCACCGACCCGACGTCGAAAACCTCGGCGGGCGTTACCGCCTTTCTGGTCGAGGCCGGTACGCCGGGCCTGTCGATCGGCGCCGTCGACAAGAAGATGGGGCAGAAGGGGTCGCATACTGCAGATGTGATCCTCGAAGACTGCCGCGTTCCGGCCTCAGCGATCATCGGCGGGCCCGCGCGCGAAGGACAGGGCTTCAAAACCGCGATGAAGGTGCTGGACCGCGGGCGCCTTCATATCTCGGCCGTCTGCGTCGGCGCCGCCGAACGTCTGATCCGCGACAGCCTGGCCTATGCGATGGAGCGCAAGCAGTTCGGCGAACCTATTGCCGAAAAGCAACTGATCCAGGCGATGCTGGCTGACAGCCGGACCGAAGCCTTCGCCGCGCGCTGCATGATCGAGGAAACCGCGCGTCGCAAGGACGCGGGGGCCAAGGTCTCGACCGAGGCTGCATGCTGCAAGATGTTCGCCTCGGAGATGGTGGGCCGCGTGGCCGACCGCGCAGTGCAGATCCACGGCGGAGCGGGCTATGTCGAGGAATACGGCATCGAGCGGTTCTATCGCGACGTGCGCCTGTTCCGCATCTACGAGGGCACGACCCAGATCCAGCAGGTAGTGATCGCGCGCAACATGATCCGCGATGCCTCAGCCTGAAACGACCGGATTCGGATGGCCTCCTCCCCGCGAATTCGCACCATCCGAAACATGGAGCGGCCCCCGTCCGATGCGGGGGCCGCTTTCCGTTGCAGAACTGCTCTTGCCTTCAGAATGCTTTTCTCTGTCTTTCTTTCGAGAAACGCCTAGATTGATGAGATTCCCGGTCGGCCAGACCCACCGGAATGACGACCATGTCTGTTGCAGGGGAGGGCCCGGGCATGCTTTCTGACATTCATCGAATGCGCACGCTGCCCTTGACGGAAATACCAGAAGGGTTGCCGGCTATGGTTGAAGGTAGCTGGCGCAGGTGCCTTGGAACCCATCGGCTTTCGCCTGATTTCACGCGCCGCGCTGACGTTCTGAGCTATGGCGAACTCCGTGAAACGCTTGATCAGGAGGAGTTGCTGATCCGCTCGGCCACTGCGGAAATAGATCGGCTGTTCCGCCGCCTGGCACCCGATGCCTGTACCGTGTCTCTGGCTTCGGCTCAGGGGGTCAAGCTGCTTTTCCGGTGCGATCCTTATCATATGGACGACCTGAAACGGGCAGGCGTTCTGCCGGGTTCGATCTGGGTCGAGGACATGCAAGGGACAAATGGCATTGGGACCTGCCTGCTGGAACGTCGTCCACTCTCCATCGTTGGAGATGAACACTTCAATCGCGCATTGAGTGGCATCACCTGCACCGTCGCGCCGATCTTCGGCAGCCATGGCCTGCTCGCAGGTGTCCTCAACATATCTTCGCTTGACAAGATTGGCGCACAGGCCGTCCGCCTTCTGAGCGATGTGGTAAACCGTTCCGCGCGCAGGATCGAAACCCAGCTCTTTCAGCGGCGCAATTCCGGCCACCGGCTCGTCAGCCTCTCGGCGGACGGCGATTTCGCCGATGCAGCGGCGCTTTCTATGCTGGCGCTAGATGATTTCGGGCTAATCGTCGATTTTACGCACGACGCTCCCATGATGCTCCGTCGCACGGCAGACGAACTCCGGACGGCTCGCCTCGATCAAATCGTCGAGCCTGATGCTGTACATGGAGTTCGGTCCGAACCAGTGACCCCGGCCGGAGCAGGGCACTTGCGGATGGCCGCCCTGAGCCAGGCAGCTGCGGCAATCAGCGATCACGGGCCAGCGGCACCGCCCGAATCCGAAGCCCCGCTCTCAGATCCCCGGTTAGACGAAATACTGCAGCAGGCTCTTGGTCTCGCGCTCCGACAACTGCCGCTTATGCTCACAGGTGAAACGGGAACCGGAAAAACGACACTCGCGCTCCGGCTCGCCCGCCTTGTCTCTGGCGATTTTCTGATGCTAGAGGGTGGAGCGGCTGATGAGATCACCCGTCTGAAACTCGATACGCTCAGGGCACGACCAAGCTGTACTCTTGTTCTGGATCAGATCGACGAGATGTCTATTCCAATGCAGAGAAGCCTAGTTCAGGTTCTCGAAGGCGCCCAACACCCTCTCATCACGATCACATCTTCCGCAAAGAACCTGCAGCCCGAACTGGCGGGATTGCGTCCAGACCTAATCCATCGGCTTAACGGTGCCGCGTTCACTCTGCCCCCGCTGCGATCTACCCCCGAGCCGGAGAAGGTAATTCTGCGGGCTCTGGCCGAAGAAGCCCGACTGGCCGGCCGGGCTGCGCCGCATATCTCCGGCGAAGCCCTGGCAATCCTGTCCTGCCATCACTGGCCAGGGAACCTCAGGGAGCTTCACTTCGCCCTGCGTCGTGCAATCGCGCTGGCAGAGAATACAGTCACCGTGGCGAATCTTCCTGCCCGGCTGATCGAGCTTTCTGAAACTCATGATGTTCTGGCACGCTCGAAATACGAGACGGCAAGGATTGAAACAGCCCTCCGCTATCACAAGGGCAATGTGATGGAGACGGCACGCTACCTCGGAATTTCGCGCGCCACGCTCTATCGCAAAATGCAGGGCAAGCGATCAAATGGCCTGATCGACAAACCCTGACCTTGATCGCAGACTTCACCATCATTCATGACAGGGCCTCCGCCACAAGCTGGTAGGAGCGGCAACGGGCAGCAGGATCGTGGATCCGTGCGTCAATGATCAGTTCATCCGCACCCGTCCTGGCAATGAAGTCCGACAGCCACTGCCCGACCTGCGTCTTGTCGCCGAAAACGGAATAGGCCAATGCCTGCTGTAAGCCCTGCTTTTCCCGATCGGAGAGCGTTGCGAGATAGCCTTCCTGCGGACGCGGCAAGGGGCCCGGGCGACCCTTGTGCAGCATGTTGACCCAATGGAAATGCGAACTCGCAAGAAAAGCTGCTTCGGCCTCGGTATCAGCGGCGAAGGCATTGACACCCGCAATCACATAGGGCCTGGCCAGCGCCGCAGACGGCCTGAAGTTCTCACGATAGTACGCAAGAGCATTCATCAGGAAATGCGGCGCGAAATGCGATGCGAAGGCATAAGGGAGGCCAAGCCTGGCGGCCAGATCGGCGCTGTACATGCTTGACCCCAGAAGCCAGATCGGCACTTCGTGATTGCCGGGAATGCCGCGCACGGGCTGGCGGCCGTTGTCATGCAGAAAATCGGCCAGCTGCCGGATATCGTCTTCAAAATCCCGCTCGGGGGCGAGGCCCCGCAGCGCCCTTATACTCGGTCCCGCAGCACCTGCGGCGCGGCCGATACCCAGATCGATCCGTCCGGGAAAGATCGTGTCGAGCGTCGCGAACTGTTCGGCCACCACCAGCGGCGAGTGGTTGGGCAGCATGATCCCACCTGAACCCACACGCAGTCTGGACGTCGCACCGGCAAGATGCTGCACAAGCACGGTCGTCGCCGACGACACGATGCCCGGAAGATCGTGGTGTTCTGCGATCCAGTAGCGGCAATAGCCGTGTTGCTCGACATGCCTGGCGAGCAGGGCCGCATCGGCCAGGGTGTCGGCGAAGGTCTTGTCTTCACCGATCATCATGAGATCGAGCACGGAAAGGGGAATCATATGCGCCTCCTGACTGACGGGACTGCGGGCATCGAGATATGGCCGCCGACCAAATTAAAGGATCGGGGTTACAGTCCCGCCCCGAAATCGGCCCATCCCGGATGAGCCTGAAGGCGCCGGTCGATGGCACGTATCGTCGCAAGGCAACGATCCAACTTGGGATAAACGTCGCCGCAATAGTCCCAGCCAAGGATACCGAGGCTGCCGGTGTAGCCGATGCGGTCGAGCGCGGCGATCACCGCGAAATTGTCGAGCTCGCCGCGATCGACAGGCTCCATCGTCGCAACCCCACCCCAGCCCAGAGGCGAGAGCGCGCTGCCAGACAGCACCACCTGCATCAGCCAGGGCCGCATTGCAGCGAGGCGCTCTGCCAGCCTGCCTTCCTGGCTTGCGTACCAGTGGTAGCCGTTGAAGGACGCGCCCAGCCTGGGGTGGTCGAAATATTCGCACAGGCGCACGACTTCGCTCGTGGTCTGGGTGACGTGCCGCAGATGCGGATAGAGCGCGATCCGCAAATCCCGACGCTCCGCTATCCGCAACACTGCCTCGATGTTGCGCAGGATGGCCGCCTCGCCGTTGACGGATGTCTGCACGGCCAGCTCGATCAGTTCTACCCCATCGACGGATTCGATGATCCGGCGAATAAGGGCGTCATTGCGCCCCTCATGCAGCACGGCATACAGGCCGGTGACATCCAGACCGTGGCGTGCCTTGACGGATGGCAGAAGGGAGAGATCGGTCAGCGGTTGACCGCCCCAGGCCGAAACCGTGATCCCGTCATAACCGAGTTCGGCAAGCATTTCGCATTGCGACTCGAAGGCATAAACCCCCATCGAAGTGTAGAAGAATGAGTCGAGCGCGTGGACAGAATGGGACATCGGGCGACTTTCTGTCACGTCAGCTGGGTCATGACCGCCCAGCCCGGATGCGCGGACAGCCGTGCCTCCATCGAGCGGAATGCGCTCATCGACCGTTGCAGGTTGCCATAGACATCGCCGCCCATGCTTTCCCAGCCCAAGACACCGCAGCGGCCCTTGAACCCCCGGCGGTCGAGCGCGCCGAGCAGCACGAAATTGTCCATCTCTCCCTCGTCAAGCGGCTCGATGGTGGCAAGGCCGCCCCAGCCCAGGGGCGACATTCGGCATCCGGCAAGATTGACCTGTCGCAACCATGGCCAGAGCGCATCGAGGCGCGCCTCCAGCGATCCTTCCTGCATCGCATACCAGTGATAGCCATTGAAGACGATTCCGAGGGCCGGGTGATCGAACCGCTGGCACAGCGCGACGGCCTCGGCGGTCGTCTGCATCCCGTAGCGCCCATGCGGATAGAGCGCGATGTCGATGCCCCGGCGTTCGCAGATCGGCAGCAGCCGCTCGATCATCCTGAGGTCGGCATCCGTGACCTTGTCCCCGGAATGCAGCGCCAGTTCGATCCGTGTGCAGCCTTCGATGGTTTCGAAGATGCCGGCAACGAAATCTTCGAGCCCCCGGCGGTAGATCAGGTAGATCGCTCCGACATCCAGCCCCCATCGCGGCTTCACCGAAGGCAGGGCATCCAGTTCCTTGCTCCAGGCCGAAACGGTGAAACCCTGATAGCCTAGTTCGGCCAGCATCTCGCATTGCGCAGTCAGCGGATAGGTCCCGAGCTTTGTCTGGAAGACGAAATCCATGTGGTGCAGTGGCAGGGTCATGCGCGGTCTCCGACGGCGTCTGCCCTGGTGTCTTCGGGCTCGTGGCTGGTGAACAAAGGCAGCAGATAGGTGCCAAGCTCATCGATGACTTCCGACGCCGGTCTCCGCTGCGGTTTGAAGTGCAGGCCGACATGCGAGACGCCCATCTCCTGCTGTCTCAGCCATAGCTCGCGCAGCGCGTTGCGACCGCCGCGCAGGATGCGGCCGGGTTGTACCGGCATGTCGGGGTCACGGTCGAGATCGAACAGCGTTCCGTATCCATAGGGCTTGAACACGGTCGCCGGGCTGGCAGCGCGCCATTGCGCGATGATGGCCGGAATATGCGCCGGATTGGCGATATAGGACAGGATCCCGTCGGAATTCTGCGCGGTCCAGTCCAGCGTCTGACCGGCATGGCCGATGATGATGGTCGGAAGGCGCGGCGCGGCCGGTTTCGGCACAAGATCGAGCCCGCCGTTCAGGGTGCCGTAGAAATGCGAGGCATGCACCGGCCATTCCTGCTCGGTCGCGGCCCGGATCATGGCGAGCGCATCGCGGAAGCGGGCCGAGCGGGTGTCATAGTCGATCCCGAAGGCCGGATATTCCACCGCACGGTCACCGGTCGCCAGTCCAAGCAGGAAACGACCGCCCAGCAACTGATCGATCGTCGCGGCCTGCTTGGCGACGATCAGCGGATCGCGTAGCGGCAGCACGATACCGGCGGTGCCGATCGAAATCCTTCGGGTGATTGCCGCCAGATAGCCCGCATAGACCAGAGGATCGAGAACCTGACCGATATCACCGAAATTCGGGTCGTAGAATGGCACGTCACGCAGCCAGATCGCGGAAAAACCGGCATCGTCGACCATTCTCGCCATGGCGGCATGACCTTCCAAAGTCGGGCCCACGCTGTCGGGATAGCTTTCGAGCGGCGCGATGAAGCCGAACGTGAGATGCCCCGGCTGGAAAACGCGCGCATAGCCCCGATGTGTGGCGAGCTCGGGGGGAGGAGCGCCCCATGCAGCAGTTGATGTCATTGCGGTCCCACTTCCGATTGATACGCGCCGCGTCGGTCACGCATCATCTTCCTAGATGTCATGCGCTCTGGATATAACGCGCGCCCGGCTATAGAAAAATGGTCCACTGTTCCGAACATATCGGAATTAATCGCTGAAATGGGATCACCATGAACTCTTTCGGAGCACTCGAGGCATTCGTGCATTCGGCGGAAACCCGCAGCTTCACGGAAGCCGGACACCGGCTGGGCATATCGCCTTCAGCGGTCGGAAAAGCAGTGGCGAGGCTTGAGGAGGAACTGGGTGCGCGGCTGTTCCACCGCTCGACACGTGCCATCACGCTGACGGCCGAAGGCGGCCAGTTCCTCGATCGGTGCTATCGCATCTTTGCCGAGTACGACGAGGCGAAAAGAGAGCTGACCCACGCTTCGAGTAAGCCGCAGGGGAAAATGCGTGTCGGGCTGCCGCAGCTCGGCATCTACCTCATGCCGCATCTGATCGCGTTCCAGCAGCAATTTCCCGAAATCGAACTGGAACTGGATTTCAGCGACAGGATCGTCAATCTCATCGAAGAGGGCTTCGATGCGGTCATGCGCATCGGCGAACTCAATGATTCCCGACTGACCATGCGCAGGCTGGACGGCTATCGTCACCGGCTTGTGGCAGCGCCCGCCTATCTGGCGCACCACGGCACCCCACATCGACCGGCAGAGCTGATGGATCATGCCTGCTTGCGGTATCGATATCCGACCACCGGCAAACTCGCCCCCTGGCCATTGCATACGCGCGGTCGCCCGCTGAACATAGACCCACCCCAATCGTCCGTCACCAATACCATGGATTCGCTGTTGGGTTTGGCGCAAGCGGGCCTGGGCATAGCGCTGCTGCCCGATTTCATCGTGTCAGATGCCATCGCGGCAGGTCGGCTGACCCTGGTGTTGGACACATATGTGCAGGATCAGCGCGATTTTTGCATCCTGTGGCCTTCCAGCCGCCACACCGCGCCGAAGATCAAAGCATTCATCGACTTCATGGCGTCACGTCTCGGTGCGGCCGGAACGCTGCGGGGTTGAACGGATACCCTTGGTTGCGCTGCGAACGAGCGGACGCAGGCAACGCCTGTCGCGCACCCCGGCCATGTGGCATTAGCCGGAGCGAAAAGCGCGCACGAACAGATCGGCGCAAGAGGCCAGATAGATGTCCAGCGCCTGCGCATCCCTGCCGGGTTGCAGATCCAGAAACGCCCTCATGTGTTCATTTCCGCGGACCATGGCGAGAAATTGCTCCGCGGCCATTCTCGGCGAGGGAATGGCGAACAAATCCTGGTCGCAGTACCGCCGCAGAAGCATTTCAACCTGGAGAACCGCAGCCTGCGGCCCGCTGTCGAAGAACGCTGCCGCAGCACGGACATCTTTCGCACGCGGCTGGCACAGCAGATGCAGCTGCTGAATCGTGGCGGGTGCGGTGATCGCTTTGAGATAGTGCCTCGCGATCTCGACGAGTACTTCCCGGGGGTCGGCATCCAGAGAAAGCTGCCCCACCCGAGGCAAGTGGCTGATCAGCAGATTGTTCCGAACCTCATGGAACAGCACCATCTTTGAGGCGAAGTGTTGATAGAGCGCCATCTTCGATGTGCCCGCGCGCAGGGCGATGCGTTCCATACGCGCCCCATCCAGCCCTTCGTCCAGGAACTCGGCCTCGGCGGCTTCCAATATCCGTTCGCGCAAGCCTGCGTCTCGCGGCCTTCCCCGGCCACGGCCGGAGGGGTTTTCTGGCTTCGCGGTCATGCAGATCCTATTTACTTTACCAGCCGGTTCTGAAAATAGACGGGTCTGCTTGTTTCGGCAACCTTCCCGTCCGGTCTTCTTGACAGGATGGACAGCCTTTCGGAACGCTCCGATGAAAAACCTGAACGGCGCTTTGCGTGATCCGCTTGTCCGGGCAACCGCCCTTCGACTGACTCTGGCCGCGATGATCGCGATGGTTGTGGCCACCGGGCTTGGCCTGGAGAACCCTTGGTGGGCCGCGATGGCGACATGGATGATCGGCCAGCCACCGCGCGGGCTGCTCTTGGAGCGCAGCGTTGCCCAGTTCGTCGGAACCCTTCTGGGCGCGGGCGCCGGGGTGGCCATCGCGTTTGCGGGGAACCCGTATCTTGAACTGACAGGCCTCGCGCTTTGGCTTGCGTTCTGCTGCGGCCTGGCGAACGCCATGCGACATCAGCGCGCCTATGGGGCCGCGCTGGCGGGGCTGACCGCCAGCGTCGTCGTAACCCTGACGACCGGAACCGGAATCTCACCGCTGAACTTTGCCGGCGCCCGCATCGCCGACACCCTGATCGGGATCGGCGCATCGCTGGCCGTGGGATTCCTGCTGCAGCCCCGCGCGCGGAGCCAGAGCCTGTCGGCGCGCTCGGCGAATGTGTTGGCCAATGGTCTTCGCCTGGTCGGCATGGCGCTGCAGGAGCATCAGACCGACCTGATAGCACGGGAAAGCGCCTTTCTTTCGGCCCTGGCCGCTATCTCGGCTGGCGCCGAGGATGCGGCCGCCGGATCGTTCAGGGCCCGCCGCCGCCTGCGGCCGCTCAACACAATGTTCGCATCGCTGCTGGATCTGATCGTGGTGGCCAGGATGATCCGCAAAGCATCGGAAAGCCGATCCTTCACCGAACAGGCGGACCTGCCGGCGCTACGCGCCGAACTGGAGCGTGCGGCAGATGTTCTGGAGCAAACCGGTGAACTCGCCCCACTGCGCGCCCTCGGTGTAGTCGAGCGGACCGCAGCCGCGCATACCGAACTGAAGGCAATCCTGGGCACCTTCGCGGCCGAATTGCGGGAGGTTGCCCAAAGCCATAGAGCACTCGCCGATCCCTCGCTCATTGTCGCCACCTCACGCATGCGGCCGCAACCGGATTTGACCGGGCTCAAGCGCGCAATGGCGCGCGGCTTTCTCGCGATTGCAACATCTGCCCTTATCTGGATCGTGACGGGATGGGAGGCGGGGCGCTTCCTGGTGCTCGGCGCCTCAATTTTCACCGTGCTATTCGCAACGCTGGATCAGCCCTTGCCCCTCGTCCGCCAGGGTTTGATCGGCGGCACGGTCGCGGCACTGGCGGCCGTCGCATGGCGGCTGGATATTGTCCCCTTTGCAGAGCTTTCGTGGCTCTCGCTGCTGCTTGCGCTCCCGCTGTTCTGCGTTGCCTCCCTGCTGCAGGCAGGCCGGGCAACGGTTTTCGCCGGGCTGACTTTCAACATGTTCTTTGCCGTCATGGCGCGTCCGGTGGACATGTTGCCGTCCTCGCCGCAGACTGTCGTATCTGGCGCCGCCATGCTGATCGTAGGTGTGGTAATCAGCGATTTCTTCTATCGATGGATCCTGCCCATGGATGTCGATCGCCGCCGCCGCCACATCGAAACTTCGATCAGACGCGAGATCGCGTTCGTCAGCCTGCGCGCTGGCACCCCCTGGGCTGAGCGCCATCTGTCGCGGCTACGTCATTTAGTCCTGGAAATGGTAATGCGTGCCCGAGCGGACACGGCGGTCATCGGCGATGCAATTGCCGCGCTGTCCCTGGGCCATATCGCGATGCGGCTTGGGCAGATCGTGCATCAGGAGGCGCCCGCCGCCGATGTGGGCGGCATTGCAAGGGATTGCCTGCGCAGGCTGGCAAACCCGATAGAAGATCCTGCCGGCTGTGGTCGCGAAATTCTCGGATCAAGCCAAGATGGTCTGCCAGAGAAAACGACCTCTACCATTCGGCTAGCGCATCTGATGGCGCGCGAACTCATCGACCATCCGAGGGCTTTTACAAGCGCCGCCGCGTGAAGACCCCCGCGGAGCGACAAGGCTTCGACATCGCCCCACCGGGCGGCAGGCCCTGAGGATGATGGTCCTGATCGTGACCAGTGCAGTTTTCGTAAGGATCGCCCCAGGTCTGATTCCCATCCAGCGGGCATGCGCCAGACGGCAGACGCAACTGAGGTGAAACCGTAATAGGGCGCCGGAGAAGAACTCCCGCGCCCATGCTCCCCATAGCCAGACCAGAAGTCCCGCTTTAGCGTGTCAGTCGGCGTTGTTTCCGAGCTTTGCATCGACGCTGACCGGTCCCGGCCCCGAGGTCACGAAATACAGGAACAGAAACGAGAATACGATTGCGGCGTACCCACCATTTTCGGTCGGGAAGAAGCTCTGCGGCAAATGGGCGATGAAGTATGCCGAAGCCATAAGCCCGCTCATGACAAAAGAGACCGCCCTCGTCTGATACCCTATCATGAACAGGAAACCACCAATCAGCTCAAAAAGCCCTGCAACCCACACGAGGGAATACGCCGGCGGCGTAAACTGCCCGGCGTGAAAGTGGAAAATCTTCGCCAGGCCAAAGGAAAATATAACGAGGCCGAATACGATGCGCAGCAGGCTCAGAACATACGGCTGCGCGGATTTGATGTTTTGTTTCACTTTTTTCTCCAATGATGATACCGATCAAGATCGCGCAGATGCCCCTCATCTAGGAGGTGCTCCTTCTTGCCGGATTAGCTCGCCGCATATTTACGGCGTCAGATTTAGGCGGCTGCTCCGAGCGAAACATCCGGTCTTGTTGTCATGTCCGGCTCAGGCCTGCTTTGCAGCGATTTTGGCGATATAGGCGCCCTGGAACCTCGCGCCTTCCAGCTCAACTTCAGAAGGCTGCCGCGAGCCGTCGCCATCGGTGAGTGTTGTGGCCCCATAGGGCGAGCCGCCCTTGACCGCATCGACGCCCATCTGCCCCTGGAAGGCGTAAGGCAGGCCGGCCACGATCATGCCGTGATGCAGGAAGGTGGGAATAAAGCCGATCAGAGTAGATTCCTGGCCGCCATGCTGCGTGGCCGATGACGTGAAGACCGCACCGACCTTGCCGACCAGCTTGCCGGTGAACCACAGTCCACCCGTCTGATCCCAGAAATTGCGCATCTGCGCCGCCACCGTGCCAAACCGCGTGCCCGCACCGACGATGATCGCGTCGTATTCCACCAGTTCGTCGACCGTCGCAATCGGAGCCGCCTGATCGAGCTTGAAGTGGGACGCTTTGGCCACCTCTTCCGGCACCAGCTCAGGCACACGCTTGACGGTCACTTCGGCACCGGCCGATTTCGCGCCCTCGGCCATGGCATAGGCCATCGTTTCGATATGCCCATATGAAGAATAGTAGAGAACCAGAACCTTGGTCATTTTCACTGTCTCCTTGTTGATGGTGGGGGTCGAAGGCGCAGCACTTGCCGCACCGTGGAAAAGTCGTCTGATGAGTCCGGACAGCATGCTTCGTCTCTCGTGGTTTCGTTCAGTTCAGCGGCTTCAGCTTCGCCTCGATCTCGGCACGCCTTGCTTCGAGGAACGGCGGCAGCGACAGGGTTTCCCCCAGGACCTCAAGCGGTTCGTCCACCGTGAAGCCCGGACCATCGGTTGCGATCTCGAACAGGACCCCGTTCGGTTCCCGGAAATAGAGAGACCGGAAGTAGAACCGCTCCACCTCCCCCGAAGACCGCATGCCGCGCCCGCTCAGCTTCTCGGCCCATTCTGTCAGATGATCCGGGTCCGGCGTTCGAAACGCGACGTGGTGGACGGCCCCTGCCCCGCGTTTGGTCGCAGGCAGGCCGGGCTGCACCGCAACATGAAGCTCGGCCGCCAGCCCGCCGTCCCCCATGCTGAACACATGCACATCGCCGATCCCGTCCGGTGACGGGTAGCTCCGGATCCGGCCCATGTTCATCACGTCTTCCAGAACCGATTGAGTGCCGGCGAGATCCGGAACGCTCATCGTGATCGGACCCAGCCCCTTGATCTGAAATCCTGCCGTTACAGGGCCTTCCAGCCAGGGATGTGCCGGCGCGCCGCCACCGTCATCGACCAGCCGGAACCGCTGCCCTTCCGGATCCTCGAAATCCAGCGAAAGGCGGCCATCGACCTCAACCAGATCGCCCCTCTGGACCCGCAGATCATCGAACCGCGCTTGCCACCAGATCAGCGCATCCTGCCCGGACACCCGAAGCCCGGTCCTGGAAACGCTGTGAGTTCCCCGCTCTTCCCTCTCCAGCGGCCAGTCGAAGAAGGTCAGATCCGTTCCCGGCGTCGCGGCGCCATCCGCGTAGAACAGATGATACGCGCTGGTGTCGTCCTGGTTCACCGTCTTCTTCACCAGCCGAAGACCAAGCGTGCCGCTGTAAAATGCCCGGTTCCCCGACGCATCCGCCGTAATCGCCGTCAGATGATGGAACCCTGTCAAAGCAAGAGACATGCAAGCCCTCCTATGGCCAAACAAAAGTCCGTGTCCCGCTCCCATTTCCCGCTGCTCGGAAAAACCTGGAACGGGTCTCTCACCCCGCCTCACTTCGCGAAGGGCGCTGGCTCTCCGGCTCCCGCTCAGAGCCGACTTAACTTGATGCCTTGCTTTCCGTCGCCTTGGCCGCCCTGTCCACGCGCCACCGAAGCGGAGTTGTCCCCGCTTGCGTCGGCAACCGCTCTTCAGGCCGTTCTCTTGGTCGCCGCTCGCCGGGCGCGATGACAAGCATTTCACCGTTCCGATATCGAGTAACAGCGCTCTCCACTCATAGACACGACCGTTCGCAGCATGTGGCCACAAGATAGCCGTTCCGAAGGCAACATAAAGATAGCGCTCTGGGTTTGACTATCCCATACATGAGACAATGTAGCGACGAGCGCGCTACGCGTAGCGTCGCTCATGCAATTTCGAAGGCAGAGCCATGGACAGAATCGACCCCAACGACCTCATGATGTTTGCCTACATCGTGGAGCAGGGCAGTTTCAAAGGAGCTGCGGATCGCACTGGCATACCTCACTCAACGATCTCACGGCGAATAATGCTGCTGGAAGCGCAACTAGGAGAAAAACTTCTCCACCGCACGACCAGAAAAATAACGTTGACCGAATTCGGCAAAGGCGCACTGACACACGCCCGGCAAATCACCGCCGAAGTCGAAGCCGCCGAAGAGCTTATTCAAGGCCGCAGCCCGGAGCCATGCGGTCGGCTCCGCATTTCGATTCCGACAGACTTTACGAGCGACATACTCGGCTCGCTGCTGACGCGCTTCGCGGTCGCATACCCCAAGATTACACTCGATATCGACGTCTCCCGGCGCCGCGTTGACCTCGTTGCGGAGAATTTCGACCTCGCGATACGAATCGGCAGTCTTCCGGATGACGCAACACTTATCGCGAGAAGAGTGGGCACATTTCACATGGGCCTCTATGCCTCACCGAGCTACCTCAATGAGTACGGTCTGCCGAGACACCCGGATGACCTCGCAACACACGCCATCCTACATCTGACTCAACGCTTTGACGAATCAATGACATTGAATCTCAATTGGGATCAGCAAAATTGGAAGGGAAAACCAGAAAGGCGAGTCGCCGCAAATACGCCAGGAGTACTCATGCATATGGCAATGAATGGTGCGGGGATCGTGAATTTGGCAAGCCATTTTGCGCGGGACAATGTACAAGCAGGCCGCCTTATCGGTATTCTTGACAAATGGCAGCAACCGGAAATTCCGATATGGGCCATAGTTCCGGGTCGAAGACTCCTTCCTGTAAGGACAAGAACATTCATTGACCAGTTAAAAGCGGATCTTTCCAATTAAGCCGATCACATGCAAACCGAATCAGATCGAGAACAACCCTGCCAGATCCATTTGGTATCGTCTGATGCCGGCGCCCGAGAAAACACGCCCGCCTGAGGCCGGCCCCCCGGACCGGAATTTCTCTCAAAGCGACCTTCCCGATCAAGGGTGTCGTGGAGATGCAAGTATGCTCGATTTCGGAAGGCAACACGCTCGAATTTCCAGACGATCACGCAGACTATGGTGGAGATCGACAAGCGCAGTCCGCAAGGAAGCTCGCTGCAAGGTTCGCCGAGAGGCTTTGCATAAGAAACCCGCCCCCGTTGGGGCGGGCTTTCAATTTCAATTATCTATAATCTGCGGGAGATTACTCGGATCACTGCTCGTCGGGCAAAGCGTAGGCGACCACATAGTCGCCGCGATCCGGCGATTGGCGAGCACCGCCAGCCGACACGACCACGAACTGGCGCCCGCTTTTCGGGGAGACATAGGTCATCGGGGTGGCCTGGGCGCCAACCGGCAGCCGGCCTTTCCAGATTTCTTCACCCGTCGCAGCATCCAGTGCGCGCAGGTAGTAGTCCTGCGTGCCCGCGTAGAAGACCAGACCAGAGCCAGTGGAGATAGGGCCGCCCAATGTGGGCATGCCCAGCGGGACCGCCAGACCGGCCTTTATGCCACCGGCAACCACAGTGTCCTCCACCGTTCCGGCGGGCCGCTGCCAGACCAGTTCACGCTTGGACAGATCGATTGCCGAAAAGGTGCCCCACGGCGGCGCATTGCACGGCAGCCCAAGGAACGACACCAGCGAGCTATGTGTGATACCGAAGGGGACACCTTCCTGAGGATAGGTACTGCCGACGCCATGGCCCGCATTCACCCCGGCGAGGTCGGCCTGCGGGATCAACCGGACAACCTGCGGCATGCGAATGTCGTTGACGATCAGATAGCCCGTCCCCGCGTCGATCGAGGCGCTGCCCCAATTCATCCCGCCGTAGTAGCCGGGGTAGAGCAGGCTGGCCTCCGTCGTGGCCGCGGTGAACTCGCCCTCGTAGCGCAGCTTGCGGAAGGCGATCCGGCAGGAAAGCTGATCAAAGAAGGTCGCACCCCACATCCTTTTCTCGGTCAACGGCTCGGTCCCGATGGCGGGCATGCCGACCGAGTAGGGCTGCGTGGCGGAGACCCAGTCGCCTTCCTGATGCTCCTGCGGAACCGGCTTCTCGACGACTTCGGCAATCGGCTCGCCGGTGCGGCGGTCGAGCATGAAGATCTGGCCGCGCTTCGTCAGCTGAATCAGGGCCGGGATCGTGCCACCCTTTCCATCCGGCACGTCATAGAGCGCCGGCTGGGCCGGAACGTCGTAGTCCCAAATGTCGTGATGCACCGTCTGGAACTTCCACCGCTCGCGGCCGGTGGCGATGTCGAGTGCGACGATCGCCGACGAGTATTGCTCGGAAAGCTCTGGCCGCAGCGCACCCCAGAAGTCGGGATTCTGGTTCCCGGTCGGCAGAAAGACCAGGCCCAGATCCTCGTCGAAAGCAGGCGTAGACCAGACATTGGGCGTGGTGCGCGAATAGGTCTCGCCCGTCGGCGGCAGTCCGGTGATCTCGGGGTTGCCCAGATCCCAGGCCCAGACAAGCGCGCCGGTGTCGGCATTGAACGCGCGGACGACGCCCGAGGGCTCATCGACCGAACGCCCGTCGAACACCCAGCCGCCGACGATGATCAGCCGTCCAACCACAGTCGGCATCGAGGTGGGTTGATACCAGGCCGGCTTGATTTCGCCCATACCAGCCTTGAGATCGACGATTCCGCCCGTCCCGAAAGTTTCGCACAAGGCGCCCGTCTCGGCATCGAGTTGGATCAGACGCGCGTCGATCGTCGTCGTCACAATACGACGACCACAGATCGCGTTTGCGGCGATGATAGCCGGAACGGCGCCCGTATTGGCATCCGGGATCGGCGGATCGGCGACGGCGGAGGGTTCGTAATATGCCACGCCGCGGCAACGGTTCCACACGGTCGTGTCCGCTGGCTTCGGATCGTAGCTCCAGCGCTCTTCGCCGGTGTCCGCGTCGATAGCGAAGACCTTGTTCAGCGGCGTGCAGATATAGAGAGTATCTCCGATCTGGATCGGAGTGTTCTGGTTTTCAGACCCGAGTTCGGCCATCTCACCGGTGCGGAAGGTCCAGGCAACAGTCAGCTTGTCGACATTCTCTGGCGTGATCTGGGCTTCGGGGGCGAAGCGCGTCCCATCTGGGGTGCGGCCGTAATACTGCCAACGAGATTCCTCCGGCGCATCCACCGGTGCCCGCGCGACGGCCGTGCCCGCCGCGCTGACGACGCCGTGGGGAACAAATACAGATGCTCCACCGGCGATCAGGATCAGCGCAGCGACCAGAGAAACCGAATAGCCGGTTCGCTTCTTCATTCCCACCACCAGCAGTGGCGCTAGCAGTCCCATGACGAGGGTCATCACCACGAAGGGCGCAAGGCGGGGCATCAGTGCCCAGAAATCCAGCCCGGCTTCCCAGAGCGCCCAGAGAATCGTAGCGGAGGCGGTTGCGCCGAAAAGCCACAACGCTTCGGACCGCCGCAGGGCGACAAGAAAGCCGGAACCCAACAGCGCCAAACCAGCAAGAATATAATACCAGGAACCGCCTAACCAGGCGAGTTGAATTCCCCCCAAGGCGAGGGCGAGACCGACCAGAGCGAGCAGCGCTCCAAAAACCAAGAGCGTCCACCTCGCACGGGAACTCTGGCCGACACGGCCGTCCACGCCACTTAATCCTGATCCTGACATTTCAGTCCTCGTCCTTGCTGGTCATACGCTTCTTTAATGCTCGAAGCCGCAAGACGACCCGGAGCAGTCTCATTGACAAATTATCTGCGGCTGCTGACGCACACGCATACTCGTTTCCACTCACACACGAGCCAGCTCCGGACGAACTTTCCCTAATCTTCCAGGTCCCGACACTCACCGATCCAATTTCATCGGCCGGGTTGGGCAAGAGCCTCCGCAAGCTTGCCATCGTCGTCCAAACCTGGGTGCCGCCGCCCATGCATGCGGATCCGGTCTCATCTGCGAAATCCCGGTACGCGGCACAAAGCATCCGAAACGTCCCCTTGTCCGACATACCGATCACACCTGCATGTTGGGTAAGGGATGAGATTTTTTGACCACGCGTCCGAGCAGTCAGATCGCAACACCCGCCTCAGTATGCCACCGCATACAGTCCTAGATTTCGGTATCCCTGTGAAGTTTCAGCGTCAATCTCGTAAAACTCTACTCAGAGGTTCCGAATTTTCTACTATACGCGGCCATCGACATGTCACGATCTCGGGGTCGGGCGCTCGAATCGCGCCCCCCCCCGCGAAAGGCAGCTGTCGGCTAAGAAGCGGGGCACAATTGCCTCGGCCAGTCTCGTATCCTATGCTATCGCGCACCGTCAGAACCGAGCTTTAGCAATTTATACTCCACGTTGCCGATATGCGCTGTCATCATCACCAACGGCTCGTGAAAGAGCGCTATCATTCGCCGTGCCGACCCAAGTTCTTGTAAAGCGCTCAGCGAAAAATTGCTTCTGTATCTTATGATACAGCTACATGAGAACACCCTGATTCATTTGCTACACTGCCTCAATTGACGTGATTAAATTCGGCATTGAATGTCGGCAAATTCAGCTACCCCCCAGAAATTGGACAGTGACGAAAGCTTAAGCCATGGACCGGCAAGTGAGACGTGGCATGATTGAACGGGACCATCCCGCGCTTTCGATCAGGGCGCAGTACCGGTTGCTGTCGATCTTGCGCTCGTCGTTCTGTCATGAACCGGAGGGCGAAATGGAACAGAACTTCGGCCTGATGCGTATGATTGACCGGCAGTTTTTGGATACGCCCTTCTACGGCATCCGGAGGTGGTTCAGTTTATCCGAACAGGTTCCGGGCGTTTTCTAAGTGATCTTCCACCTTGGTTATGCCGCCCCTGCTTCAGGCATTTTCTGGTTGAAGTAGGCTTGACCGGGGGGCTCGCGTCAAGAGATGAATGCGGCTGTCGTAGAAGCCGAGATGGCAGCTAATGCCGGTCCCTGCCTCGGACACGCTGGCAGAGGCCCACAGGTAGACTTCCCCGCATTTGATGATCCGCCAGAGGCGCTCGACGATCACTTTGTCGCGCCATGCGCCTCGGCCATCCATGCTGATCATGATCTCGCGGGCGGCCAGCGCCGATACGTTGACACGACCGACAGCCACGTTTCGATCCGGAATCGAGCAGGACCTCAGTCAGCCACCGAAACCCATGCGGGCGCGATCCCGGTTCCGCGACCAAGGAAATAGCCGAACTGGATGTTCATCTCGCCGATTGGCTCAAGGAAGCGACTGTTTGTGAGCGGTCCTGCGTCCGTGGGTGCAAAGCCAAGTGCGGCCGCGAGATCGCGGACTTTCCCGGTCGCGCTTGGCTCATCCCCGGCAACGAAAACCTGAAGGGTCTTGCCCGGCCGTGCCTCCTGAGCGAGCAGCCCAGCAAAGATGGTATTGAATGCCTTCACGACAGTCGCCGTCGGCGCGGCTTTCTGTATTTCCTCCGCTGCAGAGGTGGTCAGCCCCAGGACCAGATCCTTGTAATCCGGAGCGATTGGATTGCTGATATCCACCAGAATCTTACCCGTCAGGTCACCGGCTTCCTTCAGGTGCGCGATTGTTGCGTCATATGGCAGTGCGAAGATGGCAATATCCGACACCTTCAGCGCGACAGGGATGCCTCCCCCTTCGACATTCGAACCGATGTCGGCCGCCAGCGCTGCGGCCTTCGCCGGATCACGATGACCGATAATCACTTCTTTGCCTGCAGCCACCAGGGCTCGCGCGAACCCGCTTCCCATGTTTCCGGTCCCAATCACCGCAATCTTCATGATCCGTCTCCATTCTACGGTTGGTTACATCCGCACTATCAACCTGAAAGCCAGTGCGATAAATCTGCACTCCAGCTCATCAAATGAAACAGGGTGTTTGCAATGGACAGGCTCGCCGCAATGGAGGTGTTCGTCAGGGCCGTCGATCTCGGATCGTTCAGCGCCGCAGCGGACGCGCTCCAGATGTCATCACAGCTGGTCGGCAAGCATGTCCAGAAGCTGGAACAGCATCTCGGTGTTCAGCTTCTGCATCGAACGACAAGGCGGCAAAGCCTGACCGACTTCGGACGCTCGTTCTATGAAAGGGCAAGAATTATTCTCGCCGAAGTCGCGGCGGCCGAAGGGCTGGCGGCGGAAACCCGCGCCATCCCGAGCGGCAGACTTCGGATCAATGCCCCCGTCAGCTTCGGAATGCGGACGCTTTCCCCGAAGCTTCCCGAATTCATGAAGGCCTATCCGGATGTGACTGTCGATGTAACCCTTGGCAACCGCGCCGTCGATCTCGTTGACGAAGGTTTCGACGTGGTCTTCCGAGTAGGAGAACTGATTGACAGTGGGCTGATCGCGCGAGCGCTCGCACCCTACCGTCTGGTGCTCTGCGCTGCGCCCGCCTATCTGACAGGGCGATTGCCGATACGCGAACCAAAGGACCTCGCACATCATGAATGCCTCGGATTCGCACATACAGAACTGCGCACTCACTGGGCCTTCTACGGACCCGAAGGACGAGAGGAGGTGACAGTCTCCAGCCATCTTATGTCAGATCATGGAGAGCCCCTGCTCTGTGCAGCCTTGGCTGGCCTTGGAATAATCCTTCAGCCCGAAGAGCTGGTTCACGACGCAATTTCCGATGGAACCCTCATCCCGCTCCTGCCCGGATATCGCGTCCCGACGCGCCCCCTGCACCTTCTCTACGCACCGGATCGGCGGATCACACCCAAGCTGAGATGCTTTATCGACTTCGCGGTTCATGCGTTTGGGCACAAAAGACCGACGACGGACGGAGAACCAAGGTTTCCAGAGCTCCCACCAGGGAATGTTCAAACGGACTAGAGAGTGCCCTGCTGCCCATGTCTGGCAAGCACATCTACAACGTAGCGGATACGGGCCAGCAGATGGCGCGTCTCTGGCCAAAGCGCATATATTCCTACCGGAGCTATGCCATATTCCGGCAGCACTTCAACCAGCCGGCCTTCCGCAAGCGGCCGCGCGACCAATGACAGTGGCATCTGTGCGATGCCAAGTCCGGCCATCGCTGCCTCCACCACTGCTGAGCCATCTCCTATCTCATGAGTTGCGAGGACATGAAGGCGTTCGGGCTGACCATCACCTCTTGCGATCCGATACCCGGTCGGCACATCGCGCCTGACACCGGTAATACAGTCATGATGATGCAGATCCTCCGGGGTCGATGGAGCGCCCTTGCGAGCAAGATATCCGGGTGCCGCCACCAACGGAGCGCGCTGCTCAGCGAGCTTGCGCGTGATCAGCCCACTCGTATCCGGCGTTTCTCCGAAGCGGATCACAAGATCGACGCGCTCCTCGATCGGGTCGATAATGCGATCAGTGAAGGAGAGCGAGAGATGAAGTCCCGGATGCTCCTGTGTGATGCCGAAGAGGATCGGCAGCAGAACTTCCCGTCCCCACGCTGCGGGGGCGTCGACGCGAAGACGCCCGACAATGTCGCGATTGCCGCTCGCAAGAGACGTCTCGGCCGCGCCGATTTCCTCCAGGGCGCGACGCGCCACGGCAAGATAGGCCTCACCATCCGCCGTAAGGACCAATCGACGCGTGCTGCGATGGATCAGCTGGGTTCCAAGGCGCGCCTCCAGACGACTGACGCTTTTGCCCACCGCAGACTTGGTGACGCCGAGCGTGCGCGCGGCCTCGGTGAAGTTCAGATGACGGGCGGCCTCGACAAAGGCCTGGACGCCGGCGAGGTGATCGAGCTGGGCCATTGTAGAGTTTAGCTCCACTCTGAAGTCACTTTGGAAGTATTTATGCCAACCAAAGATACGACTATTTTTGCCAACGCAAGTCTTCTCGCGCTTTCAATCGGAACGCAGAGGGTCTGCGCCCCATGTTCTGACAATGAAAGGAAACAACATGCCCGTGGTTCGCGTAAGCTGGTTCGAAGGCAAATCCGCTGAAGAAAAGGCGAAGGTTGCCGCCGAAATCACCGAAAGCATCGTCCGCAACACCAAGACCGATGCGAGCTACATCTATGTCATCTTCGACGACGTGAAAGCATCCGATTGGGCCGGGGCCGGCAAACTCTTCGGCTGACGCTCCTACAGTGCGGGGCGCCGATACATTTCGGGCCCCCGCCAGGCGCACGTTGAACTGCGCTCCCCCCCTTGCATTGCATCCCGTGTCGGCGCATTTCGAAGGAGACCCCATGAAACGTTTTCTTTTCTCCATTTTGGCCTGTGTGCCGCTACTGACGAGCCCGGTTCTGGCAGAGCCTGCCGTCGAGGCGCTCGGCACCGATTTCACCTTCCCCAATCAGATCGAAGGCATGCCCGGGAAACTCTCGGATTTCGTGGCGCTGCAGATCAATGCTTTTACGACCAATGACGATGTTCGGCTGACCTACTGGGAAGCGGGCAGCGGCGATCCGATCGTCTTCATCCCGCCTTGGGGCGGCAATGGGGCCGAGTTGATCAGCGTGATCTGGCTGATGTCGCAGACACATCACGTCTATGTTCTAGACCCGCGGAACCAAGGGCTCTCGGAAAAAACCCTGAAAGGGGCGCGGGTTTCCCGCTATTCGATGGATCTGAACGAGTTCCTTGATCATGCAGGGCTGGAGAAAACAACACTTGCAGGTTGGTCGATGGGAGCCTCGGTCCTGTGGGGGTATATCGACCTCTTTGGCACAGACCGGATCTCGAAAGCTGTCTTCGTCGACGAACCCGTATCGATCTATACCCATGCCGATTGGTCCGAGGAAGAACGCCGCAATGCCGGTGGCATGACAACTTCACCCGAGCGGATGATCGCGGCATTTCAAGGCGCACCCACCAACCAGCAGATCGTCGACATGAAGGTGGTGGAACGCTCCCAGATGATGGATTCCCCTTACGCCCAAAACTCCGCCGCCCTCGCCAAAGCGGTGGTCGACACCGACATGGCCTATGCGATGAGAGTGATGTTCGATCATGCGACCAACGACTGGCGCGACGTGATCGAGCACAAGCTCGACATTCCGGTGGCCGTCTTCTCTGGTGAGCAAAGCAACAATCTGCTGAGCCAGGTCTGGATTGCCGAAACGGCTCCCGACGGTCGCCTTTTCAGCTATACGACCGCCGAGGAGGGCGATCATTTCCTCATGCTCAAGAACCCGCTGAAGTTCGTGGAAGATCTACGGACCTTCCTTGCGGAGTGAGCAGATGAAGATTTGTCCCACACATCGGGGAAAAGAACATGCTCGGCATTGGCATTTTAGGCTGCGGACTGGTGTCGCAACATCTGCACATTCCGGCTCTCGCGCAACTTGCTGACCGCTTTGCGATCAGGCCGCTCTACGAGACACCTCGCCACAGTACGGGAGCAACTGGCCGCGCGACTGCCGGGCACTGCCGCCTATTCATCGGTCGATGCACTTGTGAGTGATCCCAGTGTCGATGCCGTCCTCGTTGCCAGCCCATCAGCCTTGCACGCACGACATGCATTGGCATGCCTTGGGCACAGGCCGACATGTGCTGATTGAAAAACCCATGTGCATGACACTCCCTGAAGCAAACGAGCTTGGGGCCGCAGCCTGTGATGCAGCAAGAGTCGTTCAGATTGGCTATATGCGCCGCCACACGCCCACATTCGAAAAGGCAAGGCAGCTGGTCGACGCGATGGCAGGTGGAATCAACATGGCGCGCGTACGGGCGATCATCGGTCCGAACAGCACGTTTCTCACACCCACAACGGCAGTCATCTCCGGTGAAGACATGCCATCCGACATGCTTGACGAGGCGACAGAGGCGCTGGCGACGCGCTCAGTCGCCGGAACGACCGAAGGTCCCCGTGCCTTCGTACACAAGCTTCTGCTTGGGCTGTAGACTCACGATCTTTCCGTGATGCGCGGACTGATCGGCATGCCGAAACAGGTTCTGACTGCCCGGTACCGCCGGGAGGGACGGTTCCTCAATGCTGATTTCGATTTAGGCGATTTCATCTGCTATTTCGAAACCGGGATCGACCGCATCGCGCGCTTCGATGCCACTGTGGAAGTGCTGTCGGATGATCGCATCCTGCGCCTTGACTACGGCACTCCTTTTGTCATGCATCTCCCGGCAACGCTTCATATGACCGAATGTGAAGGTGACGGCGGCGTAAAGCGGACCATATATCAACCTGAAGGGCAGGACTCGTTCGTCCCTGAGTGGCAAGCCTTCCATGCTTCCGTCACGAGACACGTTATGCCACGCACCGACATCGCTGATGCCTGCGAGGATCTGATACTGATCGAAAAGATCATGACCGTCCTTGAGGGATAGAAGACTCGTTCACGGGAGCCATCCAGTTCAACCCCGTCCTGTCCAGACCGGTAGGACGATATCGTCGACGATTTCGGTGATATCCGCCTCGGTCAGCGGTTGAAACGTGATCATCATCTCGTGGCGCGCAAGATCGACCGGCAAGCGCAACAGTCTCGGGGTCACGTGGCCCGGGCGCACCTCACCTCGCGCGATTGCCCGATCCAGTATCTGCTGCAGCGGATACCCCGTACTGCCCACTTGGGCGCGGATATCAGCGAAGCTGGAATACGCAGCCTCCAAGTCCTTCCGCATTTCATATATCAGGTGCACAAGTTTCGGTGAGGATCGCCGCGCGATCTGACGGAAGAGCAACATGAGCTCCTCTCGGACGCTTCCCAGATCCGGAACTTCCGTAGGGTTCTGAAGTGCATACCGAACAATCGCCGCAGAAGCGAGCTTGGACAGAGTATCCCAACGCCGACTCAGCACGGTGCGACTTGTTCCGGCACGACGGGCAACAGATTCCAGCGTCAGCTTCTCGTAGCCATAGGTCGTCAACTCTTCCCATGCGGCATCCAGTATGGCCTCCTCCAGCGCCGCGCCGCGTCTCCGCCGTGCCTTGTCCTCTCTGGTCTCAGACATCACCGTACTCGCCCTGCAGTCGTTTCACGATTCCGATCCTGATGTCGCGATGCGCGCACCCGGTCAGACAACCAGTACTACCATTTCACCGCATCGAACGAAACTTCATGTCGGCTTAGGCGGCGAACCTGCGCAGGGCGCCGACCCGAGAACAATTCCCCAGAAAGCTATCCGACAAAAAAAGGCGACACGGACAGATCATAAGATACATCCACGAACCCTATTGACAAGACCCCCAATCACGTAAGATACATATTCGCATCTTATTTGTTCTTGGTGAGCCTTGAGCAACTTCGCCGACCTTCGTCGTTACCAAGAACAGGGCCGCGCCCCTGATCGGTCTTGCCGCTGACAAAAGTTCATCTCGAAAATGGAGCAGAGTATGAAGAAGCCCCCCTCGATCAGCCTTGCACGGCTCTGCGCCGCCACACTGGCGCTAGGCACCGTCGGACTGGTATCCCAGGCCGAAGCCCAATCCCAGGCCAGGACCCAGGCACAAGCGCAGGTCACGTCCACGGACCGCATGATCTTCGGCCTCGGCGCCGCAAGTGCACCAGAGTATCAAGGCTCGGATGAAAGGAAAACGCGAGCGATCCCGCTCATCGACATCGCACGCGGACCTTTCTTCATGAACCTGCGCAACGGTATCGGCGCTTATCCGTTCGAATATGGGGACTTCAGGTTCGGGGCGAGCATCGTCTACATTCCCGGCTTCGACCTTCCCTATGCGCTTGGAGAGGTTTCCGGCAGTGCGGGCGCCCGCCTGTTCACGGACTGGGAGCGGGACGGATTCAACGCGACCTTCGGCATGACCAAAGCCGTATCCGGCGATCTCGAAGGCATGCTCGTGGATGCCAGCCTGTCCTACCGCTACAACGTCACCTCGAAGCTGACGCTCATCCCGGTGATCGGCACCACATGGTCGGACGGCGACTACAATCAGAGCTACTTCGGCGTCACGCCGGCACAGGCGTCGGCAGCGGGCATTTCCGCGTTCTCGCCGGGTGGAGGCTTCAAGGATGTCTCCATCGGTCTGAGCGCGAACTACCGCGTCACCGACCGCGTGAACCTGACGGCCTCGGCGACGATGTCCAAGCTTCTTGGAGACGCGAAGGATAGCCCGATCGTCTTCGACGACACCCAAGCCTTCGGCTTCATCGGGGTCTCCTATCGCTTTGGCAACTGACACCTGACGTTCCGCGCCGTCGCGGGATCGCTGAAGAGGTCGATCCCTTCGGCGGTGCCGCGATGGCGTGATCCGCTTTTTCAAAGAGGGCCGCATGACATCGCGCAGAAAATGGATGGCCGGAGGCGCGGTTGCGGCAGCGGCGGCACTTGGCACCTGGTTCTGGCTCAACACAGAGCCGCAGTCCCTTCCGGTCGGGATCGCCGGCAGCAATGGTCGGCTGGAAGCCGTGGATATCGACATCGCAGCGCAGACCGGCGGCCGACTGAAGGATGTGTTCGTCACCGAGGGCGACTTCATTGAGGCCGGGCAGGTTCTGGCGCAGATGGACACAGCCCGCCTCGAAGCGCAGAAGCTGGAAGCCGAGGCGCAGATCCGTCGCGCCGAAATCGGCATCGACACCGCGAACAGCCTGGTGACCCAGCGGGAAGCCGAGCGCGAGGCGGCGGCCGCCAATGTCGAGTTGCAGGAGGCCGAACTCGATGCCGCGGAACGGCGTCTGGCCCGATCCGAGGCGCTTGCCCGCGCAAACACCGTCTCGCAACAGGTTCTGGACGACGACCGGGCGAGCGAGCGCAAGGCGCGTGCTGCACTGGCCTCGGCAAGAGCCTCCGTGGCGGCTTCGGAGGCGGCGATCGGGGCGGCGCGGGCGCAGGTAGTGGATGCAGAGGCCGCGGTCGCTGCGGCGAAGGCCGCGCTCGGCAGCATCGCCGCCGAAATCGCCGACGCGACGCTGACCGCCCCGCGGGACGGGCGGGTGCAATACCGGCTCGCACAGCCCGGCGAAGTGCTGGGTTCGGGCGGGCGGGTCATCAACATGATCGACGTCACGGACGTCTACATGAACATCTTCCTGCCGACCGAACTGGCGGGGCGGATCGCCATCGGCACCGAGGTGCGGCTGGTGATGGATGTGGCGCCCGGTGCCGTGATCCCGGCCACGGTCTCCTTCGTCTCGGATGTGGCCCAGTTCACGCCCCGTTCGGTCGAGACCGAGGAAGAGCGCCTGAAGCTGACGTTCCGCGTCCGGGCGAAGATCGCGCCGGAACTCCTCGTGCAACATATCCGGCAGGTGAAGACCGGGCTTCCCGGCATGGCCTATGTGCGCGTCGATCCGGCTGCCGAATGGCCCGGCTTCCTGCAACAGGGTCTCGTCGCGCCATGAGCGACGAGGCCGTTGCGCATATCCGGGAACTCGGGCTGACCTATGGCAGGGTCAAGGCGCTGGACAGCGTCACGCTGGAGATCCCTGCCGGCCGGATGGTCGGGCTGATCGGGCCGGACGGTGTCGGCAAATCCAGCTTGCTGGCGCTGATTTCCGGCGCGCGCACCCTGCAGACCGGAACGCTGCAGGTGCTGGGCGGCGACATGAGCCAACCGGGACATCGACGGCAGGTCTGTCCGCGTATCGCCTATATGCCGCAGGGGCTCGGCCGGAACCTCTATCACACGCTGTCGGTCTTCGAAAATGTCGATTTCTTCGGGCGCCTCTTCGGTCAGGACCGCATCGAACGCGAGGCGCGGATCGCCGATCTGCTGGTGGCGACCGGGCTGTCACGCTTCCGCGACCGCCCGGCGGGCAAGCTCTCGGGGGGCATGAAGCAGAAGCTGGGCCTGTGCTGCGCGCTGATCCACGACCCGGATCTGCTGATCCTTGACGAGCCCACCACGGGCGTCGACCCGCTGTCGCGCCGCCAGTTCTGGGACCTGATCGACCGCATCCGCGCGGGACGTCCCGGCATGAGCGTGATCGTCGCCACCGCCTATATGGAGGAGGCCGCGCGCTTCGACTGGCTGGTCGCGATGAGTGCCGGAAAGGTCCTTGCAACAGGTACGCCGGCAGACCTGATGGCGCGCACCGCGACCGCCGATCTGGACGCCGCCTTCATCGATCTGCTGCCCGCGGAAGACCGCCTGGGCCACAGCCGGGTGATCATTCCGCCGATGCAGCGCGACGCGGGCGAATACGCCATCGAGGCCGAACATCTGACCATGCGCTTCGGCGACTTCACGGCCGTGGACGACGTGAGCTTCCGCATCCCGAAGGGCGAGATCTTCGGCTTCCTCGGCTCGAACGGCTGCGGCAAGACCACCACGATGAAGATGCTGACCGGGCTGCTCTCGGCCAGCGAAGGCACGGCAAAACTGTTCGGCCACCAGGTCGATCACGATGACCTCTCGGTGCGCAAGCGCGTGGGCTACATGAGCCAGGCCTTCTCGCTCTACGGCGAGCTGACGGTGGCGCAAAATTTCGATCTGCATGCGCGGCTCTTCAAGCTGGACCCCGCAAAGATCCCCGGCCGGATCGCCGAAATGGCCGAACGGTTCGACCTGACAGCCGAGATGGAGAGCCGCCCGGACGCGCTGCCGCTCGGTATCCGACAGCGGCTATCGCTCGCCATCGCCATGCTGCATGCGCCGGATATCCTGATCCTGGACGAGCCGACCTCCGGCGTCGATCCGGTGGCGCGGGATGCGTTCTGGCAGATCCTGTCCGACCTGTCGCGCAAGGACGGGGTGACGATCTTCGTCTCGACCCATTTCATGAACGAGGCCGAACTCTGTGACCGGATCTCGCTGATGCATGCGGGCAAGGTGCTGGTCTCGGATACGCCGAAGGCGATTACCGAGGCAGGCGGCGCCGCCACGCTGGAAGACGCCTTCGTGTCCTATCTCGAAGCGGCCATCGGCGACACCCCGGCACCGGAGGTTTCGGCCCCGCATGTCCCCGCTGCCCACACCCCGGCGAAAAGCCCGGTTTTCGATCCGCGGCGGATGTTCAGCTATGCCACGCGCGAGACGATGGAGCTCCGGCGCGACCCGATCCGCGGCACGCTCGCCATCCTCGGCACCCTGATCCTGATGTTCGTGATCGGCCTCGGCATCAGCACCGACGTGCAGGACCTCACTTTCGCGGTGCTCGATCACGACGACAGCACGATCAGCCGCGACTATGTCCAGCAGATCGCCGGCTCGCGCTACTTCATCGAGCAGGAACCGCTTGCCGACTATGCGGAGATGGACCGCCGCCTGCGCGAGGGCAATCTGAACCTCGCGCTGGAGATCCCGCCGAATTTCGGGCGCGACATCCTGCGCGGGCGCGACGTCGAGATCGGCGGCTGGATCGACGGCTCCGGGCCGCAGCGCGCCGAGACCGTGCAGGGCTATGTGCAGGGCATGCATTCCCACTGGCTGACCCTGCGGATGCGCGAGGAATATGGCGCGGCGGCCGTAGCGGGCGATTTCAGTCTGCAACTGCGCTACCGCTACAACCCCGACATCAAGAGCCTTGTCGCCATGGTGCCGGCGGTGATCCCACTGCTTCTGCTGCTGATCCCCTCGATGCTTTCGGCCCTCTCGGTGGTGCGCGAAAAGGAACTCGGCTCGATCACCAACCTCTACGTTACCCCGGTGACGCGGCTGGAATTCCTGCTGGGCAAGCAGATCCCCTATACCGCCATCGCCATGCTGAATTTCTTCCTGCTGACGGCCCTGGCGATCTTTGCCTTCAAGGTGCCCTTCACCGGCAGCTTCGCCGTCTTCGTCCTGTCCGGCTTTCTCTACGTCACGGCCGCAACCGCCATCGGTCTTGTGATCTCGGCCTTCATGAACAGCCAGCTCGCGGCGGTCTTCGCCACCGCGCTGATCACCATCCTGCCGGCGGTGCAGTTCTCCGGCCTCACCGATCCGGTATCCTCGCTCGATGGCGTCGGCGCCGTGATCTCGCAGATCTATCCGACCACGCATTTCATCACCATCTCGCGCGGCGCGTTCTCCAAGGCGCTCGGTCTTGAAGAACTCGGCGGCGCGATCCTGCGGCTGGCGCTGGTGATCCCGGTGCTGATCGGCCTCGGCGCGCTCCTGATGCGCAAGCAGGAGAGGTAGGCGATGGACCCGGCCAATATCCTGCATCTCGGCGTCAAGGAGATCCGCGGTCTGCTGCGCGATCCGGCGATGCTGTTCCTGATCGTGTTCTCCTTCACCTTCTCGGTCTACACCTCGGGCACCTCCCGCTCCGAGACGCTCAACCGCGCGCCGATCGCGATCGTGGACGAGGACCAGTCGCCGGTGTCGCTGCGGATCCTGGAAGCCTTCCAGCCGCCCTATTTCGCAGCCCCCGTCCTGATCACCGCCGCCGAGATGGACCGCCGGATGGACGAGGGGCTGGATACCTTCGCGCTGAACATCCCGCCCGATTTCCAGCGCGACCTGCTGGCCGGCAAGCAGCCCGAGATCCAGCTGAACGTCGATGCGACGCGGATGACCCAGGCCTTCCTGGGTTCCGGTTATGTGCAGCGGATCGTCTCGGCCGAGGTGGCCGAGTTCCTCGCGCGCTATCGCGCCAATGAAGTGTCGTCCGTCAACCTCTTGCTGCGGCCGCGCTTCAACCCCGAACTCAACGACGGCTGGTTCCAGGCGATCATGAGCGTGGTCAACAGCGTCACCATGCTGTCGATCATCCTGGCCGGCGCCGCCCTGATCCGCGAGCGGGAGCACGGCACGATCGAGCATCTGCTGGTCATGCCGGTGACCCCGCCCGAAATCCTGATCAGCAAGGTCTGGTCGATGGGCCTCGTGGTGATGGCGGGCACGGGTTTCGCCCTGCTCGGGATGGTGGACTGGCTCCTCGGCATCCCCCTGCAGGGCTCTCTGCTGCTCTTCTTCGCCGGTACCGCCCTTCATGTCTTCGCCACCGCCTCGCTCGGCATCTTCCTCGCGACCATGGCGGGATCGATGCCGCAGTTCGGTCTGCTGCTGATCATGGTGCTGCTGCCCCTTCAGGTGCTGTCGGGCGGCAGCACCCCGATCGAGGCGATGCCGGAGGCGGTCCGGCTCTTCATGCAGGCCGCCCCCAACACGCATTTCGTCAAGCTCGCGCAGGCCGTCCTCTTCCGCGGCGCGGGCCTCGACGTGGTCTGGCCGCAGATGCTGTGGCTTCTCGCCATCGGCAGCGTTCTGTTCGCGCTGTCCCTCGGCCAGTTCCGGAAGTTCCTCAAATGAGCTCCCGCACCCCGACGCCATCAGACGATGCCCTCCCTCCGGCAGAAGGAACCCCGAGGATGAAGGTCTGGACACGATCCCTGGCGCTGGTCGCAATGACGGGGGCCGGTCTCTATCTCGCCTCCACCCTTCTGGGGTCATCGGATGGCGCATCCCAGGGCCTCGACACGACAGCCGGAGCACAGGCGGCCGTGCCGCAGGCGCAGCCCGTGATGCAACTCCTGCCGCGCGAGGTTCTCCGCGTCGCCCCCGCAACCCTTGTCGAGCGCCTGACCGTGAGCGGCGAGGTCCAGCCGGTTCAGCGCGTCACCCTGCGCGCCCGATCCGCAGGCGTCGTCGCCGAGCTTGGTGCGCGCGAGGGTGAAGCGGTCAAGGCCGGGGATCTGCTGGTCCGCTTCGACACCGAAGATCTCGCGGCCACCCTGGCGCTGCGGCAGAGTGAGATCGACGCCACCGAGGCCCAGCTTCTCTTCGCGCGGCAGGCGCTGGACCGGATCGAGCGACTGGCCGAACGCACGATCGCCACGCAGGAACAGCTCGACCAGGCGCGGCGCGAGGCCGCCGTTCTGAAGGCGCAGCTCGACGGACTGAGGGCACAGGCCGGGATCGCGCGGGCGGCCTTGCGCGACGCGGAGATCCGCGCACCCTTCGACGGGGTGGTCGCAAGCCGCAATGTGGATATCGGGGAACGCACCGCCGCCGAGGCCGAGCTGATGACGCTGGTCGATCCGACCAGACTGGAAGCACGGGTTCTCATCGCCACGCGCGACGTGCCCCGGATCGCGCCCGGTCAGGCCGCAGAACTGCGGATCGACGGGCTGGAGGGCGAGACGATCGAGGGCTCGGTCCTGCGCATCAATCCCGTCGCGAATGACGGCTCGCGCTTCATCTCCGTCCATATCGGGCTGGACGACCCGGATGGGCGGCTGCGGGGCGGGATGTTCGCGACCGGCACGATCCTTGTCGAGGAACGAGCCGATGTGCTGGCCCTGCCCGCGACCGCGCTGCGCGAGGACGGGGCGGGGGCCTATGTGCTGCGGCTCGCGGAGGGGCAGATCGAGCGCCGGCCCGTGGTGACCGGCGCCGCCTGGAGCGGCGGACGGATCGAGATCCGCGACGGGATCGCATCGGGCGACATGATCCTCATCGCCCCGCTGCCGGGTCTCGGCGAGGGCGTGCTGGCCGAAGTCTCGGGGGGCTGAGCGATGTTCCTCACCCGCATCTCGGTCACCCATCCGGTTTTCGCCACCATGATGATGGTGGCGCTGGTGGTCTTCGGCGCCTTCTCCTACCTCCGGCTGGGGCTCGACCAGTATCCCAACGTCGACGTGCCGATCGTCGTCGTCATGACCACCTATCCCGGCGCCACGCCCGAGACGGTCGAAACCGAGGTTTCCAAACCCATCGAAGACGCGATCAACACCGTCAGCGGGCTTGATCAGGTCACCTCGACCTCCTACGAGGGCCGGTCGGTGGTGGTGGCCGAGTTCCGGCTCGACGTGGCCGGTCCCGCCGCCGTGCAGGAGGTCCGCGACAAGCTCGCGCCGCTGGAGGCGAGTTTCGCGGATGATGTCGACAAGCCCGTGGTCTCGCGCTTCAACCCCTCGGACCAGCCGATCCTGTCCATCGCCATCAGCGGCCCGCGCTTCGATGTCGCGGGACTGACCGCCCTGACCGAGCAGCAGATCATCCGGCAGCTGACCACCGTCTCCGGCGTCGGTCAGGTCACGCTGGTCGGCGGCCGGACGCGGCAGGTCGATATCGTCATCGACGAGACCCGGATGCGCGCGCTGTCCATCGGTATCGACGAGGTGCTGGCGGCCCTGAGCAACGGCAACCAGAACCGGCCCGCCGGAAACCTGGTGACCGGCTTCTCCGATCTCGGCATCCAGGTGCAGGGCCGGATCGACGAGCCCGCGGATTTCCTCGACATGATCGTGGCGCGGCGCGGCGGCGGGCCGGTCTATCTGCGCGATGTCGCGACCGTCACGGACGGCGCGGCCGATGGCGAGAGCCTCGCGCTTTACAACGGCGAGCCAGCCCTCGCGCTCGACATCGTCAAGGTGCAGGATGCCAATACCGTGCAGGTGGTTGATGACGTGATCGCGCGCCTCGGCCGGTTGAACAGCGAACTCGCCGCGAGCGGCGTCACGCTCAGCGTGGTCACCGATGCCTCGCTGCCGATCCGCGAGTCGGTGGCGCAGGTGCAGGCCACGCTGATCGAGGGCGCGGCGCTGGCCGTGGCCATCGTCTTCCTGTTCCTGAACTCCTGGCGCAGCACGGTGATCACCGGCCTGACCCTGCCCATCGCCATGATCGGCACGCTGGCGGTGATCTCGGTGCTGGGCTTCACGCTCAACACCCTGAGCCTGCTGGCGCTGACGCTTTCCATCGGCATTCTTGTCGATGACGCCATCGTCGTGCGCGAGAACATCACCCGCCACCTGCATATGGGCAAGTCACACCTTCAGGCCGCGCTCGACGGCACCAACGAGATCGGTCTCGCGGTGCTGGCGACGACCGCGACCATCGTCGCGGTCTTCCTGCCCGTCGCCTTCATGGACGGGATCGTTGGCCGCTTCTTCTACGAGTTCGGGGTGACGGTTTCAGCGGCCGTGCTGATCTCGCTCTTCGTGGCCTTCACGCTCGACCCGATGCTCTCCAGCGTTTGGTACGACCCCGACACCCAGCCCGATGCGAAGCGCGGGCCGGTCGGCCGCCTGATCGCACGGTTCGAGCACGGCTTCGAGCGGCTGGCCGGCGGCTACCGCCGCCTGATCGGCTGGACCCTGCGCCATCGCCTCGTCACGCTGACCGCGACCTTCGGCATCTTCATCGGCAGCCTCTTCATGGTACCGATGGTCGGGGCCGAGTTCACGCCGACAGCGGATGAAGGGCGTTTCCAGATCAATGTGCAGACGCCGGTCGGCTCCTCGCTCGACTATACCGCCGCCAAGGTCGGGCAGATCGAGGCGGCGCTGCGCGAGTTCCCCGAGGTCGATACGCTCTATTCCACCGTCAACACCGGCACCGCCACCGGCAAGCATCGCGCCGCCATCCTGGTCGGCCTCGTGCCGCAGGGCGAGCGCACGCGCACCCCTCTGATGCTGGCCGACCCGATCCGGGAGCGCCTCTCGGTCATCCCGGGGATCGAGATCGCCATCGTGCAGCAGGGGCTTGGCGGCGGCGACAGCCCGATCCGCCTCAGCATCCTCGGCGACGACCAGACGGAGCTCGAGCGGATCGCGGCCGGGCTGATGGAAAGGATGCGCGCAATTCCCGGCATGGTCGACATAGCCTCCAGCGCCGATGCGGCGAGCAGCGTGATCGCGGTGCGGCTGCGGCGCGAGGCCGCCAGCGACCTCGGCCTCGGCATCCATCAGATCGGCGCTGCCCTCGCGCCGCTGATCGGCGGCGAGGAGGTCACCACCTGGACCGACAGCTCGGGCGAGACCCACGATGTCGTGGTCCGCCTGCCGGCCGAGCGGCGCGCGGATACCGATGTGCTCGGCGATCTGATGCTCACGACCGGCGGGACGGATGCCAATGGCAACCCCGCGATGGTCCGGCTCGATCAGGTGGCCAGGTTCGTGCAGGTCGGCACCGCCTCGGAAATCCGCCGCCTCGACATGACCCGAGAGGTGCAGGTATCGGCGGACATCTCCGGCCGCGTGCTGGGCGACGCCACGGCCGATCTGGAGGCCCTGATCGCCACGCTCGACCTGCCCCAGGGCTATCGCATCCAGTTCGGCGGCGATTCCTCGACCATGCAGGAGACGATGGGCCACATGATCACCGCGCTCCTGATGGCCGTGACCTTCATCTATATCGTGCTCGCCTCGCAGTTCGGCAGCTTCCTGCAGCCCCTTGCCATCATGGCGGCGCTGCCGCTGTCACTGATCGGCGTGCTCCTCGGCCTCATGGTCGCGGGCAGCACGATCAACATGTTCTCGCTGATCGGCTTCATTATGCTGATGGGGCTCGTCACCAAGAACGGCATCCTGCTGGTGGATTTCGCGAATCGCGAGCGCAGGCGCGGCCTGCCGCTGAACGAGGCGCTGATCAACGCCGGCGCAATCCGGTTCCGCCCCATCGTCATGACCACGCTCGCGATGATCGTCGGCATGATCCCGCTGGCGCTGGCCGTCGGCGGCGGCGGGGCGCAGCGCGCGCCGATGGCCCATGCAGTGATCGGCGGGCTGATCAGTTCCACCGTCCTCACGCTGATCGTGGTGCCGGTGATCCTGTCTTATATTGACGGAATTTCTCGATGGGCAGCGAAGTTCTCGCAGAAGCGTCCGGAAGATCACAGCTTCGAAACGGCGTCACGTGCTCCGCATCCATGACGCGAAATCGTGGTTTTTGACCCTCGGCAATTCATTAAAGCAGTCCTTGCTTCGGCGTTCCAGCTTCGGGGCGGCACCTACGTTCCTCAAGTGATCCATTTGCATTGGCCGCAGCAATCAACAGACCATGACCCGGGCCTCTCCATCAGATGCCCAGAAACCCGCAACGGAAAGCAAAAGCGAATCCGTCTCTATCGAAATCTGCTGCGGGCAAAGGTCTGTGCAGGAAGACCCGCCTAGTCTTCACATTTCTTCTGGCGACCCGGCGAGCAAGACTGCCGAGAGCAGACCCGGGAACTTCCGATCCAGTTCCTCCCTGCGAAGATTGTTGATATGTGTCGGTCCCTCAATTCGAGTGAGAACGAGACCCGCATCCCGCAGGACGCGGAAGTGATGGGACATCGTCGACTTCGGTCGTCCGGTATCCAGAGCATAGCATGTTGCCTCACCACCGTCCGCAAGCTTGCGGACGACATCCAGCCGAATGGGATCGCTGAGCGCATAGAGCACCCGGCAAAGATCCACTTCTTCTATATCAGGATGTCTGATCACCCGCATGAAGGCACACTAGCACGTCCTTGCCACCCTCGCCAATGTTCGATAATACTCGAACTAGCATACATTAAGCCGATCCCACGGATCGCCTGTCGCACCGGAGAATTCCATGGCACCGCTGTTTACACCCTTCACGCTAAAAGATGTCACCTTGCGCAACCGGATCGTCGTCTCGCCCATGTGCCAGTACTCGGCCGAAGATGGTCTGATAGGCGATTGGCACTATGGACATCTGACAGCCCTTGCACGCGGCGGCGCGGGGCTCGTGATCGCGGAGGCAACTGCTGTCTCACCGGAAGGGCGCATCACCCCCGGCTGCCCCGGCCTGTGGAATGATGACCAGACGGAACGGTGGCAAAAGGCAGTCGCCCTCATGAAGGCCGCCGGAGCAGTCCCTGGAATCCAGATTGCGCACGCGGGCCGCAAGGCCAGCGCGAACCGCCCCTGGGAAGGCGACGATCATATTCCGGTCGGCGATCCTGGCGGATGGGATACCATTGCCCCGTCAGCCATCGCCTATGGCGCAAATCTGCCAAATGTCCCGAGGGAAATGACCCTCCAAGACATCGCCCGTGTGCAGGCTGACTTCGTCGCAGCCGCGCAGAGAGCCTATACCGCTGGCTTCGAATGGCTGGAGCTTCACTTCGCCCACGGCTATTTGGCCCAAAGCTTCTTCTCCACCTGGTCCAACAAGCGCAAAGACAGCTACGGCGGCGATTTTGATGGGCGCGCACGCTTCATTATTGAAACGCTCGCCGCAGTCCGTGAAGTCTGGCCGGCGCACCTACCGCTGACCGCACGCTTCGGCGTGACGGAATTCGCCGGCGATGATGACCTCGACGAAGGGATCGAACTGGTTCGCCGCATGAAATCCACCGGCCTCGATCTGATTGACGTGAGCGCGGGCTTTTCTACACCGACAGCGGATGTACCCTGGGGGCGGTCATTTATGGCACCGATCGCCAAGCAGGTCCGTGACGCGACCGACATGCCGGTTACTACCAGCTGGTTCATCAGCACCGCAGATGAGGCAAATGAGCTTATCGCCACCGAAAATTTGGATCTGGTATCCCTCGGACGGCCGTTTCTGGCCAACCCACACTGGCCTTATGACGCAGCGATGAAACTTGGCGTAGAAGGTTCCGCCTGGGCAACACTGCCCGCCCAATACGCACATTGGCTGGACCGCTACCGCTCGGAGTAAGTCGCGCCTTCAAGCAAGCAGGGCGGGCGCTTGAGACATGGCGGGCGCGCCTATAATCCACCACAGCACCCAACGCACATCCCTCCCGCAACGTCATGCGGATACTTCCAAAAGGGGCATCACCCCTACGCAGATCGTTCCGACCGGAGCCAGCGGCTATATCGGAGCGTCTGTCGCAGCCGGTCTGTTATGGGTGCATTCCGCCAAAAGGACTTTCCAATGAACTGGACCGACGATTCTGATGGCGCGGCGTCCATGAAGCTGGCTGCAACCGCAGCGAACTCCTGCAAATCGGAAGAACTGCTAAAAAGCAGCACCTCATGGAATGGCACACCCTATGACCGTTACCCGCCTGGGCGCCCCCAACTGTCGGTGATCCGGTTTACCATTCCACCCCACACATCCCTGAGCTGGCACACGCACCCCATGCCAAACGCGGCATTCGTCATTTCGGGGGAGTTCACGCTTGAAGAAAAAGGGACAGGCAAATCCCGACTGGTCAAGGCAGGTGAAGCGTTCGCGGAATCCGTCGATGACATCCACCGGGGCTACACAGGCGATACGCCTGCGGAGATCATCTGCACCTATGCTGGCGTGGAAGGCCTGCCGCTCTCCATTCCTGCCCCCTGAGACGCCGTCTGCAAGCTATCGTTTCGGCAAAGTATCTGTGTTCACTCCGCAGCTGGACGAGCCGTTTCACGCCTTGCCTCAGGACTCGCCCGATGGCTGAATCCACAGCCAAACCGAATCCCGTGCTCCCTCCACCCGCCGGTCGGGCTGCCCAATTTTCCACCTGAAAACTTACTGGCCTCGTAGAGCACGATCTACTGCCACTCGATTGTAGCCGCAGGGGATACTCTGGGTAGAAGCGATCAGAATTTACGCATCCTGAGTATAGAGATAGCACGGAAAGAGGTTTGTCGACCACGGCATACAGCCGAATTCCTATTCAGAAAGGAGTTGATCATGCCTGAATCAATCACCCCCGATTACGTTTATCTGGTTGGAACCCTGAAGGCCCGCCCCGGAAAAGTTGGTGATTTGATCACTGCGGTCAAAAGCATCGTTCCCGGAGTGCGAACCGAGCCAGGTTGCATTTCCTACGCCGCTTTCGTCGATCGCACTGATCCGAATACCGTTGTGATGCTGGAGACTTGGGACAGTGCAGCGGCGCTGGAAACCCATGCCTCTGCACCGGCATTCAGTGGACTCGCGGCCACCTTCGATGAACTTCTGAGTGAGCCACCCGTACTGGTAACCCTGCAACAACTCGCCTGACCACCCGACCTGGAGGCCGGATTGTCGGCCTCCTCGCCTCGTCATCGAAGAACTGACACCGGCTCGCGCAAGGCAGATCGCACCGACCCTACGCCAACCTGACAGTCTCTTCGCCGTCAGAGCAGGATCCTCGCCCCACTCGCGCTACCAATTCACTGCATCCCAATTGCGCGTCCCGGCGCGCAACGCGATGGCGGATCCGCCACGCAACCGTCAAGTTCAAGGAGGAACCCTTTGCCATCCACATCCGAAACCAGCAATCCCGGCGCGCCTCTTGACCGCCGCATTTCCGCAGGAGTGAAAATCTGCGCCTATGTTTTGAGTGCTATCCTGCTCATCATCGGCGGATATTTCATATACGGTGGCGTGCAGCTCATCGCCCTTGGCGGATCTCTCTACTATCTGCTCGCAGGCCTTGCTCTTGTTTTCACTGCATTCCTGATGTTCCGCGCCGATCTGCGCGCCGTCTGGCTCTATGCCGCATTCTTCGCGGCGACCTTGATCTGGGCGATTTGGGAAAGTGGATTGCAGTTCTGGCCACTTGCAGCCCGGCTTGGCATGTTCGCAGCAATCGGCCTGCTGATCGCCCTCATCACCCCGTCGCTGCCACGAGCCCGCGCCTTCAAGCGCATCAAGCCGATTTCCTATGGCGTGGCGGGGATCACTGCCATCGCGCTGGTCGCTGCGTTCGCCAGTTCTTTCAGTCCAATCTGGCTGGTGAAACCAACCTATGCGCCGCAGGTCGCGGCCGACTACGACCTTTCTGCGGAACCTGATCGTTGGGTCGGCTTTGGTCGCACAGCCTCTGGCGAGCAATTCGCTCCCTATGACCAGATCAGCCGCGACAACATCGGTCAACTCGAGGTCGCCTGGACGTTCCACACCGGCGATATCTCCGGCAATGGCCGGGAAAACCAGAACACCCCACTGCAGATCGGCAATACGCTCTATCCCTGCACCCCAACCAACCAGGTTTTCGCGGTGCGCGGCGACACGGGTGAGCAACTCTGGCACTTCGATCCCGGCGTCAACCCGGGAAACACCGCCGGCTGGATGCGCTGCCGCTCGCTGGCCTATTACGAAGTGCCGGGACTTGCTGACGACGCACCGGGCAAGAATCGCCTTTACGTCACCACCGGCGACATGAGGTTGATTGCGCTCGATGCGGCAACCGGTGAACCTGTCCCGGAGTTCGGCGAGAACGGCACCGTCTTCCTGGCCGTTGGCATGGGTGCGGTGATCCCCGGCTTCTTCAACCCAACCTCCGGCCCCCTGCTGGCCGGCAACAACCTGATCGTCGGCGGTTGGGTCATGGACAATCAATCCACAGACGAACCGTCCGGTGTCGTGCGCGCCTTCAATGCCGTCACCGGGGACCTTGCCTGGGCGTGGGATGTTGGCCGTCCCGGCCAGCCGAACCCGCCTGCGGACGGTGAGTTCTACACCCGTAGCACCCCTAACATGTGGGCAACCCCCAGCTACGATCCGGACCTGAACATGGTCTATTTGCCCACCGGCAACGGCACACCTGACCTCTTTGGAGGGATGCGGTCAGAAGCTACAAACAGGGTCGGCAGCTCGGTCGTTGCTGTGGATGCGACGACCGGGGAAGAACGCTGGACATTCCAGCTCGTACATCATGATGTCTGGGATCTCGATCTTCCTTCAAAGCCGGTGCTCTATGACATGCCTGACGGCAAAGGCGGTCGGATTCCCGCGCTGATCCAGGCCGCCAAGAACGGCGAAATCTTCGTCCTGGATCGTCGAACCGGCGAGCCGATCACCGAGGTGGAAGAGCGCGCGGTGCCAACGAACGGAGTTGCTGGAGAGACGCTGTCGCCGACCCAGCCCTACTCCGTCGGCATGCCCTCCATGCGCGATTCGGTGCTCACCGAGGCGAAAATGTGGGGCATCACCCCCATTGATCAGCTGAACTGCCGGATACAGTTCAAGGGCCTCTACTACGATGGTGACTACACGCCGCCGCAACTAGAATGGTATCTTCAGAACCCGTCCTGGTATGGAACGACCAACTGGGGCGGCCAGGCCATCGACAAGCGTCACGATATCATGATCGTCAATGACATGCGGGTGATGATGAAGGGCCGCCTGCTGAGCCGAGAAGACGAAATCGCGCGGACGGCGGCAACCGGCAAAGCCTCGCACAGCACCGGCGGCGTGGTCCCGATGGAGGGAACACCCTATGGCGCTGAACGCGGCATGGTCGAATCCTTCCTTGGTGTCCCCTGCTCAACGCCGCCCTTCGGCACCATGGGCGCGATCGACATGAAGACCCAGACCATGCTGTGGCATCGCTCCCTCGGGACCCCCGAACAGTTCGGTCCTCTCGGCATCAAGACCCATCTTCCGGTCGAGCTCGGCATGCCGACGCTTGGCGGGGCCGTGCCGACGGCTTCGGGCCTGGTCTTCTTCTCGGCGACCTCGGACTACTACCTGCGCGCACTCGACGTGATGACCGGGGAAGTCGTCTGGAAAAGCCCGCTGCCGGTGGGCGGCGGCTCTACGCCGCTCGTCTTCCTGTCGCCTGAGGATGGCAGGCAATATGTGGTTGTGACCGCGCACGGATCCCGCGCGGCTCCGGACTACGGTGACTATATCATCGCCTACGCTCTGCCAAAGAGCTGAAACCACGGCTCAAGGCATTGAGAGCAGCCGAACATCTGTCTCTCGCGCAGTGGAAATCGGCGATCGTAAGATCGCCGATTTTTCGTTCCGGGTTGTATCTGGAGCATCCCATGGCTGAGTGCGAAACTTAACGCCGATATTTCCCAGGGGATTGCTGTACTCTACCTTCCCCCGATGATTTGAACCGAAATGTTTCATGTCTAGCGATCATTGGGCAGATTATTGCCCCTGCGGTTTCTGCTATCTCGCGCTAGACTTCACTAGACAAACCACGCAGTCCGCCTCTGACGATAGGCTGACCAGCGTGAACCTGCCCGAAGAGGCGCGACCGCCGCTACAGCAATCCGCAATGAGTGTTACTCTGTTGCGACGCCCCGACCTGAAAGGATCAGGAAATGTTCAAGTTTGCCATGCTTCCCCTAGCCATAGTCGCAAGCCTAAGCGCTGCCAACGCCCAGGTGGTGGTTTCGTCCAAGATCGACACCGAAGGCGGAGTTCTGGGACAAATCATCCTTCAGGTCCTGGATCACGCCGGCATCCCGACACAAGATCGCATCCAGCTCGGCGGGACACCCATCGTACGCGAAGCGATCATCTCGGGCGAGATCGATATCTACCCTGAATATACTGGCAACGCGGCCTTCTTCTTCAATCGCGCTGACGAGCCAATCTGGCAGGACGCCGTCGCCGGCTATGAGGCGGCCCGCCAACTCGATCGGGACGCCAATGACATTGTCTGGCTGACACCCGCTCCAGCAAACAATACGTGGGGCGTCGCACTTCGCTCAGACATTGCTGGGGCGGCAGGCATTCGCACATTTTCGGAGTTCGGCTCCTGGATTGAGGGTGGCGGCGAAGTCAAGCTTGTGGCTTCGGCCGAGTTCGTCAATTCGGCCCCCGCCCTGCCCGCATTCCAGACCGCATATGGCTTCACACTCAGCCAGGATCAGCTGATCGTGCTGTCCGGCGGCGACACCGCGGCCACGATCCAGGCAGCAGCGAACCGCACGAGCGGTGCCAATGCGGCGATGGTCTACGGAACAGACGGAGCCATCGCATTCTCAGGCCTGACGGTGTTGGAGGACGACAAGAGTGTCCAGCCGGTCTATCAGCCTGCACCGATCGTGCGCGCCTCGGTTTTGGCTGAGTATCCGCAGATAGGCGATCTCCTGGCTCCTGCCTTCGCCGGGTTGAATCTGGAAACCCTGCAGAGGCTTAACGGCCAGGTCCAGGTCGAAGGCATTCCTGCCGCCGACGTCGCACGCGGCTATCTGACAGACGCCGGACTTCTCGACTAGGCATGGCCATCGCGACGCGTATTACCCGTATCGACAGGCTGACGGCCGTTCTTGCGGTGCCTCTTCTTGCGGCGCTGCTGCTCTCAGTGCTGAGCTACCGACCCAACCGGATCGCGCCGCCAGAACCCCGCTCACTTGCCGATGTCTTCGATGGAGGGACCGTCAGCGCGATCATTGCCTCAGCGGTTCTGTTGACGATTGTCCTTTTGGTTCAGCATCGGCCTGCGGTTCGTGCAGCGATCGTCGGCCTTGCCGTGATCATTCATGTCGTCCTTCTTGGCTGGGGCGCGCAAATCCTGATGGAGGGTTCTGCACCTGCCGCACGGGTCTCGCCCGGGACCGGGTTCTGGCTGGGCTTTGGTGCGCTGGTCCTGTTGCTGCTGGACGCCATCGCGCGGTTGCAACCCAGTATCAGAGCCAGGGCGGCTTTACTGGTCGGCACGGTCGCCGCACTTGCCTTCGTACTACGCTCCGGTCTGCTCGCCGATCTATCTCTCGCCGCCGAGTACCGGGGTCGCAGCGACGCGTTTCACCGCGCGACCCTGGATCATCTGACGCTGGCCTTCGGCTCTTTCCTCGCCGCGCTTATCATCGGGCTGCCTGCGGGCGTGCTGATCCAGCGACGGCGGCGCCTGCGCGATCCAGTGCTGAACCTGCTGACGCTGATCCAGACCATTCCCTCCATGGCGCTCTTCGGCGTGTTGATCGTGCCGCTCGCATGGGTCGCGGCAAACATCCCCGGCGCGGCCAGCGCTGGCATCAGAGGCATCGGGATGGCTCCCGCGCTGATCGCGCTTTTCCTGTATTCCCTGCTGCCTATCGTCGCCAATACCGTGGCAGGCATAGATGCCGTGCCGCACAACGCAACCGAAGCTGCAACCGGCATGGGCATGACCGGAGCCGAACAGCTGCGGATGGTCGAACTGCCGCTGGCAATGCCGGTCATTCTGGCGGGAGGGCGCATCGTGCTGGTCCAGAACATAGGCCTCGCCACGGTGGGTGCGCTGATCGGATCGGGAGGGTTCGGAACCTTCATCTTTCAGGGTATCGGCCAGACGGCGACGGATCTCATCCTGCTGGGTGTATTGCCCACTGTAGCGTTGGCCTTTCTTGCGTCTGCGATCATGGATCTGATGATCGCGATGTTTCGGGGGCAGTCGCAATGATCGCTTTCGAAGCCCTGACCAAAAGCTACGACGGTCGGAATGTGGTCGACAACGTGACCGCCAGCTTCGCGACTGGCACTATCACTGCCGTTGTAGGTACATCCGGGTCGGGCAAAACAACGCTGCTGCGGATGATCAACAGATTGATCGAACCGACAACGGGTTGCGTACAGATCAACGGCAGGGATGTCAGTGAGCTCCCCGAGGTCGCTCTCCGGCGCAGCATAGGCTATGTCATTCAAGGCTACGGACTGTTTCCACACTGGACAGCTGCGCGCAACATCGGCGTCGTACCGAGACTGCTTGGCTGGCGGACGTCCGAGATCGAGGCCCGGACTGCGGAGTTGCTGCGCCTGCTGCAGCTTGACCCGGCGCAGATCGGCCCGCGCTATCCGCACCAGCTGTCCGGAGGGCAGGCTCAGCGGATAGGGGTTGCGCGGGCGCTGGCCGCGCGCCCGGACGTGCTGCTGATGGACGAGCCCTTTGGCGCGCTGGACCCGGTGATCCGCCGGCAGGCGCAGCGAGACCTGTCCGAAATCCAGCACCAGCTTGGAACGACGATCATCCTCGTTACCCATGACATGAATGAAGCACTCAGGCTGGGGAATGCCATCGCCGTGATGCGCGATGGCCGGTTCGAGCAGTTCGCACCACCGTCCGAAATCGTTTGCGCTCCGGCTACGCCATTCGTGGCTGAGCTGGTCGGCGAAGAGGGTCGCGCGCTACGGCTTCTGTCGCTGACACCCGTGGGTCCGCATCTGCGCACCGGAGAGGCTCCGGGAGACCCTGTGGCCGACACGGCCTCGCTTTCAGATGCGCTGTCTGAAATGATCTGGACCGGGCGAGATCGATTGCCCGTCGCGGACAGGAGCGGGCGGCGGCTCGGGGTCATCGAACGGGCCGACATTCTGTCGGCCGGGCGGCGAGCCGCCCCGGTATGACAATGCTGCGGTGGATCCTTCTGCTGGCAATAACCGGCGGGCTGCTGTTTGCACCCAACCTGCTCGAGCCAATGCTGCGTCCGCTCGCACCCGCAGGAGGACCGGTGCTCTACAACCGTGCGACGCTCTCCAGCCTGACGGGGGCGCATCTGATGCTGGTAGTGATGGCCATGGTGCCCTCGACCATCATCGGGCTCACACTGGCAGTCTTGGTGTCACGCCCAGCCGGGGCCGAGTTCCTGCCTCTGTCACGTACCATCGCAAACATCGGCCAGACGTTTCCGCCGGTTGCCGTTCTGGCACTGTCTGTTCCCCTGCTGGGATTTGGCAGCCTGCCGACGATCCTTGCACTGTTCCTCTACGGTCTGTTGCCCATCTTTGAGAACACGCTGGCTGGACTTCGTGGCGTGCCGGGCGCAGTGGCGCTGTCGGCCCGCGCCGTGGGAATGACTCCGGGCCAGGTTCTGGCCCAGGTTGAGCTTCCTATCGCTATGCCCCTGATCCTGGAAGGCATTCGCATTTCGACAGTGATCGCGCTCTCGACCGCGACAATCGGATCGACCGTCGCTGCTCGGAGCCTGGGCGAGGTGATCATCGCGGGGCTTACCTCAAACAATCTCGCCTTCATCGTGCAGGGCGGGGTCCTGACCGGCTGTATCGCCGTACTGATCTATGACCTCTTCGGCCTGCTGATTGCATTCGCCAAGCACCGTGCCGGAATTGAAACAGGAGACCAGCTATGACCCGGTACATGAAAGCCGCCGTCATCCGCGAACCTGGTGGACCCGAGGTTCTTCACATCGAACAGGTCCCCGTGCCACAGGCCCGGCCTGGCCACGTGCTGATCCAGGTTGCCGGCTTCGGGTTAAACCGGTCCGAAATGTTCACCCGGCAGGGCCACTCGCCGTCAGTAAGCTTCCCGCGGGTCCCGGGTATCGAACTCGTTGGCATTGTAGCCGAAGACCCTTCGGGCCGGCTCCGCCCGGGCCAAAAGGTTGCAAGCGTCATGGGAGGCCTGGGTCGGGCATTCGACGGCTCCTATGCTGAATTCTGTCTTGTGCCCGCCGATCAGGTGAGGACAATCGAAACCAACCTCCCCTGGTCTATGGTCGCCGCACTGCCCGAAATGATGCAGACGGCCTGGGGGTCGCTCTTCTCGGCACTGGATCTGAAGAAGGGTGAGCGCCTGCTCATCCGGGGCGGAACAACCTCCGTCGGACTGGCTGCCGCAGCACTCGCGAGCGCGCACGGGGCGCTGGTCACGTCCACCTCACGGCAACCCGATCACCTCCAACTGATGAAGGCCGCAGGCGCAACGGACGTTATCCTCGACGACGGCCGGATCGCGGACCAACTTGCGAAACATAACCGCTTTGACAAGGCGCTCGAGCTGGTCGGAACAATCACATTGCAGGACAGTCTGAACTGTATGGCGATACGTGGTACGGTCTGCATGTCCGGAATCGTCGGCAATCGTTGGAGCCTGCCAGAGTTCGCTCCGATGGAGGTCATTCCCAGCAAGGTTCGGCTCACGATCTACTCGGGCGATGTCAGCGACTTCATGGCAATGCCGTTCGACGAAATCCTACAGCACGTGGCAACCGGAACCCTGCCGATAAAAATCGGAGCTGTATTCGGATTGGACGACATCATTGATGCCCATCGTCTGATGGACAGCAACAAAGCTGGCGGAAAAATTGTCGTACTGACAGAGCTTGCTGAGCCCAGTCTTCAACCTGGTTGGCGGGTCATGCCTCGCTGAGCAGTTTCACTGATGCGGCATGAAAAGACGCCGGTCCTTGTGAGGGTGTCTGCCCACCAGACAAGCATTTGAATTTCGATTACTTTCCTCATCCCTGACCCACATGGCCAGTATCACTCCGCCCTGAACACATGGATTGGGCCAACCATATTAAGTTGATAAATTCTGCAATTCGCCGTGCCAACGAGCCGCGAGCTCGATCAGTGGAAGCGCGGCCGACCGCAGGCATCGGGAGACATGCATGATCACGCGCCCGTCCGTTGGGTTTCGAGGTCGCGAACGCATTCTTCAAGCCATTTGACGAAATGACCTGCCTTCGTCCGACCTGGCCGCGCGACCTCCACCACATAGACGTAGTTACTGTCGACCAAGCCAAAAGGTGCAACCAGCCGACCGCTTGCGACATCCCCGGCCACCAGATGCCAGGGGGCGATCGCAATCCCAAGGCTGTTCAAAGCGGCTTCGATGGTCATGTGATAATGATCGAAAATCCGGGTTGTAGTGGCATCCCCGATGCCTCTGCCGGTCAGCGACACCCATTCGCGCCAGACATCAGGGCGTGTCCGCGTCTCCAGCCGCGGCAGGGCAAGTACATCCTCCTTACGGACCGATGCGAGCGAAGGTGCCACGACCAGCGCCAGCTTTTCCGTGAAAAGCCGGGTGCAGGTCGCGGGCAAATGCGCTTGTGGCGGCAGAACCAGAATGCGGACATCGACCTGAACCTGCGCCTGCCGGTCATCGGTTGCGAGACGGACATCATAGCGGGGATGCCGGGCAGTAAAGTCGTGCAGGCGCGGAATAAGCCAGCGCATGGCAAAGGTGCTGAGGCAGGCCACGTCGAGAATGTCGCTGTCTCCCCGCCCGATCACGCGCAGTGCATCCTCGATCTGATCGAAAGCCCCCGTCAGGGCAGCGCCGAAAACGCGGCCCTCTGCGGTAAGCTGAGGGCGGTTGCGCGCGCCCTCGAACAACGGCACGCCAACGAAATCCTCCAGATGGCTGACATGGCGGCTGACCGCCCCATGCGTCACACCCAGCTCGTCGGCGGCGCGCGAGATCTGGCCGTGGCGCGCGGCGGCCTCGAACGCCCGTAGCGCGGCGACAGGCAATGTCTTTCTGCTTCTCATGTGAGTATTGATCACGATGAACGGGCCAGAATGTCAATAAATAGACGGACGGATCGGTGATAGAGGGGGTCGAACCGACAGGAAGAGGTGAGCCATGCCATTCGTCAGAACAGCCGTCCCCAAAGGGACAGAGACATCGCGCAAACAACAGATCGTGCAGGGAATTCATGATGCACTGGTCGAGGGCATCGGCATGCCCAAGGACGAACTCTTCAATCTCGTGACCGAATATGGCGACGGGGAATTCTTCTACGACCGCGGCTTCAACGGCATCGCCCGCTCCGACGATCTGATCGTCGTGGAAATCACAATGCGCCGGGGGCGAAGCGATGCCATGAAGCGCGATCTCTATGCCGCCATAACGCGAAACCTCGAAGGGCGCGCGGCGGTGTCGCCCAGGGACGTCTTCATTTTCATGCACGAGAACGACTATTCGGACTGGAGCGTCGGCAACGGTGTCTTCGCGATGGCGATCGCCCAGCAGCGCGGGAGTGATAGCTGAGGGTGCCAATCCCGACATATCCTGCGGCGTGTCTTTCTGGAAAGACCCTGAGGAATGCGTGCCAATTACCTCCGGACAGGGCCAGTTGCCGCCTTGCCCGGACACCCTGAGCAACCGACACGGCCAGCCGGCTACGATCGGCGTTTGCCCATATTTCACCCAGACTGGCAACTAAACCGTGACAAATGAAATCGTGAGCAACATCTGCGCTGCCGCCTTGCACAGCGCTTGCCTGATGGCGACGACAGGCGGCATGCTCTGATCTCGTCTTGAGGATTGCAGCCAATGGATATCATCACACTTCTTTCCTTTACGGCAGCCTTCTTCGTCTTCGCGGCCAGTCCGGGGCCGGACAACATGACCATCATCGCGCGCACGATCTCGCACGGGGCCACGTCGGGTCTGGCCTATGGGGCCGGAACCGTGGTGGGGATCCTGGTATTTCTCGTGCTCGCCGCACTCGGTCTGTCTGTCGTCGCTGCTGAAATGGGAGCCCTGATGACCGTGCTGCGCTATGCTGGCGCGGCGTGGCTGATCTGGATGGGCATCAAGCTCTGGACCGCAGCGCCGGTTGCGCCAGAACTGCAGACGAGTCAGGCGCCGCGCGGGTTGTGGGGCGTATTTGCGACCGGCGTTCTCCTGAACCTCGGCAACCCGAAGATGCCGCTTTTCTATGTCGCGCTGCTGCCCAATGTCGTCGGCACATCGCTGACATGGTCACAGGTCGGAGAACTGGCGGGCGTCATTCTTGTCGTCGAGGTTCTGGTCATCGGCGGGCATGTTCTGCTCGCCAGCCGTGCAGGGCGGCTTTTGCGAACCCCGACCATCGTGCGCCGGGTCAATCGTGTGGCAGGCGGTATGATGGTCGGCGCCGGGGTGGCCGTTGTCGCAACCCGATGAGCCTTTTTCGAGCATAAGGCTCTCACCGGGAAAATACGAGCACCTTGACGCGAATCCGGGCGAAAAGTGCCTTCACGACCTTTGTCCTTGTCCCAACGCGCGGTATTTGCTGAGGCCTTGTCTGCTTGATGATCTCACGATCCCCCTCCGCCTGACCAGATGCGGTTCCTTTTCACGTTGCATTATGCCGGTCGCCTTCTGATCCCAAGAATCCGCTGTCCAAAGCCAGTGTATAGCGGCGATCTTCCATGCGAACGACCGGACACCCGCATCAGTTGCGCGGAGAGAAGGCGCAGTATTGCTGGAGCTGGTTCCGGCGCGTCGGTCAGCGGCGACGCGTGTTGAACCCGCAATTCTTGACAGTCTTGCGCAGAAACTGCGCCATGCTTGGCCAGGTGGCCCGGATCCCCACAGAGCCCTTGTCACGTTCTTTCTCGGAGACAGTTGATGTCGATCCGCAGAGCAAGGTCCCTTCGTCAGATGACACACCACTGCGCGCTCAAAGTCGTTCAGTAGGTCAGACCAGCTAAAGAAACAGGTTAGCCAATGCCTTGCTCCTCCTAACGGCCTGTCGGAGAGCCCACGGTGAGCGCATCATCAAGAACGTCAATAAGGGCGGCGAGGCATCTCAACTGTGCAAGACCAGAAAGCCAAACGCCCGCACTCAGCGCGCTAGTGTGCTGCCATGCCCACCGGTCCAAGATGTGTATGCTTTCTCCACATACTGTCGCCACGCCCGAAAGCCGTTACTTCCGGGCGCTGTTGAGCCCTAGCAGTAGGCAACTCTTGCTCTAGGATTTGCATTTTGGAACCGTTAGCGTGGCCAGAACCAAAGTCGTAAGGAACCTCAGCATTGTTTCGGATCACCGCGCGAACCGTCCTTGAGCTTGGATCGGAGCTGATAAGCTCTGACATTATCGCGTTTTACGAGTTGATCAAGAATGGCTTCGATGCCGGAACAAAGAACGGCGTGGAAGTCCGGTTCGACATCATTTTGACCAAAGCAATAGGTCAACGGCTGGCGAGAGAAGCCGGGAAAATCGACCAGGCGGCGGAGAACTCCGCGCAGCTATTGAAAGAACTGAAGGCCATAGTCGATGGCGAGATACTGGAAAGCGCGTCGAAAGAAGCACTCACAAGTTTCCGCGCACTGATCGACGCGGCAGCCACGCCGGCTGCACTGGTTGACGCGCTCACCGACGGGATGAGGCAATTCAATACTATCACGATCAAGGACACCGGCTCGGGTATGTCGGCTCTGGACCTAGAAGACAACTTCCTAGTCATCGGTACTGGGTCACGAAAAAAGGCAATCGACGCAGCTCTCGCATCGGGCACCGACAAGGCACCCTACCTGGGAGAGAAAGGCATCGGTCGCTTATCCGCCATGCGACTAGGAGAACAACTCCACGTCGAGACCGCAAAGATCTCGGACACGCATTTCAATCTTCTCGAAATCGACTGGAGAATATTCAACACGGTCGACGCCATGCTGGACGAGATAGATGTGAAGCCATCCCTCGGCGAACTCAAACCATTCCCAGATTGGTCTGGTACGACCATAGTCATAAGTGACCTTACTGAGAACTGGTTTAAGGATCGTGTTTTCGAAATGGGAGATCGCGAATTCTCCCGGCTCACGGACCCATTCGAGGACCCTGGTGTCAGACCGAGGATTGCCGTGTTCTGGAATGGTGATCGCGTCCCAGTTGCCAGCATGTCCAGAAGCTTGCTAGAGGCTGCGCACGCTCACGTGAGTGGAAAGTACTCGATCAATGAGGGTGAGCCCTCACTGAAGATTACAACCGACATCGCTGACCTCGGCTTTCCACATCCGAGAGAAGTTCGAACGATAGTTCTGGACCGCGCCGACCTTGAAGGCGCAATCATTGGCAAAGATGATCACATCGACGATCGAGCACTCATCGACGTAGGTCCGTTTGAGTTCGAAGCTCATTGGTTCAACCGCCGCCGGCTGCCCCTTAAGGATGCTGTCGGAGAGAAACTTGCTATACGAGACGAGCAGGAAAAGTGGTCTGGCAACCTCCTATTCCGCGATCTCTTCCGCGTGTTTCCCTACGGTGAGGAAGAGGATGACTGGCTCGAGCTTGATCGCCGAGCTCTTCGTCGATCTGGTTACCTTTTGAACCGCACCCAGTTCGTGGGTCGAACTCAGATCTCACGGATTACAAACCCGGCACTTTTAGATCAGACCAACAGAGAGGGGCTCAGGGTTACGCCAGAACAACGTGTTTTGCTGCTGATCATGCGGTTTGCCGTCCAGGATCAGCTCGGACAAGCCATTGGCGAAGTTGAGAAGCAGTATAAAGCCCAAAAGATAGACTTGGGGGATGCCCAAAAACAGGTCACACGAATGGAGGATCGAGCTAAGACAGCCCTCACACGCATTCGACGATTCAGCCCGCCCGATGCAGAGGAGGCGATTGCTGACATCCAGCAAACGTTGGCCGAATTTTCCCAATTCGCAGCGCAGGCCCGAGAGCGGATAGCCCAAGTCGAACAGGAAGGGCGGCAGATGGTGGAAATGGCTGGGATCGGGTTGATGGTCGAGGTAGTTGCCCACGAACTTGCACGCTCGACAGAGAGTGCCCTGCGCGCTCTAGAAAAATTGAAAGACGCGGATGTGCCAGATCGACTCAGGGGACAGATAGCAACCCTTCGCGCCGAGATGAAGAGCATCAACAAGCGAGTCCGCGTGCTTGATCCAATGAGTGTTTCCGGCCGTCAGAGAACGGAGTTGTTTAGTCTCAACCAGCTAGTCAACGATACAATCGCCGCCCATGCTTCTCAGTTCGAGCGGCATAGGATTACACCGATCATTCATCTCCCCGAGAAGACGGTCCGCATACGGGCAGTGAAGGGAATGATCGTTCAAATCCTTGAGAACCTGATCTCCAATTCAGTTTATTGGCTGGACATTCGCGGGAAGCGTGAAAATTTTAAGCCGGAGATACGGATCAGCGTTGGAAGTAGCCCACCGACATTGGTCTTCGAAGACAACGGTCGTGGTGTGGCAGTCGAAAACCAAGAAGCGGTCTTCAAGATGTTCTTTTCGTTGCGTGACTCCAAACGACGGCGAGGTCTCGGACTTTTCATCGCCCGAGATGCCGCAGAGCATCACGGAGGCACTCTCAACCTCGATGACTATCGCGACCCGCAGACGGGTCGACTGCACCGTTTCACTCTGGAACTTCCTGAAGGGCTCCAACAATGAGCCTTAGGACGCTGCTTGAGCAACGAAATCTCCGGCGCGTACTGATCGTCGATGATGCATGCGATCCGACGCCGACTGCTAGTGATATCGGCGTCGGCAATGAGCAATGGGCAATTTTTGGCGATGACTGGGCACCTCATCGCGAGGCGATTGAGGCCGCCTATGGCAGCTCCTTGGAAGGCAGACGTCTAGATGAGCTGAAAGAACAGGACGCTTTCGTCGATGCCTTGTGGTCTCTCCGGCGCGAATTGCGGGATCTGCTTGATCCCCTCTTTACAGCCTATCGGACGACCCAGCAGGCCGACATCCACTACGTGGAACTAGCCAAGGCTGAGTTAGAGGCCTTGGGGCTTGAGGTCATCCTAGCGGGGCGCAACTTCGCCGAAGCTTTTCGCAATGCCGACATCGTCTTGATCGATCTGTTTTTGGGTACGGCTCAGGACGCAAGCGCCGTTGCGACGTCAAAGAAAGGGCTACGCGATGCATTGGAGCAGCGTGGCATGCCTCATCCACTCGTTATCTTGATGTCGCGAAGTATTGAGCTGACTGACCGACGCGACGAGTTCCGCGACGAAGTTGGTCTCCTGGAGAGCGGGTTCCGCATTCTGAGAAAGGAAGAGCTGGAGACTGCTGGACGGCTCGAAATCCAGCTTCAGCGGATTGCGACCCATGTCGAAGATACGCATAGACTCGGCGCATTCATCGACGCGCTAGAGACCGGTCTCGCGCAAGCCGCCAAACGCACACTTGGTCAGTTCCGTCGCCTAAAGCTTTCAGACATCGGCCAGATCCAGCAACTGCTCCTCGAATTCGAAGGCGAACCCACAGGCAGCTACCTTGTCGACGTTTTCGATCGCGTACTAGCTCACGAGATTGAGAGCGAGACAGGCATCATCGATACTGCAACGACCTTGAATGCCTTCAAGGTTAATGATTATCCCGCGCCATTTGTCGCTGGTTCGGTTGAACTTCAGGACATGGTCTGTAAGACGTTGACCCAGAGTGCCGAACGGCTGCGGCTACCGGCCTCCGAAGGGCGGGTATCATTTGGAGATATCCTGCGACTGCAACCTCCAGTCGATGCTGCGACAGCTAGGCAGGAGCTTCTCGTCGATTTGGATGAGACCAAGGTGCTCGTCGTACTGACCCCAGCTTGTGATCTGGTTCGTAGCGGAGCGCCTCGCGTTCTGCTGCTTGTCGGTGAGCTTTGTGAATTCAGTATTGGGGACTGGAGCTACAAGAGCGATCTCCGGACATCTGCAATTGAAATTGACGGCCAACGACGTTGGATCCGCTGGGATGAAAAACACGTAGAAACTGTATCCTGGGCTCAACTTGACAGAGCTTTCGATAACGACACTCTAACGACAGTCGCGCGTCTTAGAGAAGCACATGCCCTCGAAATCCAGCAGAAAGTTTTGGCTGGCCTTGGGCGAGTGGGGATGGTCGCACGATTGCCGGCGACGTTCGAAGTCACCATTGTGGCCTACTATATCGACCTCGAAGGGCGCCCCGTGGAACTTCAAGTTGATGGCTTCACTGACGGCGCTGTCTGTTGGGTCGGACGTGATGGCCCGGGCAACCAAGCGCTGAGGCTTGCGCTCACGGAACGGGCCGTTGATGATCTGCAGGCGGCTCTTAGGAGCGTCGGGGACGAAAACGTCATGGAAGGTGCTCGTGGCGTCTATCGATTAGCAGCTAAGTCCGCTGAGTTTGCGGATCTCCTAATGAAAGGCATCCCGCTTAAAACCGCCGATCCAAATTGGAAACCCATACGCATTCGCGATGGTGACACCGTGAAGGATTTTGGAGTTATTGCGTGGAACAATGCAGATCCTAACCAAATATGGGATCGTAAGAAAATGCCAATTGGTCAGGCGGGTGTTCTCCTTCATCTAATGGACCGGGAAGATACTCAGGGGCTTCAAGAGGCTGTCTCGCACGGCCTTGTTGAGCCAGCTTCTAAATGAGGTGTAGCCGAAAAATATGGGATTTATCTCTCGAACGAGACGGCATCTCTTGCAGCAAAGTTGGGCTATTTGAGACAGGAGGCACAGCTTGCGAAGGCCTCTGGAATCAGATTAGCCGCAATCCGATGATGGAAGCTTCTGCAACTCGAAAGTGCTTAGATATAAGAAACTCAAGCCATGAAATCCTGCCGAGACGAGTTGATGAAATGAGCGAACAACAGGGCGAGAAACCTGTCTATCTTGATGGATTTGCCACACTTCCGCTCGCACCAGCGGCGCGAACGGCAATGCTCGCTGTATGGGATCAGCCTGGGAATGCTGGATCTCCCAATGGATCGGGTGAGCGAGCGGCGCAGATCGTCGCGGCTGGCCGCGCGGCAGTTGCCGACCTGATCGGCGCCACACCCGGCGAAATCACCTTCACGTCGGGCGCGACCGAGGCCAACAACCTTGCAATGATGGGCGTGGCCCGCGCAATCCGCCAAATCGAACCAAATAGACGCAAGATCTTGATCTCTGCAATTGAGCATAAGGCCGTGATTGAGCCAGCTCGCGAGCTTGAACGCGAGGGCTTCATCGTCGAAACTATTCCGGTCACATCGTCTGGTGTGATTGATCTTGATGCGCTGAAACGTATGTCAAAAGACGACTTGGCGCTTGCCTCTGCCATGCTAATTAACAATGAGCTAGGCACGATTCAGCCCATCGGCGAAGCATGCGAAATCGTCCATGCGGTCGGCGGACGTATGCATACTGATGCAGCTCAGGCCGTTGGTAAGGTGCACCTAGACGTTGCCGATCTTGATATCGATTACCTGAGTCTGTCTGGCCATAAGGCCTACGGACCAATGGGGATAGGTGCGCTCTATGTGGCTGCGGGCGCCCTAAAACCAAACGCCCAACTGTTTGGGGGCGGTCAGCAAAGCGGGTTGCGCCCCGGAACAGAGCCGGTCGCGCTGATTGCGGGCTTTGGTGCTGCGGCCTTGGTCGCGAAGAGCGCCTTGGCAGATGGATCTGCGCATGGCGCAGAGCTACTAACCGTCCTTCTCGACGAACTCCGCAAGAACCAAGTCAGGTTCCTGATCCCCAGCAGCCACGCTCCGCGAGTGCCCGGCGGGATCGCCCTGTTGCTCCCTGGCACTGACGGCGATGCTCTCTGCGCTCGCCTTGCGTCGAAGGTTTCGATTTCTACCGGGTCGGCTTGCACATCCGGCCAGATCAGAACTTCTCATGTTCTTGAATCTATTGGACTTTCAGAGCATGATGCACGTTCGGTCGTTCGAATTTTCTGCAACCGCTACAACACTGTTGATGAGGTTCGATTGGCTGCGCGCCTGATAGCAGATGCGGTTCGGAGAAGTTCCCTTGCTACTGGAGGACGTCACCAGTAGACTTGCGGCATGACGCAAGGTGGACTGAAATTTGATTCCAAGGTGCAGTTTGCAGGGCACGAAACGTTCCCTCTTCGGCTGCTATGGCTTAAGAAAGCCTACGATGCGATCGGCGACGAGGCGCACATAGGGGTATTCCAAGAGCAGGAAGCTATTACACGCTTCGGTGTTGGTCGCAATATGGCCGCCTCAATGCGGTATTGGGCGAATACATCTGGTTTTTTTGAAGAGGCTGAGCGGATAATTCGCCCGACACCAATCGGCCGCGCGATTTTGCGAGATGGGGGGCTCGATCCTTTTTTGGAGCAGATGTCGACTATCTGGCTGGTTCATTGGCACATTGCAAGTCTGCAAACGAGAGCCACAACGACCTTCTATGCCTTTAACGTCCTGAATGCGATCGATTTTGAACCCGCGACGTTACTCGATGAAATCTTCGGATTGGCTAAGGCACAAGGCTGGCGCGCGACCCGTGGGACACTGAAGCGCGATATCGAAGTGTTCCTGAGGAGCTATGTCCGCAAGGGTGCTATAGTGAGTGAAGATGCCGCAGAGCCGTTACTTGCTGAGCTCTCTATCATCCGCGAGGCCCGTTTGGGTGGATGGTACGAGTTTGTTCGCGGCCCAAAGCCAACACTTCACGATGCGATCTTTACATATGCCCTAGGCAGCTTCTGGGAACGTAGCGGGGGATCGACCACACTTACCGCCGAGCAGATCTGCTATGCCCCCGGTTCACCGGGTCGCGTCTTCAAGCTCGACGAAGACAGCGTTGTCACTCGTTTGATGAGGCTTGACGATGTGACAAATGGCGCCTGGCAGTGGGTTGATACTGCAGGCCTTCGGCAGATTCAGCGAACTGCAGATATAGACACAGCAAAGTTGATCCGCACGGCGTATCGGGTTACTCCCTCGAGGAGAGCTGCTCCATGACTATGCTCTCAATGAAAGTGGCGATAGACAGGCGTTTTGCACGCTCAGCACGCTTGGATGCCGACCTTAATGGAACACCGCCCCTCGTTGGCTATGTGCTGCAAGGAACAGCCGCAAAGGCACTAACCGTCCTTGCGGAGAGCCAGATTGAGAGCCAGCAGGGGGCGTTTACTTGGACCGGCCCCTATGGCGGGGGCAAATCCAGCGCTGCACTGCTGCTCGCAAATCTTGTTGCCGGGCATCGACAGAATATGAAAGTCGCCAAGCAGATCGCAGGCTCCGCGCTGAGCGATCTGTACGCGAAGGCGTTTCCGAAGCGTGGAGGTGAATGGCGAGTCGTCGCTGTGACCGGCGGCAGGGTCCGATTGCGCGATGCTATCGCCGATGCCAGTGCAAGAACCTTCGATTGGGATGCAGAGCAGCTAGCAAATGCAAGGACAACGGACAGCGCATTGATAGATGCACTGCTACCAAATGAGCCGCAACAGGTGAGCGGAACCCTAGTCATCCTGGATGAGCTCGGGAAGATGCTGGAACACGAGGCGCTAGAAGGTGGTGATGTCCAACTGCTCCAAGATCTGGCCGAACGGGCGTCCCGTAGTAACGGGCGCTTGGTTGTTATCGGCATCCTTCATCAATCCTTCGAGCAATATGCAGCCCGTGCTGCTCGTGACGCTCGACAAGAGTGGGCCAAGGTCCAAGGACGATATCAGGATATTGCATTCCTAAGTGGCGCCGATGAGACGGTTGCGCTTCTTGGGCGCGCAATCGCAAGTGATCCACCGCCATCCGCCTTAGAGCGGGCCCGGATCGTTGCGGAAGCCGTATCGAAACGGCGCCCCACCGAAGCAGGTATTCTGGCCGCTGCCTTGGCCGATACATGGCCCCTAAACCCTGTGACCGCTCTGCTCCTCGGTCCAGTGTCACGTGCGCGCTTCGCACAAAACGAGCGAAGCGTTTTTGGATTCCTGAGTTCAGCTGAACCCTCGGGCTTCCAACAGTTTCTTGCCGAAACCAAAGTGGGTAAGGGAACATACGATCCCTCAGTTCTTTGGGATTACCTAGCGTCCAATTTCGGGATGACATTGGCCAGTGGCCCCGATGGCAGTCGCTTCAGTCTCGCTTTCGAGGCGATCGAACGCGCAGGCGCTAAAGGCGGAGGCCTTCATGTCGCCCTCACCAAGTCGGCAGCGGTTATTGAGTTCTTCCGCAACGGATCTGGCGTTGCATTGGCTGATGACTTTATCGCTGCAGCACTTCCAACGGCGGGCAACCTCGAGCTAGCCGCCGCCATCAAGGACTTGCTGGACTGGGCTATCCTCATCCGTCAACCTCGTTTGGGTGGCTACGCTCTTTTCGCCGGAAGTGACTTTGATCTGGACGACGCCGTTGGGCGTGCAATTACCCCAATCGACAATCGACAGCTTGAAAGTATCCCTCACCGAGCAGGCTTCGGCTTTGCGACAGCCAAGCGCCACTACTTCGTAACTGGAACGCTACGCAACTTCGAAATTGTCCTTCAGGTTGCAGGCACGGGCGATACGGCCAAAGTGCTGTCTGAAACCCTGCTCTCCCGCAAGGAACACGGCAGCGGCGTTCTTGCACTCATGCTGGGTGATGGCACTCTAACATCCCACGAACTGGATGACTTGGCTAAAAGCACGGCCAAACTGCTCAACGGCAAGAATCGCGCCGTAGCCATTGGAGCCGCTGCCGACAGCCTTGCCTTGCGCACGATCGCGTCGGAGTTACTGGCTGTGGAGCGCGTGATCCGCGATCATCCACAGCTAGAGGGAGATCGTATTGCACGTCGTGAAGTTGCGGCGCGCCACTCTCTTTGTGTTGACGAATTACATCGCAGTCTCGAAGCAGCACTCGAGACTGCGCGCTGGATTCTGGCGCCCGCACCTGAGAAATCCTGGCAAGAACCTCTTGCAGTAGTTGCAAGTGCATTGGCTGATGCAGCATACCCGTCAGCTCCGATCCTCAAGAGCGAACTCCTCCAGCGGGACAAGCCGTCATCGAATGCCAACGCCGCATTGCGCGATCTCGCGTATGCGATGGTTAACCGACCCGCAGAGGAAAACCTCGGCATAACAGGATATCCTGCCGAGCTCGGCTTGTACCTCACAGTCCTAAAACCATTCGGTCTTCACCGTGTGAGAGCAGGTGGAGAATTCACTTTTGGTGACCCGGATCTAAGCGAAGCAGGGCAATCATTACAGGCTGCCTGGAGCCTTCTCGATGATGTTGGAGCAAATGGCTTAGACGCCGTTTTTAGCCAGTGGTCCCTACCACCCTTTGGAATCAAAGCCGGCGTAATGCCGCTTCTTGCCCTTGCTTATATGATGTCCAGACGCGAAAGCGTCGCGGTCTACATCGATGGTGTATATCAAACTGCGATCAATGAGGTGGTCGTAGATAAGCTGCTTCAGAGACCCTCTGAGTTCCGTTTGCGGCGCGTGGACAGGTCCGTTCGCGAAACCGCGTTTCTCAGCGGCTTGGGTGAGCGCCTCGGTGTTGCCTGGAGCGAGGGCTCGCTCCCGGTAGCAGCTGCACTGTTTCAACGATTTGAAGCGCTCCCCGCCTACTCCACACGCACTAACAATATTGACGCGATCGCACTGAAGATCCGTGCGATCGTAACAAAGGCCTCAGATCCTGAAGCACTTTTGTTCGACGATCTGCCTCAGGCGTTCGGAAACCGGCTGACAGCGGAGCTGATCTATGACGGTCTCCTTGCCTGTGAGGCCAGCTATCCAGACCTCCTTGAGGAGCTGCGTCAAGCTCTCGCCAAGGCCCTCGGCGTTGATGCCGGCACATTCGACGGGATTTCTGACCGCGTAACGACGATAAAAGGGCTTACCAGTGACTATGGGTTTGAGGCATTCGGCGATCGCGCCGCCGCCATCGAACGAGGCACCGGTGACCTAGAGAGCTTGGTAAGCGTGCTGCTGCACCGCCCAGCCAAAAGCTGGTCCGACAGGGATCGTGAACAAGCCCTTACAGAAATTGCGCGGTTCGGGAGGCGTTTCCGTGAGTTAGAGGCACTTGCGGTGGTCCGCGATAGACAGTCTCATACCGAAGCGCTCGCCTTGGTCGTTGGGCTGGATCCAAAGACACCGCCGCTCATGCGCAGCTTCGTCTTGAGCGATAGAGAAAAGAATGCCGCGGCCACTCTCGCAGAGAGAGTGGTTTCTGGCCTTCGGGCTGACAATAGATCTGGCCGGCTAAGGCTAGCGGCGCTTGCTCGCGCGGTCGCTATGCTCGCCGCCGAGGGCGATGATGAGGTGGACGCAACATGAGCACGGAGCGGCATATCCTTGGAATCTCTGGCGGGCGCGATAGCGCGGCGCTCGCAATCTATATGCGGCAATACAGACCCGAAGTGCAGCTCGAGTACTTTTTTACCGATACAGGGAAAGAGTTGCCTGAGGTCTATAGGTTCCTGGACAAATTGGAAGGTTTCTTGGGCCGTCCGATTGAGCGGTTGAACCCAGATCGTGATTTCGACTTCTGGCTCAAGGAGTATGGAAACTTCCTTCCCTCGCCGCGCACACGCTGGTGTACGCGTCAACTCAAACTTCGCCCCCTCGAGCATTGGTTGCGCAAAGACCTCGACGGCGGCATAGTCGTGCATTCTTATGTAGCGATCAGGGCAGACGAACCGAGCCGTGAGGGCTATCAAGCGACCCACCCCAATATGCGAGTGCACCTCCCGCTGCGGGACGCCGGCATAGATCGGCCCGGAGTTCTTGAAATTCTTAAGCACTCCGATGTTGGAGAACCTGATTACTATCAATGGCGGTCGCGCTCGGGTTGCACCTTCTGCTTTTTCCAGCAGAAGATCGAATGGGTCAGGCTCTTCGAAGAGCACCCAGATCGGTTCAAGGAAGCTGTCGATTACGAAAAGACAGCGCTAGACGAAGGGTCACCGTTTACGTGGAGCCAAGGGGAAAGCCTCACAGATCTGATCCAGCCCAAAAGGGTTGAACAGATTAAAAGCGACTACCAGAAGCGTCGTGAACGCCTGCTTCGGAATCGTAAAGTTAATCCTCTCTCTGCGAACACAGGAACAACGGTCGACGATATCTATGGTGTCGACGAGGGCTCAAGCAGTTGCGTGATCTGTCATAAATAGAGAATCGGCTAAGTGCGGCCGGCGCCAGGTTTGAGACGGACAACAAAACTCGCCGGAGCAATCTCATAACGATCACCGAGAAAGCTGGTCATCCATTCTCGGACTATTAACCACTGTTGCTCTGCGTCCAGGTCCCGGGCGACTGGCATCTGGTGGATGATGTCGGCGCCGTCAGCGTCCCGCAAATCATCAGCAGCCGCTGCAAGTATCCGTTGCACCGCCGGCATCCGCTCGAATGACGCGGCGACAGCTTGGCGGAAAGCCACCTCCTGTAGACCGGACGGGATACCGAGCGCATCGATGTCGCTGAGCGCCGCCTCCAGGACAGATGCGGCCAAGCGGTCACGTGTCTGCGGCATATAGGCTTGGAACAGGCGCGAAGGCGCTGCGAGCTGCGGCAGCCACAGCACGGCCGGGGCTGTTGTGGTGGCGTCTGAGACGAGGTTTAATTCGGGCACATGGAGTTCCTCTACGAGCCTGCGCATCCGGTCTCGCTCCTCGAGAGCCGCGGGCCGAGCTTCTGCAAGCTGTTCGAGAAATTGGCGGACAGCTTCGTCAGTCGACGCTAGCGTAGTAAGCAATTCGAGGTTTGGTTTGTCCGACCAGCCGAGTGCGGCACCGGTCAAATTTGCGGACCCTATAAGCGCAGCGTGATCCGCGACATAGATCTTGGCATGCAGGCGATCAAGAAGTTCAAGCCGCGCCCCATGCCTCGCAGCCACAACATCGAAAACTTCGAGATCGCTCACGCCAACCGCGATCTCAGCAGGAAGCCACCGCGTCACCACGCGGACCGTTACGTGCGAAGGTATCGTCTGCAGAAGGCGTCTCAGCACCCCCGCCTTGATAAAGGGAGCACAGATCAAGACGCCTCGCGTCGCGGCTGCGAGGTGTTCAACCAGTCGGTCTCCATCGCGACGCATCAGACGTCCTCGGCGCTAACGGGCTCAAGAAAGTCCCGCGCCAACTTTCCCCATGCCTCACGCACCCGCTCGTAGCGCGAGAGGTTGGGTGGATCTTCTCGTTCCATGCGTGCCCACGCCGCGAACATAACCCGGACGGCTCGACTGGCTTTTAGGAGCCTATCCTGCAGCTCGGTGCTCGAAAGGCTATCGAGGTCATCGTCCGCAGAGACGGTGTCGAAGATCATCTCGAACCCTGGATGGCGCCGGTTGAATACGACTTCCGTCGTGTGACCCCGAGCGACCACTGTAAAAAGTTCGCCTGAACTGCCCAGCGTCTTGTCGATAAACAGAATCTTAAGGTCACCCGACACTACGCGCGCGACGATCTCCTCCGCCGCCTGCTCGTCAATCCCATCTTCCTTGAGATCTTCAGAAATGTCCTCGACATCCTCAGGCGTTGGGGGTGTATCGCCGTCAGGGATTGGGTTGGTCTTGTCCCGCTCCTTCCACTTCTCGTTCGTATCCTCGGTCGGATCACCATCGCCGTGCCGCTTGCCGGGACGGCGGGAACCTTTCCCCTGCACCTTGATCGTCTCACGAAGCGCGCGAAGATTGCGTTTGATTGCCTCGGAGAGGTGTAGGAGAACCCCCTTAGGGTCGCCCTCTTCACGGAGACGCTCTATAACTTCGGGAAGTGTCTCTTCACCCTCCGCGAGTTCCCTCCAATCAAGGGCGGAAAGTTCGTTGAAGACAGTTGCTGCCTGCTTGTTATTGGTGACGCCAAAAATCTCATCCAGATCGGCAGGGAATTCAACCTCGCAACCCCACCATCGGTCGCGAGGATCGTATTGGATGGTCCAGGAGCGATCAAGCATCAGCTCCCGCCCTGCTCGCATGACAGATACGCCGATGTTTTCGGCGGCATCCTTGCCATACTTTGTATCGCCGCGGTTGGAGCTGCCAGCCAGTTCGAGCGTAGTCGGCTTGGCAACTGAATAGGACGTACGAACCTCGAATACCTCGCCGTTCACCTCGACGCTGATGGGTTCATCCCGCACATGCTCGAACATTGGCTCAGTATTGTAGGGAGCGGGCAGTGTAGGCGCCGGAAGGAGATACATCGGATCGTTGATGGTGACCGGGTTCTTCTCAAGAGCCAAGTCCTCGCCGCCTACGAGATTAATGCTCAGACTCTTGTCGTTGATGAAACGGCGATGGATCCGGCCGAGCAGCCAGCCAGTGTTGCGCAAGGTCGCTCTAGCGCCTTTCCAAGTCATGCGATCCGCGCCAAGCTTCGACCAAACGACGAGCGTTCCGCTGGTACCAAGCCCTTCTGCACGCCTACGCCATTCTTCGGGCACAGAGGAAGGTCGAGGTAGTGGCACATCTCTCAGCTTGCGCTGACGGATCTCATCGACGTCCAAATACGAATGCAACGCGTTATCCGGGCCATTTTGCCAGGTCCAGATATCTACTCGTGCAGCCTGAGAGATTGAGGCATTGGGAAGACCCATGCCGAATCGACCAATGCCGCTACGGTCATTGAGACGAGTGCCGTTGCCGAACTGCAGCGCCTTGCGGAGCACTATTCCGGTCATTCCGTCGCCGTCATCGAGAACTGCGATCTTGGCAAGTCGCTTTAGATGACGCTGATTGATTTGCTGCACCGTCTCGACACAGATGATCTCAACTGACTTGGCATTGGCCTGAACCGAGTTGTCGATCAGTTCGGCCAGTGCATAAGCGGTATTCTTGTAGCCGTTGTCACGCATCGCCTGGATGGCGAGGTCGGGCGGGATAAAGGAAGCATCTTCCTGATCCGTTTCGGTTTCAGTGTTCATTCCAAACATCTTCCCAGTTGAAGAAAGCTTCTGCGACGTCCCCGAATCCTGGATAGTTCGGATCATGGACCGTCAGAATCTCGCAGGTTGCGTTGCCCCCAGCCTTGATGCCTCGCGTTGCGCGGCCGACCATCTGACTAAACAGCACCAGGGACTTGGTTGGGCGAGCTATAATGGCCGCACTCGTTCTTGGTGCATCGAAGCCGGTGGTCAGCACACCGAAGTTGCAGACCACGATCGGCCTCGCTGCAGGCGATTTGAACGTCTTAAGGATTGCCGATCGGCGTGCAGCCGGCGTCCCGCCGGTCACGACGAGGCTTTCAATCTCATAGGCACTGAGAGCGGCTGCCAGATCCTCGGCATGACCCACCGAAGCCGCAAACAGAATGATCCGTTGATGCCCCCGGTTGATCAACTGCCGAACTCCCTCAATGACAGCGAGGTTGCGCCCCGTGTCCATCGCTAGCTTCTCGAGTATATCGTCCGAATAGTCGTCCAGCCGGGCAAGCCGTTTCAGCGCCTCAGGCGACGGCGATGTTTCCGGCTGGTATTCAATCCTCGAAAACTCGGGCCTCGCCAAATATCCTTCCGTAAGCAGGTATTCTACAGGATTATCATAGCCATCGACTTCAAGCACCACCTTGGATCCACCAAAGAATCTAGCTAGTTCCTTGTCCTCAGCGATGTCGTTCCAAGAGCGCCCTGGAGTCGCCGAAAGGCCGAGTACCGCGTCCGCTTGACCTGCGTCTGCGAGGCCTTCAATGACAGCGCGGTAGGTCGGCGCAATAGCCTGATGCGCTTCGTCCATCACTATGAGCCGAGTCCTCGCACTCAACCGTAGGAATCCTGTGCTATCGCGGGATCGCCAGGCATGCAGCTTTGCGAGACCGCCGACGACGACTCCGTCAGTCAAGTCGCCGGGCGCGTCGTTGTAGTCTCCCCAGAACCGATGCAGTACAAGGGGACGGTTGCCGAGAGCTGCCCAGGCGGTTTCGAACGTCTCGGCCGCCTGCTCAAGGAGCTCGCGACTGCTGGCCAGCCAAGCCACCACGCAAGGCTCCGATTCATTCAGAATGCGCGCAATATAATGCATCGCCGTTCGTGTTTTACCGGCACCCGTTGGCATGTGGATGAGTGTGCGTCCATAACCGGACCCGATCTTACCGTAAGTCCTTCGCACCACCGACCGCTGGTGGGCAAACAGCCCAAACTGGGTCCCAATGGATTGCCGCGGCAATTCTCTTGCCGCGTTAGCAAGCTCCTCCGGCTCAAGACCGAAAAAACCCGAGACGATGGGCCAAACGGCGGACGATGTCAGGTGGTCAGATAAATCCCTCTCAACGACCAAACCTTCTTTGGCCACACGGTGTTCGAGCTCGTCGATTTTCCCGGGATCAAGGTTACGAAGTAGTGTCTTCCTAAGATCTGGCGAAGAAAAGACCAGACGCGGCCTGTTCCGGATCATGCGCAACGCTGCCCTCTTGAGGGCGGTCCGGTCAGACTGTGTTCCGATCGGAAGCAGGGGCAGAACACGCGTTCCAACAACGATCTGGAGGTCCCGAATGGTAAGGCGATCAAGGACGGCATCAAGCATTTGCCCAGGACTACCGCCAGCATATCCACGCTTGATGTCAAAGCTCACTGGTATCTTGTCCTAGCTCTGTGCCCGATGGGAGGATTGGGTACTTAAGGGAAAGGAATTTGGTTCTAGCCGGAAATTAGGTTGTTCGGTGACAGCATATTGCTATCGCATCCTCGCGACCGCGTGAAGTCTCAGGATTGCTGGCTACGAATCTCTGCAACATCGGTCAAAGGACGACCTTGGCGAAGTCGCGCACGAAACATGCAACAGGTGCACCGTGGCCCCTTAGACGCTGATCGATGTTTCGAGCAGCAGGGCCTTCGGGAGCTAACGATCAGCTTCCCTCGCGGGGACACTTCGTTCATGTTGCTAAGGAAACACCACTATTTTTGCCGCACGTATAGATGAGGAACGTAGGGAAAGCATGGCCGAGCCAAGCCTGAAGGATAGCGTTGCGCGGATATCAAGGGATACCATCTCCGCCTTGACTGCCGTGGGATCCGCTGCGCGAGCCCAGCTCGCCGAACGCAGCACCTCTGGTGCGGACGCGTTTGCGAACATCAATACCTTTACGTCCGGCGGAGCGGTGAAGTCTCTCGGCGATATCGATGAAGCCCGCGCGCGCAGCCTTGTCTCACTTGCAAGGGAACCTGCCATCGCTCGTATCGTGGTCGAACTCGAAGACGGGGAGACAGCGACTTACTACATTTGCCGAAACACTGCGGAAAGCTTCGGCAACGCAGCGTTCAGACTAGCCGGCCGCAACACTCCCGCTGGCCGCTTGGCGTCGCTGAATGTCGGCGACGATTTTGAGCTCCAGCTGCCCAAAGGTGAAGTTACCGTCACCGTGCTTGAGAAAGGGATCCTTCATCCACAGTTTACTGACACGTTTTGGGATTCACAGAATTCGGTTCTATACACAGAATCTTACGGCCCGATCACCGTGCCGTCGATGCAAAAGCTGCTGATCGAACCAAGCCAGGCATCGCTAACCGAGGAAGACCTTCTCGCCCATATTTTGGCTGAAGCGCAGCAAACCGATGATATCATCGAAGGCATCAGGCGCACCGTCATCACCAAAATGGGGCTGCGAGACCAACCCATTCTTGACCGTTACCAGGACGAAATTTTCCGCCTTCCACTGCAAAAGCAGCTCCTGATTATTGGGCCGCCGGGGACAGGCAAGACAACCACGCTAATCCGAAGGCTTGGCCAAAAGCTGGATCAGGCCTATTTCGAAGACGACGAGCGGCGTCTCGCCTCCTCAGCTGAGGCCGAGAGCGGAATGCCACATAAAGATAGTTGGCTCATGTTCACGCCAACTGACCTACTGAAGCAATATCTGAAAGAGGCATTTGCGAGAGAGGGCATCGCGGCACCTGACCAGAAGATATCAACCTGGGACCGGTATCGTCTGGAGCTTGCCCGCAATCATTTCCGCATCCTGAAATCCAGTGCGGGCGGCGGTGCTTACGTGCAGCAACGTGACGCAAAGATTCTCCTTCCGGAGACGATAACCGGGCAGACTGACTGGTTTCTTGACTTCAACGAATGGCAGCTTGCGGAGTTCTGGTCCGAGCTCGCCGCCGCCGCCGAGACACTGAAAAAATCCAAGCGCGCGGATGTCGCTCGTATCGGCAATGAAGCTGAAGCCCTTCTCGGCCGTCTACGGCGGCTTACCACTGCCAGCGCTCTGCTGGAACTTGTCCGCTTCATTGGATCGGTCCAAGAGCCTCTGTCTAGCCTGCGAGCCGAGTCTGACGAACGCATCCGCCGTCACATCAATTTTCGGCTCAACCATGACCGCGGGCTGCTGACGGACTTCGCGCGCTTTCTCGATACGCTCACCCCAGAAGAGGACCTTGAGGAAGGCGACGGCGAAGACGATGAAGACGTTACACCGGCTCAGACGCCAGTCGCAAAGGCCTTGGCGGCATTTACCTCCAACATAAGGAGTCAGGCCATTGCTGCCGCCTCCGGCCGGACAGCCCCGCGAGGCGGCCGGGCAGCCCGCATCGCTACTTGGATCGGCGACAGAACCATGGAGCGCACCGAACTAAGACAGCTTGGCGACAGCCTTCAACTCCAAGCAGCACTGCGGCGTTTCACAAATCCCATCAGGCGGTATGTCAACGGCCTCCCAGCTCGCTACCGACGTTTCCGTCGGGCGCGCATCACGGAGGCACGGTGGTACGATACTGCTGTCATGTCTGCTGCGGATGCCCATCCGCTTGAGGTCGATCTAATGCTGGCAGGTACACTCGACGTCCTGGCAGAAATCGTGACGGAACCGGCACTCGGCCGATTGCCGGACAGCGGGGCGCTCGAACCTGTGCGCCAATATCGCACACTCGTCCGTAATCAGATCATGGTCGACGAAGCAACAGATTTCTCACCGCTCCAGCTTTGCAGCATGGCGGCTCTATCCAATCCGACCATTCGTTCGTTCTTTGCCTGTGGTGACTTCAACCAACGCATTACCCAATGGGGCAGCCGGTCGAACGAAGACATGAGCTGGGCGGTTCCCGGCATCGACGTGCGGCCTATCGAAGTGACTTACCGCCACAGCAGGCAGCTCAGCCACCTCGCTTCGGAAATCGTTCGCCTCTGCTCCGGCCAAACGGTTCATGTGACTCTGCCCAAAGACATCAAGAGCGACGGCGTCGATCCCGTGCTTGCCACGAACCTCGTAGGCCACGATGCCATCGCCGACTGGTTGGCAGAGCGATTAGTCGAAGTCGAAGGTCTCACATCGCCTCTGCCCTCGGTCGCCGTTCTGGTGAATAGCGAGCGAGAAGTCGGACCGCTTACCGAGGCGCTACGTAAGCGTGTCGAAGCACACAACATGAATGTCGTCCCGTGCTACGAAGGTCAATTTGCGGGACAAAACAATGATATCCGGGTCTTCGACGTCCAGCACATCAAAGGCTTAGAGTTTGAGGCCGTATTCTTTGTCGGCGTGGACGACCTAGCCGAGCAGTATCCCGATCTATTCGATAAGTATCTCTATGTCGGAACGACCCGCGCGGCCACATATCTTGGGTTAACCTGTCATGGCGCCACCTTGCCGGAAAAGATCGAGAAAACTATGCCACTTTTCAAAAAGGCGTTCGCTTTCTGAGCCCAGCAGTGTCAAGCACCGCAGCCATCTGATCAGGGTCTGGCGGTAATAGAGATCTAGTGTTGATCACAATTCCCACAAAGCGATTGCACATCGAAATGAAATTTACTCTAATGGAGGCCACCAGACCACTCGGGCGCGATCCAATTGCGCTAGAACATTGTTCGTCCGCGCAAGAGGGTTCTCCTCAGCATAGTATGCCCCTTGTCTCGCGCCCGGATGCGCACAACAAATACTGGAAGGAACAGCCGGAAGATTTCGGGTCGCTGCACGGAAGCTACTTTGTGCCTCCCCTCCGAAGAGTAGAAAAACTGGCGGCCTCCGTCGCAAAGCCAGTCGTTCAATCAGTCTCAGCGTCACTGGTCGCCATAAAGCTTGATGCGCCCTTTGGACTCGTCCGCGTAGACGCTCGCGCGCTCGCGCATCGTGATCACCACGGACATCCGTGAAGGTCCAAGCGGCATTCAGGAATAGCACTCCTTGTTCAGCTGCCAGTGTATCGAAATACCCCGCTATAGCTCTCTGATTGGGGAGGCGTTCCCTGACCTGCTGACGTATCAGATTCCAGCCAGCAGCATTCTGGTCTACTTGTAAATCTGGTTCTACGATGGCGACGGCCGATTGGAACAGTTTCCTAATACTATCCGCGAAGCCACGGGTATACGCAGCGCCATCCTCGAATGCCCGCCCAGTGGCCCGCTCATGCTCGGGATATGGGTCCTGCCCAATCACGACGACGCGGGTCCGGGCGGGTGAAATGCGGCTGAAAGCACGAAAAAGATGCCGTCCGCCTTCTTGAACCAAGGAAGGATAGGACGGGGAGAATTCGCCGTCTTGAACCCGGGCAAGCAAAGGTGATTCAATTTGTGGATCTACACCGGCAAATACTGGACGCCAGGCCCTCGGCACGGCCGCCGCCCATCCCTCGGCCAAGGGGACGCATATGCGCTTGTAAAGTCATTCCTATCTCCGTTCGTCTCTCCGCGGATCCACTGGGCGTAGTAAATGACTAGCGGAGTGATTATTTCGATTGCCTCGACCGCATCTTCCAGGACCTTCCCGACACGGAGAGACCACATCCTTAACTTCTCTATGTCATGGTATTTGCATACATAGCAGCAAGGTGTGGATGTTTAAATGCTGTAGGAGCGTCGAGTAGCGTGAGGGCGATTGCTCAACGCTGTCAGCCGGCTTCAATGCGATAGCCGCGTCGTTGCTTTACGGAGACCAGCTTCGTCAGAGCCGCCCGAGCCTCCTCCGCATGATCGAAGGTCTCAAGCATCACGCGCCCCGGCCCGCCGATGCGTCCCCAACGCCGCACCACCGAAACCCCGCCAAACAGGGTGGGCAGAATTTCAGCCGCATAAAAGCGGCGCATGTTGCGCTCAGGGTCGATCCGCTGAAGGTGAACGGGCTCATCCATGGTCGGAGCATCGCATTCTTCCCCTCATCCCGTCCAACGACAGTTTGGAATCCTGGCGACCGCTGCGATTCACAACCGTGATGAAACGCCCATGGTCGGCCGGCGGCTCACATGCCAGTATCAACGGATGCTCTGAGCATTCCCAGATCGGCCCTCCATGACGCTTCACTCTGATCCAGCCTTGCGAGACCTTCAGCGGGAGGTTCAGCGCCTGCTCGGTCAATGCATTTTGGCCCTTCAAGCCTATGAGCTGCAGGTGAAGGCCATTGTGGCGGCCTGCGAGATTTCCGGACCCGGTCCGGCATCAGGATCGGAAGTCCGTCGAAAGACGCTCGGAGAGTTGGTCAACCGGCTGCTGCATGACGTGTTCACAAGCGACGAGAACCTCGGATCACGCGCGGCTACTAGTGAACCCGCTGAGACCGGCCCGTCGTTCGATGTTCGAATGCAGTTGGGCTTCGCTACGGACGATATGGCGAAAGTGGAGGCAGGTCTGCGCGAACTCGTGTGCATGCGAAACGAACTCGTCCACCATTTTCTGCAACAACATGAACTGGGCACTCTTGCAGGCTGCCAACGAGCCGAGGCAGCACTGCTGGCAGCCTCGGTCCGGATCAGACAGCACCTCGATGAGCTACGTGAGTGGGCTAGCAATCTGGATCAGGTCAGAGCAAAAGCATCGGAACTCGTGAATTCCGACGCGTTTCGCGACCTGATCGTTCATGGAAAAGTGCCCTGGTCCAACACAGTGATTGTCGAGGCGCTTCACAAAGCTGCTGCTATACTGGCCGTAGCTGGCTGGACCTCGGTCTCAGAGGCGGAACGCTGGATTTCAAAAGAGTACCCCGACGAAGACCCCTCTGGCTATGGATGCTCCAGTTGGCGACAGGTCATTCACGAGTCTGGTCACTTTGAGCTGCAATATCGCCAAACAATGGAGAAGCGCGCAGCCTGGTATCGGGTCAGAAAATCAAGAACGCCGCTGCCCAATCTTCTGAAGGGATGGGGTGGATCTCCCTCAGGATAAATCTTGCGCGGTGTAACGCAGGCAGATCCGGCAGCCGTCATTCTTACGGCGCAATCATTGCCTTGTGCAGGCGTTCCATCATCTGCACCGCCTCTCCCAGTTCAGCCGGGGCGACGGCAGCCTCCAGCCTGATCTCCACCTCCATCACCGCAATGTTCGCCGCATCTGCTGTGCCGTGACCCAGCACCGTCAGGCGCGCCAGTTGACGCCGGCCGTGACGACTGTCCTGCCGCCGCTCGACCAAGCCCGCCACCTCCAGGCCCTTCAGCACGCCCTGCATGGACTGCGGCGTGATGAAGGCCCGCTCGGCCAAGTCCGCATTGGCCTGATCCGGCCGGGCATTCAGTTCTGCCAGCACAGCATATTGAGCTGGGCTCAGACCAAGGGGGCGGAGCGCCTCTTCCATACGGCGATGCAGGGCGTGCTGCGCCAGCTTCAGTCGGTATCCCAGCAGCGGAGCCATGTCTTTGGTCATTGCAATATAAGCCGCCTTATATTATATCAGCCTCCTGATATTATCTGACTCCTCAAAGGTTGCAAGACATGCCACAGCTCATCGGTCCCGACTTCATCGGCATCCAGGTCGCCGATCTCGATGCCGCCTGCGCATTTTACACCGATGTTGTCGGGCTGACCGTCGCGCCTTTCGCGCCTCCGGGTGCTGTCGTGTTTGACTGCAAGCCGATCCCCTTCGCGGTGCGGACCCCCGTGGTCGATCTCGATGCAGTCCCGATACTTGGCCATGGCATCGCGCTTTGGTTCGGCTGTGACGATGCCGACGCGCTGCATGAGCACTTGTCGGCAAAAGGCGTGACCATCGCCTTGCCGCCGAAGGATGGACCGTTCGGTCGCTACTTCGCCTTTCAGGACCCATTCGGCTACACGATCACCGCCCATGCTGTGCAGAAGGCGGGCTGATCATGACCTTCTGGATGGGCGTTGCCTCGGCCGAACACGCGCGCGCCGGGCGAGAGGCAGGCATCGCCCAACTGGGCCATGGCAAACACATGGCGATCAAGGGTCTGAAAAAAGGAGATTGGATCGTCTACTATTCGCCGCGCGAAGGCATGGGCACGGGCGAGACAGTGCAGTCATTCACAACGATTGGACGGGTGACATCAGAGGCCCCCTACCTGTTTCCGCAGGCGATGGACTTCAACCCTTACCGCGTCGATGTCAGCTATCTTCTGAACGTGAGATCCGCGCCAATCAGACCGCTTCTGAACAACCTGGAAATGACCCAGGATCTCGGCCCCGGCTGGGGCATCGTCATGCGCGGATCAAAGAGGCGCCTTTCGGAACAGGACATGAAGTGCATTGCCAATGCCATGGGGGTGCTATCCGAGTTCGATGCCCTGAGTCGCTGATGGATGGACGCCCGGAAATGCCGGGCACCTGCGTGGAAGACCGCTCGATCTATCTCCCATGAGCAGCCAGAATGCACCCCGCATGCTACAGTGGCCCATTTCACCGCTGGCCTGCACGGGAGAACGATTCAGAGTTGTGATGAACTCTATCGCCGTAAGGCTAACTAGCCAGCTCCACTGGCACAGCCACGGATAAGGCCGTGAGACCAAGCGCCAGAACGAGAAAACCCGCCGCAAACGCGACGGGCTTTCTGCAGATCTTACGACGATGAGGGAAGGCATACACCCGCGAACCTCAAAGCCTTGCTCGTTATAGATAGGTCACTATGGTCTTCGGGTCAACATCGCTATACCGCAACGATCCATGCCGACACGCTTTTCGAACCAGTTGATCCTTGACCTTGAGGCGGTGCTGTCGCCTCCCCGGTTTGCCACCTACCTGCGTGAAGCCGGTGGAGACCGTCAGAAAGCCATGGCCCTCTACTGCTGGAACACGGATGTGTCGGCGGCCTTCTACGTCATGTTGCAGTTCTGCGAGCTGTCGATCCGGAACGGAGCGGTTGAGGCGATCGAGACGGTTTTTGGCGCGAACTGGCATCTGAACCGAGGTTTTGTCTACACCCTCCCCGCTCCCGCAAGGGGCTATAGACCCCGAGAGGACCTGGCCGACTGCGCGGCGAAGCTTCCCACAGCCGGCAAGGTTGTCGCCGAACTGAAGTTCGCCTTTTGGCGCTTCATGTTCCTGAAGGGGCAGCAGCCTCGGATCTGGGATCATCATCTGGCCCGGACCTTCCCAGGCTACGACAAGGCGCTTACGCTTTCGCAGGCGCGCGCCAGGTTGTTCGATGACATCGACGAAGTGAGAAAGCTGAGAAACCGGATTGCTCACCACGAGCCGATCTTTGCTCGCAACCTAGCAGAGGACCACGCGCGCATTCGCCGGATCATCGAATGGCGACGCCCAGACGTAGCCGCCTGGTTAGACGGCACTCAGCAAGTTACGACTCTTCTCGCCGGCCGGCCCTAGCGGGCTACAAACATAAGGTCGGGAAGTAAGATCACTCGACCTCGCCCGCAATCGGCAGATCGAACGCGATGTCAGCCTGGGGCTTCAGCAGTCCCGCATCTTCCAGCGCTTCGAGGTCCGGCAGGTCGCGCAGGGTTTCCAGCCCGAACTGCAGCAAAAACCCCGGCGTGGTGACGTAAGTGTAGGGCGCACCGGGTTCAGGGCTGCGGGGACCTCGGGCGATCAGGGCCTGGCGGTGCAGCCGTGCGATCAGATCACGGCTCACCTCGCGGCCGGTCAGTCGCGAGATCGCACCACGGGTCACCGGTTGCATATAGGCGATGATGGTCAGTACAAGGGCTTCGTTCTGGGTCAGATCACGGGTGGTATCACCCTCGCCGCGCGCCGCGCGGATCGCAGTTGCGTGTTGCACCCTCGTGCGGAACTGCCAGCCGCCTGAGATACGTGCGATTTCATAGGGACGACCGGCCAGTTCCAACGAAATATCCTCGATCAGCAGATCGAGCGCACAGTCACGACCGACCACCCGCGCCAGCACCTCCCGGCCCACCGGCTCGGAGGCGGCGAACAGCACCGCCTCGACCCGCGCCATCCATTCCCGCCAACGCAGCGCCTGCGGCAGGTCGGCGAGTTCGGTGTCCAGCGGCTCGGCGAGCTTCGGGCTCATCGTCATAACCCGTAAAGCCGGAAGCTCGACCGTCCGGTCAGCTCACGCACCAGCCCGAGTGAGGTCAGCCGGTCAAACAGCCGCCGCGCCGCGCGGTCGCTGGCCTCGCCCCCCGCCTGGGCCGCCAGCACATCCTCAGTCAGGAGCGCGGTGATAGTAGAGACGGTATCCTTTCCCGGCCGCCGCAGATGTGTCGCGCGCAAGGCATCGGCGCGGCGGGCCAGATCGATGTGCAGATCAAGGGCAGCAACCGCCCCCCTGCCCCAGGCGCTCGCACAGGCCGCAAGCCATGCCTCACCCTCCAGCCGGAACGCTGCCCGCGGCAGATGCGACGCGAGCAGCGGCACCGGCCGATCCCAGCCAAGCGCCCGAGCCAAAAGCGCATCCGCCACCCAGAGGGCAAGGCCACGCTGAGCCGGACCAAGGGCAAGCACTTCCCGCGAGGCCTCCGCCGCAAGCCGTAAGGGCGGAGTGCGCCCGACAAACCGCGCGCCGAGGTCACGCAAGACCTCAGCGCTCGCGTCGGGCGGCAGATCGAAGAAGCCAGGCAAGCGCACAGGCCAGTCGACTGATCTCAGCGCCCGTGCCTCGCCCAAGGCGCGCCAGCCGATCAGCATCCGCCCGGCCGGGCCGGGATCGTCGCCGGGCCTACGCAGGGCGAAGGCATCTCGGAGCTGCGCTTCGCCTTCCCGGCGTCCTTCCAGTTGGGAAACTGCCGCTGCGCTCGAGAGCGCCAGGCGTTTGCGCCAGAGGATGCCGACCGGATCCTCAGACCGGGCAATCGGGTCCAGTACAGCAATGGCTGCCCCGACGAAAAACATCACTGTTTCAACATCATCGCGGCCCGCACCCTGCCGGATCCATCGCGGAAGAGCCGGAGGATTTGATGGAGGCAGGGGAGATCTTGCGGCAGGTGACATGGCAGAAGGCTAGCAGGCATCGGCGCTTTATGCTAGATCGAGTTCCAATATCCGCCGCGCTCGTCCTTTCTATATAATGTCCAATAATGTTGCATTATCGGTCGTTTTGTTCCTTTATAGAGAGATGCGCTCCAAGACCCCGAAAATGCCCCGAAATCCTGCCCAAGACGCCCCGATGAGGCTGCATAGAGCGCGGGCTTCTGTCTGGGATTCTGCGGCGGCATCGCGCTTCAGCGCGCGCACGTCGGCGCGTACCGGCCGTGGAGATCGCCATGACAGATGAGGCATCCGATCTGGAAGACGTGAAGCGGGACGCCCCCTCCCCTGCCCTCCTCGACCACCAGCCCCCTGCCCTGCGGGATCTGGCCGAACGGGCGCGCGGCTATGCCGAGGCGGCCAGTTCCGTCAACACCCGCAAGGCCTATGCCGCCGACTGGAAGCACTTTGGCGGCTGGTGCCGACGTGGGGGGCTGGATGCGCTGGCGCCGGACCCGCAAACTGTCGGCCTCTATATCACCGCCTGCGCCTCCGGCGCGACGTCGGTCGGCGGGCGTAAGAACGCGGTCTCGACCATCGAGCGACGGCTTTCGGCGCTGGTCTGGGCCTATGCCCAACGCGGTGTGGCCCTTGACCGGCGCGACCGGCACATCGCCACCGTTCTCGCAGGCATCCGCAACAGCCATGCCGCCCCGCCGCGCCAGAAGGAGGCCATCCTGCCCGAGGATATTCTGGCGATGCTGGAGACCTGCGACCGCGGCACCCTGCGGGGCCTGCGCGACCGGGCAATGTTGCTGATCGGCTTCGCCGGAGGCCTCCGCCGGTCCGAGATCACCGGGTTGGACGCGGGCCGTGATCAGACCGAGGACGGGCGCGGCTGGATCGAGGTTCTTCCCGGCGGCTTGCTCGTCACTCTGCGCGGCAAGACCGGCTGGCGCGAGGTGGAGATCGGACGCGGATCCTCGTCCGCCACCTGTCCGATCGACGCGCTGGAACTCTGGCTGAAGTTTGGCCGCATCAGCCAGGGACCGCTGTTCCGTCGTGTCACCGGCGGGGGAAAAGAACCGGGGCCGTTTCGCCTCAATGGCCGCGAGGTCGCAAGGCTGGTCAAGCGGGCCGCTCAGACCGCCGGACTGCGGGGCGATCTGCCCGAGAAGGACCGCCCTGCCCTTTTCTCCGGCCACAGCCTTCGCGCCGGTCTCGCCTCCTCGGCCGAGGTCGATGAGCGCCATGTGCAGAAGCAGCTCGGCCACGCCAGCGCCGAGATGACCCGCAGGTATCAGCGCAGGCGCGACAGGTTCCGGGTGAACCTAACCAAAGCTGCTGGGCTATAAAGAAGGTTCAAGGGGGCCTCCCCCCCGCGTTTGGCGGTGAACGAATCTGCTCGCCCGAGTCGCCAGCCGGGTTCCAAATTCTGTGGATATGTCAAAATTTCCAACTGTTCCCTATAGGTTGGGGCTAGACCGCCTGTGGAAAACCATCCTTAGGTGAAACATCAAGGGCGTCACTTAAGAGCCTGATATTGCACAATATCAGCGGCGTCCACGCTGTGTGTCTTAGCGGGACTTTTGCACTACGTCAGATTGTGGTGGAAAATAGCCAATTTTCTGTTGTAAAAGGCTATCAACAACAAAGAATGAGGGCAGTCGTGAGCGAGCAGGGTTCAGCCCGATTCAAAGCATATTCTGGGCGCCTCTCCAGGGCGCTGCAAGACCATTCGCGTGAAGCATTTCCGCCTGACGCTCAGAAGACGCTCCGGCGCTTCTCGATGCGCGAGGCGGCAGAGTTCATTCGGGTGAACCAGAATACATTCCGCCACTACATCACGACAATGGCAGAACGCATCCCGGTTGGCGAACTGGACAAGAGCAACCGTCGCTACTTCAGCGCCAGCGAATTCCACGAAATCCAACGGGTTCTTTTCGAAGAAGGCAAGATCCGCCCAGAACACTACCCGCGCCGCCGCGCGGGCGAAAAGTGTCAGGTCGTCACCTGTTTCAACCTGAAAGGCGGGGTCTCGAAGACATCGACGGCCACCCACCTTGCCGAGATCCTTGCACTGCGAGGGTATCGGGTTTTGGCCATAGATCTCGATGCGCAGTCATCGATGACGAACATGTTCGGGATCACACCCGAACTCGCGCCCGACATGCCGTCTGCCTACGACGTCATCCGCTACACTGACCCCCTCCCCTGCCGGGATGCGATCCGTAAGACTTACTTTCCGAACATCGACCTCCTGCCCGGCTCGATGGACGTGATCGAATTCGAATACGAAACCGCGCTGTCGTTCCGGACCCCGGACAGCTCCAAGCCGTTCCATGGCCGACTGGCAGATGCCATTGATCAGGTTCAGCAGGATTACGACGTCGTCATCTTCGACACTCCACCGCAAATGAGCTTCGCGGTCATCGCAGCCTTGTTCGCATCTACAGGCGTTCTGATTCCGCTGAACGCGTCGATGCTCGACGCCATGTCGCTGGCGAGCTTCCTTGGGCTGGCAAGCGAGCTCATGGGCGTTGTCGAGCAGCATGCGCCAGACCACAGCTTCGACTTTATCAAGTTCCTGATCACTCGCTATGAGGCGACGGACCAACCGCAGGTCCAGATGGCCGGATTCCTGAGAACCGTACTCGGCACCGCAGTGATGAGCACGGAGTTCGTTAAATCTACGGCGATCGGCGATGCGGCGAACACCAAGCAACCTGTGTTTGAGATCGAACCCCGGGATGTGAACAAAAAGACCTATGACCGGGTGATTGAAGCCATTGGTCGGATCGCAGACGAACTTGAAGCCGAGTTCATGAAGTCCTGGGGGCGCAGCTGATGGCCCGCAAAGGAATTTTTGGAAACTCGTTGAAGAACGCGCTCGAAGGAAAGTTCGATGAGCCGGAAGACGATACCCCCCTGCCCCGTCGTTCCAGTCCAAACATGGCGCGAGCGGAGGCATCTCTGAAAGAAGAAGATCGGCGCGCAACGCGGCTGGTCAGTCCCACACTCATCCATGCCTCGCGTTTCAGCGACCGGATTGACGCCTCCGAGGATCTCAGTGATCTGATCGAGTCCATCCGGCAGCATGGTCAGCAAGTGCCAATCCTGTTGCGTCGGCTCGACAATGGCGACCTGGAGGTCGTCTATGGCCGTCGCCGCGTGCTGGCTTGCAAGGCACTGGGCATCGATGTCCGCGCTTCAGTCATGGAGATGACTGAGGAAGAGGCATTAATTGCGCAGGGCGTCGAGAACAACCAGCGCCTTGATACCTCGTTCATCGAGAAGGCGCTCTTCATCACCCGAATTCTCGATGCAGGTTTCAAGGGCGTTGTTGTCCATCGTGCCACAGGAGTGAACGACACCCTCATCTACAAGATGAAGGCCATCGTCTCAGCCATTCCCGAAAACATCATCCGGGCTATTGGACCGGCGCATGGAGCCGGTCGCCGCCAATGGGAAGCCTTGGCGGCCTTCTGTCGTTCTGCCAAACCTGCGGAGCTTCGACGTGTAGAGCAGGCAATCGGTTCAGCACAGGCATCATCGAGCCCTGAACGCCTCGAGCTAGCGATTACGGCGACAGTAGCGAAAGCCAATAGCGGTCAAGAGCTCAGCAGTCTGGTGCCCGGCCGCATAATCGCAACAGCGTCCGCGAAGAAGATAACGCTGTCAGCGGTCAACGTGCAGGATCAGCCATTCCTCTCCTATCTCAGCGAACGCATCCCCGCATTGTTGCAAGAATGGGAAGAACGAAAGGCGAGAGATTGATGATTATCTTCTTAAATCAATGCATTGCGCCCCGGTTTCACGCCAAACCTGACCGCGGTCAGGTTATGAAAGCGTGCGCCAGAGTAGAGAGCGCATACTGAATCCTGACCGCGGTCAGGTTCTATAGAGCCCCTTCTCAACTGGGGCGAACACGAGGCAGTCAGAGCAAAAAGGAGCAGACTTCAGGCAAAAAGAAACCCCCCGAAAGCGGTGAGCTAACGAAGGGTCCCTGTAACATAAGCACTTACTAGGTACCCCAAAAAACGAATCAGCGCAACACCGATTTCGGTGAACGGACCTAGTTTGCCGTCTGAAATCGCATGAAACACATCACATCCACGGCCCTTGCGGCCGGGGCACAGGAGATCTGTGCCGAATCCGCGGAGCGCTCGCTCCCCGGCATGGGTTCGATCACCCTGCAGCCAGCATTCCGACCGATCTCTCGTCGTGACATCATGGCCGCGGTCAACACATGCAGCCGCGATCTCGGCATTCGGCAAGGTGCGGTGGTCGTTCTTGACGCTCTCCTGAGCTGCCTGCCCTGCCAGGGCGTGGATGGTCGCGAGACACCGGTCTCTCCGACCACCCTGCTCACGGTCTATGCCAGCAACGAAACCCTGTGCTTCCGCGCCAGGGGCCTCACCGACCGTCAACTGCGTCGGCATCTTGAGACGCTGGAGACCGCCGGGCTTATCCGCCGCCGTGACAGCGCAAATGGCAAGCGCTTCCCTGTGATGCAGCACGGCAAACCAATCGGCGCCTTCGGGCTGGACCTGTCCCCCCTCTTCGCGCAGTCCGACGAGCTACTCGCCCTTGCCCTGCGCCGACGCGAAGAAGCAGACGAGTTGCGCGGGCTGCGGGCACAGATCCTCAGACTTCGCGCGGCCTGCGCCGAACTCCAGCTAAGCGACGCTGTCGCCACCTTCATTGACGGGCTGCGAAACCTCGTGCGGCGTATCTCGCTGACCCTCATTGAGGCTCGGGAAGCTCTCTCGCAACTGACCGCGGTCCTCTCGTCACATGCAGCCCCACAAGCAGTAGTCCATTACGAAGTCGAAGAGGTTGAGCAGCGCCTGCCCTCCAATGCCGAAGCCGCTAACACTATATCCTGCGCGGAGACCACCATGGACCGCGCCCCAGACCGAGCGGTCCCCAAAACCTTTCAGGCTCTCACCGCAGAAACCTGCGGCCTGCCGCCAACCGAGCAAAAGCCCGCCTCTGACGGACGGAATGTCCGCCACATAGAGCAAGACTCAGATACAAAAAAAAGAAAGAGGAAAGATGCGACGCTTCCAAGTTGGGCTGCCCTGGCGGAGGTCAGCGCTTTCTATGCCGAGCCCACTAGCGCCCAAGAGGCCACACGCATCGCTTTCGAATTCGGGAAGATGCTGAGAATAAGCCAGGACATCCTCGCCAGCGCAGCGAGCAAGCTCGGGCTTTGGGAACTTCTCAGCCTTGAAAACCGCATGGCAAAGCAGATCGGAACCATCATCAACCCTGATGCCTATGTGAGATCCGTCCTACGAGTGTGATCCCTGACCGCGGTCGCATGGCCATGAAACACCCAGATAGACCGCTCGGGAGGAATCGGATAGGTTCGTTGATTGTTCTCATGCGGAAACGCTGCGAGGTGGAGTGATGTGCAACCTTTACGCCCAGACGAAAAGCCAGGACGCGATGCGTCAGGTCTTTCGTGACGTGCTGAAAGAGGATGAGGAACTGATCGATACCGCAGGCAACCTGGCACCTGCTCCCGGCATCTTTCCCGACTACGCTGCGCCAATCATTCACCGCAGTGAAGGGCGGGATTGGACACTGACTACGGCTCGATGGGGTATGCCGACGCCACCCGTTTATCTGGCCGGCAAACGCATGGACCCCGGCGTGACGAACATCCGCAATGTCAGCTCGCCCCATTGGCGCAGATGGCTCGGGATCGAACACCGCTGCCTCGTTCCCTTCACCAGCTTTTCCGAACTCGACGCCCGACCCGGCGCACCTCGCAACAACCCGGTCTGGTTTGCCCTTGGCCAGGATCGACCACTCGCCTTCTTCGCCGGCATTCGCACCGAATGGACCTCGGTCAGAAAGCTGAAGGAGGGCGAGGTGACAGCTGAACTCTTCGGATTTCTGACCTGCGAAGCCAACACAGAGGTCCTCCCGGTGCATCCCAAAGCCATGCCGGTGATCCTCACCCGGCCGGACGAATGGCGGTGCTGGCTGACTGCGGACATGAGCGAGGCCCTGAGGCTCCAACGGCCACTGGCGAATGGGCTTCTCGAAATAGTCGCGGAGGGCACACGTGCGGACCCTGTGTGACCGGGTACACGCCGGAAGTGATGATCCGCTTCATCTGCTGAAGGGCCGCGTACACGAAGTCGAAGGACGAGGCAAAAACGGCTTTGCCTTGTTTCAGGCTGCAAGATTGGCGGGACCGGTCTTCTGGATCGTGTTGGCGCATGATCGTGATCGGCCAATGCCAGCAGCCTTGCCGTATAGCGTAGCCGAGCGATTGCATTTCATCGAAGCACGCAACGAGACCGATCTGCTCTGGTCTGTCGAAGAAGCGCTGAGGGCGCGGCCGGTGTCTCTGGTCATCGCGGCTCCGGAAAAGCCCATCTCGCTGACCGCGGCCAGGCGCCTCCAGCTGGCGGCCGAGGCCGGGGGCACCACTGGCCTGATGCTGATTCAGGAGGGCAGGGGGAGCAATGCCGCCGAGACCCGCTGGAAATGTGATCCGCTGCCGTCACCTCTGGACTCGACTCGTCATCGCTGGATCCTTAATAAGAACAAAAGAGGAACAACCGGAATCTATGATGTGAGCTGGAATGGCACGACGGCTGCTGTGCATCTGGTTCCCCAGGCTGGCGAGCGACATCAGCCTGAGGGCCCGCCCCGTTGAGGGGCCTTTCGCGTTGACGCTCCGGGCGTCGAACGCGGAACATCTGCATTGTCTGAACACCATCGCAAGCGCCGCCGGGCTTCATCGCGGCATGCCGCTGGCCGATGCGCGTGCCGTCTGTCCAGTGCTCTCCACGCGGCCAGCTGATCTGATCCGGGAGGGCAGGGCGCTCGAAGGTCTGCGCAGATGGGCGAGCCGTTACGGACCACATGCCGCGAAAGACGGATCGGATGGCTTGATCGTTGACGTCTCGGGCGTGCCGCATCTGTTCGGCGGTGAGCCAGAGCTTCTGGCCGATCTTGAGGCGCGGCTTGAGAGGGCAGGGGTCTCCTCGAAAAGTGCCATAGCCGAAACCCGCAGTGGAGCCTGGGCTCTTGCCCGCCGTGGCGGCGGCGTGATCCCGGAAGGCGGGTTGCTCTCTCGGCTTGGCCCGATGCCGGTCAGCGCGCTGCGGATTGAGGCTCCGGTCGCCGAAGGTCTGACCCGCCTTGGGCTGCACAAGATCGTCGACCTGACCACCGTCGCTCGGGCGCCACTGGCGCGCCGGTTTGGCGCCGACCTCCTGCGCCGTCTGGATCAGGCGCTCGGGACGCAAGCCGAGCCGGTGGCGGCAGAAGCGGATGCGCCGCATTTCGGAGTGCGGATGACGCTGCCCGAACCGATCGGGCTCACGGCGGATGTCATGGGCGTACTCGACCGGCTGCTCGTGCGGCTTTGCGACAAGCTGGCATCGGCCCAGATGGGGGCGCGGGCTGTCCGGCTGGAACTGCAGCGCGTGGATCGCTCTGCCGCTGTCGTCGATGTGGGTCTCGCTCGCGCAATGCGCGACCCGGTCCGGATCTCGGCCTTGTTCTTCAAGGGAGTGGATGAGGTCGATTCCGGATTCGGGATCGACGGTCTGCGCCTGACCGCTGCAGTGACCGAGCCTCTTGCACCTGAGCAAATCGGCAACGTGCAAGCGCGGGCCGAGGATGAACTTTCCGACCTGATCTCCCGGATCGGCAACCGGCTCGGCTTCGATGCGGTGCAGCGTTTCCTGCCGGCAAGCAGCCGCATTCCAGAGCGCAGCTTCCTGACCGTTCCGGCCGCCTATGCGGCACCGGGGCCGTTTCCGCCAAAGCGCCGTCCCCGCCGTCCCATCACCCTCTTCCCGGCGGAAGCCCTGGCCCAGGTCTCTGGCAGCCCACCCGCCCGGTTCAGCTGGCGGCGGATGGGCTTCACCACCCTGCGTGCACATGGCCCGGAACGGATCACCCCGGAATGGTGGTTCGATGATCCGGCGTGGCGCAGTGGTGTCCGCGACTATTGGCGGATCGAGACCAATGAAGGGCCGCGGCTCTGGCTCTTCCGCACGCCACAGTCGGGATCTCGGGACTGGTATGCGCAGGGGGTGTTCCTGTGACCGCCTATGCCGAGCTTTGCGTCACCTCGAACTTCACCTTCCTGCGCGGTGCCTCGCATCCCGAGGAACTGGTGAAGCGTGCGGCCGAGCTGGGCCTCACCGCCATCGCCATCACCGATCGTAACTCGGTTGCCGGGGTGGTACGGGCGTTTTCGGCGCTGAAGGAACTCGCGCGCATCGCGGAGGAAGCGGGGCAGGGGACTTCTCTGCCCCGGCTGATCCCCGGCGCTCGCCTCTTGCTGACCGACAGCAAGGTGGAATGGATCGCGCTGCCCACCGATCTGGCAGCCTGGTCACGGCTGACGCGGCTCTTGTCGCTCGGCAAGCGGCGCGCCGAAAAGGGCAGCTGCCATATCGGCCTCGCCGATCTCGAGGAGTGGGGCAGGGGGATGGTGCTGATCGCTCTGCCGCCAGATCCGCTGGAAGCGACGGGCTTCGAGCGGGATCTGCGCCGGATCGCTGCCCGCTTTGCCGGCCAGTGCTTCCTTGGCGCGGCCCCCCGCTATGACGGGCAGGATCAGGAGCGGCTGGACCGGCTGGCGGAGATTTCTCAGGCGACCGGCATGCCCAAGGTTGCGGTCGGCGATGTGCTGATGCACCGCTCCAGCCGGCGGCCCCTCGCCGATGTGCTGACCTGCATCCGCGAGGGTTGCACCATAGACAATATCGGTGACCGGCGGCTTGCGAATGGTGAGCATCGTCTCAAATCCGGCGAAGAACTGGCTCGCATCTTTCACCGCTATCCGGCCGCGCTGCGCCGCACGGTCGAGATCGCCGACCGCTGTGCTTTCCGCATGGATCAGCTGCGCTACCAATATCCTGATGAGGCCCGAGACGGGGAAGCTGCTCAGTCCCGCCTTGAGCGGCTGGCGCGTGAGGGGCTGCACTGGCGCTATCCGGGCGGGCCGCCGCCGAAGATCGTCTCCCGTGTCGAGAAGGAGCTGCGCCTGATCGCCGAGGTGGAATATGCGCCCTATTTCCTGACCGTCTATGACATCGTCAGCTTTGCGCGCTCGAAAGGGATCCTCTGTCAGGGCCGGGGATCGGCGGCGAACTCCGTCGTCTGCTACCTGCTCGGTATCACCGAGGTGCCGCCCGAGAGCATCACGCTGATTTTTGAGCGCTTCATCTCGAAAGAACGCGGTGAGCCGCCAGATATCGATGTTGATTTCGAGCACGAGCGCCGCGAAGAGGTGATCCAGTGGATCTACGAGCGCTACACCCGCGAGCGCGCTGGCCTGACCGCTGTAGTGATCCACTTCCGCTCCCGTGCCGCGATCCGCGAAGTCGGCAAGGTCATGGGGTTGAGCCAGGATGTGATCGCCCGGCTTGCAGGGCAGATCTGGGGCTGGTCCTCCTCGGCCCCCGGCGAGGACCGCTTGCGCGAGGCGGGCCTCAGCCCCGAGGACAACCGTGTGGCCCTGGCCGTGAAGCTGATTGGCGAGATCATCGGCTTCCCCCGGCACCTGTCGCAGCATGTCGGCGGTTTCGTCATCACCCAAGGCAGACTGGACGAGCTCTGCCCCATCGAGAACGCCACGATGGAGGACCGCACCGTCATTGAATGGGACAAGGACGATATCGACGCGCTTGGCCTCTTGAAGGTGGATATCCTCGCGCTCGGGATGCTGACTGCGATCCGCAAGGCCTTTGGTCTGATCGAGGATCACCGGGCCGAGCATCTGACGCTTGCGAACATCCCGCCCGAAGACGGCCGGGTCTATGATATGCTTTGCAAGGCGGATGCGATCGGTGTGTTTCAGGTTGAAAGCCGGGCGCAGCTGAACTTCCTGCCCCGGATGAAGCCTCGGAAATTCTATGACCTGGTCTGCGAGGTCGCCATAGTCCGGCCCGGGCCGATCCAGGGCGGCATGGTTCATCCCTTCATCAATCGCCGGCAGGGCAGGGGGAAGGTCGAGGATCTGGGCCCCGCCATGATGGAAGTGCTGGGCCGCACCTATGGCGTGCCGCTCTTCCAGGAACAGGCGATGCAGATCGCCGTGGTCGCGGCAGGGTTCACGCCCGCCGAGGCCGACCGGCTGCGCCGCTCGCTCGCCACCTTCAAACGGATGGGCACCATTGGTGGCTTCCGGGACCGCTTTGTCGGTGGCATGCTGGAACGCGGCTATGATGCGGAGTTCGCGGCGCGCTGCTTTGCCCAGATCGAGGGCTTCGGCAGCTATGGCTTTCCCGAAAGCCACGCCGCCAGCTTCGCGCGGCTGGTCTATGTCTCGGCCTGGCTGAAACGCCATCATCAGGCGATCTTTACCTGCGCGCTGCTGAATGCCCAGCCGATGGGATTCTACGCACCTGCGCAACTGGTGCGCGATGCCCGCGATCACGGTGTCGAGGTTCGGCCGGTTTCGGTCAATGACTCGATCTGGGATTGCACGATCGAACCCCGGGCCGATGGCTCGCACGCGTTGCGGCTCGGCTTTCGGCAGGTGAAGGGAATGCGCGAGGAAGATGCCATCTGGATCAAGGCCGCGCGCGGCAACGGCTATCCCGATGTCGAAAGTGTCTGGCGCCGCGCAGGGCTCAGGCCCGATGCGCTGGATCGGCTGGCCGAGGCGGATGGCTTTGCCAGCCTTGGCCTCTCGCGGCGCGATGCGCTCTGGCAGGCCAAAGCTCTGAAAGCACCAAAACCGCTGCCGCTGTTCGGGCTGGATGGGGAAGGCGAGCACGAGCCACTGGTCGATCTGCCCCGGATGACGCTCGGTCAGGAGGTCATCGAGGACTATCTGGCGCTGCGCCTGTCGCTCCGGGCTCATCCCCTTGAGATCCTGCGCCCGAACCTGCCGGAGAGCATGCCTGCGGGGGCAGTATTGCAGGCGAAGGGCCGGATCCACCTCACGGGCCTGGTCATCACCCGGCAGCGCCCGGGTACCGCCTCGGGCGTGGTCTTCCTCACGCTCGAGGACGAGACTGGCACCGCGAATGTCGTGGTGTGGAAGAAGGTCTATGAGGCGTTCCGCGCCGCCGTGGTCGCCGGACGGCTCTTGCGGGTGACGGGCCGGATCGAGCGCGACGGGCAGGTGACCCATCTGATCGCCGAATGCATCGAGGATCTGTCAGCGCGGCTTTCCACCATCGGGCACCAGTTGCGGATCGGGGCCGAGACCGAGAGGGCAGGGGAGTCCGTCAGGCCCATCCGCACAGCCGGTAGGGCGCGGCACCCCAGAGAGCAGGCGAAGAAGCTCTTCCCGAGCCGGGATTTTCATTAACTCAAGCCGTTCTGGGGCGCAACGCGCAGCGCATTGCAGGGTGGCCGCACCTGGAGCATGCTAGATCTCAGCTCTTTGCGGTCAGGTTGTCCCGATGGAGCGCGCCGCTCGCATTCCCGCAACTGGTCATTCGTAGCCATCGCGGCAAGGTTCCCAGTATCACAGTGTCTTTTCCCGCAACCTCTCGCGGATGAGATCAATGAAAGCCCGCAGCCCCTGCGGCGCATGGCGGTTGCCGGGGTATTAGACGCAAATCCCCGGGGAAGGGCGAGCGCCAGTCGGCCAGTAACGGCACCAGGGTTCCGGCTGCGATGTCGGTGCGGGCAGACAGTTCGGGCACATAGGCGATACCCTGACCTAAACGGGCCGCCTCGATCATCAGCGCGGTCTGGTTCAGCGTCAGACGGCCGGTAACGGCAACGGTTAACGTCTGGCTTTGCCACGTTGAGCTCCCAGCTATAGGCCGAACCACCAGGAAAGCGGTAGCCGATGCAGCGGTGTTTCGACTGGTCGGCTAGCATCTATGGGGCAGGGTGAGGCACCAGATAGTCCGGCGCAGCGACCGGCAGAAACCGGACCGGACCCGCCTAAGGGCACCGCGATCATGTCCTGTGTCACCGATTCAGCATGGCGCGGCGCTATCGGTCCTGTCGCTCGAGATGACCGGTACTGACTCGATCCGGAATGCGGTCCCACGGGCCTTTGCCGGGGTGGACCGGATCGACACGATCGTCGGTAACGCCGGATATGCGCTGGTATGCGCGGCAGAGGAACTGGGCTGACCATCGGGGATCCCGCTTTCCTTGATTGCCAGCGGCGTGGAATAAGTACCTCTGACAAGGAGAAAAAATCTATCTATGGCAAGACACCCGAAACATCATGCGACCCGGCATTCCGTTCGCGCACGGCGCATGCGATGACGGCTTATGTCTATGTTCTGGGCTGCGATGGCGCCGACGGCTATCGCACCTATGTAGGCTGGACGCTGGATGTCGGGAGGTGGTTGGGAGAGCATAATTCGGGGGGCACGCCCGGCGCTAAATCTACGCGCGGGCGGATCTGGAGTGTGATCTACGCCGAGCGGCTGGCGACGAGAAGCGAAGCGATGAGTCGGGAGTGGTATCTGAAACGCGACCGTTCCCTGCGGCGCCAACTGGCGCAGGCGGCGCAGGGATTTAGCAGTTGACATATTATCGTCCTCTGCCAGCAGGCGGACAGCTAAGCCGCATCACCGAACGGGCTTCCTGCTCGCCGCGGCAAAAATGGCCGCGTTGAACCGCCGATGCGGGACAACTTCACGATTCTCGAATAAGCTATCCAAGCATATGAAATTGCTGACGAGGCCGAAATGACGATCACCAATCACGATGAGCTGGACGGGATGAAAGATATCGGCCGGATCGTCGCCAACACCATGCTGGCCATGGCCAAGGCGGCAGAGCCCGGCATGACGACCCGCGAGCTGGACGAGATCGGCCGCGCGCTTCTGGACCGCGAGGGTGCGGTATCCGCGCCGCAATCCACCTACGATTTCCCGGGGGTGACCTGTATCAGCGTCAATGAAGAGATTGCCCATGGCATTCCCGGTGACCGGGTGATGGCGGCGGGCGATCTGGTCAACATCGATGTGTCGGCCTCGAAGAATGGCTACTTCGCGGATACCGGCGCCAGCTATAGCGTGCCGCCCGTCCGCCCCTCGCTGGACCGGCTTTGCCGTGATGGGAAGCGCGCCATGCAGATCGGCATCGCGCAGGTCGGCACGGACAGGCCGCTGGCGGGCATCGGCAATGCCATCGGGCGCTTTGCCGCGCAGCGCGGCTATACGCTGATCCGCAACCTCGCGAGCCATGGCGTGGGGCGGTCCCTGCACGAATACCCGGAGGAAATCGCGACCTGGCCGACACGCAGCGAGAGGCGCCGCATCAACAAGGGCCTTGTCCTGACCGTAGAGCCTTTCTTGTCTACCGGCGGGCTTTGGGCGACTGAGGGTGATGACGGCTGGACGCTTTACAGCGAACCAGCAGCGCCGGTCGTGCAATTTGAGCACACGGTCATCGCGACGGATCGCGGGGCCATTGTGGTGACCTTGCCGGGGTGACGGCTGCTGCTCATTCGCTTTGGCGCGGCAGTGTCATCCGGCGGTCAGCATGCCACAGCCTGAGAGCTGTGGCGGCTCAGGTCGGTTCGGTGTAGCAATCATTCATTGACGGTGCGCGTGCCGCTTTGCCGAGCTTGGCCTGAAATCGTTGGTACAGCAATCATACCAGCCAGACGGCGATTGGGCAGAGTTGTCCCAACGCGGGTTCCCGCCAGGTTCCGATCCTTGCGGGCGTGATAACAGTTCCGCGCGTACTCAAAATCCGCCAGAACGCCCATCGCTTCGCCTTTGGCTTTCCAGCCTTTGCTGCTGTGCTGGCAATTATCTGGCTGATGCTGACAAAGCCGTCGTTCTGAGGATGCGAGGCCCTGACCGCTGTTTGCGGTAGGGAACGGCTGTCTCACGGCGACCGGACCAGTCAGAACCTCCCATATCGGCGATATGTTCTGCACATACACTGCACAATCGTCCTGCAACTTCTGCATGCAGCGGTGTCCATCCTGTGCCCGCCTAACAAGGGGATGGATTGAATGCTGAGACATTTTGAGGTTCGCGGAGTTCCGCGACGCATTGCGCTGGATGGCTGGTGGTTGAACACAGCGAGTGAGTCAGTCGGGGCCAGAACTGGCGAAAGCGATGGCGCAGGCGGTGGAGGGTCGCCAATTGCGAGTGCAGGGCGTGGCCGCTGTCTGCAGGTTCTGTTGGTCGTTTTTGTGGCGGATTTTCTGTTCTGGAACCAGAGAATCGGCATCTCTCTGGCGGTTCTGTCCTGGGTCTGGTGCTGATTGCGGGCTGGGACAGGTCATCTGCTGCGTAACGCGGCAAAGCATGGTGCCGATACCGTGACGCTGCGGGTGGCGGACGCGAGCGAGGGCTGCACTCTCATCGTTCACGACAACGGTTCCGGAGTATCACCCGGAAACGCGACTCGGGTGTTCGATCCCTTCTTCACGACCCGCCGTCAGACCGGGGGAACCGGAATGGGTTTGACGGTGGTGCGCGGTATTCTGAAGGCTCATCACGCAGATGTTGCGCTGGTGGAGAGCGCTGAGGGGGCGATGTTCCGATTGGCCTTCGCGTCGGGCAGAGGTCGACACAAGTGGGGCCATGTTCAGGTCGTGTCATCCTGAGCAACACGGGGGGGAGCGCGTGTCAAAACCAGTCGGCATGCTACGCTTCCTCGGTAGCGGTAGATCAGCATGAGGCGGGACTCAGATCCTAATCCGCGTCGAGATGCTTAAGGCCCTCGGCGAGTTTTTCGAGGATGGGCAGGCCTCTTCCGAGATCAAGATGGCGGGCGGCGCGAGTGATTCAGACATTGGGTGGCTCCTTTCAGGGGCCCGGAGCAAGGCAGCAGGGGCCTGGCTTTGGCGATTTTGAATGATGAGAGAAAGCAGGAAGGATCGTTATCGCCCGGGGGGCGGCAGGCCATGGGCCGTTCAGAGCGCCCGGCGTAGAGATCGTTCTTTGCTCATAAGCAGAAGCTGGTGCCTGCGCCGCTGAAAGTCAAGAATAGCACGCTGCAGCAGATCAGACGTTGCTTTTGCCAAGAGTGAGGATCATCTGGACAGAATTCCGGGCGGAGCTCTAATCTACGCAGGGGTAGTGTCGTTTTTTCGGTGATCCATGGCTGAGCGTTTGTTTGCCGGAAACGACGAACTCTTCGGAGCCGCTGACGCTGTCAGCGATATCCGGGCGGCCATTCTCGCGGTCGACTGGGAAAGGACAGCAGCTGGCCCGGTATCGGAATGGCCGTCTGCTTTGCGCTCGACCGTCAGAACGATGCTCTACGCCGCTTCGCCCATGGCGGTGTTGATCGGTCGCGAAGGCATTGTCGTCTGCAACGAGGCCGCACGGGAGATATTCGGAGACGCATGGCAGAAGGCGCAGGGCAAGCCGGTCTTCGAGTCGCTGCCGGTTGCCCGGAAGTTCTACCGTGAGAAGATCGACGATGCGTTCCGGGGCAGAAGCCACCGACTGCAGGACCAGCCGATCCGGCTGATCCGGGACGGCGAGGCCACCACCTGCTGGTTCAACCTCGGCCTCTCGCCGATCATCGGCGATGGTGGTGAGATCTTTGGCACATTGTTGGCTGCCAGCGAGACAACCAGTCATATTCGCACGCGGCGCGCCCTTACCCTCGCGCAGGAGCGCGTCGAGGTCGCGCTCGAAGCCGGTGGCATTGTCGGGACGTGGGATTTCGACGTCCGGTCCCGAAAGATGGTCATAGATGGCGCTCTGGCAGCGCAATATGCCATCCCTTCGGACGAGGCGCGGTCAGGGATCCTGATCGAGACCCTGTTCGAGAACCTGCATGACGAGGATCGCGGCCGGGTTCTGGCGGCAGTCGATGAGGCCGTGCTTCGCCGCGAAAAGTTCCACAGCCGGTTTCGCACCATCACCTCAGACGGGGCGCTGCACTGGTATGTCGCGTCGGGTCGGCCGATCCTTGATGAGGAGAGCGGAATCGCGGGCTTTGCAGGGATCGTCATCGATACCACAGACCAGTCCGAGGTGGCGGCGGCTCTGGTGGACAGCAATCTCAGGTTCGATACGCTGGTCGAGGCAGTTCCCCAGATCATCTGGAGCACCGACCGCCACGGCAATCATGATTTCTTCAACAGGCGCTGGACCGAGTTCACCGGGATCGCGCATGAAGACATCACCCCGCTGCTCTGGACTGAGCTGGTGCATCCCGAGGATCATGACCGCGTCCATAACGCGTGGTCAGAGTGCCTGACGACCGGCGCGACCTACGACATCGACTATCGGTTCAGGCATCATCGTGACGGATATCGCTGGTTGAGGGTTATCGCCCTTCCGATGCGGGATGCGCAGGGAACTATCACACGTTGGTACGGCACCTCCACCGATATCGAAGATGCAAAGCTGCTGGAGGCCGAGCGCGAGCTGGTCAATCGTGAGCTGGATCACCGGATCGGCAATCTCTTTGCGCTGGTGAACGGGTTGATCAGCCTTTCGGTGCGGGATCAGCCGGAGGCGAAGCCTTTTGCGCAGGAAATCAGGGAGCGCCTTGGTTCGCTGCACAAGGCACACCGGCTGATAAAGGCGGCGGGAAATGATCAGCCTGTTCCATTGCAGAGGGTGATGGAGGAAGTCCTCGCCCCTTACAATCGGAGCGGCAAGGATTGGGGGGTGATTACGGGGGACAGGGTTCGGATCCGCAAGGAGTCGGTTTCGGCCTTCGCGCTTGTCTTCCATGAGCTTGCGACGAACTCAGCGAAATATGGTGCAATCTCCGCGCCCGACGGGCAGCTCTTCATTGCTCTGCATCGGGATGCCGAGGGGGTGACAGTCGAGTGGCGCGAGGAAGGCTTTGTCGCTGACAGGGACAGCCGAGAGCGAGGCTTTGGCTCAAAACTGATGACTGCCGTTGTGGAAGGTCAGTTTCGCGGCACATTCGAGCGTGATTTTGGGCCGGAGGGAATGCGCCTCACGCTGCGCTTGCCGACGGAGCTGTTTCAGGAAAGGGACGACGATCCGGCCTGACCCGAGCCGCTGACCTCAGCAAGGGTCGTACCCTTTGCTTCCTCGGTCCAGACCCTGAATTTCGTCAGCTGATGCGGGCCGAAGGAATGGATCAGCGGGATGTCGGTCGCATCACGGCCGCGCGCGATCACGACCCGCCCGATGCGCGGCGTATTGTGGCGGGCATCAAGGGTAAACCAGCGGCCCTCCAGCCAGACCTCGCACCAGGCATTGAAATCCATTGGTGCCGAGTTGGGGGCCACGCCGATATCGCCGAGATAACCATTGGCATACCGTGCGGGGATATTCATGCAGCGGCAGAGCGTGATCGCGAGATGGGCAAAATCGCGACAGACGCCAACCCGCTCCTGCCAAGCCTCTGATGCGGTCCGGGTCGCGCGCGCATGCTCATAGCCGAAGGTGAGGTGACGGTTTACATAATCGAAAATCGCCCGCACCCTGTTCCAGCCCGGTGCCACATTGCCAAAAAGCTCCCAGGCCTGCGCCATCATGAGATCGGTTTCGCAGTAGCGGCTGGCAAGGAGATAGCCGAGAGCTTCATCCGGCAAACCGCTGACCGGACATTCCCGTGCAGTGTCTTCCCAGGGGTCTGGCTCTCCACTGACTTCGACCAGGCTGTCACGTGAAAGGCGTGTTGCACCCGAGGGCGCTGTCAGGCGCAGGCAGAGATTGCCGTAGAGGTCGGTATATGTCCGGTGCTGAACGGCCGGAGTGAGCTGCAGCCCGCTGGTTCTTACGATGCTGCCTGTGAGGTCCGGATGCGGGTCCAGCAGGGCGATCACCTCCGTCGGCTGATCGCAGGTGATCTCAATGTCGTAGCCCAACCGTACAAGCACATTCGCACCTCTTAGCTGACGCCGAGAGAACGCGCGGATGGCGGAAGAGGTTCCGGGCACCGCGGAATCCCGCCGTCCGGCAAGGTCTCGCCGATGGCAGAAGACCTTTCGGAACCTGCCCCGCGGGGCGGACGTTTTTCCAGCACGAGTGTTTTGGTGTAAAAGGAGAGAATGCCATGGACCATACCAGACATATCCGCCTGAATGACACTGAGCTGACCGAGGCCGTGCTGAACGGCGCGACCATCTATGGCCCCGGAGACGAGAAAATCGGCCATGTTTCCGAAGTGCATGGTCAGGGGGCCAGCGCGCAGGTGGTTGTCGATGTCGGCGGCTTCCTCGGCATTGGCGCAAAGCCGGTCGCTGTTCCCGCGCGTGATCTCGACTTCATGCGTGATGAAAGCAATGCCGTCCATGCCGTGACCCGCTGGACCAAGGATGAGCTGAAGGCCTTGCCGGAACATCACAACTAATCAAGGCTTTGTTCTCGCCTGCCCGGCCAGAGCGAGCGGCTTTATTTTGGGAGGAACTCGATGAAAACGCTTCACGACGCTTTCGAACATACGCTGCAGGACATCTACTGGGCCGAGAATGCTCTGGTTAAGGCTTTGCCCAAGGTGTCGAAGTCGGTGAACAATGCTGAGCTGAAGCTCGCGTTCGACGATCACCTGAAAGAGACGAAAGGGCATATCGCTACTCTGGACAAGGTGTTCAAATCCATTGGCCAGAAGGCCTCCGGTGAGAAATGCGATGCGATGGCCGGGCTCTTGAAAGAGGCGGATGGTCTGATCGAAGAGGCCGAGGGGCATGCGCTTGATGTGGCGCTGATCGGTGCGGCACAGGCGGTGGAGCATTACGAGATCGCCCGCTATGGAACCTTGCGGGAATGGGCGAGGGTTCTCGGCCATGATGAAGCCCACACCCTGCTCAGCTCGATCCTCGACGAAGAGAAGGCAGCGAATGCCAAACTTACCGCGCTCGCGGTCATGGCTGTGAACGAGGCAGGAAAACGTCGTGAGGGAAAGGCCGCAAGCACCAGGGGCTGACGTATGATGACAGCAGGCTTGCCGAATGATCGGCGAGCCTGCTCCGTTTCTCCTGTCAGGACAAGGCCATCCGCCGACGGCGTCGCCTTGGTCGCACCGCTTGCTCGACATCCCGTTGCAGATCTCGTGCCATGGTGGTGCCGATATCAGCGGAAGCGGTGATGCCCTGTACGAACGGGCGATCATGCATCAGCCACGGGATCGATCCAAACCAGACACGACCGGCGAAATCCGGGCAATCCTGCAACGCATAGGCTTCGTCTACCTCCGGGATGGCCTGTCCGGCATCAAGCAGAGCATCCCGCAGGCCGGGGAAGGGAAGATCTTTCGAAGCAAGCGGCTTTTGTCCGCGCGCGTCAATGAACGTATCGAATGTATATGTCGCGCCCTTTGTCTGGATCCGCGTCTTCGGCCCCATGCGTTTCATGTCGTAATCTTCACCCAGTGCGAGGATCTTCAATACCTTCGCCTCACGAAGGGCCAGTAGCCTGCGGATCGATTCCGACGGTACAGCGGCATAGTTGTCCACGAACACCTTTTTCAAACCGGCCTCGAAGCGTTCGCGATCCGTATCGGACAGTTCAGGGAACAGGTCTTCAACCTGCTCGTGCATCCGCAGGATTGCGTAGCGCCAGGGAACGGTGATTTGAGAGGCTTTGTTGCGTTCGGCCTCCTCAAGGTTCTCACGCGCCCATCGGAACGGATCGCTGGCCTCCCTGTCGGCGAAATACGCGGTCGCGAAACTGTCGGCATCAAGATCGTGCAGCGCAATCCGGGCTGCCCAGGCTGGGTCCGCTGATGCGATTTCGGCCGCGAACAGCGCAAAGATGCCGTCCAGTGTGACGCCTTTCGTACGCAGATCATCCAGCGCGGCATCGGTCATCGCGCTTAATGGCTCATAGGGGATGGGGCAGTAGAAGTCCGCCTCTGGCAGGATTCCGGTCCAGGACATCAGGGCAATTGTCAGCCCTTCACTCTGCGGCGTGAAGGTCAGCTCGCCACTGCGGCGGCTGAACCGGCCATGTTGGTTTGCCACCGCCATGGCTGCATCAATGGAGCTAAGCGAAGTTCCCATGATGCCTACCCTCCCCACCGGGATTTTGGCTTCGATCAATCCCGACCAGGGGCTGGGGAACCACGTCTTCGTTGCTTCGTCCTCGTCAGGAAAGTCATGGCCGGTTGCAAGGATCACCCGGTCGAAGCTGACGGCGACCGGCCCATCGGACGTATCGAGGACGATGCCGTCCTCCACTGCTCGAAGGTCGGTGACCTCCGTGCTCTCGCGGATTTCGACTTCATGGCCCGCATTCCGCGCGCGGCGAACCAGTTCCATCAGTTGATCGCGGAAGTATTCACCGAGAAGCAGGCGAGGGGTAAACTGGCGCGCATCGAGATCCTCTGGATCCAGCCCATAGTCGCGCAGCCTGGTGGCGGGTTGTTCCTGAAGCCAGTCGAGATAGGTCGTCACGACTTCGGGGATTTCAATGCTCGCGATATTGGCCAGCATGGATTTGCTGGCAGTCTCGGGCGAATAGGGCATTCCAATACCCGCCTTTACTCCCCGCTCGAACAGCCAGACCGAGAGGGGTTGTTGGTGCTCGATCAGCTTGCGAAAGCTGTAAATGCCGGTTGGACCGGTGCCGATGATTGCGATGCTGTGGGGCATTCGGTCCGGTGTCCTTCCTTTAGCGTTGCGGAATATGTCTCGGGTGTGGGCAAAATCTGTTGTTGTGCAGGGAATCGTGTTGGTGGATGTGGGGCGAAGGCAGAAGATCTGCTCTCGCCCGAGGCAGAGAACTCGCGCCTCAGCGAGGCGACACTTCGCGGTTCCTCACCCTACGATTGGCTTGGAAGCGGGCCACCGGCCGACTGATCGGGCGAAGAGGATCGATTGGAAATTCTCCAAAGAATAGCAGGGGTCTGCATAGGAGGGAAAGGCGATCCGCTCCGCCAGCGGATCATGCCAGATCCCTGAGGCTCGCTTCCCGCGCCCAATACCGGCGTTTGGCCGTCTCGGGCAGGTCTTCCCACGGGCCGACACCCTCGCCATCCTCGATCCCGGCGCGAGACAGGATCACGCCGGATCCCTTGCAATGGCCGATGGCTTTCAGATGTGCGAAAGCATCCATCACAAAGCCGATGGCGGCACTGTCGCGGGCGAGCTGGTCGGCCTGATCGGGCATCAGGATCATCGCGATGGCATCGAACAGCACCGAGGGTGAACCGGCAAGCTGACCGCCGGGCGTGATCGTGCCGCCTTTCAGCTTCAGCGGCCCGACTTTCGGTGCGATGATAAAGACACTGCCGCCTTCCGCCTTGATGGTGTCAGTCAGTTTGTCGATCCCGGCCTTGTCGGACCCTTCGGCGATCAGCAACCCGATCTTGCGACCCTTCAGTGTTTCTTTCCAGTTCTTCTGGACCGACAGCGCATCCGAGGGGGCCAGATCGAGTGGTTCCCGGAATGGCGTGACGGGTTCGGGCAAATCAACGCCCAGACCTTTCGCCACCCGGGCGCCCAGATCCCCATCGATCACCCGCAGATGCGACAGCACTCGGGCGCGAACATGATCCAGCCCAACCTTGGACAGTTCGAACACGAAGGCCGAGGCAATATGCGCCTGCTCGTTCTCGGTCATTGAGCGCCAGTACATGCGCGGCTGGCTGTAGTGGTCTCCGAAGCTTTCGGCGCGGATACGCAGTTTTTCACCCGCTATGTCCTGCGGGGCCGTTGAGAACCCCTCGGCGCTGGCGCGCGGACCGGGGTCTTCGCCCGCCTGGTCAAGGCTGTTTGGCTCGTAATTCGCCCGGCCTTTCGGCACCTGCGTCTGCATCAGCCCGTCGCGCATCATATTGGCATAGGGGCATTTCGGCGCATTCACCGGGATTTGGTGAAAATTTGTCGTGCCGAGCCGCGATTTTTGAGTGTCGAGATAGGAAAACAGGCGTCCCTGCAACAAGGGATCGTCCGAGAAGTCGATGCCGGGCACGATGTTCGAGGGCAGGAAGGCCGCCTGCTCATTTTCGGCGAAGTGGTTGTCAGGGTTGCGGTTCAGCACCATGCGACCGACGACGCGCAGAGGCACCACCTCTTCGGGGACGATCTTGGTCGGGTCGAGCACGTCATAGGGAAGGCTGTCCGCCAGTTTCTGGTCGAACACCTGCACCGCGAAATCCCATTCCGGGTAATCTCCCGCCGCAATCGCCTCGTGAAGATCGCGGCGATGGTAATCGTTGTCGGCGCCCTGCAGTTTCGCGCTTTCGTCCCAGATCAGCGATTGCGTACCGAGCGCAGGGCGCCAGTGGAACTTGACGAAGCTCGTCTCGCCCTTGCCATTTACGAATTTGAAGGTGTGTACGCCGAACCCTTCCATCATCCGAAGGCTGCGCGGGATGGCCCGATCGGACATTGCCCAGATCACCGTGTGCAGGCTTTCCGGCATCAGCGAGACGAAATCCCAGAAGGTGTCATGCGCAGAGGCTGCCTGCGGATAGCCGCGATCCGCCTCCATCTTCACCGAGTGGATCAGGTCGGGGAACTTGATCGCGTCCTGGATGAAGAAGACCGGGATATTGTTGCCGACCAGATCCCAGTTGCCCTGATCGGTGTAGAACTTAACCGCAAAGCCCCGCACGTCGCGCGGTGTATCGACCGAGCCCGCACCACCTGCCACGGTGGAGAACCGTACAAACACGGGTGTATCCTTGCCCTTCTCGCTCAGAAGGCTGGCGCGGGTCAGGTCCGGGATCGGATCGGTGCAGGTGAATACCCCATGCGCTGCGGATCCACGGGCGTGGACGATGCGCTCGGGGATGCGCTCATGGTCGAAATGGAAGATCTTTTCGCGCAGCAAGAAATCTTCCAGCAGCGTCGGGCCCCGGTCGCCTGCGCGCAGCGAGTTCTGATTGTCGGAAACGGGAATGCCGTGGTTCGTGGTGAGAACCGCGCCGCCGCGCTGCTGCGTCTCGCCAGCATTGCCTGTGATGGTGTCAAAGGGTTTGCCTGCCATTGTCCTGCCTTTCAAAGGTGGGATCGGCGCGTTCGTGGCCTTTTCGTCCGGCCGCGCGTCGAAGATCGGTCTTCGCGAAGTGGTATCCGGAAAACAGTGCGGGGCGCATGCAAGCAATGTCGCCGCCGAAAAATCGGAAAGGGGAAGCGCCCCCTTTCCGGCCGACTAATCAGCGGCGGCGATCAGCGGCGCAGAGACCGCCAAGAACAAAGCCCGCCGCGAGACCCAGCAGTCCCACGGTCGACAGCACGGTTGCTGTGGTGCCGGGATTGTCGCGCATCGCGCTCGCTGCAACATTGGCCTGGTCCCGGACCTGTGCCACTGCGTGTCGGGCGCGTGCTCTGCCGCCCTCGATAACCTCGTCGGCATCTTCCGCCGCTCCGGATACGCGCGCGGAGAATGCCTTGCTGATCCTCGACATTTCTTTCTTCAGTTCGGCAATCTGCTTTTCAAGATCGGCACGGACGTCATCGGCAGCATCGGCCATTACTCTGCTCCTTCACTATTCACGCCATGAAACTGTGGAGAGAGAACGATCAAGTGACGAAGCGGTTCCCACGGATGACGTCGGGTCGGTCCGGAGAGGCAGGAAACCGCAGACCCGCGCGGCAGCAGCTATATCCTCAGTCAGCTCCGCCCGGCGGCGCATCTTTGTCCCGGTATCGGTCTGGCGCAGAATACCGGATGGGTGCCACGAGATCAGCACCTGCCCGCCGTGAAGCCCCGTCTCGGTCTGCCCGCGACGGGGGCCGAGCGGTGCGTCATTTCCGGTCAGCGCGAAGGCCGCGGAAGCCCCGAGTGCCAGAACCATCCGCGGCCGGATAAAGGATAGTTCCAGCCCCAGCCACCAGCGACAATGCAGGATTTCCTGCCGGTCGGGGTTCTGGTGCAGTCGCTGTTTACCTCGCGGTGCGAACTTGAAATGCTTCACCGCATTGGTCAGCCAGACCTGCCCGGCGTCGACCTGCGCCTCTGCCATGAGTACGCGCAGAAGCTGTCCGGCGGGGCCGACGAATGGTCGGCCTTCCAGATCTTCGCGGTCGCCGGGTTGCTCTCCGACGATCATCAGACGTGCCGACGCGAGCCCTTCGCCCCAGACGGTCTGTGTTGCCGCCTCGCAGAGGCCACAGCGTCTGCATTGCAAGGCGGCCTCGCGCGCTTCACCCATTGTTTCCGGCCGTTCGGGCGCGGTTGGCATCGCGGCGCGGTAGCGGGTGGACACGGCGGCTGCTCCAGGGCGGGGCAGGGGGTGGCCGCCGCTTCACGCATACGTTCTACCCGCGCCTCGGCATCTCGCAGCATATCCGGGATCAGGCGCGTCTCCGGCAGGTTCTTCCAGTATTTCTTCGGCATTTCCGAGCGCATCGCATCCAGCTTCACCCGTGACGGGTTAAAGATATTGGCGAAATAGGTGGCCCAGAGACTTTCTGAGGCATCTTCGGGCAGATCGGGCCGGGCGCCGCCGTTGTGAAAGGTCAACCGGCCGGCTTCGAACCGTGCGGTCAGGCCTGGCGTCGCAATCATCCAGTCCATATCCGCGAAGCGTTTGACGAAAAAAGAACTGCCGGGCTCCAGCGTGTCATGCTCTGGCTCAAACCAGGCAGCGAAGCGGCGCCGGCCCTCAGAGGGTAGTTCGCGGAAGCGCACGAAAGCATGCATCTTGTGGATGTCGCGCCCCACCGATTTCGCCATCAGGTTCAGGCGACGGCCCAGCGGATCGGCCTGCGACAGCGGATCACCCTGCCGCCGGTCAAGCTGCCAGAGTGCCCGATAGAGAAGCGCTGTCCGTTCGGGCGCAGAATGCCAGATCACTGATCCGGCGAGTTTCAGAAAACCTCCGGGCACACGCGTCTGATGGGGTCCGGGCGTATCGGGCAGGGGGGCTGCGGCGAATAATCCACCCCCACCGGTCCAACTGATTTCGTCGGGCGGAATCCGGTGGCTGATCGCAATACGGGCAGCTTCGCGCCAGGCATCAAAGGTGCCGCGCCCGGGCAGTGTGACAGTATAGCTCACAACAGGCTCAGTTGCTCTGGCGGCGGTGCAAACCGGGCGCGCAGATCTGCGCTGTCCGTCAGGCCGCCGGGGGACCAGCCGGGCAGGGTGATGAAGGGGCGGGCCTTTTTCATCAGCGCTCCCATTCGCACGAGGTCCTCGTAGCGCATGGATCGCGTCCGGCGTTCGGTGACGATGCGGTCCACGGTGCGGGTGCCGAACCCCGGTACGCGTAGCAGCATGTCGCGTCCGGCACGGTTCACCTCGACGGGAAAAAGGCCGCGATGCTGCAGTGCCCACGCAAGTTTGGGATCGATCTCCAGATCGAGATGGCCCGCATTTGTGCCCGTCGCGATTTCCTCGGCGCTGAAGCCGTAGAAGCGCAAGAGCCAGTCGGCCTGATATAGTCTGTGTTCACGCAGCAAGGGTGGCTGAACCAGCGGCAGCACCGATGAGGCGTCAGGGATGGGGGAGAAGGCCGAGTAATAGACGCGCCGGAGCTTGTAGCCAGCGTAAAGCCGGGTCGAGCTTTTCAGGATCGTCACGTCATCGGTGCCGTCCGCGCCGATGATCATCTGCGTACTCTGCCCGGCGGGCGCGAAACGGGCAGGGCGTTTCCCGGTGTGGCTTCGCTCCTTTGCCGCCTCGCCTTCCAGACGCACCTGCGCCATGGCGGCGCGGATCGTCTCTGGCCGTTTCTCGGGAGCGAGCTGGCGGACACTGGCATCCTGCGGCAGCTCGACGTTGATCGAGAGACGGTCGGCGTGGAGCCGGCTTCACGGATCAGGTCGGGTGAGGCATCCGGGATAGTCTTGAGATGGATATAACCTCTGAACCCGTGGTTCTGGTGCAGGGTCCTGACGATGCGAACCATATCCGCCATGGTCTGATCGGGCGACCGGATGATGCCGGAGGACAGGAACAAGCCCTCAATGTAGTTCCTGCGGTAGAATTCCAAAGTCAGCGTTACAACTTCGTCGACCGAGAAGCGCGCACGTTCGATGTTGGATGACACCCGATTGATGCAATAGGCGCAGTCGAAGATGCAGAAATTGGTCATCAGGATCTTCAGCAGGCTGATGCAGCGCCCGTCCGGCGTATAGGCGTGGCAGATGCCGCTGCCGCCGGAGGAGCCGATGCCGCCTTTACGGGAGTCGCGCTTCTCGCCCCCGCTTGACGCACAGGAGGCGTCATACTTTGCCGCATCCGAAAGGATCGCGAGTTTGTGCTGAAGCGTCGTTCTTGCCATGCAGGGGGAATATATGTTCATGAAATGTTCGTCAATTTCCATGCCAGCAGGCAAGCGGAAATCGGGACGGCAGACCCGGGTCAGCGGCCGACGCTGCTCCGGGGCCAACCGATCAGCGTCGGTAGCCCAAGCCCACTCAGATCCGTAAGCGTTCGGGCTGACCGCTACCCATTCCTGCGAGAGGGAAACAGATCATCGACCTCGTTGGTCTTGTCGTCGGGGATGCGGGCGAGCGTGTCGGCGAGCCAATCGTAGGGATCGACGGCGGCGATCCTGGCGGGCTCGATCAGGGTGACCGGCAGTAAGGGCGCGCGCGGTGGCGGCCACACCGCAAGATTGCTTTGACACATTCTTCGTTATGAGGTGGCCTCGTCTTTTCCTGCCAGATGGTGTTCCAGCTGCCGCAACAGTGCGATCAGCCTGCCAAAGCCATCCGAGCCGAGGGCCGAAAAGATTTCTACATTCCCGGTTTCGAGAATGCGTCCGACTTCGGGCATCAGATCGCGGCCCTTCTGCGAAAGCGCGAAAAGCGCCCTGCGACGATCGGCGCTGTCCGTCGTGCGAATAAGCAGCCCCTCTTTCACCATCCGGTCGAGCATCTGGGCCATGGCTGGCTGACCGATGCGGCCCATCTCGGCAAGCTCTTTCTGCGACAGATGCCCGGCAGCCTTCAGCGCCCCAAGCACGGGCATATACGCGACGTTGATGCCGAGCGGCGCCAGCCGTCGATCAAAGTCACGCGTGATCAGCCGCGCAACCTGGTTCAACAGGCGGCCTGGATTTCGATGCGAAGCGGCCTCATGCGTGAGTGAGGGCATTTACATTGGCTCCGATGTATTATATATCGGCCCCAATGTATCTCTGTGGGGGCTTCGGGGCAATGTCCAGATCACTTCAGATCGCAATCGTCGGGGGCGGGCCAGGCGGGTTGACGGCGGCGATCATCCTGCACAGGCAGGGCCATCAGGTGCGGGTTTACGAGGCGGACCCCTCGGCCGATCACCGCAAGCAAGGTGGTACGCTCGATCTGCATGCGGACTCGGGCCAGTTGGCGCTTCACCGCGCCGGGCTGCTGGACAGTTTCCGGGCGATCGCACGCCATGAAGACCAGAACAGCACGGATATAGACCCGGTCACCGGTCAGGTGGAACAGACGCCGCCGCACCCGGAAGAGGACATGGACCGGCCCGAGATCGACCGAGGCCTTTTGCGACAGCTGCTGCTCGGGGCGCTTCCGCCTGGCTGCTTTATCTGGGGCGCGCGTCTCGATCATGTCGAGATCGGCACGCAGGGCCGCCACACCATGGTATTTCAAAGCGGCGCGCGCGTTGAGGCCGATGTCGTGATCGGCGCTGACGGCGCATGGTCGCGTGTGCGCAAAGCTCTCACGCCTGTGGCTCCGTTCTACACCGGGGTCACGTTCCTTGAAGGCTGGATCGAGACCCCGACCCCCGCACAGACCGACCTTGTCGGTCATGGCTCGCTGTTTTCCTTCGGCGGGCCTGAGGCGGTTTTTGCCCAAAGGAACGGCGAAGGCCGGATCTGCGTCTATGCTGCCGTGCAAAGGCCGCAGGAATGGCTGAAAACACAGCTGGCACAGATGCCTGCGCCCGAGCTGGTGAGGCATATCTATCAGGGGTGGGCCGCGAACCTTCGCAGCCTTCTCGACGGCTGCGCGGCTTTCATCGAGCGGCCGATCTACAGCCTGCCGGCGGACTTCGGCTGGCAGGCGCATCCCGGCATTACGCTGATCGGAGATGCCGCGCATCTGATGCCCCCGCTGGGGGTGGGCGTGAACCTTGCCATGCTTGATGCCACAGACCTTGCTGTCGCCATTGGCGATGGGTCGGACTGGCAAGAGGCGCTGCGGCAATGCGAAATCTGCATCAGGGATCGCGCGCAATCCCATATGCGCGAAATCATCCCGGGCTTCACCGAATGGTTCGCGGGACCATCGCCCGTCCGCCAGCGCGCCTGAGCTTTCGAAAAATCAAACAATCAACGTCATCGGGCGAAGGATAGCTGTCCGGCGGTGGCGTCCCCGAAATTTCCCGCCGCGACGGTGACATTCACCGCCAGTTCGATGAGTGAATCACTGCTGCCGCTGAAGCTTCCTGCGACGGGGACGATCTGGTGAACGTCACGCGCGACGCCTACCGGGATCAGGTTTTTCGGCCCCACGCTCCGGTTGGTGGGATCGAAGGTAATCCATCCAGCGCCAGGTACAAAAATCTCAACCCAGGCATGGGTTGATCCTGGTCCGGCGGAGCCGACCAGATTGTCCTGGGGATCAAACAGATAACCGGATACGATGCGGACTCCAAATCCCAGGGTCCGTGCCGCTTCGGCCAATAAAACCGCGAAATCCCTGCACGATCCCCAGCCACGGCGCAGAGTTTCAAGTGGGGACTGGGTGCCCTCACTTTCCCGACTCTGGTAGGAAATCTGGTTGGAGACGCCATCACTGACATCCTTGAGAAGGGACAATGTGTCGGTCGGGCGGCTGAAGATGAAACCCTCGACCCATCGGGCAAGCTCGCCCGCGCTATCCTGATATTGCGGTACGGCAAGAGCTCCGAGATCGGTCAGGTCATCATTCGGATAGAGGAACGGCCAGCTGACGGCCGAGGCCGCGATCGAGAACACCGGCCAGTTCGGCGCTGTCAGTTCGATCCGCGCACGGCTTTCGATCACCAGGTGCTCGGTTGGCGCACCGAAGCTGGCCGTGGCGACGGTATTGCCAAAGACGTCATGCGCCCAGGTGACCACGGCTTCGGGTGTCACAGAAATACTGTGGGACAGCAGGCCCAGGTCTCGCGATTCACGCGGGCGCAGCATCAGCCGATGGGGACCGAGAGACACCGGGTGCCGGTAACGGTAGGTGGTTATATGGGCCGTTTCGAGAAGGGTCAAATGACATCCTGCGCTGGTCAGGGAGGAAGGGGCTTCGGAGGGGCGCCTCAGGTTCTGCGGGGGGAGCCGTGGCTTATGGGGGCTGCATTTCGCCAGGCATGCGACGATTTGCAGTGCCGGCAGATGCGCTCGCCGAAGCCTTCGCTCCAGAATACCGTCCCGCAACGCATACAGGTTCGTTGGGTCGGGACATCCGCGACGGCGGGCCGCTGAAAGGCATCTTCTGGAACGGGTTTGTTCATGGAATTTTCGGTTCATCTTCGATCAGCCGGGCCAGATCACCAAGCGCGCGCTGAATCAGTTTCTGTTTCCGGGCGTCCTGGGATTCCGCGGTTTCAGAGTAGCGGCGGATCAGGTATTGCGCTTTGATGGCCGCTTCGTGCCAGGTCACCGCCGGTTCGGCCAGGAGCTGTGCCTCGAGCTCTTCCTGCCGACGGCGCAACGCCTCCTGATCCGCTTCGAATTCCTTCAGGGAATGACGCCGGAAATCGGTCGCCATCTGACCTTCGGTCGTGCGCCGGGCATCGAGGTTCACCGGATCATCTGTCATGGCGGTCCTCCCTTGAAAATGTCCCGCTGCGATCAGGACTGGTGCAATATCCTTGCCGAATAAACGCCGTGCCCGACGATCCGATCCTTGGTGATCCCCTGATTTGGATCAGTCGTCGCGGATCTCGTCCCACACGATGATCTATCGTGTTTCACCGATGCTAAATCGTGAGAGACGGCATCCCCTCGTTCTCGGCAGCCTGAATGGCATTGACTTCCCGGACACTGCTCAATGGCATTCGGGGCGCGCGGATCTGGTCGGGTCCGACAGGTTCAGATATGTTTGAACCTTCATATATGCGCCGAAGGTGCCCCTCAGAAATTCCGTCAGCCTGCATCACGAGCCGTGTCATCGGATCGGCGAGCATATCTTCCAGGAACAGCTCGGTAAGCTCTTTCCCCGACATTTTGTCCTTTGCATGAGCGCGATCCAGGTCCGTCAACGAAAGCGTCAGACTCCGCGCCAGTCCAGGATGTGACTCACGCGGGTGTAACCGCACCAGAACAGAAGCTCTCCAGTTTTCCGGGTCCAGGTGACTCGCAGGCACCGAGAGTTCTGTTTCCAGATCGTACTCTCCGGCCGGGAGCGTTTCATCAAAGCCCGGGACAGTGAAGGGTCTCAGAAAAACTGCGGTCGTCTTGCGGATCAGGCCCTCCATTCACGCACTCCTTTGCTGTGCCGATGGTCGGATGTGAGCCTTCAGAACACAGTCGTATGCTCGCGGAGGCACTCCCCGTTTTTCCGGATTTGCGATAGGCTTGACGATTGGCGCCGTCTGCCCCGATGCTTGCTTGCGCAATCTAAAAGCTTGACGAGATGGACTGCCGGGAGATTGTGCCAGCACAATCTCCCTAGAGTTCCAGCCCGGTCACGCAGGCCTGCGCCAGATCGCGGTTCGGCGTATCATTGCCCGGCATGGTCGCCCAGCCGGTCTGCATCAGTGCATCGCGACGCTGGGAGGTGGATGCCGCCTGGATCGTCGCGAGCTTCGCGAGGCGATCGGGATCGGTGCGCGATCTGTCAAGGCAGATGGGGACCAGGGCCGCGATCACTCCGTCATGGGCGACCGCGCTTGCCATCTTGGTCGCGCCGCCCCCGGTCATCCAACCACCCCAGGAGAATCCGGCGATGCCGATCACCACCGCTCCGATCACGGCGCCGTAGATACCGGGTTTCAGCCATTCGGGAGTGTTCATTTCAGGTTCTCCTGCGGAGATTGCGCCGCGCCGCGTGGTTGTGCATCAATTGAGAATGCCAGGTCACGGCTCAGTGCCGCTTCCAGATCTTCTTCGGTGACCGGGCGCATCTCGACCCGACCCGCTTCTTTGCCCTTGCCGCCGACCATCATACAGGTCGAGGTCCGACGGTATGCTTCAAAGCTCAGCCCCTGCAGGAGTTCCTCCTCGACAAGGACGTCATATTTTCCGGCGGGAAGGACGTCGGAATACCCGGACAGAGTGAACGCATGGGAAAATGTCACCTGTTTTCTGGATGACCGCGTGTTCATCTCCGACCCTCCGAGTGTTTCTGATGTTGGCATTGGCCAGATGCCGCGCCCTGCTGATGACAAGAGCCGATGAGATGGCCAAATTCCTAACGAAGCATACGCCAGTCTTCACGATCCGGGGCTGATCAGTGTTAGCCTCCAGCAAAAGCGGTCGCCAATACTGCAGTGCAAGTTGCGGTCTTTCGAACAGGTGAGCGCAGTTCGCGGGGAAGGTGCCAACGCGCTGCCGCGAACAAGATTGCTCACCGCAGCAGCGGACCATCGTGATCCATATACCCGGTGTCGAAACCCGCCAGTGCCTGAAGGCGGCCGAAATCGTTAAAGACCACCTTGCCCTTCTGGAACGTGACCAGCCCGTCCTCCCGCAATTGCCGCAGCACCCGGTTGACGTGAATGGCGCTCAGGCCAAGCGCGTCAGCCAGATGATACTGGGTCAGAGGACAGGTGAACCCCGTCCTGTCGCCCACCCCTACGAGTTTCAGCCGTGCCCCAAGTTCCAGCAGCAGATGCGCCATTCGCTCCACCGCAGAGCGTCGCCCGAGATTGACCAGATGCTCGACCATCATCGCTTCGTCCCGGGATGAGGCCCAGAGGACGGCGGTGGCCAGCCGGGGTGCCTCGGCAAAGGCGCCGAGAATATCCGGGGCAAAAACCTCGGAGGCTTCGATATTCGTCAGCGCCTCAAGGCTCAGGTCCGAGGTTCGGAACAGGATGCTGCGCAAGCCCAGAAAATCGCCGGGGATCTGGAAGTTCACGACCTGGCGCCCGCCATCGGGCAGCATCTTATAGGAACAGGCCCAGCCTTCGGCCAGGATGAAGGCGGAGGCGTTCGACTGGCCCTCGTGCATCATCTCATGCCCGGCGAGGAAGGTTCTGCGCCGCCGGTGAAAGCGAGCAAGGGTTTCCAGATCAACCGCTGACAAGGCCACGAAGGCGGACAGTTTCCGGGTCAGCGGGCTGCTTTCGACAGGGTTCAACGGCTTCTCCCGGTTGGAGCGGAATTCACGACAGGCCAGCGGGCAGGCTGCTCTGGAGCAGTCCAGCCGACAGAACTTACTGTCAGGATGATGCAACTCATCGGGATTCTGTCGTGTCCTGATCCCTTGTATACCAAAAGGACCTCGCGCGATGCCCGGCCAGACAGATCATGCAGGAATGGCAGCACTTTCCATTTGCGAGGCGCTCCTGCTCGCCATCAATGACCACAAACTTCTGCCCGAACGCGAGATCGCAGGCGTGCTCCGCGATGCGGCAGCCGCGCATGAGAATGCAGCGGGCAATGCAACAGAGATGGAGATGCATCAAAGCGTCGCCAACCTGATCAATGGGATCAAGATTGAAGGAAGCGCGCCCGGGTGAATCTGAAACGCAAACAACGGGTTGCCATTGTCTCGAGGGCCGATATTTGGAGAGATGATCTTCCGATCAAGCGCGTCAGCATGCGACGCGGCTTCGATATGGCGTCCCTCCGCTCCCTCAGGTTTACGCCGAGCCCTGGGTTTCTAACACCAGGAAGAGGTTCACCCATTTTGCAGAGGGCGTGTCCCGCCACTTTTAACGCCCGACGCGGCTTTGAGTGGCAGAGACCATGCCGATGCTTTCAGGACCCCAGCCTGGCGTTTCCGAAGAAAAAGGCGACCATAGCGCCACTTGCGTCAGGCCCCTGCGCGTCGGTGTAAGATCCCCGCGCAGAACCGCCCGACCACGCATGGCCCAGCCCTTCAATCTTCCACTCTTCGACAAGGGCGAGGCTTTCTGTTCCGCTCAGCGTCGTCTTGCGGCTATAGGCGCGTCCTCCGGCTTGGCCGCAATCCTCGATCTGGATGGTCTGGCCTGGTCCGAGGTCGAGGACACGCTGCGCGATCTGCTCGCCGTTCGAGGGGTGGACGGTCGCGTCGGCGGTGCCGTGCAGAATGATCGTCCGTACTGCCGAAGCTCCTTTTCGAGGAGCAGAAGCGCTTCCGTTTCCCGCCATGGCGGTAAATGCCGACGGCACATCTTTGGCAGAACCCGCTGGCAATCCCGAATGTGCCCCTACACCCGAGAAGACATCGGGATAGGTTTCGCCCAAGATGACGGCCATCGCGGCCCCGGCCGAAAGACCCGCAACGAATATCCGGTCGCCGGGCACTCCATGTTCTGAGGCGACCTTTCGCGCGAGATCAGCAAGGATCGCCGGTTCTCCCCGATCCCGGAGTTGATCGCCGCGCCGAAACCAGTTCCAGCAGGACTGGGCATTTTCCCCGCGCGATTGGTGCGGGTAGACGACAATAAAGCCACGCGCCTCTGCCAGATCGTTCATGCCGGTGCCCGCGGCAAAATCTTCCGGGGTCTGGGTGCAGCCGTGCAGCATGACGATCATGCCCGTAGCGCCAGCGCAGGCCGAGGCGGGCACGTAGGTGCGATAGCGGCGGGTGCCAGCCTCGCAGGTAAATCGGTCTTCCAGAAACCGCGCGCCCTGGGGAAGGCCTTCCGAGGGATCCTCGTCTCGCGGCCCGTGCGGGCGCAGGCGGGCCATCATGTCCTGCAAGGGTCCCGCCGCCAGCGAATCGACTGCTGCGTCGGCGGCAGGCCTCAACACAAGGCCGTGGCGCGCGAGCGTTTGTATGACCAGACCATTGGCGAAGGAAGGCGCTGCGGAGCGCAGGCGACTGGCCGCCGCACTCCAAGCGCGGGAGGGGAAAGCTCTCATGGTATCTGTCCTTTTCGGGGGCTACCGGATGCGGTCGGCGAGCGCTTTCCTGACCTCGGAGGTTGCCTGCAATCCGCCAAGCACGGTGATCGAGCCGATCACGGCCCGCGCGAGCTCCGGCGAGACATCGGCAGCGATGCGCGCGAGGCCCACGACCTTCACATGCAAAACGTTACCGGTATCGCGCAGGGCCTCGAGATCGGCCCGCGTATAATCGCGCAGACCAAGTTCCAGCGTGTGCCGCTGGATCGAATTGCTGACCGCCTCACCCTGCGCGTCGAGTTGCTTGCGGATGGCAGTGCGGATGAAGTCGCTTCGGTTCGCATAGAAGCCCTCCTGCACCAGAAGATCTATCCGGCCCAGATCGACATAGCCCAGATTGATCGTGATCTTCTCGTTCTCGGGCTGAGCTTCGCGCAGCTGTCTGACGTTGCCCATCGGATTCTCCATCTGTATGGATGGTATTTGGATGTCGAAATGCAGAATACAAGGCCCATTGCGGAACGCTGCGCCTGTGTGGGGTGCCAATAGCATTCGCGGCCCGGTTGACCGAAGCACAGCAAGCTGCCCGCATCAGGTGATGTAGCGCGGTTTGCGAGCCTCAGGTGAGGAATTCCTACACCGCCGCTGGAGGGTCGGCATTGGCGATCGGTGCCTCCCGATGAGTGATGGTCACGGCGGTGCCGGGGTCTGCATCGCTCAACCGGATCTCTGCCTCTAGATTTCTGGCGAGTGCCTCGACGATACCCGTCCCCAGGCCCGCCCTGGGCGCATCGCCCCCCGTCGACATGCCGATGCCGTCGTCGGTGACCGAAAGGGTCCAATCCCCGCCCGCCGAGTTGTAGTCGATCGCGATCGCGCCCGTGGGCTGATCAGGGAATGCGTGCTTGAGGGCGTTGATCACCAGTTCTGTGACGATAAGCCCCAAGCTGACGGAGGCGTCCGCCTCCACGGCGCTGTCATTAACACTTACCGATATCGACAGCCGGTCCGGATCGGCGATCATCGACGCAGCGAGGCTCGCGCAAAGTTGCGTCAGATAGGTACGGAGTTCGACGTTGCCGCCTGGTGACGTGGAGAGTTGCTTCTGTACAGCCGCGATCGACATCACCCGGTGATGGGCGTTGTGGAGATGCCCGCGCACCTCTTCCGACTGTACCCGACGTGCGCTCTGCATCAGGACGCTGGCAATGATCTGGAGGCTATTCGCGATCCGGTGTTGAACCTCCTGGAGCAGGACGGCCTTTTCCCGAACCAGATCGTCTTTCTGTCGGGCCTCAGCGCGCGCGTCGGTCACGTCGGTCACCGCCAGCAGCAGCCGAATGTGATCCTTTATGCCGTCATCGAGCGTCCGCGCATTGACGACAAGGCTCCGTGTCTTCCGGTTCGGCCGCTTGAGGTCGATTTCGTAGGCTTCGATCTGTGCACGGCCTGAAGCGGTCGCCTTCAGCAGCGAGGCAAGCCTGGGCATCGCCCATTCGCCGTTTCCAAGCGCGCTGAGCGGTCTGCCGGGAATTGTCGCCGGATCGATCTCAAAGGCACGGCAGAACGATGTACTGGCCGCGATGACCTTCTGGTCTTCGGACAGGAAAAGCAGCGGCTCGTTCGATGAAACCACGACAGCGAGCGTGCTCGCCGCTTCGAAATGGGCAACAGGTATCTTGGACATAAAAATGGCCCCCATGGGCCGAAAGCTCGCGATGCGAGCCATCACTCGGCAGGAACGCAGTCCAGTACAAGCCCTGGGTCGGCATCCTGAGCCAACCTACCACGTCCACCCCAGACTGGCATCACTCTTAATTAGTATGGTGGGAGCAAGGCTGCATCTCTGATACCAAAATCAGCTTTCCACTCTATATCGTTGACGAGCGACTATTTCAGCATAGTACCGTATTGGGGTCCGAGTGGTCGATCACGCTGCGGGTGAAATGGCGCACATCTGTCAGGCGAACTTTTCGCACGCTGTGCCGATCCTGTGGGAGGAGGTTGGTCAGATGGAGGGCTTTCAGCGAGCGGCCCGCATGGCAGGCCCTTAGTGCCGTCGGCAGTCATCAAGCTGTGCAGATGGCAGGCAGTTTGGCAGCCATTCCCAAACCGGTTGCGGTACATTCCGGAGCGTCCAAAGGCGAGAGGCAGGGTATTTGTAGCGCTCTGAAAGACGGTGCTCCGATCACTCAAGGGGAACCCTCCATACCGCGCCGTTGCCCCAGTCTGCCGTCAGCAGCGTGCGGCCGTCGGGTGCCGGCACAAGCCCGACCGGGCTGGAGAAGCCGTCGGCCAAAACCCGCGAACCGCCTGACATCAGGATTTCCCGAACCGTCGTGTTGCCATAATCCACGACGAACACTCGACCGTCTTCTGTCTGCGCGATGCCGGGGCCGGGTGTCGCGATATCCTGACCAGCCTCTATGCGGGTGCCGTCTGGCCGAAGGACTGTCACGCCACCGCCGATGTTCGACACGACGTAGCCGCCATTCGGGGTCTGCACGACCCCTACTGGCGTGCGCAGGCCATCAATGACCGAAACGAGGTTGCCATCCTGCACAGCTAGGATTTCATTCGTCCTGCGATTGGCGATCATCAATCGGCCGGCCCGGTCGAAGCTCAGCCCGGCAGGGGTCGCGAGGCCGGTGATATGCGTGCTGCGCTGCCCGTCAGGCGTGAAGCGCCAGACCAGGTCGCTGGAGTATGAGGCGACATAGATCATTCCATCCGGCCCGACCGCCAGTCCCGAGGGTCCCGACAATCCGTCGGCGAAGGTGGACCGGCTGCCGTCTGGAGCAACGCGGGATACAATACCCGCGCTCCATTCCGCGACATAGAGGTTTCCGGCCGCATCGAACCCCATGCCGACCGGCGAACGGAACCCGTCCCATAGCCGCTCGGGCGTGGCGGCGTGGGCTGGCAACGCGGTGCAGGCGATGGCGGAGGCGATCAGCGTGCGTCGAGACAGGATCATGCGCCGGCCTCCTCGCTTGCAGTCTCATGCCGCGAGAAGACCTCTTTCGCTGCAAATGATCCGTTCAGGGCTGCCGGGAAACCAGCATAGACCGCCATCTGCATCAGGATCTCGGTGATCTCGTGCTTAGAGATTCCGACATTCAGCCCGGCCTCAATATGCACCTTCAGTTGTGGTGCGGCGGTGCCCATGGCCGCCAGTGCGGCTATTGTGGCGATTTCGCGGTCGCGCAGGCTCAACCCCGGTCGGCAATAGATGTCGCCGAAGGGAAACTCGAACAGGTAAGTGGCGAAGTCGGGCGCGATGCCCGCCAGCGCATCGACCACGTTCTGCCCGGCCGCGCCGTCAATTTCCGCGAGCGCGCGCCGGCCGCGCTCCAACCGGCTTTCGCCTGACATCGGGGAGTTCTGCATCATGGTTTTCCATCCTCTGTTCCGCCTCGGCATAACCGCCGATCTTGGTGTCGAGGACGAGAAGCGCGGCCTGAAGATCGGCCACATGGGCGCGCACCTTGTCCCGATGCGCCTCCAGAAGAACACGTCGCGCCGTGCCAGTTTCGGCACCCTGTTCGCGCAGGGCCGCGTAGCGCAGCATCTCGCGGATCGGCATGCCAGTGGTTTTCAGGCGCTCCAGAAACCCGATCCAGCTGATGATCGAGGCGTCGTAGTCCCTCTGGCCGGAGGCATCACGGTCGGCGCGCGGCAACAACCCGATCCGCTCGTAGTAGCGGAGCGTATGGGCTGACAATCCGGCACGTTTGGCGAGTTCCCCGATCTTCATGACCTGCTTCTCATCACGACGCAAAGGAAGCTACGGGTTCGAGTGCACTCTAAGTCAAGAGACTTTCTCAAGACTTCCAGACCTGACATGCGCCAGCAGAGAAACATCATTCGAGCCGCAAGATTGTTCCCTTTCCGTTCTGCCCGCGTTAAGCTTGACCGAAACTTGGGGCGCGCGCAGGGCATGGGGTATCTGGACAGGCTGAACGACCGGCAGAGAGAAGCCGTGGAATACGGGGCAGGGCCCCTGCTGGTCATTGCCGGCGCTGGCTCCGGCAAAACCAACACGCTGGCACATCGCGTTTCCCATCTGCTCACAAAGGGGGCCGATCCGAGGAGGATTCTCCTGATGACCTTCTCCCGCCGGGCCGCCACCGAACTGACCCGCCGGGTCGAACGGATCACCTCTGAGGCCATGGGCGCGGGCTATGCGGCCGAGGCGCTGACCTGGGCCGGGACGTTTCACGGTATCAGCGCCCGGGTTCTGCGGGAGATCGCGCCTCAAATCGGGCTCAATCCCGATTTTTCCATCCATGACCGCGAAGATTCTGCGGATCTCATGAATCTTTGCCGCCACAGCCTTGGCCTCTCGGCGACCGAAACCCGCTTTCCCGCCAAGGGGACCTGCCTTTCGATCTATTCCCGCGCCGTGAACTCCGGAGAGGCGCTGGAGGCGGTGCTGAAGCAGCACTTCCCCTGGGTGATCGGCTGGGAGGAGCAGTTGAAGCAGCTCTTCGCGAGCTATGTCGAGGCCAAGCAGAGCCAGAATGTGCTCGACTACGACGATCTCCTCCTCATCTGGGCACAGGTCATGGAGGAACCGGCCTTTGCCGCGCATCTGGGCGCATTGTGGGATCATGTGCTGATCGACGAGTATCAGGATACCAACCGCTTGCAGTCCCGCATTCTGCTGGCGCTGAAGCCGGACGGTCGGGGATTGACCGTCGTCGGGGATGACGCCCAGTCGATCTATGCCTTTCGGGCAGCCACAGTCCGAAACATCCTCGACTTCCCGGCAAGTTTCGACCCGCCGGCGGGCATCATCACGCTGGATCGCAATTACCGCTCAACCCAGCCCGTCCTCGAAGCTGCAAACGCGGTGATTGCGCAGGCCCGCGAGCGCTACACCAAGGATCTCTGGACCGACCGGACCTCTGCCGTGAAGCCGAAGATCGTGACCTATGCGACCGAGGCCGATCAGGCGCGCCATATCGCCGATCAGGTCCTGAGCAACCGGGAGACGGGCATGCCGCTGAAACAGCAGGCCGTGCTGTTCCGTACCTCGAGCCATGCGGGTCAGCTTGAGGTAGAGCTGACGCGCCGCAATATCCCCTTCGTGAAGTTCGGCGGCCTGAAGTTCCTGGACAGCGCCCATGTCAAGGATCTTCTGGCTGTTCTGCGGTTCGCGCAGAATCCTCACGACCGGGTTGCCGGGTTCCGCGTGCTGCAACTGCTGCCCGGGATCGGTCCGGGCACGACGGGAAAGGTGCTGGACCATATCAGCACATCGATGCAGCCATTGGTGGCCCTGGCCAGTATGACGGCCCCTCCAAAATCGATGGGATGGCCGGAACTGATCGATGCGCTGCAGGCCACGGATTGGCCCGATGCGCTCGGCCGGGCCCGCGCCTGGTATGATCCACAGCTTGACCGTATCCACGAGGATGCGGAGTTTCGACGGGCCGATCTCCTCCAACTCGAGCAGATCGCGATGGGATATCCGACCCGCGAACGGTTCCTGACGGATCTGACGCTCGATCCGCCGGATGCGACGAGCGGGCAGGCCGGTGTTCCGCTGAAGGATGAGGACTATCTGATCCTCTCGACCATTCATTCCGCCAAAGGGCAGGAGTGGAAGTCAGTCTTCGTTCTCAACGTGGTCGACGGCTGCATCCCCTCCGACCTGGGAACCGGGCAGACGGCAGAAATCGAGGAAGAACGGCGCTTGCTTTACGTCGCCATGACCCGCGCAAAGGAGCAGCTTTCGCTCGGGGTTCCGCAGAGATTCTATGTGACCCAGCAAACCCGAAACGCGGATCGCCATATCTATGCAGCGCGCAGCCGCTTCATCCCGCGCGAACTGCTCAACCACTTCGAAGTGACGCATTGGGCACCGAGGCTCACTGCAGCCGGTGCTGTCCCGCAACCTCCCTCCATCGATGTTGGTCTGCGGCTTCGCGGAATGTGGCAATAGCCATCTCCGCTTTTCGAAGCGAAGCAGTCCTGCTGCTGTTTTGGAATATCAAACGCCTGGGACGGTAAAAGTGCCCTCCGTGGGCAGGGCGCGGAGGAAGGCCAGCAAAGTTCTCCGGGCACCCGGCGGCATATGCGCTATGGCCGAAAGAAAGCTCTGACCTTCCGGACTGTCTGCGAAGCCTGGAACCGATAGATCCAAATGGCTGCCAAGCCCCGCGTTGGGGGGCAGCTCACGAAAGAATTCCGCCGGCGCTACCTCGTAGATCTGAGCAAAATCGTAGAGCCGGGCCACCGACATCGAACTTTGCCCTCGCTCATATTTTTGCACCTGCTGGTAGCTGATAGTCAGCCGTTGCGCGACCGCAGCGAGCGTCAGGTTCCGGGATGATCGGAGCGCCAAAAGCCGTTCACCGATCATGCGGTTGATCAGCTGGGCAGACTGTCGGGATTGTTCTGACGTGCTTTCCGTCGGGCTCACTCCCCATGTTTTGCTACAGGTGTCCGCTCGGATGCGAAATCTGCGGTACGCCCCCGCAATCGCTTCCTGGACCCATGATCGGGAAGTTGGAAAAACCGAATCTATTCGGCCCCTGTGACCTTTAGCATTGGAGGCCTGGACATACGCCACAGGCTCCCCGACCGCATGGTCAAGGAATCTGGCGCCGCAACGGTCGACGCCCTTACCGATAGATTTCGGGGTTTCCACGCCCCGGGAACGGTGCGTACCCGTTCTAGGTTCCTTCTACCGTCTTACATATTCCGTGGGCAAGCCATCACAGCGATATCGACACGAGATCAATCTGTTGGCGGTTCAAGAACTCGCATCACAGCAGGCGCTGGCTGCCAGAAAGGGGTGGTCGACGCCAGCGCGGGGGAGAGCGAGAGGAGGGAAGGGGTGGGGCGGCGGCTTGCGACCGGGAGAGGGGCTCCTGGGGTCGCCCGGAGCACTATGATGGCACAGGTCGAGATTCTGGAACCCGCGCGCCCGCAGCGCAGCGGTGGCTACAAGGTGGACGTCAGCCGGGGAGAGCGGGTCGGCCGCGTCTCCTCCGAGTGGTTCAATCGTCCCGATGATGAACGCTTTCTCTCGCTCGACGACCTCTGGTCTTCGGTGAAATCCCGGTCCGAGCGCAGCCGTACGCGGATCGTGGAATCGTCGCGCATCCATGTCGAAGCCAGCCGCGAAAATCCCGAAAAGCTGCAGCTGATCCTGCCCAAGGCCGATGCGCCGGTCGCCCCGACCCATTGGGCCTTCGGCCAACTCGCCAGCCTGGTCGGCGCGCCTGCGAACTACCTGCGCCAACTGCCCGCGCCCCTTGCCGGGATCAACCTGCAATATGGTCTTTCGGGCGACAGGTCCGAGCAGATCAAGACCCTCGAAACCGATGATGGCCGCGTTGCTCTGCGGGCAGTCACTGGTCCCGATTATGGGCGGATCCATGATCACGAATTGATCGAGGCTGTGCAGAAGATTGCGGGCAGCGGGACGGGGGACACGAGGTGGAAAGTGCCGGGTGTGCTCGACTGGTCGACCGGGGTCTATAACCCCGATGTCGAGATCAGCCGCGATACCACGACGCTCTATGCATCTGACCGCGACGTGTTCGTCTTCCTGGTTGACGACTTCAACCCGATCGAGGCGGGGAAGCTTCCCGACGGATCGCCGGATCTCTTCTTCCGCGGCTTCTATGCCTGGAATTCCGAGGTGGGCGCAAAGACGCTCGGGATCGCGAGTTTCTACCTGCGCGCCGTTTGCCAGAACCGCCAGCTTTGGGGGGTCGAGGATTTTCAGGAAATCACCATCCGGCACTCGAAATATGCCGCCGGTCGCTTTGCGCATGAGGCGGCGCCGGCGCTGACCCGCTTCGCCAACTCCTCACCCCAGCCCTTTATCAACGGCATCAAGGCGGCTCGGCAGCAGATCGTGGCGCGCAGCGATGAGGATCGCCAGGAGTTCCTGCGCAAGCGCGGATTTTCCCGGCCGGAAACCGCGGCGATCATCGACAAGGTGCTGAAGGAAGAGGGACACCCGCCGTCGAGCATCTTCGATTTCGTACAAGGCATCACCCGGCTGGCGCGGGAGAAACCGCATCAGGATGCCCGCCTTGAGTATGAGGGCAAAGCGAAGAAGCTGCTCGACCGGGTCAGCTGATCCACCGTCACCGTACCTTCCGGTCGCCCTGCCTTGGGTCTTCTGAGCAGGGCGACCGTCACACGGTATCGCGGTGCTGACCAGCGCCGGGTACCGGTATTCCCCTTTTTTCGGCCAATCTCCCCCATTGCTGATCTGACAGCAGGGCAGGGGCTGGCCGCAATCCCATGAGGATCGAGATGCAGACCTTTGACGACAAGGTGGACGCAGCCGTCCACGCAGCCTTCATGGCCCTCGGGCTTTCGGCCGGCAACCATATTGATCTGGCGTATCGGCTCAACGATTTCATCACCCAGGAATTCCAGTTCGATGTCACGGAGGATGATGACGATGAGGACCTGTCATCCGCGGCCGCCGGACCGGGAGGGCGCTGCGATGACTGAGCAGGAAAAACGCACCATTACCGAGGCGAGGGAGATCCTGCTACGGCATTTCAACCGCAACCCTGTTCTCGCCTCCTGGCAGGCCGTGCTTGACTATTGCTCTCTGACCGTTCGCGGCGAGCGGGAACGGCTGCATGTCCTGTTCCTCGACCGCAAGAACCGGCTCATCGCCGATGAGACGGTCTCGGTTGGCACGGTGGATCATGTGCCGTGTTATCCGCGTGAAGTGGTCAGGCGCGCGCTCCTGCTGAACGCCACAGCGATCCTGATCTGTCACAACCATCCCGCCGGGGATCCTGAGCCGTCAGAAGCCGATATCGCCATGACCAAAAAGGTCCGCAAAGCCTGTCAGGCGCTCGATATCACCCTGCACGACCATATCATCGTTGGAGCTGGGTTCGAGGTCAGCCTTCGCGCCAGGGGGGTGATCTGATGTTCAGCCATGCCTTTGATTTCGCCTTCGAGGTCACGTCGGCAAAACAGGATGCTTCAGACGTCACCCCGGCCATGCTCCGGCTGGCTTTGCTGCGCCGCGCGATCACCGTGTCGGACGCTGAACTGGTCGAGGCTTGCGACTGTTTTGATACCGCGGAGGTCTCCCATGACTGATCGGGCAACCTTCCGGCGCCAGTTGCGCACCATCACCGCCCATTTCCGGCGCTATCCGGATCGATCGGCGCCGACGACCCGGACCCTGGAATTCGCGTTCGAGACCAATCGCGATCATTCCGACGCGATGGCGGCATGTCTCATGCTGGATGCCTCAATCCGGCCCGGGCTCGATGAATGGAATGTCTTCGGCCAGGAGGTCTGGACGAGGAGCTTCGATCGCCATCGGGGAAAGACCGTCGAGCAGATCATCAATGAGATCTATCCCAAGGAGACGCAGGCATGATGCGCTTCATCGTGGAGGTCGTCGCTCTCGTGTCCTGGGATGACCTTGATCCCTACGATATCGATATTGAGGGCAACTGTGCGGTGGATGGCGCCTGGCTTGTCGGCGCAACGGATGCGGAAGCGGCTCTGGACCGCTTCCACGACAAGGTGGCAATCGCCTTCCTTGAGGACTTCCTGATCTCGGTTCGACCCTATGGGTCGCAGGACAGCTTCAGCTCTTTTCGTGACGTCCTCTGACGCAAGGCGCTGCGCCCGGTTTCAGACTTTCAGGGCATCCTTCAACGCCTTGGCCGGCGTGAAAGTGAGCTTCTTAGCTGCCGCGATGGTGACGGTCTCGCCGGTGGCGGGATTTCGCCCCTCACGCTCAGGCGTCTCCTTCACCTTGAATTTGCCAAAGCCCGGGATCGAAGTCTCTTCTCCGCCGGTCGCCGCGTCCGTCACCGCCTTGAACACGGCTTCGACAGCGGACTTGGCCTGGGCTTTGGTCAGTCCCTGATCCTCGGCAATTTTCGCTGCAATATCATTGATGGTCGTCATTTGTACTTACTCCGCGTTTCCATCGGTGAAGATGGCAGTTCCGCGTCACCTGCGGAATGCCGAAATCACAGCCGCTGCGAGTCTTTTCCGTTTTTCTGCCAAAGGCGATGAGCGAAGTTTCACATCCAGCCGCCAGCATTTCCGGCCTCAGGGGGAGCGGAGCAGACGGCGCAACCAACCGGCCGGCTGGCGAGAGTTCGCCCTGTTGGGGCCGCCCACGCGGGACTTCCGGCGGCTCCCGAGCGCGGCTCGGCCGCTTTCGGTGAGGATATACCTTCGCGCCGTCACGATCCTGAACAAGCCCAGATCAGTCAGTCGCTCCGCAATGGCATCGACTGCCTCGTCTGCGGTATCCGCAAGGGAAAGGATACCATCCGGGTTCTCGCTGGCCGCGCGCAATAGATGCAGCCAGTCCGGCGGCAGATCAGCCTCAGTCATGATCTTGCCTTGCGGCTTCACGCCGGTTGCGTCGGTCGTGAGCAGTTAAAGGTGTCATCTGACGACGAGAACCGGCACCGGGCTATGGGCAAGCACTTCCGCCGTCTGACTGCCGAGCAGCAGCCGTCCAAGACCCCGACGACCATGGGACGACATGCAGATCAGGCTGCAATCCCTGGTCTTCGCGGTCTCAACGATTGCCTCTGCAGCCAGGGAATTCGGCACGTGCACCAGCTCGGCGTAGACACCGATCTTTTCTGCGGCTTCCTGCGCTGATTTCAGGATTTCTTCGGCCAGTTTCTTCTGACTTTCCTCATAGCCCCCGTTGAGCTCGACGGGGGCAACCCAGGCGCCGCCGGCCGCTGCGGCATAGATCGGAAAAGCTTCGGTCACGGTGACGATGGTCACCTTTGATCCGAGCGCTTTCGCAAGTGTCAGGCCATGATCGAGGCCTTTGGTCGCCGTTTCCGACCCGTCCGTGGAAATCAGGATATGATTGTACATGGCTGCTCCTTGAGTGTGCCGGGGAATACCTTGCTTTCGCTGGATCATCTCCTCTGTCGCATGCCCAACGGTGTTCGCCAAGAGTGATGGGGTGGTATGTGAAGCCTACGACGGCTGGGCCGGTGAGATGAGAGGAAGAGGAGGGTGGGGTTTCTGTGACGGGTCGGAGACGGGAGAGAGGCTCCCGGCGCCCGTCGTGGAGAAGATCAGATGGCCAAGGCCGTTCAGAAAATCACCCTCTCGCGCTCGCGCGACATCCCCTTCGACAAACTGGTGCTCAGCCAGTCCAACGTCCGCAAGATCAAGGCGGACATTTCCATTGAGGAACTTGCCGAAGATATCGCGCGCCGGGGCCTGCTGCAAAGCCTCAACGTCCGGGCGCTGCTCGATGACGAGGGCAATGAGACCGGCATGTTCGACGTTCCGGCCGGTGGCCGGCGCTTCCAGGCCCTTGCGCTCCTCGTGAAGCAGAAGCGCCTGGCGAAGAACGCCCCGGTTCCGTGCATCATGCGCGAAGGTGAAAGCGATATCCTCGCCGAGGATGACTCGCTGGCCGAGAACACGCAGCGCGCCGCCCTGCACCCGCTCGACCAGTTCCGGGCGTTCCAGACGCTCCGCGAGAAAGGCCAGACCGAAGAACAGATCGCGGCCGCTTTCTTCGTGCCGGCGACCGTGGTTAAGCAGCGCATGAAGCTGGCCTCGGTCGCGCCGGAACTGCTCGAGGTCTATGCCGCCGACCAGATGACGCTTGAGGAACTGATGGCGTTCACGGTCTCTTCCGATCCCGAACGGCAGGTCCAGGTCTGGAACGCGGTGAAGGATACCTGGCAGCGCGATCCCCATCATATCCGCCGCAGGCTGCACGAGACCTCGGTCCGCTGCTCCGACCGCCGGGTGCGGCTCATCGGGCTCGAAGCCTATGAACTCGCAGGTGGCACGCGCACCCGTGACCTCTTTGAGGATGACAATGGCGGCTGGATCGAAGATGTCGGCCTGCTTGATCGCCTGGTCAGCGAGCGTTTGAAGGCGGAGGCCGAGACCATTGCCACTGAGGGCTGGAAGTGGGTCAAGGCGGATGTCAGCTTCGAATATGGCCACAGCCACGGGCTGCGGAAACTGGTTTCCGCCTCGGCACAGCTGACCGAAGAGGAATATGCCATCCGCGAGGCGCTTCGTACCGAGTTTGACGAGCTTGACGGGGAATACGCCTCCCCCGATGGATACCCGGAAGAAATCGACGCTCGCCTGGGCGAGATCGAGGCAGCACTCGAGGCCTATGACAACCGCCCCGAAACCTTCGACCCGGCTGAGATTGCGCGTGCCGGCGTGTTCCTCAGCATCACGCTCGACGGCAAGTTCGACGTCCAGCGCGGTTTTGTCCGGCCGGATGATGAGGCGCCGCAGGGCCAGGACGATGCTGGCGACAACGATTTGCCCGACCGCGATTATGACGGTCGCGACGGTGCATACGACGACCGGGCACCCGCGACCGTCGTTAGCGTGGGTGGGCAGCCTCCCGAGCCCGAGGAGGATGAAGGCGACGCGATCAAGCCTCTGCCGGATCGCCTGCTTTCGGAACTGACGGCGTATCGGACGATCGCCCTTCAGGACGCCGTGGCCCTGCATCCGCATGTCGCCATGACCCTGCTCCTGCACAAGCTGGTCACCGATGGCTTCCGCACGGCGCAGGCGCGCTGCCTCGAAGCTTCGGTGCGCGCGGTGCATCCGTCGACGCCGCCGGAAGACCTGGCATCGTTCCCCCCGGCTCTGTCGATCGCGGAGCGCCATCAGGCCTGGCAGCAGGACATCCCGCAGGAGGACGATCAGGCCCTCTGGGACTGGATTGTGGGGCTTGATGAGGCGAGCCGACTGGCATTGCTCGCGCATTGCGTCTCCTTCGGCGTCAACGCGCAGCACGAAAAGCCCAACCCCTATAGCGGATATGGGCTCAGCGCGCATGCTCTGCAATGTCGGGCAGTGGAAGCTGACCGTCTCGCCCGGGCCACCGATCTCGACATGGTCGAGACGGGCTGGCAGCCCACGGTCGAGAACTATCTCGGTCGGGTGACGAAGCCGCGCATCCTCGAAGCCGTCCGCGAGGCGAAAGGGGAGGGGGCTGCGCAGCTGATCGACCACCTCAAGAAAGGCGACATGGCCCGCGAGGCGGCTCGCCTGCTCGACGGGACTGGCTGGCTGCCGGAAATCCTTCGGGTCGAAGGTGATGAAGATCTGATCACGACCGAGGAGGATACGGCACCCGTCGAAAACCTCCCTGCCTTCCTGGCGGATGAAACGGTCGATCCTGAACCGGCGACCGATGACGCCGAAGCCGGGGAACTGGTGGCGGCGGAATGATCGCTCCTCGGGACGGCGCAGCGCGCCGTCCCATCTTCCCCTTCAATCCCACATCCGACCTGGCGCGTGCCGGGTCCGGTCTCATCATGGAGAACCCCATGTCTGCACAGCAGATTTTCACGTGCGCACCCCTCGGTGCGCTGCTTCGGTATAGCGACGGAAAGCCGAAGCCTCCGGCCAGGTTCACAAAAAGGCTCGCTGCCTGGCAACGCAGTAACGGATGCGGTCGGCTGGTCCGGAAAGATCCGGGCCGATCGGGTGCCAATGGCAACAGCTTCCCGGCCACGATCACGCTGCATGAGGGTGATTTTTCCTCGGCGGGCGTGATCCTGGTGGTCATGCATCGAACCTATTCGGTGGCCTCCGAACTCAAATTCGAGATCGCGGAACTGCCCCGCCCGGGAATGGTCCGGGTGGTGCAGATCTTCGGTGATACGACCGAATTGCTGCATCTGGCCGAAAGCCAGGAGGCTGCCGAACTCTGGCTGGCGAAGAACCCCTATCACCTCGCGCGTTTCGAGGTGGTGGAAGACGCGACACCGCCGGAACCGGCCATGGCTCTGGCCGCCTGACGCCGAACTGCGGTCCCGCCCGTTGCCCGCCTGTCGTCATGGCAGGCGGGTTTTCATTTTGGCGGCGACGGGCGGGCCATGGGAAAAAGGGCGATTTCCTCAACCCGATCCAGACCTGCAGCTGATCATGCGGCCGCAAGATCCCACCGAACCCGATGACCCACGGAGCTCAACATGGCTGAATACACTGTCATCCTGAAAGATCGTGACGGTTTCGACATCTGCACCGCACTGGTCGATGGCCTTCCTGCCGCGAAGGCTCGCGCCAGGTATCTCCTGAGCGATGAACACGCCGCGATGATCGGCACGACGCATGACGATCTCGGCACATACAAGGTCGAGGTTCAGAGCAACGCTTCAGGTGTTTGTCTGTGGGACGCCTTTCGATGCCCCTCCCCAGATCCCGGAGAGACATATGAACTCTGAAATCTCGCCCCCCTATGATGACGCAGTTGCCGAGGCCGAAGGCTGGTTCATCAGCTATGCGCCCGGTAACAGCGACGGCACGAACTGGCGTCTCGAACGCCGCGATGAAGATGCCGTTTTCAATAGCGATCACGATGCGCATCGCCATGTCGTGGCGAAAGCAACCGAAGGCAGTGAATACCACCGTGCCTGTCTCGCTTTTCTGCGGGATCACGAGCCGATCGAGTATGGCATCGTGACCGGCGTCGCCCGTTGATCCGGAAATCCATGACGGAGATCCGCCTTCCCGCATGACGAAACTGCCTCTCCGAAGCAGGGCTGCGGCGCTGACCGAAGACAGCTTCGGTCGCGGTGACTTCGAGGGACGGGAGCGCGCCACCTGTGGGCGCGCTGGCGGGTGGATCCCTTAACGCATCTGCGGCCGTGATTGGCGGCCAAAAACCCCAGGTAGGAGAAAAGATATGAAGATCAACGATGTCAAAGCACGAGTCGAAGCTGCCGGCCTGATGGCTCTGGAGCAGCGCGGATTCTACTCGCACTTTATCCGCATCAGAACGCCGGATTATCATACACTCGGAACGATCGACATCGGTGACGATGGCGAGGTGCCGGACGCCGAGGTCGAGCGGATGATCAACCGTCACCAGCCCCCAACCAATCTCGGAGCCAGGGATGGTAGTTCGCAACCGAGCTCTGAATAGGGCATGGGAGGTGGCCGATATGATGGAAACGCCTCACCCCGAACGCCGGTACCTTCCGGCCGCTCCCCGCGGGGGACCGCATCATCGACCCGCGCGAGCGTAGCCACGACTGGCAGCCTCGAGCGGTCATGATGGAGATCACCTGCCGCCCTCCGGGGCCGACCTTTTTCCATGTCACCCTCTGACGGAGCGCCCCCGATCAGCTATCTTAGATCCCGCGGAGGATTTGCCATGCGTTCCTTTCCATCATCCAAACTCAACTGCGCCCTTGGGGATGTGCTGGATGCGGCCAGTCAGGAGCCGGTCGCGATCACCCGGCATGGGGCGGTGCGGTTTGTCCTGATGAGCATCCATGGCTATGAAAGCCGCTTTTCCAAGGGAGAGCGCCAGACCTTTGCGACCGAAGACATGCCGGTTGCGCATCTGGCAAAGCGCGAATCCGCTCTGCCGGGCCTTGCTGAGGACGGCAGGACGTGACGCCAAAGAGGAGCCACCTTGTTCCGGAAGCAAATTCTGCATATTGACAGTATTGGCTAAATTAGCTAATTTAGGGGCAATCCTTAGGAGGGTGGCATGAAGCAGTTTTCCGCGACCGAACTTGCGAACAAGACCGGCGATGTTCTGGCCGCTGCCGCACAAGCCCCGGTTGCCATTGCCCGCCACGGCAAACCCCGCTTTGTCGTGTTGAGCGCCGAAAGGTTCGAGCATTTGCAGGCGCGTGGCGACTCGCGCCGTGCCTTCCACGTGGCCGATCTGACGGATGCGGAGGCCGCCGATCTGATCGGCGCCCTCCAGAACAGTATCGACCATGACTGACTCGCAACAGCCCGATCTTGGCGATGTATGGGTCTACCCTTTTCTGTGGAGCCGTGAGGCAGCCCGGGGCGAGACAGAGGGTCGCAAGGAGCGCCCTGTCTCGCTGCTGTTGTTGAGCCGCAATGCAAAAGGGGAGGTTGAAACCCTTCTGGCGCCGATCACGTCACAGCCTTCCGAAGGCAACGCCTTCGCGGTCGAGGTGCCCGAGATCGAAAAAAGGCGCGCCGGGCTTGACCAGACCATCCGCCTTTGGGTCATTGCCGACGAGGTCAACACCGATATCCCGGCAAAAAGCTATTACTTTGAGCCGGGCAATCGCATCGGCGGTTTCAGCAAGCCTTTCGTGAAGAAGGTGCAGGCCGTGCTGATCGAGGCCGTGCGCGCGCGCAAACTGCGCCAGACGCCCCGGCGCTGACCGGAAGGCCGGGTCTTGTGGTCCGCGCGCCCCGGGCGCAACCCCGCGGGGGCATGATCGCATAGCTGGGCGGGAGAGGCCTCCACCGTCTGCCGAAGGACTCATTCGGTGACCTCGCGCTCCGTCAGGATGCGGTCGATCAGCCCCCATTCCATCGCCTCTTCCGGAGTCATGAAGCGGTCGCGGTCCATCGCCTGTTCGAATTCCTCATAGCTGCGCCGGCAATGCTCGGCATAGAGCCGGGTCATGCGCCGCTTGGTATTCTCGATCTCCTCCGCATGGATCAGCATGTCAGATGCCTGTCCCTGAAAGCCGCCCGAGGGCTGGTGGATCAGGATGCTGGCATTGGGCAGAGCCGCGCGCTCGCCGGGGGCGCCGGCCATCAGCAGGAATGATCCCATCGAACGGGCCGTTCCCATGCAAAGCGTGTGAACCGGCGCGCGGATGTATCGCATGGTATCATACATGGCGAGACCGCTGGTCACGACCCCGCCGGGTGAGTTGATATAGATCTGGATCGGCCTCGTGGGGCTTTCGGCCTCCAGAAACAGCAGTTGCGCGCAGACCAACGCGGACACGGTGTCGTTCACCTCGCCGTTCAGGAAGATGATCCTCTCTCGCAGCAGGCGGGAATAGATGTCGAAGGAGCGTTCGCCCCGGCTGGATTGCTCGACGACCATAGGGACGAGCTGCATCGCTTCGCGCATGGCGAACTCCTGTCGGCTGAAGTTATGTTGATCGGGGTGGCCGTTAGGCGGCGCGCATCAGCACGGGCATATTGTCGTTCGCCACCGGCGGCCGGGGCGTCAGTTGCGCATCCGCCAGCCCATGCGCGATCCTGAGCACGGTTCCACCGTCGGGATCCGGCGCAACCCGAAACGTCACGATGCTCTCAAGGAAGGGGGGATCGTCATCCCGCATCCTGTAGCTGATCTCCTTGCCCGGGATAGTCGCGACCGGCTCCCGGTCGGCCAGGTCCTGGCGGGGCAGCCATTTCTCCCGAAAGGCGGGAATGGTGACTGCCCGCCAGACCTTCTCCGGCGGCGCATCGAGCCTGTATTCAAACTCCAGCACCTTCGCCTGCGGCCTCGCCTCCGCCTCGCTCATTGATCCATGTCCTTCAGCAAAGCCTTCAGGGCGTCGACCCGCGCCGGCCAATAGGCACGATACTTCGCCAGCCATCCGGCGATCAGCACCACCCCGTCCGGGTTGACCTCGTAGTTCACGAACCGCCCCTGCCGCTCTTCGCGCACCAGCATCGCATTGCGCAGAACGGCCAGATGCTGCGACATGGCTGGCTGGCTGATGTCCATGCCCTGCCGCAGAGCGCTTGCGTTCATGCTGCCACCCGCCAGCTTCTCGAAGATCGCGCGGCGCGTTGGATCGGCCAGGGCTCTGAAAATCTCGGTCTCCATCATGCCAACAGATAAGCGGTCACTTATATGATTCGCAAGCCTGATCCGCGAGTTTCATCTGCGGATCCTTGTGGCCTGATCGCCTTCCAGATCGGTTGTGCCACATTCAGCCGGAGCGGAGCGCTATAGCGTGACATCTCCGGAACTGGCGGAAGATACGGCTCCTGCCGCCCGAACCCACAACAGAAACCACTCCCATTTCCCGCCTGTCGTCCCGGCAAGCGGGTTTTTCGTTCCGGCGAGCCGGGCACCTCAGAGGGAGAGGCAGGGAGGGCGGGCCCGTGTCGGATTTGAGGTGCGGGAGAGTGGCTCCCGCGGGTCCGACCCGGAGTGCCTGTCATGACCGTTGCCTTCGACATCACGAAATCCACCGCCATCCCGCCCGTTCGGGTTACGGCCGCAATCGCCGCCGCGCCCGCGCAGCCACTGATCCTCACCTGCATTGGCGAGGTCGAGCACGTCGAGAAAGATCCGGTGCTTGGCACCTGGTGGCAGCAGCAGACACTGGCCATGGGACGATGCGAAAACCCGGCGGAGGCGATTGCGATGGCAACGCGCGCCGCCGCGCAAGGGGCCTTCCCGCAAGATGACGGAGCGCAGGATTTCTCGCCGATCCTTGTGGTCATCCTCGACACCGAAAAACGCCTTGTGCTCGCCGGCGAGGTTTCCGGTCGCGATATCCAGTGGTGTGAGCCGGTTGCGACCGACCTCGACGTCCGCAAGGTTGTGACCGAGGCCAGCCGCATCCGCGCCGACGCAAGCTATGAGGCGGGCCTGGACAATTTCAGAGCTGCAAAGGCCCTGCGGCACAGGGCCAGCGTGCTGGAAGGGCGGCTGGTCGATCCGCTCTGGCGCGAAGAGATCCGCCTGGCGCTGCGGGAGATCGTCCAATGACCGGCACGATTTCTGATGGGTCCGACAGCCTGCGTCTCAGGATCTTCGCCGATATCAGCACGGCACATCTGACCGAAGATCTTGCCACCTCGCTGGAAGAGGAATGTGAACGGCGGGCGCGTGGCAAGGGCACAGAGGGGATGCCAACGGTCTGGAACCTCGGAACCGGCTTCTTCATCTGGGTCCCGGATCCTGGGTTTGACCACCCGGATTTCGACCGGGTAGTGGATCCGGTGCTGAAGAACATCCTCGCGCACGCGCGCGCATCCGGCGCGGAATACGTGCTGCTGGACCAGGACGCAGAGACCTGTGCGGCGCTTCCGATCTTCGACTGGTAGCATGGGCTTTTGCGGGTGAGGAGGCGTGGCGCGCTGTCAGGGCGGTCCCGAAGGGGACCGCCCTTTTTTCATGTGGCGATGTCGAGAGGGAAAGGTCGGCCGGGACGGGGGTGTCCGGGGGATGCAGGGAGCGCCGCAGACCCGGACGTCCCTTCCTGGCGCTCCGGAGAAGTTCAATGCCAAATCACGTCACAAGCAGGCTGACCATCACCGGCCCGCGGGAAGCCCGGCTCGCGTTCAAGCGGGCCTTCCTTGCCGAGATCAGGGAGCCGGGTCCGGACGGTCGGGAGGTTCTGTCCGCAGAATTCGATTTCGAGCGGATCGTGCCGATGCCCGACCTGATCCGCAACACCGAGAGCAGTTCCGAAGTCCAGCTGGGTCTTTTGCTGCTCGGGCGTTTCGATGTTGCCGACAGCCTCAGGATGCCTGGCGAAACCCTCGAGACCGAGATCGCAAGGTACCTGTCATTCCCGCATGTCAAAGCCGCGGGCGTGTCGGACTATGCCGGGTTGAAGGCCTGGATCCGGGAAACCGCACCCGGTTGCGAGGAAAAGGCGAAAACTGCGATCCGGGCGAAAGAGGAGTTCGGGCATTCCTCTTGGTATTCCTGGTCGATCGCCAACTGGGGCACCAAATGGAACGCCTACAGTTTCCGGCTGATCGCCGAAGATGACGACCAGCTCGATTTCAGCTTCGACACTGCCTGGTCTCCCCCCGAGCCGATCTTTGCGGCACTGGCGAACCGGCCGGAATGCGAGGGTCTCACTATCGACATCCTGAGCTTCGACGAAGGATGGCTCTTTGCCTTCGGCGCGGTGATCTCCGATGGCACCTACCTCGGTGAGACCGTGGAGCCGACACCGGAATTTTATGAACAGGTCTACGGCGTCGCCTGCCCCGATGAGGAGGAGGACGAAGGGGGCGAAGCCTGAGCCAGGAAGGCTGTCGGCCCGTCAGGGCCGACAGCAGCGCCGGAGAGGTCGAGGGCGGGGCAGGGGGGTGAGCCGGAAGGTCGCCAGAGAGAGGCGCCGGCTCGCAACCGCATGCCAGATGGAGATCACACCATGTCCGAGACCGATACGAAGCCTGCGGCGACGCTCACGCCCGGGCTGGATTTCGAGGCCTATATGGCCAGCCACAAAGAGTATCAGGCCCGGGAGGCCTCGCTTGTCGACGGCAACAAGGCGGCGCTTTTCGCCGCTCTGACCGCCGCCGGTATCACCCATGTTACGGTTGCTTTCGATGGGTCCGGAGATTCCGGACAGATCGAGAGCATCGATGCCTTTCGCGACGATGTTCTGATGGTGTTGCCCGATACCGAAGTCATGATCGCCTCGACTGCCTGGGGAGATCCCGGCATCGTCGCGCAGGCGATGACTTTGCCGGATGCCATCGAGCACATGATCTACGCCTTTCTGGCCAGCACCCATGGGGGCTGGGAAATCAACGATGGCGCCTATGGTGAATTCTGTGTCGATGCGCGGGCGCAGACGATCCAGCTCGACTTCAACGAGCGCTTCACCTCCTCCGAACACTACGCCCACGTGCTCTGAGGGAGGCAGATATGGCACATCCATACCACCACGCCCTGTCCTCTGTGAAAAAATGGGGCGGCACCGTCGACGATTACCTGGCCATCCATGAGTGGTTAGATGTTATCCGGACAATCAAGCAGTTTTTGTTCTCCCGGTCGGGGTTTGTCGTGGTTGTCCATAGGAGGGGACCCGCCGCCCGCGTAGCGCGGATACGCGCGCAGCGGAGCGGGCGGCGGGGAGGTACCTGTGGGCTACCGCGACATTTTCCGTGCCGCTTCGACTGTCTGTCCGACTTCCTGGGCCGCGTCTGTGACTGGCTCACCCAGTTCGACGAGGAGCTGCTCGATGCGGGAGGCTATTCCTGAATGTCGTTCGATCTCTCTTGTCCAACCTCGGCAACGCGCATCTTCGGTGAGATTGAGTTCGAGGCGATGGCGCGCCCGTAGCCTCGGTGCATAAGAGCGGGTGGTGACGAATTTGGCGCAGTTCAGGTAGAGGTCGCATTCACAGGGACCTTCTTCCGGCAGCCGGAGACAATGGCCGAGTTCCAGCTCGGTCTTCAGGAAATTGCACTTCAGCCAATCGACCGTGCTTTGCGGCAGGCGCTGATTGCGGATGATCTCGGCCGCGGGTCCGGCGATCGGCGCATCGGGCTTCAATACGGCCTGATAGTCGGCGAGCACTGCTTCGTCGCTGACACGGATATAGACCATCGACATATGAGGGCTTTGGTGACCGAGGACATCCATGATTGTCTGCAGCCTTGCGCCGCCTTCTGCTAGTTCGGTACCGACTGTGTGGCGGAAGCGATGTGCCGAGATGAGATTCTGCCCTTTACCATCGACGAGGCCGAGTCGTTGGGAGATGCCTTTGAGTGGATAGTTGAACAGGTAGTCTGGCGAGATCGCGACACCGCGGCGGTAGAAGAGCAGCTTGACGTGTTGTCCAGTTCGGGCATCTGGAATCGGGCGCTCGTCCGACTTTGCGCGCATGGCAATAACTCTGCGAAGAGCGTCAGCAGCCTCTGGGTGAAGCGGCACAAGTCGTTCCCTATAGGTCTTTCCCGCAGGAATGCGCAGCCGAGGCGTTCCGTCAGGATAGGCGTCCAGACAGTCGACAGGCAATCTCGTGATCTCTGTCCGACGGGCGCCGGACCATCGCGCGGTCAGAATTGCGGCGCGTTGAAAATCGCAGGGAAGCTTGCGGACCTCGTCCATGAGCGGGCCAAGCTGTTCGGCAGGAATATATCGCGGCAGGCGTTGCGGAAGACGCGGCAGATCGCGCGTGTTCAGAACCGGTCGTGTCGGAAAATCCGGCCATTCCCACGCGGCACCTTCGCTGAGGAACTGCGCGACATGGAGCGCGCGGGATCTCTGGGCGGTAATGGACAATGTAAGCTTGGTCTTGGCGCCAATCTGGGTCCGAAGATCGATTAGGAAGGCGGTCATCACTTCGGCCGTGATATCCGCAAACCTCTCGATCTTCGGATCGTGACGAACCAGAAAGTCGACAAAGCGGCGAAGCGATACGGCGCAGTGGTCGACCGTCACCCTGGAAAGGCTGGTGCGCTTGATCTCCAGCCAGCGCTCGATAAAAACACCCATGTCCGGCCTCGGATAGATATAAGGCCGTCGCTTGTCGGCGGTCATGCGTGGGCGCGCGATGCCGTTGCCGATGTGATGCAGGACAAGCTGTGACTGGCGGACATAGCGATGCCAGTAATGGGCGGTTGTCATGGCCTTTTGCGGGTTGTGGCCATGGAAGCGCTTCATCAGGGAAGACGCCGCATATGCAGAAATCGCATCGTTCAACGCGTCGAGGTCGTCGGGACTGATAAGTTCAGGCGAGCGTATGCCGGCATGAAGCGCGATGCGGGAAACCACCCAGATGGTCGACCCCTGTGGTGTCGTCTGGTGATACCCCATCGCTTTCTGGCGCTTGCGAAGATCTGGAATGCCCAGATCGATGCCCAGAGAGTTTGCGAGCTGGGCGGCATACATGGGCGAAATTGACAGCAGGAATCCGTAGTCGAGCCGCAGCCGGTCTGTGAAGGCGAGGTAGTAGAGATATTGCCGCGCCCAGAACGAGGAAGGATGTTCGGGTGTGAAGGCGGATGTCCCGTAGATTCGACCTACACGGACCTCCAATGGTTGTTCGTACCAAAGTGCGAGATCGGGAAAGGCCGCAACGAAATCTCTACTTTGACTGATATACCGATTCTTCATCGTGCGGGTCATGTCGAGGTCGCTGATGAAAGTGCGGTATTCCTCTTCGGCACAATGCGATGGGGTGATATCGGTCGGAAACGTTCGCAGGGCGCTCGGCAATGGATATGTCATGGCTTCAACCCCATCGCCCGGCTGTACTCGGCTAGCACCGTGGCGTCGGATACGCGTGTGTATATGCGTGTCGATTCAGGAGATGCGTGCCCCAGTCGACGCTGCAAGGTCAGCTCTCGCATGCCAGCTTCCCACATCCGAGTGGCGTGCGTATGCCGCAGCGCGTGCGGTGACACGCCAGGCGATTTGATCCCGGCCCGCGCTGCCGAACGCGCGAAAGATTTGGCCAGCGCAGCGTAGGACAATGGTTCAGAGCGCCTCCCGCCGCTTCCGCCGACCAGGAAGATAAATGGCGAGTCTGTATCCCGCGGACGTTCACGCATGACATAGGCGCTGATGGTATCGAGGGCCTGCCCGTCATGCAGGTCGACGAGGCGTTCAACTCGTGACTTTCCGCGTGCCCCTTTTGGGTGGTCGTCGCGACATCGAATGGCGACGCGCCGCCGCCCATAGGCGATATCCTCGAGATGCAGGCTGAGCGCCTCGCCCGGCCGCAGGCCGCCATGCAGCATTAACTGCACAAGGGCACGGTCGCGCAGGCAAGCCACCTCGGCGAGGAGACGCTCGACCTGGTCGTCATTCATCGGACGAGGCAGGCGGTGAACCGTGCGGACACGGATAACGCGCACACTCGCTGAGCGACGTGAGACGCCTTCGAAAAATGGACGGTGCCGATCGTTGACCGAAGGCTTGTTGATACTCTTGCTGATCCGCATCGGGTTTGGCGGGGTCAGCGTCCCTGCGATGATAGCCCAGTCGCAGAACGACGACATCGCGGCCAACGCTCGGTTGACCGTTGCCGGTGACAGCCGTTCTGGGTCAGGCGCGGTTGTGAGCCGGCCAGCTCGGAGATCGATCCGGTCGTGCAGGTAAGCGATCAGATCTACGGCGTTCGCGATGTTGAAGCCCTGCCACTCGAGACCTCGGGCGTCGAAGAACTCCCAAACACGCCGCAGATCGTAGGCGTAGGAGCGGATGGTGTTCGGGGATGACCCTCGAGCGTCGAGATAAAGGAGGAAATCGCGAATCGGTTCAACGGAATTGCCCGCATCGTCGCGGACAGAATAGCGAGGGAGAGCCCCCTCTGGACATCTGGTGACTTGCATAATCCGCCCTCGGAAACGGTGAAAGCCTCAGCTTTGGAGGTGAAATTGCAGGTGTCCAGATAATTGACCGGTCAAAGGAAATTATCGCGACATTTCAACACCGTGCGCTTCGGCATCATGCCGAAGGCGTGTATGCCTGCGCCGCCATCTTCGGTGACACTCTGACGCTGTCTACGGGCCGGATCATCCCCACAAGATGGGTGGGCGAGCAACATGTCAACGAAGATCTGGGCTTCATTCCGAGCTTTGCCGACTGGGCAAAGGCGATCCGACCGGAGCCCTGGATGGGAAGGACGCAGCGGATCGAGCGCGAGGTCGACCCGCAATCGCCCACGCCTGACCGGATCACCGACCCGTCCTACCCGTTGCTCAGGGTGGATCCGGGCGCAAGTGACCGCGCCGTGCTACGGGCCGCGGCCCGTCTTTTCCATCCGACCATCCTGCAGGAACGGGGCCTTCGCCCAGCACGCAAGCGCTTCTATCGGCTGATGCTGCAGGAACACGCAAGGACCCGGGCCGCCACCGACAAAGTATTGGCTGCAATCGTAACAGTTATGGAAGGAGAAAAGGTATGACCCGGTATTCCGTCAGGATCGGCTTCTGGCTGCGCGCCTACGAGGGGTTCACCGTCGAGGCGGACAGCGACGACGAAGCCGTCGTAAAGGCCAAAGCCGCAGCGCTCACGGCAATGGAGGAGAGCTCCCGGCCGGAGCACGTCCTCCTCGATGAACGGCGTGAAGGGGTCATCGTGTTCATCGAACAGGTGAGCGCTGATCAGCGCCGGGTGGTCGCTGAAGATGTCGGGTTCGACACCGACCAGATCCACGGTGCCCCGGCGATCTGACCTCTTTCAACCCCTTCCTCAACCCAAGGCCCGGCCCCTGTGCCGGGCCTTTTCGCATCCGGAAAGGACATACGTCATGGCTGATCGTGTTCCCGCCTCGATTACAATCGGGGGAACGCTCACCGCAGCTGATTACACCGAACTGGCAGCGCTTACGGCCGCCGAAGGTCTGTCGACGGAATGGGGCGGATCCCGCTTCGCGCCGTCAGATCGCACCCCCGGCGCGCCCCTCCGCCTCTATGCCCACGATGTTGCCTGGGGCAGCTTCGACGATCTGGAAGAATGGTGCATCGGGAAGAAACTTTCCTTCTCCCGCTGGTGCGGCGGCTGTGCCGGCGAATGGGGCCCTGAGCGGATCGTCTTCACCGGTGAGGGGGAGCCGACGTCCTTCACGGCCGACGAGGACGACGACATCGTCGTCTCGCGGCAGGTGGTGGAAAAGCTCGGCTCGATTGAAGCGATCCTTGCCCATTTCGACGCAGCCGACATCGCGTTGCCACCCCTGGTCATCGAGGGGGTCGACACGTCACCGACGGACTAGCCCGACCTTTCACCACAACCTGAACCCAACCGGACCCGGCCCCTGTGCCGGGTCTTTTCACATCTCGAAAGGAGCCATCATGGCCAACTATTACACGCAATTCTCTTGCCTGCTGGATACGGGCAGCCCCGAGAAGGCCGCTCAGGCCATGGAACTCTTCACCCGGCTGCGCGCCGAGGATGAAGAGGCCGACGAACCGAAATTCTCAGGCTTTGACGTTCTGATCGTCGATGAACCGGGCGCCTCTGCCCTTTGGATCCACGATGGGGATTATGGCGACATTGATGGTGTCATCGCCTTTGTTCTGCGTCTCGCCGAAGACCTCGACCTTTCGGGAATGTGGGGATTCGACTGGGCGAACATCTGTTTATCCCCCAGGATCGATGCATTCGGGGGCGGCGCGCATGTCATCGACCTCACCGCGCGCAAATCGGTGGGCTGGATCAGCACCCAGGAGTGGCTTGCGGTCGCTCTGGCGGGCGGCGATCTCGACGATCTGGAGGCACTGGCCCAATGAGCAGCACAGTCTCCACTCCATTCCCGTCCCGCACCGCAGGCGTCCCTGTCGTGGAATTCGGTCGGAGCAGTGACGGCATGCTGGTCGCGCGCGTCGGCGATACCGGCTTTGCCATGGTCGCGAAAGTCGATGGCAGCTTCTATCTCGCAAATGGCTGGCGGCTGACCCGGCCGCTCGCCGAATGGAGCCGCAACGACTTCTATGGTCATGGCGGTGACCTTGCCGATGAGGCTGCCTTTCGGGCTCTTGTCGCGGAGAATGCCGAACATCAGCGGCAGAAGGCGGCACTGCGCCGGCAAGATGTCTTCGTTCATGCCAGCACACCCTGGGGGCCGTCGCAGGGGGCGACGCGCTATTCCGATGGTGTCACTGCCCATTCGACCGCGAGCCATGGTGGTTTCCACATCGCGCCGGATCTGAACCGCAAGATTCCCACTGCCCTGCGGCAGGACTCTGGCTGGTATGAAGAGGATTGCGAATGGGCGATCATCGCGATCACCTTTCCTGACCTGTTCACCACTTTCGAGCGAAGGCTGGCAGATGATGCAATCCGGAACTGGTGGCCGGATGCCTGGGAGGCAATCCACGGTCGGCAACTTCAGCCGGGGGAATCCCGCGAGCGGGACCGGGAGATTTTCGAGCGCACCCACGACAAGGACTGGATCGTGATCTCGGCCATCCGGTCAAATCAGCAGATTGGATTCACCGAAGTCATCGCGACGCGTGGCGGGGCGCGCGGTGAGGGAGCCGACCGCAGGCGGTTCCTTCTGCCATCGGTGGAATACCATGCCGGGCCCTTTGGTTTCATCGTCGATGAGGCCAGATACCCGCCATATGATGGACCATCGAGCTTCGCAGGCTGGAGATCGGGCGCGGCTGGTTCACCGTGAAAAGACCGGGGATCATTGGCCCCAATCACGTCGCCCGGTGCCAGTGGTCATCCAGTCCTGGCCACCAAAGGCAACCAGTGCGACATAGATCGCATCGTGATCCGCATCCGTGCGGAACACGATCGTGAGACGGTGCCCTTGACCGCCATGACGCACCAGCCAGCCCTGCAGCGGGCCGCGCAGTCGCATTCCTGATTTCGGATTGGCTGCAATATCCGCGAGCATGGCATCGATCTCGTCCAGCCGCCTCGTAGCGGCTGCGAAATCGCCCTGCGTCACTTCCACGATATGGTCCACAAGCGCGATCAGATCCTGACCGACCAGCGGGTGACGGATCAGACGCATCAGCCGGAAAAGCCACCGGCTTTTGCACGAGTGGCCAGATGCGCGCGCGCATCCGTGGTCATGCCGTCCAGATTGCCAACCGGTTCCCATTGATCGAGGGGCAGTGCCAGACGGCGCTGAACCTCCGCCTCGAAGAGGGCGCGATCCCTGTCCCGTCCTGCCTTGGCGCGTGCCAACTCACCCGAGACGGCGGCACTGACATTTGGATACTCTCCGCTCTCCACCAGCTCGCGCGCAAAGTCGAAGGCCGTGTCGGTGAAGCTGACGCTCTGCTTGTGCACGCCCATGATCTGCCCTCTGCGGTGGTCCATTGGAGCACCGTAGCGCAGATCAGGCCAAAATTCAAACAACCCGTCGTCACCGGTTGCTGTCGATCCAGCGCGAGAGCAGCTGCCGGTCGCGAAAGCACTCATCCGGAACGGCGCGGCGCTTGATCCGGGCGATGCGCTCGGCGAAGGCGACCTGTTTAGATGTGGGTTCGGTTCCGACGACAGGCTTCAGCTTCGCCTGCGCCTCGATCCAGGCGCTGAGCGACAGCCGGTCCTGCTGAACATCCCAGGGCAACAGCGTCTTGTTCCGCAGGGCCAGAGACTTCGCATAGGCGATCTGGCGCGGGGTTACGGGAAGAGCAAAGGCAGCAGTCTCCATTGGGAATCTCCCTGATTGGGCATGATCTCAATATAGAACATATAGGGAACAAAATCAACTCCGCGGCAAGAGGGAGAGGCGGGCCGGGAGGGGCTTGAGCCGGGGCAGCGAGGGAGAGCGCCGCGCGGCTCGCTCCTGTCCTGCTCTCCCCGGAGATAGATTCCCATGCTTGACCAACAGACCGCGACCCTTGTGCCCGACGAGAAGCGCCAGAATTTCCTGCCTGAGCTCTTCGGCCTTAACCGGCTGATTATTTCGGAGAATATGGTCTATGCCTTCATGGAGCAGTTGAGCCCGCTCGACTACGGCGGGGGCTACTGGACGTTCCATGAACTCGACAGCAAGCCGCTGTTTCTTGCCCCGACCTCGAAGCCCCGGTTCCGGATCAGCTGGGAGGGGAACGGCTACGAAGGCGAGGTCTCGGCCGAGGCTGCCGGCATCATTGCCACGATGTTCGCGCTCTCGCATCTGAGCTTCCGCTTTGAGGATGATCGCTTCGGCGAGGCCTATCTTCGGCTCTACGAATACGCGGCGGATCACCCGGAAGCGCCCGAGATATTCCAGGCGATCGACTGAAGCAGGCTCCCGGCCCCGCCGAAAGGCGGGGCCTTTCGCTGTTTTCGGCTGCCGACCCAGAGGCAGAGGGAGGTCGGACAGGGATGAGCCTGGAGACCGAGAGAGATCGCCGGTTCGATATCATCCCCTTCCGGAGTTTGCCAAAATGACCGCACAAATTCGTTCAACAGCCCTCGCTCACGCGCAGGTCGCACCGTTCGAGATCACTCTCCCCTTCGTTTGCACCACCTGCCACGACGAGATCCGATCCACCCGTCGGCCCGTCAACTGCGCTGGTTGCCACGGCGATGATTTCACCCTCTCCCGGTCGCCGGCTTCGGAACTCACCTTCGTCGCGGATCCCGGTCATGGCTGGCTGCTGATCGCGGCCGAGAGATACCGCGCTTATGGTCTGAACCCGACACGTATCTCTAGCTGCTCGCATGTCTCGCCCGACGGGTCCGTCTTCGCGCTGGAGGAAGACGGTGATGCCGAGATATTTCTGCAAGCCTTCCGGGATTATCACGGCATCACGCCCTTCATCGCCGAGCAGTTTGAGGATCCCTGCAGAATCCGCAACTGGCCGCTGATCCGGACGGCACAGCCCTGGCCTGGCTTTTTCCCTCTTAGCGTTCGGTCAATGCATAATCAGACCGCCGTCAACCGCATATTGACTTCCGGTGACAAAGGACGCGTCATCAGAAAGCAGGAATAGGGCGACAGCAGCTGCCTCATCAGCGGTTCCCGCACGGCCAAGAGGTACTTGACTGACAACAAAGGCCTCGAACCCGCTTTTTGCTTCGTCTGGCAGGAAGCTCCGGAAATTCGTTTCGATTGGACCCGGCACGAGCGTATTGACCCGAATGCCTCGCGACGCGAGAGCCGTGGCCCAGCTTCTTGCCAAGGCAATAACCGCGCCTTTGGTCGCGCTATACAGACTTGTCGCTGCCGCCATTTCATAGGCCGAGCTTGATGCCGTCAGGAGAACCGACGCACCCGGGGCCAACATACCGGAAAGTTTGGCCAACTGAAGGACCGGCCCTCGCACGTTTGTGGCCATCATCGCGTCAAAAGAAGCGGCATTTACCTGCTCAGGCATAGCCAACGAAGCAAAAGCCGCATTCAGCCATAGGCCATTCAGGGGAGCATGTGCCTGAACCTGATCGGCCAGCTTAGCGCTTTCGTCAGGGTCAGCGGCATCGTTGCTGATGACGATGGCGCGGTCCCCCAGTTCTTGTTGAGCGGAACGCAGTCGCGCTTCGTTGAGACCTGTTAAAATGACCTTACCGCCTTCAGAGATGATGCGGCGTGCACCCGCGAGGCCCATGCCGCTGCTGCCACCTGTGATCAGAACTGTCTTGCTTTCAAACCGTCCCATACTTCCTCATTCCTTAATATTATTGAGTGACCGCTCCGTCTGCACAGCGAACCCGTTGGTCGTTCCCAGCCTCATATGCCGAGCCTGACCCGTTCCGTGACCGAGGGCAACCTTGCGCGACCGCCCACCGAAGCCGGCAACCTGACCCTATCGTCATAGGCCCCTTGCCTCCGGCAAGGCGCTTCGACATCCGGCTTCCAGCGCTCAATGTGAGAGGGAGAGAGGTGGCCTGGAAGGGTTTGAGCCCGTGCGGTCGAGAGAGAGCGCCGCGCGGGTTTGATCCCGTTTCGCTCTCCTGAGGTTTCCCGATGAATATGATGCCCCCCGTCGCCCCGGCGGCGGCTCGCGCTGCCCTGCCTGCACAGGCCGTGATGACCGCCGCCGAACATCTTCTGCCCCATCTCGAGCAGGGGCACAGGATCGATGCCACCATCCTGCGCGCTGCAATGGAATCCGCCTTTGGCGATTCCGACAGCACCGGTGCCTGGGACTGGAAGACAGCCTACGAGGCTACTGAGGCCGCGACGGTGCTGTTCCTGCGCAAATACGGCCGCGCTTTGCGCCAGAAAGCTGGATCGACCGCCGCGCTGCTGCCGCTGCTCACCCGCATCCTTGGCCTGCTGCCATCGCAGACCCGGAGGTCCGAGGAGATGCAGGCCCGGCAACAATTCTCGACGCCGATCCCCCTCGGCCTCGCGGCGGTGACAGCGGCCGCGATCACGCCCGCCGACCGGGTGCTGGAGCCCTCGGCCGGGACCGGGCTGCTGGCGATCCTCGCCGAACTCTCCGGCGGCACATTGATGCTGAACGAACTGGCCGATCTGCGGGCGGGCTTGCTCGATGCCCTGTTCCCGGGCGCGCCGGTCTCACGCTTCGACGCGGCCCAGATCCATGACCATCTCGAAGCCGCGATGGTTCCGAGCGTCGTGCTGATGAACCCGCCCTTCTCGGTGATGGCGAATGTGCAGACCCGCGTGGCCGATACCACCCTGCGCCATGTTTCCTCGGCGCTGGCCCGCCTGGCCCCCGGCGGTCGGCTGGTCACCATCACCGGCGCGGGTTTCTCGCCGGAGCATCCGGACTGGCGGGATGCCTTCACTCGCCTGCAAGAAACAGCCCGCGTGGTCTTTTCCGCCGCCGTCGACGGCAAGGTCTATGCGAAGCACGGCACCACGTTCGACACCCGCCTGACGGTGATCGACAAACTGCCGGCGACCGATCCTGGCTCCTTCCCGACCTTCCCGGGTCAGGCTCCCGATGTCGAAACGCTTCTTGGCTGGATTGCGGAGCGGCTGCCCGAACGAGCGCCGGTCGAGCTTCCGGCTCTGGTCGCAGCCGTACGCCCGGTTCGCGCGACTGCCGCTGCTGGTCCAAAGCGGCCCCCTCGCCCCCTGCGCAAGGTGAATGAGACTGCCGCCGATCCGGCGGCCGAACTGCTCGCCTATGAGAAGCTGGACTGGCAGCCCGATGATGCCGCGCGGCTGACCGAGGCGATCTATGAGGAATACCAGCTTCAGACTATCGCGATCCCCGGTGCAAAACCCCATCCGACGAAACTGGTGCAATCCGCCGCCATGGCCTCGGTCGCACCGCCCAAGCCGGATTACCGCCCCCTACTGCCGGTCGATATCCGCGACAGGCTTTCAGCGCCGCAGCTCGAGACGGTGATCTACGCCGGCGAAGCCCATGGCGAGCGTCTGCCTGGCTCCTGGCTGGTCGATGAAGGTTTCGACATGGTGACAGCCGCACCTGAAGGCGCGGAGACGACGGTCCGGTTCCAGTGTGGCTCCATGATCGGTGACGGCACCGGTGTCGGCAAGGGCCGTCAGGCTGCCAGCATCCTGCTCGACAACTGGCTGCAGGGGCGGCGTCGCGGCGTCTGGATCAGCAAATCCGAGCCTCTGCTCGAGGATGCGCAGCGAGACTGGAGCGATCTCGGAATGGAGCCGCTGCTGATCACACCTTTGTCGCGGTTTCCACAGGGCAAGCCGGTGAACCTGAGCGAGGGCATCCTCTTCACGACTTACGCGACCTTGCGCAGCGATGATCGCGGCGAGAAGAAATCCCGTGTGCGGCAGATCGTGGACTGGCTCGGCGCGGATTTCGACGGGGTGATCATCTTCGATGAAGCCCATGCCATGGCCAATGCGAGCGGCGGCAAGGGGGAACGCGGCGATGTCACCCCGTCCCAGCAGGGCAGGGCGGGCCTGCGGCTGCAACATGCGCTGCCGAATGCGCGCGTGGTCTATGTCTCTGCCACCGGGGCCACCACCGTCCACAATCTCGCCTATGCCCAGAGGCTCGGCCTTTGGGGCGGTGAAGACTTTCCGTTTTCGACCCGCGCCGAGTTCGTGGCGGCCATTGAGGACGGCGGGGTTGCCGCCATGGAAGTTCTTGCACGGGACCTGCGTGCCCTCGGCCTCTATACCGCCCGCTCGCTCAGCTTCGACGGTGTCGAATATGACCTGCTCGAGCATGAGCTGACCCCGGAGCAGATCCGGATCTATGATAGCTATGCCGAGGCGTTCATGGTGATCCACAACCATCTCGATAAGGCCATGGAGGCGGCCAATATCACCGGATCGACCGGCACGCTCAACCGTCAGGCCAAATCCGCCGCACGCTCGGCATTTGAATCCTGCAAGCAGCGTTTCTTCGGGCATCTGCTGACCTCGATGAAGACGCCGACGCTGATCCGGCAGGTCACGGCCGATCTGGAGGCGGGCCATTCAGCTGTGATTCAGATCGTCTCGACCGGCGAGGCGCTGATGGAGCGGCGCCTGGCTGAGCTTCCCACCGAGGAATGGAATGACGTCCGGGTTGATATCACGCCCAGGGAGTACGTCCTGGGGTACCTCGCCCATTCCTTCCCGGTTCAGCTTTATGAGCCCTATTCCGATGCCGAAGGCAACATGTTCTCGCGGCCGGTGACCCGCGACGGACAGCCAGTTGAAAGCCGCGAAGCGGTCGCGCAACGCGATGAGCTGATCGCCCATCTCGCCAGCCTGCCGGCGGTGCCGGGGGCGCTGGATCAGGTGATCCAGCATTTTGGGACCGATTTGGTCGCCGAAGTCACCGGGCGGTCGCGGCGCATCGTGCGCAAGGGAGAAAGGCTCATCGTCCAGTCCCGCTCCGGCGCGGCCAATCTGACCGAGACCCAGGCCTTCATGGATGATGAGAAGCGGGTGCTGATCTTCTCGGATGCCGGTGGCACCGGACGCAGCTATCACGCCGACCTCGGCGCAAAGAACCAGCGCCTGCGCGTTCACTATCTGCTGGAGCCGGGCTGGAAGGCCGATGCCGCCATCCAGGGCCTCGGGCGCACGCATAGGACAAATCAAAAGCAGCCGCCCCTTTTCCGGCCCGTCGCCACGAACGTCAAAGCCGAAAAGCGCTTCCTCTCGACCATCGCGCGCCGTCTCGACACTCTGGGGGCGATCACCCGTGGTCAGCGCCAGACCGGGGGGCAGGGTCTGTTCCGGGCCGAGGACAATCTGGAAAGCCCCTATGCCCGCGACGCGCTGCGCCAGCTCTATATCCTGCTCTACCGCGGCAAGGTCGAGGGCTGCTCCTTCGAGCGTTTCGAGGCCATCACCGGGCTGAAGCTCGCCGATGACAATGGCATCAAGGATGACCTGCCGCCGATCACCACCTTCCTGAACCGGCTGCTGGCGCTGACCATCGAGATGCAGGGCGTGCTCTTCACCGCCTTCGAGCAGCTGCTCACCGCCAAGATCGAGGGGGCCATCGCCGCCGGCATCTACGATATGGGGCTGGAAACCCTGATGGCCGAGAGCTTCGAGGTCACGGATCGCCAGGTGATCTATACCCATCCCCGCACCGGGGCCGAGACCCGGTTGCTGACGATCCGGCAGCGCGAGCGCAACCAGCCGGTCGGGATCAGCGAGGCTATGGGCTGGCTCGAACAGGAACCGAAGGCGCAACTTCTGATCAATGAGCGTTCCGGTCGTGCGGCGGTGGAGATCCCTGCCACCAGCATCATGCTCGATGATGGCGACATCATCCGGCGGGTGCGGCTGATCCGTCCGATGGAAAACTTCACTCTGCCGATCAACCGGATGGAGGAATCCGCCTGGATTGCCGCTGACCCGGAAAGCTTCGGTAAGGCCTGGCAGGCTGAGATCGCGGAAGTTCCGGAGTTCTCGGAAGCCGTCCTGCATATGGTGACGGGCCTCCTGCTTCCGATCTGGAAGCGCCTGCCGCAGGATTCCACCCGGGTCTACCGGCTGCAAACCGACGAGGGCGAGCGGATCATCGGCCGACGGGTCTCCCCGGCCTGGGCGGCATCCGCCAGCACGGTCGGGGTGTCCTCGCTGACGCCGGAACAGGCTCTGGCCGCGCTGAACGACGGCAAAACCCTGGTCGATCTGCAGGAAGGCCTGCAGTTGCGCCGCAGCCGGGTGATGGGCGCCTGGCGGATCGAGCTTTCCGGCTTCACCGACCAGATGCGTCAGCGCCTGACCGCATACGGTCTTTTCCACGAGATCATCAGCTGGAAGCTGCGGATGTTCGTGCCCACCGATACCAGCGGCGTCGCGGTCCTCGGCAAGCTCTTCGAGCACTGGCCGATCCGGCGCATCTCGGAACGGGAGGCAGGTTGATGTCGCGTCTCATCGCATCAGAGCTGGCAACCCGTCTCGGCCGACAGGCCGAGGCGGTGTGCCGCCACTACCTCCCGGCCGGTCGCAAGACCGGTCGCTATTGGATTGTCGGCGACGTCCATAATTCACCAGGGCGCAGCATGTTCGTTCGTCTCACGGGGCCGGAGAGCGGCAAGGGCTCGGCCGGGCGCTGGCAGGACGCAAAAACGGGCGAATATGGGGATCTTCTCGATATCATCCGAGAACGCTGCGGGCTGCACGAGTTCCGCGACGTGGCCAATGAGGCGACCCGCTTTCTCGGCATGCCGCATCCGGAGCCGTCACGTCGCCCGTCCCCTGCAAGCCTGAACCGGGACGCTTCCGAATTCGGCGATGCTGCGCGCCGACTCTTCCGCATGTCGCAGAATTTTGGTGGCAGTCTCGCGGAAACCTATCTGCGCGGTCGGGCTCTGACCCATCTCGGGCATCTTCCGGCGCTGCGGTTTCACCCCCGCTGCTTCTACCGTCCGGAAGACGGTGGGCTGACCGAGCAATGGCCCGCGCTGCTCGCAGCGATCACTGACCTGAAGGGGCGACAGACCGGCACGCATCGCACCTGGCTCGCGCGGGATGGCTCCGGCAAAGCCCCGCTGGATCCGCCCCGGCGCGCTATGGGCGATCTGCTGGGCCATGGCGTGCGCTTCGGGGCGTGCCGCGATGTGCTCGCCGCCGGCGAGGGGATCGAATCCGTCCTGTCCGCGCGTGAACTGCTGCCGGATCTGCCGATGGTCGCGGCCCTCTCCGCCGGTCACCTCGGCGCCCTCCTGCTGCCTGAGCGGCTGAAGCGCCTCTATATCCTCGGCGAGCGGGACGCAGCGAGCGAGGGGGCGGTGGAACGCTTGGCCGCCCGAGCCTACGAGTCCGGGATCGAACCGGTGCCCTTGCTGCCTGCCCTCGGCGATTTCAACGATGATCTGCGCCAGCTGGGCCGCGACGCCCTGCGGATCTCGTTGCAGGATCAGCTCATTCCCGGGGACTTCCAGCGCTTCGCATCCGGCTGAGCATGCCTGAAGGGGGAAGGGGTGTGGCGCGTCCCTCCCTCCCGGCGTCCGTGTCATCGGTATCTCCTCCAGGCCCGGGCGGCGCCCACGGCCTTCGAAGAGGGCGAGCGGGCCCATAAGCGGGCCGGACAGGCAATGGCGCGGCGCCCGACTATTTTCCGCCGCGCGGGCCAGAGGGCCCGCGCTTTGCATCGCGAGGCAAAATAGTCGGCCTCTGGCCATCAGGTTCCTCGCTGCGCTCGGACTGCCTGTCCGGCCCGCCCATGGGCTTTCCGTCGCCTGTCGAAGGCCGCGATGGGCGCGGCCGATACGAGGAGACACGCGATGACCACAGATGACCTTGGCGGCTATGAGGCGAGCCAAACCACTTCCCCCACCTACCATGCGATCGCCTATTTGCAGCTGAACGGCTGGCGTCCCGGTCAGGATGAGCCGGATCCGCGTCCGATGCCCGAAGGCGAGGCGGTGGTCCAGGCCGTTGCCGATATCTTCGACGCCATGGTCGCGACGCTTGGCGACACAAGGCTTGAACCCGATCTCGAGGAACTGCTCTGGGGCATCGGCAATCTCTTCCACCGCGCCGGTGCCCGCATCGATCGCCAGCTCGACGACAACGAACAGGCGCAGCGCCGTCTTCAGCGCGAACAGGACGGATCCGAGGTCAAATCTGTTGAGCTGGAGCGCATCACTGCCGAGGGTCAGACCCTGGTAGAACGCAGGAGCGCAATGGAGGTCTTCCGCGATCTCTCGGCCGAGGCTTTCGAGACCCATACTGGCTCAGCCTGGCGCCCGCGTTCCGGCTCCATGGTCAATCATCGCCACCTGACCGCAGCCCTGGTCGACAGCCGGGATTTCCTCGCCGCCAAACGGCGCTCCGAGGCCGAGGTGTTGATGCCCGAAGGCCCGAAAATCGCCTTCTCGGGTGGTCTCGATTTTAACGATCATCGCGTGGTCTGGGACCGGCTCGATCAGATCCACACCAAGCATCCGGACATGGTGCTGCTGCACGGAGCGTCGCCGCGCGGTGCCGAACTGATTGCCGCGAAATGGGCCGATCATCGCAAGGTGCGTCAGATCGCCTTCCGGCCAGACTGGAACCGCCACAAGAATGCAGCGCCCTTCAAGCGCAATGACGCGATGCTGGAGGTTCTGCCGATCGGCGTCGTGGTCACCCCGGGCACCGGTATCCAGGAGAATTTTGCAGACAAGGCCCGCAAGCTCGGGATCCCGGTCATGCGGATCGGAGGCGGCGCGTAAGCGCCGCAACCACCAAGGCTGTTCCCGACATTTCAAGTTCCTTTTCAGTTTCGGCCATAGGGTAGACAAACGCCATTGTTCGTTCCAGAAGGCACCATTCCGGGACATAGATACCATGAGGTAACCACCATGAAGGCAGGCACATCTGACGAAGAATGGCGCGAGGATTGCGCACCGCGTCGCGTCCTCGAACTGTTCGCAACCAAATGGACCAGCATGATCCTGCACGTGCTTCATGTCCGGCTAAACGGTGCCGCACGCACGGGCGTGTTGCAGCGCAGCCTCCCGGGCGTTTCCAAGAAAATGCTGACGCAGACTCTCCGGGAGATGGAGAACACCGGGCTTGTCACACGTCATGTGCAGGGCACAGTCCCGCCTGCGGTGGAATACCGGCTTACACCTCTTGGCACGCGGTTTATCGAGCCTATTGAGCTTCTCTATGCCTGGGGCCGCAGCAATTCAGACGCATTGAATGAACTTGGCAGTCGCCCGACATCCCGGCGCTGAAGTGGTTCGGGCAGGTAGAAGTAACGATCAGTAAGGGACGGAGGTGAAGGCGCCATATGTGGTTCCTTCTTTCTCAGGGCGGCGTGGGCATCGGGCCTGGCGCTCTCCGGGCCAGGGGGGAAAGGCGATGCCTGTCCTGTCGATGCGTCAGGGAAAGCTGTCCGCATCGCTGTCGCGACTGTCTGGCCCGAATGGCGGCGTGCCCCTCCGAACGGTCTGCCCGCCGGTCTGACTGTGGTCGCAGTATCCCCGACTGCGTTTGATGCACGCAAGTCTTTCCAGCGCAACAGCCGCCTGCTGCGGGTCATCGAAGGTTTGCATCATCGCTTGCCCGCGCGTTCCGATTCTCCCCCAATTACGCATGATCGATACCCCGCCGAACAGGGTTGGCTGTATCGTCAGCGAATAGAACCGTCGCATGTTCTGCGCGGGATCGATGCGGTTGAGGCAGATCGGGCCATGTTCTTCCTTTGACATGGCCGAAGTCTCTCAGGCGCCATGATCAGCGTCCAATGATTTTCCTGAATCGAATTGCACGACTGGATTCACGTTTGTGATGAATTCGGTGAGTTCAATTGCCCGAACGAGCTTGGAGGGAGCCCGAAAGACAGGTCGATTGCGGGCCGGCAACCGATGAGACGTACATCCGCCCGACCACGGATTACATCCGGACACAGCAGAGCACCGCGTGCGCGCACGATGAGGACAGTCGTTCCGTCAACCCAGGAAGAGTGTCACCAGTCCGACCGGGAGACAGCCCTCAGATGGCAAGATCGCCCAGGGATTTGCCGGCCGAAAGAGCGTCGATGATCCATTGCGGCTTGCGGCCACGGCCCGACCAGGTGAGCGCCGGATTCTCCGGATGACGGTATTTTGCAACTGCCGGGGTGCGGGTCTTCTCGGAAGCGAGGCCGGTCAGCTCGCTGAGAGAAAAGCCGAACTCTTTTGCCCGTTCTTCAAGTGCGGCAAGCGCTTCAGCCTTTCTGCGCTGCTCGAAAGAAGAGATTGCCTTGGCCACATCCTTCTCGAGCTTTTTCAGTTCCGACAGATCGAGGGCATTGAAATCAATTTCGGGCATGGAACCTCCGGCCTTTGCGAGCGGCACCCTAACGCTTCGCCTCCGGGCTGACAATCGTGTCGCAGCTTTCGCGGCAGTTCAGGGCGCGGCAGCCAAAGAGTACACGTTCTCGGCTCGTTCAGGATTGACGGTCAAGTGAATCCTGAACGATGGAAAGACTGGCGCTCGCGAATGCGTTCCTGCTCATCGAACGCTGCCCACAAAAGATGTCTGAGTCGGGATCAAGACGCCGATAGCAGGATAACGCCCGCGATCAGGATCCCGCATCCGGCCAGCCGCCAGGATCCGACGGCCTCGCGCAGGAACAGCATTCCCATCAGGGCACCAACCATCATCGACATCTCTCGCATAGGGGCCACGAGGCTGAGCGGTGCACCGCCGGTCAGCGCTGCGAGGACGAGGATGTAGGAAAGCGGCGACAGCAATCCGACACCAATTGCTGTCGCCCAATGACCTCGCATCGCCTGGAAGGCGCGACGGGGATTGGCGAGCACCAGCGGCAGGAGAAGACAGAATCGCAGCAGGTTCGAAAACCAATCCAGCACCACTGGGGCGATGCCGAGAGATTTCACTGCAAAGGCGTCGACAACCGTATAGCAGGCAATGAGCGCGCCGGTGGCGGTGCCCCAACGCAGCCCCGCCTGCCCGCCAGGGCGGGTGAAGGCGGCCAGTTTTCCCTGAGTGGCAATCAACAGAATACCGGCGACGACCAGTGCCAGCCCGAGCAAACCCAATCCGGTTGGCGTTTCGCCAAAGATCAGGAAGGCCCCGATGGTCGACAGCATCGGCCCGGTGCCCCGTGCGACCGGATAGACCACCGACAGATCGGCCACCTGATAGCCGCGCTGCAGGCACAGGCTATAGGCCAGATGGATCAACCCGCTGATCAGCACGAAGCCGATGCCGACGGGAGTCCAGACGATGTCGCCATGCAGCAACAACCAGATCACCCATGGCGCATAGGCGACGCAGGCGACCAGGTTATAGGCGAAGACGAAAACCGGCCCGACCGAAGCCGCCCGCTTGGCAAGCAGGTTCCAGGTTGCATGGACGAAGGATGCGAGAACGACAAGAGACAGCGCGGCAAGTGTCATTGAGACCCCCTTATGCGCTCCGGCCCATCCGGCAGCGCGGTTGATCTCGACGTCTCCTCCCCTGGGCTTTTATCCCTTGGGTGCAGCCAGGGAACTCCCCCGGTCTCTGCAACGCTCGGTCCTGCAGTGGCCCAATGATGGGCGACCCGGAACCCTAGTTACCACTCAGTCGATAGCCTATCTGTACTCCCGCTTCCGGCGGCTTTTCACGGCTCGCTCTGCCGAAAAGCCATGATCGAGCAGAGATCATCCGGTCCTGTCCGGGATGCGGGCATGGTTCGGTGTGCCTGGGTCCAGGCTTTTGGGGAGATACCCATGCCGCGCTGGTTGGGTGCTGCTCCTGATCGCCGTGAATTTATGACCCAACCGATCGCAAGGCGCAGGTTTGCGACGGAGTTGTCGGTCCTTGCTCTGGTGCTTCTCGCGGCGCCAGCACTGTCCCGGGCCACCGGCCTCACCCCGCAGTGCGACGTGACTCACGGTCAGCCCGATTGCAGCGCATCAATCCAGATATGCCCGTGGTGCAATATCTCAAGCCACTGGCGAAGATCGGCTTTCTCGCGAGAACTCAAGCAGGGCAACGCATTGCGGAAATCGTCATGATCCTTCTCGCGAGATTGCTTGGCCTTGAAGAGCAGGACGATATGCGGTGCCAGATATCTGATCCCGCGAGCTGTTGTCCGAATGGCCTCCGCTCTCTGCATCGTGAGGGATGGATCCCGTTTGTAGACCCACAGGTCGGGTGATCCCCGATCAACCATCATATCCACACGCCAGCACCCTGCATCCATATCCGCCCCCCATTGCTGCCACACATCCGCGGGAAGCGAAGCTGCAGGGGCAAGAGAACTCAGCTTGCCGTCCATCACGGCAAAGAACTCGAGATCCGACAGGATGGTGCGGTAATGCTGTGCCTGGTTGGCGGGCGCAGAGAATTCCAGGTCCTCATGCGCTCGGGTTTGCGCACCATGCCACAAATCCAGTGCCCAACCTCCTACAACATACCAGTCGCCAGCAGATCCACCCAGTCGGTTGTGCAGATCAATCGGATCCCACGGGTCCCAGGCGTCATCTGGCGGCGGCTGCATTGGGTCGTTACTTTCTTCCGGACCGGGACGGTCTCATATGGGACTATCTCTCGATGTTCAGGGATATTGGCCTCGCTTTCCAGCCGTATCTCGAAATCACGCGACACCTTCCCTTGCACGAATCTTCTGCTTGATGCGTGGCATTGCAGTTGCGGCGATCAGGCTGGCAAGGATCCCGCCTGCGGCCAGCCAGAACGCGCGTAGGGTCCGCGCAAAAGCGATCAAGCACACATGGAGATCAGCCGGCATGTCGTCACCTGGACAAGCTTTGAACGAAGCTTCCGAGGCGCCGGAACCACTCGGCGCTCAACGACGCGCCTGATTTTTGTTGAAAATTCGCAGACAAATGCGTGTAGAAACCACTCCCCAGAACGTGCTGAGAGAAAGCCTCCGGAGGCGCGGTTAAGCCACGACGGCGGGGCCTATCCAAACTCCGAAAACGGGTCCTGGATGGCGCGGGGATCCCTGGGAGGAGGAGGGGATCCCCGCTGATTTCCGCGGCTCAGGGAGGAGGAGAGCCTCTGGAAAGCTATCAGCTAGATATGTGCCATCGATGATACGACAAGACTACTGCCATGATTGGGAGTCGGTCATGCATAGATTGCATGGTCGTTGGGTGTCGGACATTGTCGGATGGCGATAGGTGTGCCACCCAATCCGCAGCACCACCGAGGTACGCATTTCATTCCGTGACCAGTCGTTCCCTCTCGACATATCGTCACCCTAAGATTATCTATAATTTATGATAGTTGGAACCAAAGACACTCTGGCTGACAGGATCAGTCGCGAATTGGCGGAGCGCATTATCACAGGCGTGATCGGTGCGGGTGAAAAGCTGCGTCAGGACCATATCGCCGAAGAGTTCGGTGCGAGCCACGTCCCGGTGCGCGAGGCTTTCCGGCGGCTGGAGGCGCAAGGGCTGGCAGTCAGCGAGCCGCGCAGGGGCGTTCGTGTTGCGGGCTTTAGTCCGGCCGAGGTGCGCGAGGTTGCCGACATGCGGGCCGCGCTGGAGACACTCGCCCTGCGAAATGCAGCCCCGCACCTGACCCGCGCCATACTGGATAAGGCGGAAGAGGCCACGCGGGCGGGCGATCACGCGCGCGACGTGCGGGTCTGGGAGGAGGCAAACCGTGCCTTTCACCGGCTGATCCTGGAGCCCTGCGCCATGCCGCGCCTCATGCGTAGTATTGACGATTTGCATGCCGCCAGTGCCCGGTTCCTGTTTTCAGGCTGGCGCGCGGAATGGGAGGCGCCGACCGACCGCGATCATCGCGCCATCCTTGCCGCGCTGCGGGCCGGGGATGTGATGGCGGCCTGTGCCGTGCTGGCCCGGCATGTGCAGTGGACCGGGCCCAAGGCAAAGGCGACTGCCAAGGTCTAAGAGCGCGCGCTTTCAGAATATCTATAATATTACAGCAGGGCTTGCGCCAGTGGAGGGAATGTGACCTCATGCGGCGATGGATTCGTAATATTATAGATAATATGGAGGCGACCACCCATGATGCCCGTGACCCCAACGACAAGCCCGCTGACCGGACCTGCACGGTTCGGACGGATCGCCCGCCCGCTCGCACTTTGCGCGGCCGGGGTTGTGGTGATGACCCTCGCCGCCAAGGTGCAGATCCCGTTCTGGCCGGTGCCGATGACACTGCACACTCTGGCGGTCATGGGCTTTGCGGTGGCGCTTGGGCCGCGCCTCGCGGTTGCGATCTTCATGGGCTATCTCGCCGCCGGCGCAGCCGGACTGCCGGTCTTTTCCGGCTCGCCCGAGCGCGGGATCGGGCTGACCTATCTGGCGGGACCGACCGGCGGCTACCTTGCGGGCTACCTGGTTGCCTCGGGGTTGACGGGCTGGCTGGCGGCGGGCCGTGCCACCCTCGGGCGCATCGGTGCGATGCTGGCGGGGCTGGCGGCGGTCTACGGGATCGGCGCGGCGTGGCTTGCGGTGTATGTGCCTGCGGGCCGGATCCTGGAACTGGGCGTCGCCCCCTTCCTGTTCGGCGATCTGGTCAAGATCGGGCTGGTTGCGGCGGTTGCAGGCGTGGTGCCAGGGTTGCTGTCCCGCCTGCGGGGGCGGCTCTGATGGCGCTCGATACCACCACCGACGCGGCCCTGCGCCATGACTGGACCGTTGACGAGATCGCCGCGCTGCACGAGTTGCCGCTGCTGGAACTGGTCGGCCGCGCCAACGCCGCGCATCGCGCGCATCACGATCCGAACCGGCTGCAAAAGGCGAGCCTCCTGTCGATCAAGACCGGCGGCTGCCCCGAGAATTGCGCCTATTGCCCGCAATCGGCGCATCACCGCGAGGTCGACCTGACCCGCGACCGGCTGATGGATCCGCAAAAGGTGATCGGCATGGCCGCGACCGCCAGGGCCGCCGGGGCGGAACGGTTCTGCATGGGCGCGGCCTGGCGCCAGGTGCGCGACGGGCGCGACTTCGACGCGGTGATCGACATGGTCGCGGGCGTCCGTGCTCTCGGGATGGAGGCCTGCGTTACGCTGGGCATGCTCAAGCCGCATCAGGCCGAGCGTCTCGCGGCGGCCGGCCTGACGGCCTACAACCACAACCTCGACACCAGCCCTGAATTCTACGGCAAGATCATCACCACGCGCACTTATGAGGACCGGCTGGAGACCCTCGCTACTGTGCGCGCCTTCGGGATCGAGCTGTGCTGCGGCGGTATCATCGGCATGGGCGAGACGGTGCACGACCGCGCCTCGATGCTGCAGGTGCTGGCGGCGATGACGCCGCATCCCGAAAGCGTGCCGATCAACGCGCTGGTGCCGGTGGCCGGAACGCCGCTGGAGGGGCGCGCTCCGATTGATCCGCTGGAACTGGTGCGCATGGTCGCGACGGCGCGGCTGGTGATGCCGGGATCGACCGTGCGGCTGTCGGCGGGACGGGCCGCCCTGAACCGCGAGGCGCAGATTCTGTGCCTTGTCGCCGGAGCGAATTCCATTTTCTACGGCGACACGCTGCTGACCACCCCCAATGCCGGGATCGGCGAGGATGCCGGACTGATCGCGGCGCTGGCCGCACCGGTCCGGTCAGGCGCCGCCTCGGCGGCCTGACCGTAGCCCCTCACACTGACCCAAACCTGTTCCTGCTGCCGCGCTTCGGAAATCGCGGCGGCGGGCCTTGCTTTGCTCATCCGGCGGGCCATCTGGCCACGGCGCAAGATTATCGGGCACCTTCTGGCGGGACTTCTGATGAATCGTACCTACTTTGGCGCAAGCTGGTGGACGCGGGCTTAGGAGCTTTCCGCCGGTGTGATGGTGCTGATCCGGGCCTTGCAGAAGCTGTTCATTGCATACGAATGCCGGTGAGCATCGTCGCTCTATGGCGCAAGCCAAGGCAGTCCTGCCACTATGCCTGATTGTCTCGTTGGGCAGCCCATGACAGTAGCGCATCCAAAGCGGGGCAAAGGGCCTGACCCCAGTCGGTGAGACCGTATTCGACCTTGGGAGGCACTTGATGGTGCACGATGCGCACCACGATACCGTCACGCTCCATCTGCCGGAGTTGCTGGATCAGCATCTTCTGTGACACCCCGGGTATGGCCCGCTCGAGATCTGAGAACCGTAAGATATTGCCACCGAAAAGGTGAAACAGGATCACGAGCTTCCAGCGACCTTCAAGCAGCTTCAGCGCGGATTCGACGCCTTCGGCGGCGCTCTCGCGCGTATGCTCTCCGGGCTTACGGGCCGGTAAGTACCCTACTTTTTTGTCCGTTCTTGTCATTTTTTCAGGTTAGGACGATCTGTTTCCGGTCGCAACAAGATCAGGAGACTTCCCATGTTGATCACCCTCCCAGGCCCGATCGCGAACTATTTTGCTGCCGACCGGCACGATGCCGATGCAGTGATCGCGTGCTTCACGGATGCTGCCATCGTTCTTGACGAAGGCGAAACCTACGTCGGGCAAGCGGCGATCCGGCAGTGGAAAGCGGCTGCCTCAAAAGAATTCAACTATACCGTCGAGCCCTTCGCCGTGACCGAGCGAGATGGCTGCTTTGTCGTTAAGGGTCATGTCTCGGGCAATTTTCCGGGCAGTCCGGTCGATCTGCGCTATGTTTTCGCCCTTGAAAGCGATCTGATTGCCAGGCTGGAGATCGCAATATGAGCTTCGATTTCGGGCTGGCGGGCAAGCGCGCTCTGGTCACCGGCGGGACAAGGGGTATTGGAGCCGCTGTCGTTGAAACACTGGCAAATGCAGGCGCACGAGTGGCAACGACAGCTCGCAGGTTACCGACCGTAGCTGTTCCCGGGGTTCATTTCGTTGCGACTGACATTGCCACTGCCGATGGCTGCGCAACCGTTGCCCATGACGTTCTCACTCACCTGGGCGGCATCGATCTGATTGTCCATGTCGTTGGCGGTTCATCGGCACCTCCAGGCGGCTTCGCCATGCTGAACGATGAAGAATGGATGAAAGAGCTTAGCCTCAATCTGATGCCTGCCGTTCGCCTGGACCGGGCATTGCTGCCCGGCATGGTCGAGCAGGGGTTTGGTGTCGTCGTGCATGTCACCTCGATCCAGGGGCGTTTGCCGCTGCCGGAATCGACCACCGCCTATGCTGCGGCCAAGGCCGCGCTGTCCACCTATAGCAAGAGCCTGTCGAAGCAGGTTTCGCCGGATGGGGTGCGAGTACTGCGCGTCTCCCCCGGATGGGTGGAAACCGAGGCGGCAGTCGCGCTTGCCGAACGCCTCGCGGTGGATGTCGGCACGGATTACGAGGGCGGCAAGCAGATCGTGATGAACGCGCTTGGTGGTATCCCTCTGGGGCGTCCCGCAAGACCGCAGGAGGTCGCCAATCTGATCGCCTTCCTCGTTTCGCCGCTCGCTGGCGCGATGACTGGGACGGAAATAACCATCGACGGCGGGACAACTCCCGTCGTCTGAAAGAGCTTCCAGCGGTGTGGTTTTCGCTAGCGGAGAGCAGATCAACTGGGCAGACCGGGATGATCGGTTCTGCGCGATCAGGGCGCAGTTCCCTCCATCATGGCCGCCAGTCGGCTCGGCCGCCCGCCCGGTGTCAGGGCAGGGCAATGCCTATGCCAGTGACGGCTAGGGTTGGGGGACGTTTTGCAGGGCCTTTCAGATCACATAGGCAGACCGATGCGGAGGTTCTGACATGGCATCAGGGCGTTCGGACCGGCGTCATCCTGCGGGCAAGTCCACACCTGAGCTTCTGAAACCGAACAGGACTTCCCGCTCCTCCCGCGACCGGGCCATCCGCTGCCGGGCTTCCTCAAGAATCTTCGGGCGGGCGCGGTCCGGCAAACCGGCGTCAAAAGGCGGTGCCGGTGCGTATTCCAGCGACAGCTGAACTGTCTCTGCCTCATCCTGTCCCATCAATTCCGCGATGATGGACAGGCCAAAGTCAATTCCCGAGGTAACGCCTCCTGCGGTGATGACATTGCCATCGCGCACGACACGACCTTCTGTAGGAATTGCGCCAACCTGCTCAAGAAGATCCATGGCGTTCCAGTGCGTTGCAGCCTTTCGCCCCGCCAAAACCCCGATCTGCCCGAGAACCAGAGAGCCAGTACAGACCGAGGTCACGAAGCGAGCCCGCTGCGCTTTGTCGCGCAGAAAGTCGAGCGTTCCGGTGTCGGTGAGGAGCGCATTCACGCCGCCACCGCCCGGCACGCAAATCACATCGAAATCCGGTGCGTCTGCAAAGGTCATGTCTGGCGTCAGCCAAAGCCCGGTCGAAGCGCGTAAAGGTTCGAGGTCCTTCCATACGAGGCTGACTTCGGTGTCCCGGGCCGATGCGAAGACTTCATAGGGTCCCGTCAGGTCGAGCTGTTGAACGCCCGGAAAGCAGAGAATGCCGAAACGCAATGTCATGGTTTATCTCCTGTCTTGACCCGGAAAGCATTGCAGGAAAAAGTTTGGCATGAATGCCAATCGACCCTCAGTTTCGGCCAAAATCGATGTCACGACAAATCGAGATTCTTGTCTTTCCCGATGCCCAAGTGCTTGATGCTACCGGGTCGGCGCAGGTATTCGCTTCGGCAAATATGTTGGCTGGGAAGCCTGCGCCCTATGAGGTTGCGCTGGTTGCGGAGGCAGGGGAGGTGACCTGCAATTCCGGGATCACACTCGGGTGCCAGCTCCTGTCCGACAGCAGGCCCGCTCCGGACACCGCAATCGTAGCGGGTGGCAGCGGTGTAAGCATCGCCTGCAAACGTCCCGCGCTGATTGACTGGGCAAAGCAACGTGCCAGCCGTGTCCGCCGGATGGCTTCGGTCTGCAGCGGGGCTTTTCTGCTCGCCGAAGCAGGTTTGCTTGATGGACGACGGGCCGTAACGCACTGGCATCGTTGCGACGAGTTCGCCGCGCGTTTTCCGAAGGTTCGGCTGGAACGTGATCCGATCTTCGTGCGGGATGGGACGATCTGGACATCGGCAGGCGTTACTGCTGGAATCGATCTCGCACTCGCCATGGTCGAAGAGGATCACGGCCGGAAGCTGGCTCTCGCTGTTGCACGTGAGCTCGTAGTGTTCCTGAAGCGGCCGGGCGGGCAGTCACAGTTCAGTGCACCACTGGAGCTTCAGGGGGTGGACGACCGTTTCTCGGAGCTCCACGCCTGGATCTCGGAAAACCTGAGGCGCACGCTGACCCTCGACATTCTGGCCGAGCAGGCAGGGATGAGCCTGAGATCCTTTGCCCGTCATTATCGGCAGCGCACCGGCCGTACCCCGGCCGAGGCGGTTGAGATTATTCGTCTGGAGCGGGCACAGGGCCTGTTGGAGTCGGGAACATCGGTCGCAGCCGCTGCGCGCAACTGTGGGTTTGGTTCAGCGGAGACGATGCGCAGGGTCTTCCTGCGTCGCTTAGGGGTAGGGCCCCGGGACTGGCAGATGCGGTTTCACGGATGAAGTGCGCCGGCAGGCGACTGTGATCGCCAGTACCAGCCGCAAGCATGAAACTGAGAGTGTGAGTCGTGCTGAGGACAATTGGTCGTCCGAGCAACTGTCATTGACGGGTGCTGCACCAGTCACGCACTCTGACACGTATCAAGGTGAGCGAGGGCAACATGGAGCGGAGAGCACTCTTTCCGGCGCGCGCGCGGACAACTGCGGATCGGCTCAAGCTGTCCCCGGGGATCATATCCGGCGATCATGTCTTTGTAACAGGTATGACCGGAAGCTGTGCGGATGGTACCATGCCTGAGGTGCTGGAGGATCAGTTCCGGCAGGCGTTTGACAAGATTGTCGCCGTTTTGCGCGAAGCCGGATTGGAATTTGATTCTGTGGTCGAAATGACCACCTACCACATCGGCTTGAGGGAGCATTTCGGCAGGTTTTGCGCAATCCGTTCAGAATACGTATCAGATCCATACCCTGCCTGGACCGCAGTTGAGGTCGCCGGTCTGCGCAGGGAAGGTGCCGTGGTCGAAATCAGAGTTGTTGCGGCCCTTGGCCAGAGCTGATCTGAATAGCCGTCAAGCACTTCAAATTTCGCACTGAGAGACCAGCGGCAATGGAACAGAATTGTCAGCGGGCATATCCCACGCAGATCGCACCGGCGACGACCACCACACATGCAAACAAGCGCCTCTGGGTCAGGTGTTCCCCAAGAAACGCCCATCCGATCAGGGCTGCGAAAATCACACTGGTTTCGCGCAGTGCGGTGATCGGCCCCGCAGGGCCGAGCGCAAATGCGGCCAACACCGCGCCATAGGCCAATAGCGAGACCATGCCGCCGCCAATCGCTTTCCAAGTGTCCGGTGCACGTGGATCGATCTGCAAGCTGCCGCGCATCGCCAGGAAGGTCAGGACCATCAGGCTGCCGTAGAGAATGTAGATCCACACGGCATAGCTGCCCGCATGTCCGGCGATCCTCACCCCTCGAGCATCCACTGTGGCGTAGGCCGCGATGAAGAGGCCTGTCAGGACTGCGTAGGCGAGCGATGTCAGCGAGGCCCGACCCTTCCCTAAGGAAAGGGCCATGATCCCGCCCGCGATCAGCCCAATGCCGAATAGCGCGACAGGCGGAAGCTGTTCCGACAGGAACAGATAGCCGCCCAGGGTAACCAGAATCGGAACACTGCCGCGCACAACGGGATAGACTTGGCCGAGGTCGCCATACCGGTAGGCCCGCACCAGAAAGCAGCAATAGCCAACCTGAAGCAGCGACGAGCCGATCAGCCAGGGCCATGCCGCAGCAGGTGGCAGGGGCAGCACAAAGGCAAAGGGCACCGCGACGATGACCATCGACAGGCTCATCACCGTGATAGTCCAGAGCCGGTCTGCACCGGATCTCAGAAATGCGTTCCACGTGGCATGGAGAATGGCGGCGAACAGCGCCAGCGCGATGACGGTTGTTGTCATGGGGTGATGCCTTCGGCCGCCAGAAGCGCCATGGCCGCAGCGCGCGCGGTGATCATGGCGGCTGCACCCTGACCGGCATGCGCCATCAGAACTGCCCCCTCAATCAACATCAGCAGCGCCGATGCAAGGAAATCTGCACGGTTTTCAGCTACTTCGGTCCGAAGGATAGCGGCCATCATCTGCTGGTGATGCATCTTTTGCGCGACCGCGCGCTGGTGGACCGGGTTCTCCGCGTCGCCGTATTCAGCGATAGCATGAGCGAAGATGCAGCCGTGGAAATTCTTCCGTTTCACCCAAATCTCATACCAGTCGAAGATCGCAGCCAGTTTTATGCGCGCCGGTCCTGGCGCCTCGGCCAGTCTGTCGAGTTGCGCATCAAAGCGTTCGGCCCTCTGGTCGAGGACTTCCAGGATCAGATCGTCCTTTGACGGGAAGTTCCGGTAGAGCGTCATCCGGGCCACATCGGCTTCGGATATGATGCGATCAATTCCGATGGCATGGAATCCCTCCCGCTTGAAGCAGGCGTAGGCGGTATCGACAAGATGCTGGCGTTTGTCAGGGCGGGGCATGTCAAACTTCAAAAGAGATAGATCAGTCTATCTCTTCGGTCTGCGCAGCATCTGTCAAGATTGTCATTCATCAAGCGTTCGAAACCTGCCTGAGCGACGCCAGCGCTGGATGCACAGGAAGCTGATGTGCTTCCCTTGAAGTCCCTGAGCTGCGGTTTGACTTGGCCTCAATCCGGCTGACAGCTTTCGTCGTTCCTTTGAAGTCGCTCCCCCCAATCCCGCATCGCTATCAGGACGGGGGCAAGGGAAACGCCTGACGCGGTGAGTTCATATTCCACCTTCGGCGGCACCTCGGGGTAGACGATCCGGTTGATGACCCCATCCGCCTCCAGTTCGCGCAACTGCAGTGTCATCATGCGCGGGGTAGCGGCGGGAACAAGCCGACAGAGCGCGTTGAAGCGCAGCTTTCCTTCCAGCAGGTGAAACAGGATCACCGGCTTCCAGATGCCGCCGATGACCGACAGGGTTGCCTCGACCGCACAGCCTGTCTTGTCAGCCCGCCGGCGTGTGCGCTTGATGGGGGTACTATCATTCATGATACTACATGCGTAATTTGTGTGTACTTCATAGATATGACTTGTACCCCTATGGTGGGTCCCTGAAAAGGAGACACTCCGCATGCAGCGATACATTCTGACCGGAAACGAAAACCCTCGCCTCAAACTCACTCAGGGTGACGTGCGTCCACCGGAAAAAGGCGAGGTCGCCGTCGATCTGCGCGCCGCTTCGCTGAACTACCGGGACCTGGTTATTGCCCGGAACTTCAAGGACGTTGTTCCGCTCTCCGACGGGGCGGGCATCGTATCTGCCGTTGGCGAAGGTGTAGACGGCTGGAAGGTCGGCGATCGCGTCGTGATCGGCTTCATGCCCGGATGGGTGGAAGGTCCGATCACTCCCGCCAAGAAGGCGACAAGTCTTGGTGGCCAGACGATGGACGGCGTCCTGACGGAACGTATTGTCGTTCCCTCGAACAGTATCGTGCGCATTCCCGATACGATGACCTTCGAAGAGGCCGCGACCTTGCCATGCGCCGGGGTGACCGCGTTTTCGGCCCTGTTCGAGCGGCGGCCCTTGCAGCCAGGTGAAACGGTCCTCCTGCTCGGAACGGGTGGCGTCTCGATCTTCGCCCTTCAACTCGCGAAACTGGCGGGTGCCCGTGTCATCATCACCTCCAGCTCCGACGAAAAGCTTGAGCGTGCCCGCGCGCTCGGGGCGGATGGCATGATCAACTATCGCCACACTCCGGCCTGGGAGGACGAAGTGCTCCGTCTGACGGACGGTGTCGGCGCTGACCTTGCGGTCGATGTCGCAGGCCCCGCGACGCTCAGCCAGACGCTCAAGGCCACCCGGTTCGACGGGCGTATTTCTCTCATGGGCGTGCTGACCGGCTTTGACGGCCATATCGATACAGGGGCGATTTTGGAAAAGCGGATCACGCTGCAAGGGATCTATGTCGGGCCGGTCGCCACACTCGCCGCCCTGGTGAGAACCGGCATCAAGCCGCAGGTCGATCAGGTCTTTCCGTTCGCAGAAGCTGAAGCCGCCTATAATGCGCTTCGTGATGCAGGACATTTCGGCAAACTGGTGGTGAACATAGGATGAAAATACCAATGCGAAGGGAAACCAGCGGCGCTGATTCTACCGACTTGAAAGCATGGCCGGGCGGGAGCGAGCTATCCGCGGCAGCTAAACGGGACGAAACCTCCGATTGCTGCGAGGGGGGTAACGTGACAGGATGATCAAGGAGTGTTGTCTCTCAGGATGAGTGAAACATGGACCCCATTGCCTTGCTGCCAGAAACAGTTTCCATGCCTCTGATTTATTGGGGTGAAATGCTCATGCGCGCCACTAGAGGCTGGACCTTGCCGTTGTGCGGACTGGTCATTGCTTTCGATGTGTGGCTCGGGCTGAAGCACAGTTGCGTCCGGATTTTCAACGTCATCCAGGTTGGCGGTTTTGTTGCCGGGTACCTATGGGCATTGTGGGTCTTTGAGCAAAAAGACGTTGCCGGACCCTTTGCATTGTCACTCGTAATCGGCGTGTGGAGCGTTTGCGCAATACTGTTTCATATTTGGCTTTTTGTAACCCATCACGTATTTTCAATTTGGCAGCGTGGCACCTGAACGACCCCTTCGGGCTTAGGCTGTGTGGAAACTCATCGCAGATGCCCTTTCACACTGTTTGGAGGATGTGGATGATCAGCTGCGGGGCGGATTTCTGCAGGACGCGGTTTGACCCCCTCTTTCAGGCCCTCACTGCCT
>NZ_SAUZ01000041.1 GCF_004022215.1 Paenirhodobacter populi
GGTAGGGATAGCAGTCGAGGTCCAGTCGTGGCGGTCGGCGTTCCACCCGGCATAGGAGAAGATGCTTCACCACATCGAAGCTGAGCGCCCCCATCCGGAGGGCCTGCGTTACAGCGACACGCAGATCGGCAAGCTCGAAGGCCTCCAGGAGCCGCAGGACCTGGACATATTCGCGCCGCCCCTGTCGGTTCATCCGCACCTCCATCAGGCGGCGCAAAGTGGCGAACTCCTCCGGCAGGTCCCAGCCCTGCAACGGCGCCGCCTGATCCAACGCATTGATCTTCTGCTCGATCAGCGGAAGGTAATGGATCGGGTCGAAGACGAGTTCGTCGCGATCCCAGCACCGGGCATGGCGGGCGATCACCTCGCCCCGGCAGCCGATCACCACCTCATGGATATAGCCCCGGATCCAGACATCCTGATGGCCGTGCGCGACCGGCACCGAGTAATCATTGGTCTTGTAGCGCACCAGAGATTGCGACGAGACCCGACCGTTGTCCTGATCGCAGGCATCGAACGGCGCGGCCGGGAGGGGGCGCATCGCAGCAAGGTCACGTTGCAATCTCTCACCGATCGTCTCGCTTTCGCCGCGCAGGACTTCGCGCTGACGCTTGCGGCATTGCTCCTCCAGCCACAGGTTGAACGCGTCCCAGGTGGCAAACTCAGGCATTGGCACCATAAAGTTGCGCCGCGAGTAGCCCACCAGTCCTTCGACATTCCCTTTGTCGTTGCCCTTGCCCGGACGGCCGTAACGATCCCGGATCAGGTAATGTGACAAAAATCCGCTGAACAGCGAGGCGCGTTTGCGCGTTCCGTCCGGCAGAATCTTCGCCACCAGGCACCGGTCGTTGTCGTAGAGCACAGACTGCGGAACCGCGCCGAAGAACGCGAAGGCATGGATATGGCCATCCACCCAGGCCTCGGCCACTGCTGCGGGATAAGCCCGGACGTAACTAACAGGCATCTGCTACCAGAACATCCCGGAGGAGGTCCTGCCCGCAGATCTGGACTAAAGTTTGGTCATGTCCCTACGAGAACGTCCATTCGGAACGATGAAATGATCCGCAGGATCATGCTCATTCCGATACGGGGCAGCCTGGATGAATCCTTCAAGATGCCGCCGCGACCGGCAGGGTCGCGGCGGTGGAGAATGGAGCCCGGCCGTCATTTGGCCAGCGAGGCTTCGTGCAGGTCGATGCGCTGCCAGAAGCCCGATGCCGGATCGGTTGAGTCGAGCGGATAGCCCGAGTCGATCGCCGTCTGCTTCAGGATCTCGCGCCGTTCCTCGGCGGAGCGGTTCGGGAACAGCGTGGCGAGCAGAACCTCCGCGCCCTCGGGCACATCCATCGCGACGCCGGCCTCGCCGCTCTGTGGCAGGTCATAGGTCATGGTGAAGTTGTAGAACTCCCGCATCGGCGCCGCGGCCCAGGGATCCGCGGCGGTCATCCCCGCTGCCGCGCATTGCGCGATCGTGGTGCCGCATTCCTTTTCCAGCGCCGTGCGCAGTTCCTCGCGCGCTTCGGAGAACAGCTTCTGATAGGCCGGGTCGTTCAGCAGTGCGCTGACGTTGCGTTCCACCACCATGCGGCTGCCCATCACGTCGAGCGGATAGTGCACGCCCAGGACGACACGCGAATAGCCGTAGCCCGCCGCGCGGTCGACCAGCGCGGTGAACCGCTCGGGCAGCATCTCAGCCAGCAGCAGCGCATCGGTATAGCCGGTGTTGGTATGCCCGCTCGGGAAGGCACCGGCGGTGGCGGTATAGGGCTCGCCGGTCCTGGTCACGGCGTTATCGGGAACCAGCCGGATCGTGTTCTGGTCGATCAGGAAGGGGCGCGGATAGTTGAAATAGCTCTTCGCTGCGGAGGTGCTGACCTCGCTCATCTTGATCAGCGCGGCGGCCTTGCCGATCTCGCCGTTTTCATAGGCGGTGAGGAAGGCATGGCCGAGCTTGGGACCGAGCGCCTCGGGCAGGAAGAACAGGTAGGAGATGCCATCCGCATCATACAGCGCATGGTCCTGCTGGGCGGGGGCGGCACCGTGGTTGATCTCGGTCACGGTCATCTCGGACCGGGCAAGCTGCCAGCGCGGCAGGACAGTGAAGGACGAAAGCACCTTGATGTCGGCGTCCTGATACTCCTTGACCGGGATCTCATAGCCGCTTGCCTTGAGCCAGTCGGTATCGGCGTAGGGCGCGCCCTGTTTCGCCTTGTCGACGTTCTCCTGCGTCAGCGGCGCTTTCGCCGAGGCGTCCAGCGCCGCGATCAACCCCTTGGTCGCATCGTCGAGCAGTCCGCGATAGGCCGGGTCGGCATTGGCCGGGGTGACGGTATCCGCGACGGGTGCGATCTGGGCCGGCGCGACGGCCTGCCAGGCGAGAGCGGGCGACACGGCAAGCAGCCCCGCAACCAGTGCGGTGCTGATGGTCAGCGAATGTTTCATTGGAGGGTTTCCCACGATATTGTGCGATGCTTGGACGCTAGGACTGGAATATGACAGTTCTGTTGCGCAATGCGGCACACACGAACAGGTGATCGGCGGTGGCATCGCAGCCGGGCTACGGGACGTTCACCTCATGGATCGGGTTCGAGCCTCTTCACGCGGTGTCGAGGTCGGGCGTGGGCGGTGAGTGTCACTTCGATCCTGTCAAACGGTCATGAGGTTGGAACACTCGCCTCGGGTAATTCCCGCAGTCTCGGCACGCGGGAGGCGATGATCACCAGAAACTGAATCAGGAAGCAGCCGACCGCCGCCGTCAGGCACGCCGCCACACCATGATGGGCGGCGATCACCGCCCCGATGGCCGCTCCGATGGGGCGCGCCCCGAATGTCGCCGTCATGATGAAAGCCGAGACGCGGCCGAGCATGGCGTTCGGTGTCACAGCCTGCCTCAGTGTCATGGTTGATATCGTCCACAGGATCGGGCCTGCGCCGAACAGGAAGAAGCTCAGGCCCGCCATCCATACCGATGGCAGCCATAGCGTCAGCAGCATGATGACCGCCGCGCCGAAGCCGCCGATCGGACCGAGCAGGATCGTGGTTCCGAAAGAAACTCGGCGGGCAAGGGCGGGGGCGATCACGGCCCCGAGGATCATGCCGCCGCCATAGATGCCCAACGTCACCCCGACCTCTGCCGCGGTCATGCCGAGGTTTTGCACCGCATAGGCGACATAGATCGCCTGAAGGATGAACCAGCCGGTGTTGAAGAAGATCGCAGTCACAAGAATGGGCCGCAGGAGATCATGGTGCAGGATGAAACCGGCACCTTCCTTGAGATCGTGGGTCAGATCGCGCTTCTGTTTCGGCAGGATTTCTTCGCGGGGAAGGCCGGCGAGATACAGGACCGCCAGCAGCGAAAGAACGGTCGCCAGCGCATAAGCGGCGGGCGCGCCGGTCCAACCCACAAGCGCGCCGCCGAGCGCCGGACCGGCGGTGTAGGCGGCGCTGCGGGCAAGCTCCAGCCAGTGATTGGCGGCCGCAAGCTGCGCGCGCGGAACGAGCGACGGAATGAGGGCAGGGGCGGCGACGCTGTAGCAAACCGTGCCGATCGCCCCGAGGAAACCGAGCAGGGCCAGAAGGGGCAGGTTCAGGGCGCCAGCGACAAGGAGCGCGACGATCGAAGCGAGCGACAGCGCACGCAGCAGCTCCGATCCCACCATGAGCGACCGCCGCGATGCGCGGTCCACCACGAGACCGGCCGGAATGGAGAGCAGAAGAAAGGGCAGCGTCTGTGCGGTCTGCAGCCATCCGGTCCCGGACGGGCCAGCCGACAGCAACAGAACGGCAGCAAGCGGAGCCGCCGCGAGCGCGATCTGTTCGGAGAATTGAGCCAGAAGATTGGACCAGCCGATGCGATGGAAGCTGGCGGGGAGGGAGGGCGCGGACGTATTCAACGATAGCCTCTTGGGATGGATCACCGAGGCAGATCAATCCTTTCCGCGCGTCGAAACCACCCGGATCCTGCTCTTAAACGCGCGAAAAACGCTGGTCGCCACAGTGTTTCGGCTGGGCAATCCCCGATCCGGGTCGCCCTGTCATTGAAAACGCGTATGGAGGAACGGATAGACGCACCTCGCGCGCCATCGGACCAATCTGGCGCAGATCATGATCGAATTCTTGCATCTGCCCGGAGAAAGGGAGGTGAGAAACGGGTCCCCCGGTCGAGTGTATTCCTCGGCTCAGACGTCTTGGTCATCAGCGGAAAGGAAAGCGCAGGAATGCTCCGGTTTCCTCAGCGCGCGTCGAAAGCCCGTCAAGCGCTGGAAAGGAGCCGGCCCGGACCATCTCGGGCAGCATCTCCCGCACGAAGCGGAAGGCGACGGCGCTGGTGATATCCGCCTGCAGCATCCGTGGGCCGAAAATCCACGGCGTTGTGGTTCCGATTTCCTGATCCAGCAGGCGCAGCGCCGCGGCGAGCTGGCCCTGAACACGGTCGATCCAGGGCGCGTGACGCTTTTCCGGCGGGCGCAGGTTGTGCTCATACACGATCTGCACCGCCTTTTCGCAGGCGGCCAGCCCAAGGCCGATGATCCGCTGCGACTTGGCGTGATCGCGGATGCCCGCCGGCGCGAGTGGAACATCCGGCGCCAGCAGCGCGGCATGTTCCAGGATCAGCGTCGACTCCATCAGCACGATCCCCTCATCGGTGATCAGGGTCGGTGCCTTCACCACCGGGTTGATCGCGGCAAACGCCGCGAACCCCGAGAACACCGAGATTGGATCGTGCTCGAACGTCAGACCCTGCTCCGCCAGCGAAATGGCAACCCGTCGCACATAGGGCGAATCCAGCATGCCGATCAGTTTCATCGCAGCCTCCTGTCTCTGATGCGCGGGATAGTGACGGTCGGCAGCCGGGATTGCCAGCGGCCGGATCGGCCATTATCACAAGGATCATGCCAAAGCACCCCGAGCACACCGTCGCCATTCTGGCCTATGACCGGCTCTGCACCTTCGAGTTCGGCTGCGCCTTCGAGGTTTTCGGCCTGTCCCGGCCGGAGATGGGCGAAAGCTGGTATCGCTGCATGACCGTCGCCGCGGAGCCTGGCCCGATCCACGCGGCAGGCGGATTGCGGGTCGAACCGGATGGCGGTCTGGAGTTGCTTCCCCGGGCGGATACGGTTGTCCTTCCCGGTTGGCGGGGCGTGGACGAGCCCGCGCCTGCCGGGCTGCTGTCGGCCTTGCGCGATGCCCATGCGGCGGGGGCGCGGATCGTTTCGATCTGCGGCGGAGCCTTTGTGCTGGCGCAATGCGGGCTGCTCGACGGGAAACGGGCCACGACGCACTGGCATCACGCCGCGCGGCTCGCCACCCGGTTTCCGAAGATCACGGTTCTGCCGGATGCGCTTTACGTCGATGAGGGGGCGGTGATGACCTCGGCCGGCAGTTCGGCGGGGCTCGATCTGTGCATCCATCTGGTGCGCCGCGATTATGGCGCACAGGCCGCGAACAGCGTGGCGCGGCGTCTGGTGATCGCGGCCCACCGCGATGGCGGCCAGTCGCAGTTCATCGAGCGCCCCCTGCCGACCCCCTCGGGCACGCATGTCGCGGGACTGCTCGACAGGATCAGGGCGCATCTGGACGAGGACTGGAGCATCGCGCGCATGGCGGCAGAGGCGCATGTCAGCCCGCGCAGCATTCAGCGTCATATCCGCGATGCGACCGGGTTGGCGCCGGGGGAATGGCTGCTGCGCGAACGGCTGACACTGGCAAGGGAGCTTCTCGAAGGCTCCACGCGCTCCATCGGCGAAATCGCCGCGCTCTGCGGTCTCGGCAGTGCGACGAACTTCCGCGAGCATTTCCGGGCGGCGATGGGCCTGCCGCCCTCTGTCTATCGCGCAAGGTTCCCGGCCGGGGCTGTGGCAACCGGATGAAAGGGGAAGGACGACCGGATCAGGCCTGCGCCGCGCTGATCCGGTCGAGGATGGCCGCGCGCGCGTGCCGTGATGGCACCAGATCTTTCCCGGGCCGCGGAAAGCACGGCGACAGGCGCGGTCTCCGGGGTTCCCGCCTGAAACGGCGGTGCCGGGGCGTATTCGAGCGACAACTGCACGGTTTCCGCCTCGGCCTGCCCGAGCAGTTCGGCGATCACCGCAAGCCCGAAGTCGATCCCCGAAGTCACTCCGCCCGCCGTGATCAGTGGGCCATCCCGCACGACCCGCCCCTCGACCGGAATGGCGCCGAAACGGGCAAGGAAATCATGCGCGTTCCGATGCGTCGTCGCCCGTCGCCCGCGCAGCATCCCCGCCGCGCCTTCCGCCCATCGCCGGTAAAGTCTGCGCAGGCTTTCGCCCGGCAGGTGGCACAGGTCGGCCATGTTCTCCTCCATCGCCGCCTTGGCGATGCGGTTCGGGATGATCTGACCGTTCGGCAGGTGAAGCGGCTGGAACAAGGGGGATTGGGGCGTATCCGGCATGCGGCGCGATCCTTTCTTGTCGTGTCGCATCGGGATATAGGGTTTGAACCTAGGTTGAAGGTTAGGGGGCAGAATGAAGATCGGCGAGATTGCCAATGCGGCCGGAGTGACGACCTCGCGCATCCGGTTCTACGAAAAGCGCGGCATCATCGCCCCTGCCGCGCGTGGTCCGAACGGCTATCGCGATTACCCCGAGGACCTGATCGCGCTCCTGCGCTTCATCGAACAGGCGCAGGGTCTGGGTTTCACTCTGCGTGAGATCGCCAGCGTCGAGGTCCGCTCCGGCCCGCATCCGATCTCCTGCGCGGAAGCGATCGGTCTGCTGGCCGGGAAACGCGACGCGGTCGATGCGCTGATCGCCGAGGCCGAGGAGCGCAAGCGCCGGATCGACAGTCTGATCTCGGAACTGCAGAAGAGCCAAGCCAAGTCGGAGAACTGAGGTCAGATTCGGCCGAGGCTGTGTCAAAACTTGCGTTTGTGACAGCGCTGCAGAATGAAATTCCTCCGGGGACTTCTGTTAGGCCATTTCGTAGAATTATATTCTCCAGTGCGCTGCGGGAACTGAGTTTTGACACATGGTGTAATCGCGGGAGCGCGTCGCCCCGAACCGTAGTGCCTTGCGGATTTTAAGCCGGTGGTTGTTCTCCGCCAGGATGCAGATACGGGCTCATGATGGACACCGGGCCCAGACATCGGATGGAGAACAACCATGTGTGACAATACCGGTCTGGACGTATCCCTGAAAGAGACGGCGATTTCCGTGCGCCGGGACGGCCAACGGGTCTGGCGCGGCAAATGCGCCTCGGATCCCGGCGCAATTGCGGCGGTTCTGCGGCGGCGCGCGCCAGAGGCAAAGCGGGTCGTGTTCGAGACCGGCCCGCTGTCGGTCTGGTTCTTTCATGCCCTCAGCGCCGAAGGGCTTCCGGCGATCTGCATCGACGCAAGACATGCCAAGGCCGCGCTCGACATGGCGCCGAACAAGACCGATGCCAATGATGCCGACGGCCTGGCCCACCTGGCCGAGATCGGCTTCTACCGCAAGGTCCGCGTGAAGGGTTACGACAGTATGCTGGTGCGCACGCTGGTCGCGGCCCGCCGGCGCCTGGTTCGGGTCTCGACCGAGCTTTCCAATCAGATCCGCGGACTGATGAAGACCTTCGGGCTGATCGTGCCCGGAGCAAAAGGAGGCCGGTTCGAAGCCGAGGTCCGGCGACTCCTTGCCGGGCATCGCGGTCTCGAACATGTCCTGCTGCCGCTGCTGGAGGCCTGGATCACCGTCCGGGGTCGCGCCGCTGAACTTGGGCGCCAACTGCTGGACCTCGCCCGGCGCAGCGAGGCCTGCCAGCGGCTGATGTCTATCCCCGGCATCGGAGCGATCACCGCGACGTCTTTCATCACGGGCATCGAAGATCCAGAGAACTTCCGGAAGTCCCGATCTGTCGGTGCCTGGCTCGGGCTGACCACGCGCCGTTACCAGTCCGGCGAGGTCGATTATGACGGACATATCTCGCGACGTGGCGATGCCCATCTGCGAGGTTTGCTCTATGAGGCCGCGACCGTGGTGCTGACCCGCACCAGTGCCGACAGCGCGTTGAGAACGTGGGGGTTGAAGCTGCGTGAACGGATCGGATTCAAGCGTGCCGCCATCGCTGTCGCGCGCAAGCTGGCCGTCATCATGCATGCGATGCTGAAATCAGCCCAGACCTTCCAGCGGCAAGCCGAACCAATGGTTTGACCCGCAACCGAGACGCATCGGCCTTTCGACGCGACCGAGGCGTCCCTGCCGGAACGTGACCAGAACCATCCCGCCGAGGCTGTTGCACCATCCGCTGCGTCCAGGTCGATGCATGGGCTTCACACATTGGAGGGTTCTTCGCGAAGCCCCACCATGCGGCGGCAAATGCCGACCGCGAAGATGACACTGTTCCCGGCACACGATGTCCCGCACCAAGCAGAAAGGTCTTGCAAAATGACATGCGATTAGATGACAACCTCGTCCCATGGCCGCCGGTCAGGGACAACTTTACCGCGGCGGAATTTTTCCGAACTGACACTTCTCTCCGGACCAGGCATTGCCTTTGGCCTGCCCCCTGTGACGAATGTCCTGGTGATGCCGGGCAGGGGGGCGGTCCGCGAGGTTCCTGGCACAGGGTGCGGCATCTCCCGAACCCGGTTTCCGCATGGACGGAACGGTGGCTTCACCCGCGGCGGTGGGGGGGGATGGACGCAGCTCGCTGGCAGCCCGGCGGGCGCGACGATGTGCAGGTCTTTGCCTGGCGGAACACGGAAGTCGCAAGGTTGCGTCATTGCGCTCCCTCGATGCGGCTGACCCTCTGCCGCCCTGTGTGGCCTCTGCAATGGGCTGATCTGCCCGAAGACCCGCGGCTTCGACGCAATGGCGACGTCAGAACTTTCTTCCCCTGGCGGCCGCTCGCGGCCGCCATTCCTCGCGGAAGACAAGAAAGTTCCTCCTGTGCCATCAGGCCCGCCGGGTAGGCCCGGCGGGTGCGTCGACCACGGGCATCGGGCGGACGATCGCCATCGAGGCCGCACGGGGCGGCCCGAAATCGCCATCGAGGAGAACATCATGGCTACCATCGGCACTTTCCGCAAATCCGCCACCGGCGACGAATACACTGGCGCCGTCGCCACCCTGGAACTGCAGCGCAACGTGCGCATCGTTCCCGAGACCCGCGTCACCGGCGAGAACGCCCCCAGCCATCGCGTTTATGCCGGCCGGGTCGAGATCGGCGCGGCCTGGCCCAAGGTCTCGCAGGACGGCCGGCCCTTCCTGTCGCTCAAGCTCGATGATCCGTCCTTCAGCGCGACGATCTTCGCCAGCCTGCTCGACGACGAGGACAGCGCCGATGGCTACAGCCTGATCTGGTCCCGCCCGCAGCGTCAGACCAGCGGCGACAACTGATCTCCGGTCTCGGCCCCGTCCGGATCAATCCGGGCGGGGAAAATCATCGTGAGTTCTGTGTTGCCCGCTTCAGGGTGTAGCCATCAGCAAGCCCGTCAGAGGGCGGGACTAGCATCCAGACGTGCTCCTCCTGCATGGCAGGCAGGCACTGGCCTGAATGAAGTCGGTGATGCAGCAGGTCACTGCGCGGATTTGAGATGGAGACCCTCGGCGGCAGCGGGTTCCGACGCCGCATTGATTTATTTACGGCTCTGGACTATTTAGGAAGGGTCTCCGTCACAAACAGGTCAGGTAAATGCCGCCCGTCGTATCTCAGGTCATGGCTACTGTGAACGCGCCCTATGGCGTGGCGGTGACGCCTACCCAGCTGGCGGTCAGCATCGCCGACCCTGAGAGCGCTGTCGCCTGCGATCAGGCGGCTTTCGCGTTCCTGTCCGAAGTCTCGCCGAAGCTGCAACATGCCTTCATTGCCGAGATGGGTGTCGATGCCGGTCTGGTCGCTCTGGTGGCACACAAGTTTTCCGATCTGGCCGGTTACAGGCTCGCCCTCGCGGTCTGATGAATACGCCCAATCCGAGCCGGTGGTCTGAGCTTTTCGATCAGGCGATAGCGATCATCGACCAGGCGAATGATCTCGGCATTGGCATGGATGACTGGACCTTCGGTGGCGGCACTGCGCTGATGCTGCAGATCGGCCACCGTGACAGCCATGACATCGACCTCTTCATCAGTGACGCCCAATATCTTCCCTTTCTGAACCCGGAAACTCAGGGTTTCGATCTGACGCTTGTGCCGAGCGCCTATGAGACAGATGGAACGAGGGCGCTCAAAATCGCCTTCGACGGTATCGGGGAGATCGATTTCATTTGTTGTGCTCCGGTCAGTGCTCGTCCGAGCGAGCGCGCTGTTGTCAACGGCCGGGTAATCAGTCGGGAGACCCCCGCCGAGATCATCGGCAAGAAGATCGTCTTTCGAGGTGCAAGTCTGCAGCCGCGCGACATGTTCGACATCGCTGCGGCAGCGCATGCCCTTGGCGAGGATGCGATTGTGGAGTCGCTTCTGCCTCTCGCCGAAGCGAGCGGGGCGGCGTTGAAGGTCGCCCGTGCGATGAACCCGGACTTCGCGAAAACCATCATGGGCCGGCTGATGGCCAGACCGGACTTTCGCGACCTTCATCTGACAGCGCAGGGCATTGCATGTCGGATCCTGGAACGCGTTGCTTCTCAAGGGCACACGACGGGGGCAGGCACGCGCGAATGATGGCGTCCTCCTGAACTTCTCCTGCGTGTTTACGCCACCGGGCTTCCTCTCCACTGAGGGCGTGACCTCGCACAGGTGCGAGGCCCGGCTCTAGTCCGGGCCAAAAGAGGCCCGGACCGGAGCCGGCCGCCGTCTCCGCCCGTTCGGGTGACGATCCTCACGCGGGCCCGCGACCCTCAAGGGTGACCGTCCGCCTCGATCTCTGCCGAGAGCCATTCGTCATGGCCGGTCCCTGATTGGATCGCTCGCCGACCAGGTCCGGTCCGGAGTTCAGCCTCGCCGAAAGGGGATCAAGACGCACAGACAGGGGGTCTCCTCGTCCCGGAACAGATTTCGCGTCGGGCTTTCGCAACGGCTGTCAGCCGGCCTGAACGCGTCCCGATCCGTTCGGAGCCTGGCCCGGGCAGGAACAAGGCATCTCAGCGGCCAGCCGGCCCCTCTCCTGGATAGAGCAGTCCATCCCTCGCGATCCGTCGCTTTCCCTCGCCCGGCCGGGAGCCTCGGCAACGGGGGCATCCGATCCGCCGGGAAGATGCCAGCCTCAAAGGGCGCGGCGTGCAGGGGGGATTCGGGCAAGCCGAACGCCCCCTGCAAGGCTGACGGCATTCCCGGGTTTGAGCGCAGAGCAGAGGAAGAAAGAAGGGAACCGCCGGTTCCCCCGTCAACCAGAAAATGCTGCGCCCCAAGGGCCACCCCATCTTCCGCACCTCCTTCGTCGGTTTCTGGAGACGGGGCCCCGATCCGGGTCTGGACGAGCCAGCTTTGCACCCCGAGACGATTGCGCAGGCCGAGGCTGGGCACCTCATCGTCCCAGAGGATGAAATCCAGCGGCGTGTCGGCGGGCTGGCGGAGTGGCGTTGCGGCGGTCCGGCGCGCTGGCGGGTTGGCGGTCTGGCGTGAGGTGGCAGGCGATGGTTTTGCCATGTCGATTTGTCCCTGCTTTCCGTCAGGACAAAATCCACGCATACCCCCGGAAAGCACTCAGGACAGCGCGGAAAGCGCTTTCCAAAACCGGCTGCGTGCAAGGACAAAATCGGGGCAGTTCGGGCTAACCGCTTGAGCCAGCGGGTTTCTCGTTCAACCTTCCCGCAGGTGTGGGAGGTCATTTCCTACCCCGTTCAGTGCACACCTGACGCAGCAAGCTGCCCGTTGCCTTAAAGTCTTTGTATTTTTTTTCGGCATTTTTGGTGGTGATACTGCTCACAGTCTTCTTTTTTTTCAGTGGGTTGCGACTTTCGTGGCACGGCGTGCCACCGGGATGGCACGCCGTGCCACGGCTATTCTGGGCCATTTCCGTCTGTCTCATACGCTCGCCGTTCGTCATCGTCACGCTCCATTTCTGTTCATGCCTCTGCTGGGTCATCTGTGCCGACTGCGGCGAGAGGCCCACCGGTCGACGCGCAGTGGGTGGAAGCAGGCGTTGGATATGCTCATCGCGAGTGTCCGGTCCGGGCGCCTGACGTCATGCCGCAAAAGAGAAACCAGAGCGCAGTCGTGATGAAGAGGTTGGTCCAATGTGATCCGGATGGCTCCGGAGGCCGTAATCCTACCAGTGGAGACAAGCGGGGTAGCGAAGATCATGGGGCAGGTCATTCTTCTTTACGCCGTGACAGCTACGGCCTTTCTGGGGCTTGATATGGTCGGAATCCGCTATATCGTCCGCCCGGTATTCGAGCCGCATGTCGGGCATCTGCTGGCCTCGCCACTCCGGTTTGGTCCCGCAGCAGTGTTCTATATGTTCTATGTCGCAGGGCTTCTGATCTTCGTGTCGTGGCCTGCGCTGAAGGCGGGAGCGCCGGTTCAGGCGCTTGTGTTCGGCGCCCTGCTCGGCGCGATGTGCTATGGCACCTATGAGATGACGAATTACGCCACGCTTGCGGATTGGTCGTGGAAACAGGTGGTGGTCGACGGGCTGTGGGGCACCTGCCTGACCGGCTTTGCCGCCTGGGCCGGGGTTGCCGCCCTCAGCGGTCGCTTGGCCTGACGCCGAGGCGCGCGCTCAGGCGCAAGGAGAGAGCATAGGGCAAGGCGCGCAGGCATTTGATCGTCCATGTGAAACGCTTGGGGAAGTTCAGCTCGAAGGCGCGCCCTTCCAGCCCCCGGATGACCGCCTTCGCCGCCTGATCTGCCGTGATGATAGCGGGCATGGAGAAATCGTTCTTTGCCGTCAGCCGGGTCGAGACGAAGCCGGGACATACCAGCCTCACATCGACGCGCGGGGCCAGCTCTATCCGCAATGTCTCTGCCAGATTGTTCACCGCCGCCTTGGTTGCACTGTAGAGTTGGCCGCCCGGCAGGCCGAAATAACCTGCGACCGAGCCGAAAAGCACCAGTTGCCCGCCATCGCGCAGCAGGGGCGGCGCGAGACGGGCAACCTCGAAACTGCCCAGCAGATTTACCTTCACCAGCCTTGCAGCGGTCTCGGGGTTCAGGTCTTCGACCCGGCCCGGATCGTAAAGCGCGGCTGTGCAGATCACCGCATCCAGCGTGCCGGGCGCGATAGTCGCAACGGCATCTGTCAGGGACCCCGCCTCGGCCAGATCCAGCGGCAGAACCCGCGCATCGCCGCAGGTATCGGCCAGCGCATCGAGGGCCGCCTGATTGCGCGCCGAGAGTATCAACCGCGTGCCTTCTCGCGCCAAGGCGCGGGCCAGCGCCGCGCCGATGCCGTCACTGGCGCCGATGATCCAGACCGTCTTTCCTGCAAAGCCCATGCCGTCAGATCCTGAACAGAGGCTGCAACAGGCGCGGGATCAAGGCCCGGAAGCGCAACGGCGCATCCGTGGCGGCAAGGCATATGCAAGGACCCTCGGGCCCGGCGATCGGCTGATGGTCGATGTCGTTACGCGCGATTTCCACATCGCCGGTGCCAAATCGGCCCTCGCTGTCGGAAAAGCTACCCTGAAGGACAAGGGTCAGCTCCAGCCCGCCATGGCTGTGTTCGGGCACTGCGCGCCCCGGCGGGATATAGAGCAGCCGCAACGATCCGTCGGCATCCGCCGACAGGATCTGCTGGCGGATGCCGCCGCCCAGCATACGCCATTTCGGGGGCCGGCCATCAAGCGCCTGCATGACCGGCGCGGGAAAGATGCCCGATCCGGCAATCGGCGGCGCCGGCGGCGCATGGTCCAGCGCGGCCATCACGCGATCCTGCGCGCCCCGGCTGACAGCGGCGGGGGCGATCCGGTCGAGCAGCATGCCGCCCAGCATCTCGGCGGCCTCGGCCCGGGCCCGGCAGGCATCGCAGAGCGACAGATGCGCCGCGACGACCACGGCGAAAGGATGGGCGAGGCTGCCCGTGACAAAGGCATCGAGCAATTCGTCGGAAACGTGATGGGTTATGGCGGTCATGGCTGCCTCAGCTCGTTCAGGTCACGCCGCAAGCGTTGCAGGCCCAGCCGGATACGCGATTTGATGGTGCCGAGTGGCAGCCCGGTCATCTCGCTGATCCGGCTGTGGGGCAGATCCTCGAAATAGGCCTGTTCCAGAACGCGGGCCTGATCGGGGGACATAGCGTCGAGCGCCCTGCGCAAAAGCGCTGCCTCCTGCCCGAGAGCGAGGATCTGTGCGGCGTCGGGCTCGGACCCTTCCGGTTCCACCATCACATCGGGCTCGGGCGGTGGTTTCCGGCGGGCAAGGTCGATGCGGCGATTGCGGGCGATCCGATAGATCCAGGCGCTGGCCTCGGCCCGGTGGGGATCGAACTGGGCCGCCTTGTGCCAGACCGCCAGCATGACATCTTGCACCACATCCTCGGCGCTGCCGTCACGCAGCCCACCGCGCATCAGCATCGCCTTCAGCCTTGGTGCGAAATGCTCAAAGAGCCGCAGAAAGGCCGCACGGTCGCGACGGTCGCGAACGGCCAGCAACCACAGCGTGGGATCGGTCTGGTTCGCCGTATCGGCTTGCAAAATTCCGCGCTCCTCCGCTGTCGTCCGGGCGTGAGTACATCGCGCAGCGACGCCCGCATCGCGCTGCGTGATCACATCCTGGCTGCTGCGGTCATCTGGCATCATGGGTCGAATACGCCCGCGCGAACCAAACAGATCACCCCGCTGGAAAAAATGCAATTCCCGAGCCGGTCGGGTGATCCGATGCCCGTACGGTTGCGTAATCCTGAGCAGACGGAAATAAAGGAGGCGGACTTGCCTTTTGACCTGACGCGCGGCGCACCGCAGAAGATCGCCATCATCGGCGGCGGGATTTCCGGGCTGTCGGCGGCCTGGCTGCTGTCGGGGCACCATCAGGTCACGCTTTACGAGGCTTCACCGCGCCTTGGCGGGCACGCGCGCACCGTGATGGCCGGGCGGCGGGGGGATGTTGCGGTGGATACCGGCTTCATCGTCTTCAACTATGCCAATTACCCGCATCTGACGGCGCTGTTTCGCGATCTGGACGTGCCGGTGCAGCGCAGCGACATGAGCTTCGGCGTCTCGCTGGGGAACGGCAGGGTCGAGTTCGCGCTGCGCTCGGCCAATGCGCTGTTCGCGCAGCGCTCGAACCTGCTGCACCCGGGCTTTCACCGCATGATCCGCGACATCCTGCGCTTCAACGCCCAGGCCGCACATGCGGCGGAAGGCCGGGCGGATCTGACCATCGAAGGGCTGATTGCAAAGCTGGGGCTCGGCGCGCGGTTCCGCGACCACTACCTCTATCCCATATGCGGGGCGATCTGGTCCACGCCCGCTCATGACATCGGCGCGTTTCCGGCCGAGACCCTGTTGCGGTTTCTGGGCAACCACGCGCTGATGTCCAAAGGCGGCCAGCATCAATGGTGGACGGTCACGGGCGGCAGCGTGACCTATGTGAACCGTCTGGCGGCGGCGCTGGCGGCACGGGGGGTGGCCCTGCGCCCGGCGACCCCGGTGCGTGCGGTATCCCGGAGCGGCGCGGGGGTGACGGTCCAGACCCAGGGCGTGGGCGAGAGCTTCGACCATGTGATCTTTGCCTGCCATGCGGATCAGGCGCTCGCCCTGCTGGCCGATCCGTCAGCCGAGGAAATCGCCGCCCTCGGCGCGGTACGGTTTCAGGATAACCGCGCAGTGCTGCACTCCGACCCTGTCGTCATGCCGCGCCGCCGCGCCTGCTGGAGTTCCTGGATCTACCGCGCGGATGATCCGCGGGCCGGGCGCGCGGTAGGCGTCAGCTACTGGATGAACCGTCTGCAATCCCTGCCCGAGGATGATCCGCTCTTCGTCAGCCTCAATCCCGGCGCCGTGATCGACCCGGCGCGGATCTATGACGAGACCACCTTCCGCCATCCGGTTTTCGATCAGGCGGCAATCGACGCGCAGGCCCGGCTGCGGGCCATGCAGGGCGCGCGGCAGACATGGTTTGCGGGCGCCTGGCTGCGCAACGGCTTTCACGAGGATGGGTTCGCCAGCGCCGCGCGGATCGCGCGGCAGCTGTTGCCCGCAAAGGTCTAGGCGATGACCGGCGGGCTCGTGTCCCATCTGGCGGCCGGCGGGGTGTTTCACCTGACGTCGGATGTGGCCCATGCCCGGCGCGGCGCGGCGCGCCATGCCTTTCGCTATCGGGTCGATTATCTGCTGCTGGCGCCCGAGGCGGTTCGCCCGCGAGGACTCTTCCGTCTGGGACGGTTCGGCCTTTTCAGTTTCCGCCCTGCCGATCACGGGGGCCGTCGGGGGACGGGTACGGGTGCCTCCTGGGCCTGGGAGGTGCTTGCGCAGGCGGGGCTGTCGCGGGACGAGACGATGACCATGACGCTGATGGCGCAGCCGCGCTTTCTGGGTTTCTGGTTCAACCCCGTCAGCTTCTGGATGGTCCTGCGCGGCGACGACCTGCTCGCCGTGATCGCCGAGGTCAACAACACCTTCGGCCAACGTCATTCCTATCTGTGCCACAGGCCCCGTTTCGCGCCGATCCGGGCGCGGGACCGGCTGCGGACCGACAAGGCGTTTCACGTCTCGCCCTTTCAGGACATTGCCGGGTCCTATGAATTCCGTTTCAGCGTGAGCGCGGCCGACATTGTCGTGGGGATCCGCCATATCGACCGCGACGAGGGGCTGGTCGCCACGATGCGGGCCAAGCCGCGGCCCCTGCGCCAGAGCGGGCTGCTTGCCGCCGCCCTGCGCCGCCCGGGCGGCGCGCTGCGCATCCTCTCCCTGATCTACTGGCAGGCACTGCGCCTGCGTCTCAAGGGGGTCGTCTATCGCCCGTTGCCCCCGGAACCGCCCGAGGAAATCAGCCGATGAGCCTGCTACAGAACCGCTTTCTCGCCTCGCTCGAAGGCATCCGATACGGGCGGCTGAGCCTGACCACACCCGAGGGTCACCACCACCGGTTCGGAGCCGACGGTCCCGAGGCCGTGCTCCATATCGGCAACTGGGCGTTGCTCTCCGCGCTGGCGCGGCGCGGCGATGTGGGCTTTGGCGAAAGCTATGTTGCGGGCCACTGGGACAGCCCGGATCTCGAGGCGCTCCTGACCCTCGCCATTCGCAACCTCGATCATCTCGGCGGACAAGGCAGGCAGGGATGGCTTTCCGGCCTGCGGTTTCGCCTGACCGACAGGCTGCGCGCCAATTCGACAGCAGGTTCCGTGCGCAACATCCGCGCGCATTACGATGTCGGAAACGAGTTCTATCACCTCTGGCTGGATCCGGGGATGAGCTACTCCTCGGCCCTCTTCGAGGGGACGGACGATCTGGAAACCGCGCAGGCGCGAAAGAACGACCGCATCCTGTCGCGCCTCGCCCCTGGCGAACGTATTCTGGAAATCGGCTGCGGCTGGGGCGGCTTTGCCGAGCGCGCGGCAGAGACCGGCCGCCACGTCACCGGGCTGACGCTTTCGCCTGCGCAGAAGGGCTATGCCGATGCCCGGCTGGACGGGCGGGCCGAGATCCGCCTGCAGGACTATCGCCGGGCGGGCGGGCAATACGACAACATCGTCTCTGTCGAGATGATCGAGGCGGTGGGCGAACGCTACTGGCCCGCCTATTTCGCCACGCTGAAAGCGCGCTTGGCCCCCGGCGGACGGGCGGTCATCCAGTCGATCACCGTGCCGGATGCGGAATTTTCGATCTATCGCAAGCGTTCGGACTTCATCCGACAGCATATCTTTCCCGGCGGGATGCTGCCCAGCCCTGCGATCCTGAGCCATCATGGCGCGCAGGCGGGGCTGGAACTGCGGGGCAGCTTTTCCTTCGGGCAGGATTATGCCCGCACCTGCCGCATCTGGGCCGCGCGCATGGCCGAGGCCGCGCCACGCATTCGCCGCTACGGATATGACGAGGCATTCCTGCGCTGCTGGCGCTACTATCTGGAAGGCTGCGCTGCGACCTTTGCGACCGGGCGAACCGATGTGGTGCAGGTCGAATACAGCCATGCCGACGGCGCGGCGCGGGCTGCCTGAGATGCCTGTACCCGCGATCCTTTGGCTCTGCCGCGATTTCCGCTTCGACGACAACGCCGCCCTGGCGGCCGCACGGGCCGAGGGCCCGGTCCTGCCGGTTTTCATCGTCGATGCCGCGACGCGGGCGCAGGGTTCGGCCAGCCGATGGCGGCTCGGGCGTGCCCTTGCGGCCTTCGATGCGGCATGGCTGACCCGGACGGGCGAGCATATCACAGTGCTCGAGGGCGAGGCGGCCGATCTCTTGCCCGGTCTGGCGGGCCGCGTCGGGGCGCGTTCCATCCATCAGAATGACTGGCCCACACCCGCCTTGCGTGCCGTTCAGGCAGCTCTCCGCCGCGCGCTTGGGCATGGCCCGGTTCGGCTGCACCTGCATGAAGGCCATTTGCTGATCCATCCCGCGCGGGTAAAGACCGGCGCTGGCGGCAGCTATCGGGTTTATACGCCCTTTGCCCGCGCTGTTCGGCTGGCCGGGCCGGATCGGCCCCTTGCCGCGGCCGGCGCCCTTTCGGCGCTGCCTGCTGTCGGCGTTTTGCGGGCGGAGCATCTGAACCTTGCGCCGGACATGTATCGTGGTGCGGTGGTTCTGGCCGAACATGGTCTTCCCGCGGGCGAGGCGGCGGCCTTTGCGCGGTTCGATAATTTTCTGGACCGTGCGCCAGAATATCCGACCCATCGAGACCGCCCCGATATCGACGCGACTTCGGGCCTCTCCGAACATCTCGCTTTGGGCGAGATCAGCCCACGCCGCATCTGGGCCATCGCCGGGCTGCAGGCCAAGGTCGAGCCGGCTCTCGCGACAGGGGTAGAGAAATTCCTGTCCGAACTGCTTTGGCGCGAATTCTCCTGGCATCTGCTGCTGGCCTTTCCGCAGATGCCCGAGATACCCTGGCGTTCTGGATGGGCGGCGTTTCCCTGGCTAGGTTCAAACCCCGAGGCACAGGCCTGGACCCGCGCGGAGACCGGCATCGCGCTGGTCGATGCGGGGCTCCGTGAGATGCGGGTGACCGGGCGAATGCACAATCGCGTGCGTATGGTGGTGGCGAGTTGGCTGACGAAACATCTGCTGACCGACTGGCGGATCGGTCTTGCGCATTTCGAGGACAGCCTGACCGACTGGGACCCGGCGGCGAATGCGATGAACTGGCAATGGGTGGCGGGCTGCGGGCCTGACGCCTCGCCGTTCTTCCGTATCTTCAACCCGGAAAAACAGGCCGTCAGCTTCGATCCCGACAGCCGCTATCGCAACCACTGGCTCTCTGGTATGGGGGCGCAGGCCTTTGCCGCGACGCTGCCATCCTCCCGGGCCGGCGCGACCAAATGGAAAAGTGCAGACACCGCGCCGCTTCTGGCACGGGGCCGCACCCGTGCCCTTGCCGCGCTGGAGGCGTTCAACCGGGATCTCTGACGGGGTTCAGGTGCACCGCAGCTGAGCGATCGACGATGGCAGAAATGTCCGCATAGATTCATCGTCGACCGGGCCTTCGCCGCGCCAGGTCAGGGCGGCAGCTTTCGGAAATGCGGACTCGCAGCGAGAACTGTGCCCGACCGGCAGGATTGGCCGGGCGCGTCGGGTACGACATTGCGCCACGATGCCATTGAACAACGCACCGAGCAGACTCGGTTCGTGCCATCACGGGACAGTCGCAGCGACTGGACGTCAGGCATCTCAATGCGGTCAGCTGTTGCACGATGACGATCAGCCTTTCGTGCCCCCGGTTCATGGAACGCGGGCGATAACCTTGATCTCGACATCAAAACCCGCAAGCCAGTTCACCCCGACGGCAGTCCAGGTCGGATAAGGTGCCTGCGGGAAAACCGCTTTTTTCACCTCCATGAAGGCCCCGAACTGCTGCTCCGGGTTTATGGTGCGATGAAAAGCTCTCTTCGCACCATGAGGCTCCAGTGACTTAGGCTTGTGCCATTCAATTTCAGCTTTGCTCGAAGCGCAGCTCATGTCGCTTTGACCGGGCTGTATAACGCTGAGTGGAAGCTATCGCGAGGGCTGCAATCCGCCGGTGACCGGCAGCTACGAGCCGGTCCTCGTCGACCCGCAGGGCGGGCGGCCAAGTTTCGGCCGCGCCCAGCTGCCGACTTCAGGCTCGTAATATGTTCGGTCAGCCAAGGCTTTGTGTCCAGCAGG